>NZ_PQFZ01000003.1:29807-282428 GCF_002917105.1 Allobosea psychrotolerans
TCGAGCGGACGGCCGAGGTGATGCTCTGGCCCTTGATCGCTCCGGCTGCAGTGGCATCAGTCGCAACGAACCCGATCGCAGTGTTGCTGCCGCCAGTTCCAGCTGCGGTGACCGCGGCAGCGTTGGCCGTTGCGATTTCCGCCGCCGTTGGGCTGCCCGGGACGGCAGCTGTAACGGTCGCGGTGCCGAGGCCGAACTCGACATCGTCCGAACCATTGCCCTTGACGTTGAGCTGGCCCTTCTCATCGACGAAGGCAGTGGCAACACCCGACTTGTTGATCTCATTGACGACATCGCGAACGGTCGTCGTGGCCCCGTCGAAGGACGCGGTGTACGTCGTCGAGCCGGACTTAATTGAGATGGCGAGCTTGGTGCCGTCCGCACCAGACGCGACACCGAGGTCACCCGAACTGGTGGCGGTCGCAGCATCTGCGCCAGCGGTGCCGCCGGCAACGTTAACGATACGCTTGTCGAGAGCAATGTCCTTGAGGCTCTTGCTGGTTACAGCCGCCTCAGCCGCGGTGGAGAGCGCCGTACCGGCCTTGGTCGGACGATTCTGGGCCGCGTCGGCCTGGGCCTGCTTCACCGTCGACTGGAGCGAGGACACCAGTTTGGTGATGCCGTCGATGCCCTTGGAGGCGGCCTGAATGGTCTGGATGCCGTTCGAGATGCCGTCGAGCAGGCCGGTGAGCTGGCTCGACCGATCGTTGAGGGACGCCGAGGTGAAGTAGTTCACCGGATTGTCGATGGCCGAATTGACCTTCTTGCCGGTGGCAAGGCGGTTCTGGATGACGTTCTGCTGGGCGGTGGTCTGCTGCAAGGTCAGCAGGTTGTTGCGAACGCCGCTCGAAAGAATTGGTCCGGCCATCTTCGGTCCCCTGAAACGCGAATCCGCGCTCGTTCGATTTGATCTGGGCCGATAATTCCTTGTTAAGGATAAAAAATGGTTAACGCTCCTCTATGCCCGCGGAGGCGAGCGCGCTGATACGAATGCGAAAAGGCGGCGGAGCTTGCGCTCCGCCGCCTTTTTGTCTTCGGCCCACATTCTGTGGGCAAGCCCGCTTCTGCGGACGAAGGATCAGAACAGGCGCAGGATGGCCTGGTCGGACTGGTTCGAGAGCGACAGGGCCGTCTGCGAGAGCTGCTGGCGGGTCTGCAAGGCGAGCAGGTTGGCGGCTTCCTGGTTGCCGTCGGCGGCGACCAGGTTGTCGGCGCCCTGCGTCAGGACACTGGAGAGATCCTTGGTGAAGTCCTGCCGGGTCTGCGCGACCGAGAGGTTTGCGCCGAGCGAGGAGGAGATCGACTTCAGCGAGGTCAGGGCGCCGGTCAGCGACTTGGTGGCGGCATCCAGATCGGAGTCGTTCTGGAAGTTGCTGAAGCCTGCGAGCTGCGTGTTGGTAGCCTGGGAGATGCCGAGATTGTCGGCGCTGAGCGTCGAGCCCTGGATGTCCAGCTTGGACTGGTTCTTGCCGGTCTTCTCGTTGAAGACGATCGAGACCTTGTCACCCTGCAGCAGGTTGACGCCGTTATAGCCGGAGTCCTTGGCGAGCTGATCGATCTGGTCGCGCAGGTCGTTGTACTGCTGGATGAGGTTGGAGCGGACGGCCGAGGTGATGCTCTGGCCCTTGATCGCTCCGGCTGCAGTGGCATCAGTCGCAACGAACCCGATCGCAGTGTTGCTGCCGCCAGTTCCAGCTGCGGTGACCGCGGCAGCGTTGGCCGTTGCGATTTCCGCCGCCGTTGGGCTGCCCGGGACGGCAGCTGTAACGGTCGCGGTGCCGAGGCCGAACTCGACATCGTCCGAACCATTGCCCTTGACGTTGAGCTGGCCCTTCTCATCGACGAAGGCAGTGGCAACACCCGACTTGTTGATCTCATTGACGACATCGCGAACGGTCGTCGTGGCCCCGTCGAAGGACGCGGTGTACGTCGTCGAGCCGGACTTAACTGAGATGGCGAGCTTGGTGCCGTCCGCACCGGACGCGATACCGAGGTCACCCGAACTGGTGGCGGTGGCGGCATCAGCGCCAGCGGTGCCGCCGGCAACGTTAACGATACGCTTGTCGAGAGCAATGTCCTTGAGGCTCTTGCTGGTCACAGCCGCTTCAGCGGCGGTGGCGAGAGTCGTGCCGGCTTTGGTCGGGCGGTTCTGAGCCGCGTCGGCCTGGGCCTGCTTCACCGTCGACTGGAGCGAGGACACCAGCTTGGTGATGGCATCGATGCCCTTGGAGGCGGACTGAATGGTCTGGATGCCGTTCGAGATGCCGTCGAGCAGGCCGGTGAGCTGGCTCGAACGCTCGTTCAGCGAAGCGGCGGTGAAGTAGTTCACCGGGCTGTCGATGGCCGAGTTGACCTTCTTGCCAGTGGCAAGGCGGCTCTGGATCGCGGTGGCCTGCGACTGAACGGAGGAGAGGGAGGAGACAGCGCTGCGGACGCCGGCGGAAAGTGTAACGGCCATAATAGTAAACCCTTCTGGGATGATGCCTTCTGGCGTCGCGATCGTTCTGGCCGCGACACCGGGACACTCGTCCGCCAGCTCGTAACAAGCGGTAAATTTCTGCCGTCGAATTTTGCAGGATGGCGCTGAAGGCTGGGCGTAGTTAACGAGGCGTCAATTCCGTTGCAGGGTGACTCGAGGCCCGTCGGTCAGGCCCAAACGAAAACCGCCCGCTTGGAGGCGGGCGGTTCAAAGCGGGCTCGTTCGGGGCGCTCTGGTCAGGCGGTGCGTTCGACGGTGTGCGCCGCAGCCTCGCTGGCCTCGCGGGCAAGCTCGGCGAGCTGGCGATTATAGACGCGCAACTTGAGCGTCGCTTCATCGGGCACCTGCTCCGTCGTCTCGCCCGTCTGCGTGTCCTTCTTCTGCAGGACAAGGCTGCGCGTCAGCGGCTCGATATAGAGGCGGCTCTCGATCACGTCTTGCGGCGTCTGCTCGCTTTGGCGGCTGGCCGTGCTGCGGTCGGCGCTGGTCTGGGCCCTGCGATCCTGCGTGCGAATCTCGATCCGGACGGCCTCGCCCGCCGACTGGACTGTCTGCTCCGGCGGCAGCTCGACCGTGACGCTGCCTCTGGCCGCGACGACGTCGGAGCGCGGAACGATGGTGACGCCGGCTACTCCCGTTACCCTCGGTGCGTTGCCAAGATCCATAGCTTCACTCCTTCTGGAGTATATCACGGCGCCGATGCGCCGTGTCCCGTAGCAAGTCTGGCGCGGGACATGCCGCGCCAGCTGCGGACTAT
Source organism: Allobosea psychrotolerans (assembly GCF_002917105.1). Taxonomy (GTDB): domain Bacteria; phylum Pseudomonadota; class Alphaproteobacteria; order Rhizobiales; family Beijerinckiaceae; genus Allobosea; species Allobosea psychrotolerans. Next base: position 33,044 of record NZ_PQFZ01000003.1, read on the forward strand.
TGCAGCTAAGCTTGAATCTGACGTTAGGGAATTAGGTAAAAATTGATGGTTTACGTGGCAGCCGCTTCAGAGCCGCCGCGAAATCACCAAAGGCCCGGCATTGGGGCGCGCGAAGGCGCCGGCGCCAACCGTGGAGGCCGGGCCGTAGCCGGCGGCGCGCGAGGGCTTGCCGGCATCGCTCGCGAGATCGCGCACGATCGATTCCGAGACGGCGCGAGCCGTAGCCAGGACGAGCTGGTTGATGTCGATGAGCGCCTGGAAGCCGACATGGGCGAGCTTGAGCCGCGTGACCTGGTCGGGGGCGAACCGCGCCAGTGCGACCGCGTTGAGCTTCACCTGCTCGACGCCGCGCATATAGATGCCGGCAAGCTCGGCCTTGCGCGGCTCGCGCGTCATCGCCTCGGGCAGGCGCCCGGCGCGGACGAGTTCGGTTTCCTCGCCGACGAGATGAGACAAGGCGCTGAGCGCCTCGAGCACGGCCTCGATCAGAGCGCGGGCTTCGAGTGGCGTCGAGATGCGCGGACGCTCGTCGAGGATGCGCTTAGCCACCGACATGCGTCGCTCCGCTGCTCTGTGTGCTGCTTTGCTCTTGGACCTTGAGCAGGTCGCGCATGATCTGGTCGGACAGGCCGACGCCGCCGGCCTTCTGCAGCTGCTTGGCGTATTGCTGGCTCAGCATCGACTTGTAGATGCCGCCGCCGGTGCCGTTTTCGCCGAGCGGCCCTTCGCTGCCTTCGGGGGTGGCGAGGAGGCGCTCGGTGGTCTGTTCGAGGAAGACGGTCTCGAAGTCGTCGGCCTGCTTCTTGGCCTTGGCCTTGGCGGGGTCGAGCGCGTTCTTGACGCTGTCGAGAACGCTGCCGGCCGTGCTCAGAGCCAGCTTTGCGGCGGGGATTGCAAGAGCAGCAGTCATCACATCACCTCGATTTCTGCCTGGAGGGCGCCGGCCGCCTTGATGGCCTGGAGAATGGAGATCAGGTCGCGCGGGCCGATGCCGAGCGCATTGAGGCCGTCGACGAGCTCGGCCAGCGTCACGCTCTCGCGGACGAGCGCCAGCTTGTTGCCGCCTTCGGTGTCGACCTTGACGTTGGACCGCGGCACCACCGTGGTCTCGCCGCGGCTGAGCGGGGCGGGCTGGCTGACCTGCGGCTGCTCGCTGATCGTGACCGTCAGGTTGCCCTGCGCCACGGCGACGGTGGAGACGCGGACATCCTTGCCCATGACGATGATGCCGGAGCGTTCGTCGATGACGATGCGGGCGAGCTGGTCGGGCTCGATCTTGAGCTGCTCGATATCGGTGAGCATCCGGATCATGTTGCCTTGGAAGCGCGGCGGGATCTGGAGCACGATGGTCGAGGGGTCGGTGGGCTCGGCCGCATCGCCGCCGAGGAAGTCGTTGATGGCGGCGGCCACCCGGCGCGCCGTCGTCAGATCGGGATTGCGCAGCGAGAGCCGCAGCGTCTTGAGCTTGTTCAGCGCGAAGTCGATTTCGCGCTCGACCAGGCCGCCATTGGCGATGCGCCCGACGGTCGGCACGCCGCGGGTGATCTTGCTTGCCTCGCCCTCGGCCGAGAAGCCGGCGATCGCGACCGGCCCTTGCGAGACCGCATAGACCTCGCCATCGGCGCCGAGCAGCGGCGTTGCCAGCAGCGTGCCGCCCTGCAGCGACTTGGCGTCGCCCAGCGCAGAGACCGTGATGTCGAGTCGCGTGCCTTGCGTGGCGAAGGGCGGCAGGTTGGCGGTCACCATCACGGCGGCGACGTTGGCGGTGCGCATATTGGCGCCGCGCGTATTGACGCCGAGCCGCTCCAGCATCGCGGTGAGCGACTGCTTGGTGAAGGGGGCGTTGTTCAGCGTGTCGCCGGTGCCGTTGAGGCCGACGACGATGCCGTAGCCCAGAATCTGGTTGGTGCGGACGCCCTCGACGGAGGCGAGGTCCTTGATGCGGGAGAGCGCCTGCGCCGGCCCGGCCGCCATGACGAGGCCGAGCGCGAGCAGGGCCGCGACGGGTGTCAGCAGGGTGTGGAGGGCTGGCAGGCGAAACATGAATGCACCGGCAAGAGGGCAGGGATGGCGCTGATGCCCTGCGATCCCCGTGCCAGTTGGGTCCAAATCGAAAGCCTTTGTTTATCAATGTTTTGGGAATTGGTGCCATGGTCGGGGGCGGCGCATCCTTGCCGCCTTTCCTGCCGGCCCGGCAGTTTCTGCCGGGTGGTTTACCGGTTGTTAACCACGCAACGCCCTAGTCTTCTGGCACCATTTCGCGAGGCCGCCATGATCCGGATCGACCAGCGCGCGCCCGTCACCAATGCCGGCCAGGCCAATAATGCCCGGCGCAGCGGGGGGGCGGCGTTCACGCTTCCAACCAAGGAAACCGCGACCTCGGCGCGCGGACAGGCCGTGAGCTCGACCAGCGGGCTCGAGACCCTCATCGCCGTACAGGCCTATGAGGAGCCGCTGGAACGCAAGAAGCGCCAGGCCAAGCGCGGGCATGACCTGCTCGACGGGCTCGACAAGCTGAAGGCGGCGCTGCTCTCAGGCCGTGTCCAGATCTCCGAGCTCGAGACTTTGAAGACGACGCTGTCGCTGCGACGCGAAACCACCGACGATCCACGCCTCGACGACGTGCTGGCCCATATCGAGCTGCGCGCGGCCGTCGAGCTGGCGAAGCTGGGGCGATAGAGATGGGTTCAGATGTCAGATCCGGTTCCTTGATCTGACTCTTCGACCCTGCCTCGGCCCAGACCGCGAGGGGCGCTCCGCTTTTCGGGCCGATGTCCTGTGGGCCGTTCCTGACAGAGCATGGCGGCTTCCGCCGAGGGGCACAGCGGAGACTTCCTGGGGCGACCGATTGCTGGGGCATCGGCCTGAGGTTCTATGGCGCCTGGACGATCGCGGCGAAGTAGCAATACCGGCCGTTCAGCCATCCCTCGTAACGGTTCGACCCGGCCAGGGCGAGGGTCTCGTCAAAATGCCCCCGCAACCATGCAGGAAAGTGGCGCGCCTGCCGCCGGCGATGCTGTTCGCCTGCCAGGACGCTGCCGCGCGCCGATGCGGTGAGGTCGACGAAGCTCACGACGGAAAAGCCGTGTTCTTTCAAAACGCCCTCGACGCCGTGGCGGACCTCGTCGATGCCGCCTTTCATGAATTGAGCCAGCAGAAGATGGCCGCCGGGCTTCAGCACTCGCTGCGCCTCCTGCAGGCCCGCGGCGATTCCGCCATATAACAGGGCCTCGATGGCGACGATGGCGTCAAAGCTGCAGTCGGCGAAGGGCAGGGCCTCATAGCGTCCACGCCGGATGTTCAGACCCGAAAGACGTCCGGCGAGGCTTGCCGCATAGGAGAGGTCGATACCGGTAACGCGCGATTGCGATAGTCGTTTTGCGATATGCTCCAGGCCGAAACCCCGGCCGCATCCGATCTCGAGGATATCGAGCGAGGCACTGGCAGGGGCCGCGTCCACATACTCCTGAACGAGGCGCTCATACAATCGCAGACTGCGAGACTGGCAACCGGCATGTGTGTGGTCGGGGCTTGCTGTCGCTCCGTCTTCCAGCAGGCCAATGTTGATCAGCCGCTGGCGCTTCAGCAGGCACCAGACATGAATCCATTCGTAACGGAGCGACCCTGAGGTCAATCTGCCAATGATCGACACTGCCCGACCCTGGAACATTTTCGCGTTTCTCCGAATCGCGGAAATGCTCCAGCTCCTTGTTATAACGCGTTTTCTTCACGCGAACCGGAGTCCACTTCGCTCGAAAACGCTCCAGACATCCACCCGGACGAGCCCAAGGGTCGTTCCACCGCAGACATGAGAGATGTCTCGGAACGATCTCAGGAACATCGCCTGCGATAGGCAGGCGCCCGCATCTCATCGCCGACTGGCCGATGCGATGGCGGGTCGCCGGCAATCAGCGGATGAACTGGTCGGCGTAGTCGGCGCCCAGACCGTTGCCCGCATAATGCGCCCGGCACTTGTCGAGGCGGGTGAAGACGTCGTCATAGCCGAGGCACTTGCCGTCGGGGTCGACATAGATCATCGCGCCATTGACCTGGAACATGGTGATCATCTCCTCGGTCTCGGGATCGACCACCAGCGTATGGGTCTCGCCCGGCGCCTCATAGACATAGGCGCCTTCCGTCGCGACCCAGTCATGTTCGAGATAGCGCCACTGGCCTTTCAGCACATAGCCATGCACCGGCTGGGGATGGCGGTGGCGCGAGAGCACGCCGGAACGGCGCACGCGCAGCAGGTTCATCCAGTAGCCGCGCGTGACCGAGAGGCAGAGCGGCCGGAACCAGACATTGTCGTCGACCGGCACCCAGACGCGCTCGTCGCTGGGAATGACGTTCGGCACGATCAGCTCAGGCGGGGAATCCTTGGGCTGGGGATGGCGATAAGGCGTCCAGCGTTCGGCATCCGAGGCAATGACGGGAATGGGGCTGACCTTGTTCATGGCGTCTCTCCGGTTCTGACATCTTGATTCAAGTCGTTGCCGACGTGATTCCGCAAAGCCCGGCATCTCATTGCGCCGGTTGATGTTTTTGTCGTCTAGTGGCGTCTGCGTTCAGACCGCCAGATAGCCGCCATCGACGGGCAGGATCGCGCCCGTGACGAAGGCCGCCGCGTCCGAGAGCAGGAAGGCGATCGCGCCGCCGACATCGCCGGGCTCGCCCCAGCGGCCCATCGGCGTGCGCGCCAGGATCGGCGCCGAGCGGGCGGCGTCCTCGACCAGCGGTTTCGTCAGCTCGGTTGCGATCCAGCCCGGTGCGACGGCGTTGACGCGGATACCGTCGGCCGCCCACGCCGCCGCCAGCGATTTGGTGAGCTGGCCGATCGCGCCCTTGGAGGCGGAGTAGGCGGGCGCATAGGCCGAGCCGTGGAAGGTCAGCATCGAGGCGATGTTGACGATCGCGCCGCCCGCTTTGCCCTCAGCCTTCGCCGCCAGCCTGTCCTTCACTGCAAGGCACATCCGCATGGTGCCGTTGAGATTGACCTCGATCGTCAGGCGGAAGGCGTCGATCTCGAACTCCTTGCCGTTGCGCTGGATCATGCCGGCGCAGTTCACCAGCGCGTCGAGGCGCGGGCACAAGGCGACGATGCCTGCGACCTGCGCGTCGCTGGTGACGTCGAGCTGCGCGTGGCGGATCGCGGGATGGGGCGGGGCGACCGCAACCTCCTCCGCGGTCAGTCCGGTGGCGAGAACCTCGTAGCCGGCCCGGGCGAGGGCGAGTGCGGCTCCTGCGCCGATGCCGCGCGTGCCGCCGGTGACGAGGGCGAATTTGGAAGATGAGCTGTCCATGGCAAGGCCAAGCTAGAGCGGCCGGCGCAAAGGGGGAAGCTCCTGGAAGGCAGGGCGGGGCCTCGTCAATCGAGGCTGTATTTCAGGCGCAGCATGGCGGTGCCGCGGGTCTCGAAATCGCTGGCGACGAGCGGCATCTGCCGGGCCAGCGCGACATCGAGGGAGGCCTCCCAGGGCAGGTCCGCCAGGGCGGCGAGATCGGCCGAGAGCTTGACCTCCGGCACCAGGGTCGAGTGCGGGCCGTCGCCGGGAGCGAAGACATAATTGCCGCCCATGCTCAATTGCGAGGTCATGGTCAGGTGCTCGAAGAGCTGGTGGCGATAGCCGACGAGCAGTTTGGCGTTCTGCTCGGGATTACTGAGGACGCCGCTGCCTCCGCCCGTCGAGATCGTCCAGATGAAGCCGGGACCCGCATTGGCGATCGGGCGGGCGAGCCGCCAGTCGATACGCGCGTCGCGACCGCGCTCATCTCCGCCAGGTGCGATCAGCCTGGTGGAGACCGATAAGATATCGGCACCGAGCTTGAACCCGACGGAGCGTTCCGGCAACGCGCCGGCCATGGTGCTGCGGGCGGCAAAGCCCTTGCGAATGATGTCGACGGGAATCGGCGCGCGGGCCTGGCCATGAGTATTCGATGCGGCGATTTGCGCCGCGAGTCCGCTCAGGTCGGGCTCGAGGAGAGCGGCGTCGGCGTCGCTGGCGCCGTCCTGCTTGCTCTGGTCGAACGCGTCTCCGGGAGCTTCGAAATCGAGCGCCGGCTTGGGGATCGGAATATGGGGGCTGTAGGGCAGGCCGTCCTGAGCACGCGCGGCGTCTGCCATGACGAGCACGGCTCCAGCGAAGCTGGCGCGCATCCAGGCGAGCGGGCCAAGGCGAAGCCTGCGGTGGTGGTGATGCATGGTGGTCGCCCCTGCGCGATGACGATCAGCGAGCAAGGCTAGAACGGGACCGTGCAATTTTTGCGGCGGTGCAGCATCGCCTTCGAGGCATTCGCCCAAAAGCCGTGCTTCCCCCTTGCCCCCGAACCCGCTAGGAAGCGCGCAGCCGCCTGCCGCGTGCTTGCTGCAGGCCGGAATCGTTCCAGTCTGGCCAGCATCAGGGGTCGAAATCACATGAGCAAGATCAAGGTCGCCAACCCCGTCGTCGATATGGACGGCGATGAGATGACCCGCATCATCTGGCAGAAGATCAAGGAAACCCTGATCTTCCCTTATCTCGACCTCGAGCTGGATTATTACGATCTCTCGGTCGAGAACCGCGACGCCACCGACGACCAGGTCACGATCGACGCCGCCAACGCCACCAAGAAGCATGGCGTTGCGGTGAAATGCGCGACGATCACGCCCGATGAAGGCCGCGTGAAGGAATTCAACCTGAAGTCGATGTGGAAGTCGCCCAACGGTACGATCCGCAACATCCTCGGCGGCGTGATCTTCCGCGAGCCGATCATCTGCAAGAATGTGCCGCGCCTCGTGCCGGGCTGGACCCAGCCGATCGTCATCGGCCGCCACGCCTATGGCGATCAGTACCGCGCTACCGATTTCAAGTTCCCCGGCAAGGGCACGCTGTCGATCAAGTTCGTCGGCGAGGACGGTGCCGTGATCGAGAAGGAGGTCTTCAAGGCCCCCGACGCCGGCGTCGCCATGGCGATGTACAATCTCGACGATTCGATCCGGGATTTCGCCCGCGCTTCGCTGAATTACGGCCTGATCCGCAAATACCCGGTCTATCTCTCGACCAAGAACACCATCCTCAAGACCTATGATGGTCGCTTCAAGGATATCTTCGAGGAGATCTACCAGGCCGAGTTCAAGGCAGAGTTCGACAAGCTCGGCATCACCTATGAGCACCGCCTGATCGACGACATGGTCGCCTCCGCGATGAAGTGGTCGGGCGGTTATGTCTGGGCCTGCAAGAACTATGATGGCGACGTGCAGTCCGACACCGTTGCGCAGGGCTTCGGCTCGCTCGGCCTGATGACCTCGGTGCTGATGACGCCGGACGGCAAGACCGTCGAGGCCGAGGCCGCGCACGGCACGGTGACGCGCCATTATCGCGAGCACCAGAAGGGCAAGGAGACCTCGACGAACTCGATCGCCTCGATCTTCGCCTGGACGCGTGGCCTTGCCCACCGCGCCAAGCTCGACGGCAATGCCGAGCTCGCCAAGTTCGCGACCTTGCTGGAGAAGGTCACGGTCGACACGGTCGAGGCCGGCGACATGACCAAGGACCTGGCGCTGCTGGTCGGCGCGGAGCAGAAGTGGCTCTCCACCACCGGCTTCCTCGACAAGGTCAGCGACAACCTGCGCAAGGCGATGGCCGCCTGAGGCACGCGTTAGAGCCGTTCCCGATCCAATTGGATCGGAAGCGGCTCTTACCTCTTTGCTTAAACGCGTTTTCTTCACGCGAACCGGTGTCCACTTCGCTCGAAAACGCGTGAGCGCGACTTGTCGCCGCTTTCAAGCCCGGCGAGATTGGCCGGGCTTTTTCGTGGGGAGCAGCATCATGGCCGAAGCGCGAAGCCTGACCGGAGGTTGCCAATGCGGCGCCGTGCGCTACCAGTTGAAGCGGGCGCCATCCCGGGTTTCGATCTGCTTTTGCCGGATGTGCCAGAAGGCTGTCGGCGGTTATTTCGGCGCCTTCGCCGGCTCGGCGCTCGATGATCTGGTCTGGACCAGGGGACAGCCCAGCATCTTCGCGTCCTCCGAGGCGGCCGAGCGCGGCTTCTGTTCGTCCTGCGGCACGCCGCTGAGCTTCAGCTATCGCGGCAGCGGCCGGATTTCGGTCACTGCCGGCAGTCTCGACGATCCGGCGGGCTATCCGCCGACCCTGGCCCATGGCGTCGAGGGCCGCATGCCCTGGTTCGACGATCTCTGCCGGCTATCCGGCACCAGCACGCAGGATGAGATCCCGCCGGGCGAGATCGCCCGCTACCGTTCGCGCCAGCATCCCGATCAGGAACCCTGATGGGGCTGGGCGCGAGAGCTTGTACCAACGGCCTTCGAGATCGGCTCATGACGGCGGAGAATAACGCCATCGCTCAGCCCCAAAGGCCGTCAGTACTATTCGACCGTGATTTCCTGGCGCGCCAGGATGCGATGTTCGGCCAGCGGCGCGTGCATGACATAGCGCAATTCGTAGGCGCCCGGCGTCTCGGGAGCCTCCAATGTCGCCTCGATGTTTTCTGCCGGGAAGAATGAGGGGCCTGCAGCGTCCGCTGCGGCATCCTTCGGCACGATGACGACGCGATCCTGCTCGCCATTGGGGCCGATGCCACGCACGGGCAGGCCATTGCCGCGCGCGACGCGGGCGGGCGCGGAGACTGTCGCGCTGGCCGGCGTCGTGACGAGCGGCTGGCGCAGCAGGATGACCGGTGCGCCGTCGCGATCCTGGGTCAATCGCAATTCATAGGAGCCGGGATCGCCGGGCGTCTGGAGGCTTGCGGAGGGCCGGCCGGACAATTCAATGACGATAATGGCGCGCGTCGCGGCGTCATCGGGCCGCGCGATGGCGAGCCTTGCCTTGCCGGGAGCGTTGCTGACGACGACGCCGAGCATCGAGCCCGCCATGATCGTGCGCGACGCCGAGAGGCCTGGGCCCGGCCGGGCCGGGCCGGATTGGGCGAGGGCGAAAGCCGGAGCGAGCAGCATGAGGAGCCCGCCTGCGATCTGCAGTAGCCTGATCATGCCTGCGCCAGTGCCCTGATGCGCTCGGCGAGCTTGGGGTGGCGCTTCGTCAGGGCGTGGAAATCGACCGGATCGAGCACCAGGAGTTTTGACGGCGCGGTTGCGACCGCGGCGTTCGGGCAGGGGGAGTGGCTCGCAATGGCCATGTCGCCGAACCGCAACTCTCCGAAGAAATGACCTTCGTCCAATCGCTTCTTGCCCTCCGGCAGCAGGATCTCGACCTCGCCGCTGGCGATGAAATAGAGCGCCCGGCCGGGCTCGCCTTCATGCATGACCACAGCTCCGTTCCTGACCGTCTGGGCGCGCAGGAACTGCATGACTTCGGCAATCTCGGCGGCGTCCAGCCCGCCAAACAGCGGCACGCGCGCGATCATGCTCCAGGTCACGACGAATTCGCGTCGATGGATCTCCTGCGCGAAAGCGGTCGCCACGATGCCGACGGGCAACGCCAGCATGATGAGACCGAGCACTGCCGTCACCGCCGCGACCGCCTTGCCCGCTGCGGTGACAGGGTAGACGTCGCCATAGCCGACCGTGGTCAGCGTAATGATCGCCCACCACATCGCGTCGGGTATCGTGCCGAATTTCTCGGCTTGCGCTTCATGCTCGACGATATGCATGGCGCTTGCCGCCATCAGCATCACGCCCATCAGGATGACGAAGCAGGCGAAAAGCGCCTTGCGCTCCGCGGCGAGCGCGGCCGAGAGCGAGGCCATACCGGGGGAATAGCGTCCGAGCTTGAAGAAGCGCAACAGCCGGAGCAGCAGCAGGACCTTGAGTTCGCCGAAGCCCATGAGGCCGAACAGGAGCGGCAGCGTCGCCAGCAGATCGATCACCGCCGGCACGGAGGCGGCATAGGCGAGGCGCGCCCGGGCCGGGCTCAGTCCCCGGTAACGCGCATGCTCCGGGGCGGCCCAGAGCCGGATTGCATATTCGAGTGCGAAGATGAGGAGCGAGACGAATTCGAAAGCCTGGAAGCCGACGCTGAACCGGGCGGCGATCGAGGGCACCGATTCCAGGACGATCGCCACGACATTGGCGCAGATCAGCGCCACCAGGCCGCGATGGAGCATGGTGGCGATGAGATCATCGCCGGCGCCATGGTCGATCCACAGGTGAATTTGCCGCCGCCAGGTCGCAAACGACGCGGCGGCGGTCATGACAGGGTCAGCCCATCGCGGCGGCGACGGCGTCGAGCGCAGCCTGCGCCTTGTCACCGTCGGGGCCGCCTGCCTGGGCCATGTCGCGCCGGCCGCCGCCGCCCTTGCCGCCAAGCTGTTCGGAGGCCGCGCGCACCAGCGCCACCGCGTCGAAACGGGCAGTCATGTCCTCGGTGACGCCAACCACCACGCCTGCCTTGCCATCCTCGGCGACGCCGACGATGACGACGACGCCGGAACCGACGCGCGTCTTGGCTTCGTCCGCCAGGCTCTTCAGATCCTTCATCTCGACGCCGCTGACGGCGCGTGCGAGCAGCTTCGCGCCGGCGATTTCCTGGATGGGGTCTTCGGCTGCGCCACCGCCACCCATGGCGAGCTTCTTGCGCGCTTCGCTCAGGTCGCGGTCGAGCTTGCGGCGCTCCTCGATCAGGGCGGCAAGCCTGGTTCCGGCCTCCGAGGCCGGAACCTTCAGCAGGCTGGCGAGGCCCTGCAGCAAGCGGGATTCGGAGTTCAGATGCGCGCGGGCATGGTTTCCGGTCATCGCCTCGAGGCGCCGCACGCCCGCCGCCACCGCGCTCTCGCCGATGACGCTGACGAGGCCGATATCGCCGGTGCGGGTGGCATGGGTGCCGCCGCAGAGCTCGATCGAGAACGGCTTGTCCGCAGCCGTCGTTCCCATCGAGACGACGCGGACTTCATCGCCGTACTTCTCGCCGAAGAGCGCGCGCGCGCCCGAGGCGGTCGCCTCGTCGACGCTCATCAGCCGGGTCGTCACCGGCTCGTTGCGCAGCACGATCGCATTGGCGATCTCCTCGACCTCGCGCAATTCCTCCGCCGAGATCGGCTTGGGATGCGAGAAGTCGAAACGCAGACGCTCGGGCGAGACCAGCGAGCCCTTCTGGGCGACATGGTCGCCGAGCACGAGGCGCAGCGCCTCATGCAGCAGATGGGTCGCGGAATGATTGGCGCGGATCGCGCTGCGGCGCTCATGATCGACGAGGAGCTCGACCGGCTGGCCGCGCTTCAATTCGCCCTCCTTCACCGTGACGGCGTGAGCGAAGACATCGCCGAGCTTCTTCTGGACGTCGGAGACGTCGACGACGGTGCCGGGCGCGCGGATCGTGCCGGCGTCGCCGATCTGGCCGCCGGATTCGCCGTAAAAGGGCGTCTGGTTGACGATCACGAAGCCGCTCTCGCCGGATTTCAGGCTCTCGACCTCGGCATTGTCGCGGATCAGCGCCGTGACCACGCCCTCGGCGGTCTCGGTGTCATAGCCGAGGAACTCGGTCGCGCCGACACGATCGCGCAGCGGGAACCAGAGCTTTTCGGTCGCGGCTTCGCCGGTGCCGGCCCAGGCGGCGCGCGCCTTGGCCTTCTGCTGCTGCATCGCCGCGTCAAAGCCCTCGGTATCGACCGAGACGCCACGCGCGCGCAGAGCGTCCTGGGTCAAATCGAGCGGGAAGCCATAGGTATCGTAGAGCGTGAAGGCGACATCGCCCTTCAGGCTCTGGCCGGAGACCAGGTCGCGGGCGGCGTCGTCGAGCAGCGTCAGGCCGCGCGCCAGCGTGGTGCGGAACCGCGTCTCCTCGAGCTTCAGCGTCTCGGAGATCAGGCTCTCGGCGCGCAGCAGTTCGGGATAGGCGCGGCCCATCTCGCGTGTCAGCACCGGCACGAGCTTGTAGAGCAGCGGCTCCTTGGCGCCGAGCAACTGGGCATGGCGCATGCCACGCCGCATGATCCGGCGCAGCACATAGCCGCGGCCCTCGTTCGAGGGCAGCACGCCGTCGGCGATCAGGAAGGCCGAGCAGCGCAGATGGTCGGCGATGACGCGGTGGCTCGCCTTCATCGGTCCGTCGGAGGGGACGTTGGTCAGGTCGGCGATGGCGCCGATCAGGGCCGCGAACAGGTCGATGGCGTAGTTGTCATGCGTGCCCTGGAGCACAGCCGCGATGCGCTCCAGCCCCATGCCGGTGTCGATCGAGGGGCGCGGCAGGTCGGTCCTGATGCCGCCCGCTGCTTCTTCATACTGCATGAAGACGAGATTCCAGATCTCGATGAAGCGGTCGCCATCCTCGTCGGGCGAGCCCGGAGGACCACCGGGAATATGGTCGCCATGGTCGTAGAAGATCTCGGAGCAGGGGCCGCAGGGACCGGTGTCGCCCATGCGCCAGAAATTATCCGAGGTCGGGATGCGGATGATCCGGGAATCCGGGAGCCCGGCGATCTTCTTCCAGAGAGCATGCGCCTCGTCGTCCTCCGAATAGACGGTGACGGTCAGCTTCTCCTTGGGCAGGCCGAATTCGCGCGTGATCAGGGTCCAGGCGTGAGTGATCGCCTGTTCCTTGAAATAGTCGCCGAAGGAGAAGTTCCCCAGCATCTCGAAGAAGGTGTGGTGGCGGGCGGTGTAGCCGACATTGTCGAGATCATTGTGCTTGCCGCCGGCGCGCACGCATTTCTGTGCCGTGGTGGCGCGGGCATAGGGGCGCTTTTCCTGGCCGGTGAAGACGTTTTTGAACTGCACCATGCCCGAATTGGCAAACATCAGCGTCGGGTCGTTGCGCGGCACGAGCGGGCTCGAGGCGACGACCTCATGGCCTGCCGACTTGAAATAATCGAGGAAGGTGGACCGGATCTCGTTGACGCCGCTCATCGCAATTGGAAACTCTGGTTCAGGACGGGGCCGGGGCGCTTCCCGGCGACATCAGCGTTCTAGAGCCGGATGATTTCAGATGGAATCACAAAGTGATCCCATCTGAAATCTGAATCCGTCTCTCGTCTTAGAGTGAGAGCAGGATCGATTGCGAAAAACCGGTTCCCACTTTTTCGCATCCTGCTCTAGCAGGCGGCTTGCCCCTGTCGAGAGAGCCAAAGCGCGAGATGCTGTCCCAAAGCCTTGACTGCAAACGAAACCTTGGCCGCAAACGAAAACGGACGGCCCGATCGGCCGTCCGTTGAGATCTCCGCTTCGCCTGGGCTTTGATCTTGCCTCGGCTTGTCCCGAAAACCGGTGCCCGGTTTTCGCATCCCGCTCTGGGCTCAGGCCTGCCCCTCGTCGAGATCGTCGTCGGTCGGGGTCGCCTCGTCGAGGATGCGCTCGGCGACCAGGCCGGAATTCTGCCGGATCGTCGCCTCGATCTTGGCCGCTACATCCGGATTGGCCTTGAGGAAAGCCTTGGCGTTCTCGCGGCCCTGGCCGAGACGCTGGCTGTCGAAGGAGAACCAGGCACCGGATTTTTCGACCATGCCTGCCTTGACGCCGAGATCGACCAGTTCGCCGACCTTGGAGATGCCCTCGCCGAACATGATGTCGAACTCGACCTGCTTGAAGGGCGGGGCGACCTTGTTCTTCACGACCTTGACGCGGACCTGGTTGCCGGTCGCCTCCTCACGGTCCTTCAGTGTCGAGATGCGGCGGATGTCGAGGCGCACCGAAGCGTAGAACTTCAGCGCGTTGCCGCCGGTGGTGGTCTCGGGCGAGCCATACATCACGCCGATCTTCATGCGGATCTGGTTGATGAAGATGACCATGCAGTTCGAGCGCGAGATCGAGGCGGTCAGCTTGCGCAGCGCCTGGCTCATCAGGCGGGCCTGCAGGCCGGGCTGGACATCGCCCATCTCGCCCTCGATTTCGGCGCGCGGGGTCAGTGCGGCGACCGAGTCGACCACCAGCACGTCGATCGCACCCGAGCGCACCAGCGTGTCGGTGATCTCCAGCGCCTGTTCGCCGGTGTCGGGCTGCGAGATCAGGAGGTCGTCGAGATTGACCCCGAGCTTGCGGGCATAGACCGGATCGAGCGCGTGCTCGGCGTCGACGAAGGCGCAGACGCCGCCCTTTTTCTGGGCCTCGGCGATGGTGTGGAGCGCCAGCGTCGTCTTGCCGGAGGATTCAGGCCCGTAGATCTCGATGACGCGGCCGCGCGGCAGGCCGCCGACGCCGAGCGCGATATCGAGGCCCAGCGAACCCGTCGAAATCGTCTCAATCTCGATCGCCTGCTGGTTCTTGCCCAGCCGCATGATCGAGCCCTTGCCGAAGGCGCGTTCGATCTGCGAGAGCGCTGCGTCCAGCGCCTTGGCCTTGTCCATCGAGGAGCCTTCCACGAGCTTGAGATTCGCCTGATTCACGAGTTGCGCTCCTTATGGCAGGGGCGCGACCACATCTCAATGCGCGCCATGGTGATATATGATCATGGTTTGTTCTCGCGAACAAGTTCTTTTTTTGTTCTCGCTCTGGGAATCGCGACAGGGCATGTCATGAGCCAATTCTGACCGGACGCGAGCCGTTCTCGCAGAGATGGCGGGATGACCGCTTGGTCGGGTTAAGCCGCCGCTCGGTCGAGCGTTTCCACGCTTGCATATTTGGCCGGCCAAGTCGCTGATTCCGTGGTTTCGCAGTGCGGGCTGGCACGGATCGTGCCTGCGATCCTCGCTGCGCCTGTGTCTAAATGCCTAGGACTATGTCTGGCCATATGCCGAGTGGCGGTTCGGACGCGCCGAAATGTCAGGCCTTCGATCTGGTGGCTTCCACGAAATATTGCTCAGGCGATGTCTGGGCGTGAGGTTGTCTTTTGGTCCGGCCTGTTTGGGATAATCTGTCGTTGCGTGGCGTTGATGAATGGATTTCGCCGGTGTTCATCAAACCGCGGAGGGTGATTTGCTGCCTCAAAAACTGGCTGAATACTATGGCGTCGGCGCTGTTCCAGGTTTTCAAGGGCGAGCTTCCGATCCGCGGCGCGGCCATTTACCGGAGCTGATGGGGCTGCGGGGCGTCGCTATACTGATCGTCGTTTGCGGTCATTTACTGCAGAGGGTGGAGCGCTTTTACGGGGAAACGTCCCTGGTCGCTTGGGAGAAGCTTCTGTTCAACGTCCTTGCGACGCCGTTCACTGGGTGTCGGCTGCTCTTCTTTATCAGCGGCTATGCCCTGATGATATCGCTGCAAGACAAGGGGCTATCTTCACATCGGTCCTCCGCTGCGATCGAAATAAAGAAGAGGTTTCTCAGGATATGGCCTCCGTATTTTATGACCTTGGCGGCAACGCTTCTTTTTCTGTCGACGACTGGGTATAGGCCGTCTGGAACATATCAATTCGAATCTAAGCCCGATTCGCTTATTATAAGTTTCTTATTTAGTATTGTATTTTTGCACGACTTGATTTTTGATACGTTTCCGAGATTGTTTCCTCCAGGGTGGTTTCTCGAGGTTCACGTTCAATTCTTCTTGGTTGGAGCTTGGATCTGGCGCTGGTATCTTAAAATCCAGGCGGGAGCAGCGCGGCTGGGCATCGGGGTGATGCTCCTGATCTTGTTCGTGCTCGCCTCGTCGCTTGCCATGGAATACGGATCCCGCGGCATCCGCTACTCAGTCATCGCCTTCATGCCCTATTTCTGGGCGGGCGCGCTTCTTGCCGATTTTCGTATCCATCGCGACGGTGATCAGATCGATCGCGCCCTTCGGCGCATTTGGCTTGTCGGCTGGCTGGGGCTGGCGGCGCTCATCATCCTCGGGGCGCCTTTCGGCGATGCGTTGGCGCAGTTGTCGGGGCAGGTCATCTGCCTCGGATTGATCATTCGTGCCTCGTTCGTCGGCGGGACCCATTTTCAACGTGCGATGGTCAGTCGCTGGCTGGCCAAGGTCGGCGTCGCTTCCTATTCGATCTATTTGGTTCACCTTCAGATTCTGCAGGTTGTGATAGAGCTTATGGTGATAAATTTTCGGCAGTTCCCTGTATTTATGCTGGTCTCCCTGTGCGTTATTTGGGGCCTTGCGGCGGTCATGGCAGTCTCCTTCCTTTTCTATTGGCTGGTTGAGCGCCCGTGGATGGTGGTTGCGCTGCGGGTATCTCCTAGTTCCGACACGAGTGATGCCGGCTCTCCCAAGGAGAAGACATTTTTTGCACACTAGGGGGGCCGGGCTTCAGTCGGGATCTCCAAGCGCTTCCTGCCCGGGCTTTTCCTGAAGCGCATTGCCGAGGCGTTCGGGCTCCGGCGTGTAACAGTAGAGAGTGAAGAGAACGACGATAAATATTTCGCTGCGGCATCTCAGATCGAGATAGTAAAGGTCGAGCTATTGATCATGCCGTATAAGGCAGGTCGAGAACAGTGCCAGCCCTTGATGATTCGATCTTGCTTGCAGAAGCAAGGAAGTGTCCAATGACAATGTTCTTGTAGGTGCTTGGAACGGAGACCGTTCTCTGGTGCTGCCAATGGAGCGCCTGTCCGATCAAGGCGGTAAGAATAAACTGAATAACGCTGCCAAGAGACGGTGAATTCGGCATTCCGATTCTATCGATCGGAATACGGAAGGATGTCTGAACTTGATACAGCGCCGTGATCGCGCAAATCGTCTGAGCGACCATCGGGACAATGTATCCGCACGGGTACTCGCTCGGCATACGGAACATTTATCTCTTCGTCGCGGCCAAGCCTTCGCCGCGGCGCCCGGGCCGGGCCGTCACCCCATCGCCGCCTTCACCGTTTCGACCAGCTGCTTCATCGTGAAGGGCTTTGGCAGGAACTGGAAGTCCTCGCCCTCGGGCAGGTTCTTGCGGAAGGCCTCTTCGGCGTAGCCGGAGACGAAGACGACCTTGGTCGCCGGGTTGCGCTGGCGCAGCTCGCCGAGCAGGGTCGGGCCGTCCATTTCCGGCATCACCACGTCGGAGACGACGAGGTCGATGCGGCCGTCATGCTTCATGAAGATGTCGAGCGCCTCGACGCCCGAGGCGGCCTCGTGGACCGTGTAGCCGCGCGAGACCAGCATGCGGGCATTGAGCGCGCGGACCGCATCCTCATCCTCGACCAGCAGGATGACGCCGGCGCCGGTATGGTCGGCGGCGAGCTTCTTGGGCGCCTCCTTGGCGGCGGCTTCGGCGGCGATCTCCTCGGCACTCGGCACATGCCTGGGCAGGAAGATGCGGAAGGTCGTGCCCCGGCCGACGGCGGAATCGCAGAAGACGAAGCCGCCGGTCTGCTTGACGATGCCATAGACCATGGAGAGGCCCAGGCCCGTGCCCTTGCCGACCTCCTTGGTGGTGAAGAAGGGCTCGAAGATCTTGTCGAGATGCTCGGGCGAGATGCCGGTGCCGGTATCCTCGACCTCGAGCAGCACATAGTCGTCGGCCGGCAGGGCGGCATGGCCGAAGCCCGCCGCATCGGCGGCTGCGACATTGCGGGTGCGCACGGTCAGCTTGCCGCCATCGGGCATGGCGTCGCGGGCGTTGACCGCGAGATTGACGATGACCTGTTCGAGCTGGCCGAGATCAGCCTTGACCGGCCAGAGATCGCGGCCCTGCCGGACATCGAGCCCGACCTTGTCGGCGACCACGCGCTTCAGCATCAACGAGAGATCGGAGAGCACGTCGCCAAGTTCGAGCACCTGCGGGCGCAGCGTCTGCCGGCGCGAGAAGGCTAGCAATTGCCGCACCAGAGCCGCCGCGCGATAGGCGTTCTGCTTGATCTGCATGATGTCGGGGAAGGAGGGGTCCGTCGGCCGGTGGCTGGCGAGCAGGAACTCCGAGGCGTTGATGATGACCTGCAGCACATTGTTGAAGTCATGTGCGATGCCGCCGGCGAGCTGGCCCACCGCCTGCATCTTGCCGGCCTGGTCCATATTGTCCTTGAGCTTGCGCTCGTCGGTGGTCTCCAGCGCGTAGATGATGGCGCGCTCGCCGTCGCCATCCTCCGTGGCCGCCACGGGCGAGAGGTAGAGCCTGGCCGAGCGCCCGTCCTCGCCCGCAAGCGTGACGTCGAGCGGGGCGATGTCGCCGCGGCCCTCCATCGCGTCCGACAAGGCGCGCTGCAACTCGGCCGTGCCCGGCGTGACCAGGTCCTGGATCGCGGCCGGCTGGGGGCCGGCCTGCGTCAATCGGGTGAAGGCGGCGTTGGAGCGCAGGATGGCGCCGGCCTTGTCGACGGTGGCAATCGCCATCGGCGTGGAGTGGAAGAAACGGGCGAAGCGGACCTCGGCGTCGCTGCGGCCGTCGGAGCCGGCCTCGCCGGAGGTGCGGTTCAGCACCAGCGTGCGCGAGGGGCCGGCGCGGCCGTCGCTGCCGAACGCGACCTGATGATGCAGCCTGACGGGCAGCGGCACGCCGTTGCGGCGCTTGAGGTCGACATCGAGCACCTCGGTGCGGACATCGCCGGGCAGGCCGCGAATGGCCTGGACGAGAGCCGCCGCGTTGGGCGTCGCGATGTCGTCGAGATGCAGGCCGCCGGAGCCGAAGCGGGCGAGATCGAAATCGAGCCAGCCCGAGAGGGTGGCGTTGAGATAGGAGACCTCGCCATCGGCATCGATCGAGACGAAACCGGCCGGCGCATGGTCGAGATAGTCGATCGCGTGCTGCAGTTCCTGGAAGGCGTTCTCCTGGCGCTCGCGCTCAGGCGTTACGTCCGAGACGCTCCAGAGCGTGGCCGGCCTGCTGTCGCGGTGAACGGGGGAGACGCGGATGCGGTACCAGCCGACACCGCCGCGGCCGTCGAGTGCGGGCTCGAGCCGGACCTCCTCGATGAGGCGGCGGTTCTCGCGTGCTGCGGTGGCGAGGCGGTAGATCGCCTCCGAGACGTCGGCGCGGCCGGTGAAGAGGCGCTCGACCGGGCGGATGTCGCTGGCGCCGCGGGCGCCGGCCAAGGCCAGATAGGCCTCGTTGGCATAGACGATGCGGTTCTCGCCCTCGGTGACGACGACGCCGTCCTCGGCGCCGTCGACGATGGCCTTGGTCAAGTCGTTGCGGGCGGCGCGGCCCGAGAACTGGATGAGGCCGATGGCGAAGGCGAAGAGGCCGAAGACGCCGACGACGGAGAGCAGCGCCAGCAATCCAAGGATCAGCGGCTGCGCCCATTCATTGGCGATGAAGCCGAGCGCGATCGCTGCGCCGACGAGCAACCCAGCGACGAGCAGGATGACGCCGATATGGCCGGGCTTGTCGGAGCGATCGATCGCCGTGGTCGCCGTGGTTCCGCTCATTGCGGTTTGGTCCGTTCCATTAACACCGCAGCGGCGGTCCTGCGACCGGCCGATGCGCGCTCAGCCTGCCTTGCGCGTTAAGCCTATCTTGCGCGCCAAGCTCTTGCGAGTTAGGCGCGCCGACCCTTCAGGCGCAAGATGTAACCGATCACTTCGGCGACGGCCTTGTAGTGTTCGACAGGAATCTCTTCGTCGATCTCGACGGTTGCGTAAAGCGCCCGCGCCAAAGGCGGGTTCTCGATGATCGGCACGCTGTGCTGGCCCGCGACCTCGCGGATCTTGAGCGCGACGGCATCGACGCCCTTGGCGAGGCAAAGCGGCGCGCCCATGCCGGGCTCGTATTGCAGCGCGACGGCGAAGTGGGTCGGGTTGGTGATGATCACGGTCGCCTTGGGAACGGCGGCCATCATGCGCTTGCGCACGCGCTGCGCGCGGATCTGGCGCAGCTTCGCCTTGACCTCGGGATTGCCTTCCGAGTTCTTGTATTCGTCTTTCAGCTCCTGCTTGGTCATCTTCTGGCGCTGGTACCAGGAGTAGCGCTGATAGCCGAAATCGCCGATCGCGATCACCGCGAACAGGGCGAGCGCGCTCGCCATCAGCTTGATCGTCAAGGCCAATGTCGCCGGCAGCAGCGCCGAGACGTCCATCTGGGCAAAACTCTCGAGCCGGTCATGCTCGTTCCAAAGCGTGGTCCAGAGCACGATGCCGATGAGGCAGGTCTTGGCCAGCCCCTTGGCGAAATTCACCCAGGCTTCCTTGCCGAACATGCGCTTGGCGCCGGCCATGGGCGAGATGCGGCTGAACTTCGGCATCATCGGCTCGAAGGTCCAGAGCGGCTTGTGCTGGATCAGCGCGCCGGCGAGCGCGGCGCAGAGGATGAAGGCAAGCGGCAGCCCGATCGCGGAAAAGCCGGTCATGACGCCTTGCCGGGTGACGTTCATGAAGGCCGTGCCGTCCGAGGGCACCTGGTGGGCGTTCATCAGGAAGCTGCGCAGCGAGAGTGCGGCTTCCCTTGCCGACCAGCCGGCGGCGACGAGCAGCGCCAAGGTGAAGCCGCAAAGCACAAAGAAGGTGCCGATTTCGTTGGAGCGGGCGACATCGCCCTTTTCGATCGCCTGATCCAGCTTTCGCTGGGTCGGGTCTTCTGTTCTGTCCTCGTTGTCGGCCTCGTCAGACATCGCCGCTCAGTGTCCGGTGAACTGGCGCAGGAAGACGCCGAGATTGTCGAGGAAGACGCTCATCATGACGCCGATGACGGCGATGAGCACGACCATGCCGCCGAAGATCGAGGCCGGCACGGCCAGGAAGAAGACCTGGAGCTGCGGCATCATGCGCGCGAGCACGCCCAGCCCCAGATTGAACAGCAGCCCGAAGACGATGAAGGGGGCCGAGATCTGCACGGCGAGCGCAAACCCTTGCGCGGCAGCGCGAACGGCCAGTGTCAGTATGTCGTTGACGTCGGGCAGCCCGCCGGGCGGCAGCACGCGGTAGCTCTCATGGACCGCGACGATGGCGACATGATGCAGGTCCGTCGTCAGGATGAGCGTAATGCCGAGCATGGTCAGCAGGTTGCCGACCGAGGGATTCTGCTGCCCACCCGTCGGGTCGATCGTCGTGGCGAAGCCCAGCCCCATCGTCTGCGCGACGATCGCGCCCGCCGATTGCAGGCAGGCCATGACGAAGCGCGAGCACAGGCCGATGACGAGGCCGATCAGCACCTCGCTGGCGAGCAAGCCGACGACGCCGGGTACGTCGCCCGGCACGCGCAGCAGCGGACGGACCATCGGCGCCACCATCAGCGCGATGAAGAAGGCCAGCGACAGCCGCGCGCGCGAAAAGACGAAGCGCTCGCCGATGCCCGGCATCAGCATGACCATCGTTCCGACCCGCGCGAAGACAAGCACGAAAACGGCGCTGATCTCGGGCAGGATCGCGATCTGCATCGGGCGCGGCAGGCCTCTTCGCCGATCGGTGCGTCGCAAGCTGGGGCCATGGGCGACCATGGCCGGGCAAAGCTGCGGCAGGTTCATTCGCCCGTGGCGATTCGGACGGCGACCCGCCCCATATAGCCTGCGAGCGCGTCGCCCATGAATGGAAGAAACACCATCAGCGTCACGAAAACGGCGAGGATCTTCGGAACGTAGACAAGCGTCTGCTCCTGGATCTGCGTGAGGGCCTGGACCAGCGAGACGGCGAGGCCGACGACGAGGGCAACCGCCATCACCGGCCCACCGGCCTTGAGGAAGACGAAAATGCCGTCGCGCGCGACGTCGAGGATGGCTCCGGAGGTCATTGCTTCTCGTCCTGAAACGCGGCGGCCGTCAGACCGGCATCCGCATGATTTCCTCATAGGCCGCGATGATCTTGTCGCGCACGGCGACGAGCGTCTCGATTGCGGCCTCGCTTTCGGCGACGGCGGTCACGACATCGACCACATCGGAGCGGCCGGCGGCGACATTGGCCGTCTGCGTGTCGCTCTTCTTGCCGGCGTCGGCGGTGGCTTCGAGCGCCTTGCTGATCAGCGACGAGAAATCCGGGCCGTCGCCTGCGCCGGTCGCGGCGGCGAGCGGCTTGCGCATCAGATTGCCCGCGCCCATCCCCTGGATCGAGGCGTAGGCTCCCGCGGCGAAGCTGGGTGTGGCCATGGCTTAGGCTCCTGTTCCGGGCCGCGCGATCAGGTGCGCAGGATATCGATGGTGCGCTGGATCATCCGACGCGTGGAGGAGATCAGATTGAGGTTGGCCTCGTAGCTGCGCTGGGCCTCGCGCATGTCCACGGTCTCGATCAGGGTGTCGACATTGGGCATGCGGACATTGCCCGAGGCGTCGGCGACCGGATTGCCGGGTTCGAATTTCGTGCGGAAGGCGCTTTGGTCGCGCTGGACGCGGCCGAGATTGACCAGTTGTGCGTCGAGGTCGCGGTCGAAGCGGCGCTGGAAGGTCGGAATCTTGCGGCGATAAGGGTCGGCGCCGGCGCTGGCGGGCCCGGAATCGGCGTTGGCCATGTTCTCCGCGATCACCCGCATGCGGCCGGACTGGGTGCGCAGACCCGATGCCGCGACCGCGATGCTCTTCATCAAATCCATGATTGGCCTCCCGCCATAGCCGCGCCGGTCACCGGCCCTTGCCGATTGCGATCTTCATCAGGCCCAGCCCCTTGCTGTAGAGCGAGGCGGCGAGCTGGTAGTCCGACTGGTTCTGCGCGACCTTCATCATCTCGTCCTCGAGATTGACCGCGTTGCCGTTCGGCGTGATTTCGAAACGCGGGGCGCCCGTGCTGTCGAAGCCGCCACGCTGGCCGGAGAGGCCCATATGACTGGGGCTGGTCTGCGCCATCACGACGCCGGCCTGGCCGGGCGCGATCGCGGGCGCTTTCAGGTCATGCGGGCGAAAGCCCGGGCTGTCGGCATTGGCGACGTTCTCGGCCAGCAGCTTCTGGCGCGATTGATGCCAGCGCATGCGCGTCTTCAGCGCCTGCATCAGGTTTCCGCCGGTGCCCAAAGCAGTGTCGGCCATGGTCGCTCGTTCCGTTCCGGTCACCCTGGAGCCGGCCGTCGCCGAGGGGCGGCAGCGCGGCGAGGCTTTCGCTCACTGGGTAAATATTGCCGGGTGCAGGGTTAACGGCTGGTTAAAATCGGCCTGGCTGTGCGAAACAGTTAACCACGCGTTCACCATGTTGCCCGATAAGAAAAGCGTTATGCTATAGCCAAGGCGTTGAACCTTGGGCGGAAACATCGGCCGCTCGAAGGCGTCGCCGTCGCTCATGAGGCAAACCTTGCAGACGTTGTTTGGCTTCGATCTTTCCACCGGGCAAAAGTGGATCATCGCTTTCGCCGTCATCCTGGCTCTGCTGGCGCTGCTCGGCTTGTTCGCGCGCCAGATCAAGGGTGGCCGTCTGAGAATGAGAGGGCAGGGCGGCGGCCGCGCTCGCCAGCCGCGTCTCGGCGTCGTCGACATCCACGATCTCGACCGCCAGCGTCAGCTCGTCCTGATCCGGCGCGACAATGTCGAACACCTGATCATGATCGGCGGTGTCTCGGACATCGTGGTCGAAACCAATATTCTGCGCAGCGGCAGCCGTGCAGCGACAGCACTTCCCACGGAGGTCCCGGCGACCGAGCGGCCGGGCGCCTTCGACGCCCTGCCGCCGGCCGAGACCGCGCGCCAAGACACGCGCCAAGACACGCGGCAGGAACAGCCCACACCGGAGCGGTTGCCGATCCGATCGATCCCAGGCGGTGCGCCGTCGCGCCCCGCGCAGCAGGTGCCGACGCAGGCAGAGGCTCCTGCCGCCGTTGCCGCTGCCGTCGTTCTGCCCAGCCTTGCTGCGGCCGCAACCCAGATGCCGGCGCCGGTGGTTCAGCCGCCGAGCTTCACGCGTGATTTTTCCCCGTCGCAGTCTGCCAGCGCCGTCGAGCTCGACAACATGGCGCAGCAATTGGAGGAGGCGCTGAAGCGGCCTCACTCGGCCGTCCGCCCGGCGAATGCGCCTGCTGAGCCGCCGCGGCTTCAGAGCGAGCCCAAGCCGCCGGCACCGCCGGTCGAGCCGATGGTCGAGACCGCCATTGTCGCGCCGGCGATGCCGACGCCGACTCCACCCGCGCCGCCCGAAACGGCAGGGCGGCCGATTCCGCTGCCGGCCGATGTCGAGGCCGAGCTCGAAATGGCGCTGGGCCTCAGGCCCGAGCGCGTGGCCCCCAAGGCGCCTGCTGTCACCGTCACAGTGAAACCTGCTCCTGTCGCACCGCCGCCCGCGCCCCCCGTGCCGAAGCCTGTCATGGAGCCGGAACCCGTCAAGGCGGCCTCGGCTCAGAGCGAGCCTGCGGTCGTGGCCGGGTCGGCTCCTCCCGACGATATCGACGATTCGTTCCTCGAAGCTCCGGACAAGTCCGCCGAGTCCGCGCTCGCACCGGAGTTCGAGCATAAGGCGAGCACGGCCCCCGAGCCCAGGAAGCCGGCGAGCGAACCGGAGCCTGTCCTCAAGCCGGAACCCAAGCCCGAACCTAAGCCTGAACCTAAGCCCGAGGCTGCGCCCGAGCCGAAGCCTGCCGCCATCGACCCGTTCTCCGTCGATGCGATCGAGGCAGAGTTTGCGCGCCTGCTCGGCCGCGATCCCAAGCCCAAATCCTGAATTCACCCAGGCCGCCTCGTCGCCTCGGCGAGGTGGCCTGGGCGCGATCAACAGGCACGATCAACAGGATTGTCGGTGTGCGCGGGCCTGACGCTCCGTGCCCGGTTGCCCGGGCGCGATGGCCGGTTCTAGCGTTGGCCGGCCCGATCGACTGAGTCGGGCGTTGTTCCGGCCCGGCGTGACTTTGACCAGAACCTTTGTGAGATCGCTGCGAGGCGGCCGCGCCTTATGGGGCGCGTTCGCGCTCCTGCTTGTGCTGGCGGCTCCGGCCTGGGCGCAGACGCTTTCGCTCGACCTGGGGCAAGGCGGGGGCGTCGCCGAGCGCGCGCTCCAGCTCATCGCCGTCATCACGGTGCTGTCGCTTGCACCGTCGATCCTGGTCATGGTGACGTCGTTCACGCGCATCGCCGTCGTGCTGTCGTTGCTGCGCTCGGCGCTCGGCACGCAGACCGCGCCGCCGAATGCCGTGATCATCGGGCTGGCGCTGTTCCTGACCGGCTTCGTGATGACGCCGACGCTGCGCGAGGCCTATCGCACGGCGATCGAACCGCTCGTTGCCGGCCAGATCCAGCCGCAGGAGGCCTATAATCGCGGGGTCGTGCCGTTCAAGGCGTTCATGCTCAAGAATGTCCGCGAGAAGGACCTGGCGTTGTTCATGGAGATGTCGCGCGAGCCGGCTCCCGCGCGGCCCGAGGATGTCCAGATCCAGGTGCTGGTGCCGGCCTTCATGATCTCGGAACTGCGCCGGGCCTTCGAGATCGGCTTCCTGCTGTTCGTGCCCTTCCTGATCATCGACCTGGTGGTGGCCTCGATCCTGATGTCGGTCGGCATGATGATGCTGCCGCCGGTGACGGTGGCGCTGCCGTTCAAGCTGATCTTCTTCGTGCTGGTCGACGGCTGGGGGCTCGTCGCGAGCTCGCTGGTCAAGAGCTATGGCGGGTCGGGATAGGGCTCAGCCTTGCCTGGGCGGCGGGGCCGTGCTTTCGGCAGCGCCGGTCTGGCCCTCGGCCGGTGGCTGCTCGGGTCTGGGGCGTTGCCGCACGGCGGTGGAGTAGCCCGGGTAGCGGGCACGATAGGCCGTCATGAAGTCGGTCAAGCTGTCGGAGCTCGCCGCCGCGCGCGCCATCTCGCGGATGTCGGAGGCCTTGGCGCGGCTGGCTCCGGTGACGAAGGCGAAGGTGCGCGCATCCGTGCTCTGCGCCATCTTGGCGGCGAACTTGCCCCGCAGCCGGTCCAGCGAGAGAGCCTCGTTCGACATGACATAGGAAATCGCGCTGCGCATCACGTCGGCGCGCTCGCTTTCGCTGAGGGGCGCAGTGCCGCGCCAGCTTTCGCCGAGCATGCGTTCATGCGCCTCGCCGGCCTCGCGCCAGCGCTTGCCGGTCCAGAAGATATCGGAGCGCAAACGGTCGACCTCCGGCCCGCGCTCCTCTTCCAGCAATTCGAGCGCCTGGTCGGTGCGCGACAGATCGGACAGTGCCTTGGCCTCGAGCAGCAGGCGGGCACGCTTGACGTCGGCGGGCAGTTCGATCAGCCGCGTCGTGTTGAGCGCGCGCAGCGCCTCGACCGGCTTGCCGTTCATCAGGCTGATCATGGCGAGCTTGGTGGCGACGGTGGACCGCGCCGCGCCGGTCAGGCGCTTCTCGATCTGGTATCGCAGGATTTCGCCCGCCTGATCCAGCAGGTCGAGCTCGACCAGCCTGTCGGCCAGGAGCCGGGTGATTTCGTCGCCGCGCCGGCCGACCGGCAGGAATTCCTTGAAATCGTAGAACAGGGCCAGCGCTTCGATGCGCGACAGCTGTTCGGTGCCGCGCCCGCTGAACAATTCGGCGAAGCGCTGAGCGGTCTCGTCATGCATGCGCCGCGTCAGCGGGTTGTCGGGGTAGTTCTCATTTGCCCGGCGCGCGACCATGAAGGCGTCGCGCCAGCGCTGGTGGTCGGCATAGAGCCGACCGAGCTCGGCCAGCGCCTCCATCTCCAGATCGCCGCCGCGCCAGATGATCGATACCGTCTCCAGGCGGGCGATGGCTTCGTCGGACGATATGTCCGGTCGCTTTTCGGCCTGTACGAGCTTGACCGCGCGCAGTTGCGCCTCGGCAGCAACAGGCCGGCTGCGTGCGTCGAACAAGGGCTTGTAGCCGTTCAGCGCCGCTTCCGGCCGGCCGCCGACATCGTCGAGGATGGCACGCAGGAGTGCGAGCTCCTCGGGGTCCACCAGGCCGTGCGGCAGGTTCGAGAGTTTTTCGATCTCGCGCTCGGCGATGGTGAGGTCTTGCATCGCCAGTGCCGCGCGGGCCTTCGCGAGGCGCAGTTCGGCCTGGATCTCCGGAGGATAGCGATCGAGGATCGCCTCGGCGCGGCGAAAGCCGATGAGCGCCTGGGCGTTGCGCCCAAGTCTCTGCTCCGGCAAAGCTCGCCAGAGGCCGGCTTCGACATCCTCCTTGATCGGGCCGGCATCGAAGGCGGTGATCGCCTCCTGATTGCGATGCATGCGTACCGCGATCAGCCCCTTCAGGAAGAGCGGTTCGCGCTGGTTCCGCATGGCCGGGTCGTCTGCCATCATTGCCGACAGGGGACCATTGGCTTCCGCCATCAGGCCATTGGCGGCGTAGAACCGCGCCAAGGCGAGGCGCGCCTCGGATTTGCGGGCGCGCGAGGCATCGGCAACGTCGCGCAGCAGGGCGCGTGCGCCGTCCCTCACGGTGTCGACGTGCAGCTTGTCCCATCGCTCGGGGTCGAGCAGGGGCGGCTGGGCGACCGCAGTCTGGCTCGTGTCGCTCGGCGCATCGGCGGGTATGTCGAGCGTCACCGTCAAGCCACCGGAGCGACCGATCTGGGCCTGGTCGGCCGTGGCGCGCACCACGAGATCGTCGGCGCGGGGCGCGACGGCAAGTCCATGGGCGGTCTCGAGCAAGCTGAACTCGACGAACTGATAGGGCTTGGCCGTGAGGCGCGTCGGGCCGAATGCCGTGGCAACAGCCAGCGGCGTCCCGGACGGACCCGGCTCGAGCCAGTGCACCCCGGTCATGCCTGACAGCGGTACGGCGAGAATGGTCTGGCCGCGCTCGTCGATCGCGCGGCGCGGCGCGATCGGGCTCGCCGGCTTCTTCTGCTGTTCGCCGAGGCTCAGCGACCAGGTCGGGCCGTCGTCGATCAGCCGTGTCAGTTGCTGATTCGCCAGTCGCAGACGCACCAGCGTGACCTTGCCCTCGCGGGTCACTGTCGCGTCTTGGACGAGTTGCGGCAGGATGGTCTTGAAATCGGCCGGGTTGATCGTGTCGCGCGTGTCGAAGACGAGCGTGACGATTCCCGCGTCGACGAAGGCGGCCGCGCCGGTCATGCGCGGGAAGCGGAAATCGATATGGCCGCCTTGTGCAGTGCCGGCGGCCTCGATCTTTACCGCCTGGGGTGTCGGGTCGACGACCGGCGGGACGACAGCCGCAGGAACGGTCGCGGGCTGGCTGTCGGGAGTGACGGCGGAAGCCACTGGCGCAGCCGGCAGGGAGGCAGGCGTCGGCGGGGCCTTCACCGCCGCATCCGTTCCCTCCGGCAGGCTCGCCAATGTCGGCCCAACCGCTTTGGTGGGGCGCAGGAGATCGACCGTCAGCCCGTCCTCGTCCTGGAAGTTCCTGACCTGCCAGTCCTTCGGAATCGAGAGTTCAAGTCGTGTCGCGGTCTCGTCGGTCTCGTGGGAGAGCAGCGCGACACCGTCCGGCAAGGCGCGTTTGAGGGCTGCGGGCTCGACCGTCAGAGGCTGGTCGAGGGTCAGCTTCAGAGTGCCGTCCCCGAGCGCAGTCGTGAGACTGGTCCCGGGAGGTGCCTGGAAGATCAGGCGCTCCAGCGTCGGCAGCCTGGCGCCGCGCACGATCAAAGGCTTGTTCTGGGGCCGTGGTTGACGGGCAGCTTCCTTGACGCGAGCTTCGGCCTGCTTCAAGCGCTCCGCCATATCGGCGATTACTTCGGGCGGCGGCCCGGGCAGCAATCCGGTCCAGTTCTCGGGCAAAAGATCGATGAAGGCCTTGTCGCCGGCCTCGATCAGATTGGCGCGGAACCTCTTGGGCAGCGCGAAACGCATGCCGCGCCCGTCGGGATCGAGCCGCGCCAGGGTGATGTATTCTGGCAGCTCTTTGGCGATCTTGTTGATGTCGATCTTCACCGGGGAGGCGAAGGCGACCACGAGCACGCCGTTGTTGAGGCGAATACGGGTCGGCGTCGGCTCGTCGAAGGTCAGGGCGAGGCGGCCGAAGCCCGGCGGCATGTCCTGGCCGCGCAAGGTGGCGTTGGCGGCGAGCGCGGGTTCGCCCAGGCCCGCACCGATGGCGAGCGCAGCCAATCCGATACCGAAGGCAAGGGAACGCGGGACACGCAAAACCGGAGAACTCACGCAACGCGACATGAACGGGCCGGAGCTGCCTGACCAGGCCGTCCGCCTGCTTCGGACGCTAGCTTGTCAAGGATAATGCCGGGTTAACGTGGCCTCGGCATAATATCCTTGCGGAACAGTCGTTTAGAAGGTTCGCCGGGATTTCGGGCTTGGGAAGCAGGGAGCCGTGGCGGGGCGGCCATGGCAGCGTGCCAGCCCGCGGTGATTGCGAGTGCGCACGCGACCTGCGTTTACCCGCCGGCTGCGCGCTGGCTTGACGTTCGCAAAGCCGGGATCATGCAGTGCCGGCTAAAAAACGGGTGCAATTATCGAGAAATTAACCATACTGCTGTACCGGTCAGTAGTGGGTCGCGTTCTATCCGAAACAAGATCCGGGTTGGAGGACGCCATGCTGATCTATGTCGGGATTTTCTATTTGTCGTGCTTCGCGGTCTTCCTGGAGCTGGTCGATCGCGCTCCGGTCATGGATTGACGTCCAGCAGACGCCAGGCCGACCAGCCAAGAAATCCGATCCACGAAACCGTCGCGCTGACGAAAAGCAGCACTATCGTGATGGTCATCAGCTTTTGAGCAAGCGTTTTCGCCGGGGCATGATCTGCTTGCGGCGCTCGGTTTTCACGCGTCGACTCGCCATCGCCTATGCCGGCAATCAGATCAGCGCTTGCCGCGGTCCGCGAATTCAAGAAGGCGGCCCTCTATTGCCTGACCGCGCCTGAGGGAAAACGACAATCGCCGGCTGCGTCAAGCCCGGCCTTCCTTTTACAAGCCCGGCCTTCCTTTTAAAGGAGAGGCGTCGGATTACGCGCGAATCCCCCGTGGTTTTCAAGCGCCTGCGGGATCGACCTAAGGCCGTGCGTCGGCCGGTTCGTCTCAACGGCTTCAGGAGTTGGCGCGCGGCCATGGATGTGAATGACCATGTCACGGCTTGGCGTCGTCACGGCCAGCGGCGTGCGCCAATCTCGTTCCAGAAGCCGATCAGGCTGCTGGCGACAAGCGTCATCGGGGCCGCGCTTGGTTTGATCCAAGGGCCATGGCGCGTTCTTCAGTCATTGTCGGCCATGATGGATGAGGACGCATGCCGCTTGCGGACGCTGCTCGCTGGCATTGCTTCGGATCGGTGCGATCAGAGCAATTCTTGATCCGACAGGATCGTTCAATTGCGATCGATCTTTGCCTTAACGCGTTTTCTTCACCCGAACCGCTATCCACTTCGCTCGAAAACGCTCTACCGGCGTGGAGCGGGTGCGATGGCCGGCAGTTCGTTGCCCGGCAGCGGCGTGAGTTCAGCCGTATTGCGCTCCGGCGCGCGCGAGCTCGTGGCGAGGGCCACCGTCAGCTTCTCGGCCCGGTCGGGCGCCATGGCGGCGAGCACGTCGGACATCTTGCGCGGGTTCATCTGCTGGACAACCGGCAGCAGCACGTCGAGGCCGAGGCGGTCGAAGACGCGCGCGGCGTCCTTCGGCTTCATCGTCTCGTACATGATCACGAGATTCTTGATCGCCTTGAGTTCGTCCTCGGCGGGCTTGCGCTTGGGGCCGTCGACCTTGTCTTCGAGCTGCTTCAGGTCGCCGACACGGCCGTCGAGCTTCTTCTCGGCGGTATCGAGCAGGCGTTCGCGCATCTCCAGTTCACGAATCCGGGCATCGATCTCTTCGCGCCGCTCGCCGAGGCGTTCGAGAATGGCGCGCTCAGCAGGAGAGGTGGCCTTGGCCGTGCCGTTGACGATGCCGGCCTTGTTGTTGGGGTTGGCGGCGCGCGCCGCCTCGGCCTTGGCTTCCGCCTCGGCCTTCTCCTGCTCCTTCTTCGGGTCAGGCTTGTCGACCGAGCCGGTCGTCTCCGGGTCGCGCAGGGTGCCATCGGGTGCGTGCGCCTGGGCGATCACCTTGGCGAGGCCCCAGACCTGGGGCTCCGGCTTCACTGGCCGGGTACTGTCGGAGGAAAAGACGCTCGCGCTTGCCGGCACCTTTCCCGGATAGGGCTCCGCCGTCCAGGCAAGCAGCTTCAGCGCCAGGAGGCCCATGGCGCCGAGAATCACTGCCGGAAAGAGGCGGGGCCTTTCGATCACGCGGCCTGGCCTTCCAGGCGCCGGGCGGCGCGGGTGCGGATGGCGGCCGCGGATTCGGCGGCGCTGACCATGCGCGAAATCGGGGTGGGCTCGGGAGCTGACGGCTCCGTGGCTTTCGGCGCGACCAGCGTGGCGGCGCTGACGATCTGCGAGATCCGCTCCATCACGGTCTGGCCGGCTTCGATCTGGGCGGCGAGGTCGGCGGCGTAGCGCTCGGCAGTGCGCAGGCGCTCGGCCAGGGTGCGGTCGCAGTCGCCCAACGTCAGCTTCAACCCGGCGATGGCGCGCTCGGCGGTATCGGTCGCCGAGATCAGCGCGCCGACGGTCTGGCGCATGGCGCCTTCGTCGGCCTTCAGCCGCTCGATGCGCTTGGCCAGCACGTAGCAGGTGATGATGGTCGCGACGAGGAGGCTTGCGACGAGGGCATCGGCGATGAGGGTGATCGTCATGGCTTGGTGAGTATCCGCGTCAGGAGGGGGAACCGAGATGGCTCGTGGCGCTGTCGAAGGCGGCGATCGTGGTCTTGGAGCGGCGCAGTGGGCTGACGACCTGAACGGCGATCTTGTCGTCGACGCGCCCGATCCGGCCCTCGCTGACAATGAAGTCGCCGCAGCGCAGTGCGACCGTCGAATCGGGCCTGGCGTCGAACATCAAAGTGTCGCCGATCTCGAGTTTCATCACCCGCTTCAGCGGCATCTGCGTCTCGTGGAGCACGCAGGTCACGGCGACGTCGGTCTGCCAGACCTCGGTCGCCAGATGGTTTTCCCAGATCGCATCGCGCCCGAGCTTCTCACCCATGAAGCTTTCGAGCAGCAATTCGCGGATCGGCTCGATCGTGGCGTAAGGCAGCAGCAGATGCAGGCAGCCGCCCCGACCTTCCATGTCGAATTTGAGCTCGACGCGTATGGCGGCATTGGCTGGCCGGGAGATCGAGACGAAGCGTGGATTGGACTCGATGCGATCGACCGTGAAGCGCACGGGCGAGAGCGGTTTGAAGGCGGCCTCGGCATCGCTCAGAATCAGCGCGATGACGCGCTTGAGCATGTTGATTTCGATCGAGGTGAAGGGGCGGCCGTCGACACGCGGCGCCGGCTGGCCGCGCTTGCCGCCAAACATCGTGTCGAGCACGGAATAGATCAGCGAGGACTCGATCGTGATCAGGCCGAAATTGTCCCACTCCTCGGCCTTGAACACCGAGAGCATGGCGGGCAGCGAGATCGAATTGATGTAGTCGCCAAAGCGCACCGAGCGGATGCTCTCCAGCGAGACCTCGACATTGTCGGTGAAGAAGTTGCGCAGGCTGGTCGAGAGCAGGCGCACGAGACGCTCGAAGATGATCTCGAGCATCGGCAGGCGTTCATAGGCGACCGAGCCGGAATCGACGATGGCCTGGATGCCGTTGCGGGCGTCCCTGTCGTCGCCGATGGAGAAACCGAGCATCGTGTCGATTTCGTCTTGCGACATCAGGCGGTCGGTGCCGCCATCCTGCTCGCCTTCCTCCATCAGCAAGTCGGGCATGGTCGCCCACTCGGCCGCCATCCCTTCCGGGCTGAGGGGCTCGTTCTTGGGCTTGCCGGTTGGATCGAGGTCGTCGTTGCTCATGTCTTCGTCGTCATCCCGGCTGGCGCGCGGAGCCCGGGGGGCTCACTGCACCAGCAATTCCTTGAACAGCACCGCGTCGATCTTGGCCGGATAGACCGTGACGTTGACGCGGCGCAGCAATTCTTCCTTGAGGCGATACATGCCAGCCGAACCTTCCAGATCGGCCGGGCGCAATTCGCGCATGAACACCTGGAAGGCGTCCTCGACACGCGGCAGCAGCGGCTTGATCTCCTCGGAGACCTTGGCGTCGGCGATCTCGAGCACGACCTTGACCTTGATGATCGGCTGGCGGTCCTGCTGGCCGCCCGGCGAGATGCCGATCATCATGTCCCTCATCTCGACGAAGCTCGCCGGCTTCTTGGCGGCCTTCGCATGCTCGGCCGCTGCGATCTGCTCCGGGGAGGGCTGCTTCAGGAAGAAGAACCAGCCGCCGCCGAGCCCGGCGAGCAGCAGCACGCCGCCGAGGATCATGATCAGCTTCTTCTTGCCGGGCTTGGGCGCTTCGCCGCCGGCATCGTCTTCGTCGGTCTTTCCGGTCTTCTTCGACATCGCAGCACCGCCTCGGGCTGGGTGCGTGCGGCATCGGTGCCTTGCTCCCTCGCGTCACCCTGATCAATCACGGTTAACGTGTCGTTAAGGACGGCAAATCTTGCCGGGTCATTTCTGCCCGAAGCCCCGAATTTGCCGGGCAGGACAAAGGCATGAAAACCAAGAATATGTATTATAAATCAATATACTATGTGATTTTAACCATGTTGGCACAGCGCTTGCGGCTGTGGTGCTGCGATGGCTGCGCTGGGGAGCGTCGAAGCGATCGCGGGACAATTCGGGAGACCATGCCGTGGAGAACGCGCTTCTCGTCGGCCTATCGCGTCAAATGGCTTTGGCGCGCGAGCTGGATGTCATCGCCAACAACCTGGCGAATACCGGCACGAACGGCTTCAAGTCGCGCTCGGCGCGCTTCAATGAATTCATCATGCCTGTCGCCAGTGCCGAGACCTTTCCGGGGGGCGACCGGCGGCTCTCCTATGTCATCGACAAGGGCACGCCGATCGACCTGTCGCAGGGCGCGCTGGAGCGCACCGGCAACCCGCTCGACGTAGCGCTGCGCGAGGACAATTACCTCGTGGTCCAGACGCCGAATGGCCAGCGCTACACCCGTGCAGGTTCGTTGAGCCTGAATCAGCAGGGCGAGCTCGTGACCCAGGGCGGGCAACAGGTGCTGGGCGAGGGCGGGCCGATCCGCTTCAGCAACACCGAGACCAATTTCAGCATCGCCGTCGACGGCACCGTCTCCAGCGATCAAGGCGTCCGCGGCAAGCTCAGGCAGGTCCGCTTCAACAATCCGCGTGCACTGAGCAGCGACGGCAACAACCTGTTCGCTTCGGCGACGCCGCCGCTGCCGGCAGGGCCGCAGGCCAGGCTGGAGCCCGGTGCGATCGAGGGCTCCAATGTGAAGGCCATCATCGAGATGACCCGCCTGATGGAGGTCCAGCGCTCCTATCAGGGCATCGCCAACATGATGACCAAGACCGACGAACTGCGCACCAAGGCGATTTCTCGCCTGGCCGATCAGCAAGCCTGAACCGGGGAAGGAGCAAAGCCATGCGCGCCCTGCAGACAGCCGCCACCGGCATGATGGCCCAGGAACTCAACGTCCAGGTCATCTCCAACAACATCGCCAACGTGCGCACCACCGGCTACAAGCGCCAGACCGTGCATTTTCAGGATCTTCTCTACGAGAACTTCCGGCGCGCCGGCTCGGCCACCTCCGACCAGAACACGATGGTCCCGGCCGGCACCTTCATCGGCTCCGGCGTCAAGACGACCTCGACCGGGCGCATCATGAGCCAGGGCAACCTGTCCTCGACCGAGAAGCAGTACGACGTCGCCATTCGCGGCGAGGGCTTCTTCAAGATCCGCATGCCCGATGGCCGCACGACCTATTCGCGTGACGGCTCCTTCGACCTCGACGCCCAGGGCCAACTCGTGACCCGCGACGGCTATACGGTCGAGCCCGGCATCACGGTTCCCAACAACGCGACCAGCGTCAGCATCAACGCGCAGGGCACGGTCGAGGTCCAGCTTCCCGGCCAGACCGCGCCGCAGACGCTGGGCCAGCTCCAGCTCACCCGCTTCGTCAACAAGGTCGGCCTCGAATCGATCGGCGACAACCTGTTCGTCGAGACGGCGGCTTCGGGCCCGGCGATCGATGGTGTCGGCGGCGGCGAGGGTTTCGGCACGCTGCAGCAGAATTATCTCGAAGAAGGCAACGTCCAGGCCGTGACCGAGCTCACCACGCTGATCGCAGCTCAGCGCGCCTATGAGATGAACTCCAAGGTCATCACCGCCGCCGACCAGATGATGTCGGCGACGACGTCGATGTTCCGCGGCTAGGGCTGAGGATGCGCGCCATGATCCGCCTATCGACCCTCCTCGCCACCGTCGTGCTGGCTGGTACGGCCTTCGCCGCCCAGCCTCATCCGGCCGCTCGCGCCGGGGCCGTTGCAGCTATCGTCGCGCCGTCGCCGCAACAGCCGCCGGCTCCGACACCGGTGCGCAAGCCCTTCCTGCGTCCGGAGCTCACGCTCACGAGCGAGCTCGTCAGTTTCGGCGATCTGCTCTCGGGATTGCCGAGCGAGGCTGCTGCGACTCCGGGCTTCCGGGCGCCTGCACTCGGTGAGACCGGCACGATCCAGGTCAGCCGCATCATGGAGGCGGCGCGCGCCGCGGGCATCATTCGTGACGCTGGCGACATCGAGAGCCATGGCTTCGCGCAGGTGATCGTGACCCGCGCCGCGCGCCGACTGATGGCGTCCGATCTCGAAGCGGCGGTAAAGACCGGCCTCCAGGAGCGTTTCGGGGTCGATGCCCGGGCACTGGCGCTTGCGATAGACGGCGGCGCACCGGCGATCGCGATCGAACCCGAATTGACCGGCGACGTGACGGTGCTCGACCTTGGCTATGACGCCCGCTCGCGCCGGGTGCAGGCCAGGCTGATCGTGCCGGGCAGCGCGGCGCTGCGCCTGAAACCCATCCGCATCACCGGTCAGATGGTCGACACCATCGAGGTCGTAGTGCCTCGCCGCAGCATCGCCCGCGGAGAAACGCTGAGCGTGACTGACGTCGTGGTCGAGCGCCGTCCACGCGATGGGCAGGCGAGCGAACTCATCGGCGACGCGAAGGCGGCCATCGACAAGGTGGCGCGGCGTGCGCTCAATGTCGGCATGCCGCTGCGCGTCGGCGACGTACAGCGCGAGGAGATCGTCGGGAAGGGCGATCTCGTCACCATCGTCTACGCAGCGCCCGGCCTGCTGATCTCGATGCGCGGCAAGGCCGGCGAGGCCGGCGCGATGGGCGACGTCATCACCGTCACCAACCCTCAATCCAAGCGCGTGCTGCAAGGCACGGTCAGCGGGCCCGGGCGGGTTTCCGTCCAGAGCTCTGCCATCGGCCGTGTCGCCAGCGCTCCCTGATCCAGACAGTTGCGGACCTGATCATGACCACACGCATTCTCGTCAGACTCTCCGGGCTGCTCGCCCTCAGCGTTGCTCTCAGCGCCTGCGGCGCGGCCGACCGGCTCGCCAATGTCGGCCAAGCGCCGGCCCTCTCCGCGATCGAGGATCCGACGGCGGTGAAGGGCTACAAGCCCGTGCAGATGCCGATGCCGGCGGTGGAGCATGCCTCCTTCGCGCCGAACTCGCTCTGGCGCACCGGCTCGCGCGCCTTCTTCAAGGATCAGCGCGCGCGGATGGTCGGCGACCTCGTGACGGTCAAGGTCAAGGTCACCGACAAGGCCCAGCTCGACAACACGACCAAGCGCAGCCGCAAGAACGGCGAGGATGCAGGCGCCGACAACATCCTCGGCTACGAGAACAAGCTGCCCAACGGCGCCACCGCCGGCTCGCTCCTGAAGCTCGATTCGACCGCTTCGAGCGAGGGCGTGGGTTCGGTGCGCCGCGCCGAGACCCTGGCGACGAATGTTGCCGCCGTGGTCACGCAGACCCTGCCCAACGGCAATCTGGTGATCGAGGGCAAGCAGGAGATCCGGGTCAATTTCGAGGTGCGCGAGCTGATCGTCGCCGGCGTGATCCGGCCCGAGGACATCGAATCGGACAACACCATCGATTCGACCAAGATCGCCCAGGCCCGGATCGCCTATGGCGGGCGCGGCCAGCTCACCGACGTCCAGCAGCCGCGCTATGGCCAGCAGGTCATGGATATCCTGCTGCCTTTCTGAGGCGTTACGCAGATCTCACGAAGTTCCGGCCGGCGTGGAACGCTCCCCGCTTATTCCCGCGCTGGCCGGCCGGCGGTCTCTCCCGAGCCGCCGGCTCTTATCGCCAAGTGAGGGCGGCGGACGAGAAGCGGCTTCCCGCATGTCGTCATCCCGCTCTCGTCCCGGCCGCCCGCCACGCTCCCCAAGCTCACAAGGCTGGCGGCCAGAAAGAAGCCCCGCGCCTCCCGCGCGGGGCTTTTGCCCGCGAAACATAAAAGGCCCTCCGCGCGTCGCGGAAGGCCCCCCGAGTGCAGCGAAGCGCGCCTTCGCCTAATCGTCGCGGAACACACGCTCATTGCGCTCGTGACGTTCCTGCGCTTCCAGCGAGAGCGTTGCGATCGGCCGGGCCTCGAGGCGCTTCAGGGAGATCGGTTCGCCGGTGTCTTCGCAATAGCCGTAGGAGCCCTCGTCAATGCGGGCGATGGCGGATTCGATCTTGGCGATCAGCTTGCGCTGGCGATCGCGGGCACGCAGCTCGATGGCGCGGTCGGTTTCGGAGGAGGCGCGGTCGGCGATGTCGGGGTGGTTCTCGCTCTCGCTTTGCAGAGTGACGAGCGTTTCCTTCGCTTCCTTCAGAATCTCGTTCTTCCAGGACAGAAGCTTGCCGCGGAAATATTCGCGCTGCCGCTCGTTCATGAACGGCTCGCTGTCGGTGGGTTTGTAGTCCGCTTCGAGAATGATTTGCTTCGACATAGGCGCACTCTCTGAGTTGGTCGTCTCGGCGCGCCCACCGACTCTGCCGTGGGAGGCCCGCCGATTTCGCGCCCTTATAGCGAGGGACATGGGCAGTAACAATCACCGCCGCGCGTCTTCAACCGCTTCCGTCAACACATTGCCTCGACTGGGCGATAGAGCGCCGAAACGGGCGTTTCCACCCCTGATTCCTGCCCTTGCTTCAAGGCCGTTGCGCCAGGACATCGGCGATATCCGCCTCGACCAGCGCGGCGAGGCTGCGACGGTAGTGGGTGTGGTCGAAAAATTGGTCGGGGTCTCCGTTCTCCGGCCGACCGATTCGCCAGTCGAGCAATACGGAGCGGGGGTGTCGCTGGGTTATTTCCGCAAAGGCGGCGCGGCAGGCGGAATCCGCCGCGGCATCCTGGCTGCCAGGCTCAGGATGGCTCGTCACATAACTTGGCGGGCGCAGCAGAATCAGGGTCGCTTCCGGGGCAGCCGCCAGGGCGAGCGCTTCGAGCGCGCGGGCGGCGGGAAACGGCCCGGTGTGATTGCCACCACCAATCTGCAAGGGGGTCTCCAGCGCGGCGCGGCGATCGCGTTCTACCTCGGGCGCTTGCGCATCGAAGTTCGCTTCATAGTCCCAATAGCCGTCGGGGCGGGCGCGGGCGCCGTCGGGACTGCGTAGATAAGCAATTCGGGAGGGCAGTTCCTGGATGACGTCGTAGCGTATGAGGCCGAGGAGGTAGTCGCCGAGATTGCGGCTGAGGAGCCAGAACGGGAAAGGTCGCTTGTTCGGCAGCGCCGGATCGGATGTGCACCAATGTTCGTCGATGCCCACGACGATCGCGCGCGCCGGTTCGAGCCGTTTGCGCAGAAACCAGTCGAGCAGGGCAAGAGCTTCCTTGGGGCCGGTTCCCGGTGTCGCAAGGGAGAGGAAGGCGGTGCCGGTCCTCGCCGTGAGTTCCTCGGGAGAGACGAGCTGGATGTGGGAGTTGCCGATGATCACTGCTTGAAAAGCGGGGTCGCGCCCACGGCTTGCTGCGGCCATGCGCGGTCCCTGCGGCCTGACGCCTGGCTTGAGCGCAAGCGGAGAACGGCCGGTGTCATAGGGGTCGAGCAGAAAGGCGAGCCCCAGAAGGCTGGCCGCCAACAGCAGAGCCGTCGCCAGGAAGGCGCGTGTGAAGCTGGCCCAGCGCACTGCCGACATCGGCGCGATGCTTTCAGAACTGAAAGTAGATGAATTCATAATTGGCGTCGTCGCCGATCTTGAACAGGACGATGACGAAGAGGAGCGCGGCAATCACTGCGATCCAGCGCGCTGGCGGCAGCCGGTGCACGAGCGCCCAGGCCGTGGGGCCGAGAACTGCGAAGGCGGCGGCCGGCAGCAGCGCGCGCCATTTGAAGCCCGTCCCCATCGGAGCCAGGCCGATCAGCCCCTTATAGATCAACAATGCCGCGTCGAAGCTCGTGGCGCGGAAGAGCACCCAGCACATCATGACGAAGAGGAAGGTCAGGAGCCAGCCGAGCGGCCTGGGCATCGGCAGCTCGGCGCGCCGCCAGAGCAGCGCCACGATCAGGGCGAGCCCATGTGCGACGCCCCAGGCGACATAGGTGAGCCCCGCGCCGTGCCAGAGCCCTCCCAGCGCCATGGTCGCAAACAGCGCCCAGACCTGGGTCGGCAGGCCATGCCGCGAGCCGCCGAGCCAGATATAGAGATAATCGCGCAGGAAGCGCGACAGAGTCATATGCCAGCGCCGCCAGAAATCCTGGATGCTCGTCGAACGATAGGGCGCCTCGAAATTCTGCGGCAGCACGATGCCGAAGAGCAGCGCCAGCCCGAGCGCCATGTCGGTGTAGCCGGAAAAGTCGAAATAGATCTGGAAGGTGAAGGCGAGCACGCCCTGCCAGGCCTCCGCCATGCTGACGACCTTGCCGGCGGCGGCGGCCGCGAAGACCGGGTTGGCGTATTCGGCCAGCGGGTCACCGAGCAGCACCTTCTTGGCGAGGCCGGCGGTCAGCAGCAGCAGGCCGCGGGCGAACCGCTCGGCTGCGTCCGGCCGCTGATAGGGGCGCTCCTCGAACTGGTGCATGATCTCGCGCCAGCGCACCAACGGCCCCGCCAGCACCTGCGGGAAGAAGGCGATGTAGAGTGCGTAACGCACGAGATCGTAGCGCGGTGCCTCGCCGCGCCGGAGATCGGTCAGGTACATGACGTGGTGGAAGGTGAAGAAGGAGATGCCGAGCGGCAGCGCGAGATCGAGCCGCGGCGTCGCAAGGCCCGGAATCATCCCGGCGAGATCGGCGAAGAAGTTGACGTATTTGAACAGCGCAAGCGCGGCGAGGTTCAAGACGATCGCCAGCGTGATCAGCGCGCCCGCCTTGGTCTGCTGGAAGGCTTCGGCAATGAGCCAGTTCAGCCCGATCGAGAGCGCCAGTAAGGGCATGAAGCGCCAGTCCCAATAGCCGTAGAAGGCGAAGGACAGCGCCACCAGCACGGGCAGCCGCCATTGCGGTGCAAAGCGCTCGGCGAGCCAATGCAGGCCGAGGGCAAGCGGCAGGAAGCCGAGCAGGAAAGCGAAGGAGTTGAAGAGCATCGAGCAAGGCGGATCCGAGGCAGGCTGCCGCCTTAGACCATTGTCCGGCGCAAGTCATGTCGAGCGCGGCCTTTACCAAGGCGATGTTCCGCGTATTGCGTGCCTCATTTAATCAATCGATTGATTGAATTGAGCTGCAATGGTAGGCAAGGCGGATGAAAGCAGCCCTCGGCAATGATCAAGGCGCCCGCGAGGCGCTGATGCGCGCCGGGCTCGACCTGTTCGGGCGCCACGGTTTTGATGCGAGCTCAATCCGCCAGATCGCGCAGGCGGCCGGAGTCAACAGCGCCGGCATCGCCTATCATTTCGGTGGCAAGGACGGGCTGCGCCAGGCCTGCGCCGCGGCCATCGTCGCCACGATGAAGGAGCGGGTCTTTGGGGCCGCTGCGGCCATGCCGCCGCTGGAAGGGCTCCCGCCGGAGGCGGCGGTGGAGCTTTTGGTTGCGGTCGTGAGCCGGGTTACGGACTTCGCGGCACGCGCGCCGGAAAGCGAGACCATCGCCCGCTTCGTCGTGCGTGAGATGATGGAGCCGACCTCGGCATTCGAAACGCTTTATGAGGGGCTGGTTGGCCCGGTCCATGGCCGTCTTTGCACGCTCTGGGCTGTCGCGACCGGCCTTGAGGCCGAGGCGCAGGCGACCAAGCTCGCCGTCTTCGCGATGGTCGGGCAGGTGCTCTATTTCCGGCTGGCCCGGCCGGCCGTGGCGCGGCGCATGGGCTGGAACGACATCGGCGAGGCCGAGAGCGAGGCGATCGCCACCGTCATCGGCGCCAATGTCCGGGCCAGCATCGCCGCCATGTCGGAGGGACAGTCATGATGCTCGGATTCCTCTGCTCTTTCGGTTTGATCGCTGCGAGCTTCTCGGCCTGCGGCGCGGATTCGGTGCGGATCGCAGGCTATGTCGAGGGCGAGTATGTCCGGCTGGGCCCGATCGATACCGCCCGGATCGAACAGATCCTGGTGAGGCGCGGCGACCGTGTCGAGGCCGGCAAGATCGTGGCGGGGCTGGAGACGACCGATGCCCGCAATGCGGTTTCCGAAAGCGAGGCGCGGCTGGTGCAGGCTCAGGCCCAGCTCGAAAACCTGCGCAGCGGCAAGCGACCCGAGGAGATTGCGGTTATCGCGGCCAGCCTGGCTTCCGCCAAGGCGCAGGAGCGCGAGGCCGATCGGGCTCTAGACCGCCGACAGGACCTGTTCCGCCGCGGGGTCTCGACACAGGCCGATCTCGATCAGGCTCTGACGGCGCGGGACGTCGCGAGCGCGCGGGTCCGGGAGATCGCCGCCAATCTCGACGTGGCCCGGCTGGCGGCGCGGGCCGAGGAGATCAAGGCGAGCGAAAACCAGGTCGAGCAGGCGAAGTCCGCTCTGGCACAAGCACGCTGGCGGCTGTCCCAGCGCCAGCTCGTGATGCCCTCCGCCGGGCGGATCAGCGATGTGCTGCGCCGTGTCGGCGAACTCGCGGGGCCGAGCGCACCGGTGTTGCTGATGCTGCCGGACGATGCCGCCAAGCTGATGCTCTACGTGCCCGAGACGCGTATCTCCGGCGTGACCACCGGCATGCGGCTCGATGTCCGTTGCGACGGCTGTGCACCAGGGCTGACGGCAACGGTCACCTATGTCTCACCGGAGCCGGAATTTACGCCGCCGGTGATCTATTCGGCGCAGACGCGCCAGAAGCTGGTCTATCTGGTGGAGGCGCGCCCCGATGGCGGGCCGCAATCAGCGCTCCAACCGGGCCAGATCGTCGACGTCATGCTGCGGGCGCAGCGGTGAGTGCCACGCTCGCCATCGATGTGCGTGGCATGACCAAGCGCTTCGGCCGGCGCACGGTGGTCGACAATGTCGATCTCGCCGTGGCGACCGGGGAAATCGTCGGCTTCCTCGGCCCCAACGGCTCGGGCAAGACGACGACGATCCGGATGATCTGCGGGCTACTCCGGCCCGATGCCGGGCAGGGCACGGTGCTGGGCCTCGATGTCCGCACGCAGAGCGCCGCGATCAAGCGCCAGGTCGGCTACATGACCCAGCGCTTCTCCTTCTACGAAGATTTGACGATCGCCGAGAACCTGACCTTCGTGGCGCGGCTCTATGAGCTGAAGCCCGTCGAGGAAGCGGTGGCGAAGACGCTGGAAGGGCTCGGCCTCAGCTCGCGCAAGGACCAGCTCGCCGGCACGCTCTCCGGCGGCTGGAAGCAGCGGCTGGCGCTGGCCGCCTGCATCATGCACCAGCCGCGGCTGCTGCTGCTCGACGAGCCGACAGCCGGTGTCGACCCCAAGGCGCGGCGCGAGTTCTGGGACGAGATCCATCGCCTCGCTGCGGAT
Source organism: Allobosea psychrotolerans (assembly GCF_002917105.1). Classification (GTDB taxonomy): domain Bacteria; phylum Pseudomonadota; class Alphaproteobacteria; order Rhizobiales; family Beijerinckiaceae; genus Allobosea; species Allobosea psychrotolerans. The sequence continues at coordinate 75,200 of NZ_PQFZ01000003.1, forward strand.
GGGCTCACCGTGCTGGTTTCGACCCATTACATGGACGAGGCCGAGCGCTGCCACCGCATCGGCTACATCGCCTATGGCCGTATGCTGGCGACCGGGACGGTCGAGGAGGTGGTGCGCGGCTCCGGTCTCGTCACCTATATCGTCCATGGTGCGCTGAGACCTGAGCAGATGCGGGCTCTCTCAATGGCCGATGGCGTCGAGCAGATCGCCCCCTTCGGTGCGAGCCTGCATGTCGTCGGCACTGATCGGAGCAAGCTGGAGGCGGCGCTGGCGCCGCTTAAGGGCGAAGCGGGCATCGGGGTCGAGCCGGGCGAGACCAGCCTCGAGGATGTCTTCATCAAGTTCATGACCGGCGCGCAGGAGCGGGCGGCATGATCGCGCTATTCTCCCCCAGCCGGCTTGGCGCCATGCTCGCCAAGGAATTCGTGCAGATGCGGCGCGACCGCATCACCTTCGCCATGATGCTGGCGGTGCCGATCATCCAGCTCCTGCTCTTCGGCTATGCGATCAACAACGATCCGCGCGGCCTGCCGGCGGCGATCCTCGCGCTCGGTCAGGACCGCTATACGCGCGCCGTGGTCTCGGCGCTGGAGGTCTCGAACTACTATCGCTTCGGCGAGCGTCCGCAGAGCGCGGCGGAGGCCGAAAGCCTGATGGCGAAGGGGGAAATCTCCTTCCTCGTCACCATTCCCAGCGATTTCGGCACGCGGGTCGAGCGAGCGGATGCACCGCGCATCCTCGTCGAGGCCGACGCGACCGATCCGGCCGCGGCGAGCGGCGCAGTCTCGGCGCTGGGCACGATCGCGAGCCGTGCCTTGCAACGGGCGCAAGGCCACGAGCCCGTGACCGATCCGGCCAGCCGAGGAGGGGACAGCCTCTCCTTCGTCGTCCACCGGCGCTACAACCCGGAGAACATCACCCAGTACAACATCGTGCCCGGCCTGCTCGGCGTCATCCTGCAGATGACCATGGTGATGATGACGGCCATGGCGCTGACCCGCGAGATCGAGCGCGGCACGATGGAGAACCTGCTCGCGATGCCGGCGACGGCCGGCGAGATCATGCTCGGCAAGGTGCTGCCCTATCTTGCCATCGGCGCCGTGCAGGTCGTGATCGTGCTGGGCGCGGCCAAACTGCTCTTTGCCGTCCCCTTCCTCGGCGGGCTCGGGCTGCTGTTGAGCTGTGTCCTGATCTTCGTGCTGGCGCTGGTGCTGCTCGGCTACACCATCTCGACGATGGCGCGCACGCAGCTCCAGGCGATGCAGCTCACCTTCTTTTTCTTCCTGCCGTCGCTGATGCTGTCAGGCTTCATGTTCCCCTTCGCCGGCATGCCGGGCTGGGCGCAGGCGCTGGGCGAAATATTCCCGCTGACGCATTTCCTGCGGATCATCCGCGCGATCATGCTGAAGGGCGCCGGCCTCGGAGATATCGGCGACGAGATGTTCTATCTCAGCCTGTTCGTGCCGATCTATGCGGGCATCGCGCTGATGCGATTCCGGAGCACGCTGGATTGAGGCAAGCGAGAGACAGATACGACGCCCTGTCACTTGCAAAATGATAGCAACTGCTTTAGCTCGGACGCACCATGCAACCGAAGCTCGTTCCGCTTGCCGAATGCCCCTGCGCCCGCACGGTCGAGACCGTCGGCGAATGGTGGAGCATCCTGATCCTGCGCGACGCCTTGCAGGGTTTCTCACGCTTCGACGAATTCCAGCGCAGCCTCGGCATCGCGCCGAACATACTGGCGCGGCGGCTCAAACATCTGACCGAGAGCGGGCTGTTCGAGCGGCGGCTCTATCAAGAGCGGCCGCAGCGCTACGAATACGTCCTGACCGCGAAGGGAAGGGACTTCTTCCCCGTGATCGCCGCGATGGTCGCATTCGGCAATCGGCATCTCGCCCCCGAAGGCGCGGCGCTGGTGCTGGCCGAGTGCGAGACGGCGCGGCCGGTCGAACCGGTCATGGTCGATGCCGCGAGCTTGCGTCCGATCACGCCTGATACCGTCATGGTGGTTGCCGGCCCGCAGGCGAGTCCCGGTATGCGCCAGCGCCTGGCCACCATCGCGACGATGCGCTCGGCCGTACCTTCCCAAAACGAATAGGACATTCAAATGCGTCGTGTGGTCGTAACCGGTATGGGCGTGGTCTCGCCTCTTGGCTGCGGAGCCGAACTGGCCTGGCAGCGCCTGCTTGCCGGCCGCTCCGGGCTGCGTCGCCTGCCGGATTCGATCGTCGAGAGTTTACCGGCCAAGGTTGCCGGCGCCGTGCCGTCGCAGGAGGAGGACAGCGAGGGCGGTTTCGATCCCGACGGTGCGATCGCGCCCAAGGACCAGCGCAAGATGGACCGCTTCATTCAGTTCGCGCTGGTCGCGGCGAAGGAGGCGCTGATGCAGGCGAATTGGCGCCCCGTGAGCGAAGCCGAGCAGGAGCGCACTGCGACGGTGATCGCCTCCGGCATAGGCGGCTTCCCCGCGATCGCAGAGGCCGTGCGCCTCACAGATGCTCGCGGTGTGCGCCGGCTCTCGCCCTTCACGATTCCGTCCTTCCTGGTCAATCTCGCCGCCGGCCATGTCTCGATCGACCATGGCTTCAAGGGGCCGATCGGCGCGCCGGTAACCGCTTGCGCGGCCGGCGTTCAGGCTATCGGCGATGCGGCGCGGCTGATCCGCGCCGGCGAGGCCGATATTGCGCTCTGTGGCGGCAGCGAGGCCTGCATCGATCTCGTCGCGCTCGGTGGTTTCGCAGCGGCGCGTGCGCTCTCGACGGGCTTCAGCGAAGAACCCGAAAAAGCCTCGCGCCCGTTTGACCGTGACCGCGACGGCTTCGTCATGGGCGAGGGCGCCGGTGTGCTGGTGATCGAGGCGCTGGAGCATGCGCAGGCACGAGGCGCCAAAATCCTGGCCGAGCTCACCGGCTATGGCACCAGCGCCGATGCCTACCACATCACCTCCGGCCCCGAGGATGGCTCGGGTGCGCGCCGTGCCATGGAGATTGCGCTGAAACAGGCAGGGCTTCAGCCCGGCGATGTCCAGCACCTCAATGCCCATTCGACCTCGACGCAAGTCGGCGACCGCGGCGAGCTCGCAGCGATCAAGGCCGTCTTCGGCACCGAGAAGAGCATTGCGATCAGCGCGACGAAATCGGCGACGGGCCACCTGCTCGGCGCAGCCGGCGGGCTGGAGGCGATCTTCACGGTGCTGGCGCTGCGCGACCAGATCGCGCCGCCGACGCTCAACCTCGAGCATCCCGATGAGATGGCGTCCGGGCTGGATGTTGTGGCCAAGCATGCGCGGCCGCTTGCGATGGAGCATGCCATCTCGAACGGATTTGGGTTCGGTGGCGTGAATGCCAGCGTGGTATTCCGACGCTGGGAATAGGACCGCTCATGCCTTGCTGACGCGGGATTTTGCCGATGTGGGATTCAGCCTGAAAATACGTTTCCCACATCAGATTCGCCTCCGGCCGGAGACTGCGGAGTAAGCTAGGATCGCGGACCTGTTCTATCTCTCGGATCTTCCGCTCAAGTTTGTAATTGTTATAATTCTTGGCCTACATCTTGTTTATTGCAAGTAAATAATATTCGGAATTGAAGTTTATGTTGGATTTTTACTGATATCGCCGTTAGGGCTTCGCTCGCCGTCGCGGATGTCGCGTGTCAGGCAGGTCCCTTTGTTCAGATATGCCGGCTTTCAGTGGATTCCTTGTCTTTGGGGTTTTGGGGCTTGCCTGGTTCGCGACCAGCGCGACCGGCTTCGTGTCGCCATTTCTACTGCCGGGGCCGTTTACGGTGGCACAGGCCGGCTGGCAGCTCATCCAGGATGGTTCGCTCGCCAAACACGCCGCGATCAGCCTGCAGCGCGTCGGCCTCGGCTACGGATTATCGGTAATTCTCGCGCTGCCGCTGGCGCTGCTTTTTGGGCTGTTGCCGCGTCTGCGCTCCTTCTGCGAGCCCGCGCTCGAATTCCTGCGCCAGATTCCGCCGTTGGCGCTGTTGCCGCTGTTGATTCTCTGGCTCGGCATCGGCGAGGTGCAGAAGGTCGGCGTCATCGTACTGTCCTGCTTCTTTCCGATCTTTCTCGGAGCGCTCGGCGGGATCGCCCAAGCTGATCCGAAGCTGATCGAGGTCGGGCGCATCTGCGGCCTGAGCCGGGGGGAGATCCTGACGCGCATCGTTCTGCCGGCGTCCCTGCCAGCGCTGGTGGTCGGGCTGCGGATTGCGCTCGGCTACAGCTGGCGGGCGCTGGTCGGGGCTGAACTGATCGCTTCGAGTGCGGGGCTCGGCTATCTGATCATCGACGCCCAAAACATGGCGCGGACCGACATCGTGCTCGTCGGCGTGCTGGTCATCGGCGTGCTCGGGCTTATCGCCGATGCGCTGGCGCGCTGCGCCTTGCGCAGATCGGCACCGTGGCTGCGCTCGCAGCTGGAGCTCGGCCGTGTTTGAAGCGCGCAATCTCGGCCTGCGCTATACGGTCGGCGAGCGGGCGTTCGCGGCGCTGGAGGGCGTTGATCTCAGCCTGCCTCGCGGTGGCTTCACCACCATCGTCGGGCGCAGCGGCTGCGGCAAGACCACGCTGCTGCGGCTGCTGGCCGGGCTGGCGGAACCGAGCGACGGCGAACTGCATTTCGAGGGCGGTGGTCGCCCCCGCATCGGCTATGTCTTCCAGGAGCCGCGGCTGATGCCTTGGCTCAGCGTCGCCGGCAATGTCGGCCTGGGCCTCGTGGGCCGCCTCGACAAGGGGGCGCTGATGCGCCGCGTCACCGAGGCGCTGCAACTCGTCGGCTTGTCCGGCTTCGCCGAGGCGATGCCGGACCAGTTGTCCGGCGGCATGGCCCAGCGCGTCGCGCTTGCGCGCGCCCTGGTGCTCGAACCCGATCTGTTGCTGCTCGATGAGCCTTTCGGCGCGCTCGACGCTTTCACCCGCCGCAGCTTGCAGATGGAGCTGGTCGAGATCTGGCGGGCGCGCGGCACGACGATCGTTTTCGTCACGCATGATGTCGAGGAAGCCGTGCTGCTGGGGCAGGCGGTCGCCGAACTCTCCGAGGGTCGGCTCGTTGGCCTGCATAGGGTCGATCTGCCCTATCCGCGCGACGCCACCGATCCCGCTCTGCTCGCCCATCGCCGCACCGTGCTGGAGCGGCTGCTCGAAACGGGGCCGAATTCTCACCTCAAGGAAACCGTGCCATGAGACTTCTGAAGCTCTACCTCGCCGTGGCAATGCTCGCGACATCGTCGATGATCGCCGCCGATGCCGCTGACAAGCCGGCAAGCGTCCGCGTGACCTATGTCACCTCGCCCTTCAACGTGCCCTCGATCATCATGCGCAAGAAGGGCTTCCTCGACGAGGCTTTCGGTGCGCTCGGCGTCAAGACGGAGAATCCGGAGATCACCTCGGGCGGTGCGCAGATTCAGGCGCTGGCGGCCGGCGCCATCGATATCGCCAGCGTGCTCGGCGGCACCTCGGCTATCCTCGGTCGTGCCAACGGCATCGACCTCAAGGTCATCGCCGCCTATTCGCGCTCGCCCAAGGCCTTCTTTGTGATGACCGGTGCGAATGGCCCCGGCAGCATCGAGGCGCTCAAGGGCAAGAGCGTTGCCGGGCCGAAGGGCACGACGCTCAACCAGCTCCTCGCGGCGGCGCTCGCTTCCCGGGGCATGAAGCTGACCGATGTCGAGTATCTCAACATGGACCTGCCGGCCGCGCGCGCCGCACTGCTCGCCGGCAAGGTCGATGCTGCGACGCTGGCCGGCGCCAATGCGCTGCAGGTCGAGGCGGCCGGTGGGCGCATCCTCGCGAGCGGGGAGGGGCTGATCGCGCCGATTTCGGTCATCGCCGTCCGCGGCGCCTTCCTGCGGGAGCAGCCCGCTCTGGTGGCCGCCTATCTCGCCGCCCATCGCAAGGCGCTCGACTTCATGCGCGACAATCCCGAGGAGGCTTTGAAGATCGCGGCCGAGGACCAGAAGATTTCGACCGATGACGCGCGCAAGCAGCTGCCCTGGTACGATTTCACCCTGGCGATGACCGATCGCGACATCGAGAACCTTGCCGGCGACCAGCACTTCATGGTCGAGGCCGGAATGCTGCAGAAGACGATCGACATCCGCGCCGATCTGATCGATCCGCTGGCGTTCAAGCCGTGAACGACGTCGCCCTGCTCGATTGCGAACAGGCCGAGGGCGGCGTCCAGGATCTGATCCGCGACCTCGCCCTGGGGCCGCGCATTGCTTTGCTGCCGCTCTACGATCTGGGGCGGACCGATCTCACCGCCTTTCGCGGCCTGATGATCGGTCTCCATGCCGACCAGCGCTATCTGTCCTCGCGCCGGGCTCAGCTCGAAAGTTTCCTGGCGCAGGGGGGAACGATCGTGGTCTGCGGCCATGTCGGCCATCCTTTCCTGGCCGAACTGAATCTCTTCGCGCCGATCCCGAACTATCGCGTCGAGGATCTCGAAGTGAACCACGAAGCGGCGCATCCGGTCTGGGAGGGAGTCGAGATGGAGCATCTGTCGCGCCGCCGGGGCGTGGCCGGCTTCTACGGCCGCGGCTCGAACCCGCCGCCGCCGGGCGCGCGCATCCTCAACAGTCTCGGGCCCGGCCGCCACCCGGTCGATTTCGAGTGCCGGCCGGCGGTTGGCGGGCGGCTATTGGTCCATGCGGGGGCGGATCTCTGGGGCTATCACGGCTCCGGCTCGACCGCGGACCGGATCATGCCGCAACTGCTCGATTGGATCACAGCCCCGATGGAGGCCTGGTGATGCTGGCGCTGCTCGAGGGGGGAACCTATTTCCATAGAGAGGCGATCGAGGGCGAACGCCTGACAGGACGTTTCGACCGCACGATATACGCACCAGAACTCGATGCCGCCGCTCTTGCGGGCTGTGACGCGCTGATTGTCGCCGACCGCATTCATCCGGCGGTGCTGCGGCGCAAGCGGCCGCTTCTGCTCGGCTATCTCGCGACCGGCGGCACGCTGATCGTGCTAGGCGAAAACCGGGCGCAGGACTGGGCGCCGGGCGTCGCCTGGGAGTTCAGGCCGACGAATTTCTGGTGGTGGCTGGAGAAGGGGACCGATCCCGGCCACCGGATCGCTGCGCCGGAGCACGAGATCTTCCGCTATGTCGGCATGGGCGAACTGGTCTGGCATTATCACGGGCTGCTGACGCCGCCGCCGGGCGCGACCTCGCTGGTCGAGATCACGCCGGAGGGGGATCCGCAGGGCAAGGGCGGCTCGATCCTCTACGATCACCGCAATGTCGGCGGCGGGCCGGGCCGCATGATCGTGACCACGCTCGACCCGTTCTACCACCATGGCAGCTTCTTCATGCCGGCGGCGTCACGCTTCCTCGGCAAGCTGCTCGACTGGACGGACGAGGCGTTTCGGGCGTCGCGCTGAGCACGCGACGCCTCTCACAGCGGAATATTGTCGTGCTTGCGCCAGGGCCGCTCGACGCTCTTGGTGCGCAGCATGGCGAGAGCGCGGGCGATGCGGCGGCGCGTTCCATGCGGCAGGATGACCTCGTCGATATAACCGCGTTCGGCCGCCACGAAGGGCGACATGAAGCGGTCCTCATACTCCTTGGTCTGCCGCGCGATCGTCTCGGCATCGCCGCCGCGGAAGATGATCTCGACCGCGCCCTTGGCGCCCATCACCGCGATCTGCGCGGTTGGCCAGGCATAATTCACATCGGCGCCGATATGCTTCGACGCCATCACGTCATAGGCGCCGCCAAAGGCCTTGCGGGTGATGACCGTGACCAGCGGCACGGTGCATTCGCTATAGGCGTAGAGAAGCTTTGCGCCGTGCTTGATCAGCCCGCCATATTCCTGCGCCGTGCCCGGCAGGAAGCCCGGCACGTCGACCAGCGTCACGATCGGGATCTCGAAGGCGTCGCAATAGCGCACGAAGCGGGCGGCCTTCCTCGAGGCGTCGGAATCGAGCACGCCGGCCAGCACCATGGGCTGGTTGGCGACGACGCCGACGGTGCGGCCCTCGATGCGGCCGAAGCCGGTGACGATGTTGCCGGCATAAGCGGCCTGGATCTCGAAGAAATCGCCCTCGTCGAGCGTCTTCAGGATCAGTTCCTTGATGTCGTAGGGCTTGTTAGGGTTGTCCGGCACCAGCGTGTCCAAGCTCATATCGACACGGTCCGGCACGTCGAAGGAGGGCCATTCCGGCACGCCTGCGGTGTTGTTGGCGGGCAGAAAGTCGATCAGCCGGCGCACCTGCAGCAGCGCCTCGACATCGTTCTCGAAGGAGCCATCGGCGACCGAGGATTTCGTGGTGTGGACCTTCGCGCCGCCGAGCTCCTCAGAGGTCACGGTCTCGTTGGTGACGGTCTTCACCACGTCGGGGCCGGTGACGAACATGTAGCTGGTATCGCGGACCATGAAGATGAAGTCGGTCATCGCCGGCGAATAGACGTCGCCGCCGGCGCAGGGGCCCATGATCACCGAGATTTGCGGGATCACGCCCGAGGCCGCGACATTGCGCTTGAAGACCTCGCCATAGCCGCCGAGCGCCGCCACGCCCTCCTGGATGCGGGCGCCGCCGGCATCGAACAGGCCGACGATGGGGGCGCGCATCTTCAGCGCCATATCCTGGATCTTGGTGATCTTCTGGGCGTGGGTCTCGGAGAGCGAGCCGCCGAAGACGGTGAAATCCTTGGAGAAGACGAAGACGGTGCGGCCATTGACCGTGCCCCAGCCCGTGACGACGCCGTCGCCGGGGATCTTCTCGCCCTTCTCCATGCCGAAATCGACGCAGCGATGCTGCACGAACATGTCGAACTCCTCGAAGGAGTCACGATCGAGCAGGAGTTCGATGCGCTCGCGGGCGGTCAGCTTGCCACGCTTGTGCTGCGCTTCGATCCGGCGTTCGCCGCCGCCCTTGCGCGCACCGTCGCGACGGTCTTCGAGCTGTTCGAGAATGTCTTTCATGGAGCCCCCGCGAGCCGAGCCAAGTTCCTATCCGGCTTAAGGGCGGAAGGCCGGGCTGTCCATCGGGGCGCCTGCCGTTTTGGTGCAAGGCCGGGTGTGATCAGGCTCTCAGCCTTGCAGCAGCAACAGCGCTGCCGCGTCGAACTCCTGGCGGCGGATGACGCGGCGTTCGGCTGCGTCCTCGTCCTGGCCCCAGATCGCGATCTGGTAGTCCTCGTCGAGATGGGCAGCGTTCCAGACCGCATCGGGATCGAGCTGTCCGTCGGCGAGCGCCAGCATCAGGATGGTCGAGCCGGTCAGCGTCATGACGTTGTGCGCGCCTGCGAGCGCGAGCGGCGCCGCGATCGCGGCGACGCGGGCGGCAACGGCCTCCAGCGTGCCGGCGGGCTGGGCGGCGAACATCACGCCCTCGGCCAGCACGAAGCGGCCCCCGATCGCGGTCTCGACCCCGGCGATGATCGGATTCCAGATCGCGCCCTGGCGTTCGACCAGCGTGTCGGGCTCGGCCGCGCGGTAGCAGAGCGCGTCGCTGCCGGCATAGCGCACGATCTCGGCGCGCACGGCCTCCTGCTGGTCGACGACGCCGTCGAGTGCCGAATTGACCAATCGCGTCAGCGGCATGCGAGCGGGGTCGATCGTCTCGAGCTGTGCCTGCCATTCGGCGGCCAGCGCCTCGGCGGCGGGGCGGGAGGTTACCGCGAGCGGGTTGCGTGCCGGGGTGCGCGCTGTCTTGCCGTCGAGCGCGACATGGAACAGCCCGTCGCGCTCCAGCACGGCGGCCTCCTCGTAGAAGCGGCGGGGCAGGGCGTTGCGCATCGCGCTCTGTGCAGCGGCGACGGGATCGGGCTGGCTTGCGCCGGGCGCGCCGAAGCGCGCGAGGAAGGCATCTGTCGACATGATAGCCCCATAGAGCAGGATGCGAAAAAGTGGAAACCGGTTTTTCGCCGAGATCCTGCTCTGGCACATGCCCCGGGTCGCGAAAATCGTTCCGCGCGCTATTCCTCAGGCCTCGCGGATACGATCCAGGAACTGCGCGACCTCGAGGCCGAGATCGGCCGATTGCCGGTCCAGCCTGTCAGCAGATTTGGCGACGAAGGCGGCAGCGTCGCCGGTCTCGGTCGCGATGCGGCTGACGATTTCGATATTGCCGGAGGCCGATACGGTTTCCTTGGCCGCGGCCTGGATGTTGCTGGCGATCCCGGCGGTCGCGGCGCTCTGCTGTTCCACCACGGTCGCGACCGCAGCCGAAACCTCGTTCAGCGAGCCGATCGTCGCGTTCATGGCGTCGATCGCGCGGATGGCGTCCTCGCTCGAGCTGCGGATCGCTTCGATCTGGCCCTGGATCTCGTCCGTGGCCCGCGAGGTCTGGTTCGCGAGTGTCTTGATCTCCTGCGCGACGACCGTGAAACCACCGCCGGATCGACCGAAACGCGCGGCTTCGATCGCGGCGTTGAGCGCGAGCAGATTGGTATGCTCCGCGATCGTCGAGATCATGCCGACGATGTTGCCGACATCCTCAGCCTTGGTCGAGAGATGGTTGACCGTGGCGAGCACGGTCTTGGCCTTGGAGGTCGTCGCGCCGACGATGCGGGTGGTCTTGCCGACCTGCTTGTCGATTTCGCCGAAGGAGGTCGCGAGCTCGGAGGTGGCGTTAGTGATGGCGACGACATTGGACGAGGTCTGGTGCGAGGACAGAAAGGCGGCGCCGGCCCGTTCCGCCACCTCGGAAGCTCCGGCCTGCATCTGCTGCGAAGCCGTGCGCAGGGTCCTGACCGAGGCGATCACGTCCTTGGCGATGCCGGCGATCTTGTGCTCGAAATCCTCGGCGACCGCATAGAGCATCGCCTTGCGCTCCTGGGCGGCCTCCTGAGTCGTGGCGGCGGCCTCATGGCGGGCATCCTCGGCCGCGCGCCTGGCTGCGGTCGCCTCCTGCTTTTCCGTCTCCGAGGTCTCCAGGGCGGCTCTGAGGGAGGCGACGGTCCAGCTCAGCGCCAGCGCCTGTACGACGACGATGACGGCGTGCAGCAGGACGCGGTCGAAACTATTGCCGTTGGGAAAAACCCCGAGCGGATAGACGACGCTCAGCACGGCATGATGCGCTGCGACAGCAAGCGAGGCGGGGACGAAAACCCGCCAGTCGAGCCAGCCCGCCAGCACCGCCAATATGGCGAAGAAATACATGTGCATGTCGGACTGATAGGGATGTCCGGAGAAGGTGTAGACCAGCAGCATGACCTGGCCGAGCGACGTGATCGAGCTGATCTGCCGGGTTATCCAGCCGGTGCCGCAAGCCCACCAGACCAGGGTCGTGAACGCCGCAAGCGCGATGCCGGCAGCCACGATCTGATCGGGATTGTTGGCTCGTCCCAATCGGCCCGCAAATGCCAGCAGTACCGCGTTGCTCCAGAGCACGGCGATGATCACATAGGCGAAACGCGCCCTGAACCGCTCGACATCCGTCATGTCCGGGCCTGCCAGGCCTCACCCGCGCACAGGCGCGCCAGTTCGCCGTCGATCACCAGCCAGGCGCCGGATCGGTAGAGCTGGGCAGCGTAGCCGGGCCGGCCGCTGAGGCTGATGACGAGGGCAGGCGTAGGGCCGAACTGCAGCAGGTTGCCGCCGGCCTGGGCGACGGAGCCTGCGACCTGCGCGGCCGATGTTCCCGCCCGGAAATAGGCCGCGACCGGGCGGCCCGGTACGGGCCAGGCGGCGATGAGAAAGGCTCCGATCGCGATGACGAGGCTGAAGACGGCGCCAAAGGCGATCTCACGCATACCACTGCCTTTTCCCGACGGTTGCACGGTACTGCCGTGAGGCGATCCCCCAGGCAGCGTTGTTGCAACCAGTGATTGAACTGTGTGGCTCTCTGACTTTCCAAGACGTAAACCTGTCGAGCGCATACGGAAATAAATACGCCCTTCCGGGCGCGTCAGGCTGACCGCGCCGCGCCGCCGGTCAGGCGCGTTGGAAAAGCTCGATCACATTACCCGAAGGGTCCTCGCACAGGATCTGGCGACCGCCTGGACCCTCGACGATGGCGTTGCGGAACGGCACGCCTTGTGCGCGCAGCCCTTCGACCAGGGCTGGCAGGTCACTGACTTCCAGGACGAAGCGGTTCCAGCCGCCGGGCTCGGGCTTGCGACCATCCGGCATCGGTCTGGAGGCGGATGCGAGGGGACCGGCGAGCCACAAGGTCAGGCCCTCGCTCTCAAGGATCGCCATGGCCGGGCCGAACTGCTGCTTCAGTACGAAGGACAGCTTGTCCCTGTAGAACGCGACGGCTTCATCCACGTCGTTCACAAGATATCTGACGCTGGCCATCGGTATCTCCTCGAGGTTGCCGGCGTGCTGCTTCGGCTATCGGTTCCCGAACAGGTCGCGCCAGGCCGGCTTCGCGCCGGGAAAAGGCAGGGCGGTCGCGGCATGGACGCCGCGTGCGACGGCGCGCGCCAGCACGTCGGCAGCCGCGGCGCAAAGCTCGGTCAGCGCAAAGGCGTCGGACGGAGCCCCGGCATGGCCGGTGGCCGCGGCGAAGACGATATCGCCGTCAAGCGCGCCATGGGCCGGCCTCAGGGCGCGGGCAAGGCCGTCATGGGCTGCGAGCGCCAGCCGCTTGGCCTGGGCCTTGGTCAAGGCGGCGTCAGTCGCGACCAGCGCGATCGTGGTGTTCTGGCCGGGGCCACCCTTGAACCGGACCGCGTTGTCGACGGAGGTGATCGCGGCGGGCCAACTGAGCCCGCCGAATTCATCGCCCTGCTCATAGGGCGCGGCCCAGAAATGCGGCCCCTTGCCGATCGTCGCCGTGCCGACCGCATTGACGGCAACCAGCGCTCCGACGATCTGCCCCGTCGCCGCCCGCGCGCTGGCTGAGCCGAGGCCGCCCTTGAGATTGACAGTGCTGGCGCCATAGCCCGCGCCGGCAGTGCCGAGTGCGAAATCGCCCGCTGCCGCATCGAGCGCGCTGCGTCCGAGAGCGCGATAGGGCGGCTCGCTTGCGCCGTCTTTGGCCCAGGGCTTCTCGCCGCCATTGAGCAGGTCGAACAGGATTGCTTGCGGCACGAGCGGCACGCGCAGGCTGCCGATCTGAAAGCCGCGCTGCCTTGCAGCGAGCCCTGCCATCACGCCATCGGCTGCGGCCAGCCCCCAGGCCGAGCCACCCGAGAGCACGATCGCGTCGATATGCTCCACCGTCATCTCCGGCTCCAGCAGCGCGGTGTCGCGTGTGCCGGGTGCGCCGCCGAGCACGGCGATCGAGGCTATGCTGGGGCGCTCGAACAGAGCGACCGTAACGCCGGTAGCAGCGTGAGGGTCCTGCGCATTGCCGACGAGGAGGCCGCGAACATCGGTGATGAGATTGCGCATCAAGGTCGGATTTCAGGCTATGTCATTGTTTTAACGGGTTTTCTTCACGCGAACCGGTGCCAGATTTTCTTGAAGGCGCTCTCGTCGGAGAACGGGACTTCCGTGCCGAGCCTGCCCACATTACGATCTTTTCATGCTTGCGCCATCGCCGGGTCACGCCTGCGGCGTCACCTTGCGACCATCGTGAACCGGCTTCGAGACCCGCTCAGCGACCGATACTCGTTTCGTGCCAGATATTCGTTTCGTGTCATGGGAGATCAAGATGAAACGCATTGCCCTGATCGCAGCTTCGGCCGCTGCCGCCATCACGGCCTCGCTTGCGCTGGCCCAGCCGCAGCCGTTGCCTCCCGCCGGAGGTCCCGACCATGATCGCCCGCAGCAGGAGCGCAGCGATTCGCGCGACGACCGGCGCGGCGAATTCCGCGAGCAGTGGGCCGAGCGCATGCAGGCCCGCCTCACCGAGCGCCTGACCAAGCTGCGCGCCGACATGAAGCTCAAGCCCGAGCAGGTGCCGTTGTTCGATGCCGTCGAGAATGTCATCAAGAAAGGCGCCGAGAAGCGCCGCGAGGGCTGGGCGGCGATGCGCGAGCAGCGCGAGACCTTCCGCCACGCCGATATCATGGAGCGGCTCGACATGATGTCGAGCCGCCAGGCCGAGCGCGCCGCGCGGACCAAGGAACTCGCCGACGTCGTCCGCCCGCTCTGGACGACGCTCAGCGACGAGCAGAAGACGGTCGCCCGCCGCGCCGTGCGTGAAGCGATGGCCGAGGGGCGCGGCATGATGCACCGCATGCGCGAGCGTTTCGAGGAGCACCGCGGTGGTGGCCGTGACGATGACGACCATGGTCCGCGCCGTTGGCGGGACGATTGGCGCGAGCGTCGCGGCTGAGGCGACCCATAGGCCCTCTCCGGGGACTTGTCATGACAGCCCACGGCCAGCTCTTGCCGGCCGTGGGCTGCAATGCAATTGAACGCGCGAAGCTGTGCGGGAGGCACCAGGCTTGCGTTTCATCCAGACCTTCGAGCTGCTGCCGTTCCTCGATACGGTCGTCAGCCTCACCGCGGCGTTCGGTCTTGGCGTCCTGATCGGCGCCGAGCGCCAGTACCGCCAGCGCACCGCGGGCCTGCGAACGACGGCGCTGGTTGCACTGGGGGCGGCGGCCTTCGTCGATCTCGCCATGCGTCTCGACGGCACGTCAGGTGCGATCCGGGTCATCGCCTATGTCGTCTCCGGCATCGGTTTCCTCGGTGCCGGCGTGATCATGAAGGAAGGCATGAATGTGCGCGGCCTCAACACGGCCGCCACGCTCTGGTGTTCGGCAGCGGTCGGCGCCTGCGCCGGAGCCGACATGGTCGCTGAGGCGGCCCTGATCACGGTCTTCGTCATCGCGGGGAATACGCTGCTGCGGCCGCTGGTCAACGCCATCAACCGGATTCCGCTGAACGAGCAGAATTCGGAGGCGACCTATGAGGTCGTCGTGACCACCGATCCGCTCTCCTTGGCCGTGGTCCGCGAAGCGCTCGTCGAGCATCTCGAGGCGGCGCAATACCCGGTCAGCGACATCACGACGACCGAGCGCGGCGACGATACGGTCGAAGTGATCGCCAAGCTGATCAGCACGGCGATCGACCGCAAGGAACTCGACAATGTGGTCGAGCGCCTCGAATTGCTGCCCGCCGTCAAGCACGCCACCTGGGAGAGCAGCACGGCGGACTGACTCTCTGGGCGCTGGCGCAGCAGTGCGGGCGGTCTCAGGTGCCAGCGGCGTCCGAGACGCATTTCTTGGTGAAGCTGGCCTTGGCCGCGCCGGCGAGCTTCTTCTCCGCCGCCTGCTTGTCGCAAGCCGCCCCGGCATCCTTCTCGCATTTCGTCAGGAAGCTGGTCTTGGCGGCGCCGTTGAGCTTCTTGTCGCTGGCCTGGACTGCGCAGCTTTGCGCCTGGGCAAGGCTGGAGAGACAGGTCAAGGCGAGGGCGGCGAGCAGCGTCTTCATCATGGTCGTCCTTTCCCGAATCAGGGCCGGCGAGGCCTGGTAAAATTATGCGGCACTGCCGGCGGAGGGGAAGGCGAACATCGCTGACAACAGGTAAAATCGACGGGCCCGCGATTCACCATACTTGTTTAAGTTGAATTCACCGCTTCGCATTTACGTTTCAGCAGTAAATCCATTGCGAGGAGGTGACCATGAGGGCGACATGGTTGGCATGGGGGATGCGGAGCTTCATCGGCTCGGTCTTCGTTTTGTGCCTCTTGGGGCCTTATGCGATCTCGATCCTGATCGGCGGCCTCTGCGTCGGCTGCTATTGCTTTCGCGACGAGGCCGGCTCGCATCTGTGAGCCCGCCTGAACGCCGCGTCCCTTGGGCCGGGGCGGCGGCTGGTCTTGGGCTGCCTGGGACGGCCCAGACGATCCTGCTCGACGACATCCTGTTCTGGAACGAGAACCCGGCCGGGTATCCCGCCTGGGCCGGCATCGACCCGGCGCTTCAGCGATAGGCTGGATCGCTGGCGCCGCGCTTCGCTGGCTTCGGGGGATAAAATACAGAAAGGGCGGCTCTTGCGAGCCGCCCTTTCGTGAATCCCGCCAGGCGCTTGCGGCCCGGCTCTGCGAAACTGAATCAGCGCGAGTAGAACTCGATGACCAGGTTCGGTTCCATCTGCACCGCATAGGGCACGTCCGTCAGGGTCGGCGTGCGGGTGAAGGTGGCGGTCGACTTGTTGTGGTCGGCCTCGATGTAGTCGGGCACGTCGCGCTCGGCCAGAGCGGCCGCTTCGATCACGATGGCGAGCTGGCGCGAGCTCTCCTTGACCGCGATCACGTCGCCCGGCTTGACCTGGTAGGACGAGATGTTGACGCGCTTGCCGTTGACCGTGACGTGGCCGTGATTGACGAACTGGCGGGCGGCGAAGACCGTCGCCACGAACTTGGCGCGGTAGATCACGGCGTCCAGGCGGCGCTCGAGCAGGCCGATCAGGTTCTCGCCCGAATCGCCCTTGAGGCGGATCGCCTCGGCGTAGTAGCGGCGGAACTGCTTCTCGGAGATCGAGCCGTAATAGCCCTTGAGCTTCTGCTTGGCGCGCAGCTGCGTGCCGAAATCGGAAGGCTTGCCCTTGCGGCGCTGGCCGTGCTGGCCGGGGCCGTATTCGCGGCGGTTGACCGGGGACTTCGGGCGGCCCCAGATGTTCTGACCGAGACGGCGGTCAATCTTGTACTTCGCCTCGTGGCGCTTGGTCATGTTTCGCGTGTCCTCTAGGTTCGCGAGTGAGGACCGCGCCCTCCTGCTCCCCATCTCCGGGGCGACAGATCCGGCTCCTGAGAGCGGATCACGGGTGCGGAAAAAGCCACGCGGGCCCTGGATGGACCCGCGCGACGGGAGCCCTATAGGCTCAAGGCCGGTGTGAAGTCAAATCCGTACCGCTGGGCGGCGCCCCGGCACCTCACCAGTAATAGCCGCGCCAATGGCCGTAACGGTGGTGGCGATGGTGTTTGTACCAGCCGTAATGATGGCCGCGATGCCAGCCATAATGCCGGCGGGGGCCATGACGGTGCCCGTAATGGTGGCCGTGGCTCTTGTGCCAGCCATGCGGCTTGGCCTGAGCCTCGGAACTCGCGCTGACTCCGATGAGGGCGAAGCTAAATGCCAGCGCGATGATCAGAAGAAGTTTTCTCATGTCCTTTCCTCCTTCGCGGCGCTGCGGGAGCGGCGTTGGGAAAAACGCATGGTGCTTCAAGCGGTTCCGCCGCGACGTTGGAGTCCTCTCAGTTCGTGAGCGGAATCGCCTCGATGGTGATCTGCGTCAGCCCGTAGCCGGCCAAGGCGATGCGCAGCGGGCCGCTGATGCCGGCGCCGCTGGTGAAGATCGCCGGCGCGTCGCCTGGTTCCGCAAGCCGGAGCATGGCCGGCCCGAGGAGCTGGGCGACGCGCCGGGCGACCGCCGGGGCCGGGTCGATCCAGTTCACCGGCCAGGGCGCGAGCCGCCGCATCCGCTCGATCAGCAAGGGGTAATGGGTGCAGGACAGCGTGACCACATCGGTGCGGGCGCCGTCGCGGGCGACGAAGCAGGGCGCGATTTCGGCCAGGACTGACGCGTCGTCTATAGCCTCGCCCTTGAGCGCCGCTTCGGCGAGGCCGGCAAGCCGCGTCGAGCCGACCAGCGTGACGTGGCAGGCTCCGGCATAGGTTGCGATCAAGTCCCGGGTGTAGTCGCGGGCAACGGTGCCGGGCGTCGCCAGCACCGAGATCAGGCGGCTGCGCGTCAGCTCGGCGGCCGGCTTGATCGCCGGAACCGTGCCGACGAAGGGAATGCTGAAACGCGCCCGCAAGGCGGGCAGCACCAAGGTCGAGGCGGTGTTGCAGGCGATGACGACAAGATCAGGATGGCAACGCTCGATCAGCCGCTCCATCACGCTCAGCACGCGCCCGACCAGTGCCGCCTCGTCGAGCCGGCCATAGGGAAAGCCGGCATCGTCGGCGGCATAGACGATGCGGGCATCGGGACGCGCGCGCGTCATCTCTGCCAGGACGGTGAGCCCGCCCAGACCGGAATCGAAAACCAGGATGGTGGGTTGGCGCAGCGGCATCGCTGCCGTGCCGTAGGCCGTTCCGGCCAAGAGATCGACCTGCATGACGCAACGCTTGTCGCAAAGAGGGCTGGCTTGCCGAGAGAGAACTGAGCCAGAGGCGGGTTGCGAAAGGGTTAAGAGGCGCTTTCGAAAGCGTCTCGGATTTGGGCGATTCTGCCCAGAGATCTTCTCTGCGGGCTTCCCGGCAGCGCTTTGCCTGGGTTGCGGGGCGGCATCTGGACGTCATATTCATGCGCCCTCACCACGGGCGAGGAGGGCGTTTGCCGTGAGAGCGCGATGAGGGTGCGCAGTTTTGGGTTTCTGACCGGCGCGGCCCTGCTGCTGGCGTCGCCGGCTGTCGGAGCCGCGGAGCTGAAGGCCGGTCCGCTTTTCGTCATCTGTTCGGCGACCAATGAGCGGATCGTCTCGAGCTGCCACGCCTTTACCGAGGGCTTCGTCCTCGGCCTTGCCGGAGCGGGCGCGATCTGTCCGCCGCCGGACGCCTATAAGGACGTCGTCAAGGATCTGGTCAGGCTGCCGCGCGCGGAGATCGGCGATAAGAGCGTAGCCGAGCTGCTGGTGCCGCGATTGCGCGTCCGCTACCCCTGCTCCGGCGTCTGACGGCTTCGCAATTTAGTTGACTCTGTCCATTATTTTCGTTGATCCTTCCACATGGAGGGATCACTCATGCAATGCGCAAATTTGGCCGCGATCGCGGCGATCCGCCGTTTCAACCGCTTCCATACCCGCTGGGTCGGTGCGCTCGGCGGCAGCCTGCACGGCTCGGGTTTCGCGCTGACCGAAGGGCGGGTGCTCTACGAACTGGCACAGCGCGACGACTGGCTCGCCAGCGAATTGGCGCGTGAACTCGGGCTCGATCCCGCCTATCTGTCCCGTATCCTCCAGCGGTTCGCCGCCTCAGGCTGGCTGGCGCGCGAACGTTCGCGCGAGGACGGGCGAGCGTTGCGCCTGCGGCTGACGGATAAGGGACGTGAGGCGTTCCAGCCACTCGATGCGGCCTCCCGTGATCAGGCGGCGGCAATCGTGACCCGGCTTTCGCCGGCCGAGCAGGCCAGGTTGATTGCTGCGCTCGACCAGTCCGAGGCCCTGCTCTCCGGAACCCGATCGGCGCCGGGGCGCTCGCTCATCCGTCAGCACCGACCAGGCGAGATCGGCTGGGTGATCTCGGCCCACGGCCGACTCTATGCCGAGGAGTACGGCTGGGACGCCGGCTTCGAGGCGCTGGTGGCCGAGATCGCGGCGAAGTTCCTGCGCGAATACAAGCCGGAGCGGGAGCGCTGCTTCATCGCGGAGTTGGACGGCGCTCCGGTGGGGTCGGCCTTCGTGGTGGAGGAGACGGTGGATGTCGCCAAGCTCCGGCTGGTGCTGGTCGAGAGGCACGCGCGGGGCCTCGGCCTCGGCAAGGGGCTGGTGCGGGAGGCGATCGGCTTTGCCCGCGCCGCCGGCTATGGGCGAATGGTGCTGTGGACCAACGACATCCTGCACGCAGCCCGCGCGATCTATGTCGCGGAAGGTTTCAGGCTGGTGGCTGAGGAGCGGCACCATTCCTTCGGGCAGGATCTGGTCGGCCAGAACTGGGAGCTCGTGCTCTGAACGGTCGCGGGCATGGTCCTTAAAACTCCTAGGCCTTCAGCCGTGCGACCGCCGCGGCCGCCACTCGCCCCGCCAGCGTCGCGCCACCGACAGTCATAGCTCCACCGCCGGCTGTTGCCTCGCCTGCGATGAAGATGCGCCCGCCGATCGGCTGGGCCAGCGCGTCGCGCGCCGTCTCCTGGCCAGGCAGGCAGACCGAATAGGAGCCGAGCGAGAACGGGTCGGTCCACCAGGCGGGGAAGGAGCAGGCCTTGACCGCCTTGCGGACATCCCCGCCGAGCATCTGCGAGAGCAGATCGGTGACATGGGCCTGTGCCTCGGCCGTGCCGGCCTTCGCCAGCTCGCGGGCATAGTCACCGCCGAAATAGCCGATGACGATGTCCTGATCGTCGGGGAACAGGTCGAAATTCATCAGCGCCTTGGGCGATCCGGCCTCGAGGAAGCTCATGCCCGGTGTCACGCCGAAGCGTTCGCCCTCGACCTTGAGCGCGATCTTGGTCAGGGCGCCCATGCCGATGCCGGAGAGTGCGTCGCGCGTCGTTGCCGGCAATTCGGGTGTGAAGCGGATCGCGCCCGCCTTGAGCACGCCAACAGGCACCGTGACGATGCAGGCATTCGCCCGCAAGCTGCCGGAGGGGCTGGTGACGACGACGCCCGGTCCGTCCCAGGCGATCGTGCTGACCGGCTCGTTCAGGCGGATGTCGAGGCCCGCACCATGGCGCCTGACGAGATTGCCATAGCCCGAGGGCACGATGAGGTCGTCGCCCGCCCAGAGCCGTTGGTAGTCGCGTGCCGAGATGCGTTCCGATTCCTCGCCGATCGAGAGCAGCAGGCCCGATGAGGCGATCGGGGCCATGTCGGGGCCGAGATCGCCGAGCAGCTCGGCGACGGAAAGGTCGCGTTTGGTCAGGTCGACGGTTTCCAGCCTGCGGTCGATCTGCCCGAAGGCGCTGCGGCGCTTCAGTCGGTCGGCCTCTGGCATGGGCTTGCCATCGGCGAAGACCCGGAAGCCGCCGCCCCGGGGTTCGGTCGGCGTCTCGACGCCGAGTTCGCGGGCGATCTGGACCCAGGGGTTGCGCTCGGCCCAGTGGATGAACATCGCACCGGCGTCATAGGCCGGGCCGAGCGAGGTATCGGTGAAGGCGCGGCCGCCGATGCGGCTGCGCGCTTCGAGCAGGATCACCGTGCGGCCTGCCGCCCTCAGGCCATGGGCGGCGGCGATGCCGGCTGCGCCCGCGCCGATGATGACGACGTCGACATCGGCGGCCGAGGCATTGCGCCCGGTTCCGGCAAGCGTGACCGCCATGGCGCTGGCTCCGGTCAAGAGGCTCCGGCGATCGAGCATGCGTGCGTTCCCTGATGGCGCCTGTCCATGATGCTCCGGCGCTTGTGCGTTGCAATAGGAAGCTGCCTTGCGGCGGCGCTGTGGCGATCACGAGATCGGGAGGGGAGGATTGTGGCGAAACGACTCCCGGCGGGGGCAGGTTGCCACATTCGAGGCGGTCGAGTTGGCGTTGCAGTTATTCGTTGGAATAAATCTATAGTTTAGTCGCGGCGTCGCAAAAGATTGACAGCTACAAATACGGCAAATATCTGATTGCCGTCTTATGTAACCACATAAGACCTTGTTTATATTAATTTTAATCTCCGAAGATGCAGCGATGTCGCTGGATTTCGGTGGCAAGGACTGGACTTGGGCGATGGGCGAATATTCCGCTAGACTGCGCGGGGGCGTGGCGCTTGGAAGTTTGATGTTGGCCTTGATGGCTGGGCCGGCTTATGCGCAGCAACAAGGCCGCTCGCAGCCGGCTGCCAGTGCGGCCAATCCGGACAGTCCGGACAGTCCGGTGGTTCTCGACCAGATCAACGTGCAGGGTGAAGCTGTGCCCGGCGGAGCGCTGCTCAATGGGCCGACCACGACGCGCACGACGCGCCAGGAGCTCGACCGCGAGCAGGTCCGGAATCTGACGGATCTGGCGAACCGAGTCGAAGCCGGCATCAGCTTCAACCGTCAGAACAACTCGCTCAACATCCGCGGCCTCGACGGCGCCCGGGTGCTGACGACGATCGACGGCATCCGCCAACCCTTCCTGATCGACACGCGCATCAGTCGCGGCGCCCAGAACGCTTTCGATTTCGATTCACTCTCGACGCTCGACCTGCTGCGCGGCGGCAGCGGCGCCAGCACGCTGGGCGGCGGCGCACTCGGCGGCGCACTCGCCGTGCGCACGCTCGACCCGGAGGACCTGCTCCGCAACGGCCGTTCCTATGGCACGCTCGCCAAGACCGGCTATGACAGCACGGACCGGGCCTGGTTCGGCAGCGGTGCGGTCGCTGCCCGTATGGGCAACACCTCCGTCCTGCTGCAGGGCGGCTTTCGCGACGGCCACGAGATCGACAGCAAGGGCTCGAACAAGAGCATCGGTGCAACGCGCACGGCGCCGAATCCGAGCGACTTCAACCAGTACAATGTCCTCGGCAAGATCTATCAGGAGGTTGGCGACCATCGCTTCGGCCTCACCGCCGAGTTCTTCAAGCGTGCGGATCGCACCCAGGTTCGGAACAATACGGTCTCGCTGACCGGCAATTTCCGTCCGGGCGCCTACGAGACCGGCGAGGATGTCGAGCGCAACCGGGTCTCGCTGACCTATGACTACAAGCGGCCGGGAGGGCTTCTCGACGAAGCCCATGCCACGCTCTACTGGCAGCGGCTGAAGCGCAACGACATCACCAATGCCTGGCGCTTCACGAGCATCGTCGGCCCCTATGCCCGCGACAATTCCAACGAAGAGAACGCCTACGGCTTCAACGGCTATGTGCTGAAGAACTTCCAGACCGGTGTGCTGTCGCACCGTGTCACGCTCGGCACCGAGCTGCGCACAACTTCGCTTGAGCAGTACTCGGCCGGCGTCGACAATTGCCCGGCGCGTCCGGCCTCGGGCAGCTTCACGGGGACGCTCGCCACCTGCAACAACCTTTTCACCAACCAGGCCGACCAGCCGAAGATCGACGGAAAGCTCGTCGGCCTTTACGCGCATGACGAGATCGGCCTGATCGACAACCGCCTGCGCATCACGCCTGGCGTGCGCTTCGACTGGTACGAGGAAGAGCCGCAGGATACGCCGGCCTACACGAATGGCGGCTCGCGCCCGGTCGGTCTGCCGCCGTCATCGAGTGACACGGGCTGGTCGCCGCGCATCCGCCTCGAATACGACATCCTGAAGAACGCGCCTCTGGTGAAGGACGTCACCGTCTTCGCGCAATGGGCCAAGACCTTCCGGGCGCCGACGGCCGACGAACTCTATGGCCGATTCGGCGGAACCTCGACCTATCTGCGCATCGGTAATCCGTATCTGCGCCCTGAAGTCGGCAACGGCATCGATGTCGGCTTGCGCTTCGGCGACAAGCAGCTCGGCGGCTCGATCACCTATTTCCACACCAACTACCGCAATTTCATCGAGACTTATCAGGTTCAGGCTGCGGGCGTCGGTGGGCTGTATCCGCAAGGGGGCATCACCAGCTATCAGAACATCAACCGCGCGGAGATCCAGGGTTTCGAAGCGAACGGCCAATATGCCTTCATGCCGAACTGGCTGGTGCGCGGCTCCTTCGCCTATACCCGGGGCAAGAACAAGGACAACGACACCTTCCTGAACTCGATCCCGCCGATGCAGGGCATCGTCGCGGTCGCCTACGGCACGGATGTCTGGGGGGCCGAGGTTTCGACCAAGCTGGCGGCTGCGCGTGACGACGTCTCGACGGTTTCAGCGGGCACTGGCTTCAAGGCGCCGGGCTATGCGATCTTCAATGCTTCGGCGTGGTGGCGGCCGTTGCAGCAGGTCGCGGATCTCGAATTGCAGGTCGGCGTCTACAACATCTTCGACCGCAAATATTTCGATGCCGTCAATGTTCCGCTCTCGCGCCCCCAGGGCCGTGACTACTACAGCGAGCCCGGCCGCACCGTGAAGGCGACGATGAAGTACCAGTTCTGAGGGCAAACCTCTCGACCGGCGCTACGGCGCCGGCTGACACTGTCGAAAGCCGGCCGCTTGCGGCCGGCTTTTTCATGCGCCGTCCGGTTGCTTGGGGGTACGCAGCCGTCGCGGCCCCTCGGCGAGCGATTTGAACACACCGCGCAAGGTGCGCGCCTCCTGCTCGGTCAGGCTCAGCCGGTGCAGGATGTCGCGCAGATTGGCGGTCATCACCGGCTTCTTGCCCGGTGGAAAGAAGCCGCAGATGTCGAGCTCGCCCTCGACATAATCGAACATCGACAGGATCGTCCCGCGCGTCGCCGGCGGCGAGGTGTTGCTCTCGCGGAAGGGCGGTTCGCCGCCGGTCGCCTTGAACCATTCATAGCCGGCGAGCAGCACGGCCTGCGCCAGGTTGAGCGAGGCGAAGGCCGGGTTGACCGGGAAGGTCAGGATCGCGTCGGCGAAGCTGATCTCCTCATTGGTCAGGCCGATGCGCTCGCGCCCGAACAGGATGCCGACGCGTTCGCCTGCATCGACACGCTCCGTGAGCGGCGGCATCGCCTCGGCCGGCGTGACCACGCGTTTCATCTGGCCACGCTCGCGGGCGGTGGTGGCGAGCACATGGTTGAGATCGGCGATGGCTGAGGCGGTGTCTGGAAAGAGCCTGGCGTTCTCCAGGATATGGGTCGCGCCCGAGGCGGCGGAGGTTGCACCCTTCTTCAGGCCGCCGCCCGTCGGCCAGCCGTCGCGCGGCGCGACGAGGCGCATCTCCGACAGGCCGAAATTCGCCATGGCGCGGGCGCACATGCCGATGTTCTCGGCCATCTGCGGTTCGACCAGGATGATGACCGGGGCCGGCGCCGTGGTTGGCGGTCGTGTGCGGTCTGTGCCGGATCCAGTCATGAAATGGGCTCGCTCTCGGATAGAGAGCGAGCCCTTAACGGATGGAGCAGCTTCGGCAAGCAATCTCTAGATCACGCCGCATTCGGACGGAATCGTCCGAATGCGAAGAACGTGATCGATTCCAAAAGTCTAGAGCATTGCTCCCCACGAAAAACCGGTACCCTTTTTTTCGCGCAATGCTCCAGGAAGCGAGCGTTTGCCGGCAGCCCTGCCGGCTCGAGGTCAGGCGGCGTAGCGGCGCTGCGGCTGTACCATCGGGGCCTGCCGACTGGCCGAGCTGCCATGGGTCCGGAAGGTCGCGAACAGGCTGTTGAGGCGCTGGATCTGGCTCAGCAGCGATGTGGCCGAGGCCGCGCTTTCCTCGGCGAGGGCCGCGTTCTGCTGGGTCATCTCATCCATATACGCCACGGTCTGGCTCATCTCGTCGATGCCGTTGGCCTGTTCGGCGGAAGCGGCCGAGATGTCGATCACGGTCGCGGAAACCTTGCGGGAGGCTTCGACGATCTGGTTGAGGGCCTCGCCGGCGGAGCGCACCAGCGCCACGCCTTGCTCGACCTCGCGGCCGGATTCGCCGATCAGGGCGGTGATGTCCTTGGCGGCGTCGCCGGAGTGCTGCGCCAGGGTGCGGACCTCGGAGGCGGCGACCGCAAAGCCCTTGCCGGCATCGCCGGCACGGGCAGCCTCGACCGCGGCATTGAGCGCCAGCAGATTGGTCTGGAAGGCGACCTCGTCGATGACGGAGGTGATGTCTGCTTGTCTTGACGCGTTTTCTTCACGCGAACTGGTGTCCACTTCGCTTAAAAACGCTCCAGCGCCGCCTCGCGAATCAGGCGGCAGCCTTCTCCACCGCCCGCATGACCCGCAGCGTGTTGCCGCCGGCAAGCTTCTCCAGGTTGTCTTCCGACCAGCCACGCCGGATCAACTCCGCGATCAGCGAGGGGAAGACCGTGGTGTCCTCGAGCCCATCGGGATTGACCCAGCCGAAGAAGTCCGAGCCGACGCCGATATGGTCGTGGCCGATGCGCTTGGCGAGATAGTCGAGATGGTCGCAATATTGCGGCAGCGTCGCCTTGGGGCGAGGCCCCGCCTTGCGTTCGATCTCCTGTTCCGCCTTGGCGTAATCGAGCCCTTCGGGCGTCTTGCCGTACTGGTCCTTGACCGGGCGGTGCCAGTCGCGCGCGGCCTGGCTGATGAAATCGGGCACGAAGGTCGCCATCACCACGCCGCCATTGCCAGCGACGCGGTCGAGCACGTCGTCAGGGACGTTGCGCGGGTGGTCGCAAAGCGAAAACGCGTTGGAATGTGACCAGACGACCGGTGCGCTTGTGACGTCGAGCGTGTCGTGCATCACCTTGGGCGAGACATGGGCGAGGTCGACGACCATGCCGAGCTTGTTCATGCGCGCGACGACCTGCTTGCCGAAGGCGCTGAGGCCGTTGTGCCTTGGGGCGTCGGTCGCGGAATCGCACCAATCATGCGTACCGTTGTGGCAAAGTGTCATCAGCCGGACGCCGAGATCGTAATAGGCGTCGAGCGCATCGAGCTCGTTGTCGAGCGCCGAGCCATTCTCGATCGTCATGAACAGCGCGATCTTTCCCTCGGCTTTGGCTGCGGCGACGTCGGCGGCCGAGAGGCCGGGGCGGAAGGCGTCCGAATGGCGCTTCAGGATGTCGCGCATCAGCGCGATCTGGGCGAGCGCGAAGCCGGCGGGCTTGGGATGGTTGGGCGGCACATAGGCCGCGAAGAACTGCCCGGCGAGCTTGCCGGCCCGCATGCGCGGAATGTCGGTGTCGACCTCGGGATGCACCCTGGCGAGATCATAGGCCGCGACATCGCCCTTGGCGTTACGATCGAGCCTGATGACATAGGGCAGGTCGTTATGGCCGTCGATCATCGGCGCGCGGTCGAGCAGCGCAAGCGCCGCAGTGTAGGCATTGTCCTGAACGGGAGCTTCGGCGAGGGCCATGGCGCAACCTTGTGCTGGAATCGAGAGCAGCGGCAATGGTGGCAGGTCGCGGAGCGCGAGGCGAGGGCGCGCGCTGCAGGGCTGTCATCCCGCACGCGCCGCGGCACGACGTGCTGCTGCGCGGATGCGGGACGTTCTTAAGTTTAAGGAGGGCCCTGTCGCGACGCGATGACGCCGCCTAGCCGAACCGCGCAGCCGAGAACGGCGTCGGGTCAACGAAGACCTTTTGGCCGGTCACCATCTCGGCGATCATCCGGCCCGTGACGGCGGCCAGCGTCAGGCCGTGATGGGCATGGCCGATCGAGAACCACAGATTCTTGTGCTTCGGCGCGGGGCCGATGATCGGCATCATGTCGGGAGTGCAGGGCCGGCGGCCGAGCCAGGGCTCGGCATCGACCCGCTCGCCAAGCGGGAACAGTGTCCTGGCGATCGGCTCGGCGCGGGCGAGCTGGACCGGCGTCTTGGGCGCATCGCGATCGGCGAATTCGGCGCCCGTCGTCAGGCGGATGCCCTGCAGCATCGGCGCGAGGAAATAGCCGCGCTCGGTGTCGAGCACCGGGTGGTTGAGCACGGCGTTGCCTTGCGCCTTGTAATGCATGTGGTAGCCGCGTTTGACCGCGAGCGGCAGATGGTAGCCGAGCTTCGTGGTCACCACATCGGCCCAGGGGCCGAGCGCGACGACGGCGTCCTTGGCCTGGGCCTTGGTGCCATCAGTGAGCGTCACGCTCCAGCCGGCGGCGTCCTGCACCAGCGTGCCGGCGTCGCCGAGTGCGAGCTTGCCGCCGAGCTCCTCGAACCGCGCGACATAGGCCTTGGACAGGCCCAGCGGATCGACCACCGTCACCGGGTCGGTCCAGTGCAGGCCGCCGATCAGGCTCTGGTCGAGATGCGGTTCCTCGCTGCGCAAGGTGGCGACGTCGAGCGCACGGTAGTTCAGACCGAAATCGCGCTTCCAGCGCGCGGCCTCCGCCAGGCGCTCGTCCTGCTGGGCTGCGGTACGGAACACCTTCATCCAGCCCTTGCGGCGCAGCAGATTGGTCGCGCCGGCTTCCTGCGCAAGCGCGTCATGCTCGCTGACGCAATGCTCGATCAGCGTCGCATACTTATGAGCGATGGCCTCATGCTGCGAGGCGCGCGAATGCATCCAGTACGACCACAGGAAGGGCGCGAGCTTGGGGATCGCGTTCCAATGGTAATGCGCATCGATGGTGTTGTTCATCGCGTAGCGGATGAGCGCGCCGAAATCATGCGGGAAGCCGTAGGGGTAGACGCCCTCGCGCTGGATCAGCCCGGCATTGCCGTAGCTCGTCTCCTGGCCCGGGCTGCGCTTGTCGACGAGCAGCACGGAGCGGCCCGCCTTTTGCAGATGCAGCGCCACCGAGATGCCGACGATCCCTGCGCCGAGGACGATGGTATCCGTCTGCATCTTGTGCTCCTGCCAGCCTTTACCGCAGCAAAATAGCCGTTTGCGGGGCGATGTCAGCGCCACGACGCATTTTTGCGGCCTTGCCGCCAAAGTTTCGCAAGATTTGCGCCAATCGGCGATAAGCTGCGGGCTTGCCTCGCTTTGCCGGCTTTTTCTCGCAATTTTCTGCGCACGCAGGACGGGCCTGCGGCGATAGCGGGTGACGCAAGGCACCAGATCGGCGAGTGTCGCGGCCCTTCCAGTCCAAGCCGAGCCTTCATGCTTTCGCGTTTTGCCGCTTCAATCGCCGCCGCTTTGGCCTGGCTCGGCCGTCATGGCACGCAAGGTTTTGCGCTCTCGATCTTCCTCGGACTGGCCCTGCCGCAGTTCTCGGCTGCGGCGCGCCCGGTGCTGCCGGTCACGATCTTCTGCTTCACCACGATCGTGTTCATGCGGGCCGATCTCGGCATCATCGCCGGGCTCGTGCGGCGGCCGGGCAAGCTCATCCTCTCCTGTCTCTGGCTGGTCGCGGCGCCGGTCCTGCTGATCGGCGGGGCCTTCCTCCTGCTTGGTCGGGAGGCGCTCGATCCCGGGCTTCTGCTCGGGCTCGCCATCATGGGTGCCGCGCCGCCGATCATGTCGTCGCCGGCGGTCGCGATCCTCTATGGCTTCGAGCCGTCGCTGATCATCGCCTGCGTCATCCTGACCACGATCATCAGCCCTGTCGTCGCGCCCTTCCTGGTCGAATTGCTGGCGGGCGCCGCGGTGCCGCTCGACAGCTGGGTCCTGGCGTTCAGGCTTCTGCTCTTCGTCGGCGGCGGCATGGCGGTCGCGGCAGCGCTACGGACCTGGCTCGGCGTCGAGCGGATCAAGGGGATGAAGGCCAATCTCGATGGTTTTGGCGTGCTGATGTATTTCATCTTCGCCATCGCGGCGATGGATGGCGTCACGCAGGCGGCGATCGACGATCCCAAGCGCGTCCTGCTCTTCCTGGCCTGCGTCTTCGCGGTCTCCGGCTTCGGGCTGCTTGCCGCCTATCTCGCCTTGCGCCGCCTGCCGGCCTCGGAGCGCTTCATGATCGGCTACGGCTCAGGCCAGCGGAACATGGGCATGATCGTTGCGGCGCTGGGAGCCGGCGTGCCGCCCTCGACCTTCCTGTTCTTTGCCCTGGCGCAGTTCCCGATCTATCTGCAGCCTTGGCTGCTGCGCGGTCTTGCGGCGCGTATTCGCCGCACGGAGGCTTGAAGTCTAAGGTTTGAAGTCTCCTGCCGCGAGCTGACGGCTGGCTTTGCGAAGGTCGCCCCAACGTAACCGGGGCCTCGCCGTCATGATCACGCTCTATTCTGGGCCGCTCAGCCTGTTCTCCCGCAAGGTCGAGATCGCGCTGCGAGAGAAGGCGCTGCCATTTGAGCGCATCATGGTGCCCTTCAACCAAACCACGGGCTACGACCCAAAGCACCCGGAGGTGCTGGCGCTTAACCCCAAGGCGCAGGTGCCCGTGCTGAGCGATGCCGGGCTTGTGCTCTACGACTCGACGATCATCCTGGAATATCTCGATGAGGCCTATCCGCAGCCGCCGCTGTTTCCGGCAACGCCGGCCGAGAGGGCACGCTGCCGGCTCGATGAACTCTTTGCCGACGAGATCATGCTGGCGGGCTTGAAGCCCCTGATGCACCGCACCGGCCCCCGCGCTGCGGATGCGAACCGCCGCGCCGCGCAGGATGCCGACGCGCTGATCGCTGAGGACGTGCTGGCCGGTCATTATTGCGAGCTTGAGGAACGTCTTGCGGGGCGTGAATTCTTCGGCTCCAGCGTCTGCGTCGCCGATATTGCCCTATTCATGAGCGTGCTGTTCTCGCTGCGGCTGGGCGGGCCTTCGCTAGCACGCCATCCGGCCCTTGCCGACTGGTTCGTGCGATTGAACCGCCGGCCCGCCTTCGCCGCGGCTGCCGAGGAGATCGCGGAAGCCGACAGGCGCCTGTCGGTTCCTGTGGTACGGCGCTGAATTCACGGTCTTGGCGATTGCGAGAGCGGCGCGCGGGCGTTAAACCGCCAGCCATGAGCGCTCCCATCCGCATCGCCCCCTCGATCCTCTCGGCCGATTTTTCGAAGCTGGGCGAGGAGGTGCGCGCGATCGACGAGGCGGGGGCCGACTGGATCCATTGCGATGTGATGGATGGGCATTTCGTGCCCAACATCACCTTCGGGCCGGATGTCCTGAAGGCGATCCGCCCCTGCACCAAGAAGCTCTTCGACGTGCATCTGATGATCGCGCCGGTCGATCCCTATGTCGAAGCCTTCGCCAAGGCGGGCGCCGATCTGATCTCCTTCCATGTCGAGGCCGGGCCGCATCCTCACCGGACGCTGCAGACGATCCGGGGCCATGGCAAGCAGGCCGGCATCGTGCTCAATCCCGGCACGCATGAAAGCGCCATCGAGCCGCTGCTCGACGATCTCGACCTGATCCTGCTGATGACGGTCAATCCCGGCTTCGGCGGGCAGAGCTTCATCCGCTCCGTGCTCGAGAAGATCGCCCGGGTGCGGGCCATGATCGGCGAGCGGCCGATCGCACTCGAAATCGATGGCGGGGCTAGCCCTGAGACCGCGCCGCTCGCGGCAAAGGCCGGAGCGAATGTTCTCGTCGCCGGCTCTGCCGTGTTCAAGGGCGGGCCTGCCGCCTATGCCCAGAATATCTCCGCGATCCGCAAGGCGGCCGAAGCCGGGCGCGGGCAGTGGGTTTGAGATTTTAGTACAGCCCTCATCCTGAGGAGCCCCGAAGCGGCGTTTCGAAGGATGATCCAGCGAGCGCCTTCTGGAGCATCCTTCGAGACGCGCTCCTGCAGAGCGCTCCTCAGGATGAGGGCTTGTTTGTCACAAGGACGA
Organism: Allobosea psychrotolerans; assembly: GCF_002917105.1. Taxonomy (GTDB): domain Bacteria; phylum Pseudomonadota; class Alphaproteobacteria; order Rhizobiales; family Beijerinckiaceae; genus Allobosea; species Allobosea psychrotolerans. The sequence continues at coordinate 105,803 of NZ_PQFZ01000003.1, forward strand.
GACGATGATCCCGCGCTATTCCCGCCCCGAGATGGTCGCGATCTGGGAGCCGCAGACCCGCTTCCGGATCTGGTTCGAGATCGAGGCGCACGCCACCGACAAGCTCGCCGAGCTCGGCGTGGTGCCGAAGGAGGCTGCGGCCACGATCTGGGCCAAGGCGAAGGATGCGACCTTCGATGTCGCGCGCATCGACGAGATCGAGCGCGTCACCAAGCATGACGTCATCGCCTTCCTGACGCATCTCGCCGAGATCGTCGGGCCAGAAGCCCGCTTCGTCCACCAGGGCATGACCTCCTCGGACATTCTCGACACGACGCTCTCGGTGCAGCTCGCGCGTGCCTCCGACCTCCTGATCGCGGATGTCGACGCGTTGCTTGCGGCGATCAAGCGCCGGGCTTTCGAGCACAAGCTGACGCCGACCATCGGCCGTTCGCACGGCATCCATGCCGAGCCGGTGACCTTCGGGCTGAAGCTGGCGCAGGCCTATGCCGAGTTCGACCGCTGCAAGGCCCGATTGGTCGCGGCCCGGGCCGAGATCGCGACCTGCGCGATTTCGGGCGCGGTCGGCACCTTCGCCAATATCGATCCGAGCGTGGAGGCCTATGTCGCGGAAAAGATGGGGCTGAGCGTCGAGCCGGTCTCGACCCAGGTCATCCCGCGCGACCGGCATGCGATGTATTTCGCCACGCTCGGCGTCGTCGCCTCCAGCGTCGAGCGGCTCGCGACCGAGATCCGGCATCTGCAGCGCACCGAGGTCTATGAGGCGGAGGAGTTCTTCTCGCCCGGCCAGAAGGGCTCCTCGGCGATGCCGCACAAGCGCAACCCGGTGCTGACCGAGAACCTGACCGGGCTTGCCCGCCTCGTGCGCGGCATGGTCGTGCCGGCGCTGGAGAATGTCGCGCTCTGGCATGAGCGCGACATCTCGCACTCCTCGGTCGAGCGCATGATCGGCCCCGACGCCACCGTGACGCTCGATTTCGCGCTCGCCCGCCTCACCGGAGTCGTCGACAAGCTGCTGATCTACCCGCAGAACATGCGCAAGAATCTCGACCGGCTCGGCGGCCTGCACAATTCGCAGCGCGTATTGCTGGCCCTGACCCAGGCCGGCGCCAGCCGCGAGGAGAGCTATTCGCTCGTCCAGCGCAACGCGATGCGTACCTGGGAGCATGGCGAGGACTTCCTCACCAACCTCAAGAAGGATGCCGAGGTAACGGCGAAGCTGTCAGTGGCGGAACTCGAGGCGATGTTCGACGAGGGCTACCACTTCAAGCATGTCGACACGATTTTTGCGCGGGTGTTTGGGGAGGGGTGAGTGGCTGACGATCACATCGTTCGTCATCTGCCTGATGTGATCACGCACAACTACGATCCTGATCTGGGTCGGTTTCGGAATCTTTGCAGCCTGTCGGACAGCGAGGCGGGAGATGTCCTTGCTGCGATCAATGCGTCAGGGCGAAGGGTCGTCAAACCCAACTACCTGATCCGTCGTCGCCGGACCGAAGCCTGGTTGTTGTCTGAGAGAACCCGAAAGCTTGGAGCTCCGCATCTCCGGCGTCCGATCTATTTCTTTTTCGGCGATAAGGCGGACGGAGCTGATCCGTCTCGACCGGCATCGGTGGTTTTGCCGCTGGCGGCTTTTGCCGACGACGTGCTGACTTTCACCTATCCGGACAGCATGGCGAGCCTGCCGCTGGCGACGCGATCGGAGCATCGCGCAGAGCGGAAGCCCTATCATGGACAGGTTTTCACGCTCAGCGAGATTCAGGACGTGGTCGCGACTTTCGGAATGCCCGTGAATTCAACGACGGGCGATCCTGCCACGAGATTTGATCGCTTCATCGAGGTGCCGGTTTGGGATGATCGACCCCTGCAAGTTCTCTTGAATCAACCAGTCAACCAGTTTAAATTCCTCTTATGATCACCGTCGGTGCCTTTGAAGCCAAGACCAAATTCTCCGAGCTGCTCGACCGCGTCGAGCGGGGCGAGGAGATCGTGATCACGCGCCATGGTCAGAGGGTGGCTCGCATCATCAGTGATCCGCCGATTGACGCCATGGCCGAGCAGAAGGTGCGCGAGGCCAAGGCGGCAGAGGTCATGGCCGAGTTTGCACGCGTCAGGGAGATGCTGCGGGCCGGAGGCGTGAGTTTCACGGTTGATGATATTCTTTCCGCGAGAGATGAAGGCCGGCGTTGATGGCGGTTTTCGATGCATCGGTCGTTGTCGCGGCGATGTCGCCCGATGAGGGGCAGTCGCGAGCTGTCGCAGCGCTTGCGCCTTATCTCGGTGGCGGCGGCTTGGTTCCCGGTCTCTGGTCTCTTGAAGTGGCGAATGTTCTGCTTACGAAACGTCGAAGGGGTGTCCTTACTCCCGACCATGTCGATGCTGTATGGCGCGCAATCATGCGCATTCCCGTCGAGACGCATCATGCGGCTGCCGCAGAGGTTCAATCCGCCGTGATGCCGCTGGCCGCATTGCATGGCCTGACGAGCTATGACGCCTGCTATCTCGAACTCGCGCTACGATTTACCGTACCTCTCGCCACCCTCGACAGTAAACTGATCGCGGCTGCGCGAGCTGAAGGCGTCACGGTTCTATAAGCGATGAAATCCTCCGAAGCCGACATCCTCATCATCCCCGGCTGGTCCGGGTCCGGGCCTGATCATTGGCAGAGCCGCTGGGAGGCCAGGCTTCCGACGGCGCGTCGCGTCGAGCAGGCGGATTGGCTCAGGCCGCAGCGCGAGGAATGGGCTGGCCGCATCGTCGAGGCGGTGCGGGCCGCCACGCGCCCCGTGGTGCTGGTCGCGCATTCGGCCGGCGTCAGCGCGGTCGCGCATGCGGCGGAGCATCTGAGGCCCGGCGAGGTCGCGGGAGGGTTTTTGGTCTCTCCCGCGTCGGAGGACGCCAAGCGCGCCCTTCCGGATATGGAAGCCGCGTTCGCCATGCATCGGCGCGAGACACTGCCGTTCCCGGCCACGGTCATCGCCAGCGCGACCGATCCCTATTGTTCGCAGGACGAGGCGAGAGCGCTGGCGGAAGCCTGGGGCGCGACCTTCGTCGACGCCGGCGACAGCGGCCACCTCAACAGTGATTCCGGGCATGGCCCCTGGCCGGACGGGCTCCTGCAGTTCGCAAGCTTTCTCAGGCGCTTGGGCTGAGTCGCTGCGGGTTTGATTCAATCGTCATTGCGGCGCGCGAGCGAACTCAATCCGGGAGGTCTTACACAGTCCCCTTGGGTTGCCACGCGCCTGAATTGCTCGTCGCTTTCGCTCCTCGCAATGACGCGAATGTCCGGTTCGGGCCCCCAGAACAAAACCGCCCCGGATTGCTCCGGGGCGGTCTCGTTTCAGCCAGATGGCGATCAGCCGACGAGATCAATTCTCGACATAGGTGATCTTGCCGTCGGCGCCCTTCTTCCAGGTGTACATGGTGTAGTCGGGGCGGGTGATGTCGCCCTTCTTGTCGTAGCTGATGTCGCCGATCACGGTCTTGAAGGTCTTGCCCGAGCGCATGTACTCGGAGACCTTCTTGGGATCGAGCGACTTGGCGCCTTCGGCTGCCTGCTTGAGGATCTCGACGGCGGCGTAGGAGTAGAGCGTATATGCCTCCGGCTTGAACTTGCGGGCCTCGAACTTCTTGAGGATGGCCGCGGCTTCAGGACGCTTCTGCGGGTCCGGCGGGAAGGTCATCAGCGTGCCTTCGACGCCGGGTCCGCCGATCGTGGCGAACTCGTCGGTGGTGATGCCGTCGCCCGAGATCATCACGGTCTTCAGGCCCTGGTCGCGCATCTGGCGCACGATCAGGCCGCCTTCGGTGTGCAGGCCACCCCAGTAGAGGTAGTCGGCACCGACGGACTTCAGCTTGGAGATCAGCGCCGAATAGTCCTTCTCGCCGGCGTTGACGCCTTCATAGAGCACGTCCTTGACGCCCGCCTTGGTCAGGCCCTTGCGGGTCTCGTCGGCAAGGCCCTGGCCGTAGGTCGTCTTGTCGTGGACGACGGCGATCTTCTTGCCCTTGAGGTTCTTGGCGATATAGGCCGCCGCGACCTCGCCCTGCTGGTCGTCGCGACCGCAGGTGCGGAACACGTTCCAGAGGCCGCGCTCGGTGATCTTCGGGTTGGTGGCCGAAGGCGAGATCATCGCGATGCCGTTCTCGGCATAGACTTCCGAGGCCGGCATGGTGACGCCGGAGTTGAAGTGGCCGATCACGAACTTGACGCCGTCGCCGACGAACTTGTTGGCGACGGAGACGCCTTGCTTGGGATCGGAGACGTCGTCGCCGACCGACAGCGCGATCTTCTGGCCCAGGATGCCGCCAGCCGCGTTGATGTCCTCGATCGCCTGCTCGGTGCCGTTCTTCAGCTGGGCGCCGAAGGCGGCGTTGGGGCCTGTGATCGGTCCGGCGACGCCGAACTTGATCTGTGCATTCGCCACGCCGGAGAAGGCGAGGACGGCGCCGAGCGCGATACCGCTCAACAGCAGTTTCTTCATGAGATCAGACTCCCCTGTGATTACTATGAACGGGCTGGATGGTCCGCCCGTCTCGGCGCGCGCGGCTACCGTGAAACGCAGTCTTGCGCTTTTTCAACGGTCTGTCACGCGTCAAGCTCGTCGCCATTTTCAGGCTATTTCGGCCCTGATCTTCACGCCTTCGCGCGCTTTCCAGCTGAATGGGCCGGTGCGTTCGAAGAGCCAGCGATATTGGGTCGTCATCTGTCTGGCGCGGTTGTAGCGCCAGCCGGCGAAGCCGAAAACCATCAGCACGATGGTATCGACGATGTAGTAGTGCAGCGTCAGCAGCGTCGCCTCGAACAGCGCGAAATGGATGAAGCGCACGGCCAGCCCGAGAACCAGGATGTAGAGCACGAGCTGGAAAGTCGGCTTCCACGCCTTGGCCACGGCGCGGCCCGACATCCAGGCGAGCCAGCCGCCCATCACCACCGTGACTAGCAGGAACAGCCAGATCGTCGGTTCTTCGTAGAGAATGCCTTGCATGTCAGTGCCTCCCGCCTTCGAGATAGGCGGCGCGGACCTGTGGATTGGCGAGCAGCTCCTGGCCTGTGCCGCTCATGGTGATGACGCCGTTGACCATGACATAGCCGCGATGGGCGAGCTTGAGCGCATGGAAGGCATTCTGCTCGACCAGGAAGACGGTCAGCCCCTCCGTCTTGTTGAGCTCCCGGATCGCCTCGAAGATCTGCTTCACGATCAGCGGGGCCAGCCCCAGCGAGGGCTCGTCGAGCAGGAGGAGCTTTGGCCTGGCCATCAGGGCGCGCGCGATCGCCACCATCTGCTGCTCGCCGCCCGAGAGCGTGCCGCCGCGCTGCTGCAGCCGCTCCTTGATGCGCGGGAAGAGCACGCAGATCTTTTCCAGATCCTCGTCGAAATGGGCAAGGTCGCGCACGGCCGCGCCCATCTGCAGATTCTCGTAGACGGTCATGCGCGGGAAGATGCGCCGTCCCTCCGGGGATTGTGCGATGCCCAGCCTCGCGATCAGGTGGCTCGGCATCTTGGTGATGTCGCGCCCCTCATAGGTGATGGTGCCTTCGCGCGCCTGCGGGTTGCCGAAGATCGTCATCATCAGGGTGGATTTGCCGGCGCCGTTGGCGCCGATCATGGTGACGATCTCGCCGGCGCGGACATCGATGTCGACGCCCTTGAGAGCGATGATCTTGCCGTAATAGGTCTTGACGCCGCGTACGGCGAGAAGGGGTTGAGCTTCGGTCATCACAATCCGACCTCTGCTTCCACGGTCGCGACCTCGTCGTCGTCGACGCCGAGATAAGCGGCGATCACCTTGGGATCGGCCTGGACCTGCGCCGGCGTGCCATCGGCGATCTTGGTGCCGTAGTCGAGCACCACGACATGGTCCGAAATCTCCATCACCACCGACATGTCGTGCTCGATCAGCAGGAGCGCCGTGCCGATATCCTTGCGGATCGAAAGCAGCAGCTCGTTGAGGTCATGGCTCTCGCGCGGGTTGAGGCCGGCGGCCGGTTCGTCCAAGCAGAGCAGGACCGGCTCGGTGCACATGGCGCGCGCAATCTCGAGGCGGCGCTGGTCGCCATAGGGCAGGTCGGCCGCGGGATCGTCGGCGCGGTCGGTCAGCCTGATCTTGTCCAGCCAGAACTTGGCCTTCTCGATCGCCTCCTTCTCGCGCGCCTTGTAGCCGCCGATGCCGAGCACGCCGAGGAAGGTGAAGCCCGAGGCGATCATCAGCGGGTTGTGCTGGGCGACGAGAAGGTTCTCCAGCACGGTCATGCCGCCGAAGAGGCGAATGTTCTGGAAGGTGCGGGCGACCCTGGCCTTCCAGGAGATGCGGAAGTCCGGCATCCGCTCGAGCAGATAGCTCGCGCCGCTGTCATGCGTCAGCGCCATCATGCCTTCGGTGGGCTTATAAAAGCCGGTGATGCAGTTGAAGACCGTGGTCTTGCCGGCTCCGTTTGGGCCGATCAGCGCGGTGATGTCGCCCTTGCGGGCCTCGAAGGAGAGGTCGTTGACGGCGGTCAGGCCGCCGAAGCGCATGGTGACATGCTCGACCTGGAGAAGCGGGGGCATGCTGGAAGAAGGGCCTTGCGTCATCAGCCGTGGCCCTCCTGGACCATATCGGACGAGATCGCCTTCTTTTCCTTGAGGAAGGCCGTCGGCTCGCGCGTCGAGATCAGTCCGCGTGGCTTCCAGATCATGATCACCACCATGGCCAGGCCGAAGATCAGCATGCGGTATTTGGTCGGGTCGAAATCATTGCCGAAGATGGCCTTCAGCCAGTCGAGCTCGCGCAGCAGCTCGGTGCCGCCGATCATGGCGGTCGCGGCGATGGCGCAGCCCCAGAGCGAGCCCATGCCGCCGAGCACGACGATCGCCAGCACCATCGCCGATTCCATGAAGACGAAGGATTCCGGCGAGATGAAGCCCTGCCGCGCCGAGAAGAAGGCGCCGGCGAAGCCGCCGAACATGGCGCCGATCGAGAAGGCGGTGAGCTTGGTGTTGGTGGTGTTGATGCCGAGCGAGCGGCAGGCGATCTCGTCCTCGCGCAGGGCTTCCCAGGCGCGGCCCACCGGCAATCGTCTGAGCCGCAGCGAGACGAAGGCGGTCAGGAGCGCGAGCGCCAGGATCAGGTAATACAGGAAGATCGTTCGGTAGAGCGGCGAGAATTCCAGCCCGAACACCGCCGCGAAGCCTTCGTCGCTGGCGTTGAACGGAATGCCGAAGAAGCTCGGCCGCGGAATGCCGGAGATGCCGGCATAGCCGTTCGAGAAATCGACCCAGTTGATCAGGACGAGGCGGATGATCTCGCCGAAGGCAAGCGTGACGATGGCGAGGTAGTCGCCGCGCAGGCGCAGCACGGGAAAGCCGAGCAGCATGCCCCAGAAGGCGGCGAGGATTCCTGAGAGCGGCAGCAGGAGCCAGAAGGACAAGCCGAAATTCTTGGCCAGCAGCGCGTAGGAATAGGCGCCGACCGCATAGAAGGCGACATAGCCGAGGTCGAGCAGTCCAGCCAGGCCGACGACGATGTTCAGCCCCCAGCCGAGCATGACGTAGATCAGGATCTGGACGCCGAAATTGTCGATCCATTTCAGCGCGCCGCCCCAGCCGGTCAGCATGATAGCGATGAGCGGAAAGGTGATCAGGAAGCCTAGCCCCAGAGCCGAGAAGAAGCCGGAATGGCGCTGGAAGAAGGCGAAGGTGCCGTGCGGCAGGAAGCGCACCAGCGATTTCCGCTCGGCCTTGCCCTGCTGGCGCAGCACCACCAGGAGGCGCCCGACGAAGACGATGGCGACCGCCCAGGCCACCGCCTCCCAGCGCTGGTCGAGCACCAGCACATTTTCCATATTCTGGCGGGTGCCCCAGGCGATGATCGGGATGCACAGGCCGAAGGTGACGAGGGCGGCAAAGCCGGCCTCCTTGAGCGCCGCCTTGATGTCGCGAGGGGGCGCCGCGGGCGTCGAAATGGTCGTCGCCATGGCTGTCAGACTTTCTCGACTTCGGGGCGGCCAAGGATGCCCGAGGGCATGAAGACGAGCACGATCGCGAGGATGCAGAAGGCCGCGACGTCCTTGTAGTCGATGGTGAAATAGGCCGACCACATCACCTCGATCAGCCCAATCAACAGGCCGCCGATGACGGCGCCGGGCAGCGAGCCGATGCCGCCGAGCACAGCGGCGGTGAAGGCCTTCACGCCGGGGATGAAGCCGTCATTGAATGAGACCACGCCGTAGAGGACGAGGTACATCACGCCAGCGACCGCCGCGAGCGCCGCGCCCATCACGAAGGTGATCGAGATCGTGCGGTCAACGTCGATGCCAAGAAGCGCGGCCATCTTGCGGTCCTGCTCGCAGGCGCGCTGGGCCCGGCCGAGCGGCGTCTTCTGGACGATGTACCAGAAGGCGGCCAGCAGCACGGCCGTCGTCACGATGATGACGATCTGCTTGTACGAAATCTGGACCGAATAGGTCGCGCTGTTGATGAGCGTGATCGAGTCGTTCAGCATCGGCGCTGTCGATTTGTTGCGCGGGCCCTGCACGACCTGGACGAAGTTCGACAGGAAGATCGACATGCCGATCGCCGAGATCAGCGGCGCGAGGCGGAAGGAGCCGCGCAGCGGTCGGTAGGCGACGCGTTCGATCGCCCAGTTCCACAGCGAGGTGAAGAACATCGCCAGCGCGAGCACGACAATGAGCGCCACCACGATCAGCCCGGCGCCGAACCAGGAGGCGATCAGCATGAAGAAGATCAGCGCGATGAAGGCCGACAGCATGAAGATGTCGCCATGGGCGAAGTTCACCATGCCGATAATGCCGAAGACCATCGTGTAGCCGATGGCGATGAGGCCGTAGATCGACCCCAAGGTCAGCCCATTGATGAGCTGCTGGAGAAACACTTCCATTGACGACGCCTAACCCCTCTCATCCGCTCCCGTTCTTTTCGGCGGCATGACGCCGACGCATGCGGGATACGATTGCTACGCAGAGCTACCAACGGCTTGCGGCTTCGACAATCGCGCCGAGCCACAATTCTGTCAAAAGCAATCTGGCACGTTTTGCCTGCCGTTTGTGCAGGCGTCTCTGCGGCGCGGCGGCGATTTCGCGCAAGATGATTGCGGGGTGGGCACTTCTGCACCGGGTATTTGGGGCCGGTGGGCTGTGAATATGGGGGCGAAAAACCGTCTAGGATGATCTTTCTGCGCCCAATCAGCTGCCAACGGAGCGCGGTCGCACCGACTGACGTAGGGTCGCGTCGCATTCGGACGCTTCCGTCCGAATGCGAAAGACAGGATCGATTCCCAGAGTTGAGAGGATTGCTCACGCGAAAAACCGGTGCCCGGTTTTTCGCGTGATGCTCTTGGGCAGTCTTATCGCCTCAGGCGCGATCGGCGAGCTGGAAACCATGCGCCAGCGGGTCGCGGTCGTCGATGAAGATGGTGTTGTAACCGGTCATCCGGGCCCAGCCCTCGATCGAAGGGATGATCGCGTCATGGGGCCCGACCTTCGCCGACGCCTCGACCCGGCCGCGGAAGAGCGTGCCGATGATGCTCTCATGGACGAAGTCCTCGCCGACCTTGAGCTTTCCCTGCGCTGCCCATTGCGCCATGCGCGAGGAGGTGCCGGTGCCGCAGGGCGAGCGGTCGAGCGCCTTGTCGCCATAGAATACGGCGTTGCGAGCATGCGCCTCGGGCTTCGTCGGCGCGCCGGTCCAGAGGATGTGGGAGAGGCCGTTGATCGCCGGGTTCTCGGGGTGGACGAACTGGTACTTCGCGTTGAGGGCAGCGCGCAGCTTCGGGCTCCAGCGCAGCAGATCGGAGGGGTTCACCTCAGCGATGTCGCGGATCGCGGCCTGCGGATCGACGATCGCGTAGAAATTGCCGCCATAGGCGACATCGACCTTGACCTCGCCCAGCCCCTCGACCTCGGCGGAGAGGTCGGTCGCGTGCAGATAGGAGGCGATGTTGGTGATGCGGACGCTGTCGACATAGGGTCCGTTGCGGACATAGGTCGCGGTGACCAGGCCGGCGGGCGTGTCGATCTTCAGCACGCCCTCCTGGCGCGGCGTCACCAGCCCGCGCTCCAGCGCCATGGTCACGGTGCCGATGGTGCCATGGCCGCACATCGGCAGGCAGCCCGAGGTCTCGATGAAGAGGAAGGCGATGTCGGCGTCCTCGCGCGTCGGCGGGTAGAGGATTGCGCCCGACATCATGTCGTGGCCGCGTGGTTCGAACATCAGCCCGGTGCGGATCCAATCGAATTCCGCCAGGAAATGGGCGCGCTTCTCGACCATAGTGTCGCCCTTCAGGGCAGGGCCGCCGCCGGCGACGAGGCGTACAGGGTTGCCGCAGGTATGGCCGTCGACGCAGAAGAAGGTGTGGGTCGTCATGGCATCCACTCAGAAGGATATGCAGGCCGGCCGCAGGATCGTGCCGACCGATTGCTGGTTGAAACGCTGCTTATAGGCTTCGGCGATGGCCGCGAGCTTGGCGCGCCCCTCGGGTTCGTCCTTCAGGGCGATGACGAGGAGCTTTGCCTGCTCGCGCACCAGGACGTCGCGCGTCGTATCGCGATACTGCCCTTGCCCGGCCAGGATCGTCAGCCCGTCGGGGAAGCGCGGCGTCACCTCCTCGTCGAGGAAGCGCCCGAAGGCGGCCTCGCTGACGCCGAGCCTGTCGCCGATATTGCGGCCGAACAGCAGTTCGGCGACAAGCATCGCTTGCTGGCCCGACGAACAGGCAGGCGGGGCGAGGCTGGCGCAGCCGCCAAGGCAGGCGAAGCTGGCTAGAAACAGGATTCGAATCATGGCCTTGGCCTCGTCGGCTCAGGGCTTGATTCAGATTCCGGGCAGTTGCGCTCGACCGCGAGAGCGAACGCGGCTTTCGCGCCCGCCATCATCTCGGTGCCGAAGATCGGGCCCGCCGTCATCGCCTTCAGAACCGGCGCGGACTGAAGGGGGCGAGATCGATCGCGGGCTTGCGGCCGGCGATCGACGCGGCGACAAGGCCCGCTGTCGCGGTCGATTGCGTCATGCCGTAGTGGCCGTGGCCGAAGGCGTAGATGACGTGGCGATTGCGGCTGGCCTCGCCGATCACGGGCAGTGAATCCGGCAGCGAGGGGCGGAAGCCCATCCAGAGCGTGCCGCTCTCGAAGGGCGGCAAACCGTCGACCAGGCTCGCTGCCTTGTCATAGAGGCTGCGTGTCCGGGCGTGGTTTGGCGCTGCCTTCAGCCCGCCGAACTCGACCGCGCCGCCGATTCGCAGGCCGCTCTCCAACGGCGTCATGACGAAGCCATGGCCCTCGAAACCGACCGGGCGCGAGGTCAGGCCGGTGACGCCGGGAAAGCTGACATTGTAGCCGCGTTCGGTGTCGAGCGGGACAGCATCGCCGAGCGCCGCCGCCAGCGGCTTCGACCAGGCGCCTGCCGCGATCACCGCGCGATCGACGACGCGCTGCCAGCCGTCGGGGCCGATCAGGGACGGGCGCTCGCCCATCGAGATGTTGCCGACCTCGACCTTCTCGAAGACCGCGCCGCGCGCGAGCGCCGCCTCGAACAGGGCCAGCGTCAGTTGCAGGGGATCGCCGATATGGGCGGTGTCGGGATGGAAGGTGGCGCCGACGAAGCGCCGCTTCAGCGCCGGCTCGAACTGGCTGAGCTCCTCGGGGCCGATCATCTCGACCTTGATGCCGAGCTCCGCCTGCCGCCCGGCGACATGGCCGGCTTCGTCGAAGGCCGCCTTGTCGGTGAAGACATACAGCCCGCCCTGGCGATGGATGTGGTGGCTGAGGCTCAGGCTCTCGGCCCGCGCCAGCCAGGCCGGCAAGGCGAGTCGCTGCAGGGCGGCGAGCCCCTGGATCGAACGCTCATAGGCATCGGGCCGCGCCGCCAGTACGAAGCGGACGAGCCAGGGCAGGAGCCTGGGAAAATAGGCCGGGCGGATCGAGAGCGGCCCGAGCGGGTCGAGCAGGAATTTCGGCACCTGCCGCAGGTTCTTGGGGCTGGCGATCGGCAGGATGTCGGTATGGGCCATCCAGCCGGCATTGCCGCGCGAGGGGCCGAAGGCGGGGCCTTCCTTGTCGAGGATCAGGACCTCGTGGCCCTCGTCGAGCAGGGCATGCGCGATGGCGCAGCCGACGACGCCGGCGCCGACGACGGCGATCTTCACGACAGGGCCTTCATGACAGCGACAACTCCTTCAGAGCGCCAGGCTGCTTCACCTCGATCTCGACGAAGGCGATCGGGTGGGCGGAGCCGTTCATGACGTCGTGCTGGACGCCGGCCGGGCGCATATAGGCCTGGCCCTGCGCCAGCGGCACGTCGGTTTCCGTCTTGCCGTCATGGATGCGCAGCGTGCCCGCGACCAGCATCACCACGAAATAGGGCCAGCCATGCGTATGCCAGCCGGTCACGGCGCCGGGCTCGAAATCCCAGCGCGTGATCCGGATCGCCTCGTCATCCTGCTGGAGCGTCGGGATGGCGGGGAGGGTGCAGGCGAAGGCCATGGCGTCTCCGGTCTTTTAGAAACTCGGGTCTTTTAGAAACTCGGCAGCGTCGGACGTGTGGCTTCGGCTGCCCTGACGATCGCCGTGAGGCGGGCACGTTCGGAGCCCTGCAGCGCCTGACGCGGAGCGCGGCAGCGGTCATTGGAGCCAATCACCAGCGCCTCGACCAGCTTGATGTTCTGGACGAGTCTCGCCGAGACGTCGAGGTCGAGCAGCGGGCGGAACCAGCGATAGATCGCGATCGCCTCGTTCATGCGACCGGCCTTGGCAAGTTCGTAGATCGCGACGGTCTCGCGCGGATAGGCCACGACCAGCCCCGCGACCCAGCCATCGGCGCCCATTGCCAGGCTTTCCAGGGCGAGGTTGTCGACGCCGGTCAGCAGCTTGAAACGATCGCCGCAAAGCGACTTGATCTCGCTGATGCGGCGGATGTCGTCGGAGGATTCCTTGATGGCTGTGAAGAGCGGCTCATCGGCCAGCTCCGCCAGCATGGCTGGCGGGATGTCGACGCCATAGGCGGGCGGATTGTTGTAGATCATCACCGGCAGGCCGCCGGCCCTGGCGACGGTCCGGTAATGCGCTGCGGTCTCATGCGGTTCGGATTTATAGGGGATGCCGGGCAGCACCATGAAGCCGGCCGCGCCGGCCTTGGCGCCGGCTTCCGCCAGGTTGCAGGAAGCCCTGGTCGAGCCCTGCGAGACCGTCAGCAACACCGGCACCTTGCCGCCGGCGACGCGCAAGGCGGTCTTCAGGACCTCGATCTTCTCGGCGGGGTCCAGCGTCGAGGCCTCGCCGAGCGAGCCGCAGACGATCAGGCCGTGCACGCCGGCCTCGATCTGGAGAAGAAAGCAGCGCTCCATCTCGGCGATGTCGAGATGGTCCTCGCTCGTGAATTTCGTCGTCACCGCTGGCAGAACGCCGATCCAATGGCTCATGGCACAAAGCTCCTTGCGCGCCGGCCCGTTTCGCTTGCAGATTGCAAACAGGCGAGCTTCGGCTCTATGCGGCATAGGTGATATATCAATGATCGGTCGCACGTCAATCCAGTCTTGCCGGCTGCTGGAGCGCGCATGAATCTGCGCCCGCTTTCCGAAGCCCGAGTGGATGAGGAGGCGCACGCCTCGCTTCCGCCCCCGGCGGCGCCCAGCCTGTCCGAGACAGCCTATCGCCGGCTCGAGGAAGCGATCGTGACGCTGTCACTGCGTCCCGGCGCGGTGCTGACCGAGGCGCAATTGATCGATCTCGTCGGCGTCGGGCGCACGCCAGTGCGCGAGGCGCTGATCCGGCTGGCGCAGCAGGGGCTGGTCGAGATCCTGCCGCGCAAGGGTGTCGCCGTAGCCGACATCAACGCCATCGATGTGATGGCGGCGCTCGATGCGCGCGAGGTCCTGGAGCGATTGATCGCGGGCGATGCCGCTAAACGGGCGAGCCCGCGCGAACGCATTCTCATCATCGAGCAGGCCAAGGCGATGCGCGCGGCGGCCGAGGCCGGCGACGTCAACGCCTTCATGCGCATCGATACGGAACTCAACGGCATGGTGGCGGCTGCCGCGCGCAGCCCCTATGCGACGCGCGCCGTCGAGCCGCTGCAGGCGCTGATGCGGCGCGCCTGGTATCATTTCGAGCGTCAGGACGACCTCGTGCCCTCCGCGCTTCTGCATGTCGCCTTCGCGCAGGCGATCGCGACGGCCGATCCAGCTGCCGCGATGATCGCGAGCGACGCGCTGATGCTGCACTTCCGCCGTGGCCTGCTCGGCGCGTTGGGGCGGGATTGAGGGCATCCGGGCGGAGCAGTGCGGGCCCAGCTTGAACGCGCCTGATATATCTAATCTTATTGCCGAGGCCGCATCGAACTCACTCGCTCGCCATGGCGGAGGCGCTCGCCTCCGCCACTGCGCTCGACAACAGCGGCGACTGCCTGTTCTGTGATCGCCATTTCGAGGATCTCGAACACGTTGTCTTCATCAAGACGGTTCATGATCGAACGAGCCGGTGTGTCGCTCCGCGAACTGGCTTTCGCGGGTGCGTGCGCCTACATCAACGGGCAAGGGTTCATGCAAGCAAGAGTTCATGCAAGCAGGCTGGGCGAATGACCAAGATCGCTGAGGCGGCGCCGCGCCTGACGCCGGCGGCCGACGGGCAGGCTTTCCGTGACGCCATGGCGCGGCTGGCGAGCCCGACCCATATCGTCACGACGGCGGGTCAAAACGGCCGGGCCGGCCTGACCGCGACCGCCGTTGCCTCGGTCTCGGACGCGCCGCCGACCGTGCTGGTCTGCATCGAGAGCAACAGCCGGACTCTGGCTGCGATTGCGGCCAATGGCGTCTTCTGCATCAACACATTGCCGGGGGGCTCTGCCGATTTGGCCGAAATCTTTGCCGGGCGTCGCGGCATTGAGGGCGAGGCGCGTTTCGCCTCGGCGCGCTGGGGCAGGCTGGCGAGTGGTGCGCCCGTGCTGGAGCAGGCGCTCGCCGCCTTCGATTGCCGGCTCATCGCGATCCGGGAGGTTGCGACGCATCGCATCGTCATCGGCGAGGTCTTGGCGCTGGGCGGCACGGGGCAGGGCGCCGGCCTGATCTATCGCGATCGGCGCTTCGAGACCGTTTGAGGCTTCAGAGCTTGCTGACGCTTCAGGGCTTGTTGGCTTCCGCCTCGATCTCGGCGAAGACGCTTGCCGCTTCCTTGAAGGCGTGGTTGGCGGCAGGCACGCCTGCATAGATCGCCGCCTGCATCAGCACCTCCTTGATCTCGTCCCTCGTCATGCCGTTATTGAGCGCCCCACGGACATGGATGCGGAATTCGCCCCAGGCGCCGAGCGCACAGGCGATCGAGAGCACGATGATCGAGCGCTCCCGGCGCACCAGGCCGGGCCGGTTCCAGATGTCGTTCCAAGCGGTGCGGGTGATAAACTCCTGCCATTCGCCGTTGAAGGCGGTGACGCCGGCGCTGGCCTTGTCGACATAGGCGTCGCTCAGGACGGCCCGGCGGGTCTTCATGCCGTTGTCGTAACGGGTCTTTTCATCCATGCGGAGAACCCTCAAGCTTGCAGGAAGTCGAGCACGGCCTTGGTGAAGGCGGCGGGCTGCTCAAGATTGGAGAGATGGGCGGCATCGAGCTCGACCGTCTGTGCGCCATGGATGGAATCGGCGATCAGCTGCCCGGCGGCAGGCGGCGTCGCGGGGTCGACCTTGCCGATGACGACGAGCACCGGATTGGTGATCGCGCGGATCGGCTCGCGCTGATCCATGTCGCGGATCGCGGCGCAGCAATTGGCGTAACCGAGCGGCGGGGTGGTGCTGAGCATCTCGCTGACCTTGGCCACGGTCGCGTTGTCGCGCTCGCGGAACTCCTGGCTGAACCAGCGCTCCAGTATCGGCTGGATCAGTCCTGCCATGCCGTTGGCGCGCACGGATTTGATGCGGGTGTTCCAGAGATCGGGCGGGCCCATGCGGGCGCCGGTATTGGCCAGCACCACCCGGTCGAGGCGCTTGCCGGCATGGGTCGCGAGCCATTGGCCGACCATGCCGCCCTTGGAGAGGCCGCACCAATGTGCCTTTGCGATGCCGAGATGATCGAGGATCGCCAGCGCGTCCTCGCCGAGCATGGCGATCGAATAGGGTTTGTCGGCCGCGGTCGATTGGCCGTGACCGCGTGAATCATAGCGTACGACGCGGAAAGCCTTCGACCATTCCGGGATCTGCGGATCCCACATCGAGAGATTGGTGCCGAGCGAGTTCGAGAGCAGCAGCGCGGGCGCGTCGGCGGGGCCGTCGATCCTGATGTTGAAGGGTTCGCCTCTGATGGTCTCGATCGGCATGGCGTTTCTCTTGTGCTGTCAGTTGCGTGTCGTCAGTTGATGGTGATAGCGCCACCGGCGGACAGCGTCAGCCGCCGGCCGGCCAAAGCCTGCTGCCGCTCGGCAGGAAGCCGGAGCGCCGGCGGCGCTTGCCAGCCCATTTCGCGCGCGACGATGATGCCGAGCAGCAGGATGGCGTCGGGCGCGTCCATCAGGATCGCGGCCGGGGCCTTGCCGGCATGGACGAGTTCCAGCAACACGGCCGAAGCCGAGGAGGAGCCGATCGTGCCCGGCAACGCCAGCACAGTGCCGGCGATGCTCGCGCCGCGCTGCGGATGGCGCGCGTCGATAATCAGGCCGGATTTGGGATCAACGCCGCCCCAGAAACTGATCGGGGCGGTGAGCGCCAGGCAAGGCGCCAAGACCGCTTCGCCCGGGATCAGAACCTCAGCCGTCAGCTCCATATCTGGGCCTCCCTGACGAGGCGGCCCGCGACGGCGCTCTCGACGCATTCGCAGAGCGAACCATAGGTCACGGCATAGCCGGTATTGCCCGGCGCATAATGCGCGAATTTGCCGGAATTGGTCATCAGCACCGCCCCCTCGATTTCGGGCAGGATCGGCGTGACGACGACGCAGGTATCGACCACGAAGACCACGCCCGCCGCTTCCAGCGCGGCTCGGCGGCCATTGGCGGCGAGCGGTCCCACCACATGGCGGCCGGTATTGGCATAGAGCGGCGTGGCAAGCCTGCGGCCGGCGAGCAGCCGCTCGACTTCCGCGATCTCGGCCAGGGAGAGATGCGGCGAGCCGATCGCGACCGCGTCGATTCGCTGCGTCGCACCGGCGGTCGACAGCCGCGCCAGCGCCGCCTGCAGCTCCTGTGGGGTCAAAATGAGATGCTCGCGCGGCGGGACATGCCCGAGCGCGGTTGCGGCATCGGGCGCTTCCGGCGTCACGCCTGCGACATGGAACAGCCCGACGCCGCCGGCTGAGGCTGCGGCAGCGCCCAGCGCCTTCAGCCTGTCCTCACTGGTGCAGCCTTGCAAGCCCTCGATGACCGCGACGGCATTGCCAGCGGCGCGGCCAAGATAGGTCCCCAGCACCGGATAAAACACATCCGAGCTGCGTAGGGCCCGTGACAGGCCGCTGACATCGATCAGCAGGGAGGCGATGCGGTTCTCCGGCCGATGCAGGCCGTAATCGGGCGCGCAGCCAGCGATCGCGCAGGCGATGTCGAGGAAATCGCCATAGCGGTTGGTGCGCGCGCCGAGCACGGAATTGCAGAAGACGACGGCGTTGGACTCGCCCCAGGCGACATCCGTGCCCATGGCCGGACGGTGCCCCGCCTGATAGGGCGCGCAGGTCCAAGAGGGCTCGCAGCCCATCGCCTCATACGCGCGCATCATCCGCCCCGCCATGTCGCGCTCATGCGCGGGCAGGCGGATCGCGGCGCAGCCGGCGGGTGCGAGCGCGCCGACATTCAAGGTGGCGCGCACCGCGACCCTGGCGCCGCCCGCGACCAGCCTTTCGGCGAAGAGCGTGCCGGAATCGCCATGATAGAGCGCGCCGTCGATATGGGCGGAGGCGATCTGGATCAGCCTCGGCGCTCCCATCAGGCGGGCGGCCTCCGCAACGATGCGCAGCGCCATGGCGGCGCCTTCACCTTGCGCGCCTGAGGCGATGCTGCGGTCCTCGGCGGAGAGCTCAACCATCGGAAACCATGGACTCCCGCTCCTCTTCGTAGAGGGCGAGGATGCGGTCGATGATCGCATCGGTCGCGCCGCGATAGGTCGTCGGGTCGAAGAGCTTGTCGATTTCGCCGGGCGCCAGCTTGCCGGCGAGGGCAGGGCTCTCGGCGAGTACCTCCTTGAGGTGGCGGCCGCTGGCGATGCAGATGCGACTGGCCTCCTCGAGCAGATGATGCGACTCGCCCCTGCCGATCGTGGCTGCGAGCGCGAGCGATACGCGCTCGGCCATCACCAGGCCATTGGTGAGCTCGAGATTCTGCCGCATCCGCTCGGGGAAGACCTGAAGCCCTTCGATCAGCGTCACCATCTGGTTCAGGGCGGAGCCGGCAATGGTGAAGAGTTCCCCCATCGTGCGCCATTCGGCGTGCCAGCCGCCCATGGCGCGCTCGTGCTCCTGCGGCATGGTGGCGAGCATGGTCGAGACGAGGCCGGGCGTGCGCTTGGCCGAGGCGAGGATCAGCGTGCACAGCACCGGGTTGCGTTTATGCGGCATGGCGGAGGAACCGCCCTTGCCGGGGGCTTCCGGTTCGGCCAATTCCCCGATCTCGGTTTGCGCCATCAGTGCGATGTCCTGCGCCATCTTGCCGAGATGGCCCATGAAGATGCCGAGACCGGCGGCGATCCGCGCCGGGCGCTGGCGTTGGGTGTGCCAGGGCGTGTCGACGGCGCCGATGGAGGGCATCGTCCTGCCGAAGGCCTGAAGGACGGCTTCGGCGTGCTCGCCGAGCGAGGCCAGCGTGCCTGCCGCTCCGCCCAGTTGATGCGCGGACTGGCCATAGGTCAAAAAGTCGTCATGGAAGGAGACGACGGGGCCGAGCCAGTTCGCCGCCTTGATGCCGAAGGAGATGGGCACGGCGTGCTGCAGGAACGTGCGGCCGATCATCGGCGTGTGACGATGGCGCCTCGTCAGCTCGGCCAGGGCGCTCGCAAGACGGGCGGCCCGTTCCAGGAGCAGCCGCCACGCAGCACCATATTGCTGAGCATGGCCGGAATCGATCACATCCTGGCTGGTGGCGCCGTAATGGACCCATTTCGCGGCATCTGCATCGTTCGCCGCGACACGGGCCGTCAGCGCCTTGACGAGTGGGATCGCAGGGTTGCCGGCCAGCGTCGCTGCCTTGCCGATGGCGGCGATGTCGTAGAGCTCCGCCTTGCATTGCGCGGCGATCGCTTCTGCAGCCTCCGCGGGTATGACACCGGCGGTGGCTTCCGCACGCGCAAGCGCAGCCTCGAAGTCGAGCATGCCCTGCAGCGCCGCGCGGTCGTCGAGCAGCGTTGCCATCTGCGCATCGGCGAACAACTCGCCGAACAGGCCGAGAGCGCCGCTCATCTGTCCACGGACCGGGGCGCGGCGGACTTTCCTTGGGCGCTGTTCACTTTTGTCCCCTTGTGCAGCGAGGGGCTTTCCGCTCATGGATAGCCGATCCGTGCCTTGGATAGACCCGAGGCATGGTCGGCTGCAACAGCGGCGGGATCGGCTTGATCTTGGAATGAGGGAGTAGCGGCATGGCGATGACGATGAATGGCGAGGTCACCTTGCCGGCTGCCAAGGATGTGGTCTGGGCCAAGCTGAACGATGCCGAGGTGCTCAAGGCCTGCATTCCCGGCTGCGATCAACTGACCAAGGACGACGACACCCATTTCTCGGCAATCGTGAAGGTCAAGCTTGGGCCGGTGAAGGCGACCTTCCGAGGCAAGGTTGAGCTCGTCGACCTCGACGCGCCCAATGGCTATCGCATCCAGGGCGAGGGCGAAGGCGGCATCGCCGGCTTCGCCAAGGGTGGCGCAAAGGTCGCGCTCAGCGACGCCGAGGGCGGGCAGACGCTGCTGCGCTACGACGTCGAGGCGCAGGTCGGCGGCAAGCTGATGCAGCTCGGCGCCAGGTTGATCGATTCGGTTTCGAAGAAGCTTGCCGACGAGTTTTTCGCCAATTTCGCCAAAGCGGTCAGCGAAGGTTGAGCGTGTTCTTCCGTCTCAAGGCGGTCGGCGAAGGCTGAGCGCGTCAGGACACCTGCTTCAGCGCCGTCAGCGCCTCGCCGACGGTGGCTTCCGCCGCGCCGACTTGAAGTGCGATCTGCGAAGCGACGAAGGTGGCGCGTTCGATCGCCTTCGTCGTCGTCTCCAGGCTGTCGCTGACGGCCTGGGCGCTGGCGATCGCATCGTCCGAACAGCCGGCCACATCCGAGGCGTCGCGCGCTATGCCCGAGGTGACGAGGCTCTGTTGGGCGACCGAGTCGGATATTGCCTCGGAATCGCCCCGGATTTCGCCGATCGTCGAGCTGATCGAGGCGGCATGCTGGCCGCACGCGGAGGCGTTTGCCGAGAACTCGGTAATCTGGCGAGAGATCTCCCGCGTCGCATTGGCTGTCTGGGTAGCCAGCGACTTCACCTCCGAGGCAACGACGGCGAAACCGCGCCCGGCTTCCCCCGCTCGGGCGGCCTCGATCGTGGCGTTGAGAGCGAGCAGATTGGTCTGCGCGGCGATGTCTGCGATCAGGCCGAGAACCGAGCCGATGCTGGCGGTCGATTCACGCAATTGCGTAATCGCGTGGTTCATCGCCTGCGCGTCGTCGACGGCGCGGGTGGCGATGGCGACGCTTTGACGGGCGCGATGGCCGATCTCGCCGATATTGGCCGACATCTCTTCGGTTGCGGCTGCCGTCTGGCGGGCGCGGTCTCTCATCATTTCGGCGGCACGCGTGACATCAAGGACCTGCGTCCGAATGAACGCTGTCGCGCTCGTGGTCTCGTCCGTGGCGCCGACGAACTGCTCGACTGCGCCGCTGATCGTCGAATCGAGCGTGCCGATCCGTGATTTCAACATATGTGCGGCGGTGTCGAGCGCGTCGCGGCGATGCCTCGCCTCCGCAGCCTCGAGGGCATGATCCAGGGTGATCGCGGTATTGATGTCCATGACCAGGACGTTCTCGATGATCTCCATATCTCTCGCGAAACGCCTCGGCGACAACAGAGAGGCCAGGCGCGGCTTCGTCGCGATTGCCCTGAAAAGTGCCCCCGCGATCGCCACGCGGGAACGGGTGCCGACCTTGACGGCGCGCTCCAGCACGCACACGCGCTCCATGGACTTGTGGTAGCGCTCGTCGAAATCACCTTCAAAGATCAACCTGAAATGCTGCCCCGTGATCTCATAGAGGTTCTCGTTCAGCGGCGTGATGTTGTCTTTCAGCCCGGGATGGATCTGGCGACCGTAGGTGAAGGCCTTGGCGACGATGTCTTCGATGACGAGATCGACGTGCTTGCGATAGCCCCGCAGCGCGGTGCGCTTTTGCTCGCCGTAGCCCGTCGAATGCAGGCGGCGTGCGACCTGTTCGGAAATCGATGTCAAGATTGGCCCTCGCGCCGCCGGCAAAAGCGCTCCAACGAGCTGGCTCACGGTGAGTGGCCCCGGTTAAAATTCCGGCAATGCGACATGCGCACGCGGTTTCTCAAATTCTGGTCGAGATCCAGTCGAACGCGATGAATCAGCGCGAAACGGTACAAAACAGCGTGGCTTGTCCGGAGGTCCCTGGCTTGACCGCGCAAAAACGCGGGTCCACATTCGGTTTCGAGCTATTCCAAGGAAAAGCTGCCCTTCGTCGATCGCGGTCGCGCGAGGGGAGAATACGCTACGGCTTCGAGATGTCTTAGCCGGGCGCCAGACCCGGGTCACAGGAGGAATGCCCCATGGCCACCGTTTCGATGACGGTGAACGGCAAAGCCGTCACCGGCACAATCGATCCCCGTACCTTGCTCGTCCAGTTCCTGCGCGAGAACCTGCGCCTGACGGGCACGCATGTCGGCTGCGACACCAGCCAGTGCGGTGCCTGCGTCGTCCATGTCGACGGCAAGGCGATCAAGTCCTGTACGACGCTGGCGCTGTCGCTCGAGGGCGCCTCCGTGACGACGATCGAGGGGCTGGCGGTCGACGGCTCGCTGCATCCGATGCAGGAGGCATTCCGCGAGCATCACGGGCTTCAGTGCGGCTTTTGCACGCCAGGCATGATCATGGCAGCCGTCGATATCGTGAACCGGCGTGGCCATGCGCTCGACGAGCAGACGATCCGCGAGGACCTCGACGGCAATATCTGCCGCTGCACCGGCTACCACAACATCGTCAAGGCGATCGCAGCCGGAGCCGAGGCCATGGGCGGCAAGGCGAAGCCGGCCCGCCAGGCCGCAGAGTAAGGCGTTTCGCCCGCGCCATCCCGCGCGGGTTTTTTCTCATGCCATGACGTGCCCGCCAGAGGCGCGCTGCGAGGAGGGAACAGCATGTCAGCCACGGGAATCGGCGCCTCAGTCCGCCGCAAGGAAGACCACCGCTTCATCACCGGCCAGGGCCGTTATACCGACGACATCAACCGTCCCGGCCAGGCTCACGCCTATTTCCTGCGCTCGCCTCACGCCCACGCGACCATCAACACGATCGACACCAAGGCCGCGGCCAAGATGCCCGGCGTGCTTGGAATCTTCACAGGCGACGATCTCACGGCCGATAAGGTCGGCGGGCTGATCTGCGGCTGGATGATTCACAACAAGGACGGCTCGCCGATGCGCGCCGGCGCGCATCCGGCCCTGGCCCAGGGCAAGGTCCGCTATGTCGGCGACCATGTCTGCGTGATCGTCGCCGAGACGCTGGCGCAGGCACGCGACGCTTCGGAGGCGATCGTCGTCGACTACAGCGTGCTGCCGGCGGTGGTCGACACCGCAAGCGCCGCCAAGGCCAAGACCGTGGTGCATGCGGAGGCGCCCGACAACACGGTGTTCAACTGGCATCTCGGCAACAAGGACGAGACGGAGAAGGCCTTCAAGGCGGCCAAGCATGTGACGAAGCTCGACATCGTCAACAACCGACTGGTGCCCAACCCGATGGAGCCGCGCGCGGCCGTCGGCGACTACGATCAGGGCGAGGGGGCGTTCACGCTCTACACCACGAGCCAGAACCCGCATGTTGCGCGCCTCGTCCTCTCGGCCTTCATCGGCATCGCGCCCGAGAACAAGCTTCGCGTGATCGCGCCCGATGTCGGCGGCGGCTTCGGCTCGAAAATCTTCATCTATGCCGAGGAGACGGTCTGCGTCTGGGTGGCCAAGAAGGTCGGCCGGCCGGTGAAATGGACCTCCGACCGTTCCGAGGCCTTCCTCTCCGACGCGCATGGCCGCGACCACGTCACCCATGCCGAGCTCGCGACTGACGCCGAGGGCAAGATCACCGGCCTCAGGGTCAAGACCACGGCCAATCTCGGCGCTTATCTCTCGACTTTCTCCTCTTCGGTGCCGACCTATCTCTATGCGCCGCTGCTCTCGGGCTCCTACGACATCCCGGCGATCTATGCCGAGGTCGACGCGGTCTATACCAACACGGCGCCCGTCGACGCCTATCGCGGGGCGGGGCGGCCGGAGGCGACCTTCGTGGTTGAGCGCCTGGTCGAAGTCGCGGCGCGCGAACTCGGCAAGGATCCGGCGAAATTCCGGATGCAGAACTACATCAAGAAATTCCCGCACCAGACGCCGGTGATCATGATGTATGATGCCGGCAATTACGGCGCGGCGATGAAGAAGGCGCTGGAGATCATCGATTACAAGGGCGTCGGCAAGCGCAAGCGCGACTCCGCCCGCAACGGCAAGCTGCGCGGCATCGGCTTTTCCTCCTATATCGAGGCTTGCGGCATTGCGCCGTCGGCCGCGGTGGGGTCGCTGGGTGCAGGCGTCGGCCTGTGGGAATCGGCGGAGGTCAGGGTCAATCCGATCGGTACCGTCGAGGTTTTGACCGGCTCTCACAGCCATGGCCAGGGCCATGAGACGACCTTCGCCCAGCTCGTTTCGGACAGGCTCGGCATCCCGATCGAGAACGTCTCGATCGTCCATGGCGACACTGACAAGGTGCAGATGGGCATGGGCACCTATGGCTCGCGCTCCGGCGCGGTCGGCATGTCGGCGATCTTCAGGGCGGTCGACAAGGTCATCGCCAAGGGCAAGAAGGTCGCGGCCTATGTGCTGGAAGCGGACGAGGCCGACATCGATTTCGCGGATGGGCACTTCAAGGTGAAGGGCACGGACAAGGCGCTCGATTTTGGTTCCTGCGCGCTACAGGCCTATGTCGCGCACAAGTTCAACGGGCAGGACCTCGAGCCCGGGCTGAAGGAGGGCGCGTTCTACGACCCGACCAACTTCACCTTCCCGGCCGGCGTCCATATCTGCGAGCTCGAGATCGACCCCGCCACCGGCGTGACCCATATCGAGCGCTGGGCGGCGGTGGACGATTTCGGCAATGTCATCAATCCGATGATCGTCGAGGGGCAGGTCCATGGCGGCATTGCCCAGGGGGTCGGACAAGCGCTGCTGGAAGGGGCGAAGTACAACAGTGATGGGCAGCTCGTGACCGCGAGCTTCATGGATTACTGCATGCCCCGCGCCGGCGATCTGCCATCCTTCGATGTCGGCATGACAGTGACGCCATGCCCGTCCAATCCGCTCGGCATCAAGGGCTGCGGCGAGGCCGGGGCCATCGCCGCTCCACCTGCCGTGATCAACGCCATCACCGACGCGCTCGGCCATGAGGACATCGCCATGCCGGCGACGCCCCAGGCGGTCTGGCGCGCGGCGCAGAAGAGCCTCAAGAGAATGGCTGCCGAGTAAGCATCGAGAAGGCGGATGACGGCATGTGGCCGTCGTTCGCTTGTCCAGCGCCTGCGACGTTTCGAAAGGGATCATGCCCATGTACGCCTTCACCTTCCATCGCCCGGCCACGGCGCGCCAGGCTGCCGGTCTCCTCGCCAAGAAGGAGGACGCCAAATTGCTCGCCGGCGGGCACACGCTGCTGCCGACGATGAAGCAGCGTCTCGCTTCGCCGGGTGCACTTGTCGATCTCGGCGGCTGCGCCGATCTCAAGGGCATCGAGCGCAAGGGTCGCACTGTCGTGATCGGCGCGATGACGACCCATGCCGAGGTCGCGGCCTCGCCGGTCGTGCAGGAGGCCATTCCGGGCCTGGCCTATCTCGCCTCGCATATCGGTGACCCGCATGTGCGCAATCGCGGCACGATCGGCGGCTCGGTCGCCAATAATGACCCCGCGGCGGATTATCCTGCAGCCTGCCTCGCACTGGGGGCGACGATCGTCACCAACAAGCGCAAGGTCGGAGCGGACGAGTTCTTCACGGGCCTTTACGAGACCGCGCTGGAGGAGGGCGAGATCATCACCAAGATCGTCTTCCCGCTGGCTTCCAAGGCGGCCTATGCGAAATTCCGCAATCCGGCCTCGCGCTATGCGCTGGTCGGCGTCTTCGTCGCCAAGCGCGGCTCCGATGTCCGCGTCGCGGTCACCGGCGCGGGCGAGGGGGGCGTCTTCCGCTGGCCGGAGGCGGAGGCGGCGCTGAAGACGCGCTTTGCCGCCAAATCGCTCGATGGCCTCAAGGCCTCGGCCAAGGGCATCAATGCCGACATGCATGCCGATGCCGAATACCGGGCGCATCTGATCGGCGTGATGGCGAAGGAAGCCGTGGCGCGGGCGACGGGGAAGTAGGGCGCTGCGCGCAAGCCTGCCGCGTCATGCCCGGGCTTGACCCGGGCGGCCCGGCCAAGCCTAGCTGGTGGTTCATTCCCAAGAAATGCTCGGGGCAAGCCCGAGCATGACGCGAGTTGTCATGCCCACCGCTCTTCCTGTCTCCATCGACGCGACGCTGTCCCTCCTTCAAGCGCAAGGCTATGTCGCTGACCGCTCTCTTGCGACCGTGCTGTTCCTGGCGCTCAGGATGAAGCGGCCGCTGCTGCTGGAAGGCGAGGCCGGCACCGGCAAGACCGAGATCGCGAAAGTGCTCTCGGCCGCGCTGGGGCGCAAGCTGATCCGACTGCAATGCTATGAGGGGCTCGACCTCGCCTCGGCCGTCTATGAATGGAACTATGCCGGCCAGATGATGGCGATCCGGCTCGCCGAAGCTGGCGGTGCGAGCGGCGATCGTGACCGACTCGAGGCCGATATCTTTTCGGAGAAATACCTGGTCAAGCGTCCGCTCTTGCAGGCGCTGGAGCCGCAGGAGGGTGGCGCGCCGATCCTGCTGATCGATGAACTCGACCGCACCGACGAGGCTTTCGAAGCCTTCCTGCTCGAAGTTCTGGCGGATTCGCAGGTGACGATTCCCGAGCTCGGCACGATCAAGGCCGCTGAGCCGCCGATCGTGATCCTGACCTCGAACCGCACCCGCGAGATCCATGACGCGTTGAAGCGGCGCTGCCTCTATCACTGGGTCGGCTACCCCGATGCCGTCCGCGAACTCGCCATCCTCAAGGCGCGCGCGCCAGGCGCTCCCGCCAAGCTGGCGAAGCAGGTCGTCTCCTTCGTGCAGGCGATCCGCAAGGAGGAACTGTTCAAGGCGCCCGGCGTCGCCGAGACGCTGGACTGGGCGAGCGCTTTGGTGGAGCTCGACGCAGTCGCACTCGATCCCGCGCTGGTCTCGGACACGCTGGGCGCGCTGCTGAAATACCAGGACGATATCCAGGCGATGCAAGGCTCGAAGGTGAAGGAGCTGCTGGATCAGGTGAAGGCGGAAGCGCGGGGCTAGGTTGGGGCTCAGCCGTCAGGGTCGGCCTTGCGTCGACCGTCCACGTCTTCGTTCAACCTGGCCGACACGTCGCAAGGCGTGGATGGCTGGGACAAGCCCCACCATGACGGAAGAGGAGCGACACCATGTACAATGATCTCAAGGCGATCGAGGCGGCGACCTGGACCTATCTCAACGGGCTTTATGAGGGCGATGTCGACAAGCTCTCCCATGTCTTTCACCCGACCAGCGCACTGACTTCGGCGCAGGAGGACGGCGCGATCAAGATTCTGCCGCGCGACCAGTGGTTGGAGTTGGTGCGCAGCCGGCCCTCTCCGAAAGCCGCTGGCCTGGCGCGCGGCGACCATATCCTGACCATCGATCTGGTCGGGCCGACGCTGGCGCTTGTGAAGGTGAAATGCCAGATGCCGCCGCGCTATTTCACCGATCTGCTGTCCTTCCTGAAGGTCGATAGCAAATGGCAGGTCGTGCAGAAGGTGTTCATGACCGAGATGCAGGAGTGAGTAGCGACACTCTCCGTCATGATCGCCATCGTACCGGCCATCCACGCCTTGCGACGTTGATTCCGCTGAGAGCGAAGACGTGGATGCTCGGGACGAGCCCAAGCATGACGGTCGCGGCTCACTCATGACCGGAAAACTCCCCGAAAACGTCGCCTATTTTGCTCGAGCGCTGCGCATCGCCGGTGTGCCCGTCGGCCCCGGCGCGGTGGTCGAGGCGGTCGAGGCGCTGGCAGAAGGGGCGCTCGGCGAGCGCGACGACGTCTATTGGGCGCTGCATGCGATCTTCGTGAAGAAGCACGAGGACAGCGTCGTTTACGATCAGGCCTTCCGGCTGTTCTGGCGCAGGCGGGCGCTGATCGAGAAACTGATGGCGCAGATGTCGCCGGTTTCGCCTGGCGGTGACAGCACGCCGCAGAAGGAGGAGGCCGGCGCGCTGCGGGTGGCGGAGGCCTTCGCGCCGCCCAAGCGAGAGGATGACGAGCCGCCGCGGGAGCTGACCGAACTCAGCGCGCAGATGACGGTTTCCGATCGCGAGACGTTGAAATCGCGCGATTTCGCCCAGATGAGCGCAGCCGAGATCGCGCGGGCCAAACAGTTGATAGCGGGCTTGAGCCTGCCTGACGACAGGGTGCCGACGCGGCGTTTCCAGGCTGCCCATCAGGGCGCGCGCATCGACCCGCGCCGGACCTTTCGCCGCTCTCTGCGGGGCGGCGGCGGTTCGATCGATCTGGCGTTCCGCGAGCGTGCCGAGGTGCATCCGCCGGTCGTTGCGCTGGTCGATATCTCGGGCTCGATGGCGGAGTATTCGCGCATCTTCCTGCATTTCCTGCATGCGCTCACCGAGAAGCGCCAGCGTGTGCATTCCTTCGTTTTCGGTACAAGGCTGACCAATGTCACGCGCAGCTTGCGCGCCCGCGACCCCGACGATGCGCTGGCCCTGGCGGGACGCGCCGCGCCCGACTGGGAAGGCGGCACGCGCATCTCGACGGCGCTGCATACGTTCAACCGGATCTGGTCGCGCCGGGTTCTGGCGGGCGGGGCGGTTGTTCTGCTGTTCACCGACGGGCTGGAGCGGCATCTCGATGGGGAGCTCTCCTTCGAGATGGACCGCCTGCACCGTTCCTGCCGCCAGCTCGTCTGGCTCAACCCGCTGCTGCGCTTCGAGGCCTTCGAGGCGCGCGCCAGCGGCATCCGCGCGATGCTGCCCCATGTCGACAGTTTCCGACCGATCCATAATCTCGCAGCGATGGCCGATCTCTGTGCGGCACTGTCGCCGGATGCAGACCGGAAGAGCGATCCGCGCCAGTGGTTGAAGAAGGCCGGGTGAGGCATGATATCGATGAAGATCTTCAAGCCGCCACGCCGTCATCGCGAGCGTAGCGAAGCAATCCGGCGTCTCGCGCGCCAGCCTTCGGTTTGCTTCGCCATGCTTGCTATGGCGGGAAGCGTCTGAAGCCATAGCGAGATCGAAGGTCATCCCATGATCAGCACCGACACGGACATCCTCAGCCTCGCCGAAGCCTGGGCCAGGTCGGGCCGAGGCGTCGCGCTCGCCACCGTGATCGAGACCTGGGGCTCGGCCCCGCGCCCGGTCGGCTCGCATCTCGTCATCGATGACGCGGGCAATTTCCAGGGTTCGGTCTCGGGCGGTTGCGTCGAGGGCGCGGTCGTGGAGGAGGCGGCCGAGGTCATCGGCGATGGAAAAGCCCGCACGCTCGAATTCGGCGTTGCCGACGAGACCGCCTGGAAGGTCGGGCTCTCCTGCGGCGGGCGGATTCGGGTCTATGTCGAGCGGATTGCAGCCGAGAAGGCGAACTGATGGCTTCCTGGGAAACCCTTGTCGCCTTCGCGACGCTGACCATCCTGGTCGCCTATTTCCCGGGGCCGGCGCTGCTCTATACGGCGGCGCAGACGATTGCGCATGGCCGCCGCGCCGGCCTCATGGCGATGCTCGGCATCCATCTTGGCTGCTATCTGCATGTCTTTGCCGCCGCCTTCGGCCTGTCGGCGGTGTTCAGGCATGTACCTGAGCTCTATGTCGCGGTGAAGCTTGCGGGCGCATTCTATCTCGTCTGGCTCGGCATCGGCATGATCCGCGCCAAGCTGGCCCAGGGCAACGCTCCCCTGACGCCAGCCAAGACGGCCAGGCGCGCCTTGATCGACAGCTTCATCGTCGAGGTACTGAACCCCAAGGTTGCGCTGTTCTTCATTGCGCTCCTGCCGCAATTCGTCGATCCGGCCGGCTCCCTGCCGGTCTGGGCGCAGTTCCTGATCCTCGGCACGGTCGTCAATTTCGCCTTTTCCTCGGCCGATTTAGCCACGGTCCTGGGGGCGTCCGCCGTGGTCAGGACGATGAAGCAGACACGGGCCGGATTTGCTTTGGGGCGCTGGCTCGGCGGCTCGATGATGATCGGACTTGGGCTGAAGCTCGCGACCGATAAGGGCTGAAGCGATGGAGCTTTCGATCCTGTCTGCGCTCAATGCCGAACGCACGGCGCGGCGTGCGAGTGTGCTTGTCACCACGATCGAAAGCGGTGCACAGCGGCTGGTCAAGGCGAGCGAGATCGCCACCGATCCTCTGGCGGAGGTGCTCGACAAGCAGTTGCGCATGGCAAAGAGCGCCATGGTCGAGGTCGAGGGCGCGCAGTATTTCCTGACCGTGCAGGCGCCGCATCCGCGCATCGTCATCACCGGCGCCGTCCATGTCTCGCAGGCGATGGCGCCGATGGCGAAGTTGCTCGATCTCGACCTCGTGATCATCGATCCGCGCACCGCGTTCGCCACATCCGAGCGCTTTCCCGGCGTGCGCCTGCTGACGGAATGGCCGGACGAGGCGATCGCGACGATCGGGCTCGACGGCTACACGGCCTTCGTTGCGCTGACGCACGATCCCAAGATCGACGATCCCGGGCTTGAGGCCGCCCTGCGGTCCGATTGCTTCTATATCGGCGCGCTCGGCAGCCGGAAGACGCACGCGCGGCGCATAGAGCGGTTGGCGGCTGCGGGCTTCGATGAGACCGCGACCGGGCGCATCCACGCGCCGATCGGGCTCGACATCGGCGCGGTGTCGCCCGCCGAGATCGCGCTCGCGATCCTGGCCGAAATCGTCAGCAGCTTGCGCGGCCCCCGCCGCAAACCGGCCTGAGCCACAAACCAGATGAAATTCGGACCCGTCGCCATCACTGAGGTCGCAGGCTGCATCGCCGCGCACACGGTCCGGGCCGGCGACGTCATCATCAGGAAGGGCGCGACGATCAGCACGGAGGATGCAGGCAGGCTTGCCGCCGTCGGGCTGACCGAGATCGTCGCCGTCAGGCTGGAGCCAGGCGATATCGACGAGAATGCAGCGGCGGCGAAGCTGGCCGCCGCGTTGGCGGGGCAGGGCATCGTCACCGAGAACCCCTTCACCGGCCGCGTCAATCTCTTCGCGACCACAGCAGGGGTGCTGACGATCGATATTGCGGCGATCGACCGCTTCAACCGGATCGACGAGGCGGTCACAGCCGCGACCTTGCCGGCGATGAAGCCTGTCGTCGCGGGCGAGATGGTCGGCACGGTCAAGATCATCCCCTATGGCCTTGCCGGGAGCCTGGTCGACGAGGCGCTGGCGGCCGTCTCGGGCGCGCCGATCTCGGTGGCAGCCTATCGGCCGGTCTCGGTCGAGGTGATCTCGACACTCCTGCCCGGCCTCAAGCCCTCGGTTATCGAGAAGACCCTGCGGATCATGGTTGACCGGCTCACGCCGGCCGGCGCAAGCCTGTCGGCTGACAGGCGCGTGCCGCATGAAGTTACGCCATTGGCGCAGGCGCTTGCGAAGACGGCTGCGGGGCCGGCCGACATCGTCGTCGTCTTCGGGGCCTCGGCCATCACCGACCGGCGCGACGTGATCCCGCAGGCGCTGCTCGCGGCCGGTGGGCGGATCGAGCATCTCGGCATGCCGGTCGATCCCGGCAATCTGCTGCTGATCGGCGAGCTCGGCGGCAAGCCGGTAATCGGCGCGCCCGGCTGCGCCCGTTCGCCCAAGGAGAACGGTTTCGACTGGGTGCTGCAGCGCTGCCTCGCCGGCATTCCCGTCCGCAAGGCCGATATTCAGGCGATGGGCGTCGGCGGCCTTCTGATGGAGATCGTCTCGCGCCCGCAGCCGCGCGCGCCGGGCCATGCGCAGGCCGCGCCGGTCGCCGGCATCGTGCTCGCCGCCGGCCGCTCGACCCGGATGGGCGAGGCCAACAAGCTGCTGCAGGTTGTGCGCGGGAAGCCGCTGGTGCGCCATGCCGTCGAAGCGCAACTGGCCTCAAAGGCCGGGCCTGTCCTGGTGGTGACGGGGCATCAGCAGAAGGAGGTTGCGGCCGCGCTGGCCGATCTCGATATTCGCCTCGTCCATAATCCCGATTTCGCCGGCGGCCTTGCCAGTTCTGTGAAGGCGGGGCTTGCCGCATTGCCGGCTTCGGCGCCAGGCGTCGTGGTTTCGCTCGGCGACATGCCCAATGTGACCGCGCAGGTGATCGATAGACTGGCCGAAGTCTTCGCCGACAGGCCGGATGCGCTCGCGGTGGTGCCAACACTGCTTGGCCAGCGGGGTAATCCCGTGCTGCTCGCCCGGGCGCTGTTTCCGGCGGTGACGCGTTTGACCGGTGATCAGGGCGCCAGGCGTCTGCTCGACGAGGCCGGAGACGCTGTCGCCGAGGTGCCGCTGGACGATCCGGCGATCGCGCTCGACGTCGATACCCCGGAGGCGCTGCGGGCGCTGGTTGAATAGGGGATGGCTTGATTTGGACCATGTATTGGTCCAAATTATTTGGACTGCGTTGCAGGACAAGGCTTGCCGATGAACATCTCCGTGAGCGAGGCCAAAGGGCAATTGACCGATCTCGTCCGCCGCGCGGAGGCTGGCGAGGAGGTGGTTCTGACCCGCCATGGTCAGGCAGCCGTCCGGCTGGTTCCGGTCAAGCCAGTCATCGACCGCGCGGAACGGCGGCGGGTGATCGAGACGGCCCAAGAGATGGCACGCGGCAAGATATTGCCGGGGCCGGACGCGGCCCGCAGCCAGGATTTCCTCTATGACGAGGACGGCTTGCCGAAGTGATCGCGGTCGACACCTCCGCGCTGATGGCGATCCTCCTCGAAGAACCGCAGGCTAACGACTGCATGGCGGCCCTGGAGCGCGAGGACGAGGTCATCATCTCCGCTGGAACATTGACCGAAGCACTGATCGTCGCGAGCAAGCGAGGGCTGGATGAGGCGATGGCCTATTTGGTCGGTCGCTTCGGCTTCGCGGTCATCGATGTGACACCGGCGGAGGCGCGGCACGCGGCCGCGGCGCATGGGATATGGGGGAGGGGCGTCCACCCGGCCGGGCTGAATTTCGGCGACTGTTTTGCCTATGCCGTCGCCAAGCAGCACAATTGCCCGCTGCTGTTCATCGGCGATGATTTCGCCAGGACCGACATCAAATCCGCGCTCGAGTCATAGAATGCGTCAGCCCGGCTAGAATGTGGCCAGCGTGGCATGGGCCTCCTCAGGTCTGTCGCCGGTGCATTGTCAGCCGCCCCCCCCCCCAGCACCCGCTAACGCGCCGCCAGTCCCACTCCAGCACTGGATGCAACGATTCCCGGGCATGGCTGGATGCAAGCCTGACTGCAGAAGCTTGGCAGGAGGCTTGCAAGCTTTTGTTAACCATGCCGGCGCACCCTATATCTAACCGGCTCAACTTTCATCGTGACGTGGCGAAGGGAGATGGCAATGGCTTCAGCGGACTTCATCCGGCAGTTGGCGGGATACGGATTGACGACGGCGACGATCCTCTACCGCATGCCCGATCACCCGAAATTGCTGCAGACCTATATCTGGCAACAATATGATCTCGCCCCGCGTTTCCCGCAGCTGCACGACTTTCTCGATTTCTGGAAGCGGGAGCTCGAAGGCCCGCTTCATTCGGTCACAGTCGCGCATTCGCGCCTGATCCGTCCGGCCGAAATCATCAACGTCAACGGCGTATTGACGCTGCACTGAAGGGTCTCATCAAGGAGTTAGAGCAGGATCGACGCAAAAAGCCGGTTTCCACGTTGTTGCATCCTGCTCTGACCCGCGCCCGGGCAGGGCGCAAAACGCCGGTACCCACTTTTTGCATCCTGCCCTCGGCGTCGCCGCGCTTGTTGCGCGGGGCCTGCGCATGCTAGGCCGCTCCTCCCGACCCGGCCCGGCCCTTGTCCTATTGTCATATCCATTGCGCACTTCCGGACTACTGACGGCGCTCGCCGCCCTGCCTGGAGAGCGCATCGGGGTCGCCACGATCATGTCCGCGCTCAAGGATCGGAGCTACGCGCTGCTCGTGGTCCTGCTCGGCCTGCCCAATTGCCTGCCGATGCCGCCGCCGATCCCGCTGGTCTGCGGCCTGGTGCTCGCCTTCGTCGCGGTGCAGATGCTGACGGGCCGCGCCATGCCGTGGCTGCCTCAGGCCGTGCTCGGCAAGAGCGTCGGCAAGCCCGAGCTTAGCCGCGCAGTAGCGCGCGCCGTGCCGGTGCTGACGCGGCTCGAGCGCTTTTCACGACCCCGCCTGACCGTCCTGGGCAGCACCTTGGCGACTCCGGTGCTCGGGCTGATCATCCTCGTGCTCGCGCTGGGCCTCGTCGTCGCGGCGCCCTTCATCGGGCAGATTCCGCTTGGGCTTGCCGTCTGCCTGGTCGGCCTGGGTCTCGTCGAGCGGGACGGATTGTTCATCATCGCCGGCGCCGTCATCGGAGTGGGCGGGCTGATCCTCAGCGCCGGCTTCGCCTATGCGATCGTCAGCGGTCTTTCCGGGCTGTTCTGAGTCATCAAGCCGCTGCGAGGCGGGCGGCAAAAGGCGCGTCCTGCGCCAGCAGCCGGTCGATCTCATCCGCCGCGACGGCTTTCGAGAACAGGAAGCCCTGCAATTCATGGCAGCCGATCGCCTGCAGGAAGCGGTGCTGCTCGACCGTTTCGACCCCCTCGGCGCAGACCCGCAGGCCGAGCGCGCGCCCCAGATGGGCGATCGAGTGGACCAGGATCGCCGATTCCCCCGTCGTCTCCATGTATTCCAGGAATGAGCGGTCGATCTTGATCTTGTCGAAGGCGAAGCGGCGCAGATAGATCAGGCTCGAATAGCCGGTGCCGAAATCGTCCAGCGCGAGGCCGACGCCGTGACTGCGCAGATCCATCATCGCGGCCTCCGCCGCATCGGCGTCCTCGACCACGACGCCCTCGGTCAATTCCAGTTCGAGACGCGCCGGGTCGAAGCCGGTCTCCTCCAGGATGGCGATGACGTTGGCGACGAAGTCCTTGTGGCGGAACTGGATCGGCGAGACGTTGACCGCGAGCTTGACGCCCTCCCAGCGCCGGGCTTCCGTGCAGGCGCGCCGCAGCACCCAGTCGCTCAGGGGCACGATCAGGCCGCGTTCCTCGGCGATCCCGACGAATTCGGAGGGCGGCACCATGCCGTGCTCCGGATGAGGCCAGCGCACGAGGGCCTCGACGCCGATGATCGACAAGCCGTCGATCGAGACCTGCGGCTGGTAGTGCAGCACAAGCTGGTCGTCGGTGATCGCCTTGCGCAGATCCTCCTCGACCATGCGCTTGAGCTGCAGCGAGCGGTTCATGTGCTCTTCGAAGAAGGAGTAACGGTTCCGGCCTTCGTTCTTGGATTGGTACAGCGCGGTGTCGGCGAGCCGGAGCAGTAAGCCGCGGTCGCTGCCGTCCTGCGGCGCGAGCGCGATGCCGATCGAGCAGCCGATCGAGGTTTCCACTCCGAAGATGGTGAAGGGCTTGGTCAGCGCCTCGAGGATGCGTTCGCCAAGGGCGGCGCAGCCGGCCGGATCATGGATATTGGTCTGGATGATGCCGAATTCGTCGCCGCCAAGCCGCGCCACAGTGTCGCCCAGCCGCATGATGCCCAGGAGCCTGTCGGCGACCTGGCGGATCAGCTCGTCGCCGGCGGTGTGGCCATAGGTGTCATTGACTGCTTTGAAGCGGTCGAGGTCGAGCAGCATGACCGCCAGGCTCGCGCCCGAGCGGTTGAGCTGTGCCAGTTCCTGATCGAGTCTGAGGTCGAAGGTTCGCCGGTTCGGCAGCAGTGAGAGCTCATCCTGTCCGGCGAGGCGCTGGATCTGGCGCTCCCTGAGCGCGACCTGGCTCGCGGCGCCGCGCAACCTCTGGATGACATAAGCGAAGATCGCCGCGAAGAGCAGGCCGACCGCAACGAAGCCCCAGAAGAACTGGTGCAGCATGGCGTCTCCCGGGCGCTCGGGTGTCCAGGCCAGCCAGGCCTTGACGGCACCGTCGGGCGCCAGAACCTGGCGGCGCGACACCGGATCCTCAGGCATCCGTCCGGTCAGGCGGACATCGGCGACGCGGTAGCGATCGGCGATGTCGTGCAGCACCGCGCTGGTCAAGCGCCGATAGCCGACGAGCTTCAGACTGCCGGGCCAGCGGGGGAAGGCCGGTGTGGCCGCGGCCGCGAGATCGGCGACCAGGATGGCGATGGCCTCTTGGCCGTCATGGATGATGAAGCTGACCGTCGGTTCGGCCATGGTCGTTGCGGGCTCCGTCGAGGCGGCCGAGCCTCCGGGAATGCGCTGGCTGAAATGCTTCAAGCCATTATAGCCGGCCTGGCCGGCCTGCACGCCGGATTCGACACCCGCGAGAACCCGACCAGCGCCGGTCACTATGTAAGCGCCGTCGAACTCCAGGAAGCGCGTGCTGAGGCGCGTGAAAGCGGATTGAAGCGCCGAGAGCGGATCATCGCTCGCGGCGAGGGCCGTCTGCAATTCCCCGCTCGCCGCGAAGCTGTCGAGCCGCAAGCGGCGCAGCTTGAGCTGGCTGTCGATCGCCGCCTCGATGCGGTCGCGCTGGCGCATCGCCTCGAGCTTGTTGGCGTCGCTGGTGATGGCGAGCACGACGGCGGCCAAAGCGGACAAGACCAGCAGAAACGCGCAGCCGAGCGTCGCCACGGTGCTCTTGAGCATCCGCGCCGACGAGTCCGCGTTGGTCATCTTCGCGACGGCAGGCGCGCGCATCAGCTATCCGAAAAGGGCATCAGGACATGCAGAATGCCAAGGGATCGTTGACATCCCGTTGCCGTGCGCGCAGATTCTTGGGGGTTTCAACCGGTGGGTGGTGCATAGGGCGGGCGCGGTATCGCGGTGTGGGCCGCGCGCAACGCCGCCGACCAGCGTTCGCGCAAGTCGTGGAAATAGGGCTCGCCCGCTTCGATCCGGCGGTTGAGCTCGGGCTCGGCGACGTCGCGGCGCAGCACGATCAGGTCGATCGGCAGGCCCACGCCGAGATTCGAACGCATCGTCGAATCCATCGAGATCAGGCCGACCTTGAGCGCATCGTAGAGATGCGTCTTGTAGGTCACGGCGCGGTCCAGGATCGGCTTGCCGTATTTGTGCTCGCCGATCTGGAGGAAGGGCGCGTCCATGCCGCATTCGATGAAGTTGCCGGCGCCATAGACCATGAAGAGCCGCATCGGCTGGCCCTTGATCTGGCCACCGAACAGCATCGAGACGTCGAACTTCACGCCCGCTTCCTTCATGGCGTCGCCATCCATCTCCCTGACGGCGCGGATGGCACGGCCGACGAGCTGGGCGGCGCGGAACATCGTCGTCGCGTTGAGCAGGGTGTCCATCTCGCCGGTTTCGGGATTGGCCAGCCCCTCATGCAGCAGGCTGACCACCGACTGGGTCACGGAGAGGTTGCCCGCTGTCATCAACCCGAAGGTGCGCTCCCCCGGCGTGGAAAAGACATGCAGCTTGCGGAAGGTCGAGACGTCGTCGAGCCCGGCATTGGTGCGGGTGTCGGCGATCATCACCAGCCCGTCCTGCACGAGGATTCCGGCGCAATAGGTCACGAGGCGGGTCCTTGCTGTGGGAGCGGCCGGGTTGCGCCCGGCCGGTCCGTCATTGGTTGGCCTGGAAGCCGGCGGCCTGGCGCGCGCTGACGACCACGGAGAGGCGCTCACCGTCGCCGCCCTTGCGCGCCCCGCGCACCGGAGCGGCATCGGAATAGTCGAGGCCCGAGGCGATGCGCACATGGGTGTCGATCGGGCACAGGCCGTTGGCGCAATCAAAGCCGATCCAGCCATAATCGTCGAGATGGACCTCGGCCCAGGCATGGGCGCCGCTGGCATGGGGCAGGGACTGGCTTTCGGCGACATAGCCGGAGACGTAGCGCGCGGGCAGGCCGAGATGGCGGGCGCAGGCCATGAAGACATGGGCGAGATCCTGCGCGATGCCCTCGCGCGCCGCGAAGGCGGCGGCGGCGCCGATTCCGATGCGATCGGCGGGCTCCTGGCAGGTCATCTCCTCGTGCAGCGCGTCCATCAGGGCGTGCATCCTGGCAAGCGGTGTTCTTGCTTCGCGCGTCGTCTCCAGCGCGAAGTTGCGGAGCGCCTCATCTGGCGCGCTCAGCAGCGTGTCACGGCGAAAAACCTCGGGCGGAACGCGCTCGATGCCGCCGCGCACGATACCGGCGAGGTCGGTGGTCTCGATCAGGCCGCTGACCTGGATCGCCAGCGTCGCGATCGGGCCATCGGCAGAGAAGGTGTGGATCAGGTTGCCGTAAGGGTCCTGGCCGGCGCGCAGGCGGCCATCGACGGTGGGCTCGATGCGCCAGGACATGACGTGCTGGCCGTCATGGTCGCGCGGAGTCAGCCGCAGGATCTGCGTGATGTGCCGGGCGGGCTCGGCATAGGCGTAAGAGATCGAGTGGGAAATCCGGATCCGCATGGCGTCGCTGGGTCTCAGGCGGTGGGGCGTGGACGGCCTCTCTTTAGCGGGCCATGCGGCTGGAAGCGAGCCTGAGGCCCAATTTCATTGCAGATACTGCTCGATGATGGTGCCTCCAAGGCGGTTATTCTCGGTGATGAAGTCCGAGATGAACTCGTGCAGCCCGTGCTGGAAGATGTCGTCGATGCGGGTGTTGTTGAGGTTGGCGAGCGTCTTGCGCGCCTGGCGCTGGGCCGGTCCCTGGCGGCCATAGGCGTCGCCGAGCGCGTCGAGGAAGCGTGAGATGTTTTCGTAGCAGCTCGCCAGCGAGCGCGGCATGCGCCGGTTCAGGATCAGGAGATCGGCGATCAGCAGAGGCTTCACCGCCTCGCGATAGACCCAGTGATAGGCGGTCAGCGCCGAGACCTCGCGCAGCACGGTGGTCCATTGGAAATAGTCGAGCGAGCCGCCGACCTGCTCATTGGCCGGCAGCAGGACATGGTATTTGACGTCGAGGATGCGCGCTGTGTTGTCGGCGCGCTCGACATAGACGCCGAGCCTGGAGAACCAGTAGCCGTCGTCGCGCAGCATGGTGCGGTAGGCCGAGCCGTCGAAGACCAGCGAGACATTCTTCACCCATTCGAGGAAGCGGGCGAACTCCTCGCGGTCCATGCGCTTCTTCTCGAAGCGCTGTAGTTCGAGCCAGGCGCCGTTCAGCGCGTCCCACATCTCGGAGGTCAGCGCGGTGCGCACCGCGCGCGCATTGGAGCGGGCGAGCGCCAGGCAGTTGCGGATCGAGGAGTGGTTGTCGGGGTTGAAGGTCAGGAAGTCGCAGACATTGCGCTCATTGGCCTCACCATAGGCTTTGGCGAAGGCCTCCTCACAGCCGGCGGTCGAGACCGCGCTCTGCCATTCCGTGCCGGCGCCGCCATAGGCGTGGGGCAGGTTGGTCAATCGCGTCGTCGCATCGAGGATGCGGGCGAGATACTCGGCCCGCTCGACATAGCGGGAGACCCAGTAAAGGCTGTCAGCTGTGCGCGAGAGCATGGTCAGTTCGGGCCTTTTCGTGGCGGGGCGCGGTGTGTCGGCGTTCCGTCCGGGATGAATGCCGCCATTGATGTTATGCATCGAGCACCCAGGTGTCCTTGGTTCCGCCGCCCTGGCTGGAATTGACGACGAGCGAGCCTTCCTTCAGCGCGACGCGGGTGAGGCCGCCGGGCACGCAGGAGATGCCGTTGGCGCCCGAAAGCACATATGGGCGCAAATCGACATGGCGTGGGGCCACGCCCGAGGCCACGAAGGTCGGGCAGGTCGAGAGGGCCAGGGTGGGCTGGGCGATGAAGCCCTCGGGGCTCGCCTTCAGCTTCTTGCGGAAGCTCTCGATCTGCGCCTTGTTGGCGTGGGGCCCCACAAGCATGCCGTAGCCGCCGGAGCCGTTGACCTCCTTGACGACGAGCTTCTCGAGATTGTCGAGCACATAGGCGTTGGCCTCGGGCTCGCGGCAGCGCCAGGTCGGCACGTTCTTCAGGATCGGCTCCTCGCCGGTGAAGAACTTCACGATCTCGGGCATGTAGCTGTAGACCGCCTTGTCGTCGGCGACGCCGGTGCCGACCGCGTTGGCCAGTGTAACGTTGCCGGCCTTGTAGGCGCCGATCAGCCCGGGCACGCCGAGCACGGAATCGCCGCGGAAGACGAGCGGGTCGATGAAGTCGTCGTCGATGCGCCGGTAGATCACATCGACCCGCTTGGGGCCCTGCGTGGTGCGCATATAGACGACATCGTCCTTGACCAGCAGGTCCGAGCCCTCGACCAGTTCGACGCCGAGCTTGTCGGCCAGGAAGGAGTGTTCGTAGAAGGCCGAATTGAACTGGCCGGGCGTCAGCAGGCAGATCGAAGGGTCGCTTGGTGCGCTGCGCGGCGCGACCGAGCGCAGGGTCGCCAGCAGCTGGTCGGGATAGTTGTCGACGGGTGCGACGCGATGCGTGGCGAAGAGCTCCGGGAAGAGCCTGAGCATCACCTCGCGGTTCTCCATCATGTAGGAGACGCCCGAGGGCGTGCGCGCATTATCCTCCAGCACATAGAAGGTGTCGGCATCGACCCGGACCACATCGATGCCGGCGATGTGGCAGTAGATGCCGTGCGGCACCTGGAAATCGACCATTTCGAGCTGGTAGCAGGCATTGCCATAGACCAGGTCGGGCGGGATGATCCCGGCCTTGAGGCATTCCTTCGGCCCGTAGACATCGGCCAGGAACATGTTCAGTGCGGTCACGCGCTGGCGCAGGCCCGCCTCCAGCTTGGTCCATTCCGGCTTGGTCAAGACTCGGGGAATGATGTCGAAGGGGATCAGGCGCTCGGTCGACTCTTCGTCGCCATAGACGGCGAAGGTGATGCCGATGCGGCGGAAGAACAGTTCGGCCTGGCTGCGCCGCAGTGCCAGCGTTTCCGGCGGCGCTTCCTTCAGCCAGCGGTCGAGCTCAGCATAGGCCGGCCGTATATCGGAGCCGGAGCCGGTCATTTCATCGAACGCGACCATCGCAGGTGTTTTCCCCATTTCGGGCAGCCTATGCCTATTCGCGATCGTTCGGGAAGGGGGCGCATGGTCAGGGCTGCGTCGGCGCCTGCCTAATCCTTGAGCAATTCCGGCGTTGGTACGGCCGGCGCGCTTGTCGAGTCGTCAAAAGGGATGAGGCGCATCGCGCCGAGTTGGGCCGCAGCAGGTCTTCGACAGAACCGCCTGCTGCAGCACGGCCTGCATCCAGGCCGATCCGCTTGATCCCTTTCGAGCCGCTGCCTCAGAGCGACGGCCTTGTTCCGGTGCTCGTCGCGGGGTTAACCGAGAAGCCCGGCTTGCATGAGAATCGTTTTGACTGACGCGGCTTCCTCGGCGTTGAGGGAGCGTTGCGGCCGCGCCATCGTGTTGGTGTCGATGACGCCGAGAAGCCGCATCGCCGTCTTGACTGCGCCGTCCATAGCCGCGTCCTGAACGATTGGGGTCCGCCGCCGGACAGCCACTGGAAACCTTCAATAGGTGGCTCGGCCGCCTGAGAGATCGAAACAGGCTCCCGTCGAGAACGAGCATTCGTCCGATGCCAGCCATGCGATCAGGGCCGCGACCTCGTCGGGACGGCCCGGGCGGCCAAGCGGGATCTTGGCGATGACCGTCGCATAGGTCTCCGGCGACATCTGTTTGATCAGATCCGTCGCGATCACGGCCGGAGCGACGCAGTTCACGCGCACCTCCGTATCGGCCAGTTCCTTGGCCAGCGCCTTGGTGAGCGCGATGACCGCGCCCTTCGCCGCCGAATAGGCCGTCATCATCGCATTACCCTCCTTCCCGGCGATGGAGGCGAGGTTGACGATCCGGCCGGCATTTCGCTGTCGCATCGCCGGCACGGCGGCGCGGCAGCACAGGAAGGTG
The DNA here is from genome assembly GCF_002917105.1 of Allobosea psychrotolerans. GTDB lineage: Bacteria > Pseudomonadota > Alphaproteobacteria > Rhizobiales > Beijerinckiaceae > Allobosea > Allobosea psychrotolerans. Next base: position 147,027 of record NZ_PQFZ01000003.1, read on the forward strand.
CTGGTCAGGTTCACGTCGAGCGTGCGGCGCCAATCCGCCAGGCTGTAGCGCTCGATGGGCTGGTTCGGGCCGGTGATGCCGGCGCAGTTCACCAGGATGTCGAGATGGCCGTGACGGGCGAGAAGCCGCTCCATCGCGGCATCGACAGCCTCCTCGCTGGCGACGTCGACCCGGTCGTCGGCGGCTTCCGCCAGATCCCATGTCACGACCGTCGCGCCCGAGGCGCTCATGCGTTCGTTCACGGCAACGCCGATGCCGCCGCAGCCACCGGTCAGAAGCGCTGTCTTGCCGCGCAGATCGATCGCGTTCATGGGCTGGTTCCTTCGCGCAGGCTCGCGCCGCGCGCCACGGCCTGATCACGATCAGCGAGCAGCGCTTTCGTCGCCTCGAGGGCCTGGCGAGCCCATTCGCGATGGCCGAGCGCGGCCATGCGTTCGAGATGGGGCACCTCGACGCTGACCGGCAATTCCTGCGGCAGTTGCGAGAAGATGCCGACAAGGTCGATGCCGCCTTCACCCGGCAGCAATCGCGCGCAGCGGGCGGTGTGGATCAGGCCCTCATCCGTTTTCGGAACCTCGCCCGGCGCGTCGCAGATCTGGGCATAGCTCAAGCGCTCGCTCGGGATCGCCGCGATATCGGCCAGCGTCGTCCCGGAGCGGCCGGCGTGCAAGGCATCGACCAGCACGCGGCCATTGGCCTCGCCCGCCCTGGTGACGATCCGCAATGCGGTGCGGGCATCGGGCACCTTGGTCCAGGGCATGAATTCCAGGTCGCCGGTCAGGCCGTAGGGGGCTGCCGCCGCGCAGAAGCTGGCGAAGGAGGCCGTCAGCCTCGCTTCGTCGGGGTCGTCTCCGGCGACGAGGATCGCACGGGCTCCGAGTTCGCCGCAGAGGTCGAGGAAGGGCTGGAAAGCCGCGACCTTGAAGTCGGCGGCGAGCCGGACAATCTCGACATCGAAGACGGAAACGCCCGTATCCGCGATGCGCCGCTTCGTTTCGCCCAGGAGCGCCGGCTCCTCGATAAGGCGGCTGAAATCGCCGCCGGGCGCTGCCGGCAAGGCGCGCAGGCCGACTGCGTCATAGCCGAGTTCGGCGGCAAGCGAGACGGCGTCCGGCGGAGCAAGCGGGATGCTCGTGAGGTAAGCGAGCGAAAGTGTCGGCATCATAGCGCTTTCGTCCTTGTAAGATCACCGGTCAGGACAGGGGCGAGATCGCTGTCGGCAGCGCGATCGTCGAGTGCATCTCGCCGGTCAGCCATTCCGGCCCGCCCTTCGGCGGCCAGATGCCCTTGGCGACGGAATCGGCGCGAACGGAGGCGCGGGCATCCAGGCTTGCGAAAGGCCAGATATGGGTGAAGCGCGGCGGCCCGTCGAGCGCATGCATGGCGATGACCAGTGGAGAAAGCTTTACGCGCTCGGGCACGGCGGCTTCCCAGGCGGCGATGGTCGCCGGCACGCCGCCATGCTTCAGCTTGTAGGTCCTGATCTCATAGACCTTGCCGAGCTTCGCCGGCTCGACCGGCGGCAGGAAGGGGAAGGGCGCATAGCTGTCGAATTGCAGCCTGGCGATGTCGTCGCCGGCGCCGAACGGGTTCGTCGTGTCGAGCGCGCGCCGGCGCTCGGCCTGGAGTTCGGCATCGTCGGCAAAGCCGCGCAGCACGAAAATCTCGTTGAGCGCGCCGATCTCGCTCGCCCAGCAGCCGAGCAGCCTTCCCTTGGCTTCGGGCGCCTTCACATAGGCGTCGATGCCGGCGACGACGCTGGCCGCCTTGCCGAGCTTCACGGTCAGGGTTGCGATCTCGTAGCGCATGGGAAACCTCTTTCGCTGGAGTCAGGAACGGTTGTTGGCAAGCGGGACGCCGGCAGCGTCATGGGCCGCAATGAAGCCGAAGGTCATGGCCGGGCCGAGCGTGATGCCGCCGGCGGGATAGCGCCCGGCCATCATGCTCGACATGTCGTTGCCGACGGCATAGAGGCCCGGAATCGGCCGGTCCGTGGTGTCGAGCACATGTGCGTGGGCATCCGTCTTCAAGCCGGCGAAGGTGCCGAGACTCCCGGGCACGATCCTGACCGCGTAGAACGGCGCAGCAGCGATCGGCGCAACGCAAGGGTTGGGTCGATGTGAAGCCTCGCCCTGGATGCGGTTATAGGGGCTGTCGCCACGGCCGAATTGCGGGTCGCGACCGTGCTCGGCGTCATGGTTGTAGGAGGCCAATGTCGCCACGAGCCCGGCCGGGTCGATGCCGCAGGCGCGGGCGAGCGCGTCCGGGCTGCGGCCTTTGCGCAGATAGCCGTTCCTGAGCCAGGGCCCTGTCGGAAAGGGCCGCGGCCGCACGCGTCCAAGCCCGTAGCGCCGCAGGAAGGCGTGGTCGCAGATCAACCAGGCCTCAGTCGTCTCGCCGGGAGGCGTCGCGGAAAAGAGCGCCTTCATCACGTCGTGATAGGAATCGGCTTCGTTGACAAAGCGGCGCCCGTCGCGGCGGACCATGATGAGGCCGGGCTTGGCCCGCTCGACCAGATGGGGAAAGCGCCCGACATCGCCATTGGCCTTCGGGACGAGCGAGACCGGCGCCCAGGCCCCGGCATCGGAGAGGCCGGTCCGAACATGGCCACCGGCCGTTTCGCCGAGCCGGATGCCGTCGCCGCTATTGGCGAGCGGTGCGGCCGACCAGTGGTCCTGTCCCGTGGGGGCATGAGGAAATAGCGCTGCCTTGCGAGCCGTGTCATGCGGGAAGCCGCCGGCAGCCAGCACCACGCCGCGCCTCGCGTGGATCGCGAGAGGCCGCCCGGCCAAGGTCGCGACCACGCCGGAGACCTTGTCTCCCTCGCGGATCAAGTCGCGCGCCGGCGTCTCGGCCATCAGGCGCACGCCGAGATCATCGGCCGATTTCAACAGGCGGGCGACGAGCGCATTGCCATTGACCAGATGCATGCCGCGGCCATGGCGCAGCATGTCGAAGGCATGCCGCCCCAGCCGGCGCAGGACATGGAGGAAGGAGGGCAGGGAGCGGGTCGCCTTGAGGAAATGCTGCAGATCGGTCCCGGAGGCGATGTTCATTCCGAAGGGGGCGACCTCGGCCAGCGGCGGGCGCAGATCCTTGATCCGGGGACCGAGCGACCGCCCATCGATCGGCGCCGCGCAAAGCGAGCGCCCACCTGTTGCCGAACCGTCCGAGCGATCATGAAAATCCGGAATCCGGTTGCCGTCGATGAAGGCGAGGCTGGTCTCGCGCTCGAAGAAGGTGACCATGCGCGGCCCTTGCTCCAGCAGCATGGCGACGAAGTCTTCGTCATAGCCATCGCCGAGCTCGCTGCGCAGATAGCGGCGCGGCACCTCGATATCCTCCTCGAGGCCGGCGGCCTGGGCGAGCGGATTGCGCGGAATCCACATCCAGCCGCCGGACCAGGCGGTGGTGCCGCCGAACTGGGCCTCCTTCTCGATCACGATCACCTCGAGCCCGAGCCAGGCGGCCGTGACAGCCGCTGACAATCCGCCGGCTCCCGAACCAATGACGAGGAGATCGCAGGAGAGTTCGTCAGGTCCACTCATCAGGCGACTTCGGCCCGATGCGAGGCCTGTCCCTTTGCCGCATCGCACTGGCCCAGCGCATGCTGGACCGCACGGTAGGCGAAGGTGAGCGCCGGGCCGATCGTGATGCCGGGGCCCGGATAGGTGCCGCCCATGATCGAATTCGCTTCATTGCCGCAGGCATAGAGCCCGCCGATCGGCCGGTTCTCGCCATCGAGCACGCGAGCCCATTCGTCGATGACGAGGCCGGTCGCGGCGCCGATATCGCCGGGTACGAGCTTCACCGCATAGAAGGGTGCGGTTGCGATCGGCCCAAGCGTCGGGTTCGGGCCCTTCGAGGCATCGCCATTGGCGCGGTGATAGGCTGTAGCGCCGCGGCCGAATTCGGGGTCGACCCCGGTCCTGGCGTAGCCGTTCATGTCGGCGACGGTCTTTTCAAGGACGGCCGGCTCCATGCCGAGTTTTTCGGCGAGGGCAGCCACCGTCGCGCCCTCGATGAGATAGCCGTCATCGAGATAGGGCTTCAGGTTCTTCGCGCCCATTCGGACCTGGCCCAGCCCGTAGCTCTTCAGGCCGGCGGCGTCGGTGATGATGTAGCAGGGGATCGTCGGCACGCTGCGATTGGCCTCGAACATCGCCCGGACGAAGAGGTGGTAGGAGGTCGATTCATTGACGAAGCGGCGCCCGCTCTGGTCGACGCAGACGGTGCCTGGCTTGCTGCGATCGAGCACGAAATGCGGGAAGACGGCCGTCGAACCATCGGGACGCGTCCGCAGCGAGACCGGCGCCCAATAGGCATTGTCGAGATTGCCTTCGCCCAGACGTGCGCCGAGCCCGAGCGCCAGATCCTGCATCTCGCCGGTATGGCCGGGCGCGGCGGGGCTGAAATCGGGAGTGGGTGAAGCCAGCAACTGCGCGCGACGCGTCTTGTGCCGGTTGAAGCCGCCTGCCGCGAGCACCACGCCATGGCGCGCCTCGACCGTCCGTGTCTGTCCGGCTTGCACGAGCACGACGCCCGCGACGCCGTCCGGCCCGGTGAGGAATTGCGAGACCGAGGTTCCAAGCAGGACCGCGCCGCCGCGCTTCTTCAAGCTGAGCAGCAGCCGCCCGATCAGCGCATTGCCCATGACGAGCCGTGTGCCGCGCGGGCTCTTCAGCCGGTCCAGGCCATAGCGAGCCAGGATCGCGGCGGCGTGCCGAAAGGATTTCCAGGATGTCCTGAGACCGAGCAGATGGCCGATATCGGTGCGGTCGACCATCATGCCGCCGAAGAGGGTGAATTCAGGGATCGGCGGGCGGATGCGGGCGAGGTCGTCGCCAAGCTCGCGGCCGTCGAAGGGCAGGGGCTCGAGCGCCCGTCCGCGCATCGTCGCGCCCTCGACCTGCTGTTCGTAGTCCGGATGAGTGGCGTAGGGACGGAACCTGACATCGGTCTTCGCCTCCAGCGCAGCGACCGCGTCCGGGCCGCTCTTCAGGAAGGCTTCGCGCAGGCTCGCGGAGGAACGGTTGCCGACGACGCCGGTCAGGAAGGTGGCGGCCTTCTCGAAGCTGTCATCGGTCGCGACCGTGCTCGCATGCAGCGAATTGGGGATCCAGGTCGTCGCTGCCGAAAGCGCGGTGGTGCCGCCGACATACTCCGTCCGCTCGACGACGAGGACGGATTTGCCGGCGATGGCCGCGAAGACGGCAGCAGCCAGTCCGCCGCCACCCGCGCCGACGACGATGATGTCGTAGCTCGCATTGTCGGAAATGGCGTCGATGCTCGCGAACATGGATGGCCTCCTCAGTCGAGCTTCTCGCCGGCGAGCAGGAATTCGACCATCGCGGTCTGTAGCGCCTGGTACATCTCGGTTCCCGTCGAGGTCCGGCAGCCGAGCTTGCGGGCGGTCTCGATCAGCGGCGAGACGGCCGGCACGGTGACGACGCAGCCGACGAAGGTCGAAGGCGAGAGCTTGGCGACATCGACCGGCAAGGCGTCGCCCGGCTTCATCCCGGCCGGCGTCGCATTGGCGACGAGATCGAAACCCGTCGGATCCGGCGAACCAGCGAGGATCGTCGCCTTGTTCCTGGCGTTGAGGCGCTCGATCAATCGGTCGCGACGTGTGGCGTCGGCGTCATGGATGGCGAGTTCGCGGACGCCGGCATCGACGAGGGCGAGCGCGATCGCGGAGCCCGCGCCGCCGGCTCCGATCAAGAGTGCGCGCTTGCCGGAAGGATCGTAGCCCGCAGCCTTCACGGCGCCGACGAAACCGAGCCCATCGACCATCTCGCCATGCCAGCCGCCATCCTTGCGGCGGCGCATGATGTTGACCGCTCCGAGGAAGTCGCCGCGCTCGGTCGCGCTGCTGCAATGCGCGTGGCAGGCGAATTTATGCGGCACGGTCACGATGATGCCGTCGAGATTCTTCAGCCGGGTCGCAACCGTCAGAAAATCCTTCAGGTCTTCGGGCGAGACCCGCACAGGCGCTACGACGGCGTCATGGTCGCGCGCGGCGAAGGCCGCCGTCATGCCGGCCGGGGATTTCACCTGGGCGATCGGATCGCCGATGATGACATTGAGGCGCGTTGCGCCGGTGATGTTGAAATCCATCGCGGTCATGATCTCCGTGTTCAGACGACAGCCGCATGGGCTGGCGGATTCTGATTCTCGCCATGGACGACGCCGAGCAGGCGCGCCTGGAGGGCGTGATCCTTTTCAAGCGTGGCGGCATCGCCGGCGAAGGCGACCTGGCCGTTGACCAGGACATAGGCGCGGTCGACGATCGGCAGCACGGTTTCGGCGTGGTGCTCGACGATCACCATCGCGACCTGTCCGCGCAGCTTCACCAGCGCGTCCATCACTTCGTTGACGACGGCCGGCGCCAGCCCTTCGAAGGGTTCGTCGAGCAGGATGAGCTTGCTCGGCACCATCAGGGCGCGGGCGATCGCGACCATCTGCCGTTCGCCGCCGGAGAGGTTCTCGGCCTTGGCCGCCTGGCGCGTGCGCAATCGCGGGAAGAGCTGGAAGATTTCCTCCAGATTCATTCCGCCTGGCCGCGCTGCGAGCTGCAGGTTCTCGACGACGGTGAGGTTGGGGAAGAGGCGCCGCCCCTCCGGCACGAGCGAGATGCCGAGCCGGTTGATCTCGAAGGGGCGCAGCTTCGCCAATTGCGTGCCCGCGAAAGACACCGTCCCTGCGTCGAGCGGCAGGCTACCTGTGAGAGCACGCAACGCCGTCGTCTTGCCGACGCCGTTGCGGCCGAGCAGCGCGACGGCCTCGCCCTTGCGGACCTCCAGGCTGACGCCGGAGAGGACGGTGCTGCCGCCATAGCCGACGGCGATACCGCGCGCCTCGAGCAGCGCTTCGGTCGCGGCACCGGCTTGGCGCTCGATAGCGGGCGCCACCTGGTCGGCACTCTTGGCCGCGCCGAGATAGGCGGAGATGACCTCCGGGTTGTTGGCCACTTCGGTCGGTTTACCATCCGCAATGATCCGGCCCTGATGCAGCACGGAGATGCGGTCCGAAATCGCCAGCACGCGGTCGATGTCGTGCTCGATCAGCAGAACCGCATGGTTCTTCGCGAGCCGGCGGATGAGATCTGCAACGATGATGCGGTCGGCTTCGGCGAGGCCGGCCAGCGGCTCGTCGAGCAGCAGCAGTTTGGACTCGATCGCCAGCGTCACCGCGATCTCGAGCAGGCGCTTGGCGCCATGGGGAAGGTCTGCGCAAGGAGCGGCGGCCTTGTCGGCGAGCCCGACCGCATCCAGCAGCGACCAACTGCGCGCATTGATCGCGTCGATGCCATGGGCATCGTTCAGCAATCCGCGCGCGCCGATCTTCTGGGCCTGCACGGCGATGCGGACATTCTCGAACACGCTGAGATTGGGGAAAACCGACAGGATCTGGAAGGAGCGGCTGATGCCGAGCCGGGCGCGGGCATGCATCGGCAGCCTGGTGATGTCCCGGCCTTCGAAGAAGACCTTGCCGCCGCTCGGCGGCAGTACGCCGGTCAGCATGTTGTAGAAGGTCGTCTTGCCGGCTCCGTTGGGGCCGATGATCGAATGCAGCACGAAGGGGCGCACTTCGAAATCGATGTCATGGGCGGTGACGAGGCTGCCGAAGCGCTTGCTCAACTTCTTCGTCTCCAGGATCGGCCGGTCCGGATCCATCGCCTGGGCCGCACTCGTATAAGGCGCGATCACGGCGGGGCGGGGCGGGATGGTGTTGCGCGTCAGCGTCCAGCGTTCGCGCCGCAGCACCCTCTGCACCAGCCCCTGAATGCCCTCGGGAGACAGCAGCGCGAACAGGATCAGGATCGGCGCGAAGATCAGCCACCAGTTCTCGGTGATGGCCGAAAGCCGGTTCTCCATGATGATGAACGTGATCGCGCCCCAGAGCGGGCCGAGGAAATGGTGCACGCCCCCAAGCACGGTCATCAGCAGGGCATCGCCCGCATGCTGCCAGCTCAGATTATTGGCGTAGACGCCTTGCAGCAGCAGCGTCAGCAATGCCCCGGCATAGCCGACGAAACCGGCCATCAGGAGGAAGGAGCCGAGCCGCAGCAGATAGACATTGTAGCCCAGGCTGCGGGCGCGCTGCTCGTTGTCGCGCACGGCCTGGAGCGCGCGGCCGAAGGGCGAATGCGCGATCCGCCACAACAGCGCGATGCCGACGACGACGCTCGCAACAGTGAAGAGATGGAAGCCGAGATCCGAGACGAAGCTCGGGCGTTGAACGCCCTGCAAGCCGTTCTCGCCACCGGTGACGGCCGTCCATTTGAACGCGACCTCGAAGGCGATCTGCGAACAGGCCAGCGTCAACAGCGAGAAATAAAGCCCCTTGCGGCGCAGGATCAGCGCACCGAGGACGAGCGCCAGCGCCAGCGAGAACAGGACGGCGAGGACGAGCGCCACGACATCGGTCGCGACCCGACCGAGCACGAAGAAGGCGAGCGCATAGCTGGCGCAGCCGAAGAAGACCGAGGCGCCGAATGGCACGAGACCGGTGTAGCCGACGAGCAGGTTCACGCCCATTCCGTAGAGCGTGTAGATCGCGATCTGCGTGATCAGGCCGACGGGGGCGCCCAGCATGAGCCAGAGCACCGTGAGGCCGGAGAGGACGAGCGCCGCCCAGAGAGCCGGGTGGCGGAAAAGCTGTCGGGTCTTCACTCGAAGCGCTCCCATTTTTCGCCGAACAGGCCGCGAGGGCGCACGAGCAGGATGGCCGCCATCAGGACATACATGGCCGCCCCCGCCCATTCCGGCTGGAACTGGATGGTCATGGCCGTGGTCAGGCCGACGAGGAGGCCGGCGACGATGGCACCCGCATAGGAGCCCAGGCCGCCGATCGTCACGATGACGAAAGCCGGCATGATGGCGCCTGCCGCCATGGTCGGGTTCACCGTCCAGAGGGGCGCGGCCAGCATGCCGGCAAGGCCTGCCAGCAGGCAGCCGATGCCGAAGACGAAGCTGAACACCACGGGCAGGTTGATGCCGAGAAGGCCGACCATCTCCGCATCGCGCGAGCCGGCCCGGATGATCCGGCCGAATGGCGTATAGGTGAGGAAGGCCCAGAACCCGATCAGCGCAGCCACCGTCACGGCCAGCACGAACATGCGGTATTTCGTGATCAGGATCGGGCCATATTCAACGAAGCCCGAGAGGAAGCGCGGCGCGGCGAAGGGCAGCGGAGCGCCGCCGAAGGTCATGCGCAGCACCGACTCGAACAAAAGCGCCAGCGCGAAGGTCAGGATCAGCCCGAGCAGCGGCTCCTTGCCGTAGAGGCGGCGGATCAGCACGATCTCGACCAGCACCCCGAGTGCTCCGGTGAGCAGCGGGGCGAGCAGGGCCGCCCACCAACCGAACTCGCGGTTGAGCACGAGGGCGAGATAGGCGCCGATCGCGAAGAAGGCGCCATGGGCGAAATTCACGATGCCGAGGAGCCCGAAGATGATCGAGAGCCCAACCGCGATCAGCACATAGAGGAAGCCCAGCACCAGGCCATTGACGGCCTGGGATAAGATCATATCGAGCATGGCGCACGGATCCTGCGGAGAGCGGCGCCAGAGCAAATGAACGATCCGATTTGATCGTTAAGTTGCTCTGGCCCTTTGTTTTAACGCGCTTTCTTCACGCGAACCGGCGGCCACTTCGCTCGAAAACGCTCGAGGCCGCGCGTCAGGGATCGGCCCGGGCATGGCCCGGGCCGCGTTTGCAAGACCGGTCTTCGCCTCGTCAGATCAGAGCGAATCCATCTTGCAGATGCTCTCGGCCTGGTTGCCGAAGGCCCGCGCGACACCGGCCGGCGTTGCCGGCAACTCGGCCTTCACGTCGAAATAGTCCCATTTGTCGGTGATCTTCGGCTTGATGCCGGCAACCAGGAGGCGGCTGACCATCTGGTGGTCGAAGTCGCGATAGCCGAAATTGATGTCGCCGCGCTTGACGTTCCATGTCTCCAGCGCCTCGACGATCTTGGCGGGCTCGGTCGATTTCGCGCGCTCGATGGCATCGAGCAGGTTCTTCATGCCCATCCAGCCCATCCAGGTCTTGTCAGCGGCCGGGCGCTTGTATTTCTTCTCGTAATCGGCCGCCATCGCCTGCTCGTCGGGCGGGTTGTTCGGGTTCTTGTAGTACCAGGTCAGGGTATAGAGCCCATCGGCTGCTTCGGGGCCGACGCCCCAGAGATCGGTATTGCCGACAGAAATCTCGGCGAAGGGAATACGGCCGCGCATGCCGAGTTCGTTCCACTGCTTCAGGAACGTCGTCAGGTCGCTCGCGGCAATGCCGCCGATCACCACATCCGGCTTGGCGGCGCGGATCTTGAGGATGAAGGAGCTGTAGTCCGGCGTGCCGACGGGCACCTCATCGGCGCCGACAAGCGTGCAGCCATTGGCTGCGGCGTATTCGGAGAAGGCGCGTTTGATGTCCTGGCCGAAAGCATAGGCAGCGGTAAGCAGGTACCATTTCTTGCCGATATCGGCGCAATAGGGCGCGAGCACGCGGGCATGGACATCGACCGGCGGCTGCAGGCGGAAGGTGTATTTGTTGCAGGACTTGCCGGTGAGGTCGCCTGTCGCCGCATTGGCCGCGATGTAGGGGATCTTCGCCTTCTTCGCGACGGCCGAGATGGCGAGCGCAAAGGAGCTCAGCGCGCCTCCCACGATGCCGACGACCTTGTGCTCGCCGACGAGGCGCTCCGCATTCTGCTGTGCGCCTTGCGGGTTGGGCTCGTCGAGCCAGATAATCTCGGCCGGCCGGCCGAGCAGCATGTTGTTGCGCTGTTCCAAGGCGAGCAGGCTGCCTTGTGCGAGATATTCGGACTGATCGACGATCGTGCCGGTCTTGGCCCAGATCATGCCGATCTTGATCGGCTCGGCGGCGGCGGCGTTGCCGATATAGGGCATGCCGAGCTTGCCCGAGACCAGGCCCGTGGCGCCCAGGGAAGACGCGCCCATGATCAGGCCGCGCCGACCGATGACCGGTCCCTTCGTTTGATCGTCCTTCACATCGTCCTCCCACAGCATCTGGTTTTTCTGATTGGCCTCGGTCGCGCATCGAGGCGGACCGAACTTCGTTCGTGTAACATAACTGGAATCCAGTTCCACTATTATTTTCGAAACTGGAATCCAGTTCCGAAATGGCTTGACGCCGGAACCTGTGCGGGGGACATATGCGGCGGAGTGGAGAGACCGATGCCGCAATTCTCAATTGGCCTCGTCGGTGCGGGCGCGATCGGGCGCTTGCATGCCGATGTGATCCTCAAGACGGATTTCTGCGGCCTTGCCGGGGTTGCCGACCCGACGGAAGCCGGGCGGCGCTTCTGCGAGGAGAGGGGGCTTGCCTGGTTTCCGGATCACCGCCAGCTCCTGGAGCAGGCACGCCCCGATGCGCTGATCGTCGCGACGCCGAACAACACCCATCTGCCGATCTCGCTCGATGCGATCGCCGCGGGGGTGCCGGTCCTGGTCGAGAAGCCGGTCGCGAGCACGGTCGAGGAAGGGGAGGCGCTCGCCGCGGCTTCCGCGAAGGCCGGCGTGCCGGTGCTCGTCGGCCACCACCGGCGCCATAACCCGATCATTGCCCGCGCCCGCGAACTCGTGGGTTCGGGCGAGCTCGGGCGGCTGACCAATGTCACGGTGCTCTACACCTTCTTCAAGCCGGAGCCTTATTTCGACATGGCCTGGCGGCGGGAGCCTGGCGGCGGGCCAATCCTGATCAACCTCATCCATGAGATCGACCTGATCCGCTTCATCTGCGGCGAGATCGAGTCCGTGCAGGCGGTGACCTCGAACGCGGTGCGCGGCTTTCCCGTCGAGGATACCGCAGCCGTCCTCCTGCAACTCGCCAATGGTGCGCTGGTCACGATCAGCCTGTCGGACACGGCGGTCACGCCCTGGAGTTGGGATCTCAGCTCCGGCGAACTGCCCCCTTATCCGCCGCAGCCGGCGCCGGTGAATTCGCATTTCATCAGCGGCACGCTGGGGTCGCTGACTTTGCCGCGCCTCGAGCTCTGGCGCTATCAGGGCGAGAAGAGCTGGTTCGCCGAGCTCTCCCAAGACGCGCTTGCGGTCACGCGCACCAGCCCATACGTCGAACAGTTGCGCCACCTCTGCGAGGTCGCGCGGGGCGAAACCACGCCTCTGATCAATGCGGCCGACGCGACGAGGACGTTACGGGCAACGCTTGCGGTGAGCGAGGCCGCGCGGACGGGCCGGCGTGTGGCCCTCACCTCCGGATAAGCCCATGGCAAAGCGACTCGAAACCGACGATCCAGCCGCCGAGCAGGAAGCGGGACCCAGCGGGTTGCTCGAGCGGACGCTCGGCGTTCTGGAGCTGCTGGCGGCCCATGCGCATGGCCTGCAGCTCTACGAGATCGCCGATCGGCTCGGCATCCCGCGCAGCGCCACCCATCGCGTGCTGACCAGCCTGGTCGAGCATGGCTATGTCCGGCAGGAGCGCCAGCTCGGCGCCTATCAGCTCACCGCCAAGATCGCCTCGCTCGCTTTCAGCTTCCTCGCCGGCAGCGGCATCACCGATTTCGCCCAGCCGATCCTCGACCGGTTGGCGCGTGATGCGGGAGAGCTCGTCCGCCTGGCCTTGGTCGACGGGCGAGAGCTGGTCTGGGTGGCCAAGTCGCAGGGTTCGCCGTTCGGCCTGCGCTACGATCCGGATATGGGCCAGGTCGGCCGGCTTTCCTGTTCGGCGAGCGGCCATGCCTGGCTCTCCTGCCTGCCGGAGGAGGAGGCGCTCGCCCTCGTCGAGAAGCAGGGCTATGGCTCGCGCGAGGAGTTCGGTCCGCGCGCGCCGCAGACCAAGGCGGCGCTGCTGCGCTATATCCGGCAGGCGCGCCAGCGCGGCTTCAGCCTGGTCGTCCAGACCTATTCGGCCTGGATGAACGCGACAGCCGCACCGATCCGCAGGCCGCAGACCGGCGAAGTCATCGGCGCCGTGGTCATCGCCGGCCTGCATAACCGGCTCACCGAAGAGAAGATGCTGAGCCTCTCGCCGCTCCTGCTCGAAGCTGCGCGCGAGCTGTCTCTCGCCATGATGGTGACGCCGACGCTCGCGCCGCGCCGCGCCAGCGGCGAGTCGAACTTCTTCGACTCGCCCGCATGAACCGCTGAGCCAAAGGACAGTCATGCGTATTCTCGTCACCGGCGGCGCGGGCTTTCTCGGCGCCTGGATCGTCAGGCGCCTGGCCGCGGGCGGTCACGCCGTCCGGATCTTCGATCTGACCGAGAAACGCGGCCTCATCGCCGCGATCGCGGGCGAGGCGGCCGCGCAGGCCTGCGAATGGCGCATCGGCGACATCGTCCGCGCGGATGATGTTCGCGGCGCCGCCGAGGGCTGCGATGCGATCATCCATCTCGCCGGCGTGCTGACCCTAGCCTGCAAGGCCGACCCGGTGCGCGGCGCGCAGATCAACCTGATCGGCACGCTCAACATCTTCGAGGCCGCGCGGGCCCATGGCATCGACCGCCTGATCTATACCAGCACCGCCGGCGTCTATGGCCCGGCGGATGGCCGCACGCCGGTTCCGGTGTCGCATTACGGCGCCTTCAAACTCGCTTGCGAAGGCTGTGCGCGCGCCTATTGGGAGGATCATCGCCTCGCGAGCACCGGCTTCCGGCCCTATGTCGTCTACGGGCCGGGGCGGGAAGGCGGCCTCAGCGCCGGGCCGTCATTGGCCTGCCGCGCGGCGGCGCTCGGCGAGAGCTATGTGTTTCCCTATGAGGGGGCGGCCGGCCTCGTCTATGTCGACGACGTCGCGGCCGCCTATGAGGCTGCGCTGCTGCGCAAGCCCGACGGCGCCCATGTCTTCAACCTCATCGGAACGCTCGCCACGCCCCAGGATGTGATCGACGAGCTGCGCCGCCTGCGCCCGGATGCCGATATCAGGAGGGGCGGCGAACTGATGCCCTCTGCTCCCGACATCGCCGAGGGCACGGTGCGCGAAATCCTGCCCGGCCTGCCTTCGACCAGCCTGCGCCAAGGGATCGAACGCACCTTCGCTTATTACCGTGACGGGGGCCTGTGAGATGTTCAGGCTCGCCGCCCACACCTTCGGTTTCGTCTGGCGGGAGAGCGCCGAGGCTGCGTTCGAGCAGATCGCCCAAGCCGGCTTCTCGCAGGTCCAGCTCATGGCCGCGCCGCCGCATTTCGACAGCTGGCGCGAGGATCACGAGCGGACACGGTGTTTGCGGGGCATTCTCGATCGGAGCGGGATGACGCTTCTCGCGGCGGATCTCGCCAGCAGCGACATCAATCTCGCCAGCGCCTCGCCGGATGTCGTCGCCTTCGCCGTTGATGCCTATCGCCGCGCGATCATGCGCTGCGCCGAGCTCGGCGCGCCCTGGGTCTGCGTCGGCTCGGGCCGGGGGCATGCGCTGTTGGCCGATGCGAACACGCGGCTGATGGAGACGTTCCGCCCGGCTTTCCTGGCCATCGTCGAGGCAGCGCGCCGCCAGGGCATTGCCGTCATCCTGGAGAACCACCCGCAGGGCCTGCTCGCGGATGCCGGTACGATCGAGCGTTTCCTGCGCCAGGAGGGGCTGGATGATGTCCCTGTCATCTATGACGTCGCGAATGCGGTCGCGATCGGCGAAGATCCGGTCGAGGGCCTGCGCCTGCTCGGTTCGCGCCTCGGCATCGTCCATGTCTCGGACAGCCCGGCCGGCCAATGGCGTCATGATCCGATCGGCTCCGGCGATGTCGATTTTGCCGCCATCGGCGCCCGCCTCGCGGAGCTGGGCTATATGGGGCCCGTGGTGCTGGAGATCCTCTCGGACCGGCCCCTGAACGGCCTGATCGACGGGGCACGCGCGCTGGCGGCTGCCGGCTGGGCCTTTTCGGACGCGCTGCCGCGCTCGATCCTCGCTGCATGAAAGGCGCCTGACATGACGGCTTCGCTGCCCGAGCGCATCTGCGACGTGCTGGTCATCGGCTCGGGGGCCGGTGGTCTCTCGACGGCGGTCACTGCCCGCAAGCACGGTCTCGATGTCGTCGTCGCGGAGAAGGAACCCTTCTTCGGCGGCACGACCGCTTTTTCCGGCGGCGTTCTCTGGATTCCCGGCAGCCCGCATGCGGCTCGCGCCGGCCATGGCGACGACCGCGAGGCCGTGCGGACCTATCTGCGCAATGAGGTCGGCAATTTCGCGCGCCAGGACGTGATCGAGGCTTTTCTCGATCATGGCCCGGAGATGCTGGCGTTCTTCGAGCGCGAAACCCAGGTGAAATTCGTGCCGACGCTCTATCCCGATTATCATCCCCAGGTGGCGGGTGGGGTCGATGTCGGGCGCTCCGTCCTTGCCGCGCCTTACAACGCAACGGTGCTGGGCCCGGAGCTCGCTCGCCTGCGCCCGCCGCTGGCGACGATCACCTTCATCGGCATGATGTTCAATTCGTCGAATGCCGACCTCAAGCACTTCTTCAACGTGACGCGTTCGCTGAGCTCGGCGGCCTATGTCGCGCGCCGGCTCGCCCTCCATTTCAAGGACCTCCTGCTCTATCGGCGCGGTGTCATGATCACGAGCGGCAACGCTCTGGCTGCTCGACTGGCGAAATCCGCCTTCGATCTCGGCATCCCGATCCTGACCTCGACGCCCGCCAGGGAGCTCATCCGGGAAGGCGAGCGCGTCACCGGAGCCATGCTGCAATGCCCGGAAGGCGCCATGCGGATCACGGCTCGCCGTGGCGTGGTGCTGGCCTGCGGCGGCTTTCCGCATGACGCGGCGAGGACAAGGCAAGCCTATCGGCATGTCGCGCGCGGGGGTGAACACCTGTCGCCGACTCCGGGCGGCAATACGGGCGACGGCATTCGTCTGGCGGAAACCGCGGGCGGCCGCTTCGAGGCGCGCTATCCCAACGCCGCCGCCTGGATGCCGGTCTCGAAGGTGCCGCTCTCGGGCGGGCGCATCGGCGTGTTTCCGCATCTGCTCGACCGCTGCAAGGCCGGCATCATCGCGGTCGACCGCCATGGCAAGAGGTTCTGCAACGAAGCCGAATCCTATCATGATTTCGGCGCCGCCATGATCAAGGCCTGTGAGAAAGAGCCGGAGACGGCTGCCTGGCTGATCTGCGATCACTGGGCGATCCGCCGCTACGGGCTGGGCTATGTCAAGCCGGCGCCGGTGCCGCTGATCGGCTATCTGCGCAGCGGCTATCTTCTCAGTGGCAAGACGCTCGCCGAGCTGGCGGGACAGGCCGGCATCGATCCAGGTGGCCTCGAGCGCACTGTCGCCGCCTTCAATCCGGGGGCCGAGAAGGGGGAGGATCCTGAGTTCGGCAAGGGCTCGACCTCCTTCAACCGCTATCTCGCCGACCCGTCGCACAAGCCCAACCCCTGCGTCGCGCCTGTCCAGCAGGGACCGTTCTATGCGGTGAAGCTGGTGATGGGCGATCTCGGAACCTTCGACGGTCTCGACACCGATGTCCGCGGCCAGGTGTTGCGCGAGGATGGCAGGCCGGTCGAAGGGCTGTTCGCCGTCGGAAATGACCGCGCCAGCATGATGGGTGGGAACTATCCCGGCGCCGGCATCACGCTCGGGCCGATCATGACCTTCGGCTATATCCTCGGGCGGCATCTCGCCGGCGTCGATCGGGAGCCGCCGCGATGAGTGCCGGCGTGGATGGATGGCTCGGCCTCGGCGGCGTGCCTTGTGTCGTCACCGGCGCTTCGGGCGGCATAGGGCGAGCCATCGCCCTCAGCCTCGCAGGGCAGGGCGCGCGGCTTGTCCTGCTCGATCGCGATGAAGCCGGCCTCGCAGATACGGCAATCGCCGTCTCGGAGATGGCGGAGGGAGAAGTCTTGTCCCTGCCTTGCGATATCACGGATCCGGCGGCCATCGAACAGGCTGCAGCTCGAAGCTTCGAGCGGCACGGCGCTTGCGCGGTGCTCGTCAACAATGCGGGCCTGCTTCGGCCCGGTGCGCTCGCCAGCATTCCGCTGGCGGACTGGAACGCCTTGCTGGCCGTCAACCTGACCGGCTACCTGCTCTGCGCCCAGGCCTTCGGGCGACAGATGCGGGCGGCGCGCCGTGGTGCGATCGTCCATGTCGCTTCGATCGCCGGCTCGCATCCGCAAGACCGCAGCGGCGCCTACAGTGTCAGCAAGGCGGGCGTCGTGATGCTGTCGCGCCAGCTCGCCACCGAATGGGCGCCGGACGGCATCCGCAGCAATGTCGTCAGTCCCGGCATGGTCGAGACCCCGATGAGCCGGGATTTCTATGTGGCGCCGGGCGTGCGCGAGCGTCGCAGCGCCGTGGTGCCGGCGGGCCGGATCGGGATGCCGCAGGACATCGCCGATGCCGCGCTGTTCCTGGCGAGCCCGCGGGCGAGCTACATCACGGGCCAGGAGATCGTCGTCGACGGCGGCTATAGCCGCATGTTGATGAACCTGATCCCGCGCCCCGGCTATGACTGAACCGGGAGGGCGCAATGGCCGGACAGCCTGTGGCGGTGGTGACCGGCGGGGCCGAGGGCATCGGCTTCGCCGTCGCCGAACGGTTTGCGCAAGCCGGCTGCACCGTCGTCATTGCGGATCTGGACGGGAGCAAGGCTGCCGCGAAAGCTGCGGCGATCGGGCCTGGCCATCTGGGGCTCGCCATGGATGTCGCCGATGAAGGCTCCGTGACCTCCGGCATAGCCGCCATCCTGGCGCGGCACGGGCGCATCGACATGCTGGTCAACAATGCCGGGATCGCCGACACGCATAAGCCGACGGTCGATCAGGACAATCTCGCCTTCGAGCGGATCGTGCGCGTGAACCTGCAGGGTGTCTTTGCGGTTTCGCGCGAGGTCGGGCGCAGCATGCTGGCCCAAGGCCGCGGCGCGATCGTCAATCTCTCCTCGATCGCCGGCCTGTCGGGCCTGCCGCGTCGCAATGCCTATGGCGCCGCCAAGGCCGGCGTCGCTGCGATGACGCGGTCGATGGCGGTGGAATGGGCCGGCTGCGGCATCCGCGTCAACGCGGTCGCGCCGGGCTATGTCAGGACGGCGCTGTTGGCGGAGCTGATCGCGAGCGGCCGCGTCGATCAGGCGAGACTCCAACGGCGTACGCCGATGGGTCGGTTGGCGGAGCCGGCCGAGATCGCCGAGGCTGTCTGGTTCCTCTGTTCGCCGGCCGCCTCCTATATCACCGGCGTGGTTCTCTCCGTCGACGGTGGCTGGATGGCCTTCGGCGATTCGGGCGATGCCTGGACGCCGCTGCAGGACTAGCCACGGCCTGCCGTGCGCCAGCGGAAAACGAGAAGCGATCCGAGCCATCCGGCTCTCAAAGAAAGCTCGCTCATCAGAGAACCTCCGAAAGATCTCTGAATCTCATTCGCTCGCAGGTTGACAGGTCCTGAGCCTAGATCAGCCGCATCTCCTTGAAACTCGCATGGCCATTTTTGCCGACGATGACGTGGTCATGCACGGCGATGCCCAGCGGACCCGCGATGTCGACGATCGCCTTGGTTACCTGGATGTCCGCCTGCGATGGGGCCGGGTCGCCGGAGGGGTGGTTGTGGACGAGGATCAGCGCCGTTGCCGAGAGTTCCAGCGCCCGGCGCATGACTTCGCGCGGATAGACCGGCGTGTGGTCGACCGTGCCGGTCTGCTGCAGCTCGTCGGCGATCAGCGCGTTCTTCCTGTCGAGAAAGAGGATGCGGAGCTGCTCGCGCTCGGAGAAGGCCATCGCCATGCGGCAATAATCGAGTACGGCCGACCAGGATGAGAGCACGGTGCGATTGGCGACCGCGCCCTTGGCCATGCGCGTCAGCGCGGCCTCGACGATCTTGAGGTCGAGCGCGACGCCGGCGCCGACACCCTTGACCTCGGTGAGCCGCGCCGATGGTGCGGCGAGCACTTCGGCGAAGGAGCCGAAGCGTTGGATCAAATCCTTGGCGAGCGGCTTGACGTCGCGCTGCGGGATCGAGCGGAAGAGCAGCAGCTCGAGCAGTTCGTAATCGGGCAGGGTGGCCGCGCCCGCATCCTGGAAGCGGGCGCGCAGGCGCTCGCGATGGCCGCGATAATGCGGGGGCGTGTCAGCTGCTGCGCCTGACGGGGCGGCGCGGTTTGAAACCTTGCCGCCCTCTGCCGTCATCGCAGGGCGAGCGGATTGTCGCGTCCGGTCGGCGACAGGGTGAAGATCTCGCAGCCGGTCTCGGTGACGCCGATGGTGTGCTCGAACTGGGCCGAGAGCGAGCGGTCGCGCGTCACGGCGGTCCAGCCGTCGGAGAGGACCTTCACCCCGGATTTGCCGAGATTGATCATCGGCTCGATGGTGAAGATCATGCCGGCCTTGAGCTGCGGGCCTTCGCCGGGCGAGCCGTAATGCAGGATGTTGGGCGCGTCGTGGAAGACCTGGCCGACGCCATGGCCGCAGAAATCCCGGACCACCGAGCAGCGTTCGCCTTCGGCGTAACGCTGGATGGCGAAGCCGATATCGCCTGTGGTTGCGCCGGCGCGCACGGCCTTGATGCCGCGCAGCAGGCTCTCATAGGTGATCTCGATCAGGCGCTCGGCCTTGCGCGAGATTTCGCCGACGCCGTACATCCGGCTGGAATCGCCATGCCAGCCATCGACGATCAATGTGTAGTCGATGTTGAGGACGTCGCCCTCGCGCAGCGGCTTGTCGTCCGGGATGCCGTGGCAGACGACATGGTTGATCGAGGTGCAGATCGACTTGGTGTAGCCGCGATAAAACAAAGTCGCCGGATAGGCGCCGTTGTCCATGGCGAACTGGAAGGCGAGGTCGTCGAGGCGCTGGGTGGTGACGCCCGGCTTGACGTAGTCGCCGAGCATGTCGAGGCCAGCGGCGGTCAACCGGCCGGCCTTGTGCATGGCCGCGAAGGCCTCCGGGCCGTGCAGCTTGATCACCGGATCGCGCATGCGCGACCGTCCCAGGGTTTCGTCGAATGTCATCGTGACGCTATGGCTCCTTGCCGATCATATCTATTGGGTTTGGCGTAGGGTGCAAGACAGTTGCCGTGCAGGCCGGGTCGCTTGACGCGCATTCGGGGCTGGGTCTGCAACCGGCATCGGGTGAGCGGTCGCAGGGCCGAAAAGGGTCGGAGGGGGCATGCAGGGATTGCTGGAACTGGCGGGGCAGATCGGGACGCGTCTCAAGGCGCGCGGCGAGACCGTGGCAGTGGCTGAATCCTCGGCTGGCGGGCTGATCGCGGCCTCGCTCCTGGCTCAGGCCGGCGCATCCGCCTTCTTCGTCAGCGGAGCGGTCGTCTACACCAGGCAGGCGCGCGAGGGTTTGATGGGCATCTCGCTTGCGGAGATGGAGGGCATCCGCTCGGCCAGCGAGCCCTATGCCTTGCTGCTGGCGCGGCGATTGCGCGAGCGCTTCGGCGCGAGCTGGGGACTGGCGGAAACCGGAGCTTCCGGGCCTTCGGGCAACAGCTACGGCGATGCGCCGGGCCATAGCTGCCTGGCGATCTCCGGACCTGTCGAACTGATCAGGACGATCGAGACCGGCTCGGGCGACCGCATTGGCAATATGCGTATCTTTGCAGCGTCGGCCCTGGAGCTTCTGCACGAAAGCCTGTGAGTCGGTTCAGCGCGGGCGCGCCAGGAACTCCGTCAGGACTTGCTGCGCCGCCGGATCGGCCGCGGCTTTCCATTGCGCCACGGATTGCGCGGCTGCGGCCCGCAAGGCCTCCATCACCGCCTTGGGCGGCGCCTCGTCGATCGTGACGCCATTGTCGCGCATGCGCTTGTAGTTGACGGCGACGCGGCCGCTCATCGCCTGCCATTGATGCTCGCTGGTTTCGGCGGCGGCGACCTCGACGGCGGCTTGCGTCGTGGCATCGAGCGTCCGCCAGGCGTCGAGCGAGACCGAGGCGAAGCTCAGGGGCACGGCGTAGAGGATCTCCGAGAAGTTGCGGGTGTACTTCCACAATTGCCGGCCGGCCCCGCCATCGCCGGAGGAGAGCACGGCGTTGATCTCGCCGGAGTCCAGCTTGGGGTTGAGATCGGAGAAGGAGACGATGCCGGCACTTGCCGCGACCTGCGCCAGCACCTCGGTCCCGGTCTTGTCGTAGGTCCTGATCTTCAGCGCCTTCAGCGCTGCAAGATCCTTCAGCGGTGCCGCAGACCAGATGCCCGAGGGTGGCCATGGCGAGATGTAGAGCAGCTTCTGCCCGCGCGCCGCGAAGAGCGCCTCATAGAGCGGCTTGGCGGCGTCATAGAGCGCCTTGGCATCGGCCGTCGAAGCGGTGACGAAGGGCAGGGAGGAGAGCAGGAAGAGCGGGGCCTCGTCGCCGAGCGCGCCGCCAAAGCTGTTGGCCATGGCAAAGCGACCATCCGAGACCGCCTTCAGCTGCTCGCGCGTACGCAGTCCCGATTTCGCGTCGGGAATGGGGTTGATCGTGAGCTTTCCGGCCGCCTTTGCCTTCACAGCATCGGCAAAGAAGCTGTCCGCCTCACCGGGCAGCGACGAGGCCGGATATTCATTGATGACGTCCCAGCGCGCCTCTTGCGCCACAGCGGGGTCGGCCAAGGCAGAGCAGATCAGGCCTAGAGCCAGGGCAAGCGTTGGCAAGGCAGGCGTCGGGAGGAATCGCATCGACAGGCTCCGTGACTGAAGCGCCGGCTGTGGCGTGGCAGGGTGCAATGCCAGACCGGCCGGCGGAAGGCGGATGGAAGCAAAAGCTGTTCCGGCTGGCGCGCACGCGACATGGGGTGTATCACGCCGCCCCATGGCCATCACCGATCAGACACAAGCCGAGGCGAAGCCTTTCGGCGCCTTCGCACCCCGCGGCGTTCTCTCGCGCATCATCAGCTGGACGCGAGCTGCTCCAGACAGCTTCCTCGGCCGCAAGACCGCTTATGCGCTGCGCCGCCTCGGATTGCGCTCGCTTGCCGGCGCTCCGGTCGACATCGAATCGCTGGGCGCGAAGATGCGGCTCTATCCGGACGGCAATGTCTGCGAGAAGCGCGTGCTGTTCACGCCGCAATATTTCGACCAGCGCGAGCGCGATTTGCTCGCCGGCCGCATTCGCGAGGGTTTCCGCTTCATCGATATCGGCGCGAATATCGGGGCTTATTCTCTGTTCGTCGCGGCGAAGGCGGGGCCGGGCGCCCGGATTCTCGCGGTCGAACCGCAGCCCGATGTGTTCGCGCGGCTCGCCTTCAACATCGCGCAGAACCCGTTCGGCACGGTCAAGGCGATCGCCTGTGCGCTCGCCGACAAGCCAGGCGAGCTGACGCTGTTCCTCGACCCGGCCAATAAGGGCGAGTCGAGCGTGCGCATCCTGCGTTCCAGCACGGGCGCCACCGTCAAGGTGCCGGCGACGACGCTGCTCGCTTTGCTCCAGAGCGAGGGCTATGAGCGGCTCGACGCGGTCAAGCTCGATGTCGAGGGTGCGGAGGATCTGATCCTCGAGCCCTTCCTGCGCGATGCGCCGCAAGCGCTCTGGCCGAGCTTCATCATCATCGAGGATTCGCGCGAGCGCTGGCAGATGGATTTGGTCGGACTGTTGACGCAGCGCGGCTATCGCATGCTGGCGCAGACGCGGCTGAACCTCGTCTTCGAGCGCGACAGCGCCTGAGTCTGGTCCCGCCGCGCATCAGGGCAGCGCCGGGACGGCTTGAGCCCGCTTGCCGGAGGCCCTAGCTGTAGGGGAGAACGGCCGTCCGCGCTTTGCCGGCCGCCCAGCCAGAGGCACCGGCCATGACGTCCAGCAGCGAAACCACGCCCGTGACGGCGGCGATCCTGGTGATCGGCGACGAGATCCTCAGCGGCCGGACCAAGGACAAGAATATCGGCTATATCGCCGAATATCTCACCAATATCGGCATCGACCTGCGCGAGGTGCGCGTGGTGCCCGATATCCAGGAAGAGATCGTCCAGGCGCTGAACGCGCTGCGCGCCCGCTTCACCTATGTCTTCACCACCGGCGGCATCGGCCCGACGCATGACGACATCACCGCCGACTCGGTAGCGGCAGCCTTCGGCGTCTCGATCGACCATGATCCGCGCGCCATCGCGATGCTGTCCGAGCGCTTTCCACCCGACCAGCTTAACGAGGCCCGCTTGCGCATGGCCCGCATTCCGGCGGGTGCGGATCTGATCGCCAACTCGGTCTCCAAGGCGCCGGGCTTCAACATCGGCAATGTCTATGTCATGGCCGGCGTGCCCTCGATCATGCAGGCGATGCTCGATGTCGTCGCGCCGACGCTGAGGACCGGGGTCAAGATGCTG
The DNA here is from genome assembly GCF_002917105.1 of Allobosea psychrotolerans. Classification (GTDB taxonomy): domain Bacteria; phylum Pseudomonadota; class Alphaproteobacteria; order Rhizobiales; family Beijerinckiaceae; genus Allobosea; species Allobosea psychrotolerans. The sequence continues at coordinate 170,226 of NZ_PQFZ01000003.1, forward strand.
TCGGACACGGTGCGCGCCGGCTTGCGCGAGGGCGATATCGGTACGGCGCTGGCGGAGGTGGCGAAGGCGCATCCCGAGGTTTCGATCGGCTCCTACCCGTTCTTCTCGGAAGCAGGCCCCGACACCAACATCGTCGTGCGCTCGCGCGACCCCGAAAGGCTCGCGGCCGCGATAACGGCGGTCCAGGCGATGATCGACAGCGAACGCGCAAGGCTCGCAGTCTAGGCTCGCCATTCCCCCCGGGAACCACGCCGTCATTCCGGACGAAGCGGAGGCCGGGATCCGAAGTGCGTCATGGTCGGGCTCGACCGACCATCCCTGATTTCAGCCAACTGGTCACGAGATTCTCAGGGCGCAAGCCCGAGAACGACGCTCTTCCTTGGATCACGGAGCTGCGCGCTTGGGGCCGGTCGAAGGCCGGACCCAGCGGCGGCTTGTCCAGGTGACGTAGAGGTTGCGAGCATAATCAACAGATTGTCGGGGGGATTAATCTACAGATTGTAGTAACTGGATCGCGCGCCTGCGCTTGCCGCCAAGTCCTCTTCTGCCCTCATGCTCGCCGCTCGCGCGCGACCCCGCCTGGTGGCGGCCGGCGGTAGCGCCGAGGGCTGGTCGGAGTTTTAGGGGCGATTCCCGCCGCCCGCTATCCCGGCCTTCTGGGGATGGCGGGCGGCGGCCTCTTGTCAGCGCGGCAGGGATAGGGTTTGCGATGAGGGCGGCGCCATATGCGCCAGATGAAGCCCGGAGCCCGCGCCATGGCCGAACCGACCTCCAACAAGGCCTTTCCCGTATCCTGGGACCAGTTCCACCGCGATGCCCGCGCGCTCGCCTGGCGACTGGCCGAGAAGGGACCCTTCGAGGCCATCGTCTGCATCACGCGCGGCGGGCTCGTGCCGGCAGCGATCATCTGCCGCGAGCTCGGCTTGCGCCTGATCGAGACGGTCTGCGTCGCGAGCTATCACGACTACAAGAACCAGTCCGAGCTCAAGGTGCTGAAGGATGTCGCGCCCTCGATCAAGGCGATCGGCGATGGCAAGGGCAAGGGCGTGCTCGTCGTCGACGATCTGACGGATACCGGCAAGACCGCCCGGGTCGTGCGCGAGATGCTGCCCAACGCCCATTTCGCCACGGTCTACGCCAAGCCTGCCGGCGTGCCGACGGTCGACACCTTCATCACCGAGGTCAGCCAGGACACCTGGATCTATTTCCCCTGGGATATGGGGCTCGCCTATGTCGAGCCGATCGCCAAGGACCACAAGGGCTGAAGCATCAGGCCGTGCCGCGCGAGCGCAGCGCCACGGTCATGCCGGCGATGACCAGCAGCATGCCGATGCTCTCCGCCGTCGAGGGCCATTCGCCGAGCAGGGCCGCCCCAGTGAGCGCCGTGATCGCCGGGTTCAACGGCAGGAACAGGGTCGCGCGCGCCGCTCCCAGCAGCGCTACCGTCTGCGTGTAGAGAAACAGCGCCCCGACGCCGACCAGCGCGCCCTGGTAGAAGGCCTGCAGGGCAAGCGCGCCCCAGGCAACCTCGCCGAGCCGGACCGGCAGCGCCAGGGCGACGACGGGCAGGAACAGCAGCGAGAGCAGGCAGGTCGCGATGGTGACGTCGATCGCGTCCGCGCCCCAGCGTTTCGCCAGCAGCCCGAACACTGTCCACATCATCGCGGTGAGCACGAAGAGCAGGTCGCCGATCCAGGCGCTGTCATGGGCGGGGGCATGTCCCAACGCCTGCCAGGAGAAGGCGCCGATGCCCGCCAGCACCAGCGCGAGCCCGGCCAGCCTCATCCGACCCGGCCGCTCACCCGCCAGGACATAAGCGAGGATGGTGGTGAAGACCGGGATCAATCCCGGTGTGATGGTTGCCGAATGCAGCGCCGGGGCGAAGGAGGCGCCGGCGATGAGTACCAGCGAATAGGGCGCGCCGGCGAGCGCTGTCAGCACCAGAGCGCGACGCCAACCGATACGCCCGACCGGAAACGGCCGCATCCGCCGCAATGCGAAGGGCAGCAGCAGGAGCGCGGCGGTCGCAAAACGCAGGATCGTGACGTCGGCCGCCGTCAACCCATCGGCGACAGACTGGCGCGAGACCACGGCCTGGATGCCCCAGATCAGGCTGGTCGTCAGGCCGCAGGCGATGCCGAGCCAGGGCGTCCGGCCGGCGGGCGCGGCGAGGCGCGTGGCGGCGGCGAGTTGAGGCGGCGGAACGGCCTGGTTCACGGGGTGTGCTTTCCGGGGGAGGCCGTGCGTCGCGCGCCTCTGCAAGGGTGGCGCTGCTATGCCGGCACGGCGGCCTTTGCTGCAAGGGCGCGCGCCATGGAGCGGCCCCGAGGCCGGCGCATGGCCGCTGCACACACCCGCTTGTTCAAGCCCCTTGGCTGCATGGCCGCGTGTGCAGCCATGCCTCTATGCGCAGCGCATGCCGGCCTCTAGCTTTCGCGAAACCGCGCCGCTTCGTTGCAGTGTCGCTCCTTCGACAAGGGCCAGTGCCATGACCGATCTCTCCGCTTTCCCGATCACCAAGCGCTGGCCGGCCCAGCATCCCGACCGCATTCAGCTCTATTCGCTGCCGACGCCCAATGGCGTGAAGGTCTCGATCGCACTGGAAGAACTCGAACTCCCCTACGAGCCGCATCTGATCGATATCGGCAAGAACGAGACCTGGGGGCCGGAATTCCTGTCGCTGAACCCCAATGGCAAGATTCCGGCAATCATCGATCCCCACGGGCCGGGCGGAAAGCCTCTCGGACTGTGGGAGTCGGGTGCGATCCTGGTCTATCTCGCCGAGAAGACCGGTAAGCTCATCCCAAGCGATGCGGGCCTGCGCTATGAGACCCTGCAATGGGTCTTCTTCCAGATGGCGGCGGTGGGGCCGATGTTCGGCCAGCTCGGCTTCTTCCACAAATTCGCCGGCAAGGACTATGAGGACAAGCGCCCGCGCGACCGCTACGCCAATGAGAGCAAGCGCCTGCTCGGCGTGCTGGAGACCAGGCTCACCGGCCGCGACTGGATCATGGGCAAGGACTACAGCATCGCCGACATCGCCTTGCTCGGCTGGGTGCGCAACCTCGTCGGCTTCTACGGCGCGGGCGAGCTCGTCGATTACGCCAGCCTGAAGCAGGTGCCGCTGTGGCTCGAGCGTGGTCTCTCGCGGCCGGCGGTGCAGCGCGGCCTGGACAGCCCCAAGCGCGTCTGAGGGGCAAGGCTCCGGCGACCGGGTTTGCTGGCGTGGCACAACAAGCTGGAGCGATCTCCGGTCGGTTTGGATGGAGGATGGCCCCAAAGGATTTTTGGTCTTGCATCGGCTTGTCCCGAAAACCGGTTCCCACTTTTCGGGCCGATGCTCTAGAACGCTGGTCATGACAGAGAAAATCCGAGTCGCGGTCCTCTATGGGGGCAAATCCGGGGAACATGAGGTTTCGCTGCAATCGGCGGCCTCGGTGATCCAGCATCTCGATAGGGACCGCTTCGACGTGGTCCCGATCAGCATCGACAAGCAGGGCAAGTGGCAGTGGAACGACCTGCGGCTCATTGAGGAGGCGAAGGGGCGCGCGCTGCCCATCCTCAGTGATGCCCCGGAAATGCGGCTCTCGCCTCAGGCCGACGGGCGCGCCGCGCTTCTGCCCGTGATCGGTTCCGCCACGTCGCCGCGGCCAATCGATGTGGTCTTCCCGGTGATGCACGGCCCGCTCTACGAGGATGGCGCGGTGCAGGGCGTCCTGGAGCTTGCCGGCGTCGCCTATGTCGGTTCCGGCGTGCTGAGTTCGGCGATCGGGATGGACAAGGACGTCGCCAAGCGCCTGGCCTTGTTCGCAGGACTGCCGGTGCTGCCCTATCTGGCGCTGGCGAAGCGCGACTATGAGCGCGACCCGGCTCGCTGGGCCCAGGCCGTGCGCGAGAAGCTGACGCTGCCCGTCTTCGTAAAACCCTGCAATATGGGCTCAAGCGTCGGCGTGCATAAGGTTAAGCAGTGGGACGCGCTGGATGCGGCGCTGCGCGACGCCTTCCTCTACGACGTCAAGGTGTTGGTCGAGCAGGGCATCGATGTTCGCGAGATCGAGGTGGCGGTGCTCGAGGGCGAGCCGCTGTTCGTGAGCGTGGCGAGCGAGATCAACGCCAACCCCAAGCATGAATTTTATTCCTACGAGGCCAAATACCTCGATCAGGACGGCGCGACCGTCGACCTGCCGGCCAAGCTCGACGCGGCGCAGATGGAGCGGGTCAGGCAGCTCGCGAATGACGCCTTCGTCGCGCTCGAATGCAGCGGTCTGGCGCGGGTGGATTTCTTCCTCGACCGCAAGGGCGGTGACTTCTACTTCAACGAAATCAACACCTTGCCGGGCTTCACCTCGATCAGCATGTATCCCAAGATGATGGAGGCCTCCGGGCTGCCCTACCGAGAGCTGCTGAGCCGCCTGATCGAGCTCGCCTTGGAGAAGCAGGCGCGCAAGCATGGGCTGAAGACCGACTATCAGGACCAGCTCTGAGGCGGCGCGGCTGCCGTGCTCGGGCCTGACCCGAGCATCTCTGAAACCAGTGCCATCGGGTCCTGAGATTCTCGGATCTTCGCTTCGCTGCGTCCGAGAATGACGCGCCCTCCCGTCATGGCTGCCTTTGTGGCGACTATTCACGCCTTCGCGGGCCGAAGGCTGTGTTCAAGACGTGGATGCTCGGGACACGCGCGAGCATGACGGAAAATGTGCGTCATTCGGCAAAGGCAGGTACCTCCGGGCCGAGATGCTCGGGACAAGCCCCAGCATGACGCAGCCGACGCACCGCCCTGGCGGCATGGCTGCCCTGCGCTGCGGTCTGCGACAAAGCGTGTCGCGCCCGTTGGAAGTCCTAGGCGTCAATATTATAAGCATGCCTATGAACAGCATGCCTAACGACCCGACGGGGCAGCCGCCTCCGTCCATCGGTTTCCTCCTGCACGATGTGGCGCGTTTGCTGCGGAAGCGTTTCGAGCAACATGGCCGGGCGCACAGCCTCGGCCTGACGCGCTCGCAATGGCAGGTGCTCGCCTATCTCACCCATAATGAGGGCATTCAGCAGGGCGGGCTCGCCGAATTGCTGGAGGTCGAGCCGATCACGCTCGGGCGCATCGTCGACAAGCTCGAGGCCTGCGGCCTGGTCGAGCGTCGCGCGCATGCGACAGACCGGCGGATCTGGCGGCTCTTCCTCACCGAGAAGGCCGCACCGAAGCTCGCCGAGATGCGCGGGATCGGCGAGATCACCCGGGCGGAAGCCTTCGGCGACATCTCGGATGCCGAGCGCGAACATCTTCTCGCCCTTCTGGGAGCGATGAAATCGAATCTGACCGCCGCCTGCAGCAGCACGCCGCGTGCGGAAAAGCAGACCAGCCATGGATGAAGCAGCCATGAAGTCCGAATCCCAGGCCAATGACGAACCGACGCCGGCCAGCAACGTGACCGAGATCCGCCGCGCCGCGAGCAAGCTCGCCCCCTCGGCCGAGGCGACGCCTCAGGCGGAGGCGCCGGCCAGCAAGGTCGTCGCCGCGAAACGGGCCGGCACCCGGCGGCGGGTGCTGTTTGCGCTGCTGCCCGTCGCGCTGGTCGTCGGCGGTTATGTCTATGTTGTCGGCGGGCAAGTCATGTCGACCGAGAACGCCTATGTTCAGGCCGATATCGTCGGCCTCTCGACCGATGTCGCCGGCATCGTCAGTGACATCGAGGTTCACGACAATCAGGTCGTGAAGGCCGGCGACGTCCTGTTCACGCTCGACGACCAGCAGTTCCGCCTCGCTCTCGACCGGGCGGATGCCCAGATCGGCATCGTCAAGAACGACATCGCCGCGCTGCAGGCGAGCTACAAGGGCGTGCAGAGCCAGATCGTTCAGGCGAAGATCGATATCGATTTCTATATGGTGGCGTTCAAGCGCCAGCAGGATCTGGCGACGAAGTCCTATGCCTCGCAGGCGATCTTCGATCAGGCGAAACACGATCTTGACGGCGCGGTCCAGAAACTCGCCTTGCTCCAGACCCAGCTGGCCGGGATCGCCGCCAGTCTCAATGGCGACCCCGAGGCGCCTGCAACCGACCACCCCCGCTACAAGGACGCCGTCGCCGCGCGCGGCGAGGCCGCCCGCCAATTGGCCCATACGGTGGTCAGGGCGCCGATGGACGGCATCGTGACGAATGTGCCCTCCCTGCAGAAGGGGCAGTATCTCGCTGCGGCGACGAATGCCTTCAGCCTGGTCTCGACCGACCATGTCTGGATCCAGGCGAGCCCCAAGGAAACCGAACTCACCTGGGTGCGCCCGGGACAGAAGGCGACGGTCGCGGTCGATAGCTATCCGGGCCAGGACTGGACCGGCGTCGTCGACAGCATCAGCCCGGCCTCGGCGGCGAGCTTCTCGCTGCTGCCCGCCCAGAACACCAGCGGCAACTGGGTCAAGGTCGTCCAGCGCATCGCCATGCGCGTGCGCATCGAAACCCCGGCGGACAAGCCGCAATTGCGCGCCGGCATGAGCGTGGTGCTCGACATCGACACCGGCCATGCGCGCGGGCTGCCAAGCTTCGTCTCCTGGTCGTTTGGCAAGTCCCGGCCGTTCGAAAAGTCAGAGCCGCGCCATGGCTGATGCCGCCGGGCCGGCGTTCGTCCGCGTCGCCAATCGCGGCGCGATCACCGCCTGCGTGATCCTTTCCGTGGTCATGCAGGCGCTCGACACGACGATCGCCAATGTCGCGCTGCCCTATATCCAGGGCAGCGTCTCGGCGAGCGCGGACCAGATCAACTGGGTCCTGACCTCCTATATCGTCGCAGCCGCGATCATGACGCCGCCCTCTGGCTTCCTGGCTGCGCGCTTCGGTCGCAAGCGCGTGCTCTCGGCCGCGATCGTCGGCTTTGTCGTGGCCTCGATGCTGTGCGGCGCGGCCCAGTCGCTGTCGCAGATCGTCGGCTTCCGCCTGCTGCAGGGCTTCTTCGGCGCGGCGCTGGTGCCGATCTCCCAGGGCATCCTGCTCGATATCTATACGCCCGAGGAACGCGGCTCGGCGATGGCGCTGTTTGGCGTCTCGGTGATGGTCGGCCCGGTGCTCGGCCCGGTGATCGGCGGCTGGCTGACCGAGAACATCTCCTGGCGCTGGGTCTTCTACATCAACCTGCCGCTCGGCGCGCTCGCCTTCACGGGCGTTGCGATCTACCTCAAAGAAACCGCCACCAACGCCGTCGCGAAGCTCGACTGGATCGGCTTCGGGGCGCTCAGCCTCGGCATCGCCTCTCTGCAGATCTTTCTCGATCGCGGCGCGCAGCTCGACTGGTTCGATTCCGGCGAGATCATCATCGAGGCCGCGGTCTGCGCCGCGGCCTTCTACATCCTCGTGGTTCACACCTTCACGGCGCAGAACTCGTTCATCAAGCCGCGCCTGTTCCTCGACCGGAATTTCAGCGTCGGCCTGATCTTCATTTTCGTCGTCGGAATCACCTATCTCGCCTCGATGGCGTTGATGACGCCCTATCTGCAGACGCTGATGGGCTATCCGGTCGTCACCGCCGGCGTCGTCATGGGGCCGCGCGGGCTTGGCACCATGGTCTGCATGTTCGTCGTCGGTCGCATGATCGGCAAGGTCGATATCCGCCTGCTGCTGACGGCCGGCCTCGGCGTCAGCGCCTGGGCGATGTACGACATGTCCGGCTGGACGCCCGATGTCTCGCAGACCACGATCATGGTCACGGGCTTCATCCAGGGCGCCGGGCTGGGCCTGTTGTTCGTGCCGCTGACGACGGTGACCTTCGCGACCTTGCCGGCGCAGTTCCGCGGCGACGGCACGGGCCTCTACAACCTGTCGCGCAATATCGGCTCCAGCGTCGGCATTTCCTTCGTTGCCTATCTCCTGACCCGCAACACGCAGGTGAACCATGCGGAGATATCCAACTACGTCACCGCGTATAACCGCGTCTTCGAGAATCCGGCGATCAAGCAGGCCTGGGATCCGCTGAAGCTCGCCGGCCGCGCCGCGCTCGACGAAATGGTCACCAAGCAAGCCACGGTCATCGCCTATATCGACGACTTCAAGCTGCTGATGCTCTTGTGCCTGGCCGCGATCCCGCTGGTCATCCTGCTGCGCAGCCCGAAGCGGCAGGAGGCTCCCGGCGACGATCATGCGATGGTGATGGAGTAGCCGTCCGCCTCCTGGGAGCTAACAAAGGCTTAATCCACCGCGCACTAGCATGGCGTCCTGAGCGGATACTCAGTTGAAAGAGCCTGATCGTGCGCGACCACCCCTTGCCGGAACCTGAGCCGGCGCGTTCCGCGGCCTGGCGAGAGACCGGCATCGTCACGGCGCAGCGCGACGGCGAACTGGCTTGCCTGCTGGAGCGGGTCGTGCGGTTGCAGCGGGAGGTGGAGGAGAAATCCCGGCTCCTGCGCGAGCGCGACGAGCAACTGGCGCATAGCAAGAAGATCTTCGATCGCTCCTCCGAAGCTGCGAAAATCGGCGTCTGGGAATGTGATCTGACCGATGCCGATTCCTTGCGCTGGACCGACGCCGTCTACGATCTCTTCGAGCTCCCGCGCGGCTCCAAGCTCGACCGGTCCAGAATCGTCGAGATGTACGACCCGGAGTCGCGCGTCGCGATGCAGACCCTGCGCAGCAAGGCGATTCGCGAGCAGGGCGGATTCACGCTCGACGCCAAGATCACGACCGCGCTCGGCAAGGAGCGCTGGATGCGGCTCACCGCCGATGTCGAGAGCGAGAACGGTGTCGCGGTGCGCATCTTCGGCATGAAGCAGGACATCACCGAGGAGCGGGCGCTCTGGGACAAGACGCGGTTCCTGGCGGAAATCGACCTCATGACCGGGCTCGCCAATCGCAGCCAGTTCCAGGCGATCCTGTCCGGCCAGAAGGGAGAGCCTGCCGGCCCGCTCCTGCTCGTCGATCTCGATGGCTTCAAGCAGGTCAACGACACCTTCGGCCATGGGCTCGGCGACGAATGCCTGAAGCAGGTCGCGCTGCGCCTGCGCGGCATCTGCGTCGAGGCGCGATTGGTGGCCCGGATCGGCGGCGACGAGTTTGCGGTGCTGATGGGCGCGGCCGCCGATCGACTGGCGGCCGAGGCTCTGACCGAGCGCATCCTCGACGCCTTGCGTCGCCCGATCGCCTGGGGCGCGCATGTCTTCCAGCTTGGCGCGTCGGTGGGGATCGCGATCCCGCAAGGCTTCGACGCTTCAAGTTCGGCTGAGCTGTTCAGCCATGCCGACATCGCGCTCTATGCAGCCAAGGCAGCCGGCAAGAACACGTTCAGGGTCTTCGATCCGCAGATGAAGAGCGAGGGCGAGCGGCGCTTCGAGACCGTCCGCGATATCGGCCGCGCCCTGATCGAGAACCAGCTCGAATTGTACTATCAGCCCAAGCTGCGGCTCTCCGACCAGAGCCTGTCGGGTTTCGAGGCGCTTTTGCGCCGGCGCATGCCTGATGGGCGGGTGGTCGCGGCGGGGGCCTTCCAGGCGGCCCTGAACGATCCCGACCTTTCGGCGCGGCTGGGCAAATGGGTGGTCGAGAAGGCCTTGCGCCAGGCCGGGCTCTGGCATCGCGCCGGCTTCGATTTCGGCAGCCTCGCGATCAATCTCAGCGCCTCGCAGCTCCATGACCATCATTTCGCGGAGACGCTGATCGAGCGCGTCGCCGAGCAGGGCCTGACGCCCGGCATGATCGAGATCGAGGTGACCGAGGGCGTCTTCCTCGACGACGAATCCGGCCCGGTGAAGCGCATCCTCGAGCGCCTGAAGCAGAGCGGCATGCGCGTCGCGCTCGATGATTTCGGAACCGGCTACGCCTCGCTCGTGCATCTGCGCAGCTATCCGATCGATGTCATCAAGATCGACAAATCCTTCGTGCAGCGTTTCCTCAGCTCGACGCAGGATCGCGCCATCCTGGAGACGATCCTGCGCCTGGGGGCGAGCCTGGGCATGGACATTGTCGCCGAGGGCATCGAGACGGCGGCGCAATTGCAGGCGCTGAAGGCGCTGGGCTGCCCGTTCGGCCAGGGCTTCCTGTTCTCGCCGGCAGTTCCCGCTTCGCACGCCATCGACTGGCTGCTGCCGGTAGGCTGCCGCCAGATCCGCGTGGCCTGATCTTCGTCCTGGTCTTGCATCCGAGGCGTCTCGCATCTGAGGCGTCTCGCATCTAAGGCGTCTTGCATCCGAGGTCCAAAACTTGCCTGCTCCATCCCTGAGGGGGAGCGGGCGATGACGGATGGGCTGGAGGAACAAGGTGGGTCGGCGGCGCTGGCGCTGGAGCTCCAGGGCGCAATCGAGCAGGCACGCAAGGATGCGCGCGAAGACCCGTTCGGCAATCCCGTGCTCAGGGTCACGCTTTGGCTGACGCGGCGGATGGATCGCGGCGAGCTGACATTGGATGCTGCGCTCGGTCTGGTGCGCCGTCTTGGCCGCGAGGCCTTGTATGAGCGGGCAGGGCGCATAGCGGCCTATGTCGGACTGACGGATGATGGCGACGCGCCGCTGCTGGCGCTGGCGGAGCGGCTGGCTGCCGCGGCCGAGGGCGAGCCCGAGCCCTTCGCGCATTTCCGCAGCGCGACCGCCCGGCCACGCTTTGCTGCCGTGTTCACGGCCCATCCGACCTTCGGCATGAGTCGGAAGCTGGCGCATGCGCTGGCCGATCTCGCCTCGGGCGATGCGGCGGGCGCGGCTGTGGTCGAGAATGAGGCGCTCTCCTTCCGGCCCGACGGCGCGATCACGCTGCAGGACGAATTCGAACAGGCGCGTTTCGCCGTGCGCCATGCCCGCGATGCGCTCGACCGCTTGAACGCGGCGCTGCTGACGGCGGCACGTTCGCGCTGGCCGGAGCGCTGGCACGAGCTCGCGCCGCAGCCGCTGATCCTGGCCTCCTGGGTCGGCTGCGACACGGATGGTCGCACCGATATCGGCTGGTGGGACACGCTGCGCTACCGGCTCGAATCCAAGCGCGGACAGTTCGTGCGCATTCTGGAGAAGTTGCCGGAAGTGGCTGTCACGGCTGAGGTGCGGGCGATGGTGTCGGCCGCGCTGGCCGCCGTCCAGCACCAGCTCGCGCTCGCACCGCCGATCGGCACACAGCCGGCGCTGACCGCACTGCAGGCCTTCGCCCTGGCTCTGGTCGGCGAGCGCGAGACGGCCCTGCCGGAAGCCTCCGGATTGATCGCGGCGCTCGATCGGGCGATCGCGGCGGCCCGAGACGATGACGCGACGGCGATGGCGCTGTGCCTGGTCAAGGCGGGCTGCGTGGCGCATGGCGTCTCGATCGCGCTGCCGCATTTCCGGCTCAACGCCTCGCAGCTCCACAATGCGATGCGCGGCGTCATTCCGCTCGATGAGGAACCCGCCTTGCCGGCGCAGCGGCGCGCCTTCCTCAGCGCGGCCAATGCCCTGCTCGGCAAGGTCGAGCCGACGGCGGTCGATTTCGGCGCGCTCGCGGCCGAACGCGCCTCGGCTGCGCGGATGATGATGACGATCGCGCAGATCGTGAAGCATCTCGACGGAACGCGCCCGGTGCGCTTTCTCGTGGCGGAAACGGAGACGGGCTATACGCTGCTCTGCGCGCTCTGGCTGGCGAAGCGCTTCGGCATCGCCGGCAAGGTCGAGATCTCGCCGCTGTTCGAGACTTCCGATGCGCTGGAACAGGGGCCGCGCATCATCGACGAGGCGCTCCGTAGCCCGCATTTTCGCGACTATCTCAAGCAGCATGGCCGGCTCTGCATCCAGTTCGGCTATTCCGATTCCGGGCGCTATATCGGCCAGGTCGCGGCGACCTTCTGGGTCGAGCGCCTGCGCATCCGCATCTGCGAATTGCTGACGCGCTACGGGCTGAGCGATATCGAGCTCGTGATCTTCGACACCCATGGCGAGTCGGCCGGGCGCGGCGCGCATCCGCGCAGCCTCAGCGATCGCCTCGCCTATCTCGATCCGGCTTTCGCGCGGCAGGCCTTCAAGCGGGCGGGCATCGCGACGGTGCGCGAGACGAGCTTCCAGGGCAGCGACGGCTATCTGCTCTTCGGAACAGCGCAGATCGCGGCGGCGACCGTCGGGCGTATCGCCGAGGCCGTCTTCGGCGAAGGCGAGGATGCGGCCGCCGACCCGATCTATCAGGAGCCGGATTTCGCCTCGGAGTTCTTTCAGACCGTGCGCGAGGAGATGACCGCGCTGGTCGACGATCCCGGCTATGCCGCGCTGATCGGCACCTTCGGTCCCTCGCTGCTCGACAAGACCGGTTCGCGCCCGGCGGCGCGGCAGAGCGATGCGGGCGGGCCGACCCGCATCCGCCATCCACGCGAACTGCGCGCCATCCCCAACAACGCGATCCTGCAGCAGCTCGGCTGGCTCGCCAACAGCGTGCATGGTCTCGGCCAGGCGGCCGGGCGCGCGCCCGATCTGTTCCGGGCGATGCGCGAGCGTTCCGACCGCTTCGAGCGCGCCTATAGCCTGGCCAGCCATGCCATGGCCAACAGCGATCTCGACGTGCTGCGCGCCTATCTCGACACGCTCGACCCCGGCAACTGGTTCGATCGCGCGCGCCGTACGACGCGCGAGGGGCGGCGCGACGAATTGCTCGCGGTTGCCGACGCGCTGGCGCGGCTCGAACTCGCGCCGGCGTTGAGGCGCCTGTTCTGGCGGCTCTCATCGGACTGGTTGAAGCTGCAGACCGTGGCGGGCGATACGCCGCGCATGTCGGCCAGGCTGGTCGCGCTGCATGCGCTGCGGCTTTCGGTGATGCACCGGATCTGGCTCTCGGCCACGCATATCCCGGATTTCCGGCCTCATGCGGGCTTGACGCGCGAGGCCCTGATCGAGCGCATCCTGCGGCTCGACATTCCCGCCTCGCTGCTCCTGCTCGGCGAGATCTTCCCGCTCAATCCCGATCCGACGATCGGACTGGATTTCGGCGAGCCGCCAGGGCCGCGCGAAGGCGGGACCTATGAGGCGCTGCACCGCGACGTCTTCGCGCCGATGCGAGCCTGTTTCGACCTGCTGCGCGAAATCTCGGGCGCGATCCAGCACGAGATCGGCGCGTTCGGCTAGAGCATTTTCGCATTTTCGCTGAAGCGCGGAAATGCTCTATCCCCTTGTTTTAATGCGTTTTCTTCCCGCGAACCGGCGTCCGCTTCGCTCGAAAACGCTCTATACGCCGGCAAGACCGGGAGCGGCGCCCTGTCTGGACTGGCCGGGCGGCTTGCTCCGAAGCTTCGCATAGCGCCCCGAGGCGGTAATCGTCACCAGGTCGCGTTTCGCCAAGGCGACGATCGAATCTTCCTTGAAGAAGGGACCGAAGCGATCATGCGCCCAGCCGCGACGAAAGCGCTGAAGCGGAGCCTGCGCCATCGCGCAAAGGAGGCGTCGTTGCGCCGAAGACAGTTGCGATGATCCGACCGTTGGGCTGCAGTTGCCCTGCATTCCGGTGATGTGCTGCACGATAAACGCCCCTAAATCGCCGCACAGGTTGCATGGCGCCGAAGGGGCGAACATTGATCTGAAACAAGATGTGCGGCGGGGCCGCCGTGTTCCCGGGGGGCTGTGGCCGATAGTCCACGCCTCTCCAGCCCGTGGCGTTGACGCGGGTGAGGGGGTGCTTACCCTCAATCCCGGCCAGCCGCACCTGCAGCTGTTTCAGATCCAATTGGATCGTTCAACAGCTGCAGCTCTTTGTCTTGACGCGTTCTCGTCGCAGAACGGTTGTCAGTTTTCGCTCGAAAACGCTTCAGATCGGATCACGCCGCCCGGTCCAGCTCGACCACGACGGCTGTGTATTCCGGCGGGTGCGGGGCGAGCTTGGTCCGGGCGTCGTCGATCCAGCTGGCGAGCTTGATCACTTGCCCCAGGCTGGCGCTTTCGTCGTCGGGCTTTGCCGGTTCGATGATGGTGAGTCCGCCGGCGTCGAAGAAGAAGGTATGGTCGCCGAACACATCGCTGAGCTGGTCCGTGATCGGGTGGTTCTCCGGCAGGGCCTGGGTGCTCGGGACTTGGGCGTTCAACTGGTTCAGGGCGTGGTCGATACGCGCTTCGGTCAGCTTCATGATCCTGTCCTTTCGTCTGGGCGGTAGGTGGCGGGCGCGCGGCGCATGCTCGCCGGTGGGTCCCATGGTCCGACAAGACCTGGTTCCAACAAGACCTGGTTCCGGTCAGACCTGCTCCTCGGCGACCAGGGTCAATTCACCGTCATCGTCGATGGCGGCGGCGATTACTTGGGCCGAGCTGAGGCCCTTCGCCCTCAGCGCCGAGGAGGCCATCGGCATCGCGTCGATGGCCTGGCGCAGCTCCTGCAATTCGTCGCGGCTGGTGCGCGAGACGAGCGCGTTGACCTGCGCCCGCAGCTCCGGCGGCAGATTGCCCTTGTCGAGGACGGTGACGCTCCGGACGCCCGGAGCGGATTGGTTGTCGGGAGTTTGCGGCCTGGCCGGGGCGGGCGGGTCCTCCTGGGCGCGGGCAATGCCGCCGGCGGCGAAGGCGAGCGGCAGGCAGGTGGCGATTATCATCAGCTTACGCATGATCTCTCCTTTCCGTGAGGGTCTGGAGCGGGAGCGATCATCTCCCGATAACGAAGGGATGCTAGCGACCAAATCCGGTCAGGATCTGTCGTTCGTCTGGCCGTTCGGTGAAACCAATGCGACGGAACTGTGGGGCGGCGGCGGATATCGCGAGCCTTCATCGTCCATCGCCCTACAGCCTGATTGAGAAGCGCCGCAGGCTTAGTCTCGCAGGATGTCCGAGATGGTTCGGAGCCTTCCGGACCATTCTTCGAGACGCCGCTTTCGCGGCCCCTCGGGATGAGGGTAGTGGGGGACGGCGCGAACGGTCAGGCGCTTTTGATTGCAACGGCCGCCAAAGCCCTAGAGGCTGTTAGGGACTCTGGGGATGATTTGACGCTGGCGATTTTGCGCGAATGCCAGGAGTTCGAGGACGCAAACCTTTCGGTTTGCTACGAAGAACAACGCCGCAGTCGCGCAAAAGCGCCGCGCCCTGCGGGTGAGGTGAAAACGACGGAGCTGGAGCGTCGCATCGCTTGCCGATACCAATGGTATCGCCTGCGCAATGCTCCTCCCATCTCCGGCGTTTTGACCTCATCAAACCATTCCCAGAGTCCCTAACAACCTCTAGGTAGGCGTTGCGGGAAACGCCTGGCTGGAGCCGAGCCAAACATGGCCGACACGGAATTCGACGCCCTGTCCTTCGACGCGCCTGCGGCGCGGATCACGCTGTTCCGTGCGCTGATCCAGGCGAGCACCCGCCACGGCCGGGCTCGTATCGCGCTGGAGGATCCCGAGCGCCAGCCGATCAGCTTCGGACGGCTCGTGCTGGGCGCATTGGTGTTGGGGCGCAAGCTCGCAGGCGTGACGCAAGTCGGTGAACGCGTCGGCCTGCTGCTGCCCAATATGCAGGGCATGGTGGTGACGCTGTTCGGGCTCTCCGCCTTCGGCCGCGTGCCGGCGTTCCTGAACTTCACCGCCGGCGTGAAGAATCTGCGGGCGGCTGCCGAGCTTGCCGGGCTCAAGACCATCATCACCTCGCGCCGTTTCATCGACCAGGCCAAGCTCGACGACGAAATCGCGGCCCTGAGTGAGGGGCGGCGGGTGATCTATCTCGAGGAGGTCCGCAAGCAGATCACCAGCCTCGACAAGGCCTATGGCGCGCTGCTCAGCCTCGCGCCCGGGCTGGCGCATCGCGCTTACGAGGCCAAGCCGGACGATGCGGCGGTGGTGCTGTTCACCTCCGGCACCGAAGGCAAGCCGAAAGGCGTCGTGCTCTCCCATGCCAATCTGGTCTCGAACGCCCGCCAGATCTTCCAGCTCGCCGCCGGCTTCCTGTCCGAGCGCGACATCGTCATGAACCCGCTGCCGGCCTTCCATTCCTTCGGGCTGACGGCGGGGCTACTGATGCCGCTGCTGCAGGGCATGAAGGTCGTGCTCTATCCGAGCCCGCTGCACTACAAGCAGGTACCCAGGCTGATCGGCGAGATGGGCTGCAGCTTCCTGTTCGCGACCGACACCTTTCTGCAAGGCTATGCGCGCGCTGCCGATCCCGACGATCTGAAGAGCGTGCGCTATGTCGTCGCCGGGGCCGAGCGGGTGAAGCCCGAGACGCGCCGGATGTGGGAGCCTTACGGCACCACGATCCTGGAAGGCTATGGCTGCACCGAATGCTCGCCCGTGCTCGCCTGCAACACACCTGTCGCCACGCGCGAGGGCAGCGTCGGACGCTTGCTGCCGGGCATCGAGGCGAGGCTCGATCCGGTCGAGGGCATCACGGAGGGCGGCAAGCTCTGCGTGCGGGGGCCGAATGTCATGGCCGGCTATCTCAGCGCCGAGGAGCCTGGCAGGATCGTGCCGCCGGAGGGCGGCTGGCACGACACCGGCGACATCGTCGCGATCGATGACGGCTTCGTGGTGATCAAGGGCCGCGCCAAGCGCTTCGCCAAGCTCGGCGGCGAGATGGTCTCTCTTGCCGCTGTCGAGGCGATGATCGCGGGTCTGTGGCCGGAGCAGAACCATGTCGTGGTGGCGCTGCCCGATGCGCGCAAGGGCGAGCAGCTCGTCCTCGTCACCGAAAAGCCCGACGCCGAGAAGCGCGCCTTGCTGGACGAGGCGAAGGCGCAGGGCTTTCCCGAATTATGGGTGCCGCGCGCGATCCTGGTGACCAACTCGATTCCGGTGCTCGGCAACGGCAAGATCGACTATGGCGCGACGCGCGAGCTCGCGGCCTCGCGCCGTTCGCTGCTGTGAAGCCACAATCTTGGCTATGGTGCGCCGCATGATCACGGTTTCCGCATCCTCGCTCCTCTCCACGATCCGCATCGCGGCGCTCGCCCCGGCGCTCTATCTGGGCGCGCCCGCCGATCTCGCGGCGCAAGGCAAGAGCGTGATCCAGGGCAAGAACGCGGTTTATGAGCGGCGCGACGAATGCGTCGAAGCCGGCCTGTTGAGCGCCGAGCAATGCGAGTTCGCCTATCGCAACGCGCGGGCCGAATTCGAGCAGAAGGCGCCGCGCTATGCCTCGCGCGCATCCTGCGAGCAGGTCCACAAGCGCTGCGGCGCGCAGCTGGTCGCGAGCGGCGGCTGGGATACGCTCGGGCGCGGCGGGGCGACCTATGTGCCGCGCTTCAGCGGCGTGCGCCTGACGGGCGAGGGCGCTGCCTTGCGGGCCTTGCCGGTGGTCGAGGGCTCCGGGCGGATCGCCTTCGCCGGGCGTTCGGTGACGGAGCTTCAGGACAAGGTGGCGGGCCGGCAAAACGTGTCGGGGTCGACCGCGGCGCGCAGCAGCCGGCATGGCCACCAGACGCAAGCCGCCGGACCTTACGTGAAACGCGGCGACCGTGACGACACGGTGCGCGTGCCGATGGAGCAGAAGAGCATCGGCTCCAATGTCGCGCCGGGCCTCTATGTCGATCCCGACGGCGTCGAATGGTACAAGCCCGCCCGCCGGCATTGAACGGCTTACGCGGAAGAGCTTGGAACGGCCTGCGCCGGAGCGCTCGGAGCGGCTTGCGCCGGGAGCCTGCGCCCGCTACCCCTGCGAGCAGGCGGACGTGGCGAAACTGGTAGACGCAAGAGACTTAAAATCTCTCGGCCCGAAAGGCTGTGCGGGTTCGATCCCCGCCGTCCGCACCAAACTTCCTTTCGAGTCGTTGATGTCCTAGAAGTTATTGGTTTCCAATGACTTGCTCTCGCGCCACCGCTACAAAGGGCGCTACAAATGGCTGTCTCAATGACGTCCTTGAACCGGGCTCCCAACGGCGACTGGTTTGCCCGCAAGGTCATCCCGGCCGCCGTCCGTGAGTCGTACTGTGCAGCCCATGGGGTTGGTGCAGAGGCGCGCTTTAGGCACTCCGGTTCAATGCCCATGGCCCAGGGCAAGCAAGAGTTCCGAAGGCCGGGACGCTGGGGCCACCGGAAGGATTGACCGGCCAAGAGCGAGGGCAGGCGGGGCAGACCTCGTCCTCACTCACCGGGAAGCCCACGGCCTCGCTGGGGCTTGGTACAGGGGGCATCGCTCGCCACGAGGATGAGCAGGGCACTGCCGAAGGATGGGACTTGCTGGTTGAGGCGCCGGCAAGACGCATAATTCGCTTTGCGAGGCTTTTGAGGCCGTGCGGGGGGGAGGCGAGATCGTGCGCTGCCTCGATAGGGGAAGGCTAACAGGTTTTTACAGTAGAATATTCCGGTTAATATTGGATTAGGCCTTATTATTGGATCAGGCCAATGTCTGCGCCTAGCGTCCCCCTCCAAATCCGGCCTTGTGTTCCAAAGCCATTCGGGCAAGATCAACGCTGGGTTGGGGGAAGGTCTGATGTTCGCGCTTTCGCGACCTAGATTGCGCTTATGTTCGATTTAGAGCGCATCAAAACTATTCCTATCGCCGCAGTCGCGCGTGATTTCGGTTTTAAGCTCTCGCAGACGGGGGCCGGCCGATGCCTGTTGCCGGGGCACGACGACAAGAACCCGTCTTTTTCCATCCGGCGTTTGAATAACAGTTTTAGATGTTTCGCGTGCGGCAGACACGGAAGCGTCATCGATCTCGTAATTGAGATGGAAGGAGTGAGCTTCAACGAAGCATGCAGCCGTCTGCGCGATCGTTACGTAGGCGCGGCTGGAAAGGGGCGGCCGCGGCAGATGCGGGCGCCCACGAAGGTAATTGACGTCGATCCGCCTGTCCCCGACATCGTTGCAGACCAGGAGGTCTTCGGTTGGCTTCTTGACCAATCGCCGCTCTTGGCGTCCGGCCGCGACTATATGGTCAGCCGTTCGATCAGCCATGCAACGCTTGAACATTTCAAGGTTGGTCAAGTGGCCAACCGCCAAACGTTGGTTAGAGTCTGCATCGAAAGGTTCGGCTTGTCACGCCTTCAAAAGTGTGGGCTTGTTACCGACACTCGGTTTGGCCCTGAGTTGATCTTTCCTTCGGGGTACTTGCTGTTCCCCTTCGTTTCTCAAGGGGCGGTGCAATATATACAAGCGCGGCGTTCAGACGCGATGCCGCAACGACGCTGGATAAGCCTGGCAAAGTTGCCTCCTCCGATTTTTAATCTGGATATCCTTGCAACTGGAGTTACCACTGTCGCGATTTGTGAAGGGGTTACAGATGTACTTTCGGCGCACGAACTGAGCAGAGCTGCTCTTGGGTTGCTGGGCGCAAGTAGCAAGCTTAGTAAGGAAGCGATATCCGGTCTTCGGAATCGAAACGTAATCATCATGGCCGACGCAGATGCGGCGGGCAGTTCGTTCGCGCAGAGAACAAGTAAATCGTTACAAGCTTTGGGTGTGACCGTCGCGTTAAAGTCATTCCCACCCGGTGTGAACGATTTGAACGATTATTTGCGGATAAAGCGGGGGAATAAGGCTTCTTGAATTTGCATGAATCGCTTTTGTTGCCGGAGAATATGCTATGGGCGTGGCGCAAAATTAAACGCGCGTACCGGTCGGCCGATTGTCTATTCGACCAAGCGGAGTTGGCTCAATTTGAACTCTGTTTGGATGCAGAGCTCGATAAGATCCGGCGAGACTTCGACGCCGGTATCTGGAAGCCCGCTCCACTAAAGCTCGTTCCCCAGCCTAAAAAGCCGGGCAAGGATGGCGCTCCCAGGCTCAGGCAATACTTCCAAATCGCAGTGCGCGATCAAGTGGCGTGGGCTGCGCTGGCAAACGTTCTCGGTCCGGAACTTGATCAGCAGATGCCAGCATGGAGCTACGGAAACAGGCTTTATCGCGCCGCGTGGTATGAAGAGGACATAGGCGAGAAACGGCATTCAAAGCTAAATATTGGCCCGTATCGTCATTCCTCTGGTTACTTATATCGCCATTTCAAACATAGCTGGCCTCTTTTCCGTCGCCATGTATCGCTGGCGGCGCGAAAGATGGTCACAGACCACATTGACGAAAATGAACTCGACCACGGCGAGGCGCTCGCGCTTAATCAGACAGGGGGGCTATTATATCTAGATGCTAACTACTGGAGGCGGCCACAAGCGGGCGGCGATACCCTCTATGCCGCTTCGCTTGATCTCAAGAAATTCTACCCTTCGATCCGCGTCGAGGCGATAATCCGTGGTTTTGAAGAGTTTGTAGAAAGTTACAGCCAAGACCACAAACTTGCAGCTCTTGTAAAAAGTATGCTTCATTTTCAGGTGGACAGCTCTGGTCTGTCGGAAGAAATGAAGACGGTTGTGGATCCGCAGCACGCTGGAAAAGTATTCGAGGGCATACCAACCGGACTTTTTGTTGGTGGTTTTCTCGCAAATGTTGCGATGTTGCCGCTGGACCGGGAGGTGGCGCGTATTATCACTGATCGTCGTAATATCGCTCACTTTCGATTCGTTGATGATCACGAAATACTGGCCTATGATTTTGAAACGCTTTGCCTTTGGGTCGCGGAATATGATGCCTTGCTTCAAAAATTTGCGATTGGTTCAGAAATCGAGCGAGATAAGTACACCCCACCTGAGTTGAAATGGATAATCCATTCTGATAACGAGGATGTTAGTTCGTTATCAGAGGATGAATTAGTAAAAGAGGCATCGCGATCCGCTGAGATAAACGGAAAAAAGCCTACTCAGTTGATGACGAGAACTTTAGCACAAGTATCAGTTCTTGCCGCTACCGATTTTGACCTGCTGACGGATGCGGGGCGGTCGCAGCGATTAGAACAGCTTGAGTGGTTGTTGCTAGCCAACATCCCGGACCATGAGATTCGTGGCGATACGCGAGCCGCGTTCGCCGCGTCTCGGATTGCAAGCCTTACGCCGTCGCTGTTTCGTCAGAACGATGATTTGCTGGCCGCAAATCGTCGAATTCAGGCGCTTATTGCCAAGAAATCCCCGGATGAAACGGCTGTCGCTGAGATCGTCGCACTGAAAGAGCTGATACCGATCCTCGAAACTAAGGAAAAGAGCGAATGGGCGGCGCTGCTCAAGCGACATTTCGGCTTATTATTTGAGGCGTTTGTCGCCCACCCTGACAAGACGCGGCTATTTATTCGCCTCATCGATTATTGCCGCTCGACAGGTCATAATGGATTTCCCCGGATAACCGAATGGATGCATAGGCACGAGGAGGGGCCTTTAAAATTCCTTAGATCATATCTGGGGGCGATGGCGATTCACACGCTCTCGCGTCACATTCTTACCGCCAGTGTTTCGGTAAAGAGAGCTGATCTTCTCCATAGAGAGCGGTCATCAACCTACGCATTCTTGGAAAATATCTCGCGGGTTCGCATCGCAGATTTGATACCTCTGGCTGGCGAATCTAGAGAACTTCATGCTTTCCAATCCGATGCCTTGAAGGCATTTGTTGCGGCGCTGCTGCTGGGTGCCTGGGAGATCGGCGAGGCGGACTCCGGCTTGTCGGCAAAGTTGACGTCTCTGGCCAGGAGCATTCCCATTGGCGCGACGCATACCGCCTTGGATACTCTGAGCACGGCGACTCGGGTTCCGATTGGGGTCTGGTACCATTGGTTCATCGCTACGACAAAGGCTCATCGATATTCCGCCCCGGCCGCGTGGGCTTCTTTGGCGGCGCTTCATGATGTGAGCGATGAGCGTGACTGGAACAATCTACGACGCTATCCCGCTAGCCTGCCCGCCGCTGCGTGGGCCAAGCTAACTGACGCGCCGCGGGTGCTCCGTCCTGATGATGCGGGATGGCTGTTTGACGCTGCCCGCGCGAATCGTACAGCATTTTCTGGTCTGGCCGGTAAGGAACGCGCTCAAAAGCAAACAAGTCTTGCGTTGGCTGAAGATAAGAAACGAATTTCTCTAATAGATTGGGTCGAGGCCACAAAATTGATGAGCCGGAGCGACCCTCGTCGTTCGGAATGGACTGCACTAGAGATAATAAGACAGATTATCCGCCCCCTATTCGAAATTGAGGGGAGGGACCCAGATTATTTGGATCGTTTGCACCCCGCTAACGTGATGTTACCTCTATCATGGCGTGATCTTTCGGAGAATATAAGAGTCGATGGCAAAATCACGTGGGAGGGATGGAGATCTGTTGTTACAGAGAGGCCGTTGAGCATCAAGCGTGGTGGTTTGGATGACTACCGATATAGTGAAATTGTAAAGGATGACGACCGGTCGTGGTCTCGACGTATGCGATCGATAGGTCAATTGCTTTGGGGAATTTTGCGGCAAAATTTTGTTCTCCCTTCTGCCTGGAATATTCGCGGGCAGGAGAGGAGTTTTATGGAATTAATTGGGTGGGATCTTGAGAGATTGCCGATATCATCGAGTACATTATCTGTTCTTCAATCGTGTCTGCTCCCGCGAAATCGTGAAACAGCATTGATGTTGCTTTATCCATCTCTTTTTGGCATCGAAAATGTCGAAGCAGCTAGCGATACGGAGTTCGATTTGCCAATTGCGACCCCGCAATTTCTTGATGCATTACTTGGCCAATCTCAAGCGGTGTTGCGCAGCAGTCAAATGACAATTCTAGAGCACGAACCGCGACAGCTCATTCCTGTTCGCCTTCGTCAAATCGGATCTCTAGCTGAGGCTGAGGCTGTTGCTCAGGAGATCGATGAATGACAGAGATTTACAGTACGCGACTTGCGGCAAGCCTTAAGCTCGGCATTGTTCAGACTTCACTTGACCCGGCGGCGGCATGGGTAACCGGCACCAAGATGTCGCCAGGTGAAGAAGAGCGCGCGATAACCGAAATTCGTGGGTTTTTTGCCGCGTTTCGGCAGGAAAAGATCCCTCCGGATATTATTGTTCTGCCTGAACTGGCCGTCCCCTCTGGGTTTGAAACTCAGCTTCGCCGAATGGCGGGGCAGATGCAGTCTGTGGTCATTGCTGGCTTTGATTACCGTGACGGCGGCTCTCCTGGCGAGGTTCACAATGAGGCTTTGCTGATCGTTCCGAAACGCTGGCGTGACAGGGCGATGGGCGCAAAAGTGACTACGCGGCGAATTGGAAAAACGTATGCCGCCCCCGAAGAAGACAAGAAATTGCGGGCAATCGCACACACATTCCAACGCGATCCGTCTGTCTGGCTTTTTGACGGGGGCGAGATTGGCACTTTTGGTGTGATGGTGTGCTACGATTTTCTGGATCTAGAGCGCATCGCCATGTATCGCGGTAAAGTTCAGCATCTCTTTATATTGGCGCTGAACAAGGATGCCACGTCTTTCCGGCATGTGGCCGAAGCGGTCGCGCGAATGGCATTCTGTAATGTGATTATATGCAATTGCGGTCATTTTGGCGGATCTTTAGCAGTTTCTCCGTACCGGCTCTCTGAGCGCCGGACAATCTATCAACACGCGGGCCCTAGCCTAGCGACAGCTCAAATTATCGAGTTGCCCGTGGCATCGCTTGATCTACATCAGCACGGGGCGGACCCGATGAAGGATGGGGTGAAAGAATTCAAAAGTCTTCCGCCGGGCTACATTTTTTCGACAGTTCTCATCGAAAGACTCGCGGGAATTGTTTGATAAATTCGCTGTGAAGGCCACCACTCAGTTTCCGGGCAAGAGAATGAACTGTTCTGGCGAATCTCAAGATGGCAATTCAGCGCCTTCCGACGCCGAGCGGCTCGCCCGTCGTTTAGAGAAGGAGGCTGGCTACCGAGTGCTCCGCGAGTTGCCGGTCGATCAAGGCGTTGATAGGCTGGAATTGCCGCATAGTGATCTGAGAATTGGCGTTTCGCTTGATGTTGAAACGACCGGGCTCAGCCCTCAGCATGACCGTATTGTTGAGCTCGCTATCAAGCGATTCACGTTCGATAGCAGTGGCAAAATTCACAGTGTAGAGCGTGAGAGATCGTGGCAGGAGGACCCTGGCGGGCCGATGCCTCCCCGTGTTTCCAGATTAACTGGCCTTACGGATGCACAGCTTCGGGGAAGGCAATTTGACGACGATGCGATCGCAGAGTTCTTGGGCCGCTGTGAGCTTGTCATCGCCCATAACGCGAAGTTCGACCGTCCATTTTTTGAGAGTCGCTTTCCTAATCTTCGAAATCTCGCGTGGGCCTGTAGCTTGACGCAGTTGGATTGGCTCGATCTTGGTTTTGACGGTCGAGCCTTGGGGCATCTCCTGTTTCAAAGCGGTTGGTATTTCGCCGGCCATCGTGCTGCCGGCGACGTTTGCGCGCTGACTAAACTGCTTGGTCAGCAGGCCCTGGATGGTCGGAGCGTACTGTCGCATCTCCTAGCTGTATGTGATCGCGTGACTTTCAGATTAGATGCTGTAGGCGCACCCTTTGAATCGAAAGATCTTCTAAAAAATAGAGCGTACCAATGGAGCGTTGAAGAGCGGTTTTGGTGGCGAGAAATCGATGAAGATGCGCTGGTTCAAGAGAAGCAGTGGCTTGAATCAAATGTATATTTTGGTCGGGGTAGTCCAAAAGTACAAGAGATTCGCCCGAATAATCGATTTAGGTAATAGGATGTTCGGCTTCTTTCAGCGCGCGAAGGGTCCGACAAGCGATTATTCGTGAACAGATGCGTGCGAAGCGCCTGGAAACACTGCGCCTGGTAAGCTTATTAGGGTAACCTCGAAGATTTCACTTCGACAAGGATAATTTCATGATCGGATCACGCGGGGGGCTGTCAAAGTCGACTTTCTACCGCTGGTGGCGCGAGATGCAGGAGGGGCGCGCCAGTGGCCTAGGCAACCCGCAAGAGATTCATTACGGCATTAAACGGGCAGATTTGGAGCGAGTCCTATTCGAGGAGCGGCTTGCCGAACAAGCGCGAGCGAAATCGGCTCGGATCGATTATCCTAGCCCGTCGTTAGAAGAGAGACTTTCGAATGGGACTTCAGTTTACAGGGCGTGGAGAGAGTCTAGAGGACTGACGATCAGCGACCTGTCGGCCGAGACGGGCATCCCGGCAAGGTATCTCGACCAGATCGAGAACCTGACCCGATCTCCGAAAGTCGAACAATTGGCATTGATCGCTGCGGCTCTGGACGTCGAGTTGGCTGCGTTTTCCCAGCCGGTGCGTCGCTGAACCGATGATCCATCGTCCTATTCCAAGATGGCTTTCTCGTGTGTCAAAAGTTCCATAGTCGAAAGCATCTTGCGCCCTGCCGACGTCACGAGCTCGGGCTGCGACGCCTCTAATTACTCAGTTGTATGTCGCTACAAAGCCAGTACAAAGGCGCTTACGAGCGAGAGAAATAAGCTAATTTTTCAATATCTTGTAAGTCGGCGTTGCCCCCTGGGACTCTCCACCGATATTGCCGATCTACAGCTTCCGAAACACCAGGCTCAGATTATTCGCCGGCATCTCGATGATCTCGGGCGCTGAGAAGCCCGCTTCCCCTGCCAACGCTGCGACCTCGTCGAGATCGCGCAGGCCCCAGTCCGGATTGCGGCTGCGCAGGCTCGCGTCGAAGGCGGCGTTGCTGGGCTCGAGCGTGCGGCCGGGGCGGCGATAGGGGCCGTAGAGATAAAGCGGCGCGCCGGCTTTCAGGATGCGCCCGGCCTGGCGGATCAGGCCCTGCGCTGCTGCCCAGGGCGCGATATGGATCATGTTGATGCACAGGATCGCGTCGGCGTGCGCGACCGGCCAGGTCGAAGCCGCCGCGTCGATCAGCAAGGGCGGGCGGATATTCTGCGCGCCTTGCGTCCAGGCCTTGATGCTCTCCAACGCCTCGGGCGAGGGGTCGCTGGGCTGGAAGGCGAGGCCGGGCAGGGCGCCTGCGAAATGCAGGACATGCTCGCCCGAGCCGCTGGCGATCTCCAGTACGAGCCCGGTCGCGGGCAACACCTCGCGCAGCACGGCGAGGATCGCGTCGCGATTGCGCTGCGTGGCAGGCGCGAAGAGGCGCTGGTCACCGGGCGTCGTTTCGCTCGCGGCCGGCTGCCACGGTCCGCTTGTCTTGCCGGTCATGCCCATCCTGCCTTTCGAGTGGGTCTTGCGACCATTGAGTCCCGCGAATCTTTGCCGCGACCCATCGCCACGCAATCGCGATACGCTATAAGGGCTTTTGAAGCAGCCGCTGACGAGTGCGGCTTTGCATGGCGCGGGCTGGTTTTGTTAACCGAGATATTGATCGTCGTGGCATTGACCGTGATCAACGGTCTTCTGTCCATGTCCGAATTGGCCGTCGTCTCATCCCGTCCAGCCAGGCTCAAGGTTCTCAGCGATCAAGGCAACAAGGGCGCGGCGATCGCGATCCGCCTGACCGAGAATCCGGGCCGCTTCCTCTCGACCGTCCAAATCGGCATCACGCTTGTGGGCGTGCTCTCGGGCGCCTTCTCGGGTGCGACCCTGGGCGCGCGGCTGGCCGACTGGCTGGCGGAGCAGGGCCTGTCGCGCGCGGCCTCGGATGGGCTTGGCGTCGGTGCGGTGGTGGTCGCGATCACCTATCTCTCGCTGATCCTGGGTGAGCTGGTGCCCAAGCAGATCGCCTTGCGCGATCCCGAGCGCGTCGCCGCGCGCGCCGCACCCGCCATGCTGTTCCTCTCCAGGATCGGCGCGCCCCTGGTTTTCCTGCTCGATCTCTCGGGGCGCGCCGTGCTGAGCCTGCTCGGCCAGAAGGGCGAGCCGGAGGAGAAGGTCACCGAGGAGGAGGTCCGCACGATCATCGCCGAGGCGGAGACGGCCGGCGTGCTGGAGCGCGACGAGCGCGAGATGATCTCGGGCGTGATGCGGCTCGCCGATCGGTCGGCGCGTGCACTGATGACGCCGCGCCGTGAGGTCGAGGTGGTCGATCTTGCCGACAGCGCCGACGAGATCCGGGCTCAATTGCGTGCGACGCGCCGCTCGCGGCTGCCGGTCCAGGACGGCGAACCGGACTCGATCATCGGCGTCGTCATCGTCAAGGATATGATCGACCTGCTCTCGGACGGCGCGGCGCATGATCTGCGCCAGCTCGTCGACGAGGCGCCGGTGGTGATGGACACGGCCAACGCGTTGCGGATCCTGCGCGATATCCGCGCCTCGAAGGTGCATATGGCGCTGGTCTTCGACGAGTACGGGCATTTCGAGGGCATCATCACGCCCGGCGACGTGCTGGAGGCGATCATCGGGGCCTTCCAGGAGGAGGAGGAGAGCGAGCCGCCGATCGTGACGCGCGCCGACGGCTCCTTTCTCGTCGCCGGCTGGATGCAGGTCGACGAGTTCTCGCATGAGCTCGGCATCCACATCCCGCGCGACGCCGATTTCCAGACGGTGGCGGGCTTCATCCTGGCTGAACTCAACCATCTTCCCAATGTCGGCGAATCGTTTGATCGCGGCCACTGGCGCTATGAGGTGGTCGATCTCGACGGGCGCCGGATCGACAAGGTGCTGGTCAGCCGGATCGAGTGAGACGGGCATTGACGGCGATCGCGGCGTCGTGGTCTAAAGCTGCCAAGGGGTTCACCGCGACGACCCCGTGAGGCTTCGGCCCAAGGTTCGCGTCCAGATTCCTTTCTCGTGGGATGGACGCCATGTCTTCCAATATCGAAATCAGCGCTGCCCAATTGTCCCGTCTCGTCGGCTTGCCCGACGCTCCGGTGCTCATCGACGTTCGCATTCCACAGGATTTCGACGCCGACCCGCGCTTGCTGCCGGCCTCCGAACGGCGCAGCCACACGGATGTGGCGGAATGGGCCAGGGGCTATGCCGGCCGGCGCGTCGTGGTCGCCTGCCAGCGCGGTCTCAAGCTCAGCGAGGGCGTCGCCGCCTGGCTGAGGCATGAGGGCGTCGAGGCCGAAAATCTCGCGGGCGGGTTCGAGGCCTGGCGCGATGCCGGTGGGATGCTGGTGGCGCCGGACAAGCTTCCACCGCGCAATGCCGCCGGCCACACCGTCTGGGTGACGCGGACCCGGCCCAAGGTCGACCGCATCGCCTGCCCCTGGCTGATCCGGCGCTTCGTCGATCGCGGTGCGGTCTTCCTGTTCGTCTCGCCGTCGGAGGTCACTGATGTGGCCGACCGCTTCGGCGCGACGCCCTTCGATATCGATGGCGTGTTCTGGAGCCATCGTGGTGCGCGCTGCAGCTTCGACGTCATGATCGAGGAGTTCGGCCTGGCGAGCCCGCCGCTCGACAGGCTTGCGACGATCGTGCGGGCGGCCGATACGGCAGAGCTCGATCTTGCGCCGCAGGCGGCGGGGCTGCTTGCGGCCTCGCTGGGCCTGTCGCGCATGTTCAAGGATGATCTCGCGCAACTGGAGGCCGGCATGCTGCTTTACGACGCGTTCTATCGCTGGTGCCGCGATGCGAGCGAGGAAAGCCATAACTGGCCCGCAAGCTCGGCCAAGATCTGAGGTGCGGCGATGACGATCGCGACAACCACGGCTTCGGTCGAAGCGACGCCCGCCATGCCGACGCTCTCGGAAGCCACCGGCGTCTGGGCAAAGATCGGCCTGCTCTCCTTCGGCGGGCCAGCCGGGCAGATCGCCCTGATGCATAAGGAACTGGTCGAGGAGCGGCGCTGGATCGGCGAGCAGCGTTTCCTGCATGCGCTCAATTACTGCATGCTCCTGCCGGGGCCGGAAGCGCAGCAGCTGGCCATCTATATCGGCTGGCTGATGCATCGCACGCTCGGTGGGCTCATTGCCGGCCTGCTGTTCATCATTCCCGGCGCGCTGGTGATGCTCGGGCTCAGCACGCTCTATGTGCTTTATCGGCAGGTTCCGCTCATCGACGGGATCTTCTTCGGGGTGAAGGCCGCGGTGCTTGCCGTGGTCATCGAGGCGGGTTTGCGGATCAGCCGGCGGGCGCTGAAGAACCGCGCCATGGTGGCGGTGGCGATCGCTGCCTTCATCGCGATCGTGCTGTTCAAGACGCCGTTTCCGCTGATCATCCTGGCGGCGGGGCTGGTCGGCTGGCTCGGGCATCGCGTCAGGCCCGATTTGTTCGGCACGGCCTCAGGGCATGGCGCGGCGGGGCCCGATGTCGTCGGGCTTGTCGACCAGATGTTCGCGCGCGGCGAGATGGCGCATGTGCGTCCCTCGGCAGGCAAGGCGCTGCGGGTCCTGGCCATCTGGCTGCCGCTCTGGCTCGGGCCGGTGTTCCTGCTCTGGCTGATGACCGGCGGCGCCAGCGTCTGGACGCATCTGGGGACGTTCTTCAGCACCATGGCGGTCGTCACCTTCGGCGGCGCCTATGCGGTGCTGGCCTATGTCGCGCAGGCCGCGGTCGAGAATTATCACTGGCTCGTTGCCGGCGAGATGGTCGATGGGCTCGGCCTCGCCGAGACGACGCCCGGCCCCTTGATCCTGGTGCTGCAATTCGTCGGCTTTCTCGCCGGCTTCCGCGCGCCGGGCAGCCTGCCGCCGCTGCTGGCGGGTGGGCTGGGCGCGCTCCTGACGCTGTGGGTGACCTTCGCGCCCTGCTTCCTCTGGATTTTCCTGGGCGCGCCCTATGTCGAGGCGCTGCGCGGCAACAAGGCGCTGTCTGCGGCCTTGAGCACGATCACGGCCGCGGTCGTCGGCGTGATCATGAACCTCGCGCTCTGGTTCGGCCTGCATGTCCTGTTCAGGGAGGTGCGCCGGATCGAGCTGCTGTTCGCCAGCCCCGACTGGCCCGTACTGGCCTCGCTGGACTGGCGCGCGGCTCTGCTCTCGGCGGCCGCCATGGTGGCGATGCTGCGCTTCAAGACCGGGATGATCCCGACGCTCGCGGCCTGCGCCGCGGCGGGCATGGTGTTGACGCGGCTTCCGGCATAAGCCTCGCGCCGCGCTTCAGCGGCGCGGCGGCTCGCCGGGCTCGATGATGCGGTACTCGGCATCGATGACGTCGACGCGCTCAGCCGGCCGTCTCTGCGTGGCGAAGGGATCGGGCCGGCCGAACCCGGCGGCTTTCATCCGGTTGCGCAAGCGCCATGCGGCGACCCCACCGACGATCATGACGACCGGGATCAGGATCAGCGCGAGGCTGGCTGCGAGCAGGAACAGGGTGACGCCGACAACCAGGCTCGCCGCCATGGCGAGCCATGTCATCCAGCGCGGCCCGCGCTGAGGGCGGCCGCCGAGCTGTTCATAGAGATTGACGCGGATCATCTGGCCCTCGTCCAATGGATCGAGGGTGAGAGATAGGGACGAAATGCGGCGAAGACGAGAGCGGCTGTCGCAGGGGCAGGGCGGCCGAACGCCGCAGCGGGCTCAGACTGGGGCGCGCCAGTCATAGAGCCAGTCGTAGCGCCGGCGCATGCCGTCGGGGCCGAGCCGGCGCATCACCAGGTCGCGGCCAAGACTCCAGGGCCGGCCGAGATGGTAGGCGCGGCCATTGCTGCGGCTGGTCGCCTGGACGCGGGCGACGCGCTCGGCGCGTGCCTGGGCATAGGCTGCCATCGCTGCCGGCACGCCGGAGGCGCCGTCGCGCTCCAGATGCGCCGCCAGCTCATGCGCCAGCACGGCCGCGTCCTCGATCGCCAGCGCAGCGCCCTGGGCGAAGAAAGGCAGCACAGGATGGGCGGCGTCGCCGAGCAGCGCGATCCGGCCCTGCGCCATCACCGCCGGAGTTCTGTCGAACAGCGACCAGACCTGCCATTGGCCGGCCGCGCCGGCGAGGCGACGCAGATCGGGAGCAGCGCCGGCGAGATGGCTCGCCAGCAGGCGCGCGTCACCTTCGCGGCTCCAGCCTTCGCGGGCCTCCCTGGCTTCCCGGATGATGACGAGATTGATCTCGCGCCTGCTCGCGACCGGATAGTGCACGGCATGACGGCCTGCTCCGAGATGGAGCGTGATTTCGGCTGCAGGCTTGTCGCGGCCGGCTGGGACCAGCGTGCGCCAGGCCTCGAAGCCGGTGAAGGCGGGCGGCGCGGTGTCGCCGCTGAGTTCTCTGAGCCGGGACCAGAGCCCGTCCGCGCCGACCGCGCCGAGCGCCTGCACGGTCTCGATCTGCCCGGCATCGCTGACCAGGGTCGCACTGATGCCGTCCTGCGTCTGGACGATCTCCTGCAGGCCCCGGCCGACGACGAGGCGGATATTGGGGAGCTGGCGGGCGGCGTCGAGCAGCAGCATGTGCAGATCGGGGCGCTTCAGCACACGAAAGGGTGTTTCGGTTGGCGCCACAGTCATCGGCATGCCTGCGATCTCGGCGCCGTTCCGCCAGCGCCGGATGACGAGCCTCTCGGCGGTGACGCCGACGCGCTTCAGGGCCAAGCCGAGATCGAGAGCCGCGAGCACGCGCCCGGCATTGGGCGATAATTGCAGGCCGGCGCCGGTCTCGCCGAAGCCGGTGCGCTTCTCAGCCAGCGTCACCGCGATGCCGCGCCGGGCGAGTGCGATGGCGGCCGTCAGACCGCCGATCCCGGCGCCGGCGATCAGGATATGGGGAGTTGGCACGGGATATCCGGCTGAAGATGTGTGGGTAGGCGGACCGAAACGTCAGTCCTTGTTGTTGCTGCCGTCGCGATCGGGGGGCAGGTCCGGGCGGGGCGAACCCGGCTCGGCCCAGCTGCGGGCATAGGGCTCGGCCTTGCCACCGACGCGCGGCGCGGTCTCCCGGGACACTGACTGGCAGCCGGCGAGAAGCGTCGCCGCCAACAGGACCGCACCGGTGACCGTGCGGACCAGGCTCATCGTCATGCGGCTTGCGCGGTTTCGTGATGTGCGCATTCGGGCGGCGTGCAGGCGCCGCCCTTCAGCGACGGATCATATTTGAACAGGGTCGAGCAATAGGGGCAGATGATCTCGTGGTCGGAGCCCATGTCGAGGAAGACATGGGGATGGTCGAAGGGCGGCTTGGCGCCGATGCACATGAACTCATGCGCGCCGACATGGATCACGGCCACGCCGGAATCATTGTGGAAATGCGGAATGCCCGTCTCGGCCATGATCGTCGCTCTGCGAATGGGATGTCTTGCTGCGAATGGAATATCTTGCAGTGATGCTGGCGCGCAAACTAGCGCGCGCCGCCAGCCCGCGCCAGTGCGCGATTGCCTCA
Organism: Allobosea psychrotolerans; assembly: GCF_002917105.1. Taxonomy (GTDB): domain Bacteria; phylum Pseudomonadota; class Alphaproteobacteria; order Rhizobiales; family Beijerinckiaceae; genus Allobosea; species Allobosea psychrotolerans. Next base: position 202,045 of record NZ_PQFZ01000003.1, read on the forward strand.
GGGCGATGTCCGCGGTGTCGCGGGATCAGCGAAAGCAAGCCTTGGCGAGAGTCGAGACGCGGCTGCGCTCCTCCGGGCTGAGCGCATTCTCGAGTACTTTTCGCCAGAGATCCTCGCGCTTGATCGCGTCGACCGTGCAGCCGCAATGCGCCCGGCAGGCGCCTGCGTCGTGCGCTTCTTGCATGCAGCTACGCTCGCAGGACTGCATGAAGGGCCTTTCGTCCGAGGGCCGCGCGATCGCAAACTGCGTCGCCAGCACGAGCGCCCCGATGAAGAGCGGCTGGTGCAGGAGATAGACCAGCAGGCTGTTGCGGCCGCCCCAGACGACGACCCGCGCGGGCAATGCGCGCGGCCGCCAGCTGGCGAGGCGCGATTGCGCGAGACGCGGCAGAGCCAGTCGCGCCAGCACGATCCCGGTCAGAACCCAGCCGAACCAGGGGAAGAGAGGCACGAAATCGGCGCTGGCCGGCACCTCCCGGGCCAGTCCGAGCCAGAGCAGCCATGATTGATCGAGGACGGGATGGGCAGCCAGATTCGGCACGGCGAAGACGATGAGCGCGGCCAGCGCGACGGCCAGCGTCGGCAGCCACAGGAAGGGCAGGGCGACGACGCTCGCCAGCGCGACCTGATGCAGGATGCCGAAGAAGATGAAGCTGTCGGGCATGGCGAACCAGGTGCCGACCGTCACCAGCGCGGCCGCGCCTGCGACCATGGCAAGGCGCTTCAGATAGGCGTGACGGTTCAGATGGACTTGGCGGTTCACCCCGTAGCGGGTCGCGAGCACGAGGCTGACGCCGACCAGCGTCAGGAAGCTTGCGGCGATCGAGCGGGCGAACCAGTGCCAGCCCGGCTCGAGCGGGGTGTCGACGTCGATCAGCTCGAAATAGGCGAGGTCATAGGTGAAGTGGAAGACGAACATCGCCAGCAGGGCGATGCCGCGCGCCAGATCGATGAACGCAAAGCGGGGGCGGGCGACAGTCGGTGTCGGGCTCAGGTCGGCAGTGCTCATATCCGTCTTCATAGGCAAGCGGCGTCAGGCCCGCTACCCAAAGCAGCGGCTGCGTGGCAGGGAGAGGGCAACGCCAACGGCCCAAGCGATCGCGATCATGCAGAGTTTCTCATCCGACGGAGTCAATCTCGCCTATATCGATCTCGCGCCGACGAGCGAGATTGCGCGCGGCGAGACGATCATGCTCGTCCACGGCTTCGGCTCCAGCCATATGGTCAACTGGGTCAACACCCAATGGACGAAGACGCTGACCCATGCCGGATACCGCGTCGTCGCGCTCGACAATCGCGGCCATGGCCAAAGCGAGAAGCTCTATGAGCCGGCCGCCTATTCCTCGCAGATCATGGCCGAGGATGTGCGCCGCCTGATGGACCATCTCGACATCGCCCGCGCGGCGGTGATGGGCTATTCGATGGGGGCGCGGATCTCGGCGCATCTGGCGCTGGCGCATCCAGATCGCCTGCGGGCGCTGCTGCTGGGCGGGCTCGGCATCCATCTGGTCGAGGGCGTCGGCCTGCCGCTGGGCATTGCGGATGCCATGGAGGCGCCCTCGCTCGATATGCTGACCGACCCGATGCAGCGGATGTTCCGCGCTTTCGCCGAGGCGACCAAGAGCGATCTCGGGGCGCTGGCCGCCTGTATCAGGGGCTCGCGCCAGACTTTGACGGCCGCGCAGGTCGGGCAGATCGCGGTGCCGACCCTCGTCAGCGTCGGCACGAGGGACGATGTCGCTGGCTCCGGGCCGGAGCTTGCGGCGCTGATCCCGAATGCCGAAGCGTTCGACATCGAAGGGCGCGACCACAATCTCGCCGTTGGCGACAAGAGCCACAAACAGGCGGTGCTGGATTTCCTGGGACGTATCTGAGCAGGCCGAGCGGGCGGGGGAAAATGTGAATCCCGTCAGGATTTTGCGCCGCGCGGCTGCGGTCTTGATTCAAGCGGGCGCGGGGCCGATCTGACCCTTCCGCGCTTTCGCGTTTGGCGGTCCACCGCCGCAATGTGCTAGAGTTTGAATTCGTCTTACGTCTCCATCGGAGAATGATCATGCCGTCTGGGCGCTCCGTCATAGAAGCACGCGATCCCGCTACCGGGCTCGACCGTGTCGATCCCGTCTGGGCCAGGCTGCGGCGCGAGGCCGAAGAGGCGGTCGCAGCCGAGCCGTCGCTCGCCGGTTTGATCATGGCCTCCGTGCTGAACCAGCCGGGCTTCGAGGCGGCGGTCAGTCACCGCGTGGCGACGCGCCTCGGGCATGTGGCGGTCCCCGCCGATCTGATCGCTCAGGCTTTCGAGGAGGCGCTCGCCGCCGATCCGGAGATCAGCCTGGGCATCCGGGCCGATGCGCTCGCGGTGATGGACCGCGACCCGGCCTGCTACCGGGTGCTGGAGCCGGTGCTGTTCTTCAAGGGCTTCCATGCCTTGCAGGCGCATCGCCTCGCTCACTGGCTGCACCGGCAGGGGCGGCGCGATTTCGCGCTTTATCTGCAGAGCCGCTCGTCGGAAGTGTTCCAGACCGACATCAACCCGGCTGCGAAGATCGGCAAGGGCATCTTCCTCGACCACGCCACCGGCCTCGTCGTCGGCGAGACCACGGTGATCGAGGACGATGTCTCGATGCTGCAGGACGTGACACTGGGCGGAACCGGCAAGCAGGGGGGCGACCGCCATCCCAAGATCCGCAAGGGCGTGCTGATCGGCGCCGGCGCCAAGATCCTCGGCAATATCGAGATCGGCCAATGCGCCCGCGTCGCGGCGGGCTCGGTCGTGCTGCAGGCCGTGCCGCGCAACAAGACGGTCGCCGGCGTGCCGGCCAAGGTCGTCGGCGAGGCCGGCTGTGCCGAGCCGTCGCGCTCGATGGATCAGATCCTGGCCGGGGATTGCGGCAGCGCGATCTGAGTTGACTGCGCCTGGGTTTCGAGCAGGCCGCGCGCGATCTCACGCCGGCTGCCATGCGCGCTTGCCTGCGAGTTCAGGACGAGCGTCAGTGCGTCGCCGGTCGGCATCGCGTCGCCGAAGGGGGCGATGAGCCTGCCGTCGCGCAGATGCGGCGCGATCAGGCTCATCCGGCCCATCAGCACGCCGGAGCCCGAGAGCGCGGCGTCGAGCGCCAGGCTGTAGAGCGAGAAGGAGGGGCCGCGTGTCGGGTCGATCGTCCCGATGCCCCCGGCGAAGGCGAGCCAGCGCCGCCAATCCTCCCGCCAGACAGCGTCATGCAGCAAGGTCGCGCGGGCCAGATCTCCGACGCTTGTGAGCGTGCGCGCAAGAGCCGGCGCGCAGACCGGCAGGATCATGTCCGGGCCCAGCGTCAACGCATCGACGGGCAGCGCCTCCGGGCCGAGATAAAACAGCGCCAGATCATGCGGCTCGCGGCGTGGATCCGGCGGCTGTTCCATCGCCGAGACCGAGATCTGCAGCCCGGGAAACGCAGCCTGCAGTGCGGCCAGGCGCGGCGAGAGCCAGAGCTGGGCGATGCAGGGCAGGGCGGCGATGGTCAGTGCGCGGCCCTCATGCCCGGCGCGCAACTCCTGCACAGCCTGTCCCAGCGTGTCGAAGCCGCGCGTCAGCTTGGGCAGGGCGTTGCGCGCGCCCTCCGTGAGTTCGACCCGCTGGGCGAGGCGGCGGAACAGCGGGAAGCCGAGCCAGGCCTCCAACTGCCGGATCTGCTGTGTCACCGCGCCGGCCGTGACGCCGAGCTCCTCGGCCGCCTTGACGAAGCTTTCGCAGCGCGCTGCCGCCTCGAATGCCCGCAAGGCGTTGAGGGAGGGCAGGCGCGGGCGCGGTGGTTTGACGGGCATGAGAGGCCATTTCCTAGGCTGAGATTTTCTCTGCCTGGGAGCGAGGATTACTCGTTTGCGCAGCCCAGCGCAAACCGGTCATATCCTTCGCATCATGCGGAATTATCGCGAGGAGGATCGATCGATGACGGCTCTGGGCAGGCGCGACTGGGTTCCGCAGGCGAGCGAGGATTACGTGCTCGGCATCGCCTCCGAGACGGCCGGCCAGTCGCTCGACGCGGTCGAAGCGCGGATCGCGGCGCTGACGGTCGAGAACCGCAACATCCATGAGCGCGACTGCATCAACCTCAACCCCGCGACCAATGTGATGAACCCCAAGGCCGAGGCCGCGCTTGCGGCGGGGCTCGGCGCCCGGCCCTCACTCGGCTATCCCGGCGACAAATACGAGATGGGGCTGGAGGCGATCGAGAAGATCGAGATCATCGCCGCCGAACTCGCCGCCGAGGTCTTCGGCGCGAAATATGCCGAGATCCGCGTGCCCTCGGGCGCCATCGCCAATCTCTATGCCTTCATGGCCGCGGCCAAGCCCGGCGATTGCATCATCGCGCCGCCGGGCGCGATCGGCGGCCATGTCACGCATCATGGCGCCGGCGCCGCAGGGCTTTACGGCATCGTTACCCATCCCGCCCCGGTCGATCCGGTGAACTACACGGTCGACCTTGCGCGCCTGCGCGAGGATGCCTTGCGATTGAAGCCCAAGCTGATCTCGATCGGCGGCAGCCTCAACCTCTTCGCCCATCCGATCCGCGAGATCCGCGCGATCGCCGATGAAATCGGCGCGATCGTGCTGTTCGACGCCGCGCATATGTCGGGCATGATCGCCGGCCATGGCTGGCAACAGCCGCTGGAGGAGGGGGCTCATCTGATGACGATGAGCACCTATAAAAGCCTGGGCGGACCGCCATCGGGTCTGATCGTCACCAACGATGCCGATATCGCCAAGCGGCTGGACGCGATTGCCTATCCCGGCCTGACCGCGAATTTCGACGCGGCGAAATCGGCCTCGCTGGCGATCACGCTGCTCGACTGGAAGGCGCATGGCCGTGCCTACGCGCAGATGATGGCTGAGACGGCCAAGGCGCTGGGCGAGGCGCTGGTCGAGCGGCAGGTGCCGGTCTTCGCGCGCGATCGCGGCCTGACGACCTCGCATCAATTCGCCATCGAGGCTCACAGCTATGGCGGCGGCCAGGCGGCGGCCAAGACGCTGCGCGCCGTTAACATCCTGAGCTGCGGCATCGGCCTGCCCCTGCCCGAGATCGCGGGTGACGTGAACGGGCTCAGGCTCGGCACGCCCGAGATCGTGCGCTTCGGCATGACGCCCGCCGACATGCCCGAATTGGCCGGTTACATCGCCGAGGGGCTGAACGGCTCGCGGCCGGCGGAAGCGGTGGCGAAGGATGTCACGGCATTCCGGGCACGGTTCAGGACGCTGCACTTCATGCGGTGAGGGGGTGGCGCGATGGGCTCGTGCAAGGCGCCGACTCTCAACCCATCGTCGCTCTCATCAGGTCCCCGCAGCTGTGACCGCTGCCGGGACGCTGCTGGACCAGTATCGTTTCGGCGCTCGTCCAAGGACGCGCTTGAATGCGTTGCCGAATGCGCTTTCTGATGCGTAACCGAGCTGCGCTGCCAGGCTCGCCACCGAACCTTCGTTTCGCCGCAGCGCTTCGCGGGCGACCTGCATGCGCCAGCGCAGCAGGTAGTCGAGCGGTGGGGCGCCGACTAAATCCTTGAAGCGGAGCGCAAAGCCGGATCGCGACATGCCGACGGCCGAAGCGAGCTCGCCGACGGTCCATCGGTGACCGATATCGCCATGCATCAAACTGAGCGCCGCTCCGATTTTTCGGTCGGCGAGCGCGCCGATCCACCCGGTGCCGTCATTGCCGTGAAGCGCCACATAGCCGCGAAGGGCTTGGACGAGCAGGATATCGGCCAGGCGATGCGTTATCAGGGATGAGCCGATCCTCGTGGACCGGATTTCCCCGTCGAGAATCTCGAGCGTGCCGCGGAGCACGGCCGCTGCCGGATCCTGGGCCGGGATGTGAATCAGCGGAGGCAGGGCATCGAGCAGGAGTTGTGCGTTGCCGGCGTGAAAAACAAAGGCTCCGCCGAGCAGCACGGTCTCGGCGCCGCCGTAGTGAGCGACGTCGGAATGCGCCCAGTCGAACAGCGCAATCCCATCCTCTGGCAGCTTTCGGGGGTCATTGGCGATCACATAGGGCGGTGCGTTCGTCAGCAGAAAGGTGTCGCCTGCTTCGAGTCGGTATGGCTGTTCGTCCTGGAGCGTGATCCAGCATTGCCCGCGCAGAACCGCGACGAATTTCAGGGCAGGCTTCGCGGGAAACCGTAACGCCCACGCGCCGCCCGCCTCGAGGCGGGTGCAGCGAGCGCTCCGCATATCGAGCAAGGAGAGGGCCTCGGATAACGGATCCACCACAGAACTGGAGGATGGCGACGATTTCATGGCGTATGACGCATAGATCATCCGCTGTACGGCTGCAATGAATCCCGGAAAGGGAGACAATCATGGCGGACAATACGGGCAAGGTCGTTGCCATAACGGGCGCAAGTAGCGGCATCGGGGAAGCAACCGCGCTCCTGCTTGCCGGGCGCGGCGCGAAACTGGTCCTCGGCGCGCGCCGGTCGGATCGGCTTGAAGCGCTTGCCACGCGCATCACGGCAGCGGGCGGGGAGGCCATCTATGCAGTCACGGACGTCAGGCGGCGCGATGATCTGGCCAATCTCGTCGCTCTTGCTTGTGATCGACACGGCAAGCTCGACGTTCTCGTGAGCAATGCCGGCGTGGGGCCAATCTCGTTCTTCGACGATCTATGCGTCGATGAGTGGGAGGAGATGATCGACGTCAATCTCAAGGGCTTCCTGTATGGCGTTGCCGCAGCGCTGCCTGTTTTCCGCAAGCAGGGCTTCGGGCATTTCGTCACCGTTCTCTCGACGGCCGGGCTCAGGATAGTGCCGCAGCAAGGTGTCTACGCCGGAACGAAGAACGCTGTGCGCACCATCTCGGAGGCTCTGCGCCAGGAGGCCGGAGACAAGCTGCGTGTAACCGGCGTTTCGCCGGGCTTCGTTCACACGGATTTTGCCGAAACCATAAAGGATCCGGGCAGCAAAGCAGCCGTGATTGCAAAGAGAGACAGGATCGCGATCCCGCCAGAGGCGATTGCGCGCGGCATCGCTTTCGCCATCGAGCAGCCGGCCAATGTCGACGTGGGTGATATCGTTATCCGTCCGACCGCGCAGGATTAGCTCGGTCTCGCATGACCGGCGGACCTCTTGTTGAGGAAGAGCGGAATGCTGCTCCGGAAGCAGCTTGCTTTCGCGGCTTCGCCTTGGCGATGCGCCAGCGATCGGGAGCTTCGATCGCGATCTCGCCGGCGTCGAGGAAGGGCCCAAACGGCGCTCTGCCGGCAGAAGCCGGCCAGGGATGGACGGTATTGCGTGGGGCTTCCACGCGTTGCACTTGATGCGGTGAGGGGGCGGGGCCCCGAAGCACTTGACCGTCGGCTGTCGAGCTTTCACAGTCGTCGCTATTCCAGGGAGATCCCCGGCAAGGGGCTGAGACACCGCTGGCAGACCGGGGCAACCCGGATAAGCGCGCGGAAATCCTTCGAACCTGATCCGGTTCATACCGGCGGAGGGATGGATTTCCGGGCATGAAGCCGGCGGCCCGTAAGGCCGCAGATATCCTCGCCCCCCCGTCGCGGCGAGGAGTTTGCGATGAGAGGCCCGCCCGACACCAGTTTGCGCCGCCAGCAGGCCGCACCGCCCGACGCTCCGGCGCCGCCGGCCTCGACGGATGTCGCCATCATCGGCGGCGGCGTGATCGGCCTGATGACCGGCTGGCGCCTGCTGCGCGCGGGCCTGCGGGTCGCACTCTTCGAGCGCGGCACGCTCGGCCAGGGCGCGAGCCTCGCTGCGACCGGTATGCTGGCGGCGGCTGCCGAATTCGAGCCCGGCGGCGAAGATCATGTCGCGCTCGCATTGGAGAGTCAGCGCCTCTGGCCCGGCTTTGCCGCCGAATTATCGGCCGATGGCGGGCTCGACATCGACTACCGCAGGGATGGCATTCTCCTTGTCGCCACGGCGCGCGACGAGGTGGCGCGATTGCGTTTCCGCCAGGAGATGCAGCGGCGGGCCGGGCTCGCGACGCTGTGGCTCGACGGTGCCTCCTGCCGAGGCTTTGAGCCCGGCCTGCGGCCCTCCGTCGTGGCCGGCATCCATTGTCCCGGCGATCATCAGGTCGACCCGGTCAGGGTGATCGCGGCCCTGCGGCAAGCCTTCATCGGGCGCGGCGGTATCCTGCTCGAAGGCTCGCTTGCGACGCCTTGGTTGCAAGCAGGGCGCGCCGTGGGCGTCACGCTGCCGCGAGGGGCGGTGAAGGCTGGGATCGTCGTCGCTGCCGGCGGGGCCTGGACCGAGATAGCGGGGCTTTCCCTGCCATTGCGGCCGCTCAAGGGGCAGTCGCTGGCACTGACATGCCCGCCGCATCGGCCGCTCCTCTCCTGCATGGTCTGGACCGACCAGGTCCATCTCGCGCCAAAGAGCGACGGCACGCTGATCGTCGGCGCGACCATGGAGGAGTGCGGCTTCGACGATGCCGTGACCGCGGGCGGCGTCTACGCGCTGCTCGAAGGTGCGCGGCGCATCCTGCCCGGCATCGAGGACCTGCCGATCGCCGCGATCTGGTCGGGCTTCCGCCCGACCAGTGCCGACGACGCGCCGATCCTCGGCGAGACCCGGATTCCAGGCCTGCTCCTCGCCACGGGACATCATCGCAACGGCTATCTGCTGGCCCCCGTCACCGCGACAGCGATCACGCAACTCATCACCGGCGGGCGCATCACAGGGCCGGCGGCATCATTTGGACCGGAGCGTTTCTCAGCACAGGAGGCCGTGGCATGAAGCTCATCGTCAATGGACGCGATCACGACAGCGCCGCCGAGGATCTGCTGGCGCTATGGCGGGAGCGCACGGCCGAGCTCGATCTGCCGGGCCCGCAGGGCTTCGCCATCGCGCTGAACGGAATGGTGGTGAAGCAGTCGCAATGGCAGGTCACACGTCTGGCGTCCGGTGACCGCGTCGAAATCATTCGCGCCTTTCAAGGAGGTTGAGATGAGTGTCGCGGAACAGCCCTTCACCCTGGCAGGACAGCAGCTCGACTCCCGACTGCTGATCGGGACGGCCGGCTATCCCAATCAGCGCATCATGGTGGACGCGGTCGCCGCAAGCGGCGCGGAGATCGTGACCCTGTCGCTGCGCCGGATCTCGCTGGCGGGCCATGGCTCCGATACGGCGCAGCTCTTGTCCGGCTATCGCTTCCTCCCCAACACCGCCGGCTGCGAGACGGCGCGTGACGCCGTCCTGACGGCGGAACTCGCCCGCGAGGCGCTTGCAACCAACTGGATCAAGCTCGAGGTCATCGGCGACCGCGAGACGCTCTATCCCGATGTCGGGGAGCTGCTGGAGGCGACGCGCCAGCTGGTCGAGCTGGGCTTCGTCGTGCTGCCCTATTGCAATGACGATCCGGTCGTCTGCGCGCGCCTCGCCGATCTCGGAGCCGCCGCCGTGATGCCGATGGGCTCGCTGATCGGCTCCGGCATGGGCGTCGCCAACCCAGCCAATCTCGAACTGATCTGCGCGCGCTCGGCCGTTCCGGTGATCGTCGATGCCGGGCTGGGCACGGCGTCGGACGCCGCTATTGCGATGGAATGCGGCGCGAGCGCCGTGCTGCTCAACACCGCGATCGCCAAGGCGAACGACCCGGTCCGCATGGCGCGCGCCATGCGCCATGCGGTCGAAGCCGGCTGGGATGCGCGCGCGGCCGGTCGCATTCAGCGCCGCGGCCGCGCCGAAGCGTCGAGCCCCCAGCTCGGGCTCGTCGGTTCGTGACCGCGCTGGAGGCTGGCCCGAGCCCGAGCGCCAAGCCTTAGACGTTACCGCTCTGATAGCGCGCCAGCATCTCCGCCTTCAGAGCCGCCTCCGAGACGACATGCGCGCCGCCGAGCCAGACCGACTCGATGCGGCCTGTGTCGTCGCGCACCAGCCGCGCCGTTTCGCCGGGGCTGTTGAAGGAGGAGGCCTTGACGATGCGGCCGCGATCCTGCGCTTCGATCGCGATCTCTCCGGCATCGAGGAACGGGCTGAACAGGGTCGGGTTGGCAACCAGCACCTTGTCGGCGAAGGGCACGAGGTCGCCCGGGTTCCAGATCGTCCACCAGCGGCCGGCCCAATCCTTGGTCGCGGCCGAGGGCGCGCCCAGCTCCTGGAAGCGCTTGAGGATCTGGACGATGCCGTCGAGCCAGGGATGGGCGAGGCCGTCGATGGCGTTGGTCAAGACCGAGATCGTCAGATCCTGCTCCGGCAGGACGACGGTGCGGGTGATGAAGCCCTGGAAGCCGCCGGAATGACCGAACCAGGCCCAGTCGCCTTCGCCGCCGGAGATGATGCCGAGTCCGTAATGGCGACCGAGGCTGCTTTCCTCGTCGGTCCAGAGCCGGCGGCTCATCTCGCGGCGATTGAGGGGCGAGAGGATGCTGCGCTCGGCCTTCGGCGAGAGCTGCGCGAAATAGCGCGCGACATCGGCGGCCGTGGCGACGAAGCCGGCTGCCGACATCATCGCCTGGCAAGGGCTGTCGCCGGGCACGACGACGCGATGCCCGAGCGGCCATTTCGGACTGTGGCCCCTGGCCATCGGGCCGGTCCAGAGACCGATATCGGGCATGGTTTCGGCAAGCCCGACTGCCGCCACGACCTCCCTGGCGATCCAGTCGGCATAGGGCTCGCCCGTCACCGCCTCGATCACCAGGCCGAGCAGGCCGAAGCCGTGATTGGAGTATTTGAGGCGCTGCGAGGCAGGCAGGACGGGCGGCAATGCCAGGTCGGAGAGCAGTTCCGCCTTGTCGCAATAGGGCTTGCGGTCGAAAAACTGGCCGTTGTCGGGGCCGTCGCGCGTCAGGCCGGCGCTGTTGGAGAGGAGCTGCGCCAGCGTGACGGCCGCGACCTCGGGATGGAGGCCGGGCACGAAGCTGCCCGCCTTGTCGTCGAGACGAAGGCGGCCGGCCTCGACCAGGCGCAGGATGCCGGCCGAGGTGAAGCTCTTCGAATGCGAGGCGATGCGGAAGCCGTGGCGCGGCGTCAGCGCCTCGCCGGTGGCGATGTCGGCCTTGCCGAAGGCGGCTTCCAGAACGATCTCCCGCCCGCTCGCGATCGCGACGGAGCATCCCGGCTGGTCGTGATGGCGGAGCTGGAACTCGAGCCAGCTGGAGACATAGGCGAGTGCGGCAGGCAGCCACGGCGTCATAGGGAGATCCATCACGAGCGAAGGGAGGGCGCACTATTGCAGATCGCGCCGGCGCGTGCAGGCGCGCCGGGCGACGGTGGCCATGCGGGAATGGGAGGGCGGCGCTTGCGATGACGAGCACGGGAACCGTCGATCCGCGGCTCGACAGCCTTCCGGCTTGCCCTTCCGGCCCCGCCATGGCATCCGTCCCGGCAACCGATAAGGACCGATACCGTGGACAAGACAGAACTCGCCAAGCTCGAAGGCTACCTGCGCCGCACCTTCGCCAACCATGCGATCAGCGTGCGGGCGCGCATGAAGAAGAACGATTCGGCCGAGGTTTATCTGGCCGACGAGTTCATCGGCATCATCCATGTCGATGACGAGGACGGCGACCGCTCGTTCAACTTCACCATGGCGATCCTCGACGTCGATCTCGAGGATTGAGACATTCCGCGAGGGCGGCCGTCTGACGCGGCCGCCTGCGCTTCCGGTGCTCACGGACAATAGTCCGCTGCGCTCCGGTTCTCGCCGGCTACGCCAGCCGACTCGCCCTGGCGAAATGTCGGACGGCGCTTGAGCGTCGGTTCAGCGCAGCATGCTGTCGATGGTACGGCGGACGCCGCCGATCATCAGCTCCCAATCGGCGATGATCCCGCGCGGGAAGCGGATGTTGACGTCGATGCCGCGGTGGCGAAACGTCACCCGGCAGAGTTCGTCGAGCGCGGCGCCTGCCGTGGTGTCGAGCGGGCAGCGCGCCGCGAAGCCGCGCCCGTCGGGCACGGAGACATAGAGTTCGTCGCCTTCATAGGGCGAGCCTTTGCGGAAGCCGCGCACCACGAGACCGCCGGGATTGGACCAGACCGTCGGCGTCAGGAAGCGGGCGTAGACGGCAAGTTGCGTCGCCGGCTCGTTGACCTTGTCGGGCGGGCTCAGCGTCACCAGCAGGCGGTTGCGGTTCTGGGCCGGGCCGAGATCGGGCCAGCCCAGCCTGAGGCGCACCATGCCGACGAGGCGGCTCGAATCGTCGGCCTCGGCACCGGTCAGGTCCTGCGGCACTATCAGCACGCTGTTGCCGATGCGGGCGGGCTGGAGCGTCGTCTCCGTCTCGCTGCCCTTATGAGTGGCATAGAGGCCAAGGCCGGTCGCGGCTGCAGCAAGCAGCATGATCGCGAAGGCGGCCTTCACCAGCGCGGAATCGGCGCGCGGCAGCGGCGGCGGAGGCCGCCTCAGGCGCGAGCGGACCATGGCCGCGAGATCCGCGGCCAACTGGGCGGAATGCTCTTGGGACAAGGAATCCTGGGACAAGGAATCTTGGGACAGGGACGCGGTCACGTGCGGGGGCCTCTGAGCCTGACGCCGGAAAGCTGGGACAGGGTTCCGGACGACATCGTGCTCTCCCTGACGGGAGACGGATGGATCGACGAGGTCCAGTGAAGCAGAGCCCGCTTAAGGGAGCGTAAACCATGATCGCGCGGGCGGCGGCGCGTTCCTGGGCACGGGGAGAGCGGTTCCGGTCGGTTAACCATTCCTTATGAGTTTTCTTCACAGTTCGTAAACCATGCGCCAAGGTGTAAGGGTCCGGTTCGGAGTGCCCGCCCTTGTCGATCGAGCCCGCTGCCTATGATGCGCTGCAGGCGCTGTTCATCGGCTTCGCCTTTGCCGGCTTGCTTGCCAGCGCCTTCGAGTTGTTCACGACGCAGCGCGCCGATTTCCGCTTGCTGCAGGCCGGTGGGCTGGTGGCGGTCGCGAGCGTTCCCGTCGTCGTCTTCAGCGCGCCCTTCCTGATCCTGCGCAACACCGTGCGCGGCCGACGCATCGAGGGGCGGCCCTTCATCTTCGTCATGCTGGCGAGCATGATCGCCTCGCTTTGGAGCATGGCTTCGGGACGCGTGGTGCTCGACCTGTTGCATATTCTCGGCGGAGCTTGACGGAAGGCCGGCCCGGCCTGCAATTCTGCGTGGCAGATCCTGGAAGGATATTGGCCCATGCCGCTCTATTCGCTTGACGGAACCGCCCCGGAGACCCCGCCCGAAGGCGACTGGTGGCTCGCACCCGAGGCGCATTTGATCGGCCGGGTCAGGATCGGCGCCGAGGTCGGCATCTGGTTCGGCGCGGTCCTGCGCGGCGACAATGAATGGATCGAGATCGGCGCGGGCAGCAATATCCAGGAAGGCTGCGTGCTGCACACCGATATGGGCTTTCCGCTGCGCGTCGGCGCCGGCTGCACGATTGGCCATCGCGCCATCCTGCATGGGTGCATCATCGGCGAGAACAGCCTGGTGGGCATGGGGGCGACGGTGCTTAACGGCGCCAGGATCGGGGCCAACTGCCTCGTCGGCGCCAATGCGCTGGTGACGGAAGGCAAGGAGTTTCCCGACAATTCGCTGATTGTCGGCTCGCCGGCGCGGGCCGTGCGCACGCTCGACGCGGCGGCTGCTGCCGGCATCACCGCCTCGGCGCGGGGCTATGTCGCGCGCTGGAAGCAGTTTGCATCCGGGTTGCAGCGGCTCGGCTGAGCCGGCTGTCTCTCATCCAGGAGTAAGAGCAGGATCAAGGCGAAAAGCCGGTTCCCAGTTTTTCGCGCCCTGCTCTGAGCCCGAAAAGGATCGGGCCGGTTCCCCGGGGAAGAGGAACCGGCCCTATGGCGAAACCCAGTCTTGGGGGACGGGTGGGGACGTGACCGAGCCTCGCCGTCAGGTGAGAGACCATCTGCGGTGCAAGGCCGCAAGCGAGTCTCCAAGAGGGTGTTGCAGCGCCCGCAGCAGGGCGCCCGCGTGATGAACGGGTGTCAGCGCACCGAGGCGACGGTCGGCGTCTGGGCGCCGCCGAGCGAGGTCCAGCCCGTCTGGTACTGGGATTCGCGCTTCACATAGACATAGCCCGTCTGATTCCAGGGCAGGATCGCGTTGCGCTTGTTGTCGAGGATGAAGTCGCCGCGATCGGTGCGGATCATCAGCACGGCATGGCCGGCGTTCTCCTCGTCGATCACGACCGTCATCAGCATGGCGCGGCGCGGAATGCCGGCCTCGGCCAGGCGCTTGCGCTTCAGCAGCGCATAGTCCTCGCAGTCGCCCTTGCCGTCATCGGGAAGGTCCCAGTGGTCGACGACACCCCAATGCTCCTGATCGGTCACCGGCTCGATCTCGCGATTGATCTTGCCATTGACCGCAACGACGGTCTTCCACAGCTTCGCGCTCATCTCGACGCGCTCGGGCTCACTGGTGTTGACCCGGCATTCCGACGGCATGCGCTTGCAGAAGTCGCTCCAGGCATAGGGCGCACGCGCCTCGCCCGAGGCGGAAATCGGCAGGCTTGCGACCGGAACGCCAGCGGGTGACTGGGCATTAACCTGTGTCGCTCCGGCGCCAATGATCAGAGCGACCAGCGCGGATCCGATAAAGTTGCGGTGAATTGAAAGCATGATGTCCCCTTTCCTTGTCCCGGGGATGACCATGCTCAGTGCGGATGGATTTCGATTGAAATGAATACAAGCAAATTTATGTATTTCGTCATTCCGGCCCTGGTGTGAAAGTCAGTATAAATCGACCCAAAATGGGAAGGTAAGAAATGTGAGCGCTGACTTAAGTGGGCGTTAACCATGAGATGCCGGCCAGTGCATCCAGGTTTGATTAACTTTAGCGAGTCGTATCGATAGCGCGCCACTCCATCGTGGGGTGCGCCTGCCGGGCCGGAACTGATGTCGCCGATCAGCGCGCTTCCGCGCCCGGAGCGATGCAGAGACCCGCGACGATCTCGTCGAGATGCCTGAACAGGGAGGCGGGCCGCTGCGCCCGCAGCGCGTCGGGGTTGGTGAAGCCCCAGGCAACGGCGCCGAAGGCCATGCCGGCCTCGCGGGCAGCCTCGGCATCCCTGATCTCATCGCCGATGCAGATGCATTGCCGATGCGGGATGTGCGCCTCCTTGGCCAGCCGCCTGAATTTCGTCGCCTTGCCGAATAATCCCGCCCCGCAGGCATAATGCGTGATCAAGGCCGCGGTCTCGGGGCCCAATGTGCGCCGGATATTGCGCTCGGAGTTGGAACTCGCAATGGCGAGGATATAACCCTCCTGCTTCAGCCTGAGCAGCATGGCGTGAATGCCGTCGAAGAGCGGGATCTGCTCGCTGTCGCGGGCGGCGAGGCTACGGATATGGCGGGCGATGAAGGGCAGCTTCCAGCTCGCCACGCCGAGATGGGCAATGACCTGCCGCGCACTCTGGCCTCGCAGCATGTCGACCTCATGCTCCGCGACGCGCCGAAAGCGGTAGCGGTCGGCGACGCCGTTCATCACCCCCACGAACCAGGGGTAGGTGTCGGCGAGGGTTCCGTCGAAGTCGAAAATGACGAGTCGATAGGCAGTGACCAAGGCGTCGCGGCATCCCAGTGATACGGGTCACTGCTTTGGTCGTAGTCTGCGCGTCGCGCAAGAGCCGGCTATGCAGTTTGCCGCCGCGGTACGGCCCTAGAGCTCGAGATTCTCGTCGAGCAGGTCCGCCGAGAGCGGGAAGCGGAATTCGGCGGCAAAGCCGCCATCGAAGCGGCGCACGATCTTGGCGGGTGTCGAGCCGATCTTTACCGGCATGTTCATGGGCAAATCGAGATCGGTCGAGAAAGCCGTGCCCGACAGCGAGATGTCGATGATGCGCACGACATGCTCGATACCGTCCTCCATCGTCAGGATAGAGCGCGGATTGCGCGGCACGATGCGCTCGTGGCGGCGATCTTCTGGCAGGCCCAATTCGTCGCGGTTGGCGAGCCAGGTGAGCTGGGCGGTGAATTTCTCGCGTTTGCGGCTGGTCGCGGTGATGGTCATCGCGAAGCCTTCCATCGTGGTGCGTACGGCGACGCCCTCGATGCGGCCGAGATGCTCCAGATAGACGATGACGCGATCACCCGGCGCAGCCTTGGCGGGCGCGGCGAGATGCAGGCCTCCGGGCGAGATGTCGACCGACTGGCAGGGGTATTCCATGCGGTTGGGCAGCATGTAGCGCCCCAGCAGAACGACCTTCATACGATAGTGCCGCCTGCGCTCGGCAGCACGGGAGACCGTACGGGGCGTTTGCAATGCGCTCAACATCAATGACCAGCCTGATTCCGGCTGACCCTAGTCGCGTTCGGGTTAACGCTTGGTTAGGCTTTCAGAGTCTGCCGCCGGGCAGGACCATCAATTTTGGCGGCCCAGCGCGCATCGGCGCCTCCGAGGCGCGCTGGGATGGAACGGGCGGCCAGAGCATGCGCAGCGAGATCATGCGCATCGCAGCCAATGTGTCGAGGCCGAGCCAGGCCGGCGTGACCGCGGGCGACAGCGCGCCGAGCACACGCGCATGGGTCCGGCCGCGATAGCGCAGGGGCAGCAGCAAGAGTTCGAGATAGACCGGCGCGCCGGTCTTCGTCTCACCCGAGAGACCGGCGACGGCGCCAGCCGTCTCGTCCATCACGGTCTGGACGAGGCGGCGCATCTCGCCTTGCGATTCGACATCGGGCCACAGTGCGGTGAAGGCGCGACCGCGCAGTTCGTTGCCGATGAGGGCGCAGAGCCGCGTCCCCGCCAGCCGGAAAACCGGGCCGATCGGCTCATTCTCCAGCACGAAGGTATCGGCCAGCGCATGTCGCAGCGCGCCGGGTTCGATCTCGCCACGTTCGGGGGCGGCGCGGTCGCCGCGCAACGCGTCCCAATATTCGTGGACCAGTCGGGTGCTCGTATTTTTCATTGCGCGTCCAATGCTGCCTGTCGTCCCCCTCCGGCACGGCTTGCGTGCCGCGATGGGCCACAAGCGTCAGAAGGAAGGACAATCGGGTCCTCACGGGAATCGAGGACGCAGTCGGCATGCCGTCTTGCCATGCCGGGGGCGGGGCGTGCTGCGCAGGGGGCGGTTAAGGTTAATGAATGGTTAGGATTGTGGATAACTCGTTAGAATGTATCATAAATTTTAGCAGTTCCGCGGGGGCGGAGGGGAAGTGACCCCGGTGCAAGTCTTAACGGCCCGCGCCGGTCGCAGCCTGGAAGAGGGAGAGCCGCGAGGCTCTCCCTTTTTTATGTCTCCGGGCGTTCGCGTCTACGTGCGCAGGCTTGCGTCGGCCCGCGCCATCGGCAAGGGTTGGCCTGCATGTCGGACATATCCACCGGTCCTGGCGCCCCTTCCGGGCGCGAGCCGATCCTGAACCTTCCCGCAGTCATTGTCTGGCTGGTGGCGCTGCTGGCGCTGATCCAGGCCGGGCGCGGCCTGCTGTCCGACTATAACGACTACTTGGTGATGTCCTGGTTCGCCTTCGTGCCGGCGCGATTGACCATCTGGTTCGCGCCCGACCGGCTGGAGGAGGTTCTGAGCGCGCTGGCGCAGTCGCAGCAGGGGCAAGATCTCGCCGACCGACTCGGCCTCGCCCGGCTGCTCCTGGCCGATGGCGGCCCCAGGCTCTGGACGCTGCTCAGCTATGGCCTGCTGCATGGCTCCTGGGTGCATCTGATCTCGAACGTCGTCTGGCTCGCGGCTTTCGGCAGCCCGGTCGCGCGCCGACTCGGTACGGGGCGCTTCCTCAATCTGATGGGCCTGTCGACCATCGGCGGCGCGCTCCTGCACTGGTGGTCGCGCGATCTCGACGTGCTGCCGCTGGTGGGCGCCTCGGCCGGCGTCGCCGGCGCTACCGCGGCGGCCGCGCGCTTCGTCTTCGCCCCTGGCCTGCGCTTTGGCGCGCTCGGGGATGACGCGGTCGTCAAGGCCATTCCCGCCGAGCGTATCGGCCAGATCTGGCGCAATTCGCGGGCGCTCCTATTCATCGGGATCTGGTTCGTCACCAACATCCTGTTCGGTTCCGGGCTCGTGCCGATCTTCGGCGTGGAGACCAGCATCGCCTGGGAGGCCCATATCGGCGGCTTCCTCGTCGGCCTGCTGCTATTTCCGCTTCTGGACAAGGGCGCGGTCAAGAGCTGACGCTGCAGGGCTTGGGCTTAAGAGCGAGATCCGGATCAACGCGAACAAACCGGTTCCCACTTTCTCGCCTCCTGCTCGATGGTCAGAGGAGCCTTGCTTGCGCCCCGGTCTTCGCTCACACTTACGTCATTGCGAAGGACTTGGAACTGCCTCCTTGGCGAGTCGATCCGTCAGCGGCCGGGCTCCAGTCCCGCTGAACGCGTGCCGGTCAACGGCGCCACCTGAAAAAGGAGGATCGTTTCTATGAACGTCGCTCAACTTCTCGGTGACAAGGGTCATGATGTGATCTCGGTGCTGCCGCACCGCACATTGGCCGAAGCCGTGCGTACCCTCAGCGAAAAGCGCATCGGCGCGGTGGTGGTGACGGGCGCGGACGGCGCACTCGTCGGCATCCTGTCGGAGCGCGACATCATCCGTGCGCTCGGCGCCAACGGCGCGGCGGCGCTGGAGATGCCGGTCTCGCGGGCGATGACCGCCAAGGTCGTGACCTGTCGGCCGCAGACCAGCATGGACGAATTGATGGAGATGATGACGTCGGGCCGGTTCCGGCATGTCCCGATCGTCGAGAACGGCAAGATCGCCGGCATCGTCTCGATCGGCGACGTCGTGAAGCACCGCGTCGCCGAGATCGAGGCGGAGAGCCGAGCGATGCGCGACTATATCGCGATGGCCTGAAGGCTGGGCTGCGGGCTGCCAGCTCAGTCGACGCTGGCCGTGCGGCTTGCGACCATGACCTCGATCTCGTCCAGGACGCGCTGGGTGGCCTGGCGGCCGAGTTCGAAGGCCTCATCGGCGCGGTGGAAATCGAACAGCCCGATGCGGCCGAGCTTTGGGCCGATCATCACATCGGGCGGATCGCCGGCGAGACGCGAGCGCGAGATTCGGTCCTGCGTGATGTTGAAGGCGTCGATCATGACGCCGGCGAGCCCGGGCCGGTCGCTGCTGGGGCGGCCGACCATGCCGCGCACGCGCTTGGCCGCGCCGGTGATGCCGCCGAGCCAGCGCGACGTCGGCGGCGTATCGAGTTCGGGCTCGAGATCAGGTTCGGCCGCGTGGCTCTGGATGGTGGTGCCGCGCCCGGTGAGATCGCTGTTGAGATTGACGCAGATGACGACGTCGGCGCCCATCGCGCGCGCGGCCGTAACCGGCACCGGGTTGACCAGCGCGCCGTCCATCAGCCAGCGCCCGCCGAGCTTCACCGGGTCGAAGACGCCGGGCAGGGCATAGGAGGCGCGCAGCGCCTCGACCAGCGGGCCATGCGTCAGCCAGATCTCGTGGCCGGAGCCGAGTTCGGTCGCGATCGCGACGAAACGCACCGGCAGCGCCTCGATGCGGGTGTCGGTGAGGTCGCGCTCCAGGAGCCGCTTGAGCCGCCCGCCGGCGATGAGCCCGGCCCCGCCGATATGGAAATCCATCAGCCCGACGACACGGCGCTTGGTCAGGCTGATCGCGAAGTCCGACAGCTCCTCGAACTTGCCGGCGGCGAAGCAGCCGCCGACGACGGCGCCGATCGAGGTCCCCGCGATCACGTCGGGGCGATAGCCGGCTTCCGTCAGCGCCTGAATCACGCCGATATGGGCCCAGCCGCGCGCCGCTCCGCCACCGAGCGCAAGCCCGATCCGGGGCCTGCCGCGTCGTGTCGGCGCCGCGATGGTCATGTCGTTCATCGTGGCTCCACCTCCGCCTAACCCAAAGGCATGCTTGGCGATGTCATCCCACAACATGGACCCGATCCTCCGCGGGAGGAACAGAGTCGCAGGCTCGGATGAGGGAATCATGAATAGGGCCGGCTGACCCTTGCGGATATCTGCGGCTTTTGTCGAAAACATGAAGGCTTGGTGAAAGGATCACCAACGCCGCGGCTCATCCGACTCCTGCTTTCACTCTTAGATGAGAGACGGGTCCGGACGTCTAATAGGATCACTTGGTGACCCCATCAGACATCATCCGGCTCCAGCGGTCGGAAGCCTGTGTCCCGCTGTGCGTCGCGGCCCAGCGGCTGACGCCTGTAGAAGCAGGAATGGCGCCCGGTATGGCAGCAGCCGCCATCGCCGGCGACGTTGACCTTGAGCCAGATCGCGTCCTGGTCGCAATCGACCCGCATTTCGACGATCGTCTGAATCTGCCCCGAAGTCGCGCCTTTATGCCAGAGTTCCTTGCGCGAGCGCGACCAGTACCAGGCCTCGCCGGTCTCGATGCTGCGCTGCAAGGCCTCGGCGTTCATATGCGCGACCATCAGCAATTCGCCCGTCGCTGCGTCGGTCGTGACGCAGGTGACGAGGCCGTTTGCGTCGAAGCGGGGGCTGAGCGCATCGCCCTCCTCGAGGGCTTGCTTGTCCGTGGCGACCGGGAAGAGGCTCATGGGGGCTCCGGAAGGGCAAAGGGCGCGTCGACGTGACGCGCCCTTGTAGGGATGCAGGCAAACGCTGCCAATCGGCCTTCCGCCCGGCTATAGACCGGGCGATTTGACCATGGTGAAGAAGCGGACCTGCTCGGCGGGATCCTTGAAGACGCCGGTATATTGCGTCGTCATGGTCGAGGAGCCCTGCTTCTGTACGCCGCGCATCGACATGCACATATGCTCGGCCTCGATCAGCACAGCGACGCCACGGGGCTTCAGCACCTTGTCGATGACCTGGGCGATCTGCGCTGTCATCGTCTCCTGCGTCTGCAGGCGGCGTGCATAGACGTCGACGATGCGGGCGAGCTTGGACAACCCGACCACGCCCTTTGACGGGTAGTAGCCGATATGCGCCTTGCCGACGAAGGGCACCATGTGGTGCTCGCAATGCGAATAGAACGGGATGTCGCGCACCAGGACCATGTCCTTGTAGCCCTCGACCTCCTCGAAAACGCGATCGAGAACCTCGTGCGCGTCTTCGTGATAGCCCTTGTAGAATTCCCTATAGGCCTTGGTGACGCGGCGTGGCGTGTCCGCCAGGCCCTCGCGCGAGGGATCGTCACCCGCCCAGAGGATCAGCGTGCGCACCGCTTCCTCGGCCTGCTCCTGCGTCGGCTTCTTGATCAGAAACTTGTCTGCAGAGGGGCTGAGCACCCGCTCGACGGACAAGGACTTAACCACAGGGTTCATGTGGTGCCTCCCGTTTACGATGAGATGTCCCGTGGCTGGGCCGGCCGAAGACCGGTGCACGGGGCTGCGACAAGTTTCACTCCTGTGACGGGATGCGCTTGCACGCTCTCCCGCCCGCCGACGATCCACCCTATATTGGGTGGGCGCACCGGTCACTCCAGACCCCGGTGGAGACCGAGATATGCTGAGCGACGTCTATAACAAGCGGATCCTCGAACTTGCAGGCAATATTCCGTTGCTGGAAAGACTGCCGGCTCCCGATGCCACCGCCAAGGCGCATTCCAAGCTATGCGGCTCGACGGTGACAGTCGATGTCAGCATGGAGGGCGATGTCGTCACGGCCTTCGGGCATGAGGTGAAGGCCTGCGCGCTCGGGCAGGCCTCGTCCTCGATCATGGCGCGTCATGTCGTGGGCTCGACCGCCGACGAACTGCGCCGCGTTCGCGAGCAGGCGCGGGCCATCCTGAAGGAGAATGCCGAGCCGCCGACCGGAAAATGGAGTGATCTGTCCGTGCTCGTGCCGGTGCGTGACTACAAGGCGCGCCACGCCTCGACCATGCTGACCTTCGACGCGGTGGTGGACGCGATCGGCCAGATCGAGGCGCGGCGGCAGCAGGCGGCCGAATAGGCTTTCACGTCCGACGCATTGTCTTCAAGCGAACCGGTGCCGACTTAGCCTGAAGGCGCTAGCTCAGGCCGAACGCCTTCCTGATCTCGGGGCGCGTTTCGTCGAAGCGGGTGCGGAAGGCACGCTCGGCCAGGAGCGCCTTGGCAATGGCGCGCCCGGCCTTGTCGCCGGCGGTAAGATCGGAGGGATAATGGAAGCCGCAGACGAGGCGGCTCTCGTCATAGCTCTTGACCCGCTCCTCGAATTTCGCGGCGAGCTCGGGCACGGCCTCCGACAGCAATTCGGCATAGAGCGCCGCGGTGGCGGCATGGCCGGAAGGGAAGGATGTGCCTTCGGGGCGGCCGCCGGGGCAGGGCTTGATCCTGACCTTGTTCCAGACGGTGAAGGGCCTTTGCCGGTTGGTCAGGCGACGGACGCTGAGCAGCACGATGCTGGCCTCGACCTGCGCCTCCTTGAACAGGAGCCGCATCTCGCGATGCGTGGCGTCGACATAGCTCTGGTCGATGCCGTCGAGGAAGCGGTTGAGGGTCTGGTACTGATCGGCGATCGCGGCCTTCTCGCGCTCGGGCGTCCGAGTCGAGGAGATTTGCAGCACGCGGTCGAACTCGGCCTTGTTCTCGGGCGAATTCTGCGCCGGCGGCAGGCCGATGATCTTGGCGACGTCGATCTTTCCCGGATCGAGCCAGATCAGATAGGCACGCTGCTGGGCGGTGGCGGGCATGGCGAAGCCGAGCCCCAGGGACAGGCCGAGGCCGGCGATGGCGTAACGAAAGCGCTGAGCGTGATTCATGTGTCGTCGTTTTGAGAAAAGCGGACCAAGTGACGGACTACCGGAAACAGCCGACGGAGCCAAATTCGCACGAGCCTGCTGAACAAAGGCTTTCAGCCGGCGGGTCGTCCGTTGCCCGGATGGTCGCGCGCCTGCCGCGCCGCGCCGCGCATGGGCTGATCCGGGGTTACCAGCTCAGCCTGTCGCTGCTGGTCGGGCGGCATTGCCGACACTGGCCAAGCTGCTCGGCCTATACCGACGAGGCGATCCAGCGCCACGGGCTGTGGCGCGGCGGCTGGGTCGGCTTTGCCCGGATCTGCCGCTGCAATCCCTACGGCACGAGCGGCATCGATCTCGTCTGCGAGGAATTGCCGCCGGACGCGACGTGGTATAGGCCGTGGTCTTATGGCCGCTGGCGCGGCGTGAACGCGCCCCCTTCCGAAGGTGTGACAGCGGCCTTCGATTCCGACGCGCAACCGGCTGCGGGCGACGGAAGCGGCACCCCGCATCCGTAGCCGGCCTTGACTTACGGGGCTCGTATCCCCGAGTGAGCAGGAAAGCGATCGATGACGATTTCCCTGACATTTCCCGATGGCGCCAAGCGCGAGTTCCCCTCCGGCATCACCGGAAAGGCGATTGCCGGCGGCATTTCCCCCTCCCTGCTGAAGCGCACTGTCGCGATGGCGCTCGATGGCGTGGTCGTCGACCTCGGCGACCCGATCGAGACGGACTCGAAGATCGAGTTCCTGACCCGCGAGGATCCGCGTGCGCTCGAGCTCATCCGCCATGACTGCGCCCACGTCCTGGCGGAAGCCGTGCAGGCACTCTATCCCGGCACGCAGGTTACGATCGGCCCGGTGATCGAGGGCGGCTTCTTCTATGATTTCGCCCGCAACGAGCCCTTCACGCCGGAGGATTTCGAGCCGATCGAGAAGAAGATGCGCGAGATCATCGCGCGCGACGCCCCTTTCACCAAGGAAGAGTGGAGCCGCGACAAGGCCAAGGCCTTCTTCAAGGAGAAGGGGGAGGCCTACAAGGTCGAGCTGGTCGACGCGATTCCGGCTGACCAGACGTTGAAGATGTATGCGCAAGGCGACTGGATCGACCTCTGCCGCGGCCCGCACATGACCTCTGTCGGCAAGGTCGGCAATGCCTTCAAGCTGATGAAGGTGGCCGGCGCCTATTGGCGCGGCGACAGCAACAACGCCATGCTGACGCGCATCTACGGCACCGCCTTCGCCAAGCAGGAGGAGCTCGACGCCCATCTCAAGCAGATCGAGGAGGCGGAGAAGCGCGACCACCGCAAGCTTGGCCGCGAGATGAACCTGTTCCACTTCCAGGAGGAGGGGCCGGGCGTGGTGTTCTGGCACTCCAAGGGCTGGCGGCTGTTCCAGGAAATCCTGACCTATATGCGCCGGCGGCTCGCTGCCGATTATGAAGAGGTCAACGCGCCGCAGATCCTCGACAAGTCGCTCTGGGAGACGTCTGGTCACTGGGGCTGGTACCAGGACAACATGTTCGCGGTGAAATCGGCGAGCGCGTTCGAGAATCCCAACGACCCGACGCGCGACCAGAAGGTCTTCGCGCTGAAGCCGATGAACTGCCCGGGCCATGTCCAGATCTTCAAGCATGGGCTGAAGAGCTATCGCGACCTGCCGATCCGGCTTGCCGAATTCGGGGCGGTGCATCGCTATGAGCCGTCGGGTGCCTTGCATGGGCTGATGCGCGTGCGCGGCTTCACCCAGGACGACGCACATATCTTCTGCGCGGAAGATCATCTCGCAGCGGAGTGCTTGAAGATCAACGAGCTGATCCTCTCGGTCTATGCCGATTTCGGCTTCACCGACGATCTCGTCATCAAGCTCTCGACGCGGCCGGACAAGCGCGTCGGGACGGATGCGATGTGGGACCATGCCGAGGACGTGATGAACCGCGTGCTGGTGGAGATCGCGGCGCAGTCCGGCAACCGGATCAAGACCGAGATCAACCCGGGCGAGGGTGCTTTCTACGGGCCGAAATTCGAATATGTCCTGCGCGACGCCATTGGCCGCGACTGGCAATGCGGCACCACGCAGGTCGACTTCAACCTGCCAGAGCGCTTCGGGGCCTTCTATATCGGCTCGGATGGCGAGAAGAAGACGCCGAGCATGGTCCACCGCGCCATTTGCGGCTCGCTGGAGCGCTTCGCCGGCATCCTGATCGAGCATCATGCCGGGCATTTCCCGCTCTGGCTTGCGCCCGAGCAGATCCTGGTCTGCCCGATCACCTCGGAGGCCGACGCCTATGCCGAGCAGGTCACGATCGCCTGCATGAATGCGGGTCTCAGGGCGCGCGCCGATCTTCGCAACGAGAAGATCAGCTACAAGGTGCGCGAGCATTCGCTGGCCAAGGTCCCGGTGATCCTGGCCGTCGGCAAGCGCGAGGCGGAGGAAAGGACAGTGACGATCCGCCGACTCGGCAGCCAGGCGCAAAACGTGATGACGCTCGATGCGATGCTGGAGGCGCTGAGCGACGAGGCGATGCCGCCCGACCTGAAGCGGCTCAAGGCTCAGAGGGCGGCCGCCTGATCAGGCCGCCGCCTCTCGTCCCTCAGAACGAGGGCCGAGAGGCGGGAGGACGGTTGGTCGGCTCTCGCCAAGGCGAAAGCCGCATGCCAGATTGCCGGCCATGTTGACTGGCTCCTACCGCAAACGACTCGATGCCGACCTGATCCGCTGGGTCGGGGAGGGACTTCTCCCGGCCGAGAGCGCGGCCTCCATCCGCCAATCACTCGCCCGCGAGGGCGGCTTCAAGCTGCCGGCGCTGCTTGGCATGTTCGGCGGGCTCCTGATCGCTTCCAGCGTCGTGGCTTTCGTCGCGGCGAACTGGGAGGAGATGCCGCGGCTGCTGAAGCTC
Source organism: Allobosea psychrotolerans (assembly GCF_002917105.1). GTDB lineage: Bacteria > Pseudomonadota > Alphaproteobacteria > Rhizobiales > Beijerinckiaceae > Allobosea > Allobosea psychrotolerans. The sequence goes on from NZ_PQFZ01000003.1 coordinate 227,456, forward strand.
GGCATGATCCTGGTCAGCCTCGCGGCAGCACTCGGCATCGCGGCAAGGCTGCAGGCTCGCGGTTCGACGCTGGGCGCCGATGCCGCCTCGACCTGCGGCACGCTGATCTTCGGCGCCGGCATCGCGCTCATCGGCCAGATGTACCATCTCCCGGCCGATTGGCCCGCCGGCGCGTCCCTGGTCGCGATTGGAGCGCTGCTCGTCGCGCTGCTGCTGCGCTCCAACGGCGCGCTCGTTATCGCCTTCGTCGCGATGGCGGCATGGAGCAGCGGGCGCTGGGAGGAGAGCCGCGGAGCGCTGCACTTGCCCTTCTTCCTGCTGTATCTGCCGGCGCTCTGGCTTGCGCTTGGCCGTACCAACCGCTTCGTCCACCATGCCGCCGTGCTGGCACTGGCGCTGTGGCTCGCGTTGCTGCCGGGTGACTGGCTCTATGGCCGCTTCGATTACGGCCTGCTTGCCTATGCGCTCGGGCTCGCGGCCGTCTATGTCGTGCTCGGCGCACTCGCGCTCGATCGCGGCGGGCCGGCGCTGCTGACCTGCTGCCTGCCCTGGGGGCTGCTCGCCTTGATGGCCGTGCTTAGCGTCGAATTGTTCCGCATTCTAGACGCCTCGGAATCGCGCGCCGGCAGCGCGGTCTGGCTGAACTATCTCGCCTATGGCCTTGCGGTTCCAGCGCTCGCGGCGCTTCTGGCGCTGGCGCGCGAAAGGCGCTTTGCCCTGCCGCTGGCCATCGCGCTGCTGACCGCGCTGATCGTGCCGCTGGTGTTCTGGAGCGGGCGCGTCGTCGGGCTGCCGGGCAAGGCCGTCGTCGCGGGCCTGATCCTCGTCGCCGCGATCGGCTTCGTGGTCGCCGGCGTCTCGGGTGGGGTCCGGCGGATCATGCTGGCAGGCTCGGCCCTGTTCGGCCTCGCCATCCTGATCCTGCTTGGCCAGACCATCGGTACCCTGCTCGACCAATCCGTGTTCTTCCTGGTGGCGGGTGGTCTGCTCCTCGCCCTGGCGGGCGGTGCACGCAAGCTGTTCGCGCGGCTGAGCCCCCCAGTGGAGGCGCGCTAATGCGTATCGCAAGCGCCGATCGCCTCGTTGCCCGTGTGCCGCTGCTCTGGCGCGCGCTGCTGGCCATTCTCGCCTTGTGCGGCGTGCTGCTCGCGCTCATCGAGAGCAGGGCCGGCATCCTGCGCTCGGGAACCGAGGTTCGGTTGCGGACGGTGCCGGTCGATCCGCGCGACCTGTTCCGGGGCGACTATGTCGTGCTCGGCTACGAGATCAGCACGCTCGACCCGGCAAAGCTAGGCGGCGAGAGCGACTTCCGGCGCGGCGAGACCGTCCATGTCAGGCTCGCACCGGGGCCGGACGGTTTTGCGCGCGCCGTCACCCTCTCCAGGAACCGCCCGGCGGGCACGGCAACGGAGCCAGTGATCACGGGGCGCGTCGTCGGTATCAACGCCTGCGGCACCAATGAGAGCGGCGCTCTGGACTGCTCGCAGGAGCGGCGCGGCTTGCGCGTCGCCTATGGGCTCGAAAGCTATTTCGTGCCACAAGGCTCCGGCCGCGCGATCGAGCTCACGGAGCGCCGGCGCATCGAGGTCGTCGCAGCGGTGTCGTCCTCCGGCGAAGCTGCGATCAAGCGCCTGCTGATCGACGGCAAGATCGTCCACGCCGAGCCGCCTTATTGAGCCGGCCGCCGCGCCCGGCCCGCGGCGAACCTCGTAAATCCCAATTCGAAACCGGCCACACCGCTGACACGCGGATGTGATCGCATATCTGCTGACTGGTGATGGCTTTGCCTTAATATGAACACCAGATGAACGGCATGAGCAGACAACGTTCATGTCGCGGCGGGGGAGCCAACCCCTGCCGTGGATTGCCTGGAGGAGCATCCCGTGTCGCAAGCGTTGGCTTTCGGGCGCTTTCTGGCTTTTGGGCGGCATGCCACGGCGGCGGGGCCGCAACCTGGCCGCGATGCGCGCATCGACATCATCCGCGGCCTGGCGCTGTTGGTCATCTTCATCAACCACATGCCCGGCAATGTTCTCGCGGGTTACACGCCGCATAACTTCGGCTTCTCGGACGCGGCCGACGCCTTCGTTCTGCTGGCGGGCATCTCGGCGGCCCTGGCCTATGGGTCGTTGATCGACCGGCATGGGTTGGCATTCGGCATCCGCAGGATCGCCTTGCGTCTGCGGGCGCTCTACATCGCCCATATCGCGGTTTTCCTGATTGTCTGCGGCGTCGTCGCTGCGGCAGTCACACGCACGCAAAACCCGCTTTATATCGAGATGATCAACATCCAGCCCTTCTTCAGCGACACGCCGATGGCCTTGCTTCACGCGCTGACGCTGCAATACCAACCGAACTATCTCGATATCCTGCCGCTCTATGTCGCGCTGCTGGCATTGTTTCCGCTGATCCATCTTGGCGTCCGCCTCAGCCCGGCCCTGACGCTCATCCTCTCGGCGGCCCTCTGGCAGGGCGCAGTCTTCCTCGAGCTGAACCTGCCCAATACGGGTTCGGCCGGCTGGTTCTTCAATCCCTTCGCCTGGCAGTTCCTCTTCACCATGGGCGTGGTGATCGGCCGGAGCCGGCAGCTCGGCGTTGTCGCTCCACGTCTGAGGCCGCTCGATATCGCGGCGGCGGGCTATCTCGCCTTCGCCGTGATCGTCAAAACCGCTTCGGGCAACCCGTTCGGCATCGCCGCGATGAACGACTGGATCGACACGGTGCAGTTGGGGATGGACAAGACCAATCTCGGCTGGGAGCGCGTGCTCCATGTCGCGGCGCTGGCGTGGCTTGTGGTCCGCTTCGTGCCGGCCGGCTCCGCTACCCTGAACTCATCCGGGGCGCGCCTTCTTGCAGGGATCGGCCGGCATTCTCTCGAGGTCTTCTGCGCCGGCATCGTGCTCGCGATCATCGGCCAGGTCATCCTGGCGGAAACGGCCTTCGCTTTGGGCGTTCAGTTGCTCGTTTGCGCCATCGGCGTTACGATATTGATCGGGTTAGGGGTTTTCCTCTCTTGGCATCATTCGACATCGTCTCGCAATGCGCCCGCCAAACCATCCCTTACGCTCGGCGCGTCGGGGCCGTAACGCTGACAGCAGTGCTGTTCGCCGGTCAGGTGCTCGCGGGGCCGAAGCCGGCAGGCGCGATCACCGATTTACGCTGCCGCTCCGGCGCGGCGCAGCAATCGTTCCTGCCAGAGCTGCCTGCAGCCAGGAAGGTGCTGCAGGAGACCGGCTCGGTGACGATCGTTGCGCTCGGCTCTTCAGCGACGGCGGGCTCCGGCGCCAGCGCCACCGACAAGAGCTATCCGGCCGTGCTGGAAGCAGAGCTGAAGCGGCGGCTTCCCAATGCCGAGGTCAAGGTCATCAACAAGGGCGTGGGCGGCCAGTCGGCCTACGACATGCTGTTGCGCATGGATGCCGACGTGATCGAGGAGAAGCCCTCGATCGTCATCTGGCAAACGGTGGCCAACGACGTGGTTCGCGATGTCGGCGAGGAGAAGCTCGCCAAGATCCTGCGCAAGGGCATCCGGAAAGTCCACGAGGCCGGCATCGACATGGTCGTGATGGACCTGCAATGGCTGCCGCGCGAGGATCGCTATCCGAAATATGAAGACTACCGCGCCGTCCTGGCCAAGACCGCGCAGGAACATGCTGTCTCGATCTTCCCACGCTATGCCATGATGCGGAATTGGGCGAGGTCGAAGCAGTTCTCCTCGGAGGAACTGGTCGGCATGGACGGCCTGCACATGGTCGATTCCAGCTATCGCTGCCTGGCGATCCGCATGGCCGACGGTCTCGTCAGCGGATTGACCGGGGAGAAGTCGGACTTTCCAGTCAAGTCCCGCTCGACCAACTGATCCTAGAGCATTTCCGCGTTTCTCCGAATCGCGGAAATGCTCTACGCCTTTGTTTTACAGCATTTTCTTCACGCGAACCGGTGCCCACTTCGCTCGAAAATGCTCTAGCGCGACAGCACTTCGATATCGCGGTCGAGACCCGTCTCCACCTTGAAGTCGCGCGAATGGACCTGGCCTTCCTGCCGGGCGATCAGCACATAGTCGCCTTCCGCCAGGACGACTTGCGGAAAGGCGCCGATCGCCTCGCGGATGACGTCGCCGCCGGGCGTCAGCACGCTGAAGGCGGTGCCGGCAAAAGCCTCGCCGCCGGGCGATGCGACCAGCTTCAGCGTCACCCGTGCGGCGCGGTGGTGCAAGGTGGCGTCCGTGACCTTGCCCGACTCGACCTTGACGTCGGCACGCTGGATCGCGTTCGAATCGCCATAGGTCGAAACGACGTGGTAGGTGCCCTCCGGCAAGCGGATGAGCTCGCCGGCCTTGGCGTTGGAGACGACGAGACGCCCTTCCGAGTTGCCCTGGAGCGGGACGAAGACCGAGAAGTTGAGCTGGTTCGCGGCAATCGGATTGTCACCGATCGAGCCCGCCAGCGACAATCCGCCGGCACTGATCGAGATCTGGTCGCGCAGGCCCTGGGGTCCGAGCGTGATGCGCTTGGTGCCGCTGGCGAAGCCATAGGCGGCGTGCAGCAGATAAGTGCCGGGGTCGAGCATGAAAACGGGCTGGGCCTCATTCGAGCGCGCGACGATGCGCGGCGGCGACCCATCGGCGGTCTCGCTCAGGACGCGCCAGACCAGGCCGGAGCGGATCGGCTTGCGGTCGCCGGAGAATTGCGCGCCGAGCGTCAGCGAAGCAGGGGCCGTGGCGACGCCGACACCGGTATCGCCCGGCGCGAACGGAGCGATCTGCGGCGATTGCGCAAAGACGGGATTCGCGGACAAGGCCAGCATCAGAGCGAGCATGTGCCCGGCCAGCCGCGCGCCTGTCTGGAACCCCTCGAATTGAAACATGCTCATGGCCCTCGGCACCCCTGCATGAGCGTCTGAGCAGGTTTGCTTGTCCTCATCATGGCGAACCACTAGTTCAGGAGACCTCGCGCTGCCGGCTCTCCGTTCCGGCAGCCTCAACTCGCGCCCGGATGCTTCATGACCGATACGCTCGCCCTGCTCAAGCTGCGCCGCTCGGTGCCGCCGCAATTCCTGACCGCGCCCGGGCCCGACGAGAGCCAGCTTCGCGATATCCTGACCATCGGTGCGCGCGTGCCCGACCATGGCAAACTCGCTCCGTGGCGCTTCATCGTCTTTTCCGGCGGGGGGCGCGACAAGGCGGCCGAGATCGTGGCTCAGGCCTTCAAGGCGAAGCATCCGGAGGCCGATGCCGAGAAGGTTGCCTTCGAGCGCAACCGCCTGCTGCAGGCGCCGGTGATCGTCGCCGTCGTCTCCACAGCCAGGCCGCATGTGAAGATCCCGGAATGGGAGCAGGAGCTCTCGGCCGGCGCTGTCTGCATGAACATGCTGGTCGCCGCCCATGCGATGGGGTTCGCTGCATCCTGGCTGACCAACTGGTTCTCGTTCGATCGCACCGTGCTGACAGCGCTCGGGCTCGACACCGGCGAGCGCATCGCCGGCTTCATCCATATCGGCACGCCGACCGCAGCGCCCGCTGATCGCGAGCGGCCGGTCCTTGCCGACATCGTCAGCCACTTTGGAGCATGACGCGTCATGATCTATTCGACCGCGTTGCAGGATCATGGGCTGCCGCATGATCCGTTTAAGGCGATCGTCACTCCGCGGCCGATCGGCTGGATCACGGCGCTGAACGCCAAGGGCGAGGTCAATCTCTCGCCCTACAGCTTCTTCAACGCGGTCTCGTCGCGACCGCACATCGTGATGTTCGGCTCCGAAGACAAAAAGGACGCCGTCTCCTTCATCGAGGAGACCGGCGAATTCACCTGCTCGCTCGTCACCAAGGCTTTGGCGCAGCAGATGAACCTGACCTCGGCGCCGCTGCCGGCGGGCCAGAGCGAATACGGCCATGCCGGGCTGGAGATGGCCGCTTCCAAATTCGTCAAACCGCCGCGCGTGGCTCGCAGCCCGGCGGCGCTGGAATGCAAGCTGCTTTCGGTGCAGCAGCTCGTCGACCTCGATGGCAAGCTGGTCCCGCGCTGGATGGTGCTGGGGCAGGTCGTCGGCATCTTCATGGACGACGCCTATGTTCACGGTGGCCGCTTCGACACTGCCGCCGCCAACCCGATCGCGCGCTGCGGCTATGCCGATTACGCTGAGGTCGACCATCTGTTCTCGATCATCCGCCCGTCTGGCGGCTAGAGCTTTGTGGGAAGAAAGGGGTACAGTTTTTTGCGTGAGCCGGGCTCTCGAATTTTAGAACCTCCAAGGAGGGGCCTTGCCGCAGCCGAGCGAGCCCGACGACGACTGGAAAACCACGGTGAACCTGCTCGGGATCATCGTCATCCTGCTCGTGCTCGGCGCCGGGGTCTGGCTGATCTTCGAGCTCGACCGGGCGCGCAAGGCGCAGGACTGCCTGTCCTTGACGATGCGGGCCTGCCGGCGCATCGAGACGCAGTGAGCGCAAGCGATCCCGGAATTTGGCGAGTCATTGGAATCGCCTGCGGCGATTTATTCGATCAGTTTGAGAGCAGGCGGGCGGCTTCTCCTTGCGCCTGCATCCGCTTCACGGCCTTCTTGTCGAAGGAGACGAAACTGTCGGCGCCGAGCCAACGCCCCTCATAGGCGATAACGCCATCGGCAAAGTCTCCGCCGGCCATCAACTGGCTCAAGCCGGCTTCCGTTGCCGGGCGGTTCACAATGACATTCGCGCTATCCAGCAGGCGCCTGATTGCTTCCGTAATATCGGAAGCCGGGATCTTGTAGCCTTGCGACAGTACCCAAACCAGTTCGCACAAGGCCGGCAAGGCCAGTGCCACCAATTCCGCCTGCGCCAACTCCCTCTGGGCGATCTTGCTTTGCAGCGCATGGTCGCCTGTCAGCGCCCGGACGAGAACATTGGTATCGGCTGTGATCTTCATCTCTTGCTGGCCCAGCCCTGCACGGCGATCTCATGCATCTCCTCGATCGACAGCGAAGGACCATTCTCACGCTTCAAAAGATCGAAGACATCCGAGATTGCGCCGGCGGGCCTGGCGGCTTTCACTGCGACCCGCCCATCGGGCAGCTTGTCCACGGTGAGCTTGTCGCCGGGATGCACGCCGAGATGCTGAAGCAGGTCCTTGCGCAAGGTAACCTGGCCTTTGGCGGTGACGGTGAGCGTGGCCATGGGGTACTCTCGCATTGATAGCCCCAATGTAAGGCCGAAATGCCTTACCGGCAAGGCCGCGCGTTGCGCGTGGCGCCGCCTTCCTGGCCGCGACATTCCAGCGTCAGGCGGTGAGCCTGTCAGCGCGCGCCTTCAATCGCTGGGCTCTGACGAGATGGGGGCGATCGAGCATTTCGCCGTCGAGCCCGATCACGCCGAGGCCGGGATTGGCGGCAAACAGCGCAATGATCGCCTCCGCCTTGGCGAGTTCGGCGGGGGCGGGCGAGAAGACCTCGTTGGCGGCGGCGACCTGCGCCGGGTGGATCGCCATCTTGCCGGTGAAACCGTCGCGCCGCGCCGCGATGCACTCGGCGCGGAAGCCGGCATCGTCGCGGAAATTGGTGAAGACGGTGTCGATCGCGTCGACCTGCGCGGCGGCGGCGGCGAACAAGGTGAGCGAACGGGCCAGGCGATAGGGGTCGGCATAGGAGCCGTCGCTCAGGCGATTGGCTTCGGCGCCGAGATCGGCCGAAAGATCCTCCGCCCCCCAGGTCAAGCCGTCGAGGCGGTGGCTCGCGCCGGCATAGCTGCCCAGGCCGAAGATGCCTTTCCCGGTCTCGGTGGCGATCGGGATGATCTTGGTCGCGCCGTCGGGCAGGTCGTTCTCTGCCTCGCGCACCGCGATGCGGGCGGCGAGATGGCCGACATCGATACCGCCCTCGGATTTGGGCAGCATGATCGCGTCGGGCGCTCCTTGCATCACAGCGTCGAGATCGGCCTGGGTCAGCCCGGTCGACAGCGCGTTAACCCGCACGATCAGGCGTGGGCGCCTGGGCAAGGCGTGGGCGGCCTTCAGGAAGGCCAGCGCGATCTCCCGCGCCTGCGGCTTGGCATCGAGCGCGACGGAATCCTCGAGGTCGAGGATCAGCGCGTCGGCGCCGCTCTCCAGGCCCTTCTGCTGCTTCTTCGGGCTGTCGCCAGGCACGAACAGGAGCGAACGCATCGGCTCAGACCGTGATCGTGGCGGGCGCGGGCCGCCGGCGCATGAAGGCCTGGCGGCGGCATTGCGCGACCAGCGTGCCGTCCTGCTTGTAGGCCTTGTGCTGGAACTCGACGATGCCGGCATCGGGCCGCGAGCGCGACTCGCGCTTGGCCACGATCTCGGTGGTGCAGTTGATGGTGTCGCCCTCGAAGAGCGGGGCGGGGAAGGTCACGTCGGTCATGCCGAGATTGCCGATCGTGGTGCCGACCGTGGTGTCGTTGACCGAGATGCCGATCATCAGCCCGAGCGTGAAGAGGGAGTTCATCAGCGGCTTGCCCCATTCTGTCTCGGTCGCGCAGAAATGCGCATCGATATGAAGGGGTTGCGGGTTCAACGTCATGTTGGAGAACAGCATGTTGTCCATCTGCGTCACAGTGCGGGTCAGGCCGTGCTCGATGACAGCGCCGACATGGAAGTCCTCGAAATAGATCCCGCCGCGCTTGTGACGTTTGACCTCGGTCATCGACGCTTCTCCACGAGCTCGAATCGCACCGGTGAGCCGGCTTGGCGATTCCTCACTTTAACGGTTCGCTTACCATAATCGGTCCAGTCTCCACAGGCGCTCGGCGATATCGCGGAGCGCCTTGGCGGCAGGCTCGCGCCCGAGACACTCAATGTTCCTGTTCACCACGCCGCAGACCAGCGAAGCTCCAGCCGCCAACCCGGTCGTCAACGCCATTCGAGAGGGCGCGCAGAAGACGGGCGCGGGTTTCGACTACCTCCTCAAGACGGCCCAGCGCGAATCGTCGCTGGAGCCCGACGCCAAGGCCAAGACCTCGAGCGCGACCGGGTTGTTCCAGTTCATCGAGCAGACCTGGTTGTCCATGGTCAAGCAGGAAGGGCCAAAACAGGGGCTCTCGGGCTATGCCAGCGCGATCAGCGAAGGCAGCGACGGCCGCCTGACGGTGGCGGACCCCGCAGCGCGCGAAAAGATCCTGCAGCTCCGCAATGACCCACAGGTCGCCGCCGTGATGGCGGGCGCGTTGACGCAGAAGAACCGCGACCAGCTCGCTTCAGTGCTCGGCCGGCAGCCGCAGGCCGGGGAGCTCTACATTGCCCATGTGCTCGGCGCACGCGGGGCGTCCGACCTGATCAAGGCCGCCGCGAGCGACCCGACACGCACCGCCGCCAAGGATTTTCCCGATGCCGCGGCGGCCAATCGCGGCCTGTTCTATGACAAGACCGGGCGGGCACGCTCGGTGCAGGAGGTTTATGGCGTGCTCTCGGCGAGCCATGCCAGTACGCAGCTGGCGGCCTCGACGGCCGCTGCCGCTGCTGCCTCTGGGACGGCAGCCGGGGCCGCGGGGCAGGGCGTCGACCAGCCCGCGCCGATCGCGGCTGCGCTTGCGCCCGGGCGCGCCAAGGGACTGATCGGGCTGTTCTCGACCGAGGGGTCCCGCGAGCCCGTCTCGAAAGCCGTCGCCAATCTCTGGACCACGCCCAGGATGGACGCCACGACACGCCTGGCTTCGCTCGATCCGGCCGATCGCTATTTTCCGCGCCAGACGCAGACGCAGAGCGATACCTCGTCTGCTCCGGCGGCTGCGGTGCAGGCTACGACCAATGCGTCGTCCGCGCCGATGCGGGCCGTCAATGCGCCCCTGCCGCCGTCGCGGCCGGTCGAGCTGACGCAGCCCGCGGCCGCCCAGGCCAAGCCCGTTTCCAGGCAAAGGCGCGCGCCGCTCGACCTGTCCTCCTTCATGCTTCCGCGAGCGCGCTCGTGATCGTCCGTCGCTTCCTGCTCTGGGCCCGCACGGCCAACGCCGAGGCGCGGGCTTCCGGCGCGGCGGCATTGGCTGGCGCCTATCTGCGCTCGGGCATGGCCGATGAGGACCGGCGCGAGGCGGAGACGGCATTGATTGCGCTGGTCGACGATCCTTCCCCGCTGGTGCGGCGCGCCATCGCCGAAGAGATGGCTGCTTCGCCGCTGGCGCCGCGCACGCTGGTGCTGAGCCTGATCGCTGAACAGAGCGATGTCGCGGCCCTGGTGCTCGCCCATTCGCCGGTGCTGACGGAGGCCGATCTGGTCGATGCGGCGGCGGTCGGCGACGACCTGGCCCAGCGCGCCATCGCGCTCAGGCCCTATCTCACGGCTTCCGTCGCTGCGGCTCTCGCCGAGGTCGGCGGAGACGAGGCGCTGGTGACGCTTGCCGGAAATCCGACGGCCGACATTCCCGACTTCTCGCTGGAACGCATGGTCGAGCGCGCTGGCGCCTGCGGGCCGTTGCGCGAGGCGCTGCTTGCCCGCGGCGATTTGCCGGGGGGCCTCAGGCAGGTGATCGCGACTATGCTGTCCGACACCTTGATGAGCTTCGTGACCGGTTGCGGCTGGCTGACGCCTGAGCGCAGCGTGCGGCTCACCCGCGAGGCGACGGAGCGCGTTGCGGTTGCGCTCGCGGCGGGCGGCGAAGCCAGCGATGCGCCGGCGATCGTCGAGGTACTGCGCGCCGATGGCAGGTTGACGCCCGGCCTGATGCTGCGCTCGCTCCTGAGCGGCGAGCCGGCGCTGGCCGAGGCTGCTTTCGTCATGCTCTCGGAGTTGCCGCAGCTGCGTGTGGCGGCCTTGCTGCGCGACCGGCGCGGCACTGGCCTCAAGGCGCTCTATCGCAAGGCCGGCTTGCCACCCGCGCTGCAGCCTGCTTTCACCGCCGCGATCACCGCACTGAACCTGCGCGGCTTCGATGCGGGCGGCAATGGGCGCGGCATCGACCGGCTGATCCTGCGCGAGGTGCTGATTGCCTGCGAGACGCTGGACGGCCCTGACAACGACGCGCTGATGGGGCTGCTGCGGCGGATGGATTCCGAAGCGGCGCGCGAGGAAGCCCGCGCCATGGCCGACTCGCTTGCCGATGATGCGGCGCTGGCGCTGTTCGTCGAGGCGGATCCGGCGCTGCTGGTCGAACTCGAAATCGGCGATCTGCGCAACGCGGCCTGAGGGCTCGGTTCGTGCGGGCTCTCGGGCGAGCTTGTGAGACCCTCTGGGTGTGCTGTGACCCCGCGCCAGCCGACGATATCTCGCTCTCGTTTTAACGCGCTTTCTTAACGCGAACCGACGCCCACTTCACTCGAAGACGCTTTACAAAGCGCGATAGGCGTCTGCCGGGGTCTCGCACCGCGCCGCGAATAGCCTGTCGCCGACGAAATCGACGAAGACCCTGACCTTTGGCGAAAGGTTGCGGTTCGAAGGCCAGATCAGGCTGAACTGGCCGGGACCGTCGATCCGGTCGTCGAGCAGGGTCCGTAACGCGCCGTCCGCCAGCGGCTCGCGCGCCAGAAAATCCGGCATGCAGCCGATGCCGAGGCCAGCGATGGTGGCGCCGCGAAGGGCCTCCATATTGTTGCAGGTCATGACCGTGCGCGTGCGCAGTTCCGGCTCTCCGGCAGGCAGGGTGAGCGGCCAGGGCTGGACCTTGCCGCTGTTGGGATAGCGGAATCGGATGCCGAGATGCCGGTCGAGATCGCGCGGGCATTCCGGTATGCCGTGGCGTTCCAGATAAGCCGGCGCGGCGCAGAGCAGCATCTGGAAGGGGCGTAAGCTGCGCGCCATCAGGCGCGAATCCGGCAGGACGCCGCTGCGGATCGCAACATCGACGCCCTCGTCGATCAGATCGACGAGGCGATCATTGAAATCGAGATCGATCTCGATCTCGGGATAGCGCGTTATGAACTCAGGCAGCACCGGCAGCAGCAGATGATAGCTGACGATCGGCGTACTGACGCGCAGCCGACCGCGCGGCACCTCCATCGTGCGGGCGAGCATCGCGCGGGCGTCGTCGAGATCGTCGAGAATGCGCCGGCAGCGCTCGTGGAAGGCGCGCCCCTCCTCGGTCAGCCGCAGGCTGCGCGTCGAGCGCTGGAAAAGCCGGATTGCGAGTTGCTGCTCGAGCTTGGTCACGGCCTTGCCGACAGCCGAAGCCGACAGTCCGAGCACGCGGCCCGCCGCGACGAAGCTGCCAAGATCTGCGGTGCGCACGAAGGCCATCAGACCCGTCAATGAATCCATGCCTGGTCCTCTCGGAGTGCGATAATTCGAGCGTTTTATTCCGCTTATATCGGATCAGATAGCCTATTGGCTGCCATTACCTCAAGATTATCCTGTTTCGAAGCGAAGGCGAGCCTCGGCCGCTGCGAGCCGGCCATCCCGCCGGATGCCGAACAGGACAATCATATCCATGACGCAAACCACCACGCGGCCGAATATGGCCCAACAAGCGCTCGTGCTTCTCTCCGTGTGCCTTGCCGCCGCGGCGATGCCGCTGACCTTCACCGGGCCGGCCGTGGCGCTGCCTGTCATCGGTCGGGCCCTCGGCGGCAGCCCGATCGCGCTCAACTGGGTCACCAACGCCTTCATGCTGACCTTCGGATCAAGCCTGATGGCGGCAGGCGCGCTCGCCGATGCCTATGGCCGCAAGCGTGTCTTCCTCGTTGGTGTGGGCGCATTCGTCGTGCTCTCGATGGCGCTCGCCGTCGCGCCCGATATCCTCTGGTTCGATCTGGGGCGCGCAGCTCAGGGCGTGGCGGCGGCAGCCGCCTTTTCGAGCGGCATGGCGGCACTTGCCCAGGAGTTCGACGGGCCGGCACGCATTCGCGCCTTCAGCATCGTCGGCACCAGTTTCGGCGTCGGCCTCGCCTTCGGGCCGATCGCGTCGGGCCTGATGATCGATGCCTTCGGCTGGCGCAGCATCTTTGGGCTCGTGGTCGCGCTGGCGGTACTGGCCTTCGCGCTCGGCATGCGCGCTCTCCGGGAATCGCGCGATCCGGAGGCGGGCGGGCTCGATTGGTCGGGCGCTATCAGCTTCACCCTGGGGCTCGCGCTCTTCACCTATGGGGTGCTGCTGGCGCCCGAGCGCGGCTGGACCGAGCCGACCGTGATGGGCCTGCTGGCCGGCGCCGTTGCGCTGTTCATCGCCTTTGGCGTGATCGAGCGGCGCGTCGCCCGGCCGATGCTGGACCTGACCCTGTTCCGCTATCCGCGCTTCGTCGGCGTGCAGTTGCTGGCGGCAGCACCTGCCTATGCCTTCGTGGTGCTGTTGATCCTGCTGCCGGTGCGCTTCATCGGCATCGAGGGCCTGAGCGAGATCGCCGCCGGCCGCCTGATGATCGCCTTGTCGGCGCCGCTGCTTGTGCTTCCGATTGCAGCCGGCCTGCTGACGCGCTGGTTCTCGCCGGCGACGATCTGCGGCGTCGGGCTTCTGATTGCGGCTCTCGGCCTGTTCTGGCTGAGCCGGATATCGACCGGTGGCGAGAGCATGGGCGTTGTCCTGCCCATGGTGCTGATCGGCACCGGTATCAGCCTGCCCTGGGGGCTGATGGACGGGCTTGCCGTCAGCGTCGTGCCCAAGGAGCGCGCAGGCATGGCGACCGGCATCTTCAGCACCACTCGCGTCGCTGGCGAAGGCGTGGCGCTGGCTGTGGTCAGCGCCGTGCTCTCGGCCCTGACGGCGGGGCATCTGGCGGCGGGCGGTGCGGCTGCGAATGCTGGCGCGGCCGCGCAACGTCTTGTTACCGGCGATCTGGCGGGCGCAACGGCCGCCACGCCGCAGATTGGTCAAGCAATGTTGCTTCAGGGCTATGGCGCCGCCTTTACCACGCTCCTCCTGATGCTCTGCGCCGTCACCGTCGTCACCGCTATCGTCGTCTTCGTCTTTCTCGGGCGTGGGATGGAGCAAGCCTCCGAGCCGGCGGAAAAGACCGAGGAGCGTCTCTGCGCCTCGCAAGCCTGAGCCCGTGCCTCATCGTCGGCAGTTGCGTCGCCTTCGAACGCGGCCTGCGAGCGCGCCTTCAGTAGCCGAACTGCTCGCGCAGGATCCGCTCGTCCAGGCTGTGGCCGGGGTCGTGCAGCATGACGAGGTCGACGCTGCGGTCGATCTCGATCTCGACCAGGACAACGTTCTCGATCTGGGTATGGTCGGCGACGGCGCTGACCGGCCGCTTCTCCGCCTCGAGCACCTCGATCGTGACCTTGGCGTGGTCGGGCAACAGCGCGCCGCGCCAGCGCCTGGGCCGAAAGGCCGAGATCGGCGTCAAGGCGAGCAGCGGCGCGTCGAGTGGCAGGATCGGGCCGTTGGCCGAGAGATTATAGGCGGTCGAGCCCGCCGGCGTCGCCAGCAGCACGCCGTCCGCCATGAGTTCGGTCAGGCGGACCTGGCCGTCGACCGAGAGGCGCAGCTTTGCCGCCTGGTAGGACCGGCGCAGCAGCGAGACCTCGTTGATCGCCTTGGCATGCACCTTGGCGCCGCTGTCGTCGACCGCATGCATGGAGAGAGGATGGACGACGCTGCGTTGCGCGGCTTCGAGCCGGCGCGTCAGGCCGCGCTCGCGGAACTCGTTCATCAGGAAGCCGACCGAGCCGCGATTCATGCCGTAGATCGGCTTGCCGGTGCCGAGGAAGCGGTGGAGTACCTGCAGCATCAGCCCGTCGCCGCCGAGTGCGACGACAACATCGGCCGTCGCCGGATCGGCGTTGCCGTAGCGCTCGGCCAGCTTGGCGAGCGCGGCCTGCGCCTCCGGCGTCTCGCTGGCGATGAAGGAAATGGCGGTGAAACGCGCGGTCATCGCATGTCCTGACGGTGCTCCGCATGGGAGCCGAGCCGTGCTTAGCATGGCCGGAGCGGGCCCCGCGAGACCGCGCCGATAAAAAAGGCCGGGACTTGATCCCGGCCTTTCGGATGATTTGCGCGAAATGCGCCCGTCAGATCGCCGCGCTCCACTGCACCGGCACCATCTCGAAGCCGTTGCCGGCCTTGGCGATGTAGCCCGTGGCGGGGAAGGGGGCGTGGTAGAACGCGACCTGCATCTTGTCGGCCGAGACCATGTCGAGCAGCTTGCGGCGCGTCGCCGCGGCTTGCGGCCCGTCCATGTCGAACACGGCCGACCAGTCCGGATTGCGCACGAACAGCGCCGGATGGTTGGTGGTGTCGGACATGATCATCAGCTTGCCCGAGCCGGAGCTCAGCGCGAAGGTGGTGTGTCCCGGCGTGTGGCCGGGCGCGGCGATCGCGGTCAGGCCCGGCAGGATCTCCTTGCCGCTCTCGAACCGCTTCACATCCTTGGCGATGGGTGAAAAGACGCGGCGGACGCCGGCGAAGGCGCCCTTCATGGCGTCCGGCGCGGCGCTCATCTTGGCGTCGTCCATCCAGAAGGCCCATTCGGCGGCCGGCACCATCACCTCGGCGTTCGGGAAGACGGTGCTGCCATCCTTCAGGCGGAAGCCGTTGATATGGTCGCCGTGGAAATGGCTGAAGACCACGGTCGAGACGTTCTTGGGATCGAAGCCGGCAGCCTTGAAATTGGCCATCCAGGTACCCGAAGTCGGCGCGCCGGAATCACCGTTGCCGGTGTCGATCAAGGTCAGCTTGCCGGCGCTCTCGATGGCGAGCGTGGTGAAGGTGATGTTCAGCGCGTCTGCCGGCAGGAAAGCCTGCTCCATCGCCTTCTTGACGTCGGCGAGTTCGGCGTTCCTGACGAAGCCTTCAAGCGGCCGCTTGCCGAAGCCGTCATTGATGGCGGTCAGGGTGACGTCGCCGATCTTGTAACGATAGAATCCGGGGGCCTGGTTCACGGGGGCTCCTTGCGCTTGGGCCGGACGGGGCCCGGCGGGCAGGTCGAAAGTCGTGGCAACGGCAAGCGCGCCTGCGCTGGCGAGGACAGCGCGGCGCGATGGCTCGAGTTTCATCATGGACAGTCTTCCCCCTTGGCTTGGTTCAGCGTCGCCGGAGCCTAAAGACCAGTGTGGCAGGTTCAACAGCCGCGTGGTCGCGCGGGGTCAAGTTTCCGTGAACGGGGTTACCCTGCCCAAAGGCGCGGCTTGTTGAATTGAACCAGCTCTGGCGCTCAAGGCTTCGAGGAGGGACGTTGCCGGGGCGCGTGATCGTCCTGCCGCGCGAAGGCCCGCAGCATCGCCGCGCATAGCGCCAGCGACCCCATCACGCCGTTGCCGGTGCATTCGGCGACCAGCGCCTGGAAGGCTGCGGTGTTCTCGCCGGTCATGCATTGCAGGCTCCAGCCCCATTCCGGGGCCTTCTGACGCAACAGCCCGACGGCGACCTCGATGTCGCCGGAGACGGTGCCCAGCGTCTTCCACAGCGAGCCCTGCTGGTAGATGCCGCCCGCAGGCGCGCGCCGGCTGACCAGATTGGTGGGCTTGCGCCGGACGGTGTAGCCCAGCGCCTCGTAGATCTCGGCATCGAGCATACGATCGGGCTTGCTCGCCTCCTCGCAGCGTTCGGCCAGCGCCAGCAGATGTTCCGGTCGAGTATCCATCATCCTCGTCCAGGCGGTTCCTTACGATGCGTGCCGCCGGCAGCAGCCTTGCTTCGGCTCCCGGCATCGGCTTCCTGCGTCGTCTTCCCGTGTCGTCGCCAGCAAAATGCAGGCCGCCTGCATCGAGGCCCCGATCGTGACTGGTGCCGGTTGAGGGGATTGAACCCCCGACCTTCGGTTTACAAAACCGCTGCTCTACCGCTGAGCTAAACCGGCGTCCGATCACAAGGCATGCGGTTACCAGTCGATCGCGACGAGAGCAAGATCGGGTCGTCCACGCCAAAAGAAAAGCCCCGCCACAAGGGCGGGGCTTCGCGTCAGGGCCGTTGCAGGCGGCTTTAGGACTTGTAGATGTCGCGATCCTTGGTCTCCGGCAGCAGCAGGAGGCCAACGACGAAGGTCATCATCGCGATGATGATCGGATACCAGAGGCCCGAGAAGATGTTGCCGCTTGCCGCCACGATGGCGAAGGCCGTCGGAGGCAGGAAGCCGCCGAACCAGCCATTGCCGATATGGTAGGGCAGCGACATGCCGGTGTAGCGGATGCGGGTCGGGAAGAGTTCGACCAGCAGGGCTGCGATCGGCCCGTAGACCATCGTCACGAAGATGACGAGGATGAACAGGATACCGGCGGCCTGCAACGCGCGGGCGCTGCTGAACATCTCGCCGATCGATGGCGTCTTCAGGATGGTCGGATCGCCGGCCTTGGGATAACCCGCAGCCTGTGCCGCCGTGACCAGGTCAGCGGCTGCCGTCGGCGCGCCGTTGATCGTCGCCGCCAAAGCCGAGCCGGCGGGACCGTTGACGAGGTCGTAGTGGATCGAGTTGGTCGCGAGCGTCCGGCGCAGGGTGTCGCAAGGCTCGGTGAAGGTACGCACGCCGACCGGGTCGAACAGCGAGCCGCACTTGGCGGGATCGGCGGTGAGCACGACCTTCACCGTCTCGGTCGCGCTGATCAGCTTCGGATTTGCGGTCTTGGCCAGCATCGTGAACAGCGGGAAGTAGCTGATCGCGGCGATCAGGCAGCCCGCCAGCAGGATCGGCTTGCGGCCGATCTTGTCGGAAAGCCAGCCGAAGAAGATGAAGAACGGCGTGCCCACCAGCAGCGAGAGTGCGATCAGGAGGTTGGCCGTCGTGCCGTCGATCTTCAGCGTCTGGGTCATGAAGAACAGGGCGTAGAACTGTCCCGTGTACCAGACGACGGCCTGGCCGGCGGTGCCGCCAAAGAGCGCGATCAGGCCGATCTTGGCGTTGGACCAGGTGCCGAAAGCCTCGCTGAGCGGAGCCTTCGAGCCGGTGCCCTCTTCCTTCATCTTCACGAAGGCCGGCGATTCGGCGAGCTGGAGGCGGATCCAGATCGAGACGCCCAGCAGCAGGATCGAAACCAGGAACGGAACGCGCCAACCCCAGGCCGCGAAGGCCTCAGGCGTCATGCTGAGCCGCAGGACCAGGATGACGATCAGCGACAGCATCAGCCCGACGGTCGCTGTCGTCTGGATCCACGAGGTGTAGAAGCCTCGCCGGCCTTGCGGGGCGTGCTCGGCGACATAGGTCGCTGCACCACCATATTCGCCGCCGAGCGCCAGGCCCTGGAGCAGGCGGCAGATGATGAAGGCGGTTGGCGCGAGATAGCCAATCGATTCGAAGCTCGGCAGCAGGCCGACGACGAAGGTCGCCAGGCCCATGACGGTCATGGTGACGAGGAAGGTGTATTTGCGGCCGATCAGGTCGCCGAGGCGGCCGAAGAACAGCGCGCCGAAGGGACGCACCGCGAAACCGGCAGCGAAGCCGAAGAGGACGAAGATGAACTTCGCCGTGTCGTTGGTGCCCGGAACGAAAGTCTGCGCGATGTTGGCGGCGAGCGAGCCGGCCAGATAGAAATCATACCATTCGAAGACCGTGCCGGCCGACGAGGCGATGATGACCTTGCGTTCTTCCTTGGACATCGGGCGCGGCGTCGCGGCCCCCGATGTCTGTGCTGCCATGCTCATGGCTTTCTCCCCTGCTCGTTGCCCGACAGTCGGAAAATCCGGACTGCCCGATTGCACGCGGCTCGTTTTCTTGCGAAGCGTAGCCCCATGTCGCCGGACTGAGGCCAAAGGCCCCCCCATTTCCGGTCTGACCGAAGCAATGCGCGCACGAATTACGCAGTGCAATCAGGCAGATGGTCTTGCATCTTTAGGCTTACGACGTTTGGCTGAGAGCTCCGGCCGGCCATCGGCACCGTCATGCCCATGCCGGAGCGAGCGCGCTGGGGTCGACGATTCCTGGCTCGCCGCGTGCCGGTCGAGCCGGGGCCGCCTCAACGCCGCCGGCTGGCGGCGTAGAGCGCGATCGCGGTCGCGTTCGAGACGTTGAGGCTGGTGATCGTACCCGGCACCTCGAGCCGCGCCACATGATCGCAGAGGTCGCGGCTGCGCTGGCGCAGGCCCTTGCCCTCCGCGCCCATCACCATGACCAGCGGACGACGCAGTTCGACATCGTCGAAGGCGACCTCGCCGTCCGAATCAAAGCCGATGCGCAGGAAGCCGCGCTTGCCGAGTTCGTCGAGCGCATCGCCGAGATTGCGCACGGCGATCAGCGGCACATGTTCGAGCGCGCCCGAGGCCGATTTCGCCAGCACACCGGTCGCGGCCGGGGAATGGCGGATGGTGACGATCACCGCTGCCGCCGCGAAGGCGGCGGCCGAGCGCAGGATCGCACCGACATTGTGCGGGTCGGTGATCTGGTCGAGCGCCAGGACGACCGCATCGTCGGGCAGGCTGTCGAGATCGGGCGAGGGCAGGGGATCGCAGACGAGATAAAGCCCCTGATGCACCGAATCGGGCGTCAGCAGCCGGTCGATCTCGGAGGGGCGTACGAGCTCGGCCTGCAGCGGCAAATCGCCGATCTCCTCGGTCAGCCGCTTCAGCGCGTTCTCGGTGGCGAGCAGGCGGCGATGACGGCGCTTGGGGTTGCGCAAGGCCTCGATGACGGGATGGACGCCATAGAGCACGGCCTCGTCGATATCGCCGGGGCGATGCGGCGGCGGCCCGTCGGAGTGGTGCGGCCGGCGGCCGCCGGCATGGTGGCCAGCGGGTCTTCCCGGCTTGGGGCGGAACGGCGCAGGCATCATCGGTCTCCAGGGGGCGGAGCTGTGCCGTGCCATGACACGCGCCGCTTGACCAGTGCCGAGGAGCCACGACGGCACGATCCAGACGAAACTCAACGCAAGAATGGAGACAGGATCGATGGGAGATGCAAGTGAGCGCCTGATCATCGTCACCGGCGGGCCGGGGTCCGGCAAGACGACGCTGCTTGCGGCGCTGGCAGCGCGGGGTATCGCGACCTCGCCCGAGGCCGGGCGCGCGATCATCCGCGATCAGGTCGCGATCGATGGCGCCGGCCTGCCCTGGGCGAATCGCGAGCTCTTCGCCGAATTGATGCTCGCCTTCGACCTTCAGACTTATCAGGCGGCGGTCGCTCGCGGCGGCAGCGTCGTCTTCGATCGCGGAATCCCCGACATCGCGGGATATCTGCGACTGTGCGGCCTGCCGGTGCCGGCGCATCTTATCCGGGCGCTGGAGCGGTTCCGCTATGCCACCGAGGTCTACATCGCGCCGCCCTGGCGCGACATCTTCGCGAACGACGCCGAGCGGCGGCAGGATTTCGATGAGGCGCGGCGCACCCATGACGCCATGCTCGCGGTTTATCGCGAGCATGGCTATGCGCTGACGGCGCTGCCCCTGGGAAGCATCGAGGCGCGCGCGGACATTGTTGCCGCACGGATCGGTGCAATGCTCCATTCGGTTGGAGACTGAGGGTTGACACGCCGAAGCCCGGTCACCATAAGTCCGGCCGCGCCTGTCGCCCGTCACGCAAGTGACACAGGCGGTCGCCTGCGGTTCAACCGCAACAGGCGCGGGCGGGGGAATGTCCCGAGCGGCAAAGGGGGCGGACTGTAAATCCGCTGGCTATGCCTTCGCAGGTTCGAGTCCTGCTTCCCCCACCATCCTTTCCTGCCCGGCAGCGGCAAGACGAAGCGGTTCCGGCGTGCCCTGGGCCGTCGGATGCCGGCCAGCTTCCGATACCATGCCACGGCATCTTGACATCGCTTCATTCATCGTCGATTCCGGTCCGGCGATGCGGGTGTAGCTCAATGGTAGAGCAGCAGCCTTCCAAGCTGAATACCCGGGTTCGATTCCCGGTACCCGCTCCAGTCTCCCCAAAGCATCGTACGCTCGAGCCCGGATTGGGCCGCCCCTGAATCGCTCGCGCGAGAACGCCCCGCATGTCCGGGCCGCAGCAAGGCGGCAAGAAAATTCACTGTCATTCCCGCTCCGATTTCGAGTGCGCTTTCTCGAAGCAGTCGATTCTCCAGAGATTTATCGTTTTTGAGCCGCGCCTCTGGACCCGCCCGCCTTTCTCCCTAATGTGCCTGCAGTTTTGACATGGGGCGGCCTTCGCAAGATCTCGAAGGCGCGCGGTGCGGCAATGCTGGTGAACATCTCTGCCGCACGATCGATGCGGAGCTGCGCGGGCCAGGGTTTCGCGCTGCAGCCGCGCTTGGTTTTCTAGGAATGTGCAGCCGCCTCTTGCGTCCACGCGCATTCCAGCCACTGCGTTAGCGCCATGACGAGCCTTGCGACATCATCGCTGGTACCGAAGCCGTCGCTGCGTCGCCGCGCCGAGCGCGGGCTGTTCGGCCTCGTCGCGGGACTGGAATGGCTAGGAGCCATCATCCTCGCGGTGCTCTTCGCCGTGGTGATGGCCGCGGTGCTGCGCCGCTATGTATTTGGCGGTGGATATGTCTGGTCCGACGAATTGGCGATCTGGCTGAACGTGGCGCTGGTCGCCGTTGGCGCGCCCTTGGCCGCGACCAGTGCGCTGGCGATGCGGCTCGACGTGATCGTGCGCCTGCTGCCTGCCGGAGCGCAGCGCCTGGCTTCGGTCTTCGCCGACGCGGTCGCGGTTCATGGCTCGCTCGTGCTCGCCTGCGGCGGCGCCAGCGTCGTGGCGCTCGTCGGCGGCAGCTCGACTGTCCTCGGCCTGCCGGAATGGCTGCGTTTTGCCGCCTTCGCGGTCGGTGGCGGGCTGACCGTTGTCGTCGTGCTGTGGCGGGCCGCGCTGGACAGCTCCTGGCCGGCGGCCCTGGCCTCGCTGGTTCTCGGCATCGGCTTTTACCTGGCGGCGCAGAGCGCTACGGGAATTTTCGTGGAAACGCCGAGCCTGGTTGCGGCCTCGCTCGCCGGGCTTGGGCTGATCCTGGGTGCGCCGCTGCCCTATGTGCTGCTGGCCGGCGTCTCGCTCAGCGGCGCCTTCGGCGGGCTCTTGCCCGAGCCGGCCATCGTCCAGAACACGGTCTCGGGCGTCTCGAAATTCCTGCTGCTGGCGATCCCGTTCTTCCTGCTTGCCGGCGAGTTGCTGACGGCGGGCGGATTGGCCGAGCGGCTGGTGCGCTTTGCCGCCTCGCTGGTCGGGCATTGGCGGGCGGGGCTGGCACAGACGACATTGATGTCGAGCGTGCTGTTTTCGGGCGCGTCGGGCTCCTCTGTGGCCAACGCCGCCTTCGGCGCCAAGGTGATGGCGCCGGCCCTGATCGCGCGCGGCTATCCGCCGGCCCATGCGGCGGCGATTGTGGCCGGCGTCTCGATGCTCGACAACATCATCCCGCCCTCTATCGCCTTCCTGATCCTGGCGACGGCGACCAATCTGTCGGTCGGCTCGCTCCTGGTCGGCGGCTTCATTGCCGGCGGGGTTCTGGCGCTGGCGTTGGCGATCGGCATCCATCTCAGCGTGCGCGAAGTGGTCGATGCTGCGCCCAAGGCCAGCGGGCAGGAGCGGGCGAAGAGCTTCATCGGCGCGCTTCCGGCGATCGGGCTCGGCGTCGTCGTCGTGGTCGGCATCCGCTTCGGCGTCGTCACCGTCACCGAGGCTTCGGCGCTGGCGGTGGCCTATGCGCTTATCGCCTGCCTGGCTCTGCGCAGCCTGAATATCGGCACGGTCTTCGGCGCTTTGCGCAAATCGGCGACGGAAGCGGCAGCTGTCGGCATGCTGATCGGGGCGTCGGCGCCCTTCGCCTTCCTGCTCGCGGTCGACCGGGTGTCCGACCAGATGGCGGGGCTGGTGACCGCGCTTGGCGGTGGACCCTATGCGGTGATGCTGCTTGCAAATCTCGTCCTGCTGGTAGCCGGGCTCTTCCTCGATATCGGCGCGGCGATCCTGCTGCTGGCACCGCTGCTCCTGCCCGTTGCGATCTCGGCCGGGCTCGATCCGATCCAGTTCGGCGTCATCCTCGTGGTCAACCTGATGATCCATGGGCTGACCCCGCCACTGGGCATCCTGGTCTATGTCGTCAGCGGAATCACCCGCGTGCCGGCGGGCGCCGTCTTCCGGGCCGTCCTGCCGCTGCTGGCGACGCTTCTGGTGGCGCTAGCCGTACTGTGCCTGGGGGCGGCGGCCTGGCCCTCGTTTCCACCACCCTTCAAGGAGTTGTTCTGATGTCGCCGACTCGCCGCGAGATCACGGCCAGCCTGTTGGCCGCGCCCGCGCTGCTCTCCACCCGTGCGGCCCATGCGGCCGGCCGGCCCGTGACGGTCGCCTCGCTCTTCGGCGAGGACAAGCCCGAGACCAGAGTCTGGCGCAAGATCGCCGAGATCCTGAACCGGACCGCGCCCGGCCGCTTCGACCTGCGCATCGTCGGCAATGCGGCGCTGGGCGGCGAGAAGGAGGTCGCCGAGGGTGTCCGGCTCGGATCGGTCCAGGCCTCGCTCTCGACGATCTCGGCCTTGTCGGGCTGGGTTCCCGACAGCCAGATCCTCGACCTGCCCTTCCTGTTCCGCGACCGGGGTCATCTCAAGCGCGTGCTGGCAGGGCCGCTCGGGGACGAGCTCAAGGGCAAGTTCGAGGGGCAGGGCTTCGTCGTGCTCGGCTTCATCAATTACGGCGCGCGCCATCTCCTTGCCAAGGAGCCGATCACCACGCCCGCAGGCATCAAAGGCAAGCGCATCCGCGTGATCCAGAGCCCGCTGCACACGGAGCTCTGGTCGGGGCTCGGCGCCTATCCGACGCCGATCCCGATCCCCGAGACTTATAACGCGCTGAAGACCGGCGTGGTCGATTGCATGGACCTGACCAAATCGGCCTATGTCGGCTTCAAGCTGCACGAGGTCGTGCCCTATCTGATCGAGACCGGCCATATCTGGGCCTCCGGCGTGATCTATGTTTCGGCGGCGTTCTGGAAGGGACTTTCAGCCGAAGACAAGGCGGCGCTGTCGGCCGCCGCCGCCGAGGGCGTCGGCTATTTCGACGACCTGATCGTCGCCGACGAGGAGGCCTCGATGGCGAAGGCGGCAGCGGAAGGCGGCAAGGTCGTGCAGCCGCAGGACCGGCCGGCCTGGGAGGAGGGCGCCCGCAAGGTCTGGACGTCGTTCGCGTCCAAGCTCGGCGGCATCGACAAGATCGAGGCGGTGGCGAAGAGCGCGTGAGTCCAGATTGGCTGCTAATGCGCGGCCCGGTCGAGATGGCCGAGGTCACGGCTGGGGTCGAGCCGGTCGCGGACGCGCTGCTTCAGCGCCTTGACGTCGGGAAAGCCGTCATCGGCGACGCGGTCCCAGATCAGCACGTCGTCGTAATGGATCTGGAAGCTCCCGCCTGAGCCCGGCCGCAAGGCGACTTCGCCGAGATCGGGGCCGAAGGTGTGAAGCAGCTCCTGCGCCATCCAGGCCGAGCGCAGCAGCCAGTTGCACTGGGTGCAGTAGGTGATGGCGATGCGCGGCGGTTTCACGTCACTCATTGGCTTTCGCTCCGTAGCGGTCAGGCGGTGAACCGTTTTGCCGACCGGCGCGCGCGGTTCTCGCACAAGCCTCTTGCCGGCATATGAGGGGCGGGGCAAGCCGTGATGGCGCGGCCCCGTTGCGGCGTTGCCAACCGGGGCCCGCCGTCATCGCGTCGTCATGCGTCACTTTCATCCGCGGGTGTTTGCATTCGCGGGCGTTCGCGCCGATTCGCCGCGCTGGCTGAGAGGAATGAGATGTCGATCGAGATCGCGGGTGGCAGGGCGCTGCTGGAGGAGCTGGTCGAGGCCGATATCGTCGTCGTGGGCGGCAGGATCGCGGAGCCGGGCGCACCTGCTCCTGCCGGTGCTTTACGACTCGACGCGTCCGGCCTGCTCGTGCTGCCGGGTATCGTCGATTGCCATGGCGATGCCTTCGAGCGCCACATCATGCCGCGTCCCGGCGTCTCCTTCGACATCGATCTCGCCTTGCGCGACGCCGATCGCGCCATGCTGGCGAACGGCATCACGACCGCCTTCCATGGCGTGACCTGGTCCTGGGAGCCGGGCCTGCGCGGCGCCGACAATGCGCGCTCGCTGATCGAGGCGATGGCGCGCCTCGCCCCCGAGCTCGGTGCGGACACGCGCTTCCATCTGCGCCATGAGACCTTCAATCTCGATGCCGAGGCCGAGATCCTCGACTGGCTCGCCACGGGTCGGGTCGGCGTGCTCGCCTTCAACGACCATACCGAAGGCCTGCTGAAGGAGGGCGTCCGCCCGTCCAAGGTTGCCAAGATGGTCGAGCGTACCGGGCTGTCCTCGGCCGATTTCATGACGCTGGCCGAGGCGGTCTATTCCCGCCGCGACGAGGTCGCGGGCTCGGTCTCGCGGCTGGCGCAGGCGGCGCTCGAGGCTGGCGTGCCGACCTTGTCGCATGACGACATGACGCCGCAGATGCGGGCCTGGTATCGCTCGCTCGGCGTGCGCGTCGCGGAATTCCCGATCGATGCGGCGACGGCGCGAGAGGCTGCCGCCCATGGCGAGGCGATCGTCTTCGGCGCGCCCAATGTCGTGCGCGGCGGCTCGCATCTCGGCTGCCCCGGGGCCGAGGACATGGTGCGCCAGGGGCTCTGCACGATCCTGGCCTCGGACTATTATTACCCGGCGCTGGCGCTGGCCCCGTTCGTCCTGGCGCGCAAGGGGGCGGCGGTGTTCACGGAGGCCTGGAAGCTGGTCTCGCAAGCGCCGGCGCAGGCGCTGGGACTGCATGATCGCGGCGTGATCGCGCCGGGCAAGCGCGCCGATCTCATCCTGGTCGCGGAGGGGCCGCAGCCGCGCGTCGTCGCGACGATCGCCGGCGGCAGGCTCGTCCATCTCGCGGATCAGAGCATTCTGGCATGACGCTGCCGGTAGCGCAGCCAGGGGGGCGCCGTGGAAACCATGTTATTCCATGATTCTAGAAATATGGATTGACGGATCGTCGAAGCTGGTTCATCATGCTTGCATGAACACGCAAGACGCCGCCGCCAGACTCGAAGCCCTGGGCAATCCGACCCGGCTCTCGCTCTTTCGCCTGCTGGTCCGCGCCGGCCATGACGGGCTCTCGGTCGGCCAGTGCCAGCAGCGGCTCGAGATCGCGGCCTCGACCCTGTCGCATCACCTCAAGACGCTGATCATCGTGGGGCTCGTCAGCCAGGAGCGCGACGGCACCACGCTGATCTGCCGGGCCAATTTCGACCTGATGAACGCGTTGCTGCAGTTCCTCGTGGCCGAGTGCTGCGTCGAGAGCCGCTGCGGCCCAGACGAGCAGGACGCGGCCTGATTTCGCTGTCTGCTATTTCGGTTATTCCAGAATTTGAGGATCATGAGATGGCGGAGATCAAGACCATTGCGATCATCGGGGCAGGTCCGGTTGGGCTGGCGGCAGCGGCCCATGCCATCGAACGCGGTCTGAGACCGGTCGTGCTGGAGCAGGGCAGTGCGGTCGGGCATGCCGTGCGGCATTGGGCGCATGTGCCGATGTTCTCGCCCTGGGCTTTCAACATCGATGGCGCGGCGGAGCGGCTGCTGGCCGCATCCGGCTGGAGCCGTCCCGATCCAGACGGATACCCGACCGGCGGCGAGCTGATCGATCGGTATCTTGCGCCCTTGGCGCAACGCACGGCGCTGCGCGATGCGATCCATTTCGATGCGCGCGTGCACTCCGTGACCCGCTCCGGCTTCGACAAGGTCAAGACCACTGGGCGTGATCGCGCGCCCTTTG
The DNA here is from genome assembly GCF_002917105.1 of Allobosea psychrotolerans. GTDB lineage: Bacteria > Pseudomonadota > Alphaproteobacteria > Rhizobiales > Beijerinckiaceae > Allobosea > Allobosea psychrotolerans. The sequence continues at coordinate 253,905 of NZ_PQFZ01000003.1, forward strand.
CTCTGCGCTATGCCAGTGCAGCCGGCGAGCAGACCCTGCTGGCGGACGCCGTGATCGACGCCTCCGGCACCTGGTTCTCGCCCAATCCGGCCGGCTCGGGCGGACTGACGGCGCTCGGGGAGCGCGAGGCCGCTGCTGCGATCAGCTACGGCATGCCCGATGTGCTGGGCGAAGTGCGGGCGCGTTATGCCGGCAAGCGGATTGCGGTTTTGGGCGGAGGACATTCCGCCATCGGCACGCTGATCGCGCTCGCCGATCTGCAGGAGCGCGCGCCCGAGACCCGGATCGTCTGGCTTTATCGCGGCGCCGCGCTGTCCAAGGCCTTTGGCGGTGGAGCGGCCGATCAGTTGACCGCGCGCGGCGAACTGGGCATGCGCATCGCAAAGCTCGTCGAGCGGGGCCTGATCGCGGTCGAGACTGCCTTCCAGCTCGAACGGATCGAACGGGTGGAGGCGGGTCTGCATCTTGTGGCGGCCGATGGCGGCGGACGCGATGTGGCAGTCGACGAGTTGATCGTCGCGACCGGGTTCCGGCCCGATCTCGCTTTGCTGCGTGAACTCAGGGTCGAGCTCGATCCGGCTCTGGAATGCTCGCCGGCTCTGGCGCCGCTGATCGATCCCAACGCGCATTCCTGCGGCACGGTGCGCCCGCATGGCGCGGCCGAACTCGCCCATCCCGAGCCCGGCTTCTACATAGCGGGCATGAAGGCTTATGGCCGGGCACCGACTTTCCTGCTGGCCACCGGCCATGAGCAGGTCCGCTCGATCGTCGCCGAGATCGCGGGCGATCACGCGGCAGCGCGGCGGGTCGAGCTCGTGCTGCCTGAGACTGGCGTCTGCAGCACGAGGCCCGGCGGCCCTGCCGTGGCCGACTCCGGCTGCTGTGGCGGCCCAGCTCCTGCGGCGGTCGATGCCTGCTGCGCGGCTGACGCCCGGGCGAAGGCTTCAGGCGAGGCCGGTTGCGGCTGTGGCGGCGCGCCGGTTCGCGGGGCCGCTCATGAGGTGGCCGAAGCCTGATGTCGCACGCGTTGCTGCCGTCGCCCGCTCCGTCCGGGGAGAGAGGGCTGTCCCTCATCCTTGCCCTCGGCATTACCCAGGTCGTCGGCTATGGCTGCCTCTACTATGCCTTTGCCGTGCTCGCGCCGGGCATGACAGCGAGCTTCGGCTGGGCTCCGGAATGGACCTATGGCGGCTTCGCGGCCGGCTTGCTGGCCGGCGGGCTGATCGCACCGCTCGTGGGCCGTCTGATCGACCAGCATGGCACCCGCATGATCATGAGCCTGGGTTCGGGCCTGGCCGGCCTTTCGCTGCTGGCGCTGGCGGAAGCACGCGGGCCGATCGGCTATTTCGCCGCCATGATCGCACTCGAGCTCGTCTCGACCATGGTGCTGTACGACGCCGCCTTCACTGCCCTGACGCAGGCGAAGGGCGGTGGCGCGCGCCGCGCCATCAGCCAGCTCACCTTGATCGGCGGCTTTGCCTCGACCCTGTTCTGGCCGCTGACGACCGCCCTGCTGAACGGGTTCGATTGGCGCGATATCTACCGGCTCTATGCCGTGCTGCAGTTCGTGCTCTGCGTACCCCTGCATCTGCTCATGCTGCCCAGGCGCCCGCATCGCCCGCCGGCTATGACGCCGGTAGCCGTTGCGGCAACGGCGCCGCAGGATGGCTATCTCGAAGGCGAGGCGCGGCGACGCGCCTTCATGCTGCTCGCGCTGGCTTTCTCGCTGCAGGGCTTCGTCGTCTCGGCCATGTCGGTGCATATGCTGACGATGCTGCAGGGGCTGGGCCTGAGCGCCGGGCTCGCTGTCGGCATCGGCGCGATGGTCGGCCCTTCGCAGGTCGCGGGGCGTCTGGCCGAGATGCTCTTCGGCACCGCGCTCGACCCCGTCACCACGGCCTGGGCTTCAGCCGCGCTGATGCCGTTCGGCCTCCTCATGCTCATGATCGGCAACACGACTGCGACGCTCGCCGGGCTCTTCGCCATCGCTTACGGGGTCAGCCTGGGCCTGAGCTCGATCGTGCGTGGAACCGTGCCGCTGCAGCTCTTCGGCCCGGCCGGATATGGCGCGATGCTGGGCAAGCTTTCGGCGCCGGGGCTCGCGGTGAAAGCCGCTGCTCCGCTGGCCTTTGCCATCCTGATCGAGCGGGCGGGGTTGATGCCGAGCACCTTGCTTCTCGTCGCCTTGTCGGCGCTTGCCGCCATTGCGCTCTTCTTGCTGGCGCGCAAGGCGCGCTGAGCCGCCATCCAGCCTCGATGCCTTCAGGCTGCCGGCGCGGTCGTCGTCGCTTCGGCCAGCATGAAGGCGTCCAGCACCTCACGCTCCTCCACTGACAGGCGCAAGCCCAGCTTGCCGCGCCGCCAGAGCACATCCGCGCCGCGCCTGGCCCATTCCTGGCGGATCAGATAGCGCAGCTCGCGCTCGTAAAGGTCGGCGCCGAAATGGCGTCCGAGATCGCTCATCCCTTGCGCGCCGGCGAGAATCTCGCGCGCCTTCGTGCCATAGGCGCGCACCAGCCGCGTCACGGTCGATCGCGCCAGCCAGGGATGGGCGGCGGCGATCTCGTCGGCCAGCGCTCCGAAGCCGGTCACCGGGAAATCGCCCCCGGGCAATGTGCCGTTGACGGTCCAGGCGGGCCGGCCGGCCCAGCCGGCATGCGGCGCGAGCTTGTCCAGAGCCGCTTCTGCGAGGCGGCGATAGGTCGTGATCTTGCCGCCGAAGACCGAGAGCAGCGGGGCTTCGCCCTCGGGCGCGTCGAGGGTCAGTACATAGTCGCGCGTCGCTTCCTGTGCCTTGGAGGCGCCGTCGTCATAGAGCGGGCGCACGCCGGAATAGGTCCAGACGACCTGCTCGGGCGTGACGGGCGCACGAAAATACTCGCTTGCGGCGGCGCAAAGATAATCGATCTCCCCGGGCGTCGCTTTCGCTTGGGCAGGATCGCCGTTGTAATCGCGGTCCGTGGTGCCGATCAGGGTGAAGTCGTGCTCATAGGGGATCGCGAAGATGATGCGGCCATCGGCATTCTGGAAGATGTAGCAGCGGTCGTGCTCATAGAGTTTGGGCACGACAATATGGCTGCCCTGGACCATGCGGACGGCGGCCTTGGTGTTCGAGCGCACGACGCCGCCCAGAACATCGCCGACCCAGGGGCCGGCGGCGTTGACCAGCGCCTTGGCGGTCACGGTGATGCGGCCGGCTTCGCCGTCCCCGACGATCCGCCAGAGCGCGCCGTCGCGATCGGCCGAGACGACCTTTGTTCGTGTGTGGATCGCGGCTCCCTTGGCGGCTGCATCGGCCGCGTTCAGCACGACGAGGCGGGAATCCTCGACCCAGCAATCGGAATATTCGAAAGCCCGCGCATGGTCGTCCTTGAGCGGCCGGCCGGCAGGATCATGAGCAAGATCGAGTGTCTTCGTTGCCGGCAGCAGCTTTCGTCCGCCGATATGGTCGTAGAGGAAAAGCCCAAGCCGGAGCAGCCAGGCCGGGCGCAGGCCGGCATGGTGCGGCAGCACGAAGCGCAGCGGCCGGATGATGTGCGGCGCGAGCCGCCAGAGCCGCTCGCGCTCCATCAAGGCTTCGCGCACCAGCCGGAACTCGTAATGCTCGAGATAGCGCAGGCCGCCATGGATCAGCTTGGTCGAGGCCGAGGAGGTGGCGCTGGCGAGGTCGTCCTTCTCGAACAGCACGACCGAGGCGCCGCGCCCGGCCGCGTCGCGGGCGATGCCGCAACCATTGATGCCACCGCCGATGACGGCGAGATCGTAAGCTGGCTCAGCGCTCTTCATCGTCGCATCAGGCCTTGAAGATGGTCTTCGCCGCAAGCCCATGCCGGGCGCAGGCGTTGCGGGTATCCACAACGAGCTTGGCATGGCGGGCGACGAGGCCGTAATCGACATCGTCATGGTCCGTCGCGATCAGCACGGCGTCGAAGGCGGCGAGCGTCTCGGCGCTCAGCGCCTGGCTCTTGCGGGCGGTCAGGCCGCCATGCTTCCGCGTCGGCCGTATCTCGGGGATATGCGGGTCGTGATAGGCGGCGCTCGCGCCGCGCGTCTCGATCAGTTCGATCAGCTTGAGGGCAGGGCTCTCGCGCATGTCCTCGATGTTCTTCTTGTAGGCGATGCCGAGGACGAGGATGCGCGCACCGCTGAAGCCGCGGCCGAGCTGTGTGTCCACAAGCTCCGCCAGCCGCTCGACGACGCGGTAGGGCATGTCGGTGTTGATCTGGCCGGCGAGTTCGATGAAGCGCGTCGTGACGTCGAATTCGCGTGCCTTCCAGGTCAGGTAGAACGGGTCGATCGGGATGCAGTGCCCCCCTAGGCCCGGCCCCGGATAGAACGGCATGTAGCCGAAGGGTTTCGTCTTGGCGGCGTCGATCACCTCCCAGATGTCGATGCCCATCGCGGCGTAGACCTGCTTCAACTCGTTGACGAGCGCGATGTTGACGGCGCGGAAGATGTTCTCGGTCAGCTTCACCGCCTCGGCGGTCGCGGTCGAGGAGACCGGCACGGTCTTGACCACGAGCGCGGCGTAAAGCGCGTCGGCCATGGCGAGGGCATCGGGCCCGTCGCCGCCGACAACCTTGGGGATATCGGAGGTGCCGAACTCCCCATTGCCGGGGTCCTCGCGCTCGGGCGAATAGGCGAGGAAGAAATCCTGTCCGCTCTTGAGGCCGGTGGCGGTCTCCAGGATCGGGCGCATCAATTCATCGGTGGTGCCGGGATAGGTGGTCGATTCCAGCACGATCAACTGGCCCGGCCGCAGGCGCCGGGCGATCGCTTCCGTGGTCTGGCGGACAAAGGAGAGATCGGGTTCACGATGACGCGAGAGCGGCGTCGGCACGCAGATCAGCAGCGCGTCGGGCTCGGCCAACCGGTCGAAATCCGTCGTGGCCTCGAAGCGCCCCGTCTTCAGGCCCTCGACGATCAGCTCCATCGGGATGTGCTTGATCGTCTCCTTGCCGGCATTGATCTGATCGACGCGCGGCTGGTCGATGTCGAAACCGACCACCCTGATGCCCCGGCGCAGCGACGCCAGCGCCAGCGGGATGCCGACATAGCCGAGGCCGACAATGCCGAGCACGACCTCGCGGCTGTGGACGCGGTCGATGAAACGCTGCGCTGCTTGTGATGTCGCGCTCAATCCAGGCTCCCGACAACGCGGCGCATGGGAGCGCGCCGACGAGGCTTGCTCCTTGCCGAGTTGATCGAGGCTGTCAACGCGGCCGCCGCAATGACGGTTCGTTCGTCAGAGCCAACTCTTGATGCTCGCGACCATCGCGTCGGTGGAGATGCCGTAGCGGTCATGCAGCGTCGGCAGCGCGCCGGCATCGAGGAAGGCGTCGGGCAGGGCGATCTGGCGGAAGGCGGGCGGATGGATGCCGGCGCGCATCAGGACACCCGCCACCGCCTCGCCTAGGCCGCCGACGACCGAATGGTTCTCGGCTACGATCACCATACGGCCGGTGCGGGCAGCCTCGCGCTCGATCGTCCCGACATCGAGCGGCTTGATCGTCGGCACATGCAGCACCGCGACATCGATGCGGTCGGCCTCGAGCCGCTTGGCGGCCTCCAGGGCCCGCATCGTCATCAGGCCCGACGAGATGATCAGCACGTCGCGGCCGTCGCGGATCGTCTTGGCCTTGCCGAGTTCAAAATGGTAGCCGTACTCGTCGAGCACGAGCGGGACATTGCCGCGCAAGAGCCGCATATAGACGGGCCCTCGATGCGCCGCGATCGCGGGGACCGCCTGCTCGATCTCATGGGCGTCACAAGGGTCGATGATGGTCAGGTTCGGCATGCCGCGGAAGATCGCGATGTCCTCGGTCGCCTGATGGCTTGGGCCATAGCCCGTGGTCAGGCCGGGCAAGGCGCAGACGATCTTGACGTTGAGGTTCTCCTCCGCGATCGCCATGAAGATGAAGTCGTAGGCGCGCCTCGCCGCGAAGACCGCATAGGTCGTGGCAAAGGGCGTGAAGCCCTCGCGCGCCAGCCCTGCCGCTGCCGAGATCATCACCTGCTCGGCCATGCCCATCTGGTAGAAGCGGTCGGGACAGGCCTTCGCGAAGAGATGCAGGTCGGTGTATTTGCTCAGGTCGGCGGTGACGCCGACGATGTCGGGCCGTGTCCTGGCGAGTTCGACCAAGGCGTGGCCGAAAGGGGCCGGCTTGGTGCGCTGGTCCGGGCCTGCGATGGAGGCGATCATCGCCGAGGTGGTGAGCCGCGTGCCGCCGAGCGCCGGATTGTCGAGATGGGCGGGGCGTTCGTATTTCGAGGGCCTCATGCCGGCCTCCCTGCATCGAGAACGGCCAGGGCATCGACCCATTCCTCCGGCTCGACGCGCAGGAAATGATTGCGCTCGCGCTCCTCGAGGAAGGGCACGCCCTTGGCCATCCTGGTGTCGCAGATGATGATGCGGGGCTTCTTCGCCTCGCTATGACGCGCCGCGTCGAAGGCCTCGACCAGCGCCGCGAGGTCGTTGCCATCGACGCGCTGAGCGAACCAGCCGAACGCCTCGAACTTCGGCAGCAGCGGTTCGAAGTTCATCACCTGCGTCGAGGGGCCGTCGGCCTGCATGTTGTTGACGTCGACGATGCCGATCAGGTTGTCGAGCTTGTGGGAACCTGCCGCCATGGCCGCCTCCCAGGTCGAGCCCTCATCGAGTTCGCCATCGGAGAACAGGTTGTAGACGAAGCTCTTCGACGCCTTGCGTTTCAGGCCCAGGGCCATGCCGACAGCGATGCCGAGCCCATGGCCGAGCGAGCCGCCAGTGATCTCCATGCCCGGCGTATAGGCCGCCATGCCCGACATCGGCAGCCGGCTGTCGTCGCCGCCATAGGTTTCAAGCTCATCCTCGGGGATGATCCCGGCCTCGATCAGCGCGGCATAGAGCGCAATCGCATAGTGCCCGATCGAGAGCAGGAAGCGGTCGCGACCCTCCCATTCCGGTTCGTGCGGCCGATAGGTCAAGGCGTGAAAATACGAGACCGCGAGCACGTCGGCGACACCAAGTGCCTGGGCGATATAGCCTTGGCCCTGGACCTCGCCCATGCGCAGGGCGTTGCGGCGGATGCGCCAGGCCCGTTCGGCGAGGCTGACATTGGGAATCGCGTGGCTGGCGCTTTCAGCCATGGGCGTGCCGGCCGGCGATGCTGCCGTTCGATGTCATCATCTCTCCCTAAGGTCGTCTTCTGATTTGCCGCGACTGTTCCCGCTTCGCGGTGCCGAGACAAGCGCCTGATCTGCCGACGGGGCATGCGCCCCCGTCGGCGTGTCCCGACGCAAGACGATTGTCAAAAAGGCGCGACCTCGCCTAGTCATGTGCTGCCCTTTGAGCATCACGGACCCTGCGGCCCCGCCATGACCGTCACCGATATCGCGTCGCGTACCTATAATCATGGCTGGCGGCTTGATCCGATCATCCGCAGCCTGCTCGACACCGATTTCTACAAGCTCCTGATGCTGCAGATGATCCGGGCCTTCCATCCGGAGGTGCAGGTCACGTTCTCGCTGATCAACCGCTCGAAGCACATTCGGCTCGCCGATATCGTCGACGAGGCCGAGTTGCGCGCCCAGCTCGACCATGCGCGCGAGGTCCGCTTCTCGAAGAAGGAGTTGATCTGGCTGGCGGGCAACAGTTTCTACGGCAAGACGCAGATGTTCTCGCCGGATTTCATCGGCTGGCTCGCGGATTTCCGCCTGCCCGAATACGATCTGCGCCGCGTCGACGGGCAGTTCGAACTGCATTTCGAGGGACCCTGGACGCATACCACGATGTGGGAGGTTCCCGCGCTCGCCATCATCAACGAGTTGCGCGCCCGCCGTGTCATGGTCGGCCAGAAGCGTTTCTCGCTCGATGTGCTCTATGCCCGCGCCAAGGCGAAGATGTGGGACAAGGTCGACCGGCTGCAGAAGCTGCCGAATCTGCGGCTCTCCGATTTCGGCACGCGCAGGCGCCACGGCCATCTCTGGCAGCGCTGGTGCGTCGAGGCACTGAAGGAGGGGCTGGGTGCCGCCTTCAGCGGCACCTCCAACGTGTTGCTGGCGATGGACAACGACCTGGAGGCGATCGGCACCAACGCGCATGAACTACCGATGGTGCTGGCTGCGCTCGCCGAAAGCGATGAGGAGCTGCTGCGCGCGCCCTATCGCGTGCTCGACGAATGGCGCCAGGTCTATGGCGGCAATCTGCTGATCGCCTTGCCGGATGCCTTCGGCACCACGAGCTTCCTGCGGCACGCGCCCGACTGGGTCGCCGACTGGACCGGATTCCGGCCCGATTCCGCCCCGCCCATCCCGGCCGGCGAGGAGATCATGGCGTGGTGGCGCAGCAAGGGCCGCGATCCCAGGGAGAAGCTGCTGGTCTTCTCCGACGGGCTCGATGTGTCGGCGATCGAGCGCGTCTACCACCATTTCGACGGCAAGGTCCGCATGGCCTTCGGTTGGGGCACGGACCTCACCAACGACCTCGTCGGCTGCTCGCCGGACGGTTCGCGCGAACTCGACCCGATGTCGCTGGTCTGCAAGGTGAGCAAGGCCAATGGCCGCCCGGCGGTGAAGCTCTCGGACAATCCCGAGAAGGTCTCTGGCGTGGCGGATGTGGTGGCGCGGTATCGGCGGGTGTTCGGCGGCTGAGCGCCATCGTGCGAAGGCGGGACTTCTAGCCGCGGCGAATTGGGCGCTTTCTTGGGAATGCCGCCGAGATCGGAGCTATGCTCAGCGCCGATCCGCGCCGGGCCGGGCTTGATGGCACGCTGCTGCAAGGCATGGACGCCGTCGTCAGCATGGCCGGCGGTCTCGGCGCCGGCTGGGTGGCGCAGCATCCGGGCTTCGCCGCTATTTCCGGATCGCGACCGTCATGGCGGTTCTCCCGGCGCCGGTCGTGGCCTGGCTGGCGACGCGGGCCGCAAGCGCGGCGCGATGATCCAGATGCTGGCGATGTTGCGAGCATGCCCGTCCAATAGCTTCACCGTGACGGTGCATTTGCTGAGGCATATCGGCGGTCGCTGGAGCGTGCTGGGCCAGCTCCGCGGCTATCGCCCTCGCGACGGGGGGCCGGAAGGCCTGCGGGTGGCGAAGCCGCAACTTGCATCCTCTCCCAAAAACCCCTAATGCGACCGCGCTTTTCAGGCCTCGTAGGGCCGTTGTCAGGAAACAGGTGTCATGGCCAAAGAGAAATTCGCTCGCAACAAGCCGCATTGCAACATTGGAACGATTGGTCACGTCGACCATGGCAAGACGTCTTTGACGGCAGCGATCACGAAGGTTTTGGCTGAGTCTGGCGGCGCGTCGTTCACGGCGTATGACCAGATCGACAAGGCGCCGGAGGAGAAGGCCCGCGGCATCACGATCTCGACGGCTCACGTCGAGTACGAGACGGCTGCGCGCCACTATGCCCACGTCGACTGCCCCGGCCACGCCGACTATGTGAAGAACATGATCACGGGCGCGGCGCAGATGGACGGCGCGATCCTGGTGGTGTCGGCTGCCGACGGCCCGATGCCGCAGACCCGCGAGCACATCCTGCTGGCGCGCCAGGTCGGCGTTCCCGCGCTTGTGGTGTTCATGAACAAGGTGGATCTGGTCGACGACGCCGAGCTGCTCGAGCTGGTCGAGATGGAGATCCGCGAGCTTCTGTCGAAGTACGACTTCCCGGGCGACGACATCCCGATCACCAAGGGTTCGGCGAAGGTTGCGCTGGACGGCGGCGACAAGGCGATCGGCCATGACGCGGTGATCGCGCTGATGAAGACGGTCGACGAGTACATCCCGCAGCCGGCGCGCCCGCTGGACCTGCCGTTCCTGATGCCGGTCGAGGACGTGTTCTCGATCTCGGGTCGCGGCACGGTGGTGACGGGTCGCGTCGAGCGCGGCATCGTCAAGGTCGGCGAGGAAATCGAGATCGTCGGCCTGAAGGACACGGTCAAGACGACGGTGACGGGCGTCGAGATGTTCCGCAAGCTGCTCGACCAGGGCCAGGCCGGCGACAACATCGGGGCGCTGCTGCGCGGCACGAAGCGCGAGGACGTGGAGCGCGGCCAGGTGCTGTGCAAGCCGGGTTCGGTGAAGCCGCACACCAAGTTCAAGGCCGAGGCCTACATCCTGACGAAGGAGGAGGGCGGTCGTCATACCCCGTTCTTCACCAACTACCGCCCGCAGTTCTACTTCCGCACGACGGACGTGACCGGCGTGGTGCACCTGCCTGAGGGCACCGAGATGGTGATGCCTGGCGACAACATCGCCATGGAAGTGCACCTGATCGTGCCGATCGCGATGGAGGAGAAGCTGCGCTTCGCCATCCGCGAAGGCGGCCGCACCGTCGGCGCCGGCGTTGTTGCTTCGATCATAGCCTGATCGAAGCAACAACGACGCCAGCGGAAACCGCAGGCTTTTGCGGCGCCGGCGTCGTCGCCTCGATCATCGCCTGATCGATAAGATCAGGTTCGGGTTTGGGAAAGGGCGGTGGCGACACCGCCCTTTTTCATTGTGGCGAAAGGAAGCGGCCGTTCGTTTTCGACTTGAAAAGCTCCGCGCCTTGAGGCAAAGCATCGCCGACTACAGGGGTGTAGCTCAGTTGGTAGAGTACCGGTCTCCAAAACCGGTTGTCGTAGGTTCGAGCCCTACCGCCCCTGCCAGTCCCGCACGAAGCCGCTTTGTGGCGCCGGTTGGTTCTGTAGATCGCCGATGACGCAGAACATCTACGATACGCCGGCTTTCTTCAGCGCCTACAGCCAGCTGCCGCGTTCGGTTCACGGCCTCGCCGGAGCGCCCGAATGGCCAGTGCTGCAAAGCCTCCTTCCCGATCTGCGTGGCCTCAAGGTTCTCGATCTCGGCTGCGGTTTCGGCTGGTTCTGCCGCTGGGCGCGGGCGAACGGAGCGGCGAGCGTGCTCGGCGTCGATGTCTCCGAGAACATGCTGGCAAGGGCGCGGGAAGAGACCGGCGACATGGCCGTCAGCTATGAGCGCGCCGATCTGGAGCGCTTCGCGCCCGCACCCGGCAGCTTCGATCTCGCCTATAGCTCGCTTGCCTTTCATTACCTGACGGATCTGGGCGGGTTGCTCGAAAGGGTCGGCCAGGCGCTGCCGCCTAGCGGCATGCTGGTCTGCTCGGTCGAACATCCCTTGATGACGGCTCCGGCTCATCAGGGCTGGTCGCTCGACCCCGGCGGGCAGCCGGCCTGGCCGGTGAACGGCTATCTGGCGGAAGGGCCGCGCAGGACGGACTGGCTGGCGAAGGGCGTGATCAAGCAGCACCGCACGATCGCGACCTATCTCGACCTCATGCTCCGAGCCGGCTTTGCCCTGACGCATTGCGTGGAATGGGCTCCGAGCGAAGACCAGGTCGCGGCCCATCCGGAGTGGGCGAAGGAGCGGGAGCGGCCATCCTTCCTGCTGCTGGGCTGCAAACGCCTCTAGCTCCTGTTCAGGGCAGCTCGCATGCCCTTGAAAAGGCGCTTGGCTAACGCTGCGGCCCGTTGTAAGAGGCACGTCATGACGGCGCGCGGCTCCACGAGCCCCGCGCCGCGAATGTTTCAGGACGGCCGATTCGGCCTTCGGCGAGGGCCGGAGCGCGGTTTTGGAACCCGAGGTGATACGATGGCTAAGACCAACCCCTTCAGCTTCCTGCAGGACGTTCGCACCGAAGCGACGAAGGTCACCTGGCCGTCTCGGCGCGAGACGCTGATCACGACGGGCCTCGTGCTCGCCATGGTGGTCGTCTCGAGCCTGTTCTTCCTTTTCACCGATACGATCATTCGTTGGTCGCTCGGCATCATCCTCGGCGCACGCTGAACGGAATCAGACACGTGACAACTCGCTGGTACATCGTCCACGCCTATTCCAACTTCGAGAACAAGGTCGCGCAGTCGATCCGCGACCAGGCGGCGCAGCGCAATCTCGCCGACAAGTTCGACGAGGTCCTGGTGCCGACCGAGAAGGTCGTCGAGGTTCGGCGCGGCCGCAAGGTCGATGCCGAGCGCAAGTTCTTCCCCGGTTATGTGCTGGTGAAGTGCGAGATGACCGACGAGGTCTATCACCTGATCAAGAACACGCCGAAGGTCACCGGCTTCCTGGGCGCCGACAAGGCCAAGCCCATGCCGATCCCCGAGGTCGAGGCGATGCGGATCAAGGGCCAAGTCGCCGAAGGCATCGAGCGGCCCAAGCCCACGGTCGTCTTCGAGATCGGCGAGCAGGTGAAGGTCTCCGACGGGCCCTTCGCCTCGTTCAACGGCGTGGTCGAGGATGTCGATCATGGCCGCGCCCGGCTCAAGGTCGCGGTCTCGATCTTCGGCCGCGCGACCCCGGTCGAGCTCGAATACGGCCAGGTCGAGAAGCTCTAAGCGATATCGGAAGGCCTTTAGGGGCTTCCCTTCGGTGCCGCCCTGTGTCATAGGCGGCGCCTCAACCGCGTGGGAGGCGTGCCGGTCGCCAGCCGGATCAACGGCGCCGCACCACGCTCTGCAACCACCCTGACCCCGAGCGAAGCAGTTCGCGGGCAGGGCGTCGTCGTTCCGATAGGCGTCGGAGCGGACGGCAGGAGCAGCCATCATGGCAAAGAAGATCACGGGCTACGTGAAGCTTCAGGTTCCGGCGGGCGCGGCCAATCCGTCGCCGCCGATCGGTCCGGCGCTGGGTCAGCGCGGCCTCAACATCATGGAATTCTGCAAGGCCTTCAACGCGAAGACCGCGCAGATGGAAAAGGGCATGCCGATCCCGGTGATCATCACCGCGTATCAGGATCGCTCCTTCACCTTCGAGATGAAGCAGCCGCCGGTCTCGTACTGGCTGAAGAAGGCCGCCGGCCTGACTGCCGGTTCGAAGACGCCTGGTCGCGGCGGCAATGTCGGCAAGGTCACCATCGCTCAGATCAATGAGATCGCCGAGAAGAAGATGGCCGATCTCAACTGCGATTCGATCGAATCCGCCTCGTCCATGATCAAGGGCTCCGCCCGGTCCATGGGCCTGGAAGTCGTGGGCTGAGGGGAAACAGACGATGGCACATGTCGCAAAGCGCGTCGTGAAGGCCCGTGAGGGCATCGACCGCACCAAGCTCTACCCGCTCGATCTCGCTGTCGCGATGGTCAAGGAGCGCGCCAACGCCAAGTTCGACGAGACCGTTGAGGTCGCGATGAACCTGGGTGTCGATCCGCGTCACGCCGACCAGATGGTTCGTGGCGTCTGCAACCTGCCCAACGGCTCGGGCCGCGTCCTGCGCGTCGCGGTGTTTGCTCGCGGCGCCAAGGCGGAAGAGGCCAAGAAGGCCGGGGCCGACATCGTCGGCGCCGAAGAACTGGTCGATCTCGTCTCCAAGGGCACGATCGAGTTCGATCGCTGCATCGCGACCCCGGACATGATGCCGCTGGTCGGCCGTCTCGGTAAGGTGCTGGGCCCGCGCGGCCTGATGCCGAACCCGAAGGTCGGCACCGTCACCATGGACATCACCACCGCGGTTGCGGCGTCCAAGGGCGGCTCGGTCGAGTTCCGCGTCGAGAAGGCCGGCATCGTGCATGCCGCCGTCGGCAAGGTCTCGTTCACGGCCGACAAGCTCGCCGAGAACATCAAGGCGTTCGCCGATTCCGTCGCCAAGGCCAAGCCTGCCGGCGCCAAGGGCACCTATATCCAGCGCGTCGCGATTTCCTCGACCATGGGTCCGGGCGTCAAGATCGAGCCCAACACGGTGATGGGCGGCTGAGAGGCCTGACGGCCGGCTTCGCGCCGGCCGTTGCCCGGGCTTGATCCGACGGGGTCAAGTCCCCACTTGGCAGAAGCAGGCGAAAGCGTTAAGACGCGAGCCTGTTTCCATAAGTGATGTGGGCTCCAGCGTGCTTCGCACGAGGGGGTCCGTTTCGCGTTTTTCGGCGGTTTGCCGCCGAAGAATGGATGCTTGGGGCGCGGAGAGCGATCTTTGGGCCCGAATCATCCAGTCCTGTCTGAGACTGCAGGTGCTCCTCGGCTTCGGCTGGGGGCATAATTTCGCCAAGAGGCCTGCATAGACGGTGCAAGAGCTCAAGCGGGATCGCAAGGTCCCGAAGACGGTTCGAACCATCTCGCCCGATCGCGACCGGCAACGGTCAAGAGCGGGGACAGGGCACTGAGCGTCGCTCTTATCCAGCGCCGGTGTCAACCGGGGTTTCTTGAGAGCGACACGTGCAACCGGCGGCAAGCCCCCAAGCCTGCCGCCTACCGGAGAGAGCCCAGTGGATAGAACGGCAAAGAATGATGCCGTCGCGACGCTGAACGGTGTGTTTGCGAACACGTCGGTCGTCGTCGTGGCCCACTATGCGGGTTTGACGGTGGCCCAGTTCCAGAAGCTTCGTCGCGAGATGAAGGCCAATGGCGCCACCGTGAAGGTCGCAAAGAACCGGCTGGCCAAGATCGCTCTTGAAGGCACCGACGTCGCGTCCATCAGCAATCTGCTGACGGGTCCCACCCTGATCGCTTATTCCAACGATCCGGTCGCGGCGCCGAAGGTCGCCACCGCTTTCGCCAAGGAGAACGACAAGCTCGTCATCCTCGGCGGCGCGATGGGCAAGACCGCCCTGAACCCCGACGGCGTCAAGGCCCTGGCCACGATGCCCTCGCTCGACGAACTGCGCGCCAAGTTGCTCGGCCTGCTTCAGGCTCCTGCAACCAAGATTGCCCAGCTCTCGACCGCGCCTGCTGCGAAGCTCGCGCGCGTGTTCCAGGCATATGCCGACAAGGATGCGGCCTGAACGGCCAGTTACCCCTGATCAACGTTCGAACCTCTTTTACGTAGGAACTTAACCATGGCTGATCTTGCTAAGCTCGTTGACGAGCTGTCGTCCCTCACGGTCCTCGAGGCCGCCGACCTCGCCAAGCTTCTCGAAGAGAAGTGGGGCGTTTCCGCCGCTGCCGCCGTTGCGGTTGCCGGCCCCGCCGCTGGCCCCGCTGCTGCGGCTGTCGAAGAGCAGACCGAGTTCAACGTCATTCTTGCCGCCGCCGGCGACAAGAAGATTGAAGTCATCAAGGAAGTCCGCGCCATCACCGGCCTGGGCCTCAAGGAAGCCAAGGACCTGGTCGAGGCCGCTCCGAAGGCTGTCAAGGAGTCGGTGACCAAGGACGAGGCCGAGAAGCTCAAGAAGCAGCTCGAGGCCGTCGGCGCCAAGGTCGAGCTCAAGTGAGCTGGGCCGGCGTAATGCCGGTCCGACCCTAGTCAACACAGACAGTCCCGGGGCGGTTTTCCGCCTCCGGGGCTGTTGCGTCGTTTCCGTACTTGCGTGCGGACAGGTTGAGAAAGCTCCCCGCGCAACCTTGCGTTGTGGCGCTCCAGTTCAGATGATGTCGGCGCGATGATGCGCCGAACGGCTCACCCGGCGGCCAAGCCGCCTCTCCTGCGGCAGACTGCCGGGTGAGCCGTCCGAGAGATTGCGAGGAACAAAATGGTCAATTCGCTCCAGGGCCGCAGGCGCGTCCGCAAGTTCTTCGGAAAACTCAAGGAAGTGGCGCAGATGCCGAACCTCATCGAGGTTCAGAAGGCGTCCTACGACCAGTTCCTGATGGTCGACGAGCCCAAGGGTGGCCGCGGCGACGAAGGCCTGCAGTCCGTCTTCAAGTCGGTCTTCCCGATCGGCGACTTCTCGGGCGCTTCGCTGCTCGAATTCGTCAAGTACACCTTCGAGCCGCCGAAATACGACGTCGACGAGTGCCGTCAGCGCGGCATGACCTTCTCTGCGCCGCTCAAGGTGACGCTGCGCCTGATCGTGTTCGATATCGATCCCGACACCCAGGCTAAGTCGGTCAAGGACATCAAGGAGCAGGATGTCTACATGGGCGACATGCCGCTCATGACCGATAACGGCACCTTCATCGTCAACGGCACCGAGCGCGTCATCGTCTCGCAGATGCACCGTTCGCCGGGCGTGTTCTTCGACCACGACAAGGGCAAGACCCATTCCTCGGGCAAGCTGCTCTTCGCCGCGCGCATCATTCCCTATCGCGGATCCTGGCTCGATATCGAATTCGACGCCAAGGACATCGTCTACGCCCGTATCGACCGGAAGCGTAAGATCCCGGTCACGTCGCTGCTGTTCGCGCTCGGCATGGACGGCGAGGAGATCCTCAGCCGCTTCTACGCCCACATCAACTATGTCCGCGATGCCAAGGGCTGGCGCGTTCCCTATGACGCGGAGCGCATGAAGGGCTTCAAGGCCACCGCCGACATGATCGACGCCGACACCGGCGAGGTCGTGGTCGAGGCCGGCAAGAAGCTCGTCGCGCGCACCGCCCGGCAGCTCGCCGAGAAGGGCCTCAAGTTCCTGCGCGCCACGGACGAGGACCTCTACACCCAGTACATCGCCGAGGACCTGGTCAACCCCGCGACCGGCGAAGTCTTCGCCGAGGCCGGCGAGGAGATCACCGAGAAGTCGCTGAAGCTGCTCACCGATGCGGGCTTCGACGAGATCCCGGTGCTCGACATCGACCACATCACCGTCGGTCCCTATATCCGCAACACGCTCAACGTGGACAAGAACTCGCGCCGCGAAGAGGCGCTGTTCGACATCTACCGCGTGATGCGTCCCGGCGAGCCGCCGACGCTCGAGACCGCCGAGAACATGTTCCAGTCGCTGTTCTTCGACGCGGAGCGCTATGACCTCTCGGCCGTCGGCCGCGTCAAGATGAACATGCGCCTCGACCTCGACGCCGAGGACACCGTGCGCATCCTGCGCAAGGAGGACATCTTCGCGGTCGTCAAGGCGCTGGTCGACCTGCGCGACGGCAAGGGCGAGATCGACGACATCGACCATCTCGGCAACCGCCGCGTCCGCTCGGTCGGCGAGCTGATGGAGAACCAGTACCGCCTGGGTCTGCTGCGCATGGAGCGCGCCATCAAGGAGCGCATGTCCTCGGTCGACATCGACACGGTGATGCCGCAGGACCTGATCAACGCCAAGCCGGCGGCTGCCGCCGTGCGCGAGTTCTTCGGCTCGTCGCAGCTCTCGCAGTTCATGGACCAGACCAACCCGCTCTCGGAAGTCACGCATAAGCGTCGTCTTTCGGCGCTTGGACCGGGCGGTCTGACCCGTGAGCGCGCCGGCTTCGAGGTGCGCGACGTGCACCCGACCCATTACGGCCGCATCTGCCCGATCGAGACGCCGGAAGGCCCGAATATCGGTCTGATCAACTCGCTCGCCACCTTCGCGCGGGTGAACAAGTACGGCTTCATCGAAAGCCCCTATCGCCGCATCCGCGACGGCCGCCAGACCGACGAGATCATCTATCTCTCGGCGATGGAGGAGGCGAAGTACAACGTCGCCCAGGCCAATGCCGCGACCGACAAGGAAGGCCGTCTCACCGACGACCTGATCGTCTGCCGCCGCGCCGGTGAAGTCATCGTGACGCCGGTCGACAAGGTCGACTTCATGGACGTGTCGCCCAAGCAGCTCGTCTCGGTCGCTGCGGCGCTGATCCCGTTCCTTGAGAACGACGACGCGAACCGCGCGCTGATGGGCTCGAACATGCAGCGCCAGGCGGTGCCGCTGGTTCGCGCCGACGCGCCTTTCGTCGGCACCGGCATGGAAGCCGTCGTGGCCCGCGACTCGGGCGCCGCGATCGCTGCCCGCCGTGGCGGCATCGTCGACCAGGTCGACGCGACGCGTATCGTTATCCGCGCCTCCGACGAGATGGACCCGACCAAGCCCGGCGTCGACATCTATCGCCTGCAGAAGTTCCAGCGCTCCAACCAGTCGACCTGCATCACGCAGCGTCCGCTGGTGCGCGTCGGCGACATCATCAAGAAGGGTGACATCGTCGCCGACGGCCCGTCGACCGAGTTCGGCGAGCTCGCGCTCGGCCGCAACGTGCTCGTCGCGTTCATGCCGTGGAACGGCTACAACTTCGAGGACTCGATCCTGCTCTCGGAGAAGATCGTCTCGGAAGACATCTTCACCTCGATCCATATCGAGGAATTCGAGGTCATGGCCCGCGACACCAAGCTGGGTCCGGAGGAAATCACGCGCGACATCCCGAACGTCTCGGAAGAAGCGCTGAAGAACCTCGACGAAGCCGGCATCGTCTATATCGGCGCCGAAGTGGCTGCTGGCGACATCCTCGTCGGCAAGATCACGCCCAAGGGCGAAAGCCCGATGACGCCGGAAGAGAAGCTGCTGCGCGCCATCTTCGGCGAGAAGGCCTCGGACGTGCGCGACACCTCGCTGCGTGTGCCGCCGGGCGTGCAGGGCACGATCGTCGAAGTGCGCGTGTTCAACCGCCATGGCGTCGACAAGGATGAGCGCGCCCAGGCGATCGAGCGCGAGGAGATCGAGCGTCTCGCCAAGGACCGCGACGACGAGCAGGCGATCCTCGACCGCAACACCTTCGCCCGTCTCGCCGACATCCTGAACGGCAAGACCGGTCTTGCCGGCCCTAAGGGCTTCAAGAAGGACACGGTCATCACCCGCGAGGGCATGAGCGAGTTCCCGCGTTCGCAGTGGTGGCTGTTTGCGGTCGGCGACGATCCGCTGATGACCGAGATCGAAGCGATGCGGAAGCAGTACGACGAGTCGAAGAAGCGCCTCGAGCAGCGCTTCCTCGACAAGGTCGAGAAGCTGCAGCGCGGCGACGAACTGCCTCCGGGCGTGATGAAGATGGTCAAGGTCTTCGTCGCGGTGAAGCGCAAGATCCAGCCGGGCGACAAGATGGCCGGCCGTCACGGCAACAAGGGCGTGGTCTCGCGCATCGTTGCGGCCGAGGACATGCCGTTCCTCGAGGACGGCACCCATGCCGACATCGTGCTGAACCCGCTGGGCGTGCCTTCGCGCATGAACGTCGGCCAGATCCTGGAGACCCATCTCGGATGGGCGGCTGCGGGGCTGGGCAAGCAGATCGGTGCCGCGCTCGACGCCTATAAGAAGGGCCATGACGTCAAGGCGCTGCGGGCTTCGTTCGACGCTGTCTACGACGACAACGAGATCATCGCGTCGATGGACGAGAACGAGCTCGTCGAGATGGGCCAGAACCTGCGTCGCGGCGTGCCGATGGCTACGCCGGTGTTCAACGGCGCCAAGGAGGCCGATATCGAGCGGCTGCTGGAGCAGGCGGGGCTTCACTCGTCCGGCCAGTCGACGCTCTATGACGGCCGTACCGGCGAGCCTTTCGATCGCAAGGTCACGGTCGGCTACATCTACATGCTGAAGCTGCACCATCTGGTCGACGACAAGATCCATGCCCGTTCGATCGGCCCGTACTCGCTCGTCACCCAGCAGCCGCTGGGCGGCAAGGCGCAGTTCGGCGGTCAGCGCTTCGGCGAGATGGAGGTCTGGGCGCTCGAGGCTTACGGCGCCGCCTACACGCTGCAGGAAATGCTGACGGTGAAGTCGGACGACGTCGCGGGCCGCACCAAGGTCTACGAGTCGATCGTGCGCGGCGAGGACAACTTCGAGGCGGGCATCCCCGAGAGCTTCAACGTGCTCGTCAAGGAAATGCGCTCGCTCGGCCTCAACGTCGAGTTGATCAGCAACAAGGTGAAGCCGGGCGAGTTGCCGCCGGCTGAAGCGGCCGAGTAAGCCGCGCGGCGCGTCGCTTAGGACGCGCCTGGAACGAGACAATGCCTGCGGCACTCACGCCGCAGGCCGATGGTTATGATAGCCGGGCAGGGCGGTCTTATCCCCCGCCGGCGGTAGGAGACAGGCGATGAAGCAAGAGGTCATGAACCTTTTCGGCCAGCAGCCGGTGCAGCAGGCCTTCGACGCGATCAAGATCTCGATCGCGAGCCCGGAGAAGATCCTGTCCTGGTCCTATGGCGAGATCAAGAAGCCGGAGACCATCAACTACCGGACCTTCAAGCCCGAGCGAGACGGCCTGTTCTGCGCCCGCATCTTCGGGCCGATCAAGGACTACGAGTGCCTGTGCGGCAAGTACAAGCGCATGAAGTTCAAGGGCGTCATCTGCGAGAAGTGCGGCGTCGAAGTCACGCTTGCGCGCGTCCGGCGCGAGCGCATGGGCCATATCGAGCTCGCCGCTCCCGTTGCGCATATCTGGTTCCTGAAGTCGCTGCCCTCGCGCATCGGCCTGCTGATGGACATGCCGCTCAAGGATCTCGAGCGCATTCTCTATTTCGAGTCCTATGTCGTCATCGAACCGGGCCTGACGCCTCTCAAGGACCGTCAGATCCTGTCCGAGGAAGAGTATGTCCGCTGCCAGGAAGAGTATGGCGCCGACACCTTCACGGCGATGATCGGCGCGGAAGCCATCCGCGAGATGCTGCGCGCGCTCGATCTCGACCAGATCAACGCCGATCTCAAACATGAGATCGCGACGACGACGTCGGAGCTGAAGCCCAAGAAGCTGATGAAGCGCCTCAAGATCATCGAGGCGTTCCAGCAGTCCGGCAACAAGCCGGAATGGATGGTCATGACCATCATTCCGGTGATCCCGCCCGATCTGCGCCCGCTGGTGCCGCTCGATGGCGGCCGCTTCGCGACCTCCGACCTGAACGACCTCTATCGCCGGGTGATCAACCGCAACAACCGCCTGAAGCGTCTGATCGAATTGCGCGCGCCCGACATCATCATCCGCAACGAGAAGCGGATGCTGCAGGAATCGGTCGATGCGCTGTTCGACAACGGCCGCCGCGGCCGCGTCATCACGGGCGCCAACAAGCGCCCGCTGAAGTCGCTCGCCGACATGCTGAAGGGCAAGCAGGGCCGCTTCCGCCAGAACCTGCTCGGCAAGCGCGTCGACTATTCCGGCCGTTCGGTCATCGTGGTCGGCCCGGAGATGAAGCTGCATCAGTGCGGGCTGCCCAAGAAGATGGCGCTCGAGCTGTTCAAGCCGTTCATCTATGCGCGCCTCGACGCCAAGGGCTACTCGACCACGGTCAAGCAGGCCAAGAAGCTGGTCGAGAAGGAGAAGCCCGAGGTCTGGGACATCCTGGACGAGGTCATCCGCGAGCATCCGGTGCTGCTGAACCGCGCCCCGACGCTGCACAGGCTGGGCATCCAGGCCTTCGAGCCGGTGCTGATCGAAGGCAAGGCGATCCAGCTTCACCCGCTGGTCTGCGCCGCCTTCAACGCCGACTTCGACGGTGACCAGATGGCCGTGCACGTTCCGCTGTCGCTGGAAGCGCAGCTGGAAGCGCGCGTCCTGATGATGTCGACCAACAACATCCTGCACCCGGCCAACGGTCTTCCGATCATCGTGCCGTCGCAGGACATCGTGCTCGGCCTCTACTATCTCTCGATCGTCTCTGACGGCGAGCCGGGCCAGGGCAAGATCTTCGGCGACTTCGGTGAGCTCGAATACGCGCTGCACGAGAAGGTCGTGACGCTGCATTCGAAGATCAAATACCGCTGGACCGGCGTCGATCAGGACGGCAAGTCCTACACCAAGATCTACGACACCACGCCTGGCCGCGTCATTCTCTCGACCGCGCTGCCCAAGCACCCGAACATGACCTTCGACGTCAGCAACCGCCTGATGACGAAGAAGGAAATCTCGGGAATGATCGACGCCGTCTATCGCGGCTGCGGTCAGAAGGAATCGGTGATCTTCTGCGACCGCATCATGTCGCTGGGCTTCACCCACGCCTTCAAGGCCGGCATCTCCTTCGGCAAGGACGACATGGTCGTGCCGGAGAACAAGTGGGAGATCGTCGACACCACCCGCGCGCTCGCCAAGGATTACGAGCAGCAGTACCAGGACGGCCTGATCACTCAGGGCGAGAAGTACAACAAGGTCGTCGACGCCTGGGCGAAGTGCTCCGACAAGCTCGCCCAGGAGATGATGGCCCGCATCTCGACCGTGAAGAAGGACGAGCATGGTCGCGATAAGCCGATCAACTCGATCTACATGATGAGCCACTCCGGAGCGCGTGGTTCGCCGGCCCAGATGAAGCAGCTCGCGGCGATGCGCGGCCTGATGGCCAAGCCTTCGGGCGAGATCATCGAGTCGCCGATCATCTCGAACTTCAAGGAAGGCCTCGACGTTCTCGAGTACTTCAACTCGACCCACGGCGCCCGCAAGGGCCTCGCCGATACCGCGCTCAAGACGGCCAACTCCGGCTATCTCACGCGCCGTCTCGTCGACGTGGCGCAGGATGCCATCATCTCCGAAGTCGATTGCGGCTCGGATAGCGGCATCAAGATGCGCGCCATCATCGACGCGGGTCAGGTCGTCGCTTCGCTCGGCATCCGCATCCTCGGCCGCTCGGCGGCGGAAGATGTCACCGACATCGACGGCAAGGTCCTGGTGCCGAAGGGCACGATGATCGACGAGCACCACATCGAGGCGATCAACGCCGCCGGTGTGCAGGAGGTGAAGATCCGTTCGGTGCTGACCTGCGCCACCAAGAACGGCGTCTGCGCCACCTGCTACGGACGCGATCTTGCTCGCGGCACGCCCGTCAACATGGGCGAGGCCGTCGGCGTCATCGCGGCGCAGTCGATCGGCGAGCCGGGTACGCAGCTCACCATGCGCACCTTCCACATCGGTGGCGCGGCGACGATCGCCGACCAGTCCTTCGTCGAGTCGAACTTCGAAGGCGTGGTCAAGATCCGCAACCGCAACCTCGCCCGGAATTCGGACGGCGACCTGATCGCAATGGCGCGCAACATCGCCGTCGTGATCGTGGGGCCGGACGGCGCCGAGCGCGCGGTTCACCGCGTCCAGTTCGGTTCGAAGCTGCGCATCGACGAGGGCGACAAGGTCAAGCGCGGCCAGCGCCTGATCGAGTGGGATCCCTATTCCCGCCCGATCCTGGCCGAGGTCGACGGCTCCGTCGGCTTCGAGGATCTGGTCGACGGCATGTCGATCACCGAGACGACCGACGAGGCGACGGGCATCAACAAGCGCGTCGTCATCGACTGGCGCGGCTCGGCCCGTACGTCCGATCTGCGCCCGGCTCTGACGGTGCATGGCCCGGACGGCAAGATCGCCAAGCTCGCGCGTGGCGGCGAAGCCCGCTACATCCTGCCTGTCGACGGCATCATCTCGGTCGAGCCCGGTGCCCATATCAAGGCAGGCGACGTGCTGGCCCGTGTCTCGACGGACTCCGCCAAGACCCGCGACATCACCGGCGGTCTGCCGCGGGTGGCGGAGCTGTTCGAGGCGCGTCGTCCCAAGGATGCGGCGATCATCGCCGAGAAGGCCGGCGTCATCGGCTTCGGCAAGGACTACAAGAACAAGCGCCGGGTCACGCTGACCCCGCATGACGGTTCCGAGGGGCTCGAGTACCTGATCCCCAAGGGCAAGCACATCCATCTCCAGGACGGCGACGTCGTGGAGACGGGCGACTACATCCTCGACGGCAACCCGGCCCCGCACGACATCCTGGCGATCAAGGGCGTCGAGGAGCTGGCGGCTTATCTGGTGAACGAGATCCAGGAGGTCTATCGCCTCCAGGGCGTGGGCATCAACGACAAGCACATCGAGGTCATCGTCCGGCAGATGCTGCAGAAGATCGAGATCACCGAGTCGGGCGACACCGACATCCTGACCGGTGACCAGGTCGACCGCATCGAGCTGCAGGAGATCAATGCGAAGATGAAGGAGGAGGGCAAGAAGCCCGCTTCCGGCGTCCCCGTGCTGCTCGGCATCACCAAGGCGAGCTTGCAGACGCGGTCCTTCATCTCGGCGGCGTCGTTCCAGGAGACCACCCGCGTCCTCACCGAGGCGGCGGTCAACGGCAAGTACGACACGCTGGAAGGCCTCAAGGAGAACGTCATCGTCGGCTCGCTGATCCCGGCCGGCACCGGCGCGCAGGTTGCCCGCATCAAGCAGGTGGCGACGCGTCGTGACGATCTCATCGTCGGCCAGAAGGCCGATGCGGCGGCCAAGGCTGCCGCGTCCGCGGCCAAGGCAGCTGCGGCTGCCGTTGCGGCGGCGCTGCCCGCGGCCGAATGACCGCGCACTGACGCTTGACGCTACGAAATGGCCGCCTCCGGGCGGCCATTTTGCTTTGTGGGGGAGGGCGCTTGACCCGTTGTCGCGGCTGAATATGCTGTTTGAGCCGCGCGCAGGGCGAAGCCGCCAGAATTGGGGTTGACGCGACTCGGGTTGCGAGTCATAAGCGCGCCACTGTCGATGGTTGTCGGACACGTATGTCGCTTTGCCTTGGTTGCAAGCGAATTTCGCGGCCGAAACTCCATCGGAATTCCAGCGTCGATTGACGACATGGTGAGATGCATGAATGCGGAGCGATCCGTGTTCCTCTGCTGGCGAATGCGCCTGAGGTTTCCCTGCCGGGAGCCGATGGCGCAGTTTCGTTTGTGCCATGGCTTCGCTTGATCTGGGCCATCGATTTAGAGATTTCCAAACGCTCAGTGGAGCGAGAGGCCAGAATGCCGACAATCAGCCAGCTCATTCGCAAGCCACGTTCGCCCGTCAAGGCGCGCAACACCGCTCCGGCGCTTGAATCCTGCCCGCAGAAGCGCGGCGTCTGCACGCGCGTTTACACGACGACGCCGAAGAAGCCGAACTCCGCGTTGCGTAAGGTCGCCAAGGTGCGCCTGACCAACGGCTTCGAAGTGATCGGCTATATTCCTGGCGAGGGTCACAACCTCCAGGAGCACTCGGTCGTCATGATCCGCGGCGGCCGCGTCAAGGACTTGCCCGGCGTGCGTTATCACATCCTTCGCGGTGTGCTCGACACGCAGGGCGTGAAGAACCGTAAGCAGCGCCGTTCGAAGTACGGCGCCAAGCGTCCGAAGTGAGTTCTGCCAGACTGGCGGGGCGATGAGCCCGAGCCTGTTCGCAGCTTTTGAGATTTGACCGGAGACTAGACGATGTCCCGCCGCCATAGCGCTGAAAAGCGTGAGATCATTCCCGATCCGAAGTTCCACGATATCATCGTGACGAAGTTCATGAATTCGGTGATGTACGAAGGCAAGAAGTCGACCGCCGAGCGGATCGTCTACGGCGCCTTCGATATCATCGAGGGCAAGCTGAAGAGCGACCCGCTCGCCGTCTTCAAGACTGCGCTCGAGAATGTCGCCCCGGCGATCGAAGTCCGGTCGCGTCGCGTCGGCGGCGCCACCTACCAGGTTCCGGTCGAGGTTCGCACCGAGCGCCGTCAGGCGCTGGCGATCCGCTGGCTGATCACGGCTGCTCGCGGCCGCAACGACAAGACGATGGTGGAGCGGCTCTCCTCGGAGCTGATGGATGCCGCCAACAACCGCGGAAATGCCGTGAAGAAGCGTGAGGACACGCACCGGATGGCGGAAGCCAACCGCGCCTTCTCGCATTATCGCTGGTAACCGTTCGTCAGACTGAGAAAGACAGAGCGCTCCTATGGCACGCACTCATCCCATCGACCGATACCGTAACTTCGGCATCATGGCGCATATCGACGCCGGCAAGACGACGACGACCGAGCGCGTGCTGTATTACACCGGCAAGTCGCACAAGATCGGCGAAGTCCATGACGGCGCCGCCACCATGGACTGGATGGAGCAGGAGCAGGAGCGTGGCATCACGATCACCTCGGCTGCGACCACCTGTCTGTGGCGCGAGCATCGCCTGAACATCATCGACACCCCTGGCCACGTCGACTTCACCATCGAAGTCGAGCGTTCGCTGCGCGTGCTCGACGGCGCCGTCTGCGTGCTCGACGGCAACCAGGGCGTCGAGCCCCAGACCGAGACCGTCTGGCGCCAGGCCGACAAATACGACGTGCCGCGCATCGTGTTCGTCAACAAGATGGACAAGACCGGTGCCGATTTCTACCGCTGCGTCCAGGACATCATCGACCGCGTCGCCGGCAAGCCGGTTTGCCTGCAGATCCCGATCGGGTCGGAATCGGATTTCGCCGGCGTCGTCGATCTGATCAAGATGAAGGCGATCGTCTGGAACGGCGAAGCGCTGGGCGCTTCCTTCGAAGAGAAGGAAATCCCCGCCGATCTCGCCGACAAGGCTGCTGAATATCGCAACAAGCTCGTCGAAGCCGCCGTCGACATGGACGACGCGGCCATGGAAGCCTATCTCGAAGGCACCGAGCCCGACGCCGAGACGCTGCGCAAGCTGATCCGCACCGCGGTGCAGCGCCGCGCCTTCCATCCCGTGCTCTGCGGCTCGGCCTTCAAGAACAAGGGCGTCCAGCCGCTGCTCGACGCAGTCGTCGACTTCCTGCCCTCGCCGGTCGATCGTGGCGAGATCAAGGGCATCGACTTCAAGACCGAGGAAGAGACCGTTCGTCACCCGACGGACGAGGATCCCTTCTCCATGCTCGCCTTCAAGATCATGGACGACCCCTTCGTCGGCACCATCACCTTCTGCCGCGTCTATTCGGGCAAGATCGAGACCGGCGCGGGCGTCATCAACTCGACCCGCGACAAGAAAGAGCGTGTCGGCCGCATGCTGCTGATGCACGCGAACAACCGCGAAGACATCAAGGAGGCTTTCGCTGGCGACATCGTCGCCCTGGCCGGCCTCAAGGACGTCCGCACCGGCGACACGCTGTGCGACCCCGTCAAGGCGGTCATCCTGGAGCGCATGGAATTCCCCGAGCCGGTCATCACGATCGCGATTGAGCCGAAGTCCAAGGCCGACCAGGAGAAGCTTGGTCTGGCGCTGGCGAAGCTCGCTAACGAGGATCCCTCGTTCCGCGTTTCGACCGACCAGGAGAGCGGCCAGACCATTCTCAAGGGCATGGGCGAGCTGCATCTCGACATCAAGGTCGACATTCTGCGCCGGACCTACAAGGTGGACGCCAATATCGGCGCTCCCCAGGTGGCCTATCGCGAGACGATCACCAAGAAGGCCGAGATCGACTACACCCACAAGAAGCAGACAGGCGGTACCGGCCAGTTCGCCCGCGTCAAGCTGGTGATCGAGCCGAACGAGACCGGCAAGGGCTTCGAGTTCGAGTCGAAGGTCGTCGGCGGAACGGTTCCGAAGGAATACATTCCCGGCGTCGAAAAGGGCCTGAATTCGGTGATCGGCTCCGGCGTGATCGCCGGCTTCCCGGTCGTCGACGTCAAGGTCACTCTGATCGACGGCGCCTTCCACGAGGTCGACTCCTCGGCGCTCGCCTTCGAAATCGCCTCGCGCGCTGCTTTGCGTGAAGGCCTGCAGAAGGGTGGCTCGGTGCTGCTCGAGCCGATCATGAAGGTCGAAGTGGTAACCCCGGAAGACTATACCGGCTCGGTCATCGGCGATCTGAACTCGCGCCGCGGCCAGATCCAGGGCCAGGACATGCGCGGCAACGCGGTCGTCGTGAATGCGATGGTCCCGCTCGCCAACATGTTCGGCTACGTCAACCAGCTGCGTTCGTTCAGCCAGGGACGCGCCAACTACACGATGCAGTTCGACCACTACGAGCAGGTTCCTTCGGCGGTCGCCGCCGAGGTTCAGGCGAAGTACGCCTGAACCTGCAAGACCATTCGCACGAATATTTGAAATCGATCTGACGGACGGAGGCTACGATGGCCAAAGAGAAATTCGCTCGCAACAAGCCGCATTGCAACATTGGAACGATTGGTCACGTCGACCATGGCAAGACGTCTTTGACGGCAGCGATCACGAAGGTTTTGGCTGAGTCTGGCGGCGCGTCGTTCACGGCGTATGACCAGATCGACAAGGCGCCGGAGGAGAAGGCCCGCGGCATCACGATCTCGACGGCTCACGTCGAGTACGAGACGGCTGCGCGCCACTATGCCCACGTCGACTGCCCCGGCCACGCCGACTATGTGAAGAACATGATCACGGGCGCGGCGCAGATGGACGGCGCGATCCTGGTGGTGTCGGCTGCCGACGGCCCGATGCCGCAGACCCGCGAGCACATCCTGCTGGCGCGCCAGGTCGGCGTTCCCGCGCTTGTGGTGTTCATGAACAAGGTGGATCTGGTCGACGACGCCGAGCTGCTCGAGCTGGTCGAGATGGAGATCCGCGAGCTTCTGTCGAAGTACGACTTCCCGGGCGACGACATCCCGATCACCAAGGGTTCGGCGAAGGTTGCGCTGGACGGCGGCGACAAGGCGATCGGCCATGACGCGGTGATCGCGCTGATGAAGACGGTCGACGAGTACATCCCGCAGCCGGCGCGCCCGCTGGACCTGCCGTTCCTGATGCCGGTCGAGGACGTGTTCTCGATCTCGGGTCGCGGCACGGTGGTGACGGGTCGCGTCGAGCGCGGCATCGTCAAGGTCGGCGAGGAAATCGAGATCGTCGGCCTGAAGGACACGGTCAAGACGACGGTGACGGGCGTCGAGATGTTCCGCAAGCTGCTCGACCAGGGCCAGGCCGGCGACAACATCGGGGCGCTGCTGCGCGGCACGAAGCGCGAGGACGTGGAGCGCGGCCAGGTGCTGTGCAAGCCGGGTTCGGTGAAGCCGCACACCAAGTTCAAGGCCGAGGCCTACATCCTGACGAAGGAGGAGGGCGGTCGTCATACCCCGTTCTTCACCAACTACCGCCCGCAGTTCTACTTCCGCACGACGGACGTGACCGGCGTGGTGCATCTGCCTGAGGGCACCGAGATGGTGATGCCTGGCGACAACATCGCCATGGAAGTGCACCTGATCGTGCCGATCGCGATGGAGGAGAAGCTGCGCTTCGCCATCCGCGAAGGCGGCCGAA
>NZ_PQFZ01000003.1:282519-511577 GCF_002917105.1 Allobosea psychrotolerans
CGAGATGGTGATGCCTGGCGACAACATCGCCATGGAAGTGCACCTGATCGTGCCGATCGCGATGGAGGAGAAGCTGCGCTTCGCCATCCGCGAAGGCGGCCGAACCGTCGGCGCCGGCGTCGTCGCTAGCATCATCGCGTAACGCGTTTTCGTGAGGGCGAAGGCCCTACCGGGCCTTTGCCTTTTCACGTCACGGAGAACACAAGACCATGAACGGTCAGAACATCCGGATCCGCCTCAAGGCGTTCGATCACCGCATTCTCGACGCTTCGACGCGCGAGATCGTGTCGACGGCCAAGAGGACGGGCGCCCAGGTCCGCGGGCCCATCCCGCTGCCCACGCTCATCGAGAAGTTCACGGTCAACCGCTCGCCGCACATCGACAAGAAGTCGCGCGAGCAGTTTGAGATGCGGACCCACAAGCGGGTTCTCGATATCGTCGACCCGACCCCTCAGACGGTCGACGCCCTGATGAAGCTTGATCTCGCCGCCGGCGTCGACGTCGAAATCAAGTTGTAAGTTGACCATGGTCCAGACGACGATCCGCTATTCCCGTCGTCTGGCCATGCTCTGATCTTTAGCCGGGTCCTCTGTCTCCTGCGTTTTGGCAGGATGAACATGACCCCAAGGGAAGGTATGCACCGATGCGTTCCGGTGTGATTGCACAGAAAGTCGGGATGACCCGCATCTTCACGGATGCCGGCGAACATATCCCGGTCACCGTGCTGAAGCTCGATAACTGCCAGGTTGTCGCGCATCGTACGGTTGAGAAGAACGGCTATGTCGCCGTTCAGCTCGGGTCGGGCTTGGCCAAGGTCAAGAACGTCTCGAAGGCTGAGCGCGGCCATTTCGCCGTCGCCAAGGTCGAGCCCAAGCGCAAGATCGTCGAGTTCCGCGTCAGCGACGACGCGTTGATCCCGGTCGGCGCCGAGCTGACGGCTGACCACTTCGTCGTCGGCCAGTTCGTCGATGTCAGCGGCACGACCATCGGCAAGGGTTTCGCCGGCGGCATGAAGCGCTGGAACTTCGGCGGTCTTCGCGCCACGCACGGTGTTTCGGTCTCGCATCGCTCGATCGGTTCGACCGGTGGCCGTCAGGACCCGGGCAAGACCTTCAAGAACAAGAAGATGCCGGGCCATCTCGGCGCCGAGCGCGTCACCACGCAGAACCTGCGCGTCGTCCAGACGGACGTCGAGCGCGGCCTGATCCTGGTCGAGGGTGCGGTTCCCGGTCATGCTGGTGGCTGGATTCACGTCCGCGACGCCGTCAAGCGCGCGCTGCCCAAGGATGCGCCCCTGCCGGGCAAGTTCAAGGTTGCCGGCGGTGAAACGCAGGCTCCCGCGACTGAGACCGTTGAGGAGAACGCGTGATGAAGCTCGATATCACCACCCTCGAGGGCGGCTCTGCCGGCACCGTCGAATTGTCGGACGCGATCTTCGGCCTTGAGCCGCGCGCCGACATCCTCGCCCGCATGGTGCGCTATCAGCTCGCCAAGCGCCGCGCCGGGACGCACAAGTCCAAGGGCCGCTCGGAAGTCGATCGCACCCGCAAGAAGATCTACAAGCAGAAGGGCACCGGCGGCGCTCGCCACGGCGCGGCTTCCGCTCCGCAGTTCCGCGGCGGCGGCAAGGCCTTCGGCCCGATCGTGCGCGACCATGCGCATGACCTGCCCAAGAAGGTCCGCGCTCTGGCTCTGCGTCATGCGCTCTCGGCCAAGGCCAAGGGGTCCGAGATCATCATCATCGATGATGTGAAGCTCTCCGAGCCCAAGACCAAGCTGCTGCTCGGCCATTTCAGCAAGCTGGACCTGTCCAGCGCGCTGGTGATCGGCGGCGCCGAGATCGACGTGAACTTCGGCCTGGCCGCGCGTTCGATCCCGAATGTCGACGTCCTGCCGATCCAGGGCATCAACGTTTATGACATCCTGCGTCGCGACAAGCTCGTCTTGACCCGCGCGGCTGTCGATGCGCTGGAGGCGCGCTTCAAATGAGCCAGGCTGCAAAGAATCTGGATCCGCGCCACTACGACGTCATTCGTAGCCCGGTGATCACCGAGAAGGCGACGATGCTCTCCGAGCATAACAAGGTCGTCTTCGAGGTCTCCAAGACTGCGACCAAGCCGCAGATCAAGGCCGCGATCGAAAAGCTGTTCGACGTCAAGGTGAAGAGCGTGAACACGCTCGTCACCGAAGGGAAGATCAAGGTCTTCCGTGGCCGCCTCGGCCAGCGTTCGGACGTCAAGAAGGCAATCGTGACGCTCGAAGATGGTCATTCCATCGACGTGACCACGGGTCTGTGAAGGGAGGATCTGCATCATGGCTTTGAAGAGTTTCAAGCCGACCACGCCGAGCCTTCGCCAGCTCGTGATCGTCGACCGCAGCGAGCTCTATAAGGGCAAGCCGCTCAAGGTGCTGACCGAGGGCAAGTCGTCCTCGGGCGGCCGCAACAACCTCGGCCGCATCACCGTCCGCTTCCGCGGCGGTGGTCACAAGCGCACGCTGCGCCTGATCGACTTCAAGCGTCGCGGCAAGGACGGCATTCCGGCCGTGGTGGAACGGATCGAATACGATCCCAACCGCACCGCCTTCATTGCGCTGATCAAGTACAGCGACGGCGAGCAGGCCTATATCCTGGCCCCGCAGCGCCTCGCCGTCGGCGACAGCGTGATCTCGGGCCCGTCGGTCGACGTCAAGCCCGGCAACGCCGCCCCGATGGGCACGCTGCCGATCGGCACCATCGTCCACAATGTCGAGCTCAAGATCGGCAAGGGCGGGGCGCTGGCGCGGTCTGCGGGCAACTACGCCCAGATCGTCGGTCGCGACCAGGGCTATGTCATCGTCCGTCTGAACTCGGGCGAGCAGCGCCTGATCAGCGGCCTGTGCTATGCGACTGTGGGCGCGGTTTCCAACCCCGACCACATGAACCGGAATGATGGCAAGGCGGGGCGTTCGCGCTGGCTCGGTCGTCGTCCGCATAACCGCGGCGTCTCGATGAACCCTGTCGACCATCCCCATGGCGGCGGCGAAGGCCGCAC
The DNA here is from genome assembly GCF_002917105.1 of Allobosea psychrotolerans. GTDB lineage: Bacteria > Pseudomonadota > Alphaproteobacteria > Rhizobiales > Beijerinckiaceae > Allobosea > Allobosea psychrotolerans. The sequence goes on from NZ_PQFZ01000003.1 coordinate 285,552, forward strand.
CTCCGGTGGTCGTCACCCGGTCACCCCCTGGGGCAAGCCGACCAAGGGTAAGAAGACCCGCTCGAACAAGCGGACCGATACGTTCATCGTGTCGAGCCGTCACGCCCGCAAGAAGAAGAACTGAGGTCCGTCATGGCGCGTTCGCTTTGGAAAGGTCCGTTTGTCGACGGATACCTTCTGAAAAAGGCCGAGGTTGCCCGTTCGGCGGCCCGGTCTGAGGTCATCAAGATCTGGAGCCGTCGCTCCACGATCCTTCCGCAGTTCGTCGGTCTGACGTTCGGCGTCTACAACGGCCACAAGCATGTGCCGGTGTCCGTGTCCGAGGAGATGGTGGGCCACAAGTTCGGCGAGTTCTCGCCGACGCGCACCTTCCACGGCCACGCCGCCGACAAGAAGGCGAAGAGGAAGTAAGCCATGGGAAAGCCATCCGCCCCCCGTGCGCTGCCTGACAACGAAGCCATTGCGGTCGCCCGCAATCTTCGCGTCAGCCCGCAGAAGCTCAACCTCCTCGCCCAGCTGATCCGTGGCAAGAAGGTCTCGACCGCGCTCGCCGACCTCGAATTCTCGCGCAAGCGGATTTCGCTGGACGTGCGCAAGTGCCTTCAGAGCGCGATCGCCAATGCCGAGAACAATCATGATCTCGACGTCGACGATCTCGTCGTGGCGCAGGCCTTCGTCGGCAAGGCGCTGGTCATGAAGCGTTTCCACGCTCGCGCCCGCGGCCGCGGCGCCCGCATCCTGAAGCCCTTCGCCAACATCACGATCGTGGTGCGCGAAGTCGCGGCGGCCAAGGCCTGAGGAGAGAACGATGGGTCAGAAAATCAATCCGATCGGGCTTCGCCTCGGCATCAACCGCACCTGGGATTCGCGCTGGTTCGCGCAGAAGGGTGAGTACGGCAAGCTCCTGCATGAGGATATGGCGATCCGCGCCGCCCTCATGAAGCTGCTGAAGCAGGCTGCGATCTCCAAGATCATCATCGAGCGCCCGCACAAGAAGTGCCGCGTCACCATCCACTCGGCTCGTCCGGGCGTGGTGATCGGCAAGAAGGGCGCCGATATCGAGAAGCTGCGCAAGACGGTGATGACGCTCACCAAGGCCGATGTTGCCATCAACATTGTCGAGGTGCGCAAGCCCGAGATCGACGCGACCCTGGTCGCCGACTCGATCGCGCAGCAGCTCGAGCGCCGCGTCGCGTTCCGCCGCGCCATGAAGCGGGCCGTTCAGTCGGCCATGCGTCTGGGCGCCGAGGGCATCCGCATCAACTGCTCGGGCCGTCTCGGCGGCGCCGAAATCGCGCGTCTGGAATGGTATCGCGAAGGTCGCGTGCCGCTGCACACGCTGCGCGCCGATGTGGATTATGGTGTGGCGACTGCCTTCACCACCTACGGCACGTGCGGCATCAAGGTCTGGATCTTCAAGGGCGAGATCCTCGAACACGACCCGATGGCCCAGGACAAGCGCATGGCCGATGAGGGCAGCCGTTCCGGCGGTGGCCATCGTCGTGACCACGCCGCGTAAGGCTGATCGAGAAGAGCCATGTTGCAACCAAAGAAGACTAAGTTCCGCAAGCAGTTCAAGGGGCGCATTTCCGGCGTCGCCAAGGGCGGCACGGATCTGAATTTCGGCCAGTTCGGCCTCAAGGCACTGATGCCGGAACGCGTCACTGCGCGCCAGATCGAGGCGGCCCGCCGCGCGATCACGCGCGCCATGAAGCGCGCCGGTCGTGTCTGGATCCGGATCTTCCCGGACGTGCCGGTTTCGAAGAAGCCGACCGAAGTCCGCATGGGCAAGGGCAAGGGCGCGCCTGAATTCTGGGCAGCCAAGGTCAAGCCGGGCCGGATCATGTTCGAGATCGACGGCGTGCCGGAAGAGACCGCGCGCGAGGCCATGCGCCTCGGCGCAGCCAAGCTGCCGATCAAGACCCGCTTCATCCAACGCATCGCCGAGTAAGGGAGGACGACATGAAGACTGCAAAACGCCTGTCCGACCTGAAGGTCATGAGCGTGGACCTGCTGCAGGAAGAGCTCCTGAAGCTGAAGAAGGAGCAGTTCAACCTGCGTTTCCAGCGCGCCACCGGCCAGCTCGAGAATACCGCTCGGGTCACCGAAGTGCGCAAGGATATCGCCCGCATCAAAACACTGCAGCGGTCCAAGACCGCCGCAGTGAGCGCCTGAGGAGTTTGAGACATGCCGAAGCGCGTGCTGCAGGGCGTCGTCGTCAGCGACAAGCAAAATAAAACAGTTGTGGTGAAGGTCGAGCGGCGCTATACGCACCCGCTCCTCAAGAAGACCGTTCGCCGCACGAAAAACTATCATGCCCACGACGAGGCTCAGGTCTCGAAGGTTGGCGACCAGGTCTGGATCGAGGAGTCCAAGCCCATTTCCAAGCTGAAAAGCTGGGTTGTGCTCGACAACGCTCCCAAGGCGTAAGTCAAATTTGAGGCCAGGGGGCGATCGACCCCCGTCAGTCGTAGTCCCGGCGGCGCTAATGCCTGCCGGGAAACCGCGCTGATATGCATATGGAAGGATCAAGGCCATGATCCAGGTGCAGACGAATCTCGAGGTCGCGGATAATTCCGGCGCCCGTCGTGTGATGTGCATCAAGGTTCTCGGCGGGTCGAAGCGGCGTTACGCCCGCATTGGCGACATCATTGTCGTTTCGATCAAGGAAGCCATTCCCCGCGGCCGCGTGAAGAAGGGCGACGTCATGAAGGCGGTCGTCGTTCGCACCGCCAAGGACGTCAAGCGCGCCGATGGTTCGGTGATTCGGTTCGACCGCAATGCGGCCGTTCTGATCAACAACCAGAAGGAGCCTGTCGGCACCCGTATCTTCGGACCGGTTCCGCGCGAACTTCGCGCCAAGAACCACATGAAGATCATCTCGCTTGCGCCAGAGGTGCTGTAATGGCTGCGAAGATCAAGAAGGGCGACAAGGTCGTCGTGCTGGCCGGCCGTGACAAGGGCAAGGCCGGCGAAGTGCTCCAGGTGCTTCCGAAGGATGCCCGCGCCGTGGTGCGTGGCGTCAATCTCGTCAAGAAGCACACCAAGGCGTCGGCCCAGTCCGAGGGCGGCATCATCAGCAAGGAAGCGACGATCGATCTGTCGAACCTTGCCGTGGCCGATCCGAAGGACGGCAAGCCGACCCGGGTTGGCTTCAAGGTGCTCGACGATGGCCGCAAGGTCCGTTTCGCCAAGCGTTCGGGGGATCTGATCGATGGCTGATAATCAGCAGCAGGCGGCTCTCACGCCGCGTATGAAGAAGCATTACGAGGACGTCGTCCGTCCCGCGATGATCGCCGAGTTCGGCTACAAGAACGTCATGGAAGTGCCGACGATCGACAAGATCGTCATCAACATGGGCGTTGGCGAAGCCACGGCTGACCGCAAGAAGGTCGACAACGCCGCCGGCGACCTCGCCCTGATCGCCGGCCAGAAGCCGGTCATCACCAAGTCCCGCCTCGCCATCGCCGGCTTCAAGCTGCGCGAGAACATGGCGGTCGGCTGCAAAGTCACGCTGCGCAAGACCAAGATGTTCGAGTTCGTCGACCGGCTCGTCACCATCGCCTTGCCCCGCGTGCGCGACTTCCGGGGCCTCAACCCGAAGTCGTTCGACGGGCGCGGCAACTTCGCGCTCGGCATCAAGGAGCACATCGTGTTCCCTGAGATCAACTACGACAAGGTCGACGCCGTGTGGGGCATGGACGTGATCGTCTGCACGACTGCGAAGTCGGACGACGAGGCACGCGCCTTGCTCAAGCACTTCAACTTCCCGTTCCGGCAGTGAGCCTCACCGCTCATACGCGGAAACCAGGAGAGATCGATGGCTAAGAAAAGCTCCGTCGAGAACAACAACCACCGCAAGGCTCTCGTGAAGAAATTCTCGGGCAAGCGCGCGCGGCTTCTCGCGATCGCCAATGATGACAGCCAGTCCATGGACGAGCGGTTCCTCGCTCGCCTGAAGCTCGCTGAACTGCCGCGCAACTCGGCTCCGAACCGGGTGCGCAACCGCTGTGAGGTGACGGGCCGTCCGCGCGCCTTCTACCGCAAGCTGAAGATGTCGCGCGTTGCGCTGCGCGAGCTCGGCAACAAGGGGCTGGTTCCCGGCCTCGTCAAGTCGAGCTGGTGAGGAGGACGCATCGTGATCATTGATCCGCTTGGAGATATGCTGACCCGCATCCGCAATGCGCAGATGCGGCGCAAGTCGCGCGTTTCGACGCCTGGTTCGAAGCTCAGGGCCCGCGTGCTCGATGTGCTTCAGTCCGAGGGCTACATCCGCGGTTACACCCAGACCGAGTTCGGCAATGGCCGGACCGAGTTCGATATCGAGCTGAAGTACCACGAGGGGCAGCCGGTCATCCGGTCGATCTCGCGGGTGTCGAAGCCCGGCCGCCGCGTCTATTCTTCGGTGGAGACGATGCCGCGCGTGGCCGATGGCCTTGGCGTGACCATCATCTCGACGCCGAAGGGTGTGATGCCCGATCATCTTGCCCGCGAGCAGAACGTGGGCGGCGAAGTGCTTTGCAAGGTCTTCTGACCTTCCGCGCCGCTCGTTTTCAGGAGAAATCCAATGTCTCGTATCGGTAAGAAGCCTGTCCCGGTTCCCGCTGGCGTCACCGCCAACGTCGCCGGCCAGCTCGTCAAGATCAAGGGCTCGAAGGGGGAACTCTCCTTCGAGGTGCCGGAGGACGTCTCGGTCGCCATGGATAATGGCGCCATTGCCGTCCAGCCGCGCTCGCAGACCAAGCGCGCCCGCTCGCTCTGGGGCACCTCGCGTGCTCGCGTCGCCAATCTGGTGCTGGGCGTCACCACGGGTTTCGAGAAGAAGCTCGAAATCAACGGCGTCGGCTACAAGGCCGCCGTCAATGGCAAGGTGCTCAAGCTGTCGCTCGGCTACAGCCACGACATCGACTATCCGATCCCGGAAGGTGTCGCGATCGTCACGCCGAAGCCGACCGAAATCGTGATCACCGGCATCGATAAGCAGGTGGTCGGCCAGACCGCCGCCGAGATCCGCGATTATCGCGGCCCCGAGCCCTATAAGGGCAAGGGCGTCAAGTACGCCGGCGAATTCATCTTCCGCAAGGAAGGGAAGAAGAAGTAAGCGCCATGAGCAGCAAGCAGACAGAAAACACTGCGCGCCGTCGGGCTCGCGTCCGTCGCGCCATCAAGGCGGTTGCCAATGGCCGCGCTCGCCTGTCGGTGCACCGCACCGGCAAGCAGATCTACGCCCAGATCATCGACGATACGAAGGGGGTCACCCTCGCTTCGGCTTCGTCGCTGGACAAGGACATCCGCGCCGACATCAAGTCGGGTGCGAATGTCGAGGCCGCGACCGCGATCGGCAAGCTGATCGCCGAGCGCGCCGTCAAGGCGGGCGTGAAGGACGTGGTCTTCGATCGCGGCTCCTACATGTATCACGGCCGCGTCAAGGCGCTGGCCGAGGCGGCCCGCGAGGGCGGCCTGAACTTCTGACGCGCATTCCGTCCGGCCGGAGACGGCCGGACGAAAGCTGAAGAACCGAGCGTGTTCCTGTCGAGATGTGGAATCCACTCTCTCGCGGGGCACGCTTCAACGTCGTTCCATCCGGAACGCTCGAGCGAGCGGCGAACGCCTTGGAGCGTCGTCCGCGCAAGTAAGAGGACTAAAATGGCGAGAGAACCTCGTGACCGCGATCGCGAAGAGCGCGATTCGGAATTCGTGGACAAGCTGGTCCACATCAACCGCGTCGCCAAGGTGGTGAAGGGTGGGCGTCGCTTCGGCTTCGCCGCGCTCGTCGTCGTCGGCGATCAGAAGGGCCGCGTCGGCTTCGGCCACGGCAAGGCCCGCGAAGTGCCGGAAGCGATCCGCAAGGCGACTGAAGCCGCCAAGCGCGGTCTCGTTCGCATTCCGCTGCGCGAAGGCCGCACGCTCCATCACGATGTCCAGGGCCGTCACGGCGCGGGCAAGGTCGTGCTGCGCGCCGCCCCGGCCGGTACCGGCATCATCGCCGGCGGTCCGATGCGCGCCGTCTTCGAGGCGGTCGGCATGCAGGACGTGGTGTCGAAGTCGCTCGGCTCCTCGAACCCCTACAACCTCGTCCGCGCGACCTTCGACGCGCTGAAGAACGAGGACAGCCCGCGCGGCGTCGCCGCGCGTCGGTCCCTGAAGGTTTCGGCCCTGCAGACGCGTCGTCGCGATGCTGGCACCGATGCCGCGGCCGAAGCGTGAGGGTGGGATCATGGCAAAAGCTGAAACCACCGTCGTCGTCGAGCAGATCGGCAGCCCGATCCGCCGCGAGGCTTCGCAGCGCCAGACCCTGATCGGTCTCGGCCTGAACAAGATCCGCCGGCGCTCGACCCTGGTCGACACGCCTTCCGTGCGTGGCATGATCGACAAGGTCAGGCACCTCGTCCGCGTCATCGACGTGAAGTGAGGGGAATCGTTCGATGAAACTCACAGAGATTCGTGACAACGAAGGCGCGCACAAGTCGCGCATCCGTGTCGGCCGCGGTATCGGCTCCGGCAAGGGCAAGACCGGCGGACGCGGCGTCAAGGGCCAGAAGGCTCGCGCCGGTGTGGCGGTCAAGGGCTTCGAAGGCGGCCAGATGCCGCTCTATCGCCGCCTGCCCAAGCGTGGCTTCCACAACCTGTTCTCCAAGGATCTGAACGAGGTCAATCTCGGCCGGATCCAGCAGGCAGTCGAAGCCGGCAAGCTCGACGCCAAGGGTGCGGTTACGATCGAGGCGCTTGTCGCCGCCGGCGTGATCACCCGTCAGGCGACCGACGGCGTCAAGATCTTGGGCGTCGGCGAACTCAAGGCGAAGCTCGCCTTCGAGGTGGCCGGTGCGTCGAAGTCGGCGGTTGCCGCTATCGAGAAGGCCGGCGGTTCCGTGAAGATCCTGGCGCCTGCCGCTTCACAGGCGTGAGCCAAGCTCTTACATGAGCGTTTGCGAACGGCGGCCGGGCCCGAAGCCCAGGCCGCCGTTTGACTGTTTATGATACCATCCAAGGACCGGACGCATGGCATCGGCGGCTGAACAGCTTGCTTCAAACCTGAATTTCGGCGCGTTCGCCAAGGCGGATGAGCTGAAGAAACGCATCTGGTTCACGCTCGGCGCGCTGATCATCTACCGGCTCGGCACCTATATCCCGCTGCCCGGCATGAATCCCGACGCCGTCTCGGATCTGTTCAAGCAGTCCCAGTCCGGCGTGCTTGGCCTGTTCAACATGTTTTCCGGCGGCGCGGTCGGCCGGCTCGCGATCTTCGCGCTTGCGATCATGCCGTACATCTCGGCCTCGATCATCGTGCAGCTGCTCTCCAGCGTGATCCCGACCTTCGAGGCGCTGAAGAAGGAAGGCGAGCAGGGCCGCAAGGTCCTGAACCAGTACACGCGCTACCTGACGCTGGTTCTCGCGGTCTTCCAGGCCTATGGCATCGGTGTCGGCCTGCAGGGTTCGGGCAATCTCGTGCTGGAGCCGGGCCCGTTCTTCCTGCTCTCGACCACGATCACGCTGGTCGGCGGCACGATGTTCCTGCTCTGGCTCGGCGAACAGATCACCAGCCGCGGCATCGGCAACGGCACCTCGATGATCATCTTCTCGGGCATCATTGCTGAATTCCCGTCGCAGCTAGCCCAGACCCTCGAACTAGGCCGCCAGGGCGCGATCTCGACCGGCCTCTTGCTGCTGATCCTGGTGATGGCGATCTGCGTCATCGCCTTCTGCGTCTTCATGGAGCGCGCCCAGCGCCGGCTCCTGATCAACTACCCCAAGCGCCAGGTCGGCAACCGGATGTATGAGGGCCAGACCTCGTTCCTGCCGCTGAAGCTCAACACGGCCGGCGTGATTCCGCCGATCTTCGCATCCTCGCTGCTGCTGCTGCCCACCACCATCGCGAGCTTCTCGCAGGCCTCGGGCGGCACGGGCTTCCTGTCGGTGATCGCGACCTATCTGGCCCATGGCCGGCCGCTGTTCATGTTCCTCTATGCGGCGCTGATCATCTTCTTCTGCTTCTTCTACACCGCGATCGTGTTCAATCCGGTGGAGACGGCCGACAATCTCAAGAAGCATGGCGGCTTCATGCCCGGCATCCGCCCGGGCGAGCGCACCGCCGAGCATATCGACCGGGTGCTGACGCGCATCACCGTGCTCGGAGCCGGCTATTTGACTATCGTCTGCCTTATCCCCGAGTTCATGATCACCTATGCCCAGATACCGATCATTCTCCTGGGCGGCACGTCGCTGCTGATCGTGGTGACGACGACGATGGATACCGTGGCGCAGGTTCACGGACATTTGCTGGCCCATCAGTATGAGGGGCTGGTCAAGAAGGCCAAGCTGCGAGGGGCGAAGCGCTGATGCGATTGATTTTCTTGGGGCCGCCGGGGGCGGGTAAGGGCACTCAAGCGGCGCGTATCGTCGAAGCGCACGGCATTCCTCAGCTTTCCACGGGCGACATGCTGCGCGCGGCCGTCGCCGCCGGCACGCCGATCGGCATCAAGGCGAAGTCGGTGATGGATTCCGGCGCGCTGGTCTCGGACGATATCGTCATCGGCATCGTCGCCGAGCGAATCGAGCATGCGGATGCCAAGAAGGGGTTCATCCTCGACGGCTTCCCGCGCACCCTGGCGCAAGCCGAGGCGCTCGACGCGATGCTTGAGTCCAAGGGGCTCAAGCTCGACAAGGTGCTGGAGCTCAAGGTCGACCAGACCAAGCTCGTCGACCGCATCGTCAAGCGCGCCGAAGAGGCGAGGGCGGCCGGGCAGCCGGTGCGCAAGGACGACGATCCGGAGGTCTTCAAGACCCGGCTCGAGGCCTATAATCGCGATACCGCGGTCGTCGCTCCCTACTACGCCAAGCGTGGGCAACTGACCGATATCGACGGCATGCAGCCGATCGATGCCGTGACGGCGGCGATCGAGAAGGCCTTGGCGGGCTGCTGATTTTTGCTTTGGCATGATTCTTGGTCGCGGCGGGTTGACTCGTTGCGTCCAAGCGACTAACGACCCCACTTCCGGTTTCATGTAAGCGATGCCGACGCCTTCGCGAGAAGGAACGGCGTCGTATTTACGCGTGATCGGTTCAACGCCTCGCAGAGGCCGGCCTCCACCGGCGCGAGGTTATTTTTCACCGCCGGCGCGCCATTGGGCGTCTCGGCCGACATGGAGAAGAGACCATGGCTCGTATCGCGGGCGTCAACATTCCCACCGGCAAGCGCGTCGTCATCGGCTTGCAGTACATCCACGGCATCGGCGCCCAGAAGGCCAAGGAGATCTGCTCCAAGGTCGGCATCGCCGACGAGCGCCGGGTCAACCAGCTGACCGACGCCGAAGTCCTGCAGATCCGCGAGACGATCGATCGCGACTACCTCGTCGAGGGCGATCTGCGCCGTGAAGTCTCGATGAACATCAAGCGCCTGATGGATCTCGGCTGCTATCGCGGCCTGCGCCATCGCCGCTCGCTGCCGGTTCGCGGCCAGCGCACGCATACCAACGCCCGCACCCGCAAGGGCAAGGCGAAGCCGATCGCCGGCAAGAAGAAGTGATGATTGCCTGAGGCAATCGTCATCCTCGGGCTTGACCCGAGGATCTCGTGAAGAGGGCGCCTCTGGCGCCTTCTCCTGCAGGAGATGCCCGGGGCTAAGTCCGGGCATGACGGCAGGAACCTCTCCCCAGCGCCTGGCATGACGGGCGCGCTCGAAGGATGAAAGACCTATGGCCAAGGAAGCCCAACGCGTTCGTCGCCGCGAACGGAAGAACATCGTCTCCGGCGTCGCCCATGTGAACGCCTCGTTCAACAACACCATGATCACCATCACCGACGCGCAGGGCAACACGATCTCGTGGTCGTCCGCCGGCACGATGGGCTTCAAGGGCTCGCGCAAGTCGACCCCCTATGCCGCCCAGGTTGCTGCCGAGGACGCCGCCCGCAAGGCTGCCGAGCACGGCATGCGTACGCTCGAAGTCGAAGTCACCGGTCCGGGTTCGGGTCGTGAGTCGGCGCTGCGCGCCCTGCAGGCAGCGGGCTTCACCGTGACCTCGATCCGCGACGTGACGCCGATCCCGCATAACGGTTGCCGTCCGCGCAAGCGCCGTCGCGTCTGATACCTGATCCTCGAGGCGCCCGCACCGGCGGGCGCCTGTCCGGGGCGGCCCGCCGCCGCCATTGAATTCAAGCACCAGGAGTGCGGTCGTGATCAGCAAGAACTGGCAGGATCTGTCAAAGCCCAACAAGCTCGAAATCAAGGTCGGCGACGACCCGAAGCGCCACGCCACCGTGATCGCGCGCCCGCTGGAGCGCGGCTTCGGCATGACGCTCGGCAACGCGCTGCGTCGTGTGCTGCTGTCCTCGCTCCAGGGCGCGGCCGTCACCGCCGTCCAGATCGACGGCGTGCTGCATGAATTCTCCTCGATCCCCGGCGTGCGTGAGGACGTCACCGACATCGTCCTCAACATCAAGGCGATCGCGGTCAGGATGCAGGGCGAAGGCCCCAAGCGCATGACCCTGCGCAAGACGGGCCCCGGCACCGTCACCGCCGGCGACATCAACACCATCGGCGACGTTTCGATCCTGAACCCCGATCTCGTGCTCTGCACGCTGGACGAGGGCTCCGAGATCCGCATGGAGTTCACCGTCAATACCGGCAAGGGCTATGTCCCCTCCGAGCAGAACCGCCCGGAAGATGCGCCGATCGGCCTGATCCCGGTCGACAGCCTGTATTCGCCGGTCAAGAAGGTCTCCTACCGCGTCGAGAACACCCGCGAGGGCCAGAACCTCGATCGCGACATGCTGACCCTGCAGATCGAGACCAACGGCTCGGTCACCCCCGAGGATGCGCTGGCGCTCGCCGCCCGCATCCTGCAGGACCAGCTCGCCGTCTTCATCACCTTCGAGGAGCCGCGCAAGGAAGAGGCCGTCTCGACCGCGCCGCAGCTGCCCTTCAACCCGGCGCTGCTCAAGAAGGTCGACGAGCTCGAGCTTTCCGTGCGTTCGGCGAACTGCCTGAAGAACGACAACATCGTCTATATCGGCGACCTGATCCAGAAGTCGGAGGGCGAGATGCTGCGCACCCCGAACTTCGGCCGCAAGTCGCTGAACGAGATCAAGGAAGTGCTCGCCACCATGGGCCTCCATCTCGGCATGGACGTCACCGGCTGGCCGCCGGAGAACATCGAAGAGCTCGCGAAGCGCTTCGAGGAGCATTACTGAGCAATCGGGCGCAGGCGTTCGCCTGCGCCATTCGCACGGCGCATAAGCGCCGGAGCATAAAGAACGGCCGTACCGTGGCACGGCGGCCGTAACTGATAGGAGAGCCAAAATGCGTCACGGTTTCCGCGGTCGTCGTTTCAACCGCTCGGTCGAGCATCGCAAGGCGATGTTCGCCAACATGTCCCAGGCCCTGATCAAGCACGAGCAGATCACCACCACGCTGCCGAAGGCCAAGGATCTGCGTCCGGTCGTCGAAAAGCTGATCACGCTTGCCAAGCGCGGCGACCTGCATGCCCGCCGCCAGGCGATCGCGCAGATCAAGGACGTCGCTCTGGTCGGCAAGCTCTTCGCGGTGCTGGGCCCGCGCTACAAGGAGCGCAATGGCGGCTATCTGCGCATCATGAAGGCGGGCTTCCGCTTCGGCGACAATGCTCCGCTCGCTGTGATCGAGTTCGTCGATCGCGATGTCGAGGCCAAGGGCAAGGATTCCGGCCCGGTCTTCACGGCGGAAGACGAGGCGGCCTGAGCCGTCTCTCCATCCCAGGCAATTTCGAAAGGGCGGTCTTCGGGCCGCCCTTTTTCGTTTCGCGCTTTGGCTATTGCTGCGGATGATTGTTATTACCGTCAGCCTTTGCGCGTTCGCGCACCGCTGTTAGCCTGGGGCGCCAAATCGGCCCGAGAAGCCGACGCCAAGGGGGATCAGACGTGATTGCAAAGATGTCGCTGCGTGCCGCCATTGCCTTGGCCGGCGTTCTTGCGGTTGCCGCGCCAGCCGCCGCGCAAGACAGCTACCCCTCCAAGCCGATCACCATGATCGTGCCCTTTGCGGCGGGCGGCTCCTCGGACGTCATTGCGCGCCTTGTCGGCGACGAGATGGGACGGGCGCTCGGGCAGCGCATCGTGATGGAGAATATGGGCGGGGCAGGCGGGGCGACCGCCCTGACGCGTGCCTCCCGCGCCGAGCCGGACGGCTATACGATCGTGATCGGCAATAGCGGCACCAACGCCGCCTCCTATACGATCTATCCCGACCTCAAATACACCAATGCCGATTTCGCGCCGATCGGCCTCGTCGCCAAGACCTCGCCGATGATCGCGCTGAAGCTCGATTTCCCCGCCAAGGACCTGATGGAGTTCGTCGCTTACGCCAAGGCCAATCCGGGCAAGGTCAGCCTCGGCCATGCCGGCGTCGGCTCGTCGAATTATCTGATCTGCCGCAATTTCGTGAAGGCGGCCGGCGTCGATGTGGCACTGGTCAGCTATCGCGGCGCAGGTCCGGCGCTGAACGACCTGATGGGCGGGCAGATCGACGGTGTCTGCGATGCGGCGACGTCCTTGTACGGCGCGGTCGAAAGCAAGAAGGTGAAGGCGCTGGCGGTGGCGACGCCGGGACGGCTTGCGAGCCTGCCCGATGTTCCGACCTCGAAGGAGGCCGGCCTGCCGGCCTTCGAGGCGCAGGGCTGGAACGCACTGTTTGCCCCGAAGAACACGCCGCAGCCGATCATCGCCAAGCTGAATGAGGCTTTGAAAACAGCGCTTTCGAGCCAGACGCTGCAAGGTCGATTCAAGGAGCTCTCCTCGGTCCCGCCCACGGCGGAGGAGATGACCCCTGCCTTCGTCGCAGGCTTCGTGCCCGGCGAAATCGAGCGTTACCGACTGCTGCTGCAGGACAAGTGAGGCAGGGCATCTGCGCCCCATGGCTCACAACAGCCTCTAGACGCTGGAAAAGCTGAGCCGGCCGGCCTATTTCTCGGCCAGCGCTGTTGCGGCGCTGCAGAGGAGGCGTTGATGCCAGGCCGTTCGAGACCCATCCACCTTGCCGTACCGCTCGCCTTGCTGATGGCGGTCGCGATGGAGAGCGCCGTCCAGGCCCAGCCGAAGCAGGTTCCCGAGACCCGCCAGCAGATCACGCTCTCCTTTGCGCCTATCGTGCGCCAGAGCGTGGCGAGCGTCGTCAACGTCTATGGTGCGCGCGTCGAGAAGCAGCCGCGCAACCCCTTCATGGACGATCCGTTCTTCCGCCGCTTCTTCGGCGATCGCGGCTTCGGCGTGCCGCAGGAGCGCGTGCAGCGCTCGCTCGGCTCCGGCGTCGTGGTCGACGCCTCGGGCCTCGTCGTCACCAACAACCACGTCATCGAGGGCATGAGCGAGGTCAAGGTCGCCTTCGCCGACAAGCGTGAGGTCGAGGCAACGATCCTGCTGCGCGATCCGCGCACTGATCTCGCCGTGCTGAAGCTCAAGGGCGTCAAGGATCTCGCCGCGATCGAGCTCGCCGATTCCGACAAGGTCGAGATCGGCGATATCGTGCTGGCGATCGGCAACCCCTTCGGCGTCGGCCAGACGGTGACGCAAGGCATCGTCTCGGCGCTGGCGCGCACGCAGATCGGCGTCGGCGACGCGCAGTCCTTCATCCAGACGGACGCGGCGATCAATCCCGGCAATTCCGGGGGAGCGCTGGTCGACATGCAGGGCCGCGTCGTCGGCATCAACACCGCGATCTTCTCGCGCTCGGGCGGCAGCATCGGCATTGGTTTCGCCATCCCCTCCGCCATGGTGCGCGTCGTGGTCGAGAGCGCGCGAGCGGGCGCGACGACGGTGCGCAGGCCATGGTTCGGAGCCCGGCTCCAGGCCTTGACGGCCGATGTCGCCGACGGGCTCGGTCTCGACCGGCCGGCGGGTTCCGTCGTCGCCAGCGTGGTCGAGAAGGGGCCGGCCGCTGAAGCCGGGCTGCGCCGCTCCGACGTGATCCTGGCGATCGATGGGGTCGGCGTCGATGATCCCGAGGCCTTCGGCTATCGCTTCGCCACCCGTCCGCTCAACGGTACGACCGGGCTGACCGTGCTGCGCGGCGGCAAGCGATTGACGCTTCCGGTCAAGCTGATCCCGGCGCCGGAAACCCGCCCGCGCGACGCCGTCGTGCTGGCGGGGCGCTCGCCTTTGGCGGGGCTTACGGTGATGAACCTGTCGCCGGCCGTCTCCGAGGAGCTTTCGATCGACGCCGCGACCGAGGGCGTCGCCGTCAGCGAGATCGAGGAGGGCAGCGTGGCGGCGCGCGTCGGCTTCCAGAAGGGCGACATCATCCAGGCGCTCAATGGCGAGCGCATGGCGACGTCGCGGGATATCGAGAACGCCACCAAGGAGCGCAGGCGCGCCTGGGAAGTGACGATCTCGCGCGGCGGCCAGACCGTGACCTCGGTCTTCCCGGGGTGAGCGATCTCTTCGCCGCCTCCGGGCTGGACAAGTCCGGACCGCGCCCGCTCGCCGACCGCCTGCGCCCGACGACGCTGGCGGAGGTCGCAGGGCAGGAGCATCTGACCGGGCATGACGGGGCGCTGACGCGGCTCGTCGCCTCAGGCTCGCTCGGCAGCCTGATCTTCTGGGGGCCGCCCGGCACCGGCAAGACCACCGTGGCGCGCCTGCTCGCGGGGCAGGTCGATCTCGGCTTCGAGCAGATCAGCGCGATCTTCTCCGGCATCGCCGACCTGAAGAAGGTGTTCGAGCTGGCGCGCGGGCGCCGGTTCGGCGGCAAGGGCACCTTGCTCTTCGTCGATGAGATCCATCGCTTTAACCGCGCCCAGCTCGACGCCTTCCTGCCCGTGATGGAGGACGGCACGATCACGCTGGTCGGGGCGACCACCGAAAACCCGTCCTTCGCGCTCAATGCCGCGCTTTTGTCGCGCGCCCGCGTGCTGACCTTCAAGTCGCTGGACGAGGGCTCGCTGCTGTTCCTGCTCGGCCGGGCCGAGCTTCTGGAAAACCGATCCTTGCCGCTGACGCCGGAGGCGCGCCTGGCGCTTGCCCGCTTCGCCGATGGCGACGGGCGCGCCGTGCTGACGCTGGCCGAGGAGCTCTGGCGCGCCGCCAAGCCCGATGAGGTCTTCGACGAGGCGGGGCTGGCCGAGGTCATCCAGCGCCGCGCGCCGATCTACGACAAGGCGCAGGACGGTCACTACAATCTGATCTCGGCCCTGCACAAGACGATCCGCGGCTCCGACCCCGACGCGGCGCTGTACTATTTCGCCCGCATGCTCGATGCCGGCGAGGATCCGCGCTTTCTGGCGCGGCGGCTGGTCAGGATGGCGGTGGAGGATATCGGCATGGCCGATCCGCAGGCGCTGCTGCATGCGCGTGCCGCCGCCGAGACCTATGAGCAGCTCGGCTCACCCGAGGGCGAGCTCGCTCTCGCCAATGCGGTGATCTATCTCGCCACCGCGCCGAAATCGAACGCTGCCTACAAGGCCTACGGGGCGGCTGTGCGAGCGGCCAAGCAGGGCGGCTCTCTGATGCCGCCCAAGACGATCCTCAACGCCCCGACCAAGCTGATGAAGGAAGAAGGCTACGGCGCCGACTATTCCTACGACCATGACGCGCCTGACGCTTTCTCCGGCCAGAACTACTGGCCCGACGCGCTTGGCCGGCAGCGCTTCTACGATCCGCCCGAGCGCGGCTTCGAGCGCGAGATCCGCAAGCGGCTGGAGTATTGGGAGAAGCTGCGGCGCGAGCGGGGGATGTAATTTTTCGAAATCGGCGCGCAAAATTTTCTGACCATTCGCCGGATTATGAAGCGCTCCATCAATGCCAGGCGGAATGGTCAGCTGCTTACGATGCCGATCCGGGTGGCGAACAACGGATAGTGACGGAAGCGGCGGCTGCCGAGCTTGCTGCTGCCGCCCTATCAGATGACCGTCAGCGCGTCGACAATCCGCCGGAGCGTGCGAGGGCTGAGCGCGGAGGATCCAACTTGATCGATCGCAAGGCGCGACGCACCGGTCCGCGTCTATCGTTCCCGACAACGCCTGCCTCAGGCATCGCGGCCGGAGCGCCCATGTTCTCTCTCATCGCGCGCCTTCTCCTGATCGTTCCCGCGCTGATCGCGGGCTGGTTCGTCTCGAAAGACGATATCAGCTACTGGATCGTCGCCTTGGCGATCGCTCTGGTCTTCATCGTGCTGACGATCGTCGTCGAACTCTATGTACGCCCGCTGTTGGCGCGGTTTCGATTCCGGCGGTGAGGCCTGCCACCGGGGCCCAGGCCGGACGGGCGGCCTTTCGTTTTGTCCGGATTGAGGTCCCGCACCTGCGCAGCAGCACTGCGTGCCTCAGCACGTGCGGGATGACACCGCTGCGATTTCGTTTGTGCGCCGCCGCCTCGCGCTCTATGCGAAACGGATGATCTCCACGCTCCTCGTCTTTCTCGGCGCCGGCATCGGCGGCGTGCTGCGGCACGGCGTCAATTTCGCTTCGCTCAAATGGGTCGGCCCCGACTTTCCCTATGGCACGCTCGCTATCAACATCGTCGGCTCCGGCCTGATGGGTCTGGTCGCGGGCTGGTTCGCCTTCAAGGCCGGCGAGGGCACGCCGCAGGATCTGCGGCTGTTCCTGACCACCGGCATCCTGGGCGGCTTCACCACCTTTTCCGCCTTCTCGCTCGACGCGATCCTGCTCTGGGAGCGGGGCGAGGCGATGCTGGCTGCGGCCTATGTCCTCGGCTCCGTCGTGGTGTCGCTTGCGGCGCTGGTCGGCGGCCTTGCGATCATGCGGGGACTGACATGAGAACCGGAAACAGGGGGCCGGGCGGTCCCAAGAGCGGCGGCCCCAAGGGCAGCGGACCGAAGCGTGGCGGCAGGCCTCCGGCCTCGGGTGCGCCCAGGGGACTGGCTGCAAAGGGCAAGCGCCCGAGCCATGATGCGCGCCGCTCGGCGCGGGCTTCGGCCAGGCCTCGGCCGGAGCGGGACGAGGATGTCGTGCGCACCGAGCCGACGCGCAACCCGGCTCCGCATCATCCCGTGCCGCGCGCGGCTGGCCCACGCAAGCCTGCGGCGCCTCGCAAAGCGCCGGTGACGGATGTGCCGACGCGCGCCGAGGTCAAGGCCGAGACGGCGCAGGTGCTCGCCACCGGCGTGCAGCAGCTCGTGGTGACGGCGGATGAGAACGAGATGCGGATCGACCGTTTCCTCGAGGCACGTTTTCCGCAGCTCTCCTTCAGCCATATTCAGCGTATCGTCCGGAAGGGCGAATTGCGCGTCAACGGCAAGCGGGCCGACAGCAAGGACAGGCTCGAAGAGGGCCAGACCGTGCGCATCCCGCCGCTCAAGCTCGAACCGCAGGAGCAGCGGCCGCGCTCGCTCAAGGCCGATGACGACACGCTCGGCTTCCTGCGCTCGATCACGCTCTATGAGGATGACGACGTCATCGTGTTGAACAAGCCGGCGGGGCTCGCCGTGCAGGGCGGCTCGGGCACCACGCGCCATGTCGACCAGATGCTCGACGCGATGATGGGCAAGGACGGCCAGAAGCCGCGCCTGGTACACCGGCTCGACAAGGACACCGCCGGCTGCCTCGTCATCGCGAAATCGCGCTTTGCCGCGGCGACTTTGGCCAAGACCTTCCGTTCGCGCTCGGCGCGCAAAGTCTATTGGGCGCTGGTCGCGGGCGTGCCGCGCGTACGCCAGGGCCGGATCTCGACCTATCTCGCCCGCGAGGAGGCCTATGACGGCGATCAGCGCATGGCGGTCGCCAAGCATGGCGACGACGGCGCGATGCATGCCGTGACCTATTACGCCGTGGTCGAGACCGCTGCGCAGAAGCTCGGCTGGCTCTCGCTCAAGCCGGTGACGGGGCGTACCCACCAATTGCGCGCCCATGCCGCTCATATCGGTCACCCGATCGTCGGCGATCCGAAATACTTCAACATCAAGAACTGGGAACTGCCCGGCGGCATCCAGAACAAGCTGCATCTGCTGGCGCGCCGCATCGTGCTGCCGCATCCGCGCGGCAAGGGCACGATCGATGTCAGCGCGCCGCTTCCACCGCATATGCGCCAGTCCTGGAACCTGCTCGGCTTCGAGGATGAGCGCTACGATCCGATCGTCGATGCGCCCGACGAATAGGGGCAGATCCCGTTTCGTTCGCGGGCGCTGACGAAGCGTAAGAGAACAGTTGCGGAACAAACTGGATTATGTTCTAGTTATGTTCCCATCACTCTTACGCAGGTGCTCCGATGATGCGTTTCGCCGTTCTCTTCACTGGCCTGTCTCTGTCCCTTTGCGTCGCGGCTCCGGCTGTTGCGCAGGCGCCCGCGCCGCGCCAGGCGGCCGCAGTGGCTGCCGCCCCCGACGAACCCGTGCCGCGCGAAGTCCGCGCCAAGGCGCGCAAGGAGTGCCTTGCCGACAATGTCGCGCTCTCCGGCGATGACCTGCGCGCGGCGATGCGCGACTGCCTCCAGGCCAAATTTCCCGGCGTGCAGCTTTACGCTCGCGACGGGGTGACGCGCGACGGCAAGCCGACCGCGGCTGCGGCCCGCTCCGCCTGCAAGGAGGAGGTCGACGGCCAGAAGCTCGAAGGCTCCACCCGTACGGCCGCGCTTGTCGCCTGCTTCAATGCCAAGCGTCCCGATCTCGCCCAGCGCGCAGCCTGCCGCAAGGAGGCGCGCGGAAAGGGGCTCGACGGGGATGATCTGCGCAAGGCAGTCGACAGCTGCGCCCGCGAGGCCAAGTCCGGCGCGGAGCAGACCCCGGCTGCGACGCGATCCTGACACGGCGGCGCTGTCCGCGCATGACATGGCATGACGCCGAAACCGATTGGCCGTTTTCGGCGTCATGCTCCGGAGGTTGTCATGGCCTATGGGGTTGATTTGACGCTGGCGATTTTGCGCGAATGCCAGGAGTTCGAGGACGCAAAGAGTTCGAGGACGCAAACCGTCCGATTTGCCAGGGAGAACGGCGCCGCAGTCGCGCAAAATCGCCGCGCCCCGCGGGGTGAGGGCAAAACGACGGAGCTGCAGCGTCGCATCTCCGTCGTTTTGACCATCAAATCCTTCCCATAATCCATGACAACCTCTAAAGCCGCGCCATGGATCTCGTCATCTTCGACCTCGACGGCACGCTGATCGATTCCGAAGCGATCATTCTCGGTGCCCAATACGAAACCTTCGCCAGGCATGGGCTCGCCCATCCCGGCCGTGAAGCCGGGCTCGGGATCGTCGGATTGACGCTCGACATCGCCTTGATGCGCTTGGCCGGGTTCGACAAGCCCGATGATGCGCTGACCCAAACCTATCGAGAGGTGTTTGGCGCGATGCGTCATCAGGCGGAGGCCGATCCGGCACTGGCCGAGCCGCTTTATCCCGGCGTCGCCGAGATGCTTTCGGTTCTCTCGACCCGGCCAGGGTTGAAGCTCGGCGTCGCCACCGGCAAATCGCGCCGGGGCGCGGAGTACATCATCGAGCGCTATGGCTGGAACGCGTTGTTCACAACGGTCCAGACCGCCGACGACGCGCTGTCCAAGCCGCATCCCGGCATGATCCTGCGGGCGCTGGCCGAGACCGGTGCGAAGCCGGAGCGTTGCGCGATGGTCGGAGACAGCTCCTTCGACATCGAGATGGCGGTCGCCGCCGGCGTTACGCCGATCGCGGTGTCCTGGGGTTTCCAGCCCGCAACGAGCCTCGTCGCGCTGGGCGCCCGGCATGTGCTCGGCGAGATGTCCGAGCTGCCGGGACTGCTCGACGTGTTGGCGACGGAGCCTGCCTGAACTCGCCCCTCCTGTCTTGCCAGCGCAGGCGATAACGCTACGTTAGGTTGAAGGCGGGGGCGGCGATGACGAGGGTGATTGTGCCGGTCGGGAAGCTGGCGACGGCGTTTGTCCTGGCGCTCGCCCTTGCTGCGTGCGGCACGATCGAGATCGTCCAGGACAAGAACTATGCGCGCGTGCGTGTCGGTGCCGAGGATGCGAAAGCGCTCCCGGCCAGAGATGTAGCTCCTTATGTTGTCGGCTATGCGCTGCTCTCGCTGGCTGCCTATGACGATGCGCTCTACGGCGTCGCCAAGCCGTTGGCGACCGGCTCCAGAGAGGCGGTGGCGCAGCGCGACGATGACCAGGCCTTCGGGACATTGGCGCGGCCCTGGCTTGCCCCCTGGGCGCTGGCCGAGACGCTGATCAACGACTGCCGTGGCGCGCCGAGCCCGCGTCGTGATTTCGGTTTCGGCGGGCGCGAGGGTGATTGCACCTTGGACGAGTCGCCAAGGGGCCGCATTCTCGACGGGCTGGGCTTGCAGGTCTGGACGCATGGTCGCCAAGAATTCGGCCGCCAAGAATCCGGCCGCCAAGGAACGCGGTTCTGCCGCGAGGTGATCCTCGGCTTTCGCGGCACCGACCGGAGCCAGCGCGACGACTGGCGCTCGAATTTCCGGTTTCTGACGCGGGTTTTGCCGCTCTACGATCAATACGAGCAGGTGCAGGACCATATCGGCCCGATCCTCGACCGCGTCGAACGCTATCCCTGCTATCGCCGGGGCCGCACCGAAATCGTCGCCATCGGCCACTCGCTCGGCGGCGGGTTGGCGCAGCAGGCGGCCTATCGCGACGGCCGCGTCCGGCGTGTCTTCGCCTTCGATCCCAGTTTCGTCACCGGCTATTACGATCTCGATCCCAAGAAGCGTGTCGATAATTCCAGGGGGCTCAAGATCGAGCGCGTCTATGAGCATGGCGAGATCCTGGCCTATCCGCGCCTGCTGCTACGCAATGTCTATCCGCCTTCGGCCTGCGATCCGCAGATCAGGCATATTCGCTTCAATCTGATCGACGGTGGCTCGATCCTTGCGCAGCACTCGCTGGCCACGCTGACGGCAGGGCTCCTGGAACTGGCGAAGGGCAAGGCCGGCTCGCCCGACAATGACGGCTTTCTGCCCATCTCGCCCTACGCGTCCAGACGGACGGGCAAATGCCTGCCGGCCGATGCCATCGCCCGCGCGGGTCCGTGAGCCGGCGCCGATCGTAACGTCTGCGCAACCACGTCGGATCAGCTCTGTTTAACCTGAATAATCGTTCAGATTTGGGCGTTAACCACCTGCTGGGAGGTGCGGACCCATGGTGTTCCTGCAACAGGAACATACCGGCACAAAACAAAGCCGGACGAGGATTGAACAATGATTGGTCATGAGCTTCGTGAATTCGTCGATCGCGTGATGGATCATCACGTGATCGACGATGAAGACGTCAAGATGCTTCAGCGTGAGATCTTGAGCGATGTCGTGATGACACGCGATATCATCGATGTGCTGGTCGCGCTCGATCGGGCGGTGCCTGAGGCCTGCGCGGCTTTCGCCGATTACCTAGTCGCGCTCACCGTCGACTACGCCGTCTGGGAAAGCCGTCCGACGGGGATCATCGACCGTGACAAGGCGCATTGGCTGGTGACGACGCTTAGCGCCGGAGACGGGCCGAGCGCCACGGCCCAGCGCATCGCCTTCGAGATCGTGCGCGAGGCAGAATGCTGCGACGAAGCCCTGATCGGCTTTGCGCTGCGCAAGGGCTCGGAGAAGCTTCGCGGTCTCGGCGCCGAGCGCATGCTGTTGGCGAGCTGAGCCCATCTGCGCACAACCGCTTGCCAGCGGCTGAACTTTTGCATCAATGGACGCCGGCTGCGGCGTTCACTAAACCCCGGCGGCCAATGATTTGGTGAGACGGTCGGGAGATGCCATCGATGTTCACGAAGATCCTGATCGCGAACCGTGGCGAGATCGCCTGCCGTGTCATCAAGACCGCCCGCCGCATGGGCATCAAGACGGTCGCGGTCTATTCCGATGCCGATCGCGACGCGCTCCATGTCGAGATGGCCGACGAGGCCGTGCATATCGGTCCGCCCGCCGCCGCCCAGTCCTATCTGCTGATCGACAAGATCGTCGCCGCCTGCAAGGCGACCGGCGCCCAGGCCGTCCATCCCGGCTACGGTTTCCTCTCCGAGCGCGAGGCCTTCGCCCAGGCGCTGAAGGATAACGGCATCGTCTTCATCGGCCCCAATCCCGGCGCCATCGCCGCGATGGGCGACAAGATCGAATCGAAGAAGGCAGCCGCCGCCGCCAAGGTCTCGACCGTACCGGGCCATCTCGGCATCATCGAGGATCCGGCCCATGCGGTGACCATCGCCGACGAGATCGGCTATCCCGTCATGATCAAGGCCTCCGCCGGCGGTGGCGGCAAGGGCATGCGCATCGCCTATTCCGCCGGCGAAGTGGCAGAGGGGTTTGCCCGCGCCAAGTCGGAGGCTGCGTCCTCCTTCGGCGACGACCGCGTCTTCGTCGAGAAATTCATCGTCGATCCCCGCCATATCGAAATCCAGGTGCTCGGCGACAAGCACGGCAACGTCATCTATCTCGGCGAGCGCGAATGCTCGATCCAGCGCCGCAACCAGAAGGTCGTCGAGGAGGCGCCGTCGCCGCTGCTCGACGAGGCGACGCGTCGCAAGATGGGCGAGCAGGCGGTCGCGCTGGCCAAGGCGGTGAACTACGATTCCGCCGGAACGGTCGAGTTCGTCGCCGGCCAGGACAAGTCCTTCTACTTCCTCGAAATGAACACGCGCCTCCAGGTCGAGCATCCGGTCACCGAGATGATCACCGGCGTCGATCTCGTCGAGGAGATGATCCGCGT
The DNA here is from genome assembly GCF_002917105.1 of Allobosea psychrotolerans. GTDB lineage: Bacteria > Pseudomonadota > Alphaproteobacteria > Rhizobiales > Beijerinckiaceae > Allobosea > Allobosea psychrotolerans. Next base: position 308,162 of record NZ_PQFZ01000003.1, read on the forward strand.
CGCTTTCGGCGAAAAGCTGCGCCTGACTCAAGACCAGGTGAAGCTGCAAGGCTGGGCGGTCGAAAGCCGCATCTATGCCGAGGATCCGACCCGCAACTTCCTGCCCTCGACCGGTCGCCTCGTGACCTATCGCCCGCCAGCCGAAGGTCCGGACGGCGACGCGACGGTGCGCAACGATACCGGCGTCTTCGAAGGCGGCGAGATTTCGATCTATTACGATCCGATGATCGCCAAGCTCGTCACCCATGCCCCGACGCGGCTGGCCGCGATCGAGGCGCAGGCGCGCGCGCTCGACGCCTTCGCCATCGACGGCATCCGCGACAATATCCCCTTCGTCTCGGCCTTGATGCAGCACCCGCGCTGGATCGCAGGCAATCTCTCGACCGGCTTCATTGCCGAGGAGTTCCCGGAAGGCTTCGCGCTGCCGCAGCCCAAGGATGAGGTTGCGTCGCGGATGGCGGCGATCGCGATCGCCTGCGACCACCGCTTGAACCAGCGCAAGCGCAATGTCTCGGCGCAGATGGAAGGCTGGCGCAGGGTCGCCTTCGACCGCATGCGCGTCGTCCAGCTCGGCGCCGAACGCTTCGAGGGCGAGGTCTCGGAGCAGGCCGGCGCGGTCGTCATCGCCTTTGGCGAGCGCAGCATTACGGTCGTCAGCGATTGGCGGCCGGGCGAGCCGGTCTGGCGCGGTACGCTCGACGGGGTGAGCGTGGCGGCGCAGGTGAGGGCGATCCTCAACGGCGTCGCGCTCGGCCATGCCGGCGCCTATGCGAATGCCTATGTCTATACGGTCCGAGAGGCCGAGCTCGCGGCGCTGATGCCGGAGAAGGTCGCGGCCGACACCGGCAAGTTCCTGCTCTGCCCGATGCCGGGGCTGGTCAAGGCGGTCTCCGTCACGGTCGGCCAGGAGGTCAAGGCGGGCGAGGCGCTCTGCATGGTAGAAGCCATGAAGATGGAGAACGTGCTGCGCGCCGAGAAGGACGTCACGATCGCCAAGATCCTGGCGAAGGAGGGCGATTCACTTGCGGTCGACGCCGTCATCATGGAATTCGCCTGAGGGCAGGGGCGGGCTTTCGCCTCTTCCTTGCCAATTGCGGCCCCCGGCCCGAGAGTTGCCGGCACGACGAGAACAGGACTTGCAGTCATGCTGACGATCTGGGGGCGCATCAGCTCCATCAATGTGCAGAAGGTGGTCTGGGCTGCAGGCGAGGTCGGTCAAACCTTCGAACGCATCGACCTCGGCGGCGCATTCGGCGGTACGCGCGAGCCGACCTTTCTTGCCAAGAACCCCAACGCCCAGATTCCCGTGCTGGAAGACGGCGAAGTCTGCATCTGGGAATCCAACAGCATCGTGCGCTACCTGGCGGCGCGCTATGGCGCCGGCTGGATCTGGGAGGAGGATCCGGCGCTGCGCACGGAGGCTGACCGCTGGATGGATTGGATGATCTCCGAATTGCAGCCCTCGATGACGCCCGCCTTCTGGGGGCTGGTGCGGAAAATGCCCGGGCATACCGGCCCCGACGTGATCGCGGCTTCCATCGCCAAGACCGAGGCCAAGATGGATATCCTGGAGGCGCATCTGGCGACGCGGAGCTTTCTCGCGGGCGAGCGTTTCGGCATGGCCGACATCACGGTCGGTTGCGGTGCGCATCGCTGGCTGAACATGCCGGTCGAGCGTCGCGTGCGGCCGCATCTGCAGCGCTGGTACGAGACCCTCTTCGAGCGCCCGGCCGCCAAGCCGGCCTTGCCGTTGCCGATTTCGTGAGGTGACGCATCGAGCCGGATCAATGCGAAAAATCGGTTCCCACTTTTCCGCATGCTGCTCCTGCTCTTTGTTTTATGACGTTTTCTTCACGCGAACCGGTGTCCACTTCGCTCGAAAACGCTCCAGTGGCCTTGATCTGGCCGCCCCGGCGCGGATGATGAACCGATGATCCCGCTGAACGCGTTCCCGCTCTTTCTGTTGATGGTCAGCGCCACGCCGCTCTGGGCGCAGGCGCCATCACCGCCGCCGGGCCGTACGGTGCTCGCGAGCGACCGGGCGCAATTGGCTGCCTGCCTGCGCGAGGGCCGTATCGCCGCGCCGTCCTGCATCGGCATGATCGCGGTCGCTTGCGTGCGTGCGACCGGCGTCGATCAGCGCGCTGCCGAAACCGGCTGCGCGCGCCGGGAGGAGGCGGTGTGGCGCGAGCGGATGCTGCTGGCGCTGCGATTGAAGGGGCGCACGCTCGATGCGGGCCAGCGCAACCGGGTCGTTGCCCTGCAGGTTGCCTGGGAGAGTTTCGTCGCGCAGAAATGCGCCTTCTACGGAACGACGCAGCGAGAAGGCTGGCAGCTCGGCCGGCAGGCGGGCTGCGAATTACGCGAGGTCGCCAACCGCGCGATCGAGCTCGAAGCGTCGCTGCCGCAGGCCCAGCCGCGCCAGCCGCAAGCGCCGCCGCGCATCATCCGCTGACGCAGTGGGACGCTCCGCGTTAGCAAGCCGTCAGCATCGAGGTTCTATAACCGGCTGAGTTGTGCCGGGGGCCGTCGATGTTCTTCACTCTTTCCAAGCTCGTCTGGTTCGTCTTCTCTCCGGTGAATCTGGCGATCCTGCTGGCGGGGCTTGCCGCGCTGCTGGCCTTCACGCGCCTTGCCCGGTTCGGGCGCTGGCTCGGCATTCTCGCCTTGCTTGCCCTGTCATTGATGGCGTTCAGCCCGCTGCCGCGCATCGTCATCCGCCCGCTCGAGAACCGCTTCCCCCAGCAGGACGTCGCGAAGGGGCCGGTTGCCGGCATCGTCGTGCTGGGCGGTGCCATCGGCGTTGCGCGCGGTGATGTGGTGCTGACCTCGGCGGCTGCGCGCATGACCAAGGCGGTCGAGCTCGCGCGGCTTCATCCCGAGGCCAAGATCGTCTTTACCGGCGGCGCCGCCAATCTGGTCACGCCGGTCACCGAGACCGAAGCCGATGGCGCGCGATTGCTGTTCGAGGGGCTCGGCCTGCCACCGGAGCGGCTCGTTCTGGAGGACAGGTCACGCAACACGCGCGAGAACGCCGTCTTCACCCGTCGATTGGTCGAACCCAAGCCGGGCGAGCGCTGGCTGCTGGTGACCTCTGCCTGGCACATGCCGCGCGCGATGGGCGTGTTCCGCAAGGCGGGCTTTGCGGTTGAGGCCTTCCCGGTCGACTATTGGTCGGAGAACGAGCCGGCCGATTTCATCAGGCCCTATGGCCGGGCGCCGCGCGGCCTGAGCATCGCCGATGACGGCTTCAAGGAATGGGTCGGGCTCCTGGCCTACCGGCTGGCGGGGTATACCGACGCGCTGTTTCCGGGGCCGTGACCGGCGGCAGTGGGCAGTAGACCGTTGGCAGTCTGGGGACTTTTCGACTGCCTATTGCCCACTGCCATCCTCTGGCAGCTGCAAGCGATACACCCCGCGAAAATCATCCGGATCCACCGGCTTGCCCTTGCGGGTGATGACGAGGCGGCCCTCCTTCATCAGCCTGACCGCGATCTTGCGCGCCGGCTGCATCAAGGGCCCCCAGCCATCGGGATGATCGCCGCCGACGGCGCGGGCGGCGTCGGTCGGGCTGATCGTGCCACCTGGGCCACGCTCGGCGACGAGGCGCAGCATTGCCGCTTCGAGGGCGTCGTGCGGGTCACTCATCACTGGCCTTGCGCGCTGCGGCGTGGTCGATCAGGGCGTTGGCATAGCTGAAGACGCGGGCGGCGTCCGAGGCGAACTGGCGGCGATACATCGCGATCAGCACCGCGGCGGTGAAGATCATGAAGGTCGCCGGCCCGAGGAACCAGCCCATATAGGCGAGCGCGAAGAAGAAGGCGCGCTGGCCGCGGTTGAAGTGCCGGCCGGCGGCGATATTCATCTCGGTCATCTCATGAACGGCGCGCGCAGCGTCGCGCTCGTCATGGCTCTTGGCCGGGGGCAGGGCGCCGATCAGGATGACGCAGTAGTTGAACAGCCGGTAGGCCCAGGCGAATTTGAAGAAGGCGTAGCCAAAGATCACCGCGAGCCCGATCACCTTCATCTCCCAGGCGGCGCGGTTGGTCGGCGTGCCGAAGGGCAGGTCGGCAAAGAGGGCAACGACGCGGTCGGTCGATTGCAGCAGGGAGAGCGAACCGCCGATCGCGATCAGCGAGGTCGAGGCGAAGAAGGCGGTGCCGTTCTGCAGCCCGTTCATGACCTGCGTATCGACGATGCGGTTGTCGCGGCCCATGGCCTCGCGCACCCAGCGCGCGCGGCGCAGGTTCATCCGCATGTTCAGGCTCTTCGCCGCATGCGGGCCGAGCTCCACCGCGAAATGATAGCCGATCCACGATGCCACGAAGAAGGCAAAGCCGACGATGTCGAAGGTGCCGAACCCGATCATTCCAACTCCTGGAGCATGTCCGCGTTTCTCCGAATCGCGAAAACGCTCTAGCTCCTTGTCTTATCGCATTGTCTTCACGCGGACTGGTGTCCAGTTCACTCGAAAATGCTCTAGAATCCCACACTGCTCGGTGTAGGCCGACTTGCCAAGATCGCGCTCGCAGGGCAGGGCGATTGACCGCGACGCGCCGTGCCGACACGGTGCCGCGACAACGGAGACCTGCCATGCCGCAGATCATCACCAAGGGCTACAAGGCGTTGCTGGCTGAGGCTGAGGCAGCTGTGGAAACGCTCTCGGTCGAGGAGGCCAGGGCGCTGCATGGCCGCGACGATGTCGTCTTCGTCGATCTGCGCGATCCGCGCGAACTGGAGCGGGAAGGGCGCATGCCCGAGGCCTTCCATTGTCCGCGCGGCATGCTGGAGTTCTGGATCGATCCCGAGAGCCCCTATGCCAAGCCGGTCTTCAGCCAGGACAAGCGCTTCGTCTTCTTCTGCGCCGGCGGCTGGCGTTCGGCGCTGGCGGCCTTGACCGCCCAGGAGATGGGGCTGAAGCCGGTCGCCCATATCGCCGGCGGTTTCGGCGCCTGGAAGAAGGCTGGCGCACCCTTCGACGCAGCAGAGTCGAAAGACGCCGGCGGCAAGAACTGAGCGGCCGATTTGTCCCATATCCTGATCGTTCTGGCCGTTATCGCCTTCCTGTTCCGCAAACCGCTCGGGCGGATTCTCGGCCGCCAATTCCCCGACCGAGAGAAGCGCCATCGCGTGGTGGGAACCATCATTCTGGCCTTCGTGCTGGTGATCGCGGTGAGATTGCTGGCATTGTTCTGGAAGTAAGGTGCGCTCTAACCGCGCCTGCGTCGCATGAACCGAGATTGAGATGAAGCGTCCGACCAAGCTGATCGCAACCCTGCTGGCAGCCTCGATCGTGAGCGTGACCAGCGTGGCATTCGCGCAGGACAGCCAGCCGCAGAGCTGGTCCGAAGTGAAATGCGCCCGCTACAAGAAGGCCTGGTCCGAGGCCTTGACGCGCCGGGGGACGCAAGGCTTGGGGCCGGAATTCCTCGCCGACCACGAAGCCTTCCTCGCATCGGGCTGCATGGCGCAGGCGAATGTCTGCCCGAAATCCGCCGAGGAGCTCGAGCTCGCGAACATCATGGTCATCCTGGCGATGAATGCGGGAACGGCGAGCACCTTCCTGCCCTTCTCCTGTCGGAAATGAGGCGGGGCGAGCGGGGCTTGGGCGAGCGCGAGGCCCGAAGCCAGCTCGCCCGGCGCTTTCCGCAAGCACCCCATGCGAAAATTGCGACTTGCGGGATTCGCGTCTGCCCGTTTACCGTGCATGTCTTGTTATTTCACAAGTCTTGGCTCCAACATCGGAAAGGGAGGGCTGAATGAAATTCATCGTCATCACCGCTCCCCGAATGGCGTCGTCCCGTTAAGTCGGACGACCGCGCGGCCCGCCTGATCCAGGGCGGCCTGAGCCAGCAATCCCATCGCGTTTTCAGAAGACCGGGGCAGCGCCCGGGCTTCGCTTGAATTGGAGTCGGCTGCCGTCGCGGCGCCGAATGAATCGATGTCTCACGATACTCAAACCGGGCGGCGCGAGCCGTTCCGGGCCGTTCTCGGCTTCACTTTCAGCCATTGGGCGCGTCAGCCCGGGCAGGTCGCCTGGGTTGCCGGCGTCACCATCGCCGCCACGCTCGCCGAGCTGTTCACGCCGGTCTATGCCGGTCGCCTCGTCGATGCGGCGTCGAGTGGCGGCGGCGGCACCGAAGCGGCGCTGCGGGCGCTGGGCGCGATGATGGTGCTGGCCGCCATCATGGTGCTCGGGCGGCACTTCGCCTTCGTCGGCCTGACCACGATGACGCTGCGTACGATGAGCGATGTCTCGCAGGAAGCTTTCGCGCGCCTGCAGCGCTTCTCGACCGACTGGCACGCGAACAACTTCGCGGGCTCGACAGTGCGCAAGATCACGCGCGGCATGTGGGCGCTCGACCTGCTGACCGACACGATCCTGATCGCGCTCTTGCCTTCGCTGGTCATCCTGCTCGGCATGACGGCGGTGCTGGCCTGGCACTGGCCGGCGATGGGATTCGTCGTGGCTTTGGGGGCGCTGGCCTATATCGGGCTGACGCTTGCGCTGTCGCTGCGCTTCGTGGCGCCGGCGGCGCGGCTCGGCAATGCCTGGGACACGCGTCTGGGCGGCGCGCTGGCCGATTCCATCACCTGCAACCCGGTCGTGAAGGCCTATGGCGCCGAGGCGCGCGAGGATCTGCGCCTGGCGACCGTCGTGTCGAAATGGAGTCTCAGGACGCGGCGCGCCTGGCTTCGCGGCACCTGGTCGGGCACTGGCCAGAACGTGGTTCTGCTGGTGCTGCGTGCGGCGGTGATCGGCCTCGTGATCTGGCTGTGGGCGAACGGGCAGGCCTCGCCCGGCGATGTCGCATTCGTGCTGACGGCCTATGCGGTGGTGCATGGCTATCTGCGTGATGTCGGCCAGCACGTCCACAACCTGCAGCGCTCGGTCAACGACATGGAGGAGCTCGTCGCGATGCACGATCTTCCCTATGGCGTGCCGGACCGGAAGGGCGCGGTGGCGATGGGCGTGACCGCGGGCGAGATCGCTTTCGAGAACGTGACTTTCCACTACGGAGGCCATGCCGACCCGCTCTATCGCGACTTCTCGCTGACCATCCGTGGCGGCGAGAAGGTGGGCCTCGTCGGTCGCTCGGGCTCCGGCAAGACGACTTTCGTCAAGCTGGTGCAACGGCTCTACGACGTCACCTCGGGCCGCATCGTGATCGATGATATCGATATCGCGAGCGCCACGCAGGCATCCCTGCGCCAGCAGATCGCGATCGTGCAGCAGGAGCCGGTGCTGTTTCACCGCTCGCTGGCCGAGAACATCGCCTATGGCCGGCCCGGCGCAAGCCAGGCGCAGGTCGAGCAGGCGGCGCAGCTGGCCAACGCGCATGAGTTCATCATGCGCCTGCCCAAGGGCTATGCCACGCTCGTCGGCGAGCGCGGTATCAAGCTCTCGGGCGGCGAACGCCAGCGTGTCGCGCTGGCGCGCGCCTTCCTGGCGGATGCGCCGATCCTGATCCTGGACGAGGCGACCTCGAGCCTCGATTCGGAATCGGAGGCGCTGATCCAGCAGGCGATGGAGCGGCTGATGGAAGGCCGCACCACCATCGTCATCGCGCACCGGCTCTCGACCGTGCGCGCGATGGACCGCATCCTGGTCTTCGATCGCGGCCGCGTTGTCGAGGAAGGCCCGCATGAGGCGCTGCTGACCGCTGAGAACGGCGCCTATCGCGCGCTGTTCGAGAAGCAGGTCAGCGAGATGGCCAAGGGGCTGGCGGCGTGACGCCGCCAGCCCCTGATGCCTGCGTCATTCTCGGGCCGCGCACCGCGCGGACCCGAGAACTGCGTGCCGAGAAGGGTTCCGTGTCCGCCGGGAGCCATCTTGTCGGGAGATGCTCGGGTCAAGCCCGAGCATGATGGGACTGTCCTATTTCGGCGCCAGCGCTCGTGGCCGAACACCTGCAACCGGCCCCGGCGGCAGGGCCTCCTTCACATCCTGATTCAACGTCTTCGCATCCAGATTCGGCTTGCTCAGGAAACGATTCATTGCCGCGAGGTAAGCCTCTGGCAAAGCCCAGTGTTTCGCGCTGGCGATGACGTCTTCGAGATAGCCCGGCCTGGGCCGCCCGACCTCTCCGGAGCGCCCGACATAGACCAGCGCGCGCTTGGCTCCGCCCGGCACGATCACCGGCTGGTTGATCTTCACATAAAGCCCGCTGGCGATGTCCTCGAACTTGTCGAGGGCGCGGATATCGCTGAGCGCGCAGTCCCAGAGCACGCCATGGACCTCCTCGCGCGGGTCGCGGACGGCCGAGGCGTAGCCGTCGCGCGTCACGATGAAGCGATGGCGCGGCAGGCGCGCCAGCCCGAGCGGCTTCGAGCGCGGACAGCGCGTCGCCATCGCGGCAACGTCCATATTGGCGCCATAGGCGAAGTAGAGGGGCATTGGTGCCTCACGTCATTCTCGGGCGGAGCGAAGCGCAGACCCGAGAATCTCTCGGGAGGTTCGATGCTCCGCCATTGGGAGACATCCCGTCCGGAGATGCTCGGGTCAAGCCCGAGCATGACGGCCTGCGGCCGTCACTTCGTCTTCTGGAACAATTCCCGCCCGATCAGCATGCGCCGGATCTCGCTGGTGCCGGCGCCGATCTCGTAGAGCTTGGCGTCACGCAGCAGTCGTCCGGTCGGGTAGTCGTTGATGTAGCCGTTGCCGCCCAGAAGCTGAATCGCGTCGAGTGCGATCTGGGTCGCCTTCTCGGCCGAGATCAGGATCGCGCCGGCTGCGTCCTCGCGGGTGGTTTCGCCGCGGTCGCAGGCCTTGGCAACGGCATACACATAGGCCTTGCAGGCGTTCATCATCACATACATGTCGGCGAGCTTGCCCTGGACGAGCTGGAACTCGCCGATCGCCTGGCCGAACTGCTTGCGCTCATGGACATAGGGCATGACCACGTCGAGCGCTGCCTGCATGATGCCGAGCGGGCCGGCCGAGAGCACGACGCGCTCATAATCGAGGCCCGACATCAGCACGTTGACGCCGCGCCCGACCGCACCCAGCACGTTCTCTTCGGGAACCTCGCAGTCCTCGAAGACCAGTTCGCAGGTGTCGGATCCGCGCATGCCGAGCTTGTCGAGCTTCTGGTGGGTCGAAAAACCCTTCATGCCCTTCTCGATCAGGAAGGCCGAGATGCCGCGCGAACCGGCCTCCGGATCGGTCTTGGCGTAGACCACCAGCGTCTCGGCGATCGGCCCGTTGGTGATCCACATCTTGTTGCCGGTGAGCACATAGCGGTCGCCCTTCTTCACCGCCTTCGTCTTCATCGAGACGACGTCCGAGCCAGCTCCCGGCTCGGACATGGCGAGCGCGCCGACATGCTCGCCGGAGATCAGCTTGGGCAGGTATTTCGCCTTCTGCGCCGCATTGCCGTTGCGGGCGATCTGGTTGATGCAGAGATTGCTGTGGGCGCCGTAGCTGAGGCCGACGGAAGCGGAGGCACGACTGACCTCCTCGATCGCCACGACATGCTCGAGATAGCCGAGCCCCGCACCGCCATCCTCCTCCTTCACCGTGATGCCGTGCAGGCCGAGCGCGCCCATCTGCGGCCAGAGATCGCGCGGGAAGGTGTTGGTCTTGTCGATCTCCTCGGCACGCGGCGCGATCTTCTCCTGCGCGAAGGCATGGACCGTGTCGCGGATCGCATCGGCGGTCTCGCCGAGGTCGAAATTGAAGGGGCGCGGTGCGTTGGCGAGCATGGTCAGATCTCCCGGATTGGCTGGCGCGCTGTGATCGCTCTTAGTCTGCGTTTTCTCAGCCTGCGTTCTCTTGGCCTGCGTTATAGCCCGGAAACCGGGTCTGTCAGCGCGTCGAACCGTGCGGAACCGCACAGGAGCGGCGTGCTTCGATGCCGCATCGGCTTGCCCAGGAAACAGGCCTCCAACTTTGGGGCGATGCTTTAGTTCTCCCACACGGGTGCGCGCTTCTCCATGAAGGCGCCGATGCCTTCCTCCGCGTCGCGCGCCAGCATGTTCTCGACCATCACCGCCGAGGCATGGTCATAAGCCGCGCTCAAGCCCATTTCGCGCTGCTCGTAGAAGGCGCGCTTGCCGATCTTGACGGTGGCCGGGGATTTCGAGGCGATCACGCCGGCAAGGCGCTGCGCCTCCGCCAGGGCCTCGCCCGCCGGGACGACACGGTTCACCAGCCCCATCCGCGCGGCTTCAGGCGCCGGCACCATCTCGCCGAGCAGCAACATCTCCAGCGCGTGCTTGGCCGCGAGATTGCGCGAGAGCGCCACCATCGGCGTCGAGCAGAACAGGCCGATATGGACGCCCGGCGTGCAGAATTTTGCCTGCGAGCCCGCGACCGCGAGATCGCAGCTGGCGACGAGCTGGCAGCCGGCGGCGGTCGCGGTGCCTTCGACGGCAGCGATCACAGGCTGGGGCAGGCTGGTGATCTGCTGCATCATCGCCGAGCAGCGCCCGAGGATGTCGGTGAAATAGGCGCGGCCGCGATCCGGATCGGCGCGATGCGCGCTCATCTCCTTCAGGTCATGCCCGGCGCAGAACACCGGTCCGGCGGCGCTGAGCACGACAGCGCGCACGCTGCGGTCGCCCGCGATCACGGTGAAGGCCTCGCTCAGAGCCGCCAGCATCGCCTCGCTCAGCGGATTGCGCGATTGCGGGCGATTCAGCGTCAGCGTCGCGACGCCGTCCGCATCGCTGCGCAGCAGCACCAGTGCGGCTTCGGGTCCGGTATGGGCATTCATGGCTTGGCCTTTCGCGATCGCGCCTATTGTCGGAGCGGGATCGCCATGCTGCAAGGGGAGGGATGTCCGATCCGCTTCCGGTTTCCCGCACCATGACGACGCGCATGACCGTCTCCGAACTGGAGGCTTTTCTCGACCAGGTGTTCCCGCAGCTCCATTATGGCGGGCGCACCTATTTCATCGAGGATGTCGGGCCGATGAGCGCGCGCATGCGCTGCGACTATCACGAGCGCCATCTGCGCCCCGGCGGCACGATCTCGGGACCCACCATGATGGCATTGGCGGATCTGGCGCTCTATGCCGCGATCCTGGCCCAGATCGGCCCGGTCGCGCTCGCGGTGACGACGAGCCTCAACTACAATTTCCTGCGCAAGCCCGGGCAGGCGGCGCTGATCGCGGAGGCGAGGCTGCTCAAGCTCGGCAGGCGGCTGGCGGTCGGCGAAGTCTGCCTGTTCTCGCAAGGCGAGAGCGAGATGGTCTGCCATGCGACGGGGACTTATTCGATCCCGGCCGAGCGGTAGCGGGTCGAACGGCACCACCATGTCATTCCGGGGCGGCGCGCAGCGCCGAACCCGGAACCCACGACCGGGTGCGCGATATCTTCGCCAACCCCGGTCGACAACGCTCACCCGGTCGTGGGTTTCGGGTTCTTCGCTGGCGCGAAGCCCCGGAATGACAGATGGGCACTTCGCTTCCAGCAGCGTCTTCTTCAGCGCTTCGACCGTCGAGATGTTGGGCTTGGCGCGCCGGCCTTGACCGAGAGCCCGATCGCCGACCGCACGAGGGCGGCGAGGCTGCCAGCGACAACGACGCGGACGTTGGACATCATCATGCCGCGCGCTCCCGCCCGGCGTCGCCTCTGGCCGCAAAGACCTCCTTGGCGGCGAAGAGCCCGTTCACCGCGGCGGGAAAGCCGGCATAGACGGCCATCTGCATCAGGACCTCGACGATCTCCTCTCGGCTGATCCCGACATTCAGGCACGCCTCGATATGGACCTTCAATTGCGGTGCGGCATTCCCGAGTGCGGCCAGTGCCGCAATGGTCGCAATCTCGCGGCTTCGGAGATCGAGGCCCGGGCGGGAATAGATGTCGCCGAAGGGAAACTCGATCACGTAGCGCGCGAAATCCGGAGCGATATCGGCGAGCTGATCGACAACGTTCTCGCCGGCATGGCCGTCAATCTCGGAGAGGGCGCGCAAGCCCCTCTCGAACCGCTCGTTTGCGCCGTTCTGTTGCAGCATCATCAATCTTCTCCACCATGTCGGAGCCGGCATAGCCGGCAATTTTGGTGTCGAGGACGGCAAGGCAGGCCTGAAGCTCGGCGATATGGGTCCGGACCCTGGTCCGGTGCTCCTCCAGCAGGATGCGGCGATCCTCCTGCGTCTCCGGGCCGCGTTCGCGCAAACGCGCATAACGCAGCTTGTCGCGGATCGGCATGCCGGTCGTCTTGAGACGGCCGAGAAACTCGATCCAGACCAGGATGGAGGCATCGTATTCGCGCTGCTGCGAGGAGGCGCGCGATGCGTAGGGCAGCAACCCGATCCGCTCGTAATAGCGGATCGTGTGCGTCGATAGTCCCGTGCGCCTCGCGAGGTCCCCGATCTTCATGGTTTGCCTTGTTCGTCGTGACGCTGATCTGGTTACAAGTTCGAGCGCACTCTAAGTCAAGGGCCGGTTGCACAGGCGGATTCGGCGCTGGATGCGGCTTTCGCAACCGGCTTGGCGCCGATCTTGGCCGTATGCCATTCCGGCGCGAGCGCTGAACCCGCCGTCTTGATCGGGCTCGTTGTCCCGACCATCCACGTCTTCTCCCGGGCGGGCGTGAAAGACGTCGATGCCCGCCACGAGGGCGAGCATGACGGAGACGGATCGCCGTTGCCGCTCACTTCTGCGGCAGCGGCTCCAGCCCGGTCTTCCGGATGACCGGCGCGGCCTCCGGCGAACCCAGGCAGGCGATCAGCTGCTTCGCCGCTTCCGGCTCCTTCGACCCGGCCGCCAGCCCCGCCGAGAAGACCGTCACGCGCTGGACCTCCTCGGGCAGCGTGCCGACGAAATCCAGCCCGTCGATCGTGATCAGTTCGCTGACCTGCTGGAAGCCGAGTTCGGCCTCGCCGCGCACCACCACCGTGCCGACGCGTTCACTGAAGATCTTCTTCGACTTGGCCATGACCTGGCCGCTCGGGTCGAGCTTGGGGAACAGCTCCTCGGAGAGATAGGTTCCGCTGGCGCTGGCGGAATAGGCGATCGACTTCGCCTGCAGCAGCGTCTTCTTCAGCGCCTCGACCGTCGAGATGTCGGGCTTGGGCGCGCCGGCCTTGACCGAGAGGCCGATCACTGAGCGCACCAGATCGACCCGGCTGCCGGGAATGCCCTTGCCGTCCTTGACCAGCTTGTCGAAGGCGTCGCTGGCCAGGATGACGATATCGGCGGGTTCGCCGCGCGCCAGCCGGTTGGGTATGGCATCGGGCGCGGCCCCCATCGAGGCGCCGTAGGCGCTGACGACCTTCTGGCCGATCTTCACCTCGCAGCCGGAGACGAGTTCCTTATAGGCCGCGGTGAAACCGCCGGAGCTGATGACATGGACCTCTGCGGAGGCTGGCGAGGGGAGAGCGAAGAGCGATGCGGTGAGGCCCAGGCTCAGCAGGGTGCAGGCAAGCGGTTTCTTGTTCATGGACGGTCCTCCTGCCGCATGATTGCGAAAGCTCGGCGCGATGCAACAGAGATCAATTGCCGTCTTGTACGGTATCTGGATACCTTTTATCGCATGTCGTTTGAAAACATGGGTTTTCTTGGCTATTTGTGTCGACGGATTGCCTTGACATAGCCGCGGCAGCCCCTTAACCACCGCCTCACATCGCCGCCGGGTTCCCGGAGGCTTGTCCTTTTTTCATGCTAACCGAAGGGGTGCTGCGATGAAGACCATGTCGCTGAAGCCCGCCGACGTCGAAAAAAAGTGGGTTGTGATCGATGCCTCCGGGCTGGTCGTCGGCCGTCTCGCCACCATCGTGGCGATGCGCCTGCGCGGCAAGCACAAGGCCAATTACACCCCGCATGTCGACTGCGGCGACAATATCGTGATCGTCAACGCCGATAAGGTGGTTCTGACCGGGCGCAAGCTCGACCAGAAGGTCTATTACCACCACACCGGCTTTGCCGGCGGCATCAAGGAGCGTTCGGCCAAGTTCATTCTCGAGGGCCGCTTCCCTGAGCGCATCGTCGAGAAGGCCGTCGAGCGCATGCTCCCGCGTGGCCCGCTCTTCCGCCAGATCCTCGGCAACCTGCGCGTCTACAAGGGCGCTGAGCATCCGCACGCCGCCCAGTCGCCGGAGACGCTCGACGTCGCTGCGCTCAACCGCAAGAATGCGAGGGTCTGATCATGGCCGAGGTTCTTCAGTCTCTCGAGCAGCTCGGCCAGGTCGCGAAGTCGACCCAGCCCGACGCTCCCGTCCACGTCAAGAAGATCGACGCCCAGGGCCGTGCCTATGCCACCGGCAAGCGCAAGAACGCCATTGCCCGCGTCTGGATCAAGCCCGGCTCGGGCAAGATCACGGTCAACACGCGTGACCAGGAGGTCTACTTCGCCCGCCCGGTGCTGCGCATGGTCCTGCAGCAGCCGCTGCAGCATGTCGATCGCCTGACCCAGTACGACGTCGTCGTCACGGTCAAGGGCGGCGGCCTGTCCGGCCAGGCCGGCGCGGTGCGCCACGGCATCTCCAAGGCCCTGACCTTCTATGAGCCCGAGCTTCGCGGCCCGCTCAAGAAGGAAGGCTTCCTGACCCGCGATTCGCGTGTCGTCGAGCGTAAGAAGTTCGGCAAGGCCAAGGCCCGCCGCAGCTTCCAGTTCTCGAAGCGCTGATCGTTTTACGACGGTCCGGTATGTGGAAGGGCGGCTCGCAAGAGCCGCCCTTTTCGTTTCTATTGCCCTCCCGCAGCCCTCATCCTGGGGCGTGCCGAGCCTCTGCCTCGGTCCTCAGGACGAGGGCTGAGGCTGTTTCATCGAAAAGGAGCCTCCCATGACCCGCCCCGTCCTTCTCGTCACCGGCGGCAGCCGTGGCATCGGCGCTGCGACCGCGATCATGGCGGCCAAGCGCGGCTATGATGTCGCGGTGAACTATCAAAGCAATGCCGATGCCGCCGCCGGGGTCGTTGCGGCTTGCGAGGCGGCCGGGGCCAGGGCCGTGGCGCTCCAGGGCGACATGGCGAGCGCGACCGACATCATCCGCGTCTTCGCCGAGGCGAAAGCGGCGCTGGGGCCGCTCAGCCATGTCGTCAACAATGCCGGCATCACCGGCAAGGCGAGTTCGCTCGCCGAGGCCGACACCGCCGTGATCCGCTCCTGCATCGACATCAACGTCACCGGCGCGATCCTGGTCGCGCGCGAGGCGGCGCGCGCGCTCAGCGCCAATGCCGAGGCGAAAGGCCGGGCGATCGTCAACATCTCCTCGGCAGCCGTCACGCTCGGCTCGCCCGGCGAATTCGTCTGGTACGCCGCCTCCAAGGGCGCGATCGACTCCCTCACCATCGGGCTCGCCAAAGAGCTGGCTCCGGCCGGCATCCGGGTCAACGCGGTCGCGCCGGGCATGACGGAGACCGATATCCACGCGATGTCCTCCGGCGAGCCCGGCCGCGTCGCGCGCATCGCGCCGACGATCCCACTCAAGCGCGTCGCGACGCCCGACGAGATCGCCGAATCGATCCTGTTCCTGCTCTCGGAGGCCTCGGCCTATACGACAGGCGTGATCCTGCGCGTGGCGGGCGGGCGCTAGAGTCGGGCGGCTTCTGCGCGAACCACGCCGTCATTCCGGGCTCGATCCTTCGGATCGCTCCGGAATGACGGCGGCGTTTCCAAAACAAGTCTTCACGCCTTGAGCCCCATCGCCGCGGCCCTCAGCCGATCATGCCCCGGCGCTTCAGGAACAGCATCACCGCCCAGGCCGCCGCCAGGCACATCAGCGTGACATAGCTGAAGCCAGCGGTGTCTTCGGCCCAGGGCACACCCTTGGCGTTGATGCCGAAGAGCCCGGTGATGAAGGTCGCGGGCAGGAAGACGGCGGTCAGGATCGAGAGCACATAAAGCTGCTCATTCGTGCGGTTCGCCGAGCGGGCGGCGATCTCGTCCTGCAGCAGGCGGGCGCGCTCCTGCACGGAATGGACGTCATGGTGCAAGGTGTCGACCCGCTGCAGCAGGCGCCCGGCGCAGGCCTTCACGGCGTCCGGCGCGGCGCGGCCCGAGCCGGTCTCGGCGAAGCGCCGGAACAGCAGATGCAGGCCGTTGAGCTGGCGGTGCAATCGAACGGAGGTGCGCCTGACCGCGCCGACGCGCTGCGGGCCGTCGCGGAGGCGGTCGCTCAGGACATGGTCCTCGACGCTGTCGATCTCGTCGGTGAGGCGGATCACGGCGTCGGTCACGTCGTCGATGATGTATTCGATGATGTGCTCGAACAGGGAGGCGGGCGAGGCGATGGTCTCGCCCTGCTCCAGGGCCTCGACCGTCATGCGGATCGATTGCAGGGCGCCGCGCCGGCCGGTCAGCAGGAAGCGCTCTCCGATGATCCAGTGCAGCGCGCCGACGCTCTCGGATTTCTCGGCGATGTCGCGGATCAGATCATGCGAGATGCCCCAGGCCAGTTCGGGCGAATGGTCGAGGCGCTGATGGTTGTCATGCGACAGGAACATCGCCTGCGCCGGCAGTGGCAAGGCGGATTGCCCGGCGAGCCAGGCCGGTATGCGGGTGTGGACGAGATCGAGATGGACCCAGACGAAGCCGGTGGCCGGCGGGGCGAGGCCAGGGAGTTCGTCGCGCGGGATCAGGCCAGGCTTTCCCGCCTCGTCGAAGCGATAGGCCCAGACGATGCCGGAGCTGGACTGGAGATCGGCATGGGCCGGCAATGCGATGTTCATGCGGGGCTTGCCCCATTGTGAAGAGCTTGAAAAGCAAACCGGCGCCGCGGCGGCAACGCCTCGGCGCCGGCCTTACGCTTGGCCTCAGAACACCTGACGCAACACCACGAACAGCGTGCCGGAGATCAGGATGGCGCAGGGCAGGGTCAACACCCAGGCCATCAGCATGTTGCGCACGGTCGACATCTGCAGGCCCGACTTGTTGGCCGCCATCGTGCCGGCGACGCCCGAGGACAGGATGTGCGTGGTCGAGACCGGCAGGCCGTAGACGTCGGCGGCCGCGATGGTAGCGGCGGCGACGAGTTCGGCTGAGGCTCCCTGGGCATAGGTCAGGTGCGACTTGCCGATCTTCTCGCCTACGGTGACGACGATGCGCTTCCAGCCGACCATGGTGCCGAGCCCGAGCGCCAGCGCCACCACGACCTTGACCCAGAACGGGATGAACCGGGTCGCGTCGTCGAGCGAGGCCTTGTAGGCGCTCATGACCTTGAGGTCCTCGGCCGTGAAGATCTTCTCTTCCTTTTTGTCGGCCTTGAAGATGTGCTTCATCGCCTCGGAAGCGAGATACATGTCGTTGCGGGCGTTGCCGACGACCGCGGCCGGATATTTGGAGGGGTGGCCATAGGTCTCGACCTGCTTGACGATCTCCTTGTTCAGCGCCGAGAGCGCCGGGAAGGTCGAGTCGTCGATCGTCCGGTCGGCGACATAGCGCGTCACGTTCTGGCGTGGATCGCCGATGATGGCGTAACCCAGCGCCTTCTGGTCGATCACGGCGCTGGCGGCGATGGCGGTCTTGCGGAAGGTGTCGACATCGCCGGCGGGAATGGCGCGGTTCAGCGCATAGGCCGTGGGTGCGCAGCCGATCAGGATCAGCATGATCAGGCCCATGCCCTTCTGGCCGTCATTCGAGCCATGGGCGAAGGACACGCCGGTGCAGGTCGCGATCAGAATGGCGCGAATCCAGAGCGGCGGCGGCTTGTTGCCCTTCGGCTCGGCATAGAGCTCGGGGCTTTTCACCAGGATCTTCAGCGTCACGAAGACGAGCGCAGCGGCGATGAAGCCGAACAGCGGCGAGATCAGCAGCGACTGGCCGATCTCGATCGCCTTGGACCAGTCGACGCCCGAAGTGCCGCTGTTCGAATTGTAGAGCTGGTTGGCGAGGCCGACGCCGATGATCGATCCGATCAGCGTATGCGAGGACGATGCCGGCAGGCCGAGCGCCCAGGTACCGAGATTCCAGATGATCGCGGCGATCAGCAGCGCGAAGACCATGGCGAAACCGGCCCCGGAGCCGACATTGAGGATGAGCTCGACCGGCAGCAGCGAGATGATGCCGAAGGCGACCGCGCCGCTTGCCATCATCACGCCGAGGAAGTTGAAGAAGCCGGACCAGACGACGGCGAGGTTGGCCGGCATCGCATGAGTGTAGATCACGGTCGCGACTGCGTTGGCGGTGTCGTGGAAGCCGTTGACGAACTCGAAGCCGAGCGCGATCAGCATGGCCACGCCGAGCAGGATGAAGGGCAGCCAGGTTGTGGCCTCCGTGCCGGCGGTCGAAATGTCCTGGTAGAGCGAAAACGCCATGTAGGCGAGGCCGGCGGTCATGACCCCGGCGAAGAAGGCGAGGGCACTGAGGCTATTGGGAGCGTCCAGCTTCGGTTTTCCGGCATCGGGAGCATGGCCCGTGCCGTGGTCCAACGTCATGCTCGTCATCGTACTGCTCCCCGGAGCCCTGTTAAGGTTCGGGTAACCTGTGCGAAATCGCTGACGGTCTGATGACGGGCTCTCGCGACTGCGAGAAGCTCAATCGCGCATGATCGCGCCCGCGTCGCGCGTCGCGGCCGTCCGTTGCGGCACCCGCCCGGGCGGGACGAGCCTGGGCGGGGCTGCGCCTGCCGCCTTCGGCGCGCTCGCGCCGGCAGGGCGCGCAGGCGGCTTGGAGCTGGCGACCTTCGGCTCGCCGCCATGCCATTTGCGCGCGCCGATGTCGAAGCGGCCGGCGCGCCAGGCGGCGAATTCCTGCTCGGTGCCGAAGAAGGCGTTGCGATCGACATCGCCGGTGATGCCGGGCACCTGGCCTGTCGTGGTGAACTGCCAGAACTCCCATTTCTCGCGGTTATAGCGATGCTTCAGCGGCGCGGCGGTCGAGCGCAGCCAATAGGGGTAGTCGTTGAATTCGCCCTCGAGCACGTCCTCATGGAAATTGATGTCGGTGTAGATGATCGGCTTCTTGCCGGTATGGGCGTGCAGCGCCGCCAACATTTCGCGGATCTTGGCGAGAGCCTGGTCGCGCGAGATCTTGCGAGTGCATTGCGAGCCGTTCTGCCATTCGACATCGAGCACGGGTGGCAGCGCGTCGACATCGCGCGGGATGTGCTTCTTCAGCCAGCGCACCTGGTCCTTGGCCGAGCGGCACCACCAGACGAAATGATAGGCGCCGCGCGGGATGCCGTGCTTTTTCGCCTCGGCCCAGTTGCGCTTGAAGCTGGGGTCGAGATGGTCGCCCCCTTCGGTCGCCTTGATGAAAACGAAGCGGGTGTCGGCGTCCTTGACCTTGGCCCAGTCGATCTCGCCCTGCCAGCGCGAGATGTCGATGCCCTGGATCGCTTTGCGCCGCGCGTCGCGCACGCCGCGATGCGGTTCGCTGTCGCCCTTCTTCGGGTAGAGCGCGGCGGCGGGCACGGTCTCGCAGGCGAGCAGGCCGAGCGTGGCGAGCACACCGAAAAGGGTTCGTCCGAAAATCGTCGCTCGCGCGGGCATCCACTTCTCCATTAGAGCCTTGCGCGAAAAAGTGGGTACCGGCTTTTCGCAAGAGCAATGCTCTCAACTTTTAGAAGCGATCACGTCGCATTCGGGCGGTTCCGTCCGAATGCGACGTGATCTAGCCTTTCCAGATGAGAGCGACGTGGTTAAGGCCCGGTTAGAACTTGCTCGCATCCGAATGGCTTGTTTCAGCTTTGGTTAACCGGGGAGGAGCGGCGGTGGAGCCGGGCAGGCGGCAGGCGGTGACGGGGTGGCGCAGGACGCTCGCCTATGGCGTGCATGTCTTCACGGCGCTGGGCGCGGCGCTCGGGCTGCTCTCGCTGCAGGCTGTGATCGTGGGCGATCTGGCCCAGGCCTTCGGCTGGCTCGCGGTGGCGCTGCTGGTCGATGCGCTAGACGGGCCGCTGGCGCGCCGGCTCGAAGTCAGGGAATTGGCCAGGCGCTATGACGGGGCCCAGCTCGACCTCGTCGTCGATTTCATCACCTATGTCTTCGTGCCCGCCGCGATGCTGCTGCGCGCCGATGTGATGGCGCAGCCCTGGGGCCTGCTCTGCGGCGTCGTCGTCGCGCTGACGAGCGCGCTTTATTTCGCCGATACCGGCATGAAGACCGATGATTGGTGGTTCCGCGGCTTTCCGGCGGTGTGGAACATCGTCCTGTTCTACATCGTCGCCTTTGCGCCGCCGGCCTGGCTGGCGGTTGCGGTGGTTCTGGTCGCGACGGCGCTGATGTTTGCGCCGGTCGTCTTCGTCCACCCGGTCAGGGTGCGGCGCTGGCGTTGGCTGACGCTCTCGATCCTGGTGCTCTGGGCGGGGGCGGCCTTGTGGACGGTCTGGCGGGAGATGCATCCGGACCAACTGGCGAAAGGCGTCCTGCTGGTCGCGGTCGCCTATTTCGTCCTGCTCGGCCTGGGGCGCGCCTGGGAAAGACGCCGTCGCATCCGAGCCTGACGGCGCGGCGAAAACGGCCCCGTCAGTTGCGCTTGCCGGTGCTCCGGCCGATGTGAAGCGAGGAGGGCACCGGCTCGATAGCGCCGGGCACGGTCGCGACAGGCGCGTCCTCGGGCTCGACCGGTTCTGGCGCTGACGGCTGGAGCGAGGGAGCAGGCGCCGGCGGCTCGTTGACGATGCTCGGGCTCGGCTGCGCCGGCGACTGGCGGCGCTTGGCCCAGGCGCGCGTGCCGATATCGAACTCGCCGTTGATCCAGCCGATGAACTGTTCTTCGCTGCCGAAGAAGGCGTTGCGGTCGACGTCGCCCCTGATGCCCGGCACGCGCCCCGTGGTGGTGAACTGCCAGAACGCCCAGGGCCGGTTGGCATAGCGTGCCTCGGGCAGGGCTGCCGTCGAGCGGATCCAGTAGGGGTAGTCGTTGAACTGGCCTTCCAGCACATCCTTGTGGAAGGTGATGTCGGTATAGATCACCGGCTTCTTGCCGGTGAGCTGCTCGAGCTCGGTCAGCATGAGCTGGATTTTCTCCAGCGCCAGCGCCCGGTCGATCTTCTGCGGGCAGGTCTTGGAATGGCCGTTCCATTCGACATCGAGCACCGGCGGCAGCGCATCGGGATCGTTGGGGATCTGCTGCTTGAACCAGATCGCCTGCTCATGGGCCGGGCGGCACCAATAGACGAAATGGTAGGCGCCGCGCCGCACGCCGGCCCGGCGCGCCGCGTCCCAGTTGCGCTGGAAGGCCGGATCGACATGGTCGCCGCCCTCGGTCGCCTTCATATAGACGAAGCGCGTCCCGGCGCCTTTCACTGCAGCCCAGTCGATCTCACCCTGCCAGCGCGAAATGTCGATGCCCTGAACGGCATAGCGATGCGCGGCGGCGACGCCCGGATGAGGCCGGTTGTCGCCCTTGAGCGGATAGTTGCCTTCCATCGCGACGCAGCCGCCCAGCACCGCGAGCGCGGTGGCGACAAGGAGGGAGATGGGATTGCGGCTGAACATACGGTGCAGGGTCATCTCCCTGAAAATTGAGGAGAAAGCTTGACGCCCGGTTTACGTTACCGGTTTTTCTCAGGCCTTAGGCTAGATCACATCGCATTCGGACGGAAACGTCCGAATGCGATGTGATCGATTCCAAGAGTTTAGAGCATTGCTCATGCGAAAAACCGGTACCCACTTTTTCGCGCAGGGTTCTAGCCCAAGCCGAGCCATAATGTCGCGATCCCGAGGAAAGCGAAGAAGCCCACGACATCGGTCACCGTCGTGACGAAGGTTCCCGATGCGATTGCGGGGTCGATATCGAACCGGTCGAGCAGGACGGGAATTGCGACGCCGGCTCCGGCTGCGGCGATCAGGTTGACGATCATCGCGACGCCGATGACGAGGCCCAGCCCCGTGCTCGAGAACCAGATCGCGGCGGTGACGCCGGTGATCAGCGCGAAGCCGACACCGTTCAGCAGGCCTACGATCATCTCGCGGGTGAAGAAACGGCGCAGGTTCCAGGCGCCGAGTTCCTGCGTCGCCAGTGCGCGAACCGCCACCGTCATCGTCTGGGTCGCAGCATTGCCGCCCTGGCTCGCGACGATCGGGGCCAGGATCGCCAGCGCCACGAGCTTGGTCATCTGCGCCTCGAACAGGCTCATCACGGCCGCTGCCAGGAAGGAGGTCAGCAGATTGATGAAGAGCCAGCGGAAGCGGCTCTTGGCGATCTGCCGGACGGGGTCCGACAACTCCTCGTCGGCGTCGACGCCGCCGAGCTGCTTGACGTCGTCATCGGCCGCCTCCTCGATGACGTCGACGATGTCGTCGATCGTCATCACGCCGACGAGGCGGCCGGCATCGTCGACCACGGGCGCGGCGACGAGGTTGTAGCGCTGGAACATCCGCGCGACATCCTCGATGTCGTCGGTCGCCTTGACGACGCGGTTCTCCTCCCCGACCAGCTCGGCGACCGGCACCGGCCGCTTGGTCCGCAGCAGGCGGTCGAGCTGGACGGTTCCGACGAAATGATGCGCGGGGTCGGCGATGAAGATCTCGAAGAAGCGCTCCGGCACATCCTCCGTCTCGCGCAGATAGTCGATGGTCTGGCCGACGGTCCAGAAGGGCGGCACCGCCACGACCTCGCTCTGCATGCGCCGGCCGGCGCTGCCTTCGGGATAGTCGAGGCCCTGCTGCAGCGCGACGCGCTCGGAGGGCGTCAGCTTGTCGAGAACCTCCTGCTTGTCGGCCTCGTTGAGGTCTTCGAGGATGTAGACCGCGTCGTCGGTGTCGAGATCGCGCACGCCCTCGGCGACGGTCTGCGCCGACAGCTCCTCGAGAATCTCCTCGCGGACGGCGTCGTCGACCTCGGTCAGGGCGGTGAAGTCGAAATCGGCGCCGAGCAGCGAGATCAGGCGCGGGCGCTCCTCGGGATCGAGCGCTTCCAGCACGGCGCCGAGATCGGCCTCGTGCATGTCGGCGACGACGGCGCGCAGCGTCGTCAGGTCCGAGAGCAGGACAGCTTGCGAGATCTGCTCGATCAGCCCTGCGTCGATCGCACCGTCTTCGTCGCGAATCGGGCGCTCCAGCACCGCGTCCTGAGCCGTTTGCGTGTCCGCCATCGGTTCGGCTCCATGGTCTGAGGGACGGTCTGGATTCGAGGGAAGGGCGGCTGCTCTTGTGTCAGTGCGCTTGCGCTCTTGCAATGCAGCATGACCGTTTCACGGCATAGTCCCAGTGCCACGGCATCGGCTTGTCCCGAAAACCGGTTTCCACTTTTCGGGCCGATGCTCCAGCCCGGAAACACGAACGGCGACCCGCGAGGGTCGCCGTTCGTGGGGCTCAGCCCAAATCTGGTGCGGTCAAGAGGACTCGAACCTCCACGGGTCTCCCCGCTACCACCTCAAGGTAGTGCGTCTACCAATTCCGCCATGACCGCAGCGGCTCGAAAACTGCCGTGTGAACGCGGCAACTCAGGAACGGCGCGGGTCTAGCAAATCGAATCCGCCGCCACAAGAGTGTTTCGTCAAGAATGCGTCATGGTCCGGTTTATCCCCTACAGCTCTCATCCTGAGGAGCCGCGTAGGCTGTGTCTCGAAGGATGCTCCGGAAGGCTCCCGAACCAGCTGGAACATGCTTCGGGACGCGAGCCTTCAGCCCGCTCCTCAGGATGAGGGCTGTGGAGACGCGGAGAATCGCTTGGCCGCTCAGGCCGCCTCGGCGACGCTCTGGAGCGAGTAGACCGTCGGGCGCTTCAGCATCTGGGTGATCTCGACCGAGATCTTGGAGCCGCTGACCACGACATTGCCCTTGGCGAAGGGGTGGTTGTTGGCGAGAATCTGGACTTCCTCGGTCTCGGTCGCGTTGAGCTCGATGATGGCGCCGCGGCCCATGCGCAGCAATTTGTAGATCGGCATCTGGGTCTGGCCCAGCACGACGGTGAGAACGACAGGAACGAGATCGAGATCAGCCTTCAAGTCCTGCCTCCGAAACCCTACTTCAGAATTCTACCAACGAAACTTGCCAGCAGAGCTTGCCTGAGGGCCATTTTCGAGCGCAAGAGGCGCCTGCCGCTTCCGATGAATGAACGTTGAACAAACAGGGTTAAGGCGAAGTGAAGACGCGCGAGGCGCTGGCAGTTTTGTTTGGGACAGAGGGCGAGGCCGGCCCGGTCGAATGGGTCGTGGCTGAGGGCCTGACCGGCTATGAGGCCGCTGTCGCCGAGATGGAGGCGCGTGTCGCGCTGATTGCCGACGGGCTCGCGCCCGAGCGCGTCTGGCTGGTCGAGCATCCTCCGCTTTACACCGCCGGCACCTCGGCAAAGGATGAGGATCTGATCGCGCCGGAGCGCTTTCCGGTGCATCGCAGCGGCCGAGGCGGGCAGTTCACCTATCACGGCCCGGGCCAGCGCGTGGCCTATGTGATGCTCGACCTGAAGCGCCGCGACCCTGATCTCAGGCGCTTCGTGGCAGCGCTGGAGGCCTGGCTGATCGGCACGCTCGACACCTTCAATGTCAGGGGCGAGCGGCGCGAGGACCGCGTCGGCGTCTGGGTCAGGCGACCCGAGAAGCGGGCAATGACTGGCGCAGAGAGCGCCGAGGACAAGATCGCCGCGATCGGCATCCGGGTCCGGCGCTGGGTCTCGTTCCACGGCATCTCGCTGAATGTCGAGCCGGACCTCACGCATTTCGACGGCATCGTGCCTTGCGGCGTCAGCGACCATGGCGTGACCTCGCTGGTCGATCTCGGCCTGCCCGTGACGATGGCGGAGGTCGATTCGGCCTTGCGCGCGCAATTCGAGCGCATCTTTGGGCCGACCATCTTGGCATGACGCCCCGTTGGCAGCACCCGCGGAGCCGTTCATAAGGCTGATCCCAAGAGTTGATCTGCCGAGCAGTCCAGTTGGACCCTCAGCCCTCATCCTGAGGAGCCGCGATAAGCGGCGTCTCGAAGGATGCTCCAGTTTGCACAGGAGCCTCCTGGAGCATCCTTCGAGACGCGCTCCTGCGGAGCGCTCCTCAGGATGAGGGCTGAGGGGGGTGCAGATCAGCTGTCCAAGAACTGACGAGGGAGCGCGACGTGCCGGTCATCGAGAGCAAGGTCGATCTGGATTCGGCCGAGACGCGCGCCAATGCCGAGAACTGGGCCGCCCTGCGCAGCGAATTGCAGGAGCGCCGCATGACGGCTGCGCTCGGCGGCAACGCCAAATCGCGCGAGCGCCATACGGCGCGCGGAAAGCTCCTGCCGCGTGAGCGCGTACTGCGCCTGCTCGATCCCGGTTCCGCCTTCCTCGAGATCGGGGCGCTCGCCGCCTTCGAGATGTACGACAGGGAGATCCATGGCGCCGGCATGATCGCCGGCATCGGCCGCGTCTCCGGCCGCGAATGCATGATCGTCTGCAACGATGCGACGATCAAAGGCGGCACCTATTATCCGATGACGGTGAAGAAGCATCTGCGCGCCCAGGAAATCGCGCGCGAGAACCGGCTTCCTTGCATCTATCTGGTCGACTCTGGCGGCGCGAACCTGCCGCATCAGACCGAGGTCTTTCCCGATCGCGAGCATTTTGGCCGGATCTTCTACAATCAGGCGACGCTTTCGGCTGAGGGCATTCCGCAGGTCGCGGTGGTGATGGGCTCCTGCACTGCCGGCGGGGCCTATGTGCCGGCGATGTCTGACGAGACGATCATCGTGAAGAACCAGGGCACGATCTTCCTCGGCGGACCGCCTTTGGTGAAGGCCGCGACCGGGGAGGTCGTCTCGGCCGAGGACCTCGGCGGCGCGGATGTCCATGCCCGCCTCTCGGGCGTCGCCGACCATTATGCCGGCGACGACACCCATGCGCTCGCCATCGCGCGCCGCATCGCCAGCAATCTCAACAGCGTCAAGCGGCCCGATCTCGACATCGCCGAGGCGGTCGAGCCGCTCTACCGGCAAGAGGAACTGGAAGCCGTCGTCCCGACCGACCTCAAGAAGCAATACGACATCCGCGAGGTCATCGCCCGGCTCGTCGACGGCTCCGAGTTCGACGAGTTCAAGAAGCTCTACGGCACGACGCTGATCACCGGCTTTGCCCGCATCCACGGCATCCCTGTCGGCATCATCGCCAATAACGGCATCCTGTTCTCCGAGAGCGCGCTGAAGGGTGCGCATTTCATCGAACTCTGCTGCCAGCGCCGGATTCCGCTGCTCTTCCTGCAGAACATCACCGGCTTCATGGTCGGCCGCGATTTCGAGACGCGCGGCATCGCCAAGGACGGGGCCAAGCTCGTCACGGCGGTAGCCTCGGCGAAGGTGCCGAAGATCACCGTGCTGGTCGGCGGCTCCTTCGGAGCCGGCAATTACGGCATGTGCGGGCGCGCCTATTCCCCGCGCTTCCTCTTCACCTGGCCGAATTCGCGCATCTCGGTGATGGGCGGCGAGCAGGCGGCGAGCGTGCTCGCAACCGTGCGCCGCGACAATATCGAGGCCGAGGGCAAGAGCTGGACGGCGGCGGAGGAGGAGGCCTTCAAGGCGCCGATCCGCTCGAAATACGAGGAGGAGGGCTCGCCTTATCACGCGACTGCCCGGCTCTGGGACGACGGCATCATCCTGCCCTCCGAGACGCGGCGCGTGCTGGCGCTGGCCTTCTCGGCCTGCCTCAACGCCGAAGTGCCGGAGACGAGGTTCGG
Source organism: Allobosea psychrotolerans (assembly GCF_002917105.1). Classification (GTDB taxonomy): domain Bacteria; phylum Pseudomonadota; class Alphaproteobacteria; order Rhizobiales; family Beijerinckiaceae; genus Allobosea; species Allobosea psychrotolerans. The sequence continues at coordinate 334,639 of NZ_PQFZ01000003.1, forward strand.
CGTGTTCAGGATGTAAGGGCGCTGTTCGGATCGTCCCGAAAGCTTGGCTTGAGATGAAGCCCGTGATTTCAAAAGCCTGCCACGAGATTCGTGGCAGGCCCGTATTTTGGTTGGAGCAACGCTCGCGGTCCCGGCTCAGCGCTCAATAGCGGCGCTTGTTCCAGCCACGATGGCGCCCACGATTCCACCCGCGATGCAGACCGCGATTCCTGCCCCGCCCGTAGCCATGGCCTCGACCTCGCGCAGGCTCGATCAACGAATCCTCGGCGTTTGCCGGTCGTTCAGCTGCAGCGGCAACGGGCAAGGCCTCAGCTGCACTGTGAAGCGTCACGGGCAATAACCCCGCTCCGAACATCATCATCAGAAAAGCTCGTCTTTGCATCGTTTCTCTCCCGATGCCCCTTTCGTGCCGGCCACGCTGTGAGGAGCATCGGGATAAACCTGCAGCCTGATCAATTTGTTCCTGATGGAACCACCTTCTTGATCGCCCGGCCAATGCGCAACCTCGGGACAGGCGGCAGCGTGCAAAACCGTTGAAGACGATCTGTGCGCTGGACAGTCTGTTTGTGACGGCGTCAATATCTCATCCCGTCGCTTTCATGGCGACATTGCGCTGGGGCCCAAGGCTGACGCCCATCCGGTGGCGCCACCTACGCCACGAGCCGCGTTTCCCTGTTCAGGAACTTCATCTCGAATTCCTTGGCCGGGATCGGCTTGCTGATCAGATAGCCCTGTCCCTCGTCGCAGCCCATCTCGCGCAGCAGGTCGGCGGTCGCTTGCGTCTCGATACCCTCCGCGATGACCGAAAGGCCAAGCGCCTGGCCGAGATCGATCGTCGCGGCAACGATGGCAGCATCCTGTGAGCCCGGCTCCAGCCGTTTCACGAAGGACTGGTCGATCTTGATCTTGTCGAGCGGAAAGGTCTTCAGATAGGTCAGGCTGCCATAGCCGGTGCCGAAATCGTCGAACGCGATCTTGACGCCGAGCGCCCGCAGCGCCGCGAGCACGCGCAACGTCTTGGCGCCGTCGTCGAGGATGATGTCCTCCGTCACCTCGAGTTCAAGCAGCTCGGGGCGCAAGCCATTCTCGGTGAGCCGTCTTTCGACCTCCGCGGCCAGATCACCGGCCGCGAACTGGGACTGGGCCAGGTTCACGCCGATGCGGATGGCGTAGCCGCGGCGCTGCCAGTCGGCGGCCCGCCGGCAGGCGGTTTCGAGAACCCAGGCAGCGACATCCTCCGACAGCGAGGTGGTGTTCACCACCGGCATGAATTCGGCCGGCGAGACATAGCCACGTTCGCGATGGCGCCAGCGGATCAGCGCCTCGGCGCCGAGGACAGTTCCTGTGCGCAGGTCGATCTGCGGCTGATAGAACAGCTCGAACTCGTTATCAGCCAGCGCCGCGCGCAGCTCGGCCTCCAGCGCCTCGCGCCGCTCGATGGCGCCGCGCATGAGTGGATCGAACGGAACCGGAGCCGCGCTCGTTTGCGCCTTGGCGCTGGCCAGCGCGAAATGCGCGTTGCCGATCAGCATCTCGGCATGATGCGCGGTGCTGGTCGAAGCCAGTCCGACCGCGACCGTGATGCGATGCGGGCGTTCTCCGACGGTCACGGCCCGATACTGGAAATCGGCGACGATGCGCTCGCCCAGTGCCGCGGCCTCGCCTGCCTCGCCTGCGAACAGGATCGCGAATTCATCGCTGCTGAGACGAGCGATCAGGCTCGCCTGCGCGGCGACCGCCCGCAGGCGCTCGACAAGGGCGACGACCAATGCGTCACCGAAGGAATGACCGTAGAGATTATTGACCTGCTGGAAGCGGTTCACCCCGACGAGCAGCAGCGTGGCGTTGCCCGCTTCCCTTCGCGAGATGGCCTCTTCGAGATGTGCCATCAGACCGTTGCGGTTGGGCAGGCCGGTCACGGTGTCGCATTCGGCGAGATAGCGGATATGCTCCTGCTGGCGCTTGCGCAGCGAGATGTCGCGCAGCACCACGCCATATTGCACGCCGGTCGCGGTATCCCAGCAGGACAGGCTGCATTCCAGATCGAAGTGCTCGCCCGAGCGGCGCAGGCCCACGAGCTCGACGACCGTCCCGCCGCGCTGCAGCAGCCGGGCCAGAGGCACTGCAGTCAGCATGAACGGCGCTTCGCTCACGCCGCCATCGCCCTGAGCCAGCAGGAATTCGAAGCGCTGGCCGATGGCCGCCTGTTCGGAATGGCCGAAGATTGCGCTCGCACCGGGGTTCCAGAGCGTGATCCGACCGGTTTGATCGACGCAGACCAGCCCGTCGCTCAAGGACATGGCGATGCGCTCGAAGCGCCGTTCGGCGGCGAGCCTGAGGAGGCCGCGCAGATCGATCTCATCGATGGCGGTGGCGAGTGCGTAGGCCGCGACGGCGGACAGCAGCAGCGAGCTGTCGAAGGCGATCGGGTGGAAGGCCTGGACACAGATCGCCGCGCCTTCGATCGCCAGTGCGAGCAGAGCCAGCACGAGAATCCGCCGACCCGCTCGGACCCGGCGCCAGATCGCGGCCATCGCGATGACCAGCGCGGCGACGCCGCCCAGCGAGACCGCAGGCGAGGTTGTGGCGAGTGTCCGCCCCTGGATGATCGACTCGGCGGCGAGCGCCTGCACCAGCGAGCCTGGGATGATGCGGCCGTTGGGCACGGTGAAGCGGTCGCCCAGTTCGGCGGCGGTGCCCGCGATGATGGCTTTCTTGCCGCGCAGCGCGGCGAGCGCCGCAGGCGTCCCACGCAGGACGTCGATGGCGGAGAGGCTCGGCACGGAGGCGGGCTGGATGCCGAAATCGATGCGGAAGGGCGGGGCGTTCTGGTCGTGCCGGCCGGCGAGCATGTCGCCGACGGAGGGAATGAAGTCGCCTTCGATCACGGCGCCATGGCTGTAGCGGCGAATGACGCCATCCGGCTCGGGCAAGACGTTGACGAGGGCGAGCCAGGCCTGCTGCGCGAAGAGCGGGATCGGGCGGTTGATGTGCAGCGTGTGACCGTCGCCGCGATCGGCGACAAGCTGGCGGAACGCCGGCAGAACCACCGAACCACCGGCTGCCTGCAGGGCTGCGGCAAAGGCTGCGTCCTGATCGGCCGTGGACGGCGCGCTGAAATCGACGTCGAACACGATATCGGTCGCGCCGGCGCGTTCGAGCCGCTGCACCAGCTCCGCATGGACGCTTCGCAGCCAGGGCCAGCGCCCCAGCGCCTCGATCGAGCGCGGATCGATCTCGACCAGGACGATGTCGCCTGTGGCCTGCCGTGTCAGCAGCTTGAAGCGAGCATCGAGCAGGGTTTCGCGCAACCACGGGTGCAGCCCCGACAGGACCAGGAGCGAGAGCAGCAATCCGACGAGCAGGTGGGTGCGCAGGCGCTTCACGTGCGAGGCACCGCTGCGTCTGCAATCCGGCGGTCAGTCCTTCTTGCCATTGCCATTGCCGTTGCCGTTCTTGGCGAGCCCGAAGGCATTGCCGTTTGCGTTTCCGCCGGTGTTGCTGCTGGTGGATTTGCCGGTGCCATTGCCGCCGGCGTTGCTGCTGGTTGATTTGCCGTTGCCGTTTCCGCCGGCATTGCTGCCGGAGGAATTGCCGCTGCTCGCGCTGCCTGCCACGTTGCTGTTGCTTCGGTTTCCCGCCGATTGCGCGACGCCCTGGCCGTTTGCAGTGTTTGCACTCGCAGAACTCGTGCCCGCCGATCCGGAAGCCGTGCTCGCCACACCGGCGCCGGCTGCTTCCGTCGCGGCGACCGCGCTGCCGCTATTGCCCGTATTGTTCTTGTTGCCGCCATTGCCCGGGTTGAGCTCGCCGGTATTCCACACCGTTGCGCGGCGAGGGGCCTGGCCGTTCGCCTGCGCCTCGCTGCGTGCCATGCCGTGCGTGACCTTGTGGATATCGAGCTTGACCTCGCCCAGCGGTGCGGAAATGCGCAGCGCGCCGTTTGGCTCGCGCGCGATGCCTGACGGAGCGGGCCGGCGGCGGTCGGAAACCTCGTTGAGCACGGGCGCGGTGCCGCGCAGCAGCGGCGTGGCGCCGGGCGCGGGCCTGAGGCCTCCGCCTGGAACCGCAAGGGGAGCGACACGCGCCGCCTGCGGAGTGCCCTGCTCGACACGACCGAGCGTGCCCTGGCCCGAGAGCTGCAGTCCGGGAACCTGGCCGGAGGAAGCCCGTGCGCTCTGGCCCGGCATGACGAGCGCGAACTGCCCGGAACGGAAGTCCGAGACCTGGACCTGGCCGCGCACGACATCGACCTTGGCCTGCCCGCGCTGGAGCGAAACGCTGAAGCGCGTGCCCTTCACCACCGCTGCGAGATAGGGGGTCTCGACCTCGAAATGCTGGACATTGCGCTTTTCAACGTCGAGCAGGATCGACCCCGCCTGCTGGATCACCGTCGACATGCCGGGGCGACCGGCTTCCGGAAGGCTGATCGCCGAATTGGCCGAGATCAGGATGCTTTCTGCGCCGCGGACGAGCAGCACGCGTCCATTGCGCCCGGTCCGGATCGAATCGCCCGGCCGGAGTTCAGCCTGCTGCGCTGCAGAAGCCTGCTGGACGCCGCTGCCGGACACCCAGGCCTCGCCCGAGACTTTGGCGATCCGCCAGAGATTGTCCTGAGCCTGTGCCGCGGGTACTGCGCCGATCGCAACGATCACAGCCAAGGCGAGGCCGGTGGCAAATCGTGCCGCTTTCCGAAGCATGGGTCTCAATCCTTGAGTCGCAGGCGGACTTTGCGCAGGCGCAAACCGCTGACCCAGGAACATAAAAGCGAGGCGTGAAGAGAGACTTAGCGCCCTGGATTGTAAATCCTCAAATCTAGAGCGTTTCATTAACCATGTTTTTTTACGGTCGGGAGAGGCCGGGGGGCTGGCTCGAATTCTCACAGGCGGCAGGGCATGCGGCGTCAAGCCGAACGACAAGAAGCGAAAATCCGCTCGTCAGGAATCGTCTTTGCCGCTGGGGTCATCTGTCTGGTTCATGCGATCACGCCCGGATCGGCTGGTGCGCAGTCGCCTGCAAGGCCGATTCAGCCGATCGAGGCGGTGGCGCGGACACAAGCCCAGCAGCGCGAGGCCGAGCAGCGCCTGAAACCGCTGCCGCCGCTGCCCTCCGCCGCTGTCGTGAGCCAGCAGGCGAGTGCCGACACCAGGCGGCTGTTTCGGCTTCAGGCCGTCGACCTCGACGGAATGTCCGCGCTGTCCGCTGGAGAGCTGGCCGCGGCCTATGCCGGCTATCTCGGGCGCGAGATATCCCAGCCCGATATCGTCACTATCGCTGCCGCGATCAGCGAGATCTATCGCAAGGCGGGTTTCCATCTCAGCCGCGCGATCGTGCCGCCGCAGGATCTCAAGCGCGGACGATTGCGTATCCAGGTCATCGAAGGGGCGGTCGAGGAGATCGTCGTCAACGGCGAGCAGGCCGAGGCTTTCGGGGTGAAGTCGCTGCTTTCGCCTGTTGCAGCCGAGCGTCCGGCGCGGCTGGCCACGCTCGAACGGCAGCTCCTGCTGGCCAATGACCGGCCCGGGTTGCGCGTCACCGACACGGCGCTCGACGAGATCGCGCCGGCAAGCGGCCGCTTTCGCCTGACCGTTTCAGTCCAGTCCTGGCGCGTCTATACAGCGGTCGGCATCGACAATATGGGCTCTGCCGCCGTGGGACCCTGGCAGTCCTCTGCCAGCGCCGCGCTGAATTCGCTCGTCGTGCCCGGCGACAGCCTCGCTATGTCCGGCTCCTTTGCGCCAGGGGCTTCGCGCGAGCTGCGCTATGGCCGGGCGAGCTATGATCTGCCGCTGGGCGTCGAGAGTCTGCGCGCCGGCATCTCGGCCTCCCGCAGCGAGGTCTGGCCGGGCGACGAGCGGCGCTGGCTGCGCACGGTCTCCCAGGCCGAGACCTATGAGGCCCGCATCGCCTTCGCGCCGGTGCTGAGCCAGATTCATACGCTCTGGTTGAGCGGCTCGTTTGGCCTGAGCGATGTCAGCGAACAGAACAGCTATGGCCGCCTTTACAGCGACCGCATCCGCCTCGCCAGCCTCTCGGCCGATTACAAGCTGCATGCGGCCGAGGGTAGCTGGAGCTATCTCTCCGCGACCTACCGGCATGGCCTCGGCTTCGCCGACGCGAAAGCCGACAGTGCGGACTGGCTCTCCCGCTCCGGTGCGTCGAGCCGCTTCTCGCTGCTCAACGCCTCGTTCACGCATTACCAGAACCTTTTCGAGAACTGGTCGCTGAAGCTCTCGGCCGTAGGACAGGTCGCGTCCGGACCGCTCCTGTCCTCCCAGCAATATTATCTCGGTGGCCTGTCCTTCGGGCGCGGCTTCGAGGGTGGTTGGCTGGCGGGCGACAACGCCGTCGCGGGCTCGGCCGAACTGCGCTTCGACCAACCGCTGAACCTCAGCTTCGCCAAGGGTTACCAGCTCTATGGCTTCACCGAGGGCGGCGTCACGCGCAGCTACAGCCAGCCGAAGGATCTGGTGCAGGGCCTGGCCTCGATCGGCTTAGGTGTCAGGCTGTTCGTCAGCGACGACCTGCAACTCGGGGTCGCCGTTGCCAAGCCGCTGACCTATAGCTCGCCGCTGCGCTGGGACCGCGGTGCGACCGTGCTGTTCTCGCTCTCGAACGCGCTTCGCTTCTGCCCGGGAACGCAGGATCTGCGCTGCCGATCGTGAGGCGTTCGGCCCCGCGAACTGACCGTGCAGGAGGCCTGCGCACAGACCGGCCGGCATCGGCCGCTCCCGCCTTAGTCGGATGAGGGCGGGGCTCAAGCCGTGGATGCTCGGGACGTGCCCGAGCATGACGGTGAGAGCGCGAGGGCGACGACGTCCAATCGCCTCATGCACCACGCTCCAGGCACCGCCGCCGATGAGCGGGCGGCTGCCGCCAATAGTGGAATGCGCGGTTGCCCTGCATCGCCGCCTCTTCCGTATTCTGCATGCGCTTAGAGCCGGATGATTCCAGATGGGATCACTTTGTGATTCCATCTGGAATCTGAATCCGTCTCTCATCAAAGAGTTAGAGCAGGATCAATGCGAAAAACCGGTTCCCACTTTTTCGCATCCTGCTCTATGGTCGCGGCCGCCTTCAAACGGTTGAACTGAGAAAAAACGCGAGGATACGCATGTCTGGGCATAACAAGGTCGCCATCATCACCGGAGCGGGTTCGGGCGTCGGGCGCGCGGTCGCGCTGGCGTTCCTGAAGGACGGCTATCGCACGGTCCTGGCCGGGCGCCGGGCCGACGCGCTGGAGGAGACGATCAAGCTCTCGGGCGCACCCGCCGCGCAGGCGCTCGCCGTGCCCACCGACGTGACCGACAAGGCTTCGGTGCAGAATCTCTTCGCCAAGGCGAAGGCCGCGTTCGGGCGCCTCGACGTGCTGTTCAACAATGCCGGCGTCAATGCGCCCGGCGGCGTCCTGCTGGAAGACCTCTCGCTTGAGGACTGGCAGAAGGTCGTCGACACCAATCTGACCGGGCCGTTCCTGTGCACGCAGGAGGCCTTCAAGCTGATGAAGGCGCAGGAGCCAAAGGGCGGACGCATCATCAATAACGGCTCGATCTCGGCCTATGCGCCGCGGCCGAACTCGATCGCCTATACCGCGACCAAGCACGCCATCACCGGCCTGACCAAGACCTCCTCGCTCGACGGGCGCAAATACGACATCGCCGTCGGCCAGGTCGACATCGGCAATGCGCTGACCGAGATGGCGCAGCGCATGACGCAGGGCGTGCCGCAGGCGGACGGCTCGATCAAGATCGAGCAGGTCATGGACGTGAACCATGTCGCGACCTCGGTGCTGCACATGGCGAGCCTGCCGATCGAGGCGAATGTGCAGTTCATGACAGTGATGGCATCGAAGATGCCGTTCGTCGGGCGCGGGTGAGGCGTTCTGGATTTACTGTTCGAACCACGCCGTCATTCCGGGCGTAGCGAAGCGGAGACCCGGAATCCATCGTAGGGCGTTGGGCTCTATGATGGATCCCGGATCGGCGCCGCTTCGCGGCTTGTCCGGGATGACGGCGAGGGGTGGATATGCCGGAGCCAACTGAAGCCGCTACTATCGCCCGCGCCTATACCCGCACCATCTGGGGCATTGCGCTCGCCATCCTGCTGTTCGCGTCAGGCGTCGTCGCCTGGGCGCTGGCCGCCGGCAATGCGCAATTGTTCAAGGACGGCGTCGACTGGGCCTATGACGTCGCGCTCTATGGCGTCGCCGCGCTGGTCTTCGGCCGCGATGAGCGTGCCGAGAAGCTCGCCGCACTCGCTATCGGCGCGGTGATGGCGGTAGCAGGGTTTCACACGCTCTACGACCTCTGGGACAAGATCGCGCGCCCGCGCCCGATCGATCTCTGGGCCCTGGAATTCTCCGCCGCGAGCGCGGTCGTCGTCGCCGTGCTGATCGTCGGCCTGCTCTGGCGCTTTCGGGGCGAGGACAACCCGGTGATCAAGGCGACCTGGCTGTCCTCCCGCAACGACGTGATCTCGACCACGGGCTTTGCCCTGATGGGGCTGCTTGCGCGATTGGCACCCGTCCGCTGGCCGGAATATCTGTTCGATCTCTTCGTCGCCGGCCTGTGCTTCCAGGCGACATGGGCGATCTGGCGCTCGGTGCGCCGGCTCGAAGCCGCGAAGCCGGATTTGCAGAACAAGGCGGCGACAGGGGCGATCTCCCGGCTATAAAGGCGGCACCCGTTCGAGGATGTCGCTCATGTCGATCGCCGCCAGACTGCCCTCCATCCTGATCGCCAATCGCGGCGAAATCGCCTGCCGCGTCATCCGCACCGCCCGGCGGCTGGGCCTGCGCACCATCGCGGTCTATTCCGATGCCGATGCCGAGGCGCTGTTCGTCGAGATGGCCGACGAGGCCTGGCATATCGGTCCCGCGCCGGCGCGCGAAAGCTATCTCGACGCCGAGACAATCCTGGCCGTGGCGAAACAGGCGAATGCGGCCTGCATCCACCCAGGCTATGGCTTCCTCTCCGAGAACGCCGATTTCGCCGAGGCCTGCGCCAAGGCCGGCATCGTCTTCGTCGGCCCGCCGGCCTCGGCCATCCGGGCCATGGGACTGAAGGACGCCGCCAAGGCATTGGTCGAGAAGGCCAATGTGCCGGTGGTGCCGGGCTATCACGGCGCCGAGCAGGGCGCCGATTTCCTCCGGGCGGAAGCCCGGCGCATCGGCTACCCCGTCTTGATCAAGGCGGTCGCGGGCGGCGGCGGCAAGGGCATGAAGAAGGTCGACCGGCCCGAGGATTTCGACGAAGCGCTCGCCAGCGCCCAGCGCGAGGGCAAGAACGCTTTTGGGGACGCGCGCGTGCTCGTCGAGAAATACGTGCTCTCGCCGCGCCATGTCGAAATCCAGGTCTTCGGCGACAGCCACGGCAATGTCGTCCATCTCTACGAGCGCGACTGCTCGCTGCAGCGCCGCCACCAGAAGGTGATCGAGGAGGCGCCGGCGCCCGGCATGACCGACGAGGTTCGCGCCGCCATGGGCAAGGCCGCGACGGAGGCCGCCAAAGCCGTCGGCTATGTCGGGGCCGGCACTGTCGAGTTCATTGCCGATGGCCGCGAGGGCCTGCGCGCCGACAGGTTCTACTTCATGGAGATGAATACGCGCCTCCAGGTCGAGCATCCCGTGACCGAGGCGATCACCGGGCTTGATCTGGTCGAGCTGCAGCTCAAGGTCGCGGCCGGCGAGCCGCTCGGCTTCGGCCAAGCCGATGTCACCGCCACCGGCCATGCCGTCGAGGCCAGGCTTTATGCCGAGGACCCCGAAAAGGGGTTCCTGCCCTCGACCGGCAAGCTCTGGGCGCTGCGCTTCCCTGAAGGCGAGGGCATCCGCATCGATACCGGCGTCGAGGCCGGCGATACGGTGACGCCGTTCTACGATCCGATGATTGCCAAGGTGATCGCCCATGGCGCGACGCGCGATGAGGCGCTGGACAGGCTCGGGGCGGCGCTGAGTGAGACCATCGTCGCCGGCCCGCGCACCAATCTCGCCTTCCTGAAGGCGCTGACGGAGGCCGAGGGCTTCCGCAACGGTCCGTTCGACACCGGCTTCATCGAGCGCAACATCTCAGGCCTCGGAGCCGAGCCGCAGCCGCTCGATGCCGCGGCCGTGGCCGCCGCCGCGCTGCAATTGGAGGAGGAGCGGCAGGCGGAAGGGCTGCTGGCCGCCGCGGGGCGTTCCGATCGTGAGGCGCGCTCGCCCTGGCTCGTCGCGGACGGGTTCTCATTGATGCCGCGGCCGGCGCTGGGCCTGGCCCTGCTGGTCGATGGCGAGCGGGTCGAGGCGCAGATCGAATGGCATGAGGAGGGTGCGCGCGTCAGCCTGCCCGCCCATGAGATCGGGGAGGGAGAGCACGAGATCACGCTGGCCCAGGCCGAGCGCGGAACCTATCTGGCGCTGCATCGTGGCCGCCAGACGGCGGTTGCGCTGTTCGACCCCTTCAGCGTCGATCTCGACGCGGCGGCAGGCACTGGGGGCGTCATCAAGGCGCCGATGCATGGCAAATTGATCGCACTCTTCGTCTCGGCCGGCGAGGCGGTGGTGAAGGGCCAACGGCTCGCCATCGTCGAGGCGATGAAGATGGAGCATGTGCTGGTGGCCCCGCGCGACGGCACCGTCACCGAGGTCGCGGGCGAGGCGGGCGCGCAGGTGGCCGAGGGCGCGAAGGTCGTGGTGCTGGGGGAGTGAGCCGGCTTCAGCGCTGGGAGCTCGGTGCGAACCGGTAGTGGATCAGGTCCATGACGACGACGTCATTGCCTGTCCGGTTTCGATAACCGTGACGGCGATCGGCGGGGAACCTCAGCGATTGCCCCTGCTTGAGCGGCCTCCACTCTTCCTCCACCAGCAATTCGATTTCGCCGTGCAGGACGGTGACATGCTCCACGACGCCAATCTCGTGCGGCTCGGAGATGCTCTCGAAGCCGGGCGCGAAGGTGAGTTCGTAGAGTTCGAAACCAAATCGCGCCTCATATGGGAACAGGAGGGCTCGCTGCATTCCTTCCTGCGCCGGGCGCACGCGAAGTTCGCTGGCGTCGCGAAACAGCAGGACATCGCCGTCCCCGCGATTCGCCTCCAGCAATGCGGTCATGGGCACTCCTAGACCCGTGGCGATCTTCCAAAGCGTTGCGACTGTCGGCGTGGATTCGCCGCGCTCGATCTGGCCCAGCATCGCCTTGCTGACCCCGGTCCGCGCTGCCGTCTGATCGAGGCTCCAGCCAAGATCGCGCCTGATCGACCTGAGCAGGTTCGGCGTGTCGACGGGGCTGATGGCCTTCATTGCTGGGCAATCTCCAGAGCGTGCGTTATTGCGCACAGGCGGGTCGTGCGCTAAAGCGCACGAAAGCGCGCATCTGCGGTTCGTAGCATCCGGCCGAGGGATTGTACCATGCAGCCCGTCAGCGGAAGTCCCGCGCCAGATTTCAGCGCCACGCAGCCGAACACCAGGCTCGATCTTCAACGCATCCGGCAAGCGCGGCAGGAGATTTCGCGGGTTTTCCGCGACACGCCGCAGTTCCTCTCTGCCACGCTCGGTGATGTGCTGGGCTGCGAACTCGTCATCAAGCTCGAGACCGCGAACCCGATCGGCTGCTTCAAGGGGCGCGGGACCGAGGTCGCGATGTCGCGTCTTGCGAGCAGCTCGGGTCCCATGGCCGCAGTCTGCGCCAGCGCCGGCAACCTCGGACAAGCGCTCGCCTATAGCGGCCGGGCCCGCGGTATCGCGGTCAGCGTGATTGCGGGCAAAGGCGCCAATGCCGCGAAGATCGAGCGAATCCACCGGCTCGGCGGTACGGTCGAATTGGTCGATGGCGATATCGAGAACGCACGCGAGCGTGCCCGGGAGATTGCAGCCCGCGGTGATGCGTTCCTCGTGGAGGACAGCGAAAATCTCGACACTTGCGAAGGCGCCGGCACGATCGGGCTTGAACTCGTCGAGGGGCTCGATCGCATCGATACGGTTCTGCTCGCGCTCGGCGGGGGCGCCCTGGCCACCGGCGTGGGGCATGTCTTCAAGACCTTGTCGCCGGCGACGGATGTCGTCTGCATCCAGCCAAGAGGTGCGCCGGCCCTGGCGCAGTCCTGGCGGGCGCGATCGATTGCGACCACTGACCGCACCGATACGATCGCCGACGGCGTCGCGGGCCGATTTCCGATCGCGGCGGTTCTCGACGACCTGCTCGCCACCGCTGACCACGTCCCGCTGGTCGAGGAAGCGAGCATCGTCGAGGGTATGCGGATGTTCTACCGGCACGCTGCCCTCGTCACCGAACCCTCGGCCGCGCTTGGGGTCGCCGCAATCCTGGAAGACCCGGCGCGTTATCGCGGCAAGCGCGTGGCCGCAGTGATATGCGGTTCCAACGTCCTGCCCGACACATTCAGGGCATGGATGCAGGGGTAGGTGCGAGCGGCCGGTCTGGGATCAAGCAGGCCGCTTGGCCAGGGCAAGGCCGATGCCCAGCGCAATCATCGCGCCGCCCGAGGCTTCCCGCAGGCGCTTGATGAGCTCGGGCCGTGCTGCCGCGCCGTCCCGGATGCCGCTGGCCGCAAAAGCCACCACGATGTCGGCCAGGGTGTTGAGCAGGACGGAGATGAAGCCCAGCACCATGAACTGCAACGCCACGCTGCCCGCCATGTCCACGAACTGCGGAATGAAGGCCAGGAAGAACGCCGCCGTCTTCGGGTTCAGTGCCTCGACGAGCACGCCCTCGCGAAAGGCCCGGCGAGGACCGATGGGAGGTTCGACAGTGCCGCCGGCCAGGGCATTCGCCGCGTCGCGCCGGGCGGCCTGGAAGGTGCGAATGCCGAGGCAGACGAGATAGGCGGCTCCCACCAGCTTGAGCGCGGTGAAGAGTTCGGCGCTCGCCAGCACGAGTGCGGAGACGCCCAGGCTGCCGGCGAGGACATGGACAATTCCACCCAGGCCGGTGCCGAGGCTGGAAGCGACGCCTTCGGCGCGACCGCCTGCGAGCGTGCGAGCCGCGACATAGAAGATGCCGGGACCGGGCGTGATCGCCAGCAGGAAGGCCGCGGCGAGGTAGAGGGCAAGCTGGGAGACGTCAGGCATGGATCGGTCCCGTCGAGAGAGAGGGCAACTGGATGGGGGCTGAGGGAAACCTCGAGCATTCCATCAGGACGGGATCAGGGCGGCTGCTGCGCGCTCCAGCGGGCGATCGCTCGCGGCAAGGCCGGCTGCGACATTGGCTCTGTCGGCCTCCGGTCGATTCTGGCTCATCTTGCGCTTGCCCTCCAGCCGCGTGATCGGCATGCGGATGCCGACGATCCCGCGCAGCTGCGCCTGGATGAAATCGGGAGGGGCATCGGAGACGGCCCAGGGCGCCGCACGCTCGCCCTCATGGATATTGGTCAATCGGGTCACGGCCGCCAGCAGCCTGGCGGGATCATCGAAGAACTCGACCGGGCCATGGGCGTGGACCGCAACGTAGTTCCAGGTCGGGACGACCTTCCCGGTCTCCTGCTTGGTCGCGTACCAGGACGGCGTGATGTAGGCGTCCGGCCCCATGAAGATCGCCAGCCCGTCGCCGATGGCCGGAGTCCGCCATTGCGGGTTGGCCTTGGCGAGATGGCCATAGAGCACGCCATGCTCGCCCTCGTTCTCGTCGAGATAGAGCGGCAGCGGCGTGGCCAACACGCCGTCGGGCGTAGCGGTGACGAAATTGGCGAGCCGCGCGGCCCGGATCGTCGCGTGAATGCTGTCCCTGTCGTCGTCGCGGAAGGCTGGAGGCGTGTACATCTGCGAACTCCTTGCGTTGCCGGGACAGATGCCGCCAATCTGGCTTGCTGGGAATAGCCAGTTGCGAGGGATCGGTGTGGGCCAGTTGGAAGGCGTCGGGCGCAGGATCATCGCGGCGATCAAGGAGCAGATCCATAGCGGGGCCTATCGGCCGGGTGATCGTCTGCCCTCGTCGCGCGCCTTCGCGGCAGAGTGGGGCGCATCCCGCACGACGGTGACGGCGGCGTATGGTCAATTGATCGCGGAGGGCTATCTGGTCACGCGGGCCGGGGCACGTCCGATCGTGGCGCAGGGCCTCGCGGCCAAGACGGCACCGGCGCCCGCGCCGACGGTGGCTGCGCGACATCTCTCAGGTTTTGCGCAACGCCTGCTCGGCCTGCCGCCGCCGGCACCATCTCAGGCGGTCAACGTCGCGGATTTCCGCTATGGCGACCTGGCCGGTGACGATTTTCCCGTGCTGGCCTGGCGGCGCGCGCTGACCAAGGTCAGCCTTCGGCGCAAGGCGCGGCTGCGCTATGCCGACCCCCAGGGCACTGCCGATCTGCGCTTGGCGCTGCAAGGTTATCTCTGGCGGGCGCGCGGCATCAGTTGTTCGCCGGACGACATCGTCGTCGTCAACGGTTCGCAGCAGGGGCTCGATCTCTGCGCCCGGATGCTGCTCGATCCTGGCGATGCCTTTCTCATCGAGAATCCCGGATACATCCTGGCCCGCCACGCCTTCATCGCCGCTGGCGGAATTGCGGTGCCGATCCCGGTCGACGGCGAGGGCCTCTGCGTTGACGAGCTGCAGCCGGGGCGTCTCGTCTATGTCACGCCCTCGCACCAGTTTCCGCTTGGCGGGGTCCTCTCCGCGAGGCGCCGGCGCGCGCTCCTGGCCTGGGCTGCAGCTTCGGGCGCCTATGTCATCGAGGATGACTATGATGGCGAGTATCGGCACGACATCGCCCCGATCCCACCCTTGCAGACGCTCGCCCCGCAATCGGTGATCTATGTCGGCACCTTCTCCAAGACGCTCTCGCCGACGCTGCGACTGGGCTATCTCGTTCTCCCCGCCGGGCTGGCGCGGGCGTTCAGCGAGGCCAAGCGCCTTACCGACCGGCACAGCCCGCTCCTAGAACAGGAGGCGCTGGCCGAGCTGCTGGCGAGCGGTGCCTATGAACGCCACGTCCGCAGCATTCGCCGGAAGAACGCGGAGCGACGCGCCGTGTTGCTCGAAGCCCTGTCAGCCGAATGCGGGCCGGCCGTATCCATCGAGGGAGCCGATACGGGCCTACATGTCGTCATCTGGATCAACGGCGTTGGCGCGGATAGCGAGGCCGGGATTGTCGAGGCCGCCCGGTCAATCGGGCTCGGCATTCATCCTGTCTCGCCCTTATACGACCCGAAGCTGTCCAAGCCCCAGACGGCAGGGTTCATTCTCGGCTACGCCGCGCTCGACACCGAACTGGTGCGGCGTGGCGTTGCGATGCTGGCGAGCGTGCTGATGACGGGCCAATAAGGTATTGCCGGGGCTTCGACCGAGGGCGGCGAACGACCCGCAGTCGCTGTTGCGTCCATAAACTCCTGATTCGGCGAGCTTTTCGAAGCGGCCCTTCGGATCGTTGCGAAAGACTGGCCAAGCGACGTTGCAAAACCTCGACACAGAACTCTAACCTTGAGTGGCGAGATTATGGGGGAGACATGAACGCTCGAACATGGATTGAAATCGTAGAAGACAATGTCGGCCAATATGGCGACCTTGTCGCCGGCATCGACCCCTCTCTTGGCGATGTGCCTCGGTTTTTTGAACGCGACGATGCCGGGGGCTGGGTCGACCGTTTCGTGAATTTCGTCCTCGATGCAGTCGAGGGCCGCGTTGGCTTTGTGAAGTTTCAGTCGGCCTATTTCGAAGCCTGCGGCCTGCCGGGACTTGCAGCTCTTGCCTCCGGCATGAAAAGGGCAAAAGCGGCGGGCATGGGCGTCATTCTCGATGCCAAGCGGGGGGATATCGGGGCTACGGCTGCCGCCTATGCCCGCGCCTATCTGACGCCAGCCTCGGAAGGCGGGAGCGGCGATTTCGAAGCCGACTGCCTGACCGTCAACCCTCTGATGGGCCCAGATACGCTGGAGCCCTTCGTGGAATGCGCCAACCGCTTCGGAAAAGGCCTGTTCGTCCTCTGCCGGACATCGAATCCGGGAGCAGGCTGGCTCCAGGACAAGATGGCGGGCAACCGGCTGATTTCCGATCGCGTGGCTGACCTGATCGGGAGCTTCGCAACTGCGGACTTACGCTCCTTGAGCCCGATCGGCGCCGTGGTCGGGGCGACAGTCCCGAATGAAGGCCGGCGTTTGCGCCAGCTCTTGCCCAACTCCATCATCTTGGCGCCTGGTCTTGGGGCTCAAGGCGGCGATATCGCCAGCATTCACTCTCTGCGTGGCGTCCGCCCCGGCGATTTGCTCGTTCCTGTCTCGCGAGGACTGACCCGGGTCGACGATCGCGATATTCCAGCCGAACTCTATCGCCACATGATCATCGAGAGGATCGGCAGCTTCCAAGCCGCGATCGCCTATGACCATGCCTATGGTCACAGCAAGTCGGCGTAATATCGACTTGGGCGTGAAGTTCCCGACTGGGCAGGGAGCGGCGAACAGGAACCAAAGCAGCTGACCATCGTCGAGGCGATGAAGGTGGAGCATGGGCGACCACCCTGCAGGATGTGAAGTCAGCCCTGGCGTCGCCAGTCCTTCGCCAGCAGGGCGTAGAGCAGATCGTCGCGCCAGATCTCGCCGACGCGCAGATTGTCGCGCAACAGGCCCTCCCGACTGAAGCCGAGCTTCTCGACCAGCCCGATCGAGGCGGTGTTGTCGGGATGGATGAAGGCCTGGAGGCGATGAAGGCCGAGTTCGGCAAAGCAGAAGTCGAGCATCACCGATACGGCTTCCGTCGCAAGACCCTGCCGGTGGTGCGCCGGGTTGATGATATAGCCGATGCTCGCGCGCCTGCTGCGGATATGGCCGTCATGATAGTTGACCAGCCCGAGGCAGCGGTCATTGCCGGCCTCAGTCACCGCCCAGAAGCGATAATAGGATGGCGTGCAGTCGATGAAATTGCGCACGGCCCGCTCGGATTCGATGGGCCTCGTATAGGCCGGATGGTTCCAGAAGCGCATCGCCTCAGGGTCGGCGAAGCACTGATGCATCGCCTCCGCATCATCGACGCGAAACTGGCGCAGGCGCAGGCGTGGGGTCGAGAGGACCGGGTGCGGTATGGATTGCTTTGCCATCGGGGCCTGCCAGGAGGCGCAACCCTGCCACCGAACGGTCGAGCCGGCCAGTCCCCGGTGATCGTGGAATCCGCTTGCGGCCCAATGGGTTCAGTCGGAGGCGGTGGAACCGACACGGCCCCACCGCCCCGTAAACGTAGACTAGTCTGGAGGTGATTATTTCGGACCCCGGAACTGAAGCTGAGAATCAGCTCCAGGCTGCATTTTTCAGCCCGTAATCACATCTTACTGCTTGAAGCCGATCAGCACGCCATCGGCGCCAAGAGAGAGCTGCAGCCCTTGCTTGCGCGTAGCCAGTCGCAGGGTCACTCCCTTGTCGTTCTTCAGCCAGACGTTGCCGCGTCCCTGATTGCCTACAGCCCAGCCTTCCTTCAGCTGGACATAGGCGCCGGCGAAATCGGATCGGTTCTTGAGCCCGTAGACAGTCCCGGAGGCGACGGTGCGCGATGCGCCGATCGAACCCAGGCCGAGGCCACTGACCGTGATCGGATAAGAGCGGCCCTGGTAACGCAGCGTACCGCCGCCAACCTCGCCGGAGGCGACAAAGCCCGCCTGAACCTGCTCGATGCGAACGGTGCCGGTCGCCGGACCGAGCGAGCGCGACTGCGCCATGGCTGGTGAAGCCAGCATGAGAAAAGCTGCTACGGAAACGGCCGTTTGCCTGATCGTCGTCATGGTCTGCTCCTCGCGCCTGATTGGCGGTGTGACCGATCAACGCGCGAAGCGCGATTTCGATCCCGATGGGAGCGGCGTGGGTCGAATCTCCGGTTCGGGGCAATCTCTCAATGCCTGCCGTTGGCGCGAACTGGGGCGGGCCGCGCAGCTTCGGGATGGCTCGGCTCTAAGGGGCTTGTTTTAACGCGTTTTCTTCACGCGAACCGGTGTCCGCTTCGCTCGAAAAATGCTCTAAACGTCGAGCGCCCAGCGCGACGGCCAAGGCTCAAAATCCAGCCAAGGCTCGAAATCGGCAGGCGCAGCAGAATCCACAGATCAGACGCGCCCGATCAGCGGATATTGCTCGGCCTCGTAGAGCTGGCCCGAGACCGGGGCGCTTTCATCGGAGAGCCAGAAGGCGGTATGGGCCGCGATCTCCTCGGGCTGCATGATCTTGCCGGTCGGGGCGAGCTTGAGCGGGACATTGTCCTGCCAGCCGGGCTTCTGACCCTCGCGCTGCTGCGTCACATCCTCATTGGCGGTGAACGTCCAGCCGACATTCAGCTGGTTCACCCGGATATGCTCGGGTCCGAGCGCATTGGCGAGGTTGCGCGTCATCGTCATCAGCGCACCCTTCGACATCGAATAGACGGTCAGGTTGGAAAGCCCGCAATAGGCGTTGATCGAGCCGACGGTGACGATGGCGCCGCCGGATTTCTGCAGGCGGAACGCGCTGATCGCGGCCTCGGCGCAAAGCAGCGGCGCGCGGGTGTTGATTGCGAAGATGTGGTCGAAGAAGGTCGCCGTGGTCTCGCCGAGCACGCCGCGCGGATAGATGCCGGCATTGTTGACGAGTCCGTCGATGCGCCCGAAGGCCTGCACCGTGGCGTCGACCAGCGTTTGCGCAGTGGCGGGATCGGCGAGGTCGCCGGTGGCGCCCTGCGCCGAGGCGCCGAGATGCCGGCAGGCGGCCTCGACCTCGGCCTCGTCGCGGCCATGGACGAGTACTTTTGCGCCGTCCGCCACCAATCGCTGTGCCATGGCGTAGCCGATTCCGGTCGAGGAGCCGGTGACGAGGATGGCCTTGCCTGCAAGTCCGCGCATGGTTGCGTCTCCATTCTGGTGCGCTTTACTAGCGCGCGAAGCTCCCGCCGTCATGGTCGGCCTTGAGCCGGCCATCTCTGGAAGGTTGCCTCTTGCGGCGAGAGATTCTCGGGTCTGCGCTTCGCTTCGCCCGAGAATGACGCAGCAGGCCTCGCGCATCTGTGGAGAAATGCCGCAAGCGCTGGTCGGGTTGCCCTGCAGGGCTTAAGTTCCGGCCATGTCGCTTCACCTGCTCAAACTCTGCGTCGGCGCCGAATCGATCAGCGATCTCGAGGAATGGATCGAGGAGCAGTCGCTGCTGCGCCGGCGGATGGGCCGACCCGACGAACAGACCCATACCACCCGCATGGTGCCCAAGCGCGTCAGCGAGATCGTCGATGGCGGCTCGCTCTATTGGGTGATCAAGGGCCAGATCTCGGCTCGCCAGCGGCTGACGGAGATCAGGCCCTTCACCGATGCGGACGGCATCGGCCGCTGCCATCTGGTGATGGAGCCGGTGGTGGTGCCGGTCGAGCCGCGGCCTTGCCGGCCGTTCCAGGGCTGGCGCTATCTCGCCGACAAGGACAAGCCGCGCGACATCGACGGCCGTAGCGGCGACCTCGGCGTGATGCCGGAGGCGATGCGGCGGGAGCTGGCGGAACTGGGGTTGCTGTAGCCGCGACCCGCCCTATTGCCCGAAGGAGCCCCTCACGCGTCCATGCCACTGCGAGCGCGCGATCTCGGTGAGACTCGGGTCCGAGGTCTCATAGTCGTGGTCGAGCGTCAGAAAGCTTCGCGCCGTGTCGATATTGGCCGGGTCCTGATAGCCCTGTTCGCATTCCTCGCAATGGGCGTAGATCGCAAGCGACGAGTCGTTGCGCAGGAGAATCAAACGGCCCTGCCGGCAGAGCGGGCAGGTTCCGACCCAGTGGTGAAGCCGCGCCGGCACCGCCGGTCACACCGCGATATTGTCGATCAGCCGCGTTCCGCCGATTCTTGCCGCCACCAGCAGGCGGATCGGCCCGTCCGCCAGCGACGTCACGGGAGCCAGCGACTCGGCGTGGCGGGCCTCCAGATAGTCGAGCTCGAAGCCGGCCGAGATGATCTCGCCTTGCGCCTCGGTCACCGCCTTGAACAGGTCGTCGCGATTGCGCAGGCGCGCGGCTAGCTCTTGCATGACCTTGTGCAGCAGCGGCGCGAGCGCGCGATGCTCGGCCGAGAGGTAGCGGTTGCGCGAGGACATGGCGAGGCCGTCGGGCTCGCGGAAGGTCGCCAGCGGGACGATCTCGATGCCGAGGTCGAGATCGGCGGCCATCCGCGTCACCACCTTGAGCTGCTGATAATCCTTCTCGCCGAAGACGGCGCAATCGGCCTGACTCTGGGTAAAGAGTTTGCAGCAAACCGTTGCAACGCCTTCGAAATGTGTCGGCCGGAAGCGGTCGTCGAGGCCGACCGCGGCGGGGCCGAGCAGCAGGATGCGGGTGGCGAAGCCCGGCGGATACATCTCCTCGACCTGGGGGAAGAAGACTGCGTCGGCCTGAGCCTCGGCGAGCATCGCGCAGTCCTGGTCGAAGGTGCGCGGATATTTCTTGAAGTCCTCATGCGGGGCGAACTGCGTCGGGTTGACGAAGATCGAGGTGATGACGCGCCGCGCATGGCGCTGGGCTTCCTTCACCAGGGCGATATGGCCCTGATGCAGTGCGCCCATGGTCGGCACCAGCGCGACCTTCTCGCCAGCTTCATGCCAGGCCGCGACCTTTGCCCGCATGGCGGCGACCGTCTCGAAAACCGCTATCTGCGTCACTGCGCCTGTCCTTCTGTTTTGCGGACGGGTAGCAAATGCACGGGCGATGGCCAATATCAGGTCAGGTATGATTTGCAGCGCCGTCCGACCGGGAGCGCCATGAGCGACAAGACCGACCGCGCCCTGGGCAAGGCCGAAACCACCACGCCGAAGGCTGCAGGCGCCTCGACGCCGGGTGCGATCGACCGTTTCCTTGGGGCCGCCAAGCAGCTCGCGCCGCTGGCGACGGGGCAGGCGGGCCGGCTCGTCTTCGCGCTCGACGCCACGATGAGCCGCCAGCCGACCTGGGATCTCGCCTGCTCCTTGCAGGCGCGGATGTTCGAGGTCGCGGCGAAGAGCGGTGGGCTTGCGGTCCAGCTCGTCTATTTCCGCGGGCTGATGGAGTGCCGCTCGTCGGGCTGGGTCGGCGAGCCGCAGCGCCTCAACGGGCTGATGAGCCGGATCGCCTGCGAGGGCGGCCAGACGCAGATCCATCGCGTGCTCAAGCATGTCCGCAATGAGGCGAAGACCGTGCCGATCCGCGCCTTCGTCTTCGTCGGCGATGCGATGGAGGAGGATGTCGATGCGCTCGCCGCCCTCGCGGGCGAACTCGGCTTGCGCGGGATTCGCGGTTTCCTCTTCCAGGAAGGCCATGACCCCGCCGCCAGCGCAGCTTTTGCGACGATAGCGCGCCTGACCGGTGGCGCGCATGCGCGCTTCGACGTCAATGCGCCGGGCTCGCTGCTCGACCTGCTGCGGGGAGCGGCCGCCTATGCCAGCGGCGGGCGCGAGGCGCTGCTGCGGCTCGCCGGCGGCAACGCCGCGGTCAAGGGGCTCTTGAGCGCCATGGATGGAGGCCGAGCTTGAGTCTGTTTTACGGCGTCGCCGTGCTGATCCTGCTCTGGTGGGTGTCGAAACTGTTCGCCGGCGCCAATCCGAAGCTCCTGGCCAAGGCCGCGAAGACCGGAGGCGGCGTGCTTTCGCTCGGCGTCGCGGCCTTGCTGATGCTGCGCGGGCGGCTCGACATGGCGCTCTTCGTCGGCGGGCTCGGCGCCTGGCTGCTCGGCTGGAGCGCCTATGGGCCGGGCGGCATGCGCTTTCCCTGGGGCGGAGGGGCTGGAACAGGCACGACGCCGGGCGCGCGCTCCAAGGTCGAATCCAGGCTGCTGCAGATGGAACTCGACCATGACAGCGGCGGCATGACCGGCAAGGTCCGCGCCGGGGCCTTCGCGGGGCGCGATCTCGATGGCTTGAGCTTGCCGGAGATCAGCGCCTTGATGCGCGAATGCCTCGCCAGCGATCCTGACGGCGCCCGCCTGCTAGAGGCATATCTCGACCGCCGGACGCCCGGCTGGCGTGAAGACGCTGATCGTCACCGCGACACGGGGCAGGGCGGCGCGGCGGGCCCGGGCGCGATGTCGCAGCAGGAGGCCTACGAGATCCTGGGGCTTCAGCCGGGGGCGAGCGAGCAGGCGATCCGCGAGGCCCATCGGAGCCTGATGAAGCGGATTCATCCGGATGCCGGCGGCAGCAGCGGCCTTGCCGCTCGCGTCAACCAGGCCAAGGACGTCCTTCTGAAGTGAGCCGAATGGCGGCAGGGTGTGGGGCTGGAACGACATCGGTCTCAGATCCTTTCCTGTCCGTCAGCCGCGGGTCGCGAAGCAGGCGAAACCGTCGCGCTTCAGCTTCGCGCAGGCGTTCTGGGCGTCCTTGGGGTCCTCGAAGCCGGCGAAGCGGGCGCGGAACAAGGTGGCGCCGCCCTTCTCGACCTTCTCGGTGAAGCCTGAGGCATCGGCCAGCGGGCCTGCCGCCTTGGAGCGGGCGCGGACGAGGATGTCCTTGGCCTTGGCTTCGTCATCGGTGGCGCCGAGCTGGATGATCCATTTGCCGCTGGCGACGCTCGCCACCGGGCGGGCGTCGTTCGCCTTGGTGTCGGCCGCGGCCTTGGCGACGAGGGTGGTGGTGGCAGGTTCGGACTTCTTGTCCGCGACGGCCACGGCGACGGGCTGGCGCAGTTCGATCTTGCGCTCGGCCTGTTTCGTTTCTTGCTGCTTGATCTCCTGCGGCTTGCTCTGGGCGAGCTTGGCGAGGGCCTCTTCGTCGGGCTCGGAGACCTTGGCGATCGAGGAGGTGACGTCGACATTCGCCGGCGGGCGCAGGACCTTGGCGTCGGCCGGCTGGGAGCCGATCGACCAGCGCATCGCCGAAGGCGTCGTCGTGGCGGTCACAGCGCGCATGCCCGAAAGCTGCAGCGGCTGGGCCCCGACATTGAGCGGGCGCGGCGGCGCGATCGGCGTCGTGGTGGTGGCGGTGTAGGCGCGGGCGGCGGCGGGAAGCGGCGCTTCCTGCTGGATGCGCGGGCGCGGCACCGGCATGGGCTCGACGGCTGCGACAGCGACGGGCTGCGACGGCGCGGCAGCAACCGGCGCGGCGCGGCGCGGCGCCTCCTCCGGCTCGGGTGCTTCGGCGACCGTGGTCGAGGCGCGGCCGCTGGTGGCGGCGCGAGGCAGGTTGGCGACCACGAGGTCGGCCATGATCTTGTCGCGAGAGGCGCCGGAACGGCCGCCGAGCACGATCGAGACGATCTGGTGGCCTTCCGATTTGGCCGAGGTCATCAGGTTGAAGCCCGAGGCGCGGGTGTAGCCGGTCTTGATGCCGTCGACGCCCTCGATGCGGCCGAGCAGGCGATTATGACCCCGGATCGTGCGCTCGCCATATTGGAAGGAGCGCGTCTGGAAGAGCGGGAAATAGCGCGGGAACCGCTCCTGGATTGCACGAGCGAGGATGGTGAGGTCGCGCGCCGTGGTCAGGTTCGGCGGGGAATGCGGCAGGCCGTGCGGGTTGTAGAAGCGCGTCGAGCTCATGCCGAGCGAACGCGCCTTGCGCGTCATCATCTCGGCGAAGGCGTCCTCGGAGCCGGCAATGCTCTCGGCGACCACGACCGAGGCGTCGTTGGCCGAGAGCGTGATCATGCCCTTGATGGCGTCCTCGACCGCGATGGTGGAGCCCGGGCGCAGGCCGAGCTTGGTCGGCGGCTGGGCTGCGGCATAGGACGAGACCTTGAGCTCGGAATCCATGCTGAAGCGGCCGCGCTCCATCTGCTCGAACAGCATATAGAGCGTCATGACCTTGGTCAGGGAGGCGGGGATGCGCGGCGCATCCTCATTGACGGCGTGCAGGGTGCGGCCGCTCTTCACGTCCACGACCATGGCCGCGTAAGGCGGCGTATAGCCGCCGCCGGCGCCATGGTGGCGACGCTTGCGGGCTTCGGCCGGAGACGCGGCCATGCTGACCGCAATCGTGACGACACCGATCAGTCCGACGACCGCGCGAAGACGCGCGCGTCGGGTACCAACGCAACAAAAAGCCATGCAACCCGCCTCAACTCAGAACTCACGTCCCGATCCCGCACCACGTCAACAAACGTGGCGATAAGGACACAGTGAGGGAGGTTAGGCGGATGCGGTTACGGAGCCGTTAAAAAGCGACGCATCTGTTTCGGGCGGTCTGCGCCTGGTGCATTGCGGTGTGTCCTTGACATTCATGTTGCACTGCACAATATGTGGACTGTCCCCGGTGGTGAACCTTTTCATCTGGCCTTGGGGCGAGAAACCTGGGTCCGCAAGGGCTCGTCAGCAGAGGCGGCACTCCTGTGCCGGAGGGAAGAAACATGATCCAGCAGTTCGAGACGATCCAGAAGGCTTCGAAAGAGAACGTCGACGCGGCCCTGAAGGCTTTCGGCGCCACTTCCAAGGGCGTGCAGACCATTGCCGTCGAGGCTTCCGACTACGCCAAGAAGTCCTTCGAGGCCGGCACCGCGACGATCGAGAAGCTCGCCGCCGTGAAGACCTTGGACAAGGCGATCGAGATCCAGACCGACTACGTCAAGACCGCTTTCGAAGGCGCCGTCGCCCAGCTGACCAAGATGGGCGAGCTCTACACCGCTCTCGCCAAGGACGCCTACAAGCCGTTCGAAGGCATCGTCGCCAAGGCCGTTCCGGCCGCCAAGTGAGCTGACGCCACGCCGCCTTTGGCGGCGCAGGCTCGCTGACGCGATATGAAGCCCGGCCGCGAGGCCGGGCTTTTTCTATGGCTCCCTCAGCCGGGTCGACGCTTCATTCGTGAGCTGCCGGCGCCGCTATTCCGTCCAGGGCCGTGAGCGCGTGGTCGGGCAAGACGATATCCGCTGCAGCCAGATTGTCCCGCAGATGCGCGACGGACGAGGTTCCCGGGATCAGGAGGATGTTGGGGGATCGGTGAAGCAGCCAGGCGAGCGCGACCTGCATCGGCGTGGCGCCGAGCTGCGCGGCGACATCCGACAGGATCGAGGACTGCAGTGGGTTGAAACCGCCGAGCGGGAAGAACGGCACATAGGCGAGCCCGTCGCGGGCGAGATCGTCGATCAGGGCATCATCTGCCCGGTGCGCCAGATTGTACTGGTTCTGGACGCAGACGACCTCGACCATCCTGCGCGCATCCGCGATCTGCGTCGGCGTGACATTGCTCAGCCCGATATGACGGATGAGGCCCTTGCGCTGGAGTTCGGCCAGCGTGGCGAGCGGCGCCTCCAGCGATCCTTCCGCCGGGCCGTGGACATCGAACATGGCGCGGAGGTTGACGACGTCCAAAATATCGAGGCCGAGATTGCCGAGATTATCGTGGACCGCCTGCGTCAGTTCGTCGGCCGAGAAGGCCGGAATCCAGGATGCGTCCGCACCGCGCCGGGCGCCGACCTTCGTAACGATGACAAGGTCGTCGGCATAAGGATGCAGGGCTTCGCGGATGATCCGGTTGGTGACGTGAGGGCCATAGAAGTCGGAGGTGTCGATGTGGTTCACGCCGGCTGCCACCGCCTCACGCAGCACGGCCAGCGCCGCGTCGCGATCCCTGGGCGGGCCGAAGACGCCGGGCCCTGCGAGTTGCATGGCGCCATAGCCGAGGCGCTTTACGGGACGGTCACCGAGGACGAATGCGCCGGATGGTTCGATCGTGGACATGGATGATCTCCTCTGGGAACGACTGTCAGCTAGCCATTGCCGGTCCGCACGATAACCGGTCATAATCGGCACGGGCTGTGCGGGATTTAAAACAATGAAAGCCGATCTGAGCGACCTCAACGCCTTCGTGGCGGTCGCGCGCGCGAAGGGCTTTCGCGACGGCGCACGGGCCAGCGGCGGCAGCGCGTCGGGGCTGAGCGAAGCGGTTCGCCGGCTCGAGGCGCAGCTCGGTGTCAGGCTGCTCAACCGCACCACACGCAGCGTGGCCGTGACCGAGGCTGGCCAACGCCTGCTCGATCGTCTCGGGCCGGCTCTCCTGGAAGTGGAGACGGCGCTCGACGTCGTGAACAGCTTTCGCGACAGGCCCGCGGGAACGCTGCGCCTGAACGTGCCGGTCAGCGCGTCGCGACTCATCCTGCCCGCCATCGTGCCGCCGTTCCTGGCCGCCTATCCGGAGATCCGGCTGGAAGTGGTCGCCGAGGAAAGTTTCGTCGATGTCCTCGCGGCCGGCTGCGATGCCGGCATCCGCTATGACGAGCGCCTGGAGCAGGACATGATCGCGGTGCCGATCGGTCCCCGCGTTCAGCGTTTTGCGGCTGCGGCGGCTCCGGCCTATCTCGATCGCGCCGGACGGCCGGCGCATCCCCGCGACCTGCTCGGCCATGCCTGCCTGCTCGGCCGTTTTGCCAGCGGAGCCTTGACGACGCCATGGGAGTTCGAGCGGGATGGCGAGGTCGTGCGCGTCGACCCCGCGGGCCCGCTCATCGTCAGCGTGGGAGGCGCGGTCGATCTCGCCGTTGAGGCCGCGCTCGCCGGCAGCGGGATCATCTCCCTTTTCGAGGGCTGGCTGCGTCCGCATCTCGACAGCGGCGCGCTCGAACCGGTTCTCGAATCCTGGTGGCAGAGCTTTTCGGGACCATTCCTGTATTATCCCGGCAGGCGCCTGGTTCCCGCGCCGCTGCGGGCCTTCCTCGATTTCGTCAAGGCAGGGGGCGGCCAGGCCTGACATGCGCCGCCAGGCGGCGATCTTCTTCAACGCGCCTGTCTTCTTCAAACGATTGAAAACTGAGCCGTGCAGGTGCATGTGTTGGGTATGTCGCCGCACCGGTCGCGGCGCGCCCCAGCCAGCGGTTCGCACATGCTCGACAAAGCGCTTCCCCCACGCACGCTCACGCTCAACGCCGCCGACAATGTCGCGGTCGCGGTCGATCCTGTCGATGTCGGCGTCACCGCCGCCGGCGTGACGGCGCTGAAGCGGATTCCGCGCGGGCACAAGCTGGCGCTGAGCAAGATCGCGACCGGCGAGCCGATCCGTAAGTTCGGCCAGATCATCGGCTTCGCCACGGTCGATATTCCGCCCGGCGACTGGGTGCATGAGCAGAATACCGGCTTCCACGCCTTCGAGCGCGACTATGCCTTCTGCGCCGAGGCCAAGCCCGAATTCGTCCTGCCGGTCGAGCAGCAGGCGACCTTCGAGGGCTTCCGCCGCGCCAATGGCAAGGCCGGCACGCGCAATTATGTCGGCATCCTCACTTCGGTGAACTGCTCGGCTTCAGCTGCGCGCTTCATGGCCGAGGAGGTCAAGCGCTCGGGCCTGCTCGCCGATTATCCCAATGTCGATGGGGTGATCGCGCTGACCCACGGCACCGGCTGCGGCATCGACTATAATGGCGAGAGCTTCGAGGTGCTGAAGCGCACGACCTGGGGCTATGCCTGCAATCCGAACATGGCTGCCGTCCTCGTCGTCGGCCTCGGCTGCGAAGGCTTCCAGATCAAGCGGATGAAGGACGCCTATGGCGTCGAGGAGAGCGACGTCTTCCGCACGCTGACGATCCAGGAGACGGGCGGGACGAAGAAGGCGGTCGCCGCCGGCATCGAGGCGCTCAAGGTGATGCTGCCGATCGCCAACCGCGCCGTGCGCGAGACCGTGCCGGCCTCGGAACTGATGCTGGCGCTGCAATGCGGCGGCTCGGACGGCTATTCCGGCATCACCGCCAATCCGGCCTTGGGCAAGGCCGTCGATCTCCTGGTCGAGCATGGCGGCACTGCGATCCTGTCGGAGACGCCGGAGATCTACGGCGCCGAGCATCTGCTGACCCGCCGCGCCGCCACCCGCGAGGTCGGAGAGAAGCTCGTCGGGATCATCAAGTGGTGGGAGGACTATACCGCCCGCGCCCGGATGGACATGAACAACAACCCGTCGCCCGGCAACAAGGCCGGCGGGCTCACCACCATCCTGGAGAAGTCGCTTGGTGCGGCGGCCAAGGGCGGCACGAAGACGCTGGCCGCCGTCTATCATTATGCCGAGCAGGTGAAGTCCAAGGGCTTCGTCTACATGGACACGCCCGGCTACGACCCGGTCTCCGCCACGGGGCAGGTCGCCGGCGGCGCCAATATCCTCGCCTTCACCACGGGCCGCGGCTCGGCCTATGGCTGCAAGCCGACGCCTTCGGTGAAGCTCGCCACCAACACGCCGATGTATCTGAAGCAGACCGACGACATGGACATCAATTGCGGCGATGTGCTCGACGGCGTGACGCTGGAAGAGAAGGGCAAGGAGATCTTCGACTACCTGCTGCGCATCGCTTCGGGCGAGCATTCGAAGTCCGAAGAGATGGGCTATGGCGACGCCGAATTCGTGCCCTGGCAGATCGGGGCGACGATGTGAGCTTGGCCTTCTCCCGCATCAAAGTCGGCTGTTGCCGACTTTGACAGTTCGGTTGCCCATCTCGGGCAAGCCCGAGATGGCTGGGAGAAGGTGTCGCCGCAGGCGACGGATGAGAGAAGGGTCGCGCTAGCGGCCCTTTTTCTTGCGGCCAGAAGACTTCTCTCATCCGACACGGTTCCGCCGCGCCACCTTCTTCCCCGAGGGGAGAAGGGAAACGTGCGCATTGACAGCGGCTCGTCCTGGCATGATAGCCGCGACCGGGTTTCTTCAACGCGGCCGGGGGGCGATCATGCGTAACATTCTTCTGGTGACGGTTCCGCGCGTGCTGCTCGGGCTGCTTTTCCTCGTCAGCGCGGTCGACGGCTTCTGGTGGCTTGCCACCGGGGTGCACCTTATCCATCCGCCGACGAGCGAGCGCGGCGTCGCCTTCGAGACCGCGCTGCAGAATGCCGGCTTCTTCTGGCCGCTGTTGAAGACGGTCAATCTGGCGGGCGCGCTCAGCCTGCTCCTGAACATCGTGCCGGCCTTCGGATTGGCCCTGCTCGCTCCGGTGATGACGGTGATCGTGCTGTTCCACCTGGTGATCAACCCGCAGGGCATCCCTGTGGCGATCATCCTGGTGGTGCTCGGGAGCCTCTTGGTCTGGGCCTATCGCGAGCGCTACGCGGCGCTGTTCCGTTAGGCTCGACCGTCATTGCGAGCGTAGCGAAGCAATCCAGAGCGGCAGAGCAAGACCTCTGGATTGCTTCGCTGCGCTCGCAATGACGTAGAGCGGCTAAACCGAAAACCCGGTCAGCCTCTCGCCGAGCCCGCTGATCCGGTCGGCTGCGACATTGGCGATGGCGATGCGCAGATGCTGCTCCTGCTCCGGGCCGAAATAGGGGCCGGGCAGGGCCAGAACGCCGCGTTCCTGCACAAGCGCACGCGCGACCTCAGCGGCCGGCACGCCCGCGTAGGGATGCGCGACATAGGCGAAATAGGCGCCCGCCGCGAGCACGCGCCAGCCGTCCAGCGGGGCCATCGCGGCGCGGAACAAGGCGGCGCGGGCATTGATCTCGACGCGGTTGGCCTCGCGCCAGTCGCGGATGCCGTTGATGCCCCAGGTAATCGCCGCCTGGCCGGCGCGCACGGGGCTGATCTGGACGCAGTCGAGCACCTTGCCGATCTGCGCGACGACCGTCTCGCCCGCCGTGATCGCGCCCAGGCGCCAGCCCGGCACGGCATAGGCCTTGGAGAAGCTGTAGAGCCCGATGACGGAGTCTTGCCAAGTGCTTGCGGCAAAGACCTCATGTGGCCTCGCAACGCCTTCAGGCAGGAAATCGCGATAGGTCTCGTCGAGCACGAGCCAGAGCCCGCGCCGTGCACAAAGCTCGGCAAAGGCGGCGATGGTCGCCGCCGGATAGACCGCGCCGGTCGGGTTGTTGGGCGTCACCAGCACGATGGCGCGGGTGCGCGCGTCGATCAGCTTCTCGGCGTCCGCGACATCCGGCACGAAGCCGGCGGCGGGATCGCAGGGCAGAGGCCTCGGCTCGACGCCGAGCATGGTCAGCGTCATCTCGTGGTTGAAATACCAGGGCGTCGGCAGGAGCACATTGTCGCCGGCCCGGGCCAGCGCCATCATCGTGATGACATAAGCCTGATTGCAGCCCGAGGTGATCGCGATCTCACCGGGCGAAAAACGCGCGCCGTAGATATTCCCGATCTCCTTCGCATAGGCCTCGCGCAGAGCGAGATCGCCGGTGATCGCGCCATAGCGGGCGCTGTCGCTCGCGCCGGCGGCCTCACCGAGGCGCTGCAGCAACTCCTGCGGCGGCGGTGAACCAGGCACGGCCTGGGACAGGTCGATCAGCGGCCCGTTGCGGCCGTCATAGGAGCGCGCCCAGCCTTGGGCCTCCGGGATCGGAGGCGTGCCGGTGTCGAGCAGGTCGGGGTTCAAGGTGGCTTGCGGCGTCTTCAACATGGCAGGCAGCTTTGGGATGCGGCGGCGCCCTCGTCAATCAACTTGGACGCGGGCGGGTTATCACCCCATATCATTGCGCATGCAGGACGAGACCAACGACGCCATCGACGAACTCCATGCCATGCTCGACCGGGCAGCCGTGGTCGTCGGCTTTACCGGAGCCGGCATCTCGACTGAATCCGGCGTGCCGGATTTCCGCACGCCGGGCTCGCCCTGGATGGTCCACAAGCCGATCCCGTATGCCGCCTTCGCCGCCAGCCGCGAGGCGCGCATCGAGGCCTGGCGGCGCAAATTCGCGATGGACGACCATTTCGCCGGCGCCGGCCCCAATCGCGGCCATCGCGCTTTGGCCCGCTTGGTGAGCGAAGGCCGCTCGCCCGGCATCATCACCCAGAACATTGACGGCCTGCATCAGGCCTCGGGCATTCCCGATGAGCGTATCGTCGAACTGCACGGCAACGGCACCTACGCCGTGTGCCTGACTTGCGGCTGGCGCCATGAGCTCGCTGCGATCAGGCCGGCCTTCGAGGCGACGGGCGAGCCGCCGAGCTGCATTGTGTGCGGCGGCGACGTCAAATCGGCGACGATCTCGTTTGGTCAGGCCATGCCGCAGCTGCAGATGCAGCGAGCCCACGCGCTGACGCTGCAGGCCGATCTCTTCCTGGTGGTCGGCTCTTCGCTCGTCGTCTTTCCCGCCGCGACGATCCCCGTCATCGCCAAGCGCAATGGCGCCAAGCTCGTCATCGTCAACCGCGAGCCGACGGAGCTCGACGCCATCGCCGATCTGGTGGTGCGGGCCGAAATCGGCCCGGCGCTGGGGCGATTGGCGGGGTAGGGGGCTTGCGTCATGCGCACCATAGCTGACGCGGCCTGTCAGCATTCAGCCGGCCTGAGCTTCATTCCACTGGCGGCGGTGCTAAAAGACAGCTTGTGAGTTGAGCCCTCATCCTGAGGAGCCGCGAAGCGGCGTCTCGAAGGATGCTCCAAGAGGTTCCAGGGCCTCTGCGAGCATCCTTCGAGACGCTATTCCCAGGGGAATGGCTCCTCAGGATGAGGGCTGCGGGGAAGCTCAGGCAGTCTCCGAGCAAGACGTTCGGCTCCGTTCAGAGGGATTTCGGGATGGCTCACGACGCGTTGTTCGAGCGGCTCTGGAGCGGCGCTGCCCCGATGGAGGAGTGGACGGCGGCGGTGTCCGAGGGGGCGATCACGCAGGTCACTGATGACATCATCACCGTCCATACGACGTATTTCTGCGGCAGCGTCACGGCTATCCGCACCGATGCCGGGCTCGTCCTGATCGACACGGCCAAGCCCGATACCGCGGCCCGGACCCTGGCTGTCGTGCGAAGCTGGGACGACAGCCCGATCCACACCGTGATCTACACCCATGGCCATATCGACCATACCAGCGGCATCACGCTCATCGATGAGGAAGCCGATGCGAGGGGCCGCCCCAGGCCGCGCATCGTCGCCCATCGGAATGTGCGGCGCCGCATGGAGCGCTATGAGGCGTCGCACGGCTTCAACAGCCTGGTCCAGGGCCAGCAATTCAACAAGGCGGGCTATGTCTATCCGATCGGCCAGCGGCAGCCAGACGAGGTTTATGACGACAGCTTGTCGCTCACGATCGGCGGCGAGGAGATCGCGCTCTTCCACGGGCGTGGCGAGACCGACGACGCCAGCTTCGTCTGGCTGCCGAGGCGGTGCGTCCTGGCGACCGGCGACTTCGTGATCTGGGTGTTCCCCAATGCAGGCAACCCGCGCAAGGTCCAACGTTATGCTGCGGATTGGGCGGTCGCATTGCGGCGCATGCAAGAGCTCGCGCCGGAGATCCTGATTCCGGGCCATGGGCCGGTGATTTTCGGCAAGGAGCGGGCGGCGCAGGTGCTGCGGGACGGCGCGGAGGCGCTCGAATATCTGACGAGCGAGACGCTCCGGTTGATCAACCGTGGCGCTACGCTCGATGAGGTGCTGCACGCGGTCAAGGTTCCGCTGCGCTACCTGACGAAGCCTTATCTGCTGCCGAAATATGACGATCCCGAATTCCTGGTTCGGGCCATCTACCATTTCTATGCCGGCTGGTTCGATGGCGATCCGGCGCATCTGAAGCCAGCGCGGACGGCCGATCTGGCATCGGAGCTGGCGCGGCTCGCGGGCGGCGCGGACAAGCTTGCCGAGCGGGCCGCTATCCTGTCCGGGGAAGGCCAGACGCGGCTTGCGGCGCAGCTTGCCGAATTCGCCAGCGCGGCCGCTCCAGAGGACGTGCGCATCCAGGCGACCCGCGCGGCCGTTCTCCAGAGATGCATCGACGGCGAGTCCACGCTGATGGGCAAGGCCTTCCTCGCGGTCTACCAGCGTGATGCGGAAGAGAAATCGAAAGCCTGATAGAGGGCGGCCGAAACGGCTGCTGCCCTTCATGGACGCTCGACAGGCGGCGCTGTAAGCATTTCGACCGCTGGATGTCGGAGGAGACGCGCCATGGACGGGTTCACGGGCGGTTGCCGGTGCGGCGATGTCCGGATTGTGGCGTCGGGGCGCCCATACCGGGTCGGCCTCTGTCACTGTCTCGACTGCCGCAAGCATCACGGGGCGCTTTTCCACGCTTCCGCGGTGTTCCCTCAGGATGCGGTGACGATCACTGGCGAAACGCGCGACTATGCCGGGCGGTTTTTCTGTCCCCGCTGCGGCTCGCCCGTTTTCGCACGCAGCGGCGACGAAATCGAAGTGAACCTGGGGTCGCTGGATGCCCCTGACCAGCTGATGCCGACCTACGAGCTCTGGACCATCCGCCGAGAGGCCTGGCTGCCGCCGTTTCCGCTCATGCGACGATATGAGCGTGATCGTGACGCCACGAGCCGCTTTGAGGATTAGGTC
This sequence comes from Allobosea psychrotolerans, assembly GCF_002917105.1. Lineage (GTDB taxonomy): Bacteria > Pseudomonadota > Alphaproteobacteria > Rhizobiales > Beijerinckiaceae > Allobosea > Allobosea psychrotolerans. The sequence continues at coordinate 367,669 of NZ_PQFZ01000003.1, forward strand.
GCACGAGCGGTGCGAGAGTGCCGTGCCGACATTCGATTCCGCCGGGCGAGGACGATAGCCAGGGAGCCGGCGGCCGCCCATAGGCGCATCGTTTTTCCCAGGGAAGCACCGGGCTGTGCTGCGGGCGATCGTTTCGGCCCGGCCAACGGCGCAGCCGGCAATCATGGCGGAGCAGGCCAGCCGCGGCCCTTCGACCTTTCGCCAGGACCAGGGGGCAACTCGGAATGATGGCTCGGTTTTGGAGGCCCAACATCCGGAGAACTGCCCCGGCGTCATGATTGCAGCTTTGGGGGCAGCGCAATTTTGGATGTCCCCCGATGACACAGAACGCCCCGAAAGCGAACGCAGATGCCGCTCTGGCATCCTCCCGTCTGGTCTTGAAACGGCTCGCCAATGCCTTGACCGGCGGAGCTTGTGTCTTCGCACTGTCGGTCCCGCTGCTCAACGAAGAGGTCATGGCTCAGGGTTGGCAGCTCAGCTCGCAATATTATTCTGGGGGCTCGACCTGGACGCTCCGCAAGCTTCGTCCGGGTAATGGCGCCATCAACGAGCTCAAGGAGCCGGCGCCTGCGAACAACTGCCCGGTCTCCGCCTTCGAGGTGGTGAACCCGAAGCGCGGAGAGCTGCGTTGCGTCGGCTATGTTGCCCCGTCCTGGCTGCGCTAGCCGGATGCGAAAGAGTGGGTGCCGGTTTTTCGCGTCGATCCTGCTCTCACTCTTAGATGAGAGCTGGATTCAGGTTTCAGATGGATCACCTTGTGATTGCCTCTGAAATTGTCCGGCTCTAGGGGCGGCCGGCCGGGGCAGCGAATTCCTCATCGAACGGCATAGTAGCCCGGCTGATCGATATCGCTGAGCAGGTCCGGGCCGGTCGGCCGCCAACCGAGCAGCGACCGCGTGCGTTCGCTCGACGCCGCCATATCCGCGCCTGCAAAGTCGGCGAACCAGCCGAAATGCTCGCGGCCACGCGATTCGATGGGCAAGCCGAGCCGGCGGCCGATCACCTCGGCGATCTTCTTGAACGGCGTGCCTTCGTCGGCGACCGCGTGATAGGCGGGCTCGGTCGCGCCCTGTTCGAGTGCGAGCCGGTAGAGGCGTCCAGCGTCCAGTCGATGCACGCCGGCCCAGCGGTTCTGGCCCTCGTCGATATAGGCCGACACGCCCTTCTCGCGCGCCATCGCAATCAGGATCGGGATGAAGCCGTGGTCGCCAAGGCCGTGGACCGACGGCGCGAGCCGGATCGTTGCCGCGCGCACGCCGCGCTGCGCCAGCGTTCGCGCCGCCGCCTCGGATCGACGTGGGAAGGATGGATCGGAGGAGGGCACGTCCAGCTCGGTCGCGACCCGGCCCGGTGCGAGGCGCGCGAAGCCCGAAGTGACGAGCAGCGGACGGTCCGATCCCTCCAGCGCGCCTCCCAGCGCCTCGATGGCGTGCCGGTCCTGCTGGGCATTCTCGGCGAATCTGGAAAAATCATGGTTGAACGCGGTGTGGACCACAGCGTCCGCTGCCGAGGCTGCGCCGCGCAAGGCGTCGAGATCGTCGAGCGTGCCGCGCAGCACATCGGCCCCAGTGGCTGCTAGCGCGGCTGCCTTTTCGTCGGAGCGGGCCAGGCCCGTCACTTTATGGCCGGCCCCGACCAGCTCCTGGACCACCGCCGAGCCGACCCAGCCGGTGGCTCCCGTCACGAATACACGCATGCGCTCAGCCTCCAGAATTCACCATTCACTTTGGCGATTGTGGGCAGCTGGATTATTCGGGTAAAGTAGTGAGATTATCCCAGTATAATTGCTGACAGGATGAGGCGCGATGTCCGATGGCAATCCGCTCGGTGTCTATCTCAGGAGTCGGCGGACGAAGCTCGATCCCGCGTCCTTCGGCCTCGCCGGCGGCCGGCGGCGAACTGCGGGGCTGCGCCGCGAGGAGGTAGCGCAGCGCGCCAATATCAGCGCGACCTGGTACACCTGGCTGGAGCAGGGGCGCGGCGGCAGCCCCTCTGCGGATGTGCTCGACCGGATCGCACGGGCGCTGACGCTGACGGATGTCGAGCGAGAGCATCTGTTCCTTGTCGGCCTCGGTCGTCCGCCCGAGATCCGTTATCGCGGCAGCGACGCGATCACGCCGCGATTGCAGCGCCTGCTCGACGAGCTGACCTACAGCCCCGCGATCGTCAGGACGGCGACCTGGGACGTCGTCGCCTGGAACCGCGCGGCAGCGGCCGTGCTGACCGATTATGGCGCGCTCCCGCCCGACCAACGCAACGTCCTGCGCCTGATCTTCTGTGACCCCCGCGTCCGCGCCGCACAGTCGGAATGGGAATCCGTTGCCCGCTTCGTCGTGGCCACTTTCCGGATCGATGCCGCTCGCGCGGGCGCCGACGCGGAGGTCGCGAAGCTGGTCGACGAGTTGAGCCAGGCAAGCCCCGAATTCGCAGCGATGTGGCGCGACAACAATGTCCAGACGCATGGCGACGGCGTGAAGCGCCTGCGTCATCCCCGGCTGGGACCGATCACCTTGGAGTACTCGGCCTTCGCGGTGGATGCGCGGCCGGATCTGAGCCTGATCGTCTACAATCCGGCCACGCCGGCCGATCGGAAGCTCATCGAGTCCCTGGTCGAAGGACTACCAGCAACGCCTTAGGCGGCGCAGGCGCTTCACTCGCGCGCCGAGACCGCCAGCCTGATCGCCAGCGCACCGAAGACCGCACCCATCAGCGTCTGCGGCAGGCGCGCGAGATGCGGGCGGCTGGCGAGGGCGTGGCCGAGCCGGCTCGCGGTCAGGATCACGATGCCATTCGTGATCAGCCCCATCAGGTTGAGGATCGTCGCCAGCACCATGACCTGAAGCACGACCGAGCCGGCATCCGGCTTCAGGAACTGCGGCAGCAAGGCGAGCATGAACAACGCCATCTTGGGGTTGAGCAGGTTGGTCAGCAGGCCCTGCATGAAGATGCGGCGCATCGAGACGGGGCTTGCCGTGGCGTCCGGTGCGAAGAGCGGGGTTCTCGAACGCAGCGTCGTCCAGGCGAGCCAGGCGAGATAGGCCGCGCCGACCCAGCGCAGGATGTCGTAGGCGGCCGGAACCAGGATGAAGAGCTGCGACAGCCCGAATGCGGCGGCGAAGGCCTGCAGATAGCTGCCCGCCGCGATGCCGGAATAGGTCAGGAAGCCGGCGACGCGGCCCTGGCTCAGGCTGCGCGACGCGATCAGCAGCATGTCGGGGCCGGGCGTCGCGGTCAGCACCGCGCAAGCTGCCGTAAAGAGAACCAGGGTCTGCAGGTCTTGCATCGGCCTCTCCGGAATCAAATGGCGGCGCGCGTGATGATGACGACTGAGCCTTGGGCGGCCAAGCTCCTTACAATTGAATATTTCCCTCTCGTTGATGTGGATGAAGCTCTGCGGGCTGTATCGCGCCTTGGCAGCAATGGTATCGTGACACCACGAATCAAGCCATTCGCGCGGGGGTGAGCGGCACATGTCCGACGAGTACGGTGAGAGCGGGCGTCCACCAGTAGGGCCGATCCAGTCGCTCAATCGCGTGATGCGGCTCGACGGGTCCGATGGCCTGTCGCATGAGGCCGGCGTCGAACTCGCCGGCTATGTCAAATGGTTCGACGTCAGCAAGGGCTATGGCTTCGTCGTCCCGGAGGATGGCGGCGCCGACGTACTCGTCCATGTCACCATCCTGAAGCGCGACGGCTTCAACGCCATTGCGGAGGGCGCGCGCATCGTGCTCGAGGCGATCGAGAAGACGCGTGGCCGGCAGGCGGTGCGTGTTCTGTCGATCGACACCAGCGCCGGGCGCCACCCCGCCGAATTGCCGATGGCGCGCACCAACGTCTCGGTCACGCCGACCAGCGGCCTCGAGCGCATGGTGGTGAAGTGGTTCAACCGCCTGCGTGGCTTCGGCTTCGTCTCGGCTGGCGAGGGCGCGCCGGATATCTTCGTCCATATGGAAACGCTGCGGCGCTATGGCCTGGTGGAGTTGATCCCGGGCCAGGCCGTGCTGGTGCGCTACGGCCCCGGGCCGAAAGGCCTGATGGCGGCCGAGATCCGGCTGGAGCAGGGCGGCGCGATCAGTTCGCACTGACGTTGCGAGCATGAGTTCCGTGACAAAGGGCGCCTGTGGCGCCCTTTTTTGTCGAGTCGCAATGGGCGGCGCCGGCCGGGCAGCGCTCCTTCTTGGCTTTCAGATAATTCACATGTTGATCTGTGGATTGATCTTATTTGCCGTTGAATTGTGCATAATGCTCATTGTAGAAGCAGGCTTCATCAATGAGTGCTGGCGCCGGCCTGTGAAGCTGTTCGATCCCATTCTTGCCGGCGCGACGATCTCGGAACGCTCGATTGCCTGTGCGGGCGCCTTCATCGCGGTAGCGCTGACGGCTGCGACGGGCTTTGCCTTCCCGGTTCACTCGCCATTGGTGGTCGCGCCGATCGGCGCGTCGGCGGTGCTGATCTTCGCGGTTCCAGCGAGCCCTCTGGCACAGCCCTGGCCGGTCGTTGGCGGAAACGTCATCTCGGCCTTCGTCGGTCTCGGCGTCGCCTGGGCTATTCCCGACATCACCATCGCGGCGGCCTGCGCCGTTGCGCTGGCGATCGCAGTCATGTCAGTGACGCGCTCGCTTCATCCGCCCGGCGGCGCGGTCGCATTGACCGCTGCGCTCGGCGGCCCCATTGCCGCGAAATGGGGCGTGCTGTTTCCGCTGGTGCCGATCGGGGTGAATTCGCTGTGCCTGGTTATGCTGGGAATGGCGTTCCACGCGCTGTCGCGCCGATCCTACCCGCATCGTGCTGCGGCGGCCAAAGTGGCTGCTCTCTCGGAAGGGGCGGCCGCCTTCAATCCAGAGGATATCGACGAGGCGCTGACGCAAATGGGCGATTCGTTCGACATTGCGCGCAACGATCTCGACCGGCTGCTGCAATTGGCCGAGGCCAATGCGGCGCGCCGTCAGGCGAGCAATTCCTGAACGCGGCCTCCGACGCAGCTTCGTTCTGCGTCGATGGCGGCTATCGGTTCCGGGTTCTTCGCGGGGTCAATCCGCGGGGGCCGACCATGAGCGGACCCGAGGGCGAAGCCCCGGAATCCCTCAGACCGCAAACGACGTCCCGCAGCCGCAGGAGCTGGTCGCGTTCGGGTTGGTGATGCGGAACGACTGACCCACCAGGTCGTCGACAAAATCGATCGTGCAGCCTTCGAGCAGATCGAGCGAGGTCTCGTCGATCAGCACGGTTGCGCCATCGCGCTCGATCACGAGGTCACCCGGCGCTTTTTCCCGGTCGACGTCGAAGATGTACTGGAAGCCGGAACAGCCGCCGCCGGCGACGCTGACGCGCAGCATCGAGCCGGGCGGCTCCTTTTCCATCACGGAGAGAATGCGGCTCGCGGCCTTGCCGGTGACGGCGACGCCGCGCGGATTGACCTCGATATCGGTCGACATGGCGAGCTCCTTGGGCAGATGCTCCTTGCACCCGGGTTGCCCACAAAGGTAATTGCGGGCACGCGCCTCTACAAGCAGGGGGCGATGACGGGTCCGCCATGCCGCATCAACAGAGCCTCGAACCCGAACCCGGCGACCGCTGGCGGGCGGTTTATGCCTGCCGCTCGAGCCTGAGTCGCGGTCGCCTGGTCGATGAGCCGAGCTCGCCGACGCGCAGCCAGTTCCAGCGCGACCGCGACCGCATCATCCATTCCACGGCCTTCCGGCGCCTCAAGCACAAGACGCAAGTCTTTGTTTCGCATGAGGGAGACCATTACCGCACGCGACTGACGCATACGATCGAGGTGGCGCAGATCGCGCGTGCGCTCGCCCGGGCGCTGGGGCTCGATGAGGATCTCGCCGAGGCGCTGGCGCTGGCGCATGATCTCGGCCACACGCCTTTCGGTCATACCGGCGAGGATGCGCTCGATGAATGCATGAAAGACTTCGGCGGCTTCGACCACAATGCCCAGACGCTGCGAATCGTCACCCGCCTGGAGCATCGCTATGCCGGCTTCGACGGGCTGAACCTGAGCTGGGAGACGCTGGAGGGGCTGGTCAAGCATAATGGCCCGCTGCTCGATGCCGATGGCCAGCCGACCGCGCGCTATGCGGATACCGGCATTCCCGCCGCGATCCTCGAATACCAGTCAGTGCAGGATCTCTGGCTCGACAGCCATGCCTCGGCGGAGGCGCAGGCTGCCGCGCTCGCCGACGACATCGCCTACAACGCCCATGATCTCGACGACGGTTTGCGTGCCGGGCTGTTCGAGCTTGCCGATTTGCGCAAGCTGCCGTTCCTGGCGGAATTGCTCGACGAGATCGAGCGGCTGCATCCCGGTCTCGCCAAGCCGCGCGCCACCAATGAGCTCGTCCGGCGCGTCATCACCCGCTTCGTCGAGGATGTGATCGCGGAGTCGCAGACCCGGATCGCGGCGCTGCAGCCGCAGGACGCCGATGCGGTCCGCCGGGCGGGCGCGCCCGTGATTGCCTTCTCCGGGGCGATCACGACGGCCGACAGCGAGATCAAGGCCTTCCTCTACCCCAATATGTATCGCCATCCGCGCATCGCCGAGATCCGGCGCAGGGCGGCCGATGTGGTGCGCGACCTGTTCTCGCGCTTCCTGGCCGAGCCCGGCGCGATGCCGGCGGAGTGGGGCGAGGGCTGCGATGCGCTCGATCCGCAGCGCCGGGCGCGGCGGATTTCGGACTATATCGCCGGCATGACCGACTGGTACGCGCTCGACGAACACCGCCGCCTGTTTGACGCCACCCCCTCGCTGCGATAGGGCCGGGCGCTTCCCTGCCAGCACGAACCACCGCCAAGAATGACCGCGATGAACCTGTTCGAGACCTATTCCGCCCGCGTCAACGCCGCGCTGGCGCGCTTGTCCGAGCGTGGTGCGCTTCCCGCCGGGCTCGATCTCCGCCGGGTCGTGGTCGAGCCGACCAAGGATGCCGCCCATGGCGACCTCGCGACCAATGCCGCGATGGTGCTGGCCAAGGAGGCGGGCACCAATCCGCGTGCGCTGGCGCAACTGATCTGCGAGGAACTCGCCAGCGATGAGACGATCGTCAAGACCGAGATCGCCGGGCCGGGCTTCATCAACCTGACGCTGCAGCCGGCGATCTTCACCGCGATCCTGAAGAGCGCGGTCGAGGCCGGGCTCGATTACGGCCGGGGCGCATTCAAGCCCGAGCCGAAGATCAATGTCGAATATGTCTCGGCCAATCCGACCGGGCCGATGCATGTCGGCCATGGCCGCGGCGCTGTCTTCGGCGATTCGCTCGCCAATGTGCTGGCTTTCGCCGGTCACAACGTGGCGCGGGAATATTACATCAACGATGCCGGCGCGCAGGTCGACGTGCTCGCCCGCTCCGCCTTCCTGCGCTATCGCGAGGCGCTGGGCGAGACGATCGGCGAGATCCCCGAGGGCTTGTATCCCGGCGACTATCTCGTCTCCGTCGGGCAGACGCTGGCCCAGGCGCATGGCGACGCCTTGCTGGCAAAGCCCGAATCCGAGTGGCTGCCGCTCGTCCGCGCGGTCGCGATCGACGGCATGATGGCGATGATCCGCGACGATCTTGCGGCGCTCGGCGTCGTCCACGACGTCTTCTTCTCCGAGCGCTCGCTGCAGAAGGTCGACGGCAATCTCGACGCGGTGGCCGAGACGATCGCGGACCTGCGCGCCCGCGACCTGATCTATGAGGGCCGCCTGCCGCCGCCCAAGGGCCAGAAGGACGAGGACTGGGAGGATCGCGAGCAGACGCTGTTCCGCGCCACCCGGTTCGGCGACGATGTCGACCGGCCGATCTTGAAGTCGGATGGCAGCTACACCTATTTCGCCAACGACATCGCCTATCACCGCTCCAAGTTCACGCGTGGCTTCACCGAGATGATCGACGTCTGGGGCGCCGACCATGGCGGCTACGTCAAGCGCATGCAGGCGGCTGTGAAGGCGGTGACCGGCGGGGCAGGGGCGCTCGACGTCAAGCTCTGCCAGCTCGTCCGGCTGCTGCGCAATGGCGAGCAGGTGCGCATGTCGAAGCGCTCGGGCGATTTCGTCACGCTGCGCGAGGTGATCGACGAGGTCGGCCGCGACGCGGTGCGCTTCATGATGATCTTCCGCAAGAACGACGCGACGCTCGACTTCGATCTCGCCAAGGTCGTCGAGCAGTCGAAGGACAACCCCGTCTTCTATGTCCAGTACGCGCATGCGCGCTGCGCCTCGATCTTCCGGCAGGCGCGGGAGGCCTTTCCCGATCTCGATCTGTCGCCCGTCAAGCTGGCTCAAGCGGATCTCGCCATGCTCACCGACGAGGCCGAGATCGGCATCGTCAAGATGATCGCGGCCTATCCCAGGATGATCGAGGGTGCAGCCCTGGCGCATGAGCCGCATCGGGTGGCCTTTTTCGTGCATGAGTTGGCGAGCGCCTTCCACTCGCTTTGGAACAAGGGCAAAGACTCGCCGCAATTACGGTTCGTTAATCAAACTGATCGAAAGTCGACGGAAGCGAGATTGGCGTTCGTGCATGCGGTGCGCAGCGTTCTTGCTTCCGGTCTGGCAGTCGCGGGTGTAGCGGCGCCGGAAGAGATGCGCTGACGGAACCTTCCGGCAGCGCGCACAAGGTCAATTTGACCGCGCGCGAGGTTCGGCGTTCCATTCGTCGCCTCGGCCCGCGCTGGAATGGATCATGCCATGAGTGAGCCAGCTAGAAACCGTTTCGCCCTCGACCTCGAAGATCTCGAGCGTCAGCTTCGCGGCGCGGCCCAGGCCCCCAAGCCGGGCCAAGCCTCGGATCCGCTCGCGGAACTGACGCGCATCGTCGGGCAGGACGATCCGCTGAAGGATATCTTCGCCCATCGTGGTCAGCCGGCAGCAGTGCCGCAGCCGGTACAGTCCTGGCAACAGCCGGCGCAGTCCTGGCAGCCGCCGCGGCAGGAGCCCTCCTTCGCGCCCGCTCCGGTTCCGCCGAAGCCGGAGAGCTCCGCGCCGCCGGCAGAGCTGCGCGGCGCGCTCGACGAGTTCGAGGCGCTGCTGCGGCGCACCGACGTTGCTCGACCGGCTACGAGCCCGGCACCCGCGCCCGCCCCCGACGCGCATTATGACGAGCCCGAGGAGCATGGCTTCCACCTGCCGGAGCCGCAGAGCTATCAGCGACCCGCTTCGGTGCAAGGCGTGGCCGATGCGCCGCGCGACCTCGATCAGGAGGCCGGCGGCTATTCCTATGCCTATGAGCAGTCCGGCGGCTACAGCCAGCCGGCCATGTCCGAGCCGGCCGACCAGCCGATGATGGCGGAGGACGATGCGCCCGATCTCGAGCCGCGCCGTTCGCGCAAGGGCATGTGGCTGCTGGCCTCCGTCGCCGTCGTCGGCATCGTCGGCGTTGCCGGCGCGTCGTTCTTCCGTTCGTCGGGCGTGGCCAACAAGGACGGATCGCCGCTGGTGATCAACGCCGATCGCGGCCCGACCAAGGTCGAGCCGACCAATCCCGGCGGCACCGAGATTCCAAACCAGAACAAGCAGATCTACGAAAAGGTCGGACAGGCTCCCTCGACCCAGACCCAGGTGGTCAGCCGCGAGGAGCAGCCGGTCGACGTCCAGCAGGCCGCGCGGACCATGCCGGCGCGTGTCGTTCTGCCTGGCCCCGGTTCCTCCGTGGTCACCGGCGGTACTGACACCTCCGGCACGACCAACCCGCTGGCGAACGCTCCCGCCGTGCCCGAGCGCAGTGCGATGCCGGCGGAGCCCGCCCTGATGCCGGGACCCGCCGTTCCGGGTCTGGGCGAGCCGCGCCGCGTGCGCACCGTCGCGATCCGGCCCGACGGCACGCCCGCGCCGCCTCCGGGCGCGAGCGGCAACGGCAATGTCAACGCTGTATCGCCGTCGGTCACGGGTTCGGCTCCCGCCAAGCTCACCGCGCCTGCCGCGAGCAATCCGAACGCGACGGCGGCCAACAGCTTGCCGCGCCCGCGTCCTGCCACGACGCCCGAGGCCGCCAAAGTGCAGGAGCGCGTCGCGACGCCTGCGCCCGCGACCACGCCGCCTCTGCGCGTCGCCAGCGCCGCTCCGGCTACGACGAATGCCGCTCCGGCTACGGCCGCGATCCGCGCCGGCACTGGCGATTTCGCGGTGCAGCTCGGCGCGCCCGGCAGCGAGGCGGAAGCGCGCGCCACCTTCTCGGCGCTGCAACGCAAATATCCCAATCAGTTGGGCGGCCAGGCGCCGATCGTGCGCAAGACCGAACTCGCCGGCGGCAAGACCGTCTACCGCCTGCGCGTCGGCCCTTATTCGCGCGACGACGCCACGGCCGTGTGCACGCAGCTGCAGACGGCCGGCGGCCAGTGCTTCATCGCCAAGAATTGAGCGAGCCAGAGCTGAGCAGGCGTCAGCTGTCGCATAGCGCCTGACCTACGATAAAAAGGCCGCCGGCAGCGCCCAGTCGCTGCCGGCGGCTTTTCCGTTCGGCCTGCGGCGCATGACGCTACCGCATGGTTGGGGTTCAAGCGCGGGCCCAGTGCGGGTAGCGTCGCCGCCCAGCTTGCGCATGTCCTGGCTGGAGCGAGTCCCGGTCAGGGCGAGGGCAGGGCGCGAGACAAGAATTCCCAGAGACACAAGAAACCGAGGAAACCCATGGATCGTCGTACATTCGTCAAGGCGGCAGGCACGGGCGCTGCCGTCGGCGGCACAGCCATCGCCGCACCCTCCATCGCCCAGACGCAGCCCAAGGTCAGCTGGCGCCTAACCTCGAGCTATCCCAAGAGCCTGGACACGCTCTATGGCCTCAGCACGCAGGTCGCCAAGCGCGTCGGCGAGCTCACCGACAACCAGTTCCAGATCCAGGTCTTCGCACCCGGCGAGATCGTGCCTGGTCTGCAGGCGCTCGACGCCGTCCAGAACGGCACGGTCGAGTGCAGCCATACGCTGTCGAGCTTTTATATCGGCAAGGACCCGGCCTTCGCCTTCGAGACCTCGCTGCCCTTCGGCTTCAATACGCGCCAGCAGAACGCCTGGCTCTACCAGGGCGGTGGGCTCGAACTGTGCCGCGCCTTCATGAAGGGCTATAACTGCTACACGATCCCGTCGGGCAACACCGGCGCCCAGATGGGCGGCTGGTTCCGCAAGGAGATCAAGACGCTCGAAGACCTGAAGGGGCTGAAGTTCCGCATTGCGGGCCTCGGCGGGCGCATCATGGCGCGGCTCGGCGTCGTGCCGCAGCAGATCGCCGGCGGCGACATCTATCCGGCTCTGGAGCGCGGCACGCTCGACGCTGTCGAGTTTTCCGGCCCGCTCGACGACGAAAAGCTCGGTTTCCAGCGCGTGGCGAAATACTACTACTATCCGGGGTTCTGGGAGGGCTGCGCCAATGTCAGCTTCGTCGCCAACCTCGACAAGTGGAACGAGCTGCCGCCGGCCTACAAGGCCGCGCTCGAGGCCGCATGCTCGGAAGCCAACGCCCTGTGCGTGGCCAAATACGATCATGGCAATCCCGACGCCTTGTTGCGGCTGGCGGCCGCCGGAGCCGAATTGCGCCCCTTCCCGCAGGAGGTGATGCAGGCGGCGTTCAAGGAGGCCTTCGCGCTTTATGGCGAGCTCGCCGCGAGCAACCCGGCCTTCAAGACCTTCTATGATTCGTTCCTGCCCTATTGGAAGAAGGAGCAGCTCTGGTTCCGGATCGCCGAGCTGCCTTTCGACGCCTTCAACGCTCAGATGTCGGCACAGATGCGCTGAGAAGGCCTGCAGGCCGTCATTGCGTGCGTAGCGAAGCAATCCGGGTGTGTTTGCACCAAGTCCCTCTGGGTTGCTTCGTCGCTTGCGCTCCTCGCAAGGACGGGTGCGCTTGACCGCGCCCGCGCCTGTTCCTACCCCAGTCACATGACCTCACGCGCCTTCATCGCCGGCTGCCTCGGCACGAGCCTGACCCAGGACGAGCGCGCCTTCTTCAGGGAGGCGCGGCCCTGGGGCTTCATCCTGTTCAAGCGCAACACGCAATCGCCTGAGCAGGTCGCGGCCCTGACGGCGCAGATGCGCGAGACCGTCGGCTGGCACGCGCCGATCCTGATCGACCAGGAGGGCGGGCGGGTCCAGCGCATGGGGCCGCCGCATTGGCCGGCCTATCCGCCGGCACGGGCGTTCCTGGGTATCAATGATCCCGTGCGACAGCGCGAAATCGTACGGCTTTCGGCGCGGCTGATGGCGCATGACCTGAAATCCGTCGGCATCGATGTCGATTGCCTGCCGGTGCTCGACGTTCCCGTCGCCGGCAGCCACGACGTCATCGGCAACCGCGCCTATGCGCATGAACCCGACATGATCGCGCGGCTCGGCCGGGCGGCGGCCGAGGGGCTGATCGCGGGCGGCGTGCTGCCGGTGATCAAGCACATGCCCGGCCATGGCCGCGCCAGGGCCGACAGTCATCACGACCTGCCGGTGGTCGAGGCCTCGCTGGCGGAGTTGCGGGCGAGCGATTTCCGCCCCTTCCGGCATCTCGCCGACATGCCGATGGCAATGACGGCCCATGTCGTCTTCTCCGCGCTGGACCCGAAGCATCCGGCGACGGTGTCGAAGACGATCGTTCGCGAGATCATGCGCGGCGAACTCGGCTTCGACGGTCTGATCATGACCGACGATATTTCGATGAAGGCGCTCGCGGGCGATTTCGCCGGGAAGGCCAGGGCGGCGATCCGCGCCGGTGTCGATGTCGTGCTGCATTGCCACGGCATCATGGCGGAGATGGTGGCGATCGCCGGCGCCGTGCCGGAGATGACAGGCGCGCGCGGCCGCCGCGCTGCCATGGCGCTCGCCCGCATCCGGCACGAGCCCGAGCCTCTGGATGTGAATGAAGCGAGGGCGCAGCTTGCAAGCGCGCTTGCCTTGAGCGCCTGAACAGCCGAACCTGCGGCCTTCGTGGGGGTGGGGCCTGTCCGGCACCGTAGCCCTCATCCTGAAGAGCGGACGGACGTCTGCGTTTTGACGGATGCTCCAGAGCGCGCTGAAGCATCCTTCGAGACGCCGCTTCGCGGCTCCCCAGGATGAGGGCTGCGAGTGGGCAGGCGCCATCAAAGAGGGGGCGGCCGGCTATGGCGGCGCAACTGCCATTCGAGGATGACGGCCCGCGCCGCGAGGACGAGCCCGCGCTCCTCGTCGATGTCGACGGCTATGAAGGTCCGCTCGACCTGCTGCTCGATCTGGCGCGGCGCCAGAAGGTCGATCTGCACCGCATCTCGATCCTGGCCCTGGCCGAGCAATATCTCGCCTTCGTCGAGCAGGCGCGGGCGCTCAGGCTCGAACTGGCGGCCGATTATCTCGTGATGGCGGCCTGGCTGGCCTATCTCAAATCCCGCCTGCTGCTGCCCGAGCCGCCCAAGGGCGAGGAGCCGAGCGCGGCCGACCTTGCCACCGCGCTCGCCTTGCGCCTGCGCCGGCTGGAAGCGATCCGCGAGGCGTCGCGCCGGCTCGCCTCGCGCGAACGGCTGGGGCAGGATGTTTTTGCGCGCGGTGCGCCCGAGGCGATCGTGGCGGGCGCGCGCCCGGTCTGGGAAGCCGAGCTCTACGATCTGCTCGCGGCCTATGCGCAGCAGCGCCAGAGGCGCGTCCAGGGCCATATCTCCGTCGGCCACCGCATCGTCTGGTCGCTGGTCGAGGCGCGCGAGGCCTTGCAGCGTCTCGTCGGCGAGGCGGGCGATTGGACCGCGATCGACCCTTATCTCGCGCGCTACATGACCTCGCATGGCCTGCCGGCGCGCGAGATGACGGCGACGGTCAGGGCCTCGGCGCTGTCGGCGATGCTGGAAATGGTGAAGGAGGGCGCGCTCGATCTGCGCCAGGACGAGGCCTTCGCGCCGCTCTATCTGCGCCGCCGCTCGGCACGGCCGCCGACCTTGCCGTTGTGAGCGGGCGATGACGGTGGCGATGACCGAGCATTTCGACGAGGAGGATGATGGCGGCGAGGCCGAAGTGCTGGCCCTGGCGACGCGCATTGTCGAGGCGCTGCTCTTCGCCTCGGCCATGCCGTTGAGCGCCGAGGAACTGGCGCGCTCGGTGCCGGCCGGCGTCGATGTCGCGCAGGTGCTGGAGCATCTTATCGATCTCTACGCGCCGCGCGGGGTGAATCTGCGCCTGGTCGCGGGCGGCTTCGCCTTCCGCACCGCGCCCGATCTCGGCTATCTGCTGGCGGCCGAGGCCGAGCCGCCGCGCAAGTTGTCGCGGGCGGCGCTCGAGGTGCTCTCGATCATCGCCTATCACCAGCCGGTGACGCGGGCCGAGATCGAGGAGATTCGCGGCGTCGCCACCGCCAAGGGCACGCTCGACATCCTGCTGGAGGCAGGCTGGGTGCGCCTGCGTGGCCGCCGGCGCTCGCCCGGGCGGCCGGTGACCTATGGCACGACGCCGGGTTTCCTCGACCATTTCGGCCTCGACCGCATCGACGACCTGCCCGGCCTCGAAGAGCTCAAGGGCTCGGGCTTCATCGAGGGGCGGCTGACCAAGGACCTCACCGTGCCGATTCCCGATGATGATCCGGATCTGCGCGCCGACGAGGATCCGCTCGGCGACCTCTTCACGCCGCTTGACGACGGCGAAGGGCCGCCGCACACGGCGGATGAGTAAACTGCAGGCGATCACCACACCCGCCCGTCATCCCGGACGCAGCCCTCGGGTCTGATCTTCGATCGGCCCAAGGATGAACCCCGCGGAGATCCGGGATCCGAAGCACGTCATGGTCGGGCTTGACCCGACCATCTCGGAAACCAGAGCACTCTGGTCATGAGATTCTCGGAGCAAGCCCGAGAATGACGCTCTACGATGGACCCCGGATCGGCGCGGCTTCGCCGCCTGTCCGGGATGACGGGTGTGGTTCCTGAATGAACTGGAACGGATTTTGGCGTCGAATGAGACCAAGGCGCGCTGGCTGAGCTGGGGCAGGCGAGGGACGGCCGGCGCCGCGATCCCGATGGCGCTTGGATTCGACCGGGTGACGCAGCGCTTCGGCGATGTGACGGCTTTGAGCGAGGTCAGCCTGTCCATCGAGCCCGGCGAGGTCGTGGCCCTGCTTGGCCAGTCGGGCTGCGGCAAGACGACGCTGCTCAGGCTTGCAGCCGGCGTCGAGCGGCCGAGCTCCGGGCGCGTGCTGCTGGAGGGCAGCGATGTGTCCTCGCCGCAAGGCTTCGTCGAGCCGGAGCAGCGCGGCGTCGGGCTGGTCTTCCAGGACTATGCGCTGTTCCCGCATCTGAGCGTGCGCGAGAATGTTCGCTTCGGCCTGCGCGGCTATGACGAGGCATCCGCCGAGGCGACCGCGCTGCGCGCCATCGCCCGCGTCGGTCTTGCCGATCTCAGCGAGGCTTATCCACATATGTTGTCGGGCGGCGAGCAGCAGCGCGTCGCGCTGGCCCGCGCCATAGCGCCGCGCCCCGGCGTGCTCTTGATGGACGAACCCTTCTCCAATCTCGACCGGCGCCTGCGCGATGTGGTGCGCGACGAGACGGCGGCACTGCTCAAGGAAACCGGCGCGACCTCGATCATCGTGACGCATGATCCAGAGGATGCGATGCGCATGGCCGACCGCATCGTGCTGATGCGCGCGGGCAGGATCGTCCAGATCGGCACGGGCGAACAGCTTTACCGTCAGCCCAACAGCCTCTTTGCCGCCCGATTCTTCTGCGATTTTACCGAGATAGAAGGCCGTGTCCTGCGTGGCGCGGTGGATACGCCGGTGGGACGGTTTCCGGCGGGCGAGCTTGGCGAAGGCGCGCAGGCCGTGGTCTGCATCCGGCCGCAAGCGATCCGATTGATGCCGGAGGGGTTCTGCCTGCCTGGCCGTGTCGTGACGCGGCGCTTCCTCGGCGAGGTCGACCACGTCCTGCTCGCGGTCTCGGGCTTCGACCGGCCGCTGCTCGCGCGGGTGTCGCTCACCGGGAGCGTTCGCGAGGGCGACGATGTCGGCATCGATATTCCCACGGATGAAGTTCTTGTGTTCCCTGCGGGGGACACATAGGTTCCGCCACAAGAAGTTGGCCGAGGCTCAACGCCCGGCCGCACTGTAATTCGGAGGAGTTCGCCATGGGTGGCGTCAGTATCTGGCACTGGATCGTCGTCGGCGTCATCGTGATGCTGCTGTTCGGGCGCGGCAAGGTTTCCGAGCTGATGGGCGACGTTGCCAAGGGCATCAAGTCCTTCAAGAAGGGCATGGCCGACGATGACGAGCCGGCCACGCCGCCGCCGAGTGCAACTCCGGCCGATCCCCGGGTCATCGACCAGGCGACCACGAGCAATCCCGCTGCGGCCAAGGCCGAGCACAAGGCCTGATGGCGCGCCGCTTGCCTCAAGGCGAGCGGTTGAGAGGACGAGCCATCGATGTTCGACATCGCCTGGAGCGAATTGATGCTGATCGGGGCGGTTGCGCTCGTCGTGATCGGCCCCAAGGATCTGCCCAAAGCCATGCGCACTGTCGGCCAGGTGGTCGGCAAGGTGCGCCGCATGGCCAGCGAGTTCCAGGGCCAGTTCAATGACGCGATGCGCGAGGCCGAACTCCACGACCTGAAGAAGCAGGTCGAGGATGTCGGCGGCTCGGTGTCGTCAGCCATGAACTCCGACTACAAGCCCATAGAGATGCCCGGCGAGCCGGTCTCGACGGGCCTCGATGACGCGCAGATCAAGGAAGCCGAGGCCAAGCTCGCGGCGCTTCCGGCGCCCGAGCCCTTGCCGCCCGTCGAGATCGCGCCCGCGCCGATCGCGGACGCTGCGACCGAAGAGAAGCCCAAGCGCAAGCGTGCGCCCAAGGCGGAGCCCGAGGTCGCGGCAGTGGCGCTGGCGGACGAGCCTGCCAAGGCCGCCCCGCGCAAGCGCAAGGCCAAGGTCAGCGAACCCGAAGACGGGAGCGCAGCATGAGCGTCGTCAATGCGAAGGAGGGCGAGGACGAGATCGAGGCCTCGCGCGCGCCGCTGATCGACCATCTCATCGAGCTCAGGGCCCGGCTGATCAAGTCGCTGATCGCCTTCCTGCTGATGTTCTTCATCTGCTTTGCGGTCTCGACGCAGATCTACAACATCCTGGTGCAGCCATATGTATGGGCGGCCGGTAGCACCGCGAACGCGCAGCTCATCTACACAGGCCCGCTCGAGCTGCTCTTCACCCATATCAAGGTGGCGGCATTCGGAGCCGGCTTCTTCGCCTTCCCGGTGATCGCGACGCAGGTCTACAAATTCGTCGCGCCGGGCCTCTATAAGAATGAGAAGGCGGCGTTCGCGCCCTATCTCGTGGCGACGCCGATATTCTTCACGCTTGGCGCCGCACTGGTCTTCTTCTTCGCCATGCCGGTGCTGATGAAGTTCTCGCTCGGCATGCAGCAGGCCGCGACCGAGACCCAGGCCGGCATCGCGCTTCTGCCCAAGGTCAGCGAATATCTCTCGCTGATCATGACGCTGATCTTCGCCTTCGGCGTCGCCTTCCAATTGCCGGTGGTGCTGACGCTGCTCGGGCAGGCGGGGATCATCGATTCGCAGTTCCTGAAGGACAAGCGCCGCTACGCCATCGTCTTCGTCTTTGTCATCGCCGCGGTGCTGACGCCGCCGGACGTGATCTCGCAGCTGATGCTCGCCGTGCCGATGCTGCTGCTCTACGAGCTCTCGGTGTTCTCGGTGCGCTATGTCGAGAAGAAGCGGGCAGCCAGGAAGGCTGCGGAGGACGCCGCCGCGGACTGATCCTCTGCTGTCTCGCTTGCCGATCCTCCACCGTCATTCCGGACAAGCGGCGAAGCCGCGCAGCTCCGGAATCCATCATAGAGTGAAAGCGCTACGATGGATTCCGGGCGGCCGCTTTGATGCGCCGGGAATGACGACGCGGAGATGGGAGCGGTGTGGGTCTACATCATGGCCAGCGGCTGGAACGGCACGCTCTATGTCGGCGTGACCAACAGCCTCAGCCGGCGGATCGCTGAACATCGCGAAGGCCGAGGCTCAGAATTCGCTCGCCAATATGGCGTGAGCCATCTGGTCTATGCAGAACGGTACGACCGTGCCGACGAGGCGATCGCACAAGAGAAGCGAATGAAGAAATGGCATCGCGAGCGCAAGGTTGCGCTCATCGAAGCGGCCAATCCGACCTGGCGCGATCTCTCCGACAGGATCCATCTGGATTGAGGCTCTTTCCAAACCCGCCGCGTCATTCTGGCTGCAGCGAAGCGGAGCGCCGGAATCCATCGGAGGGCAAACTGGTTGCCTTGCTGCATCGCGCCGCCAATTTGCGCCCGGTGAGCCCTTCGATGGATTCCGGAGCTGCGCGGCTTCGCCGCTTGTCCGGAATGACGGTGAGTGGATGTTGAAGGGGGCCGGGCGACGATGGCAGTTCCATCGCTCGCCATCCCGGTCTAGAGCATGTCTCGCTGCATTCCGCAGCGACGGCATGGCCTGAGACCGATGTACGATATCAAATGGATTCGCGAGAACGCCGAGGCGTTCGATACCGGCTTGAAGCGGCGGGGGCTCGAGCCTTTGTCGTCGTCGCTGCTCGCACTCGACGATACCCGGCGCTCGGCCATCGCCAAGGCGCAAGGCTCGCAGGAACGCCGCAACGCCCTCTCCAAGGAGATCGGCAAGGCGATGGGCGCCAAGGATGTCGCGCTCGCCGACAGCCTGAAGGTCGAGGTCGCAGCGCTGAAGGAATTGCAGCCGGCGCTGGAGGCCGAAGAAAAGGCGGCGGTCGAGGCGCTGAACGAGCAGCTTGCCGCGATCCCGAACCTGCCCCATGACGACGTGCCCGAGGGCGCCGATGAACACGGCAATGTCGTGAAGTCGGTGCATGGCGATGCGCCCGAGAAAGCCGGCAGGCGGCTCTTCGGCTTCAACCAGGTCAAGGAGCATTACGAGCTCGGCGAGGCGCTCGGCCAGATGGATTTCGAGACGGCCGCCAAGCTCTCCGGCTCGCGTTTCGTCGTGCTGAATCAGCGGCTTGCGCGGCTCAACCGGGCGATCGGGCAGTTCATGCTCGACATGCATACGGAGCAGCACGGCTACACCGAGGTCAATCCGCCGTTGATGGTGCGGGACGATGCGATGTTCGGTACGGCGCAGTTGCCGAAGTTTCGTGAGGATCAGTTCAGGGCGGGCGAGGATCACTGGCTCATCCCCACAGCTGAAGTCCCGCTCACCAACCTCGTGCGCGAATCGATCCTCTCCGAGGAAGAGCTGCCGCGCCGCTATACCGCGCTGACGCCCTGTTTCCGGTCTGAGGCCGGCTCGGCCGGGCGCGATACCCGCGGCATGCTGCGCCAGCACCAGTTCGAGAAGGTCGAACTGGTTTCGATCACCACGCCCGAAAAGTCGCGCGAGGAGCATGAGCGCATGCTGGCCTGCGCCGAGGCCGTGCTGAAGAAGCTCGATCTGCATTATCGCGTGATGACGCTGTGCACGGGCGACATGGGCTTTGCCTCGCAGAAGACTTACGACATCGAGGTCTGGCTGCCGGGACAGAAGACCTATCGCGAGATCTCGTCCTGCTCGGTCTGCGGCGATTTCCAGGCGCGGCGGATGAATGCGCGCTACCGTGCGGGCGAGGGCGGCGCGCCGCGCTTCGTCCACACGCTGAATGGCTCGGGCACGGCGGTTGGCCGGGCGCTGATTGCAGTGATGGAGAACTACCAGAACGCCGACGGTTCGATCACGGTGCCCGAAGCGCTGCTGCCCTATATGCGCGGCGTGACGCGGATCGAGAAGGCGTAAGTGCACCTCGTTCGGGAAATAAGGCGCGGGGAACCCTCTCCCGTAGGGAGAGGGCAGGGTGAGGGGTCGGCCCCTCGACCAGCAACCTGCGAGATAGCCGCCGTTGGCTCGCAGCCACAGTGTCAAGCGGCCGACACCTCGCCCCTGCCCCTCTCCTTACAGGAGAGGGGTTCCCCGCGCTTCCCGCGCCTTTTGCTTCCCCGTTTGCCGAAAGCCTGACCCATGCGCATTCTCGTCACCAATGATGACGGCATCCATGCCGAGGGGCTGGCCGTGCTGGAGGCGATCGCCGCCCAGCTCTCCGACGATGTCTGGGTCGTCGCGCCCGAGACCGACCAGTCGGGCGTGGCGCATTCGCTGTCGCTCAGCAATCCGCTGCGCCTGCGCCAGATCGACAAGCGCCGCTACGCGGTCGCCGGCACGCCGACCGACTGCGTCATCATGGCGGCGCGCTCGATCATGATCGACCACCGGCCCGATCTCGTGCTGTCCGGCGTCAATCGCGGCCAGAACGTTGCCGAGGACGTGACCTATTCCGGCACGATCGCGGCCGCGATGGAGGGCACGCTGCTCGGCATTCCCTCGATCGCCGTCAGCCAGGCCTATGGGCCGGCCGGGCGTGACCAGATTCATTGGGACTGCGCCAAGCACCATGCGCCCGGCATCGTCCGGCGCCTGCTGGACGAGGGCATTCCGAAGGATGTGCTGTTCAACCTCAACTTCCCGAATGTCCCCCCGAGCGAGGTCGCCGGTGTCGCGGTCACGGTGCAGGGCCGGCGCGACCAGGAATTGATGAAGCTGGAGCCGCGCCAGGACGGGCGCGGCAACCCGTATTTCTGGATCGCCTTCCAGCGCAGCAAATCCGAGCCCGCCAACGGCACCGATCTGCGCGCGCTGTTCGAGAAGAAGATCTCGGTGACGCCGCTGGAGCTCGACCTGACCCATGAGCCGACGCTGACGCGCTTCGCGCAGGTGTTCGCTTGAGCCTCTTGGCATGATGTTCTCAGCCCTCATCCTGAGGAGCCGCGCAGCGGCGTCTCGAAGGATGTTCCAGCGCGCTCTGGAGCATCCTTCGAGACGCGGGCTGACGCCCGCTCCTCAGGATGAGGGCTGAGGTGGATTGCCGGCGATGAGAGAAGACGTTCCGATCGAAGAGGTGGTCGCAAGCGAGGGCGAGCGCACCGTCGCCTTCCTTTTGTCGCTGCGGGCGCAGGGCGTGCGCGATCTCACCGTGCTGCGCGCCATGGAAAGAGTGCCGCGCGAGCGTTTCGCGCCGTCGCGCTTTGCCGACCTGGCGCGCCAGGACGTCTCGGTGCCGCTGCCCTGCGGACAGACCATGACGGCGCCGCACACGGTCGCCGCCCTCCTGACCGCACTCGAGATGCAGCCCTCGGCCCGCGTGCTCGAGGTCGGCACCGGCTCCGGCTATGTTTCGGCGCTGCTGGCCGCGATGGGCGGCGAGGTCGTCTCGCTGGAGCGCTACCGCACGCTGGCGCTGGCCGCGCATGAGCGCGTCAGTGGCAATGGCTATGGCCAGTCGGTCGATCTGCGCCATGCCGACGGGTTCCAGCCGGACCGGACGCTCGGCCGCTTCGACCGCATCCTGGTCAATGGCGTCGCCCATGCCGTGCCCGAGGCGCTGTTGATGCGGCTTTCGCCGGGCGGGCGGCTCGTCGGGGCCCTGCGCGTCGAGGGTGTCGCGCGCCGGGTCGTGGTGACGAAGGCTGCCGATGGCAGCTTCGACCATGCCATGGGGCCGGTGGTGCGCCTGCCGCCGCTCGCGCCGGGCCTGGCGCGGGCGCTCTAGGCTTTTGTTCTAGCGCGCTTTCTTCACGCGAGCTGATATCGGCTTCGCGCGAAAACGTTCGGGAGCCGCGCAGAAAATCGAACATGGCGGGAGAGGGCGAAACGCTTTCGTAACCTGAACGGGGCTTTAATGCTCCCCATCGAGTTGCGTTGTTCGCGAGTGCCAGTCCATGCGTAGCCAGGTTGCCATGCGTATTCTAGTCGGATCGGGCCAGCCCAGCGTCGTCCTTCGCGTGTCGACGGTCTGCCTGCTTGCCCTGGGCGTCAGCGCCTGTTCCTCGGAGACGATGCGCTTCTCTGACGCGCCCTTCTCCAGCCCCTTCAAGAGCGCCCAGGCGGCCCCGCCCATGCGCGATCCTGCGACCACCGGTTCGATCGGCCGCGTCGCCAGCACGCCGCTGAACCCGCCATCCGCCCCGGTCATAGCCTCGGTCCGCTCGCAGCCGCTGCCGCCGCCGCAATCGGCCGTGGCGCTGCGCAATACGGCTCCGGCCCCCACCGGCGGCAACGCCTCGGGGTGGTCTGCGCAGGGTGGCACGCCGATCGTCGTCGCCCAGGGCGAGACGCTCGACATGATCTCCTCGCGTTATGGCGTGCCGCGTGCCGCGCTGATCTCCGCGAACGGGCTTTCGAGCCCCACTATCGCGCCGGGCTCGCGCCTGACCATTCCCGTTTATAACGCCAATGCAGCTTCGGCCCCGGCCGCGCGGCAGCAATTCGCCCAGAGCGCGCAGGTTCAAAGCGACGCCCGGCCGGAGCCTGCCCGCAACCTCGCGCCGCCGGCCGCGACGCCGACAGCTCCTGCGGCCCGCATCGCGGCTCCCGCCATGCCGGCCAGCGCGACCGCCAGGGCCAAGGCTGTCGCCGAAGCCAAGGCGAGCGCTGCGGCCGAGTCCAAGGCGACCGAGGCTGCCCAGGCCAAGACCAAAGCCGCAACTGACGCGCAGGCGATGCGCGAATCGCGCGCCAAATTCGCAGCCGAGGCCAAGGCGAAGGCCGAGGCGCGTAAGACGACCGTCGCGGCGGCTCCTGTCGCGGCTGTCGCCAAGCCGGTCGTTGCCGAGGTGAAGAAGCCTGCGCCCGAGAAGGCGAAGCCAGTGGTGGTCGCCAGCGCGCCTGCCGCCGAGCCCAAGGTCACTGCTGTGCCGAAGGCAGCGCCTGAGCCCGTTGTTACCGCAAGCCTGCCCAAGCAGCCCGCCGAGGAGGCTGCCTCCGACAAGGCCGATTTCCGCTGGCCGGCGCGTGGCCGTGTCATCAGCGGCTATAGCGGCAAGGGCGGCAATGAGGGCATCAACATCGCCGTGCCGGAAGGCACGCCGGTGAAGGCGGCCGAAGGCGGCACCGTCGCCTACGCCGGCAGCGAGCTGAAGGGCTACGGCAATCTGGTGCTGATCCGCCACCCCAACGGCTATGTCTCGGCCTATGCCCATAACGGCGATCTGAAGGTCAAGCGCGGCGACACGGTCAAGCGAGGCCAGGTCGTCGCCAATTCCGGCCAGTCCGGCAACGTCTCCTCGCCGCAGCTGCATTTCGAGCTGCGCAAGGGCTCCGCGCCGGTCGATCCGACGCCTTACCTGAACAACTAAGCGATCCTGGAAATTCGAGATCCTGGAATTCCAGATCCCGGAATTCGATCGGTACCCGCGAGACCCCACCGATCGGAACAAGGCGGGGCGGTCCCAGGAAAGGCCGCCCCGCTATTGCTTTGAGCACTGACGTCATGGCCGGGCTTGACCCGGCCATCTCATATTCTCGCCTCATCCTGGCTGAGATCCTCGGAGCTGCGCCGGAGAATGACGCTGTCAGCCGCGCCTCACCCCTCCAGCCTCTTCCCCAGCCGCCCGGCCAGGTCCTGGATGTATTGCCAGGCGGTGCGGCCCGAGCGGGAGCCGCGCGTCGTCGCCCATTCCAGCGCCTCGCGACGCAAGTCCTCGGGCGCGACCTTAAGGCCGAAATGGCCGACATAGCCGTCGATCATCGCCAGATACTCGTCCTGGCTGCATTTGTGGAAGCCGAGCCAGAGGCCGAATCGGTCCGACAGCGAGACCTTTTCCTCGATCGCTTCGCCGGGGTTGATCGCGGTCGAGCGCTCATTGTCCATCATGTCGCGGGGCATCAGATGCCGGCGATTCGAGGTGGCGTAGAATACGACGTTCTCGGGCCGGCCCTCGACGCCGCCGTCCAGCGCCGCCTTCAGCGATTTGTATGAGGTGTCGTCGCCATCGAAGGAGAGATCGTCGCAGAACACGATGGCGCGGTGCCGGTCCGCCCGCAGCAGCGCCATCAGCACGGGCAGGCTCTCGATGTCCTCGCGATGGATCTCGATCAGCTTCAGCGGCAGCGCCTTGTCCTTGAGCCGCGTGTTGGTGTCGGCATGGACCGACTTGACCAGGGAGGACTTGCCCATGCCGCGCGCGCCCCAGAGCAGGACGTTGTTGGCGGGCAGGCCGCGCGCGAAGCGCTCGGTGTTCTCGGCCAAAGTGTCGCGGACGCGGTCGACGCCGCGCAACAGCGAGAGCGCCACCCGGTTGACCCTGGCGACGGGCGCAAGCTCCGCCCCAGCCGGGTGCCAGACGAAAGCGTCGGCCACTGTCAGATCAGCCGGCTTGCGGGAGGGGGGAGCGATGCGCTCCAGGGCGGAGGCGATGCGCAGGAGCGTCGCGAGCGTCTGGTCGGTAGCGGTGTCGGTCATCTGGAAAGCGCCTTGAAACAGGTGAGCCGCGGCAGCCGTACCCGACGGTACGGTTCGACAATCCGGTAAACTGCACCTCGCTGCAAAGCGCAAGGCCATTGCGCGAATGATGGCAAGCCCATAGGTGGGGGGCGCGGCTGGATGTCCGGCTGCTCTCAGATTGATTTACCGGCGTCCGTGGCTATAGTCCGCGCGATTTTGACAAGCCTGACGATGCTTTTGCCGCGCCCCGCGGCCGGTGGCCTTTTGCGCCGCCGCGATGAAGGAGCCTATTCGTGATCACCCCTGCTTTCGCTCAAGGCCTCGGCGGCGGTTCCTCCGACGTGCTGATGTCGCTGGTGCCGTTCGTTCTGATCTTCGTCATCATGTGGTTCCTGATCATCCGCCCGCAGCAGAAGCGGGTGAAGTCGCATCAGGAGATGATCAAGAACGTTCGCCGCGGCGACACGGTGGTCACTTCGGGCGGCATCGTCGCCAAGGTGTCGAAGGTCATCGATGACGGCGAGATCGAGGCCGAGATCGCCGAGGGCGTGCGCGTCCGGCTGGTCAAGGGCATGATCTCGGAAGTGCGCGCCAAGGGCGAGCCGGTCAAGAGCTGAACGACGCACCGGCTCCAAAGCGAGCCGGCGCGCGACAACAAGGCTGTTCAAGCAGATGCTTCGTTTCCAGGCCCGCAAGGTCATCGTCGTCCTTCTCGTGCTGTTCTTCGGTTGCGGTCTTGCGCTGCCGAACCTGTTTTCCCAGCAGACCCGAGACGCGATCAAGAACGGCGCGCCGTCCTGGATTCCGCGCATCCTGCTGCCGATCCACGCTGTCGTGCTCGGGCTCGACCTGCAGGGCGGCTCGCATGTGCTGCTGGAAATCGACCGGAGCGACCTGATCCGCAGCCAGGTGACGCAGCTGCGCGACGATCTGCGCCGCATCCTGCGCGAGGAGCGCATCAGCTTCCAGGGCGGTATCGGCACGATCGCGCGCGGCGTGCAGGTGCGCGTTCCCGAGGCCGCCGACCGCGCCAAGCTGCTGCCAAAGCTGCGTGAACTCGCTCAGCCCGTCGGTACGCTGGGCGCCTTCGGACCGTCCAGCAACAGCACGCTGGAGGTGACGGAGCAGCCCGACGGGCTGGTTCAGCTCTCGGTGACCGAGGCGGGCATCAATGAGCGCATCCGCCGCGCCGCGGGACAGGCGATCGAAGTCATCCGCCGCCGCATCGATCCCGACGGTACGGTCGAGCCCAGCATCCAGCTTCAGGGCATCGACCGGATTCTCGTCCAGGTTCCGGGGCTGCAGGATCCGCAGCACCTCAAGACCATCCTGGGCCAGACGGCAAAACTGCAGTTCCGCTTCGTGGCGGAGCCGGGCGCGACCGATGTCGACATGCTGCCCTCGAAGGATAATGGCGGCCAGCGCATCCCGGTCAGCCGGCAGGTCATCGTCGAGGGCGCCGATCTGATCGACGCCCAGCCGGCCTTCGATTCCCGCACCAGCCAGCCGATCGTCAATTTCCGCTTCAACATCCGCGGCGCGCAGCGCTTCGGCCAGGCGACGACCGAGAATCTGGGACGCGCGCTCGCCATCGTGCTTGATGACGAGGTGATCTCGTCTCCGGTGGTGCAGTCGCCGATCACCGGCGGCTCCGGCCAGATCTCAGGCAACTTCACCGTCGAGAGCGTCAACAATCTCGCCATCCTGCTGCGCGCAGGCGCATTGCCGGCGAAGATGACGATCGTCGAGGAGCGCACCGTCGGCCCCGGCCTCGGCGCCGATTCGATCCATGCCGGCAAGCTCGCGACCTTGATCGCAACCGCGCTGGTGATCCTCTACATGCTCGCGACCTATGGCGTGTTCGGGTTGATCGCCTCGATCGCGCTGCTCGTCCATGTCTGCCTGATCTTCGGGCTGATGTCGGTGCTGGGCGCGACCATGACGCTGCCGGGCATCGCCGGCATCGTGCTCACCATCGGCACGGCGGTCGATTCCAACGTGCTGATCTATGAGCGCATGCGCGAGGAGGAGCATCAGGGCCGCCCGCTGGTCTCGGCTCTGGAGGCTGGCTTTCAGCGCGCCTTCGCCACCATCATCGATTCCAACGTCACCATGCTGATCGCGGCCGTGGCGCTGTTCTCGCTCGGCTCCGGACCGGTGCGCGGCTTTGCGGTCGTCTTCATCCTCGGCATCCTGACGACCGTGATCACGGCCGTGACGCTGACGCGGATGCTGATCGCGCTGTGGTATCGCTTGGCTCGGCCCAAGCATCTGCCGTTCTGACGCTGCCAACCCTTTTCAGGAGATAGCGCATGCGTCTGCTTCGCATCGTTCCCGACAATACCCGCTTCAAATTCGTCCGCTTCCGGCGCTTCAGCTATCCGTTCTCGGCCGCCTATTCGATCCTGACGCTCGTCCTGTTCCTGACTGTCGGCCTGAATTACGGCATCGACTTCAAGGGCGGCACGCTGATCGAGATGCAGGCCAAGGATGGCAAGGCCGAGATCGCCCAGGTCCGCTCGACCGCCCATGGCCTGGGCTTCGGCGAGGCCGAGGTGCAGGAATTCGGCACAGCCGGCGATATCTCGATGCGCTTCGCCTTGCAGGCGGGCGGCGAGGCGGCCCAGCAGGCGGTTGTCGTCAAGGCGCGCGAGGCGTTCTCGGCGAATTATGACTTCCGCCGTGTCGAGACGGTCGGCCCGCGTGTGTCAGGCGAGCTGGTCCAGGCCGGCACGCTCGGCGTCGTGCTCGCGATCGTCGGCGTGCTGATCTATCTCTGGTTCCGCTTCGAGATGCCGCTTGCCATCGGCGCGATCCTGGGCACGCTGCACGATATCGTCCTGACGATCGGCTTCTTCCTGATCACACAACTCGAATTCAACCTGACGTCGATTGCGGCGATCCTGACCATCGTCGGCTATTCCTTGAACGAGACGGTGGTGGTGTTCGACCGCACGCGCGAATTGCTGCGCCGCTACAAGACGATGCCGATCGACGAGTTGCTCGACCTCTCCGTGAATTCGACGCTTTCGCGCACGGCGATGACCGCGACGACGACCTTCCTGTCGCTGCTGGCGCTGGTCTTCTTCGGCGGCACGGCGATCGAGGGTTTCGCGCTCGTCATGCTCTTTGGGGTCGTCGTCTGCACCTATTCGGCGATGTTCGTCTCGACGCCGGTTCTGCTCTACATGGATGTGCGCTTCGGCCGCCCGGAAAGCGCCGAGGAGAAGGCTCCCGCCGCCACAAAGGCCAAGGCCAAAGCCTGATTTCGCGCCTTGGTCCTCGCCCTGAGGCGCCACGTCACGGCGCCTCGAAGGATGAGGGCCGTGGTTGGACTGGAATGGATCGATCATGGCGCGCTTCGACGGTTTCGTTCCGGGCCGGCATCAGATCGACGCTTTCGGCGCCGGCGGCTTCCGCTTTGCCGATATGAGCCATCGCGGCTCGATCCTGGCGACGCCGGCAGGCATCCGGATCTGGCCGGTGACGGCCTTTGCCGGGATCACGCGCGAGAGCCTGCAGCAGGTCCTCGACGAGGCCGAGGGCATCGATTTCCTGCTGATCGGCACCGGGCACGACATCGCCTTCATCCCCGCATCCCTGCGCGAGGCGTTCCGCGAGGCTGGAATCACCATCGAGGGCATGGCGACTGGGGCTGCGGCGCGCACTTACAACGTGCTGGTCGGCGAGGACAGGCGGGTGGCTGCGGCATTGATCGCGGTTGATTGAGCGCCTGCCATGACGACGAACGCATAGCCACGCACCCATCCTGGGCCTAGACTGAGGGGCGAGCGAGAGCATTGCGCGAAAAAGTGAGCACCGGTTTTTCGCATGAGCAATGCTCTCAACTTTTAGGATCGAGGCCTTCCCTCCGAGAGCTGGCCAAGGCGGAAACCATGCCGCAGACGACGCAAACCGACGATCGTTCCAAGACCGTGGCGCCGGCCCTGCCGGAGGCTTATGCGCATTGCGCCGCGCTGGTGCGCGAGCATGACCATGACCGCTATATCACGACCCTTTACGCGCCCGAGGCGCAGCGGCCGGCGCTGTTTGCACTCTATGCCTTCAGCCATGAGATCGCCCGCGTGCGAGCTCTGGTCAGCGAGCCGCTGCCGGGCGAGGTGCGCATGCAATGGTGGCGCGACCTGCTTGAGAACGAGGCCAATGACCAGGGCGGCAAACGCGAGGGCCAGGCCCACCCCGTCGCGGCCGCGCTGCTCGACGCCGTCGCGCGCTACCGTCTGCCGATCGCGCCGCTGACGGGGCTGATCGAGGCGCGCATCTTCGATCTCTATGACGACCCGATGCCGTCCTTGCGCGACCTTGAAGGCTATGCCGGGGAGACCTCGAGCGCCCTGATCCGGCTCGCCTCGATCGTGCTGGCCAATGGCACCGATCCGGGCGGCGCGGCGGCTTGCGGCCATGCCGGCGTCGCCTATGCGCT
Source organism: Allobosea psychrotolerans (assembly GCF_002917105.1). Lineage (GTDB taxonomy): Bacteria > Pseudomonadota > Alphaproteobacteria > Rhizobiales > Beijerinckiaceae > Allobosea > Allobosea psychrotolerans. Next base: position 396,283 of record NZ_PQFZ01000003.1, read on the forward strand.
GTGCGGGCTGATGCGGGCCTTTCCGTGGCACTCGGCGGCAGGACAGGTCTACATCCCGGCCGATATCCTCGCCCGCAACGGCGTGACCCGCGACGATATCGTGCGCGGGCGCGGCGGGCCGGGCGTGCTCTATTCGCTGAAGGAACTGCGCGAGATCGCGCGCAGGCATCTCAAGAAGCTGCGCGAGATGCGCGAGACGGTGCCCTCGGCGGTCGCGCCCGCCTTCCTGCCCGTCGCGCTGGTCGAGCCCTATCTCAAGCGCATGGAGCGCAGCGGCTACGACCCCTATCGCACGATCATCGCGCTGCCGGCCTGGCGGCGGCAATGGACGATCTGGCGGGCGGCGAAGGCGGCGCGGTAGCCGCTGTCGTTCATGACATCACTGCCGTCATTCCGGGGCTTCGCGTAGCGAAGAGCCCGGAACCCAGAACCGATGAGGGTTCCAGGGTAAGCCTCGGATACCAACGCCTCGATGAAAAAGCGCATCGGTTCTGGGTTCCGGGCTCAGGCCTGCGGCCTGCCCCGGAATGACGCGGCGTGTCGTTGAGACAGCACTACTCCGCCGCCTGAACCTCGACCCCGCCCGCCCAGGCCTCCATCTCCGCCTTCGCCCTTGCCGTCAGTGCGTGCTTGCGCGCGACGCTCTTGGCTGGACCCTTGAGCTTCTTGCCGTCGGGGCCATGCGTCGCCTGGCCCTCGATATGCGGGAACAGGCCGAAATTGATGTTCATCGGCTGGAAGGAGCGCGGGCCCTCGTCGATGGTGACGATATGGCCGCCGGTGATGTGGTTGACCAGCGCGCCCAGCGCCGTCGTCGCGGGCGGCAAAGCGAGGTCCCGGCCGAGGCGCTCGGCCGCGGCCATGCGCCCCGCCAGCAGGCCGATCGCGGCGCTCTCGACATAGCCCTCGCAGCCGGTGATCTGGCCGGCGAAGCGCAGGCGTGGATCGGCCTTCAGGCGCAGCCGCTCGTCGAGCAGCTTCGGCGAGTTCAGATAGGTGTTGCGGTGGATGCCGCCGAGCCGGGCGAATTCGGCGTTCTGCAGCCCCGGGATCATCCGGAAGATCGCGGCCTGCTCGCCATATTTCAGCTTGGTCTGGAAGCCGGTCATGTTGAACAGCGTGCCCAGCGCATTGTCCTGGCGCAATTGCACCACCGCATAGGCCTTGACCGTCGGGTTGTGCTTGTTGGTCAGCCCGACCGGCTTCATCGGTCCCCAGCGCAAGGTCTCGCGGCCGCGCTCGGCCATGACCTCGATCGGCAGGCAGCCGTCGAAATAGGGCGTGCCCTCCCATTCCTTGAACTCGGTCTTCTCGGCGGCGAGCAGGGCGTCGATGAAGGCCTCGTACTGGTCGCGGTCGAGCGGGCAGTTGATGTAGTCGGCGCCGGTGCCGCCCGGGCCGACCTTGTCGTAGCGCGACTGGAACCAGGCCTGGTCCATGTCGACGGAGTCGAAATGCACGATCGGCGCGATGGCGTCGAAGAAGGCGAGCGAATCCTCGCCGGTGAGCGACTGGATGCCTTGCGCCAGCGCCGGCGAGGTGAGGGGGCCGGTCGCGATGATGACATTGTCCCAGTCGACTGGGGGTAGGCCGGCGATCTCGGCGCGGTCGATCGTGATCAGCGGATGGCCTTCGAGCGCGGCCGTCACGGCTTGCGAGAAGCCGTCGCGGTCGACCGCGAGCGCGCCGCCGGCCGGCACCTGATGCGCGTCGCCCTTGGCGATGATCACCGAACCGAGCCGGCGCATCTCCCAGTGGAGCTGCCCGACCGCATTGCTCAGCGAATCGTCGGAGCGGAAGGAATTGGAGCAGACGAGCTCGGCCAGGCCTTCCGTCTTGTGCGCCTCGGTGCCGCGCACCGGCCGCATCTCGTGCAGCACGACCGGCACGCCGGCCTCCGCGATCTGCCAGGCGGCTTCGGAACCGGCAAGGCCGCCGCCGATGATGTGTATGGGTTTGACTGTCATGCCAGCGATGTGTCGCTACAGGCGCGCGCGGTCAAGAGACGGATCGACCTTGCGCGAGCTTATCCGGCAATCGGCCGGCGGCTTTCGCCGCCGTGGAGCCGCGATCGGACCGCAGGCAGGGCCCAAAACGCAAAATGCCCGCTCGAAAGCGGGCATTCGCTCTTCGACCAGGTCCGAGGGGAGGACACGAACCCGGGAGAACTACTTGTAGAAGCCGTGAAGGCTCAGACGGCGGCGTGGGTCCGCGCGACGAAAGCGATTTCCGAACGCGACAGGCCGAGATCGTCCAGCTCGCGGTCGGTCAGGCGCGACAGCTCGCGAACGGTCTCACGGTAACGAAGATAAGAGCGGATCTTGGCAGCGATCATGGTGACGAACATGGTGAAAGTCCTCGGTTTTTTCGGGGCCTTTTGGCCCTGACAGCGATGAATTCGTTGTGCACTGCATATATGGGAGCACCCTTGCCTGAAACAGAGGCGCTAGATCAGTTCCGTTATGCGCTTTGCGCATGTCGATTTAAGAAATGCTTCATAAATCGGGCGTTGTCCCGCGGTGAGGGTCTGGCTAGCCCATCAAGGGCGATCCGATTCTGCCTATTTCATCGCCATTCGAGCGCTTGGTCGTTAACAGAACGCTGCTTTGCCTTCTTTACAGGCATGCTGCACCTGCTCAGTCCATGCGTGAGGGCCGGGTCGGCGGGGTGACGCAAGGGGAGCAGGAGCCAGGCGGACGGTTTTGCGCGAAAAGAATCACGTTTTCCGCGCTCGACGGCCTTGCGATCACGCAGCTGTGACCATTTGCGCCCGATTGCGCCGATTCCGCCCCTTGGCAGTGCATCCGCGCCGCCGCACTCTGCCGCCCCTTCAGACATGCGAGGAACCGCCATGACGAGCAGCACCAGCGCGAAAGCCGCCAAACCCCTGCTGGAGGGACTCGACGGCCTCGTGCGCGAGCCCTTCTCGCGCCGCGGCTTCGTCATGACCGGGCTGGTCACCGGCTTCACCGCCGCCACCACCGTGGTGCAGGGCCAGACCATTTCCACGGATGCAACGGGGCTCGAGGCCGGCGAGGTCAAGATCCCGACCAGCGACGGCATGATGCCGGGCTACCGGGCCATGCCGAGCGGGGCAGGGCCGTTCCCGGTCATCCTCGTGATCGAGGAGATATTCGGCGTCCACGAATATATCAAGGACACCTGCCGCCGCCTCGCCAAGCTCGGCTATTGCGCCGTCGCGCCCGAGCTGTTTGCCCGGCAGGGCGATCTCACGAAGATGACCGATGTGCAGCAGATCGTGCGCGATGTGATCGCGAAGAAGCCCGACGCCGAGATGCTGTCGGATCTCGACGCGGCCGCCGCCTGGGCCGCGGCGAGCTCGAAGGGCAATATCCAGAAGCTCGGCGTCACCGGCTTCTGCCGAGGCGGGCGCGGCGTCTGGCTCTACTGCGCCCATAATCCGGCTCTCAAGGCCGGCGTCGCCTGGTACGGCCCGCTCGGCGGCAACCGCAGCGACATCCAGCCCAGGACGGCCGCCGATGTGGTCGGCGAGCTCAAGGCCCCGGTGCTGGGTCTCTATGGCGCCGCCGACACCGGCATCCCGGTGGCCGATGTCGAGAAGCAGCGCGACGCCGCCAAGGCGGCCGGCAAGACGGTCGAGATCATGATCTATCCGGACACGCCGCACGGCTTCCATGCCGATTATCGCCCGAGCTACCGCAAGGCGGCGGCCGATGACGGCTGGGCCCGGATGCTGGCCTGGTTCAAGACCTACGGGGTGGCGTGAGCCTGGGCTTATCCAAGTAGGCCGCTTTTCCTTCCCTTGGATGGGATAAGGAAAGGCAGCCCGAAGTCGGCGCCTTTTCCGGATGCGAGAGGGGCTGAGGCCCCGCTCTGCCCGTCAGCGGAAGCTTCTCATGCTGGTGCAGTTCATGAAGGCCATATGCGCCGCGGTGCCGCGTTTCGCCGACCGCCAGCGCATGTGGCCGGGACGGTGAGGGTCGGGATAGATGCTTCCGCCATTCTCGAGCGCGCATGCGCATGAGACACGGTCCCTGAACGTCCGGCATTCCTGAGGCGCCCCGCCAAACTGGGCGAAAGCCATCGACGACAGGCCGATGCTGCGGTGCTGCCCGGCATCCTTGGATCTGGCTCGCGGGACGTGGTGCCGCTCATCCCGGCCTGCGCGGGCAAGGCGCGGCGTCCGCGCTCACCCCGCGATATTGCCCGCCGCCTTCGCCCAGGCCTCATTCCCGAGCTCGATCCCGAAGCGCTGGGCCAGCACGGCCCTGAGCGCGTCGCCATCCGCGATCTCCTGGATGACCGACGGCTCGCCCAGCCGGTGCTCCGTCAAGCGCCGGTTCAGCAAGGCGAGCCGGCCCTTCGGCAGCACGCGGGCGGCGATCAGGCTGTAGGTGAAATGCGAGGCGGGGTGGGTCGCGACGTAGTGGTTGGCGACCTGGTCGTCGATCGGCCAGGTCTCGTCGAGGGTGAAGCGGTAGATCAGGCGCCATTCGCCGGCGACCTTTGCGCGCAGCCACCAGATCTCGCCGCTGCGGTCGAGCCGGTAGGGCTCGTGCGGGGTTTGCTGCTCGATTTCGGGGACGAGCCGCATCGGGCCGGTCAGGACCTGGCCGCCGAGGCCGATATCGCAGAGCAGGTCCTGGCCCTCGCAGGTCAGGCGCAGCACCTTGTGGGTGCGCGCGACCTGCGCCTCCTCGGGTTTGCCGAGCATGACGCGGCCAGACATCTGCACGACCTTGAAGCCGAAGGCCTCCAGCACCGCCTTGAACAAGGTGTTCTGCTCGAAGCAATAGCCGCCGCGTCGGGACTGCACGAGTTTCGCGACGAGCGCCGGCAGGTCGAGCGGCGGCGTGCGGCCCGAAAGCGGGTCGAGATTCTCGAAGGGGATCGCCTGCGGGTGCAGGAGATGCAGCGCGTTCAGCGCGGCGCGCGTCGGGGCGACCGCGCCGTCATAGCCGATCCGGGCGAGATAGGCGGCAAGGTCCGGGGCGGAGAGGGCGGCGCTTTGAGGCATGATCGTCTCGTCGGTTGCAGCGTTCCCAGGCTGCGGCGAGTCGGGAACCCCGGGGAGGATTGCGCCTTGCGGCGGCTCCGCGCAAATCGCGGGCGCGAGCTCGCCGGGCGAGGGCAGCCTGGCTAAGTACCTGCCTGGCGAAAACTTCCGTTGCGGCAGCAAGGCGCTTGCGAAGACTTCGCTCAGGCGACGCAGGCATGCCTGAATTCTGCCTCTATCAAGTCATGTCTTGGCATTCGCTGTCCGATATCGGGCAAGCCGAGCGAGGTTCATCATGAAACACGTCTCAATTCTCTCAGGCGCTGCCGGCCTGCTTTTGATGTCGATGTCGTTTGCCGGCGCGCAGACGACGCCCGCCACGCCGGCGGTGACCGCGCCTGCTACGACCACGGCCCCTGCTGCTGCCAAGCCTGCTGCTACCAAGCCTGCCGCCGCGGCTCCCGCGACGCGGACGGCAAAATCCAAGGAATGCTCTGTACAGGCCGACCAGAAGGGGCTGCACGGCAAGGCGCGCAAGAAATTCCGCGACGCCTGCAAGAAAGCCTGAGTCAAATAGCGTGATCTGGGCCCGTGCGCCGTCTCGCGGCGGCGGGCCTTTTTGGGGTTGCGAGGCATAAAGGGGTGGGGCGAGATGAGTTTGCTTGATGGGTTGAAGGGCGCCCTTGGCGGCCTCGTCGAACAGGCGGAGGCGCAGTTTCTGCCCGAGTTGCTGTCGAAGGCCCTGGCCAGCACCAGCCTCGGCTCGCTGCAGGGCCTGCTCGAGAAATTGCAGGCCTCGGGTCTTGGCCCACAGGTCGCCTCCTGGCTCGGCAGCGGCGCCAACCAGCCGGTGACGGGGGACCAGATCGAGGCGGCGCTCGGCGACACCATCATCGGCAAGATCGCCTCGACCTTCAATCGCTCGCCCGACGAGGTGGCCGGCTTCCTCGCCGCCCATCTTCCGACGCTGATCAATGCGCTGAGCCCGAACGGCGCCTTGCAGCCGCACGCGTGAGCGGGTTTGGCGAGGGGCGGGGAAATTCGTTCCCCTGCCTGTAAACCAGCGAGCGCGGGAACCATCTCCTGTAAGGAGTGGGTAGGGTGAGGTGTCGGCCGTTTGACGCCGTGGCCGTAACCTCACCGCTGCTCCATCGTCATTGCGAGCGAAGCGAAGCAATCCAGGAGGGCTTGCTCTACCTCCCCTGAATTGCTTCGCTTCGCTCGCAATGACGGTAAGGACGCCACGCAACTGGTCCAGGGGCCGACACCTCACCCCTGCCCCTCTCCTTACAGGAGAGGGGTTCCCCGTTGCGGTTCCTGCAGCTGCACAAAATCTCCGCCGGCGTTTCCGCTGCAGTTTTTCCCTTCTCCCCTGGCGGGAGAAGGTGGCGCGCAGCGCCGGATGAGGGGGCGCCGTGCCCTGTCGGTCATGGTCGCCCTTGTTGTCGCGACCATCCTCGTCTTCGCGCCCAGTGTCAGCGCCGCAAGGCGTGGATGCTCGGAACAAGCCCAAGCATGACGGCTGGGCGCGGGAGCCGCATGGAGACTAGCTACGGGCGAACTTTGTCCGCGCCGGAATGTGGCACTCATCTATACGGAATGCACTAAGCCTTCAGGCAGAGCACCACATAATCAGCCAATGTGGCCCAGAGCATTTTCAGGTGAGCGGGAGAGACATTGAAATTCGGTGAGTGCACATAACGGTTCAGCGTGTCGATGGACAGGATCGCGTCGCCGTGTTGCAATTTGTTGATTACGCTGAGATATTTCTTCTCGATCTTGCCCTGAGTATGAAGATCGGCTGCCACTTTGGCGACCTTGTTGGCCAACTTGTCGTTGGGGTGAATGCCGACCAGCTTAATGCGGCTGATGTAATTGTCCGTCGATAATTCGAGTAGAACCCGCAGCAGTACCGAGATTGCATTGGGGTGTGATGCCAACTCCAATCGGAACTGGAGTTCTTCCCAAATCTCTCGATGACGGTGCAAGTGCGCCGGCCAAACGATACCATAGTCGACATGAGGAATGAGATGCGGCCATATAATCGGCTTTGCCGGCTTCGGATTTGGCTTAGAGGCTGCGACTGGTGGGACTGCAGCCGCGGCCGATAGCGCATTTTTCAATTTAGGAGTGACTTTTGGTAGGACGCCTTCGCTGTCTAACTGATCAATATATTCTAGTTTAGAATCAGTATCCCATACGTCATCCAAAGTGATGACGCGAGTAGCCATATCTGACGCCACTCGTTGAAGCGCACGTAGTGTATCTGTCTCATCTCGGATAAGTTCCAGCTTACCTTTGCGAACCGAAATGCCGAAGCGATTACGTAATGACTCTGCGGACAGCAAGCGGTTGAGATTGGAGCGAGGAATTCTGCGCAACGGCGCCATTTTGGCCGCGCGCAAACGTTTTTCAATTTCGTCAGCAACATTCAGCCCTGCACTTTTGCCCGTGCGGATGACGAAATTGTTCTTCATCCGGTCTGTCCAAGTGCTTTGGCCTATACCGCCTTGGACGCCGGTATGGCGTCGATAAAGAATATCGTCGACGCGGTCACGATCCGATTCCACGCGACACTCGAGTTTTTCCGGGAACTTGCCAATCCATTGTTGACGCTGTTCTGCAAAGAACTGCTGCAATTCAATCGTCGGTGCGCGTCGAGGCGAGGCGAGCAATTTCAAGCAAGTGGTCCGACGATTTCCGTCAGCAACAATAAAGGCGTCGCCGGCTGGGTAGACAAGTGGTGGTTCGAATACCTCGCCTTTAGCAACAAGATCTTTTGCAAGAGCCCGCATATGCGTCTCCTGTGTTGCAAAGAGTTGCGCGATCGCTGCTGTTTCGTTTTCAAGTTCCCCATGCCGATCGTTCGCCGGATTGACGATCAGCGACCCTAACGGCAACTGCCGATAAGCCATCAGCTTGTTTCTCCGTTGCCGAGAACCCCATGATAGCGTTCGTCGTATGGGTTGCAAATGCGTCCGCCGGACGAATTGTGTAAAGCCCAATATCTGAACTGTCCAGGTTTTACATCTACAACCGCAAACTAATTGCGCAATAAATTGATCTTCTCTCGGCTGTTTGCTGCTTCTTCTTTCGCGCCAATTTTGTCAAAAACGGCCGCTGCTTCTTCCAGATAGGTAATCGCCTTTGCGATATCCTCTTTGGAGGAGGTGACATTCGGCATGCGGGCGTGATGAGCAAAAATTGAGCCTATTCGCTCCTGAATCTGTGCCCATCTATGTGGGTGCTGTTCGCGATTAAATATCGATCCGGAAATCTCATAGCTTTGAATGGCTCTAACAAGGTATACTTCACCGATTTCATTATCAATGGCGACCGCATGATCTGTAAGAACTCGAGCCAGAAGTTCGTGAAGCGCGGCGGCGTGTAGAGGGTATGCGATTACTGATGTAGTTTCTATGGCCGAATTGAATTCCGAAATGGCCCGAATACGAAGGAAATTTGCTTTATGAGATTCTAGGTTTTTCGTGCTGGCCATTTCTGCCAGAACGCCGCCGATATTGGCTTTAGCCGCTCCCCAGTTCTCCGCATCAGAGTAAAGTTCGCTGATCTCTAGCGTCTCGCGAAAGGCGCCGAGGGCTTGGTCAAGCGCTTCGTTCGTGTCGATGGGAGCATCGATGTTTCGGGAGGTCAGAAGCGCAGCGCCCAAGCTATTGCATGTATAGGAGCGCAGTTCTTGAGCCTTTTTATCGTTGCGCAAATTTATACGAAGGTTTTGTAGCAACGATATTGCCTCAGTAACGTCCGCGGTTTCCGAGCCATTCTCTAACTTGGCGCGATCCAGAAGAAGATTGGCTAGGTTGACTTTCATCGAACCAACGTCGAACGATTCATCCTCATTTCCAGAATAATTCGCAGCTTGGCGCGAGTAGAAAATAGCTTTATCTAAAGTATTTTTCCCAACGTTTTGTGGATTGGAGAGGTAATAATTTCGCATAGTGAGGCCCAGGCGGTAGTTGGCCCCAGCAAGCAATCTGGCGCTGGATTTAACATGATCAAGGTCGAGCAGTGGTTTTAAAAGCTCTATGGCGAGATGGAACGCAGGGTTCAGAGACCGCTTTGCAACCTCGTAAATCCGATGTGCTGAATCCTCCAGGAGTTTTGCCATTTCTTTTTCATCGAAGGGCTTAAAGAATTCAGCTGCGGATCGGTAATGCGCTAACGCAGTATCAGGCCGCCCGCCAAGCAAGCAGTTATCTCCGCGGGTAACGCGGATCGCGGCATGCTTTCTTATCTCGGCCAAGGTTCGGTCGTTTTGGTAATGTTCCTCAGCATGCGCCAGAAGCTCGTCGACCTTGTCAAATTGGCCTTCGGCGAGAGCTATGTTTGCGTCATCTTTCAGTTTCGAAAGAGCCGCTTCTGGTACGTCAATGCTGGCGATACGATTACGTAGTGCGGACCATTCAGCTGCCTTTCCACGCAGGAAATCGTCCAGGTCCGCGAGACTTGCGTTGGGTTTACTATGCTCGAATTGCCGAGCGATGGCGTCGATCAGATTCCGTGCTTCCCGATAAGCACGATCCAGATCACTGTCCGGTTGTTTCGTGGCACGTTTGGCGCATTCCTCGATCTCTGCGGGCGCAATCTTCAGCGCCAGTATGATCGGATCGATTGTTTTCAGGTGCGGATTAGCGACGAGTCCGCTCTCAAGCTCGCTGATCCGGCGCGTCTTGCTACTGGTGTTGTAGGCGTCTTCGGCCAGTTGAGTTTGTGTGAGACCGAGCGCCCGACGCTTCTGTAGGATCAGCTCGCCCAGGGCTTGACCAAAGGTCTGATGGGCCATTTCCGCATTTACTCCGCATATGTTGCGCACATCATCCGCAAATGCAGGGAGCTGCAAGTGGTAGATTTGGCCGACACACAGATGTCGTCCGGACGGCGATCTCTCAACGATGGAAGATTGCTACAATGAACCAAGCTAAATGGTTTGCAGTAGGCGCTGCTACGTTGCAGCTAGCAACTCAGTTCGGCTTTTCCATGGAGCTGCTGGCTGCAACCTTCGCATTGGCCGCGGCGCTGGCCGACTTGGACCCTCAACGATAAAGGGCTTTAAATAAGGTGGGTGTGGCGTGCGCCTCAAGACCACCTACCTAACCAGTTGGCGTCTGCCGCCCCCTCACTCCGCCGCCTGCCTCGCCCCTTCTTGATCGGCTGCCGCGCCAGCACCTCCTTGAGAAACCGCGCGGTGTGGCCCTTGCCGATGCGGACAACATCCTCCGGCGTGCCCTGGGCCACGACCTCGCGGCCGCCGTCGCCGCCTTCGGGGCAGAGGTGGAGGACCCAGTCGGCGATCGTGATCTCGAGATTGCTCGTCAGGCCGACATTCTTCCCCGGTGTTCGCCCGCACGAACAAGCCTGACCCGCTGCCCGCGAAGAGGGAATACCTCGCGACGAGCGCTGCTGTCGTTCAGAGTGGCTTGATGAAATAATAGCGCCGGATGCCGCCGCCGAGCGTCTTGTTGCTCGCTGAAACGGCGACCTCCTCGCGCAGGAGCTGGTAGCCGGCGCCGCGATAGAGCGCGAGCGCATCACCTTGCAACTCGGAGGTGCTGAGGTCGAGGCTCGCCTTGCCGCGGCGGCGGCACTCTTCCTCGGCAAAGGCGAGCATGCCCCGGGCGATGCCGTGCCGGCGCGCGGCCGGATCGACATACATGCGCCGCAACTCCATCGCCGCCGGGCCGGAGGGCTCCAGCCCGAACATGCCGAGGAGGCCGGCCTCACCGGTAGCGACCCAGAAGCCGCCCCGCTTCTCGCCGTAATAGGCTGTGATGCGGCCGATCTCCTCGTGCAGCGAGCGCTCGATATACGCCTCGAACGCCTCTGAGAGATGAGGCGGGGCGAGCTGCCGGTTGACCCGGATGAAAAGGTCCCGCACCGCAGCCGCATCTTCCGCGGCGAAAGGCCTGATCGCGACGCTCGCATCCATGGCAGACGGTCCCGTCCTATTCCGCCGCCTGCACCTGCTGGGCTTTGACGCCCTTCTTGATCGGCCGCCGCGCCAGCACCTCCTTGAGGAAGCGCGCGGTGTGGCCCTTGCCGATGCGCACCACATCCTCCGGCGTGCCCTGGGCCACGACCTCGCCGCCGCCGTCGCCGCCTTCGGGGCCCATGTCGATGATCCAGTCGGCGGTCTTGATGACTTCGAGGTTATGCTCGATCACCACCACGGAATTGCCCTGCTCGACCAGCTCGTGCAGCACCTCCATCAGCTTGGCGACATCGTGGAAATGCAGGCCGGTGGTCGGTTCGTCCAGGATGTAGAGGGTGCGGCCGGTGGCGCGCTTGGAGAGCTCCTTCGAGAGTTTGACGCGCTGGGCCTCGCCGCCTGAGAGCGTCGTCGCCTGCTGGCCGACCTTGACGTAGTCGAGCCCGACGCGGTGCAGGGTCTCCATCTTCTCGCGGATCGAGGGCACGGCCTTGAACAGGATTTTTGCCTCCTCGACCGACATGTCGAGCACATCGGCGATCGACTTGTCGCGGTATTTCACCTCGAGCGTCTCGCGGTCGTAGCGCTTGCCCTTGCAGACGTCGCAGGTGACGTAGACATCGGGCAGGAAGTGCATCTCGATCTTGATGACGCCGTCGCCTTGGCAGGCCTCGCAGCGGCCGCCTTTCACGTTGAATGAGAAGCGGCCTGGCTGATAGCCGCGCGCCTTGGCCTCGGGCAGGCCGGCGAACCATTCGCGGATCGGCGTGAAGGCGCCGGTATAGGTCGCCGGGTTGGAGCGCGGCGTGCGGCCGATCGGCGACTGGTCGATGTCGATGACCTTGTCGAGCAGCTCCATGCCCTCGATGCGCTCATGCGGGGCAGGGTGCTCGATTGAGCCGTTGAGCTTGCGCGCCACCGCCTTGTAGAGCGTGTCGATGACGAGCGTCGACTTGCCGCCGCCCGAGACGCCCGTGATGCAGGTGAACAGCCCGAGCGGGATCTCGACCGTGACATCCTTGAGGTTGTTGCCGCGCGCGCCGACGATCTTGAGCGAACGCCCCTTGGTCGCCTTGCGGCGCTTGTCGGGCACCGCGACCGAAAGCTCGCCGGTGAGATAGCGGCCGGTGAGCGAATCCGGGTTGTCGAGAATGTCCTGCGGCGTGCCCTTGGCGACGATCTCGCCGCCATGGATGCCGGCGCCGGGGCCGACATCGACGACGTAGTCGGCGGTCAGGATCGCGTCCTCGTCATGCTCGACGACGATGACGGTGTTGCCGAGGTCACGCAGGCGACGCAGCGTGCCGAGCAGGCGCTCATTGTCGCGCTGATGCAGGCCGATCGAGGGCTCGTCCAGCACATAGAGCACGCCGGTGAGGCCGGAACCGATCTGGCTGGCGAGGCGGATGCGCTGGCTCTCGCCGCCCGAAAGCGTGCCGGAGCCGCGGGCGAGCGTCAGATATTCCAGCCCGACATCGAGCAGAAAGGTCAGGCGGTCGCGGATTTCCTTGAGGATGCGCGGGGCGATCTCGTTCTGCTTCTTCGACAGGCGCGAGGGCAGGGCGCTGACCCACTCCAGCGCGTCCTTGACCGAAAGCCGCGAGATCTCGCCGATATGGCGCATGTCGATCTTCACCGCCAGTGCCTCGGGCTTGAGGCGGAAGCCGTCGCAGGCCTTGCACGGCGTCTCGGACATGAAGCGGCCGATCTCCTCGCGGGCCCAGTCCGACTCCGTCTCCTTCCAGCGCCGCTCCATATTGGTGATCACGCCCTCGAAGGGCTTCTTCACCTCGTACGCCCGCAGGCCGTCATTATAGGCAAAGCGCACCGGCTCGGTGCCGGTGCCGAACAGGATCGACGTCTTCGCCTTCTCCGGCAACTCGCTCCAGGGCTTCGTCATCGAGAAGCCGAAATGCTTGGCGAGCGCGTCGAGCGTCTGGCCGTAATAGGGCGAGGTCGACTTGGCCCAGGGCGCGATCGCGCCTTTCTTCAGGGAGAGCGCATGATCGGGCACGATCATCTCGGGATCGATGCGCATCTCATGGCCGAGCCCGTCGCAGGCCGGGCAGGCGCCGAAGGGGTTGTTGAAGGAGAACAGGCGCGGCTCGATCTCGGGGATGGTGAAGCCGGAGACCGGGCAGGCGAATTTCGAGGAGAAGGTGACGCGCCTGGCCTCGCCATTCTCGTCCTTCTCATCGGCATATTCGAAGACGGCGATGCCGTCGGCGAGCTCCAGCGCCTGCTCCAGCGAGTCGGCGAGGCGGGCGCCGAGATCGGGCCTGATGACGATGCGATCGACCACGACGTCGATGTCGTGCTTGAACTTCTTGTCGAGCGCCGGCGCGTCGGGGATCTCGAAGAACTCGCCATTGACCTTGACGCGCTGGAAGCCGCGCTTCAGCCACTCGGCCATTTCCTTGCGGTACTCGCCCTTGCGGCCGCGCACCACGGGCGCGAGCAGATAACCGCGCGTCTTCTCCGGCAATTCGGTCAGCCGGTCGACCATCTGCTGCACGGTCTGGCTCTCGATCGGCAGGCCGGTCGCTGGCGAATAGGGAATGCCGGCCCGCGCCCAGAGCAGGCGCATATAATCGTGGATCTCGGTGACGGTGCCGACCGTCGAGCGCGGGTTCTTCGAGGTCGTCTTCTGCTCGATCGAGATCGCTGGCGAGAGCCCGTCGATCTGGTCGACATCGGGCTTCTGCATCATCTCGAGGAACTGACGGGCATAGGCCGAGAGGCTCTCGACATAGCGGCGCTGGCCCTCGGCATAGATCGTGTCGAAGGCGAGCGACGACTTGCCCGAGCCCGACAGCCCGGTGAAGACGACGAGCTTGTCGCGCGGAATCGCGAGGTCGACATTCTTGAGATTGTGCTCGCGCGCGCCGCGCACGGAAATCACGCGCGAATCGACCTTGCGGTTGGCGTCGAACATATCTTCGAGCGCGGCGGCCTGATCGGCGAGGGAAGACTTGCGGGCCATGGGGGCGTCCGGTTCGGGTAAGCGGTAGAGATAGGGCAAATGCCGGGCCATACGAGGCCCAGCTTCGCGCGCCGGGCATGATTAGCATGCAAGGCCATGTTCCGCAGCCGTTCTCCTGACAACAGCTGTCAGCAGCGCCGAGTCAGCCCGCGGCGACCTGGTTGGCCACGGCATGACTGAGGGTTCGAGCGACCGACCTTGCCGATCGGCGCGATCCGTAACGAACCGTTAAGGAAATTGCCGCGTAGTCTCTGCCTCAGTATCCAACCGTCTGGCCGTCCTGTGACAGCCCTCATCGAAATCGTCAGGCATGAGATCGACAAACGTCTGCCGGCGTTCGGACTCGACAGCAAGACGCGATCGCTCCTCCGGCGGCTGAAACCGGTCGTCGAGAAGAATATCGAGAGGCTGTGTTACCTTGATTACGCACGGGCTCTGGTTGTCCATGCCGACAAGGCGCCGGATATTTCGACCAGAATGGACGAAATGGTCGCCTGTGCTTCGAGCCATTTCAGCGTGCTGTTCGCTGCGAATTTCGACGAGGAATACGTCGCGTCAGTCGTCAGGTTCCGCAATATCGAGATTGAATCGTCGCTCGGCGCCCGGTCGCGCCTGTCGATCGCGATGCGTCTGCTCGAGCCGATCGCGCTGGTGCTGGCCCGGGAAAACCGTTTCTCGCCGGCAGGAATGGCGCGTGACATGGAGATCGTCGGGCGGGTCTTCACGCTGGATATCAATACGACCATCGCCCTGGAGCAGCAGAAGCTCTCGGATGATAGCGCCGCGCGACAAATGCGCCTCACTGAGGGCGCTGCCGATTTCCAGACGAAAATGCGCGAGCTGAATCAGGCCGTCTATGATTCATCCGACCGTTTTCTCAAAAGCGCCGATCGCGCCTCGCAGATGAGCGAGGCTGCGGCCCACGAAACCGCCGAGGTCAGCTCGGCGGCGCGCCGGACCCGGGAAAGCGCAGCCGTGACCGCCTCGGCGACGGAAGAGCTCTCGATGGCCGCCGCCGAGATCGGCAGCACGATGGAGCGGAACCGGGACATCGCCGTTCGCGGCGTCGCGGACGCGCTCAGGCTCTCTGCCAATGTCGAAAGCCTTGGCGCGGGTGCAAACCAGATCGGCTCTGTCGTCGGCCTGATCGCGGCCATCGCGGCGCAAACCAATCTCCTGGCGCTCAATGCGGCCATCGAGGCCGCGCGGGCGGGTGCGGCAGGCCGTGGCTTTGCCGTGATCGCCGGCGAAGTGAAGGCCCTGGCTGGCCAGACGGAATTGGCGACCAGGGATATCGCCGCACAGATCACCGCACTGCAGGCGATCGCAAACGGCTCCATCCTCGCGGTGAAATCGATCTCCGCGACAATTCGCGAGATGGAAACGGAGATGCGTTCGATCTCGGAACTGGCTTCAAAGCAGAGCGCTGCCACAGCGCTGATTTATGGCGATGCTGCGGAGGTCTCGACGATCGCTGAGGGAACCATGACGAGCGCCGGCATTGTCAAGAATGCGGTCGGCATCCTGCATGAGACGACCGGACAGGCGCGCGACCTGGCCAAGCAGCTCAGGTCGACCTCTGTGGAGCTCGACAGCGATATCGGCGATTTCGTCGGCTGGCTGGCTGTCACCTAGCCTGCGGCTGCCCGAAGCGCAGCCTGAGCAGGGCCGCCGCGATCAGCATGAGGACGGCGATGACGATCGACAGGCAGAGCGCGCCCGCCTCGCCGAAATGCCGGATGACGGCGGC
The DNA here is from genome assembly GCF_002917105.1 of Allobosea psychrotolerans. Taxonomy (GTDB): domain Bacteria; phylum Pseudomonadota; class Alphaproteobacteria; order Rhizobiales; family Beijerinckiaceae; genus Allobosea; species Allobosea psychrotolerans. Next base: position 411,941 of record NZ_PQFZ01000003.1, read on the forward strand.
GTAGACGACCGGCGCGGTGGCGGAGAGGAAGAAGCTCGGCGCGAGCAGCCTGCCGACGACGCTGCCATAGCTGCGGTGGTCGAAGAGCAGCAAGGGCAAGGTGCCGCGCGTGATCGTCAGGATGCCGTTGCCGGCGCCGTAGCAGAAGGCGAAGGCGAAGGCCGCGATGCTGGAGTGCCCGCTGGCGAGGCCGGCGACGAAGCAGAACGGCAGCAGCTCACAGGCCAGGAGATTGAGGGTCAGCGGCTCGATCCGCCGGCCGAACAGGACCTCGCCGAGGCGCGCCAGTGACTGGCCGACGCCGCGCAGCGTGGCGATCCAGACCGAGACCGAGGCGGCGAGGCCCAGCCCGGCCAGGATGCCGATCATATGGGCGGACATGCCGGCATTGAGGAAATTGGCCAGCGTCGCGATCGCCGCATAAAGCGCGCCGGCGATCGCGATGTCGCGCGGGCTGGTGGCGAGGGGGCGCTGCTCGGTTGTGGCGCCGCGCGGGACAGGGCTTTGATAGCGGCGGTTCGGGATCGCGAGATAAAGCGGTGCGGAGAGCAGCGCGATGCCGGCATAGACCAGGAGCGCGCCGCGCCAGCCGAGCTGCGCGGCGAGCGCGGCGCCGACAGGCCAGAACAGGGTGGAGGCGAGCCCGCCGAGCAGCGTGATCTGCGCGATAGGGCCGCGCGCCTGCGGCCCGCCGATCCGCGCCAGCGCCGCGAAGGCGGCGTCATAGAGCGTCAGGCGCATCGCCAGGCCGAGGCAGATCCAGGCGGCGTAATAGGCCGGCACCGTCTCGGCGAGAGCGAGTCCGGCGCAGCCGGCGGCGTTGAGCAGCGCGCCCGCCGTCATCACGGGCAGGCCGCCATGACGGTCGACCAGGCGTCCGACGATGGGCGAGGTCAGGCCCATCACCAGCAGCGCGGCGGAAAAGCCGCCATAGACGACAGCGCCCGACCAGCCGAGATCATTGGCGATCAATTCGCCGAAGCTGCCGATCAGATAATAGGAGATGCCCCAGGAGACGAGCTGCGACAGACCAAGGCAAAGGGTGGTCCGGCGCGGGATCACGAGCTGGGTTCTGACCTGTCGCCGATTGCGGGAAGCGTGCTGTCGCCGGTGGCCAGCGGGCGCTGCATCAGGATGGTATCGACCCACCGGCCGAGCTTGAAGCCGACGGAGCGCAAGCTGCCGGCGGGCTCGAAGCCGAAGCGCCGGTGCAGCGCGATCGAACCCGCATTGCCGCTATCGCCGATATTGGCGAGCATCTGCCGCCAGGGGCCGGCCTCGCAGCGGGCGATCAAGGCTGCGAGGAGCGCCGTGCCGATGCCGTGCCCGCCGAGCCCCTCAGTGACATAGACGGAATCCTCGATGGTGTGCCGATAGGCGGCCCTGGGGCGATAGGCCGTGGCGTAGCAATAGCCGGCGACCGTGCCGTCGAGCTCGGCGACGAGATAGGGCAGGCCAAGCTCCAGCACGGCGGCGCGGCGCGCCTGCAATTCGTCGATGCCGGGCGGCGTCTCCTCGAAGCTCGCCAGCCCGTGCAGGACGTGATGGGCGTAGATCGCCTGCACGGCGGCCATGTCGGCCTCGGCCGCGTCCCGAACGAGGACCGACGGCCGGCTGGCCGCGGCTTCATGCCATTCCAGATGTCTCACGGATTCTCCTCCGGCCGGGGGTGCCGATCTCATGGGGCAGGGGATGGCCTCAGGGGCTTGTTCCGAGCCTCCGGTTCACCGTGCCGGAGCGCGTTCGATAAAAGAAGCTTTTGCCAATTATGCAAAGCATGAGGAATTCTTTGGTAAGAGGAGCTCTTGGCAAAGAAAGGTCTTTGGCAAAGAAAGGCCTTGGGCAAAGAAAGGCCTTGGGCAAAGAAAGGCCTTGGGCATGCGCGACTTCAATCTCGACCAGCTTCAGACCTTCTGCGACGTCGTCGCCCTCGGCAGCTTCACCGCCGCCGCGGAAAGGCTGAAGCTGAGCCAGCCGGCGGTGAGCCTGCAGATCCGTCAGCTCGAACGGCGCCTCGGCGTGGTGCTGATCGAGCGCGTCGGGCGCCGGGCGCGGCCCACCGTGGCCGGCGTCGAATTGCTCGGCCATGCCGGCCAGATCGAGGCCGTGGTGTCGGCTGCGCTCGACGGCATGGCCCGGCACGCCACGGGAGCGATGGGGCGGGTGCGGCTCGGCACCGGCGCGACCGCCTGCACCTTCCTGCTGCCGCCGATCCTGCGCGAATTGCGCCGGCGCTTTCCGACGCTCGAGATCACGGTCAGCACCGGCAACACCTCGGACATGGTCAAGGCGATCGACGAGAACCTGCTCGATCTCGGCCTGGTCTCGCTGCCGGTCTCCGGCCGCATCCTCGAGATCACGCCGGTCCTGGAGGACGAATTCGTCGTGATCGCGCCGCCCGAGATGCGCCTGCCCGCGCGCGTCACCGCGGCGGCCCTGTCGGGCCTGCCGGTGCTGCTCTACGAACCTGGCGGCAATACCAGGCGGATCGCCGATGAATGGTTTGCGCGCGGCGGGGTCAGCCTGAAGCCGGTGATGTCGCTGGGCAGCGTCGAGGCGATCAAGGAGATGGTCGGGGCGGGCCTCGGCTGCGCCGTGCTGCCGGGCATGGCCGTGCGCAAGGACAGGAATCGGGCCAGTTTCGTGGTGCACCCGCTCTCGCCGCGCTTGCATCGCACGCTCGCGGTGGTGATCCGCCGCGACAAACTCCTGCATCGCGGCCTCAGGGAAACGGTCAAGGCGCTGAAGGCGCTGGCGGAGGGGGCTCAAGGCGTCGAGGATGGCCTCGCAAGCGAAGAGCGGGATGCTGCCTTTGGCTCTCACGGCCGGGATGGCCAGTAGAGACTGTTCGCTTCCTCCCTGAGCCCTCATCCTGAGGAGCCGCGAAGCGGCGTCTCGAAGGATGTTCCAGGAGGCTACCGTGCAAGCTGGAGCATCCTTCGAGACGCGCCTGCGGCGCTCCTCAGGATGAGGGCTGGCGTTTCCAAAGGGGTTCGAGGGGACCGGCCGCCGATCGCGTCATCCGCGGTCGTCGCCGCGCTCTCTTGCAGTCGCGGCGCTTGTATGCGGAAAGTCGCCGATCGTCTGAAGCCGGTTTGTTTCCCATGAGGCTAGATCCAGTTCGGCACGCGGAGTTCGTGACCGGCCGCAGGCAGTCGGCACTTGTCGACCTGTGGTCGAAGACGGGGTTCGCCGCGGCGCTGAGCGACGTGACGGGCCCGCATCTCTATGACTATGGCGAGCTGCCCATCGCGACCGTCGCGATCACCCTCTATGATGTGCGCCGTCATGTGCTGATCGAAGACGGCCGGGTTCGCCGCGACGGCCGCGTTGCGGCCGGGCGCTTCCGCATCGGGCAGCCGGGCAGGAAAGTCTTCGTCGACGCCGTTCCCGATGTCCCATCCGGAAAGCTGCTGCTGCTTTATCTGGGCGATGCGTTGCTCCGGGATGTCGGAGCCGGCCAGGGCAGATCGACGCCGATCGAACTGATGGACAAGGCCTGGGACGTCGACGATCCGTTTCTGTCGCAGGCTGCCCAGCGGCTGGTCGAGGCGAGCGACGCCGCCCATTCCGGCCAATCCCTGCTGGCCGAGCAGCTCGCCTATACGCTGGCGCTGCATCTGTCGGATCGTTACGCCGCCCCGAGCAGCGCATCAGGCGAGCACGCTCGCGATCTCGACGCCGGCATGCGCGTACGGATCGCGGATTTCGTCCGCGCCGATCCGGCGCGGGACATCACGCTCTCCGACATGGCGAAACTCTCGGGCCTCAGCCCCTCCGCCTTCATCCGCAGCTTCAAGCGCTCCACCGGCCAGACGCCGCATCGCTTCGTCGTCGAGCAACGGGTCGAGGCGGCCGGGGATCTTCTCTGCGAGTCCGGGATGACGATCGCCGAGATCGCGCTTGCCGTCGGTTTCTCCTCGCAATCCCATCTCGGCACGGCGTTCCGGGCGATCACTGGCTTGAGCCCGGCGCGCTTTCGGCGCCTCAAGCGCGGCGAAGAGTGATTTTCTGACAGAAGCGCCGGTTTCCGCGCACCGCGCGCCTGTTTTCCGGCAGACATTCCCGGCGGTCTCGCAACATCGTCCCGCCTCAGCGCTCGCCCGACCGAAGGCGAGGCAAGGGAGGCAAGAATGTCGACGACACCAACAACGATCATTCCGATCGAAGATACGAGCCTGACCGGCTTCTACAAGGACATGAGCGTCCCGGAGAAGCGCACCTTCTGGGCCTGCGCCACCGGCTGGACCCTCGATGGCATGGATTTCATGATCTATCCGCTGGTGATCGGCACGATCATCCAGCTCTGGAAGGTCGATGCCGGCACCGCTGGCCTTGCCGGCACGGTGACCTTGCTGGCCTCGGCGCTCGGCGGCTGGGGCGCGGGCTATCTCGCTGACAGGATCGGCCGGGTGCGGACGCTCCAGCTCACGATCATCTGGTTCTCGTTCTTCTCGCTGCTTTGCGCCTTCGCGCAGAATTTCGACCAGCTCCTGATCTGCCGCGCCTTGCTCGGCCTGGGCTTCGGCGGCGAATGGGCGGCCGGCGCCGTGCTGATGGGCGAGACCATCCGGGCGCAATATCGCGGCCGCGCCGTGGGGTCCGTGCAGTCGGGCTGGGCCGTCGGCTGGGGGCTCGCCGTGCTGGCGCAAGCCGCCCTGTTCTCCTACCTGCCGCCCGAACAGGCCTGGCGCTGGATGTTCGCGATCGGTGCGCTGCCGGCGCTGCTGGTGCTCTATCTGCGCGCCTATGTGAAGGAGCCCGAGGTCGCGGCGCAAACGCGCGCCAAGGTCGCCGCCAAGGGGGAGAGCCCCTCCATCCTCGAAATCTTCCAGGGCCCGATCCTGAAGGTCACGGTTCTCGCCTCCCTCGTCTCGATGGGCTGCCAGGGAGGATATTACGCCATCACCTTCTGGGTGCCGCGCTTCCTGACGACCGAGCGCAAGCTCTCGATCGTGAGCTCGACCGGCTATCTCGCGGCGCTGATCGTCGGCTCCTTCGCCGGATATCTCGTCGGGGCCTGGTATGCCGACCGATTCGGCCGCAGAAACCTCTTCCTCGTCTTCTCGCTCGGCGCGATTGCGGTCGTCGCGGCCTATACGCAATTGCCGCTGTCGAACGAGGTGCTGTGGGTGCTCGGCTTCCCGCTCGGCTTCTTCGCCTCCGGCTATTTCTCCGGCATGGGTGCGTTCCTGACCGAGCTCTATCCCACCAGGCTGCGCGGCTCGGGCCAGGGCTTCTGCTATAATTTCGGGCGCGGCATGGGGGCGCTCTTCCCCTTCCTCGTCGGCTATCTCTCGCAGACCACGACGCTCGCCAACGCGATCTGCATCTTTGCCGTCATCGCCTATCTGGTGTTCTTCGCGGCGGCCTATGCCTTGCCTGAAACCCGCGGCAAGGTGCTCCATGCCGATGCGTGAGGCCGGCTCCCATCAGGATCGGGCCCCGGCATGTCCGGGCCCCGATCCGCGCCCGCATGGGCCGACGCGCTATCGCGTGCCGCCAGGCGCGGTCGATACTCACGCCCATGTCATCGGCCTGCCGCCGGCCTATCCCTTCGTGGACAGCCGCAGCTACACGCCGCCGGAGGCCACGGCGGAGCGCTATCTCGCCATGCTCGACGCCACCGGCATGAGCTATGGCGTGCTCGTCCAGGTCAGCGTGCATGGCACCGACAACCGATTGACCGTCGAGACCCTGAGGGCCCATCGCGACAGGCTGCGCGGCATCGCCGTCATCCCGCTCGGCCTGCGCGACCGAGAGCTCGCGGAGCTGAAGGAGGCCGGCATCGTCGGCCTCAGGCTCAATATCCTCTATGGCGGCGGCATCGGCTTCGAGCAGCTCGACGCCTATGCGGCGCTCGCGCGAGAAATGGGCTGGCATCTCCAGTTCCTGATCGATGCGCGCGATCTCGTCCCGCTCGCGCCGAAGCTGGGGACGCTGCCGGTTCCCTTCGTGGTCGATCATTGGGGCCATTTCCCGGTCTCGCGCGGCCTCGACGATCCCGGCTTCCAGACGCTGCTCGCGCTCCTGCGCGATGGCGGCTGGGTCAAGCTCTCGGGCGCCTATCGCAACAGCGTCGAGGGGCCGCCCTATGCGGACACCATCCCCTTCGCCCGGCTGCTGCACGAGGCGGCTCCCGAGCGCTGCGTCTGGGGCTCGGACTGGCCCCATGTCGCGCATTGGCAAGCGATGATGAATGTCGGCGAGCTGCTCGACCTCCTGGCCGAGTGGGTGCCGGACGAAGCGGCGCGCAAGCGCGTCTTCGTCGACAACGCGCACAGGCTCTATGGTTTTGAGGGCGTCGTTCCGGCCGGGTCTGCTGGGGGCTGAGCCGCCGGGAGAGGGACCTGGATCGGTTCGGCCCCAGCGCAGGCCGAACCATCAGAGATTTCTGTCTCGAAACGCCCTGAGCCCTCATCCTAAGGAGCCATTCCCTTGGGAATGGCGTCTCGAAGGACGCTCCAGGAGGCTCCCCTGCAGGCTGGAGCATCCTTCGAGGCGCGCCTGCGGCGCTCCTCAGGATGGGGGCTTGGGGGGGCCGAATGGCCTCTAAGAAGTGCCCTTTCAGCGCACGCCTTCCGCCAGAAAGGCCACCGCCGCCGCGACGCCGCCGCTGCCATGGGGGATGCCCTTGGCCTGCAGCGTCATCTCGACGGCGCCGAGCGCGCCCAGAACCATCGGCGCGTTGACATGGCCCATATGGGCGATGCGGAAGGCTTTTCCGGTCAGGTCGCCGATGCCGAGACCCAGCGTCACGCCGCAGATGTCGCGGGCATGGTCGGTGATCGTGGCGGCCTCGACGCCTTGCGTCAGGATCGTCGTCACCGAGGGCGCGCGCTGCGAGGGCTCCGGGATGTTGAAGGCCAGCGCCTGGCCCTCGGTCCATTTCGACACTGCCGCATGGGTCGCGCCGGCGAGCAGTTCATGGCGCTTCCAGACCGCCTCCAGCCCCTCGCTCAGGATCATGTCGAGCGCGGCGCGCTGGCCGAAGAGCAGGTGCTCAGGCGCCGTGCCGCAATGCTTCATATAGGCCAGCGTGTTCATGCGGGACGACCAGTCCCAGTAGAGCGTCTTCATCGTCGCGCTCCGATGGGCCTGCATCGCCTTCTCATTGGCGGCGACGAAGGCGAGGCCGGGCGAGGACATCAGCCCCTTCTGCGAGGCCGACATCGCGACGTCGATGCCCCAGGCATCCATTTCGAACGGCATGCAGCCGACCGAGGCGACACCGTCGACCATGAACAAGGCCGGGTGGCCGGCGGCATCCAGCGCCTTGCGCACCGCGGGCACGTCGTTGACGACGCCTGAGGCGGTGTCGATCTGGACCATCAGCACGGCCTTGATCTCGTGCCTTGTGTCCTGCCGCAGGCGCTCCTCGACGGCAGCGGGATCGACCGCCCGGCGCCAGGTGCCGGCGAGAACCTCGACCTCGGCGCCCATGAAGCGCGCCATCTCGCCCCAGCCGATGGCGAAGCGCCCGCTCGCCAGCACCAGCACCTTGTCGCCGCGCGAGAGCACATTGGTCAGGGCCGCTTCCCAACCGCCATGGCCGTTGGCGGTGTAGATGAAGGTCTCGCCGGTGGTGCGGAAGATCTGCTTGAGGTCGTCGAGCACCGACTCGGTGAGGTTGACGATCGTGGCCGAGCTGAGCTCCTCGGCCGGGCGCATCATCGCCTGGAGAACCCGGTCGGGAATATTGGTCGGGCCCGGAGTCGCCAGGAAAGCCCGGCCGTTTGCGACGCTCATCTCGAAATCCCCAATATCTTGCCCGGCTGTCCTGGCGCGCAGGGCTGATGATTGGCGATGGCCTTAGAGCAGGATGCGGAAAAGGGGAAACCGGTTTTTTGCATCGATTTGCTGTCTTTTTGTGATGGGAGCCGGATTGGGCGCGAACGCAGCAACGCATGTCTTCGCGTCACGCAGGGCTGGAATGCCGGGGCGGCAGGATGGCCCGGGCCGGCCAGCCGATGAGGATGCAGGCGCGAGAAGGGCTGGCTGTTGCTGCGTGTTGCAAATGCAACAGTTCGCAACAATGGGTTAACGGAAGGGCAGTCCCTCCAGGGTTCGCGGCGGTTTGTGTCCGATTGTCATAAAACTCAAGTCTGGCCCGGTCATGAGCCGGACTGACCTATCGGAATTTCCGATCAGGTTCGTCCTGAAGAGCCGTGCTGTTTGCTCGTCCGAAGAGCCGCTCTCCCACTTCGATCTGGAGCCTCTGCGATGAGTTCTGCCGCGATGTGCGTTGCCCGCGATGCGCGCGTTTCCCTGACATCGCGTCGCCGCGTGCTGTTGTGCAGCACGGCGCTGGTCGCAGCCGCGCTCGGCATGTTCGAGGCGCCGGCGGCCATAGCCCAGACCTTCACGGTCACCACCGGAACGACCGACAACACCGCCAAGACGCTGAACGGGACGCAGACCGGAACGGTCGAGGCCGGCGGTACCTTGAGCACCTCGGGCTCGACCGTGGCGGTGACCTGGAACAACACCGCCAGCAATGTGATCCTGACCAATCGCGGCACCATCCAGCAGACCGGGACGGGGCGCGCGATCGACAGCTCGGGCGGCACCCTGACGCCGCGCAACTACACCTTCATCAACGAGGCGGGCGCGATCCTGCGCTCGGCCCAGAACGACACCTTGCGCATCAACACGGCGGTGACCGGCAGCACCATCCTGATCGACAATGCCGGGCTGATCCAGGCGGGTGGGACCGGCTATGCCGGGCAGGGGCAGGCGCTCGATCTGCGCGCGATCACCGCGACCTCCGGCAACAGCATCAGCATCGTCAACCGCACGTCCGGCATCATCGAATCCCTGACCGATGACGCGGTCAGGCCGGGCCAGGCGACCTCGATCAGCAATTCCGGGATCATCCGCAGCTTCGGGGCCAACACCTCCGGCGGCGCCAACGGCACGGCCGACGGCATCGATGCGGGCGGACGCACCGGGATCGTCGTCACCAACACCAGCACCGGGCTGATCTCGGGCGCGCGCCACGGCATCACCGCCGACACCGACATCACGGTGTTCAACCTGGCCGGCGGCACGATCATCGGACGCAACGGTTCCGGCGTCGGCTCGGACGGCACCGGCACGGTGACGAATTACGGCACCATCACCGGGGCCTATGCCGGGGTCGGCAACATCTTCAACTCGGACGGCACGGCTTCGGTGAACGGCGATGGCGACGGCGTCGATATCGACCTGATCGGCACGGTCCGCAATTTTGGCATCATCCAGGGCACCGGCGCCGGCGGCGTCGATTCCGGCGGCCGCACCAACGGATCCGAAGGCATCGCCATGGGCGGGGGCCTGATCGAGAACGCCTATGGCGCGCTGATTTCCGGCGCGTCCAGGGGCATCCTCATCGATGACGGCGCCAATGGCTCGGCCTATGGCGCGATCACGATCACCAATGCCGGCACGATCCAGGGCCTTGCCGGCTCGGGCGTGACGATCGTCGGCAATTTCGCCAATTCGGTCAGCAATTCCGGCCTGATCTGGGGGACGGGTTCGGAGCCGGCGCTGTTCTTCAACGGCAATGGCAACAACACCGTCGTCAATACCGGCACGATCTCGGCGAGCGGCACCGGCCCCGCCATCCAGTTCGGCGACGGCAATAACAGCCTGACCAGCTCGGGCAGGATCGCCGCTGCGAGTGCGGCCGGCACGGCGGTGCTGTTCGGCAACGGCAATAACAGCGTCACCATCCAGGGCGGCAGCATCACCGGCAATCTGACGGCCGGCAGCGGCAGCAACGCGCTGACCTTCGCGCTGGGCCAGGGCAGCAGCTTCACCATCAACGGCAATATCAGCGGGTTCGCGACGACGGCGATCCAATCGGGCGAGGTGCATGTCAACGGCACGATCAGCGGCTCGTCGGGCCTGAGCGTCGGCGCGGGCGGCATTCTCGGCGGCAACTCCACCTTGCCGAGCGTCATCGTCGCCAGCGGCGGCACGATCTCGCCCGGCAACTCCATCGGCACCATCTCGATCAACGGCAATCTGACGCTGAGCGCGGGCTCGACCACGGTGATGGAAATCCAGGGTGCGGCGGCCGACCGCATCAACGTCACGGGAACTGCGGCGCTGGCCGGCACGCTGCGGCTCGTGCCGCTGGCCGGCCCCTATGCCTTCAGGACGAATTATACGCTGATCTCGGCGCAGGGCGGCCGCTCCGGCAGCTTCGCCACGGTGGACACACAAGGCTCCTTCGGCCCGGCGATCCGGACGAATGTGAGCTATACCGGCACGGATGTGGTGCTGAGCCTCGATCCCAATGCCATCCTCTCGGTGGTCGGAGCTACACCGCTCAGCCGCAACGCGCTCGGCGTCGCCGCAGCCTTCGACCGGGCCGTCGCCGGCGGGGCCGACCCGTCCGCCTATTTCAACGTCTACAACACCCAGGCCGGTGCCCTTCCGGCGGCGCTGAACTCACTGTCGGGCGAGGTCCATACCGGCGCCAATACGATGGCAGTCCAGGCGTCGGGTCAGTTCCTGGGCATGATGCTCGACCCCTTCGCCAATGGCCGCGACGGCACGCTGGTCTCGGCCGCCGAGGCCGGCCTCGGCGCTGCGGCCTTCTCCGCCAGCCGCAGCGCGGTCGATCTGCCGAGCGGCAAGCGGCCGCGACCTGCCTTGCGCGAGGCGCCCAAAAACTATCGCGTCTGGGGTGCGGTCGCAGGCGGCTCGGCCCGTCTGGATGGCGATACTGTGACCGGCTCGGCCCGCAACAAGACCTCCGACGGCCATGTCGCGGTTGGCGTCGATATCGCGATCCTGCCGGGAACGATCGCCGGCATCGCCGTCTCGGGCGGCCAGTCGGATGCGACGCTCGGCAACGGCATGGGGTCGGCCACGGCCGATGTCTATCAGGCCGGCCTCTACGGCATGACCCGGTTCGGGGCCTTCAGCCTCAATGCGTCGGGCGCCTATTCGTCCCTGCAGGTCGAGACCAAGCGGGCGGTGCCGGTGCTCGGCGTCAACTCGGTCAAGGGCTCCTACAGGGCGGAAGGCTGGAGCGGGCGGATGGAGGCGGCCTGGGCCGCCGCGACCTTCGCCGGCGTGACCTTGTCGCCCACCGCCGCCATCCAGGCGCAGAGCGTCAGGACGCCGGGCTTCACCGATACGAACGGCTTCACCGGGGCGGCCTTCGGCGTGAGCTCGCTCGGGCGCACCAACAGCACCGTGCGCAGCGAACTGGGCGCGAAGCTCGACCTCGATACCGTTCTGGCCGGGGCGCAGGTCAATCTCTACGCCAAGGCGGCCTGGGCGCATTATTATGTGCGCGATGCGGGCTTTTCGGCAGGCCTGGTCGGCCTGAGCGGTGCGAGCTTCGTCACCGAGGGGGCAAAGCCCGCGCGCGACGCGGCGCTGCTCAGCATCGGCGCGGATGTGAAGCTCAGCTCGCAGATGACCCTGGGCGCGCGCCTCGATAGCGAATTGTCGTCGAGCACGACCAGCTATGCCGGCTCGCTCAGGCTGCGCTACGCCTTCTGAGCTCCGGAAACGGCCGGCCGATCATGTGATCGGTCCGGCCGTGAGCCTCAGTTGCTGATCTTCGGCAGGCGGCCGATGATCTTCTGGCGGCCATCGACGACCTCGGCGAGGAAGCTCTCGCGCTGGACGTCGCCATTCTTGTCGAAGGTGGTCTCCATCAGGATGCCGGGTTCCTCCGCGGGCGTGATGGTGGCGCCGTGCAGCGTCGCGGCGAGCTTGGTCGGCTCGAATCTGCCCTGCTTCTCCGTCGCCCATTTCACGGCATGGACCGCCATATAGCCCTTGATGCCGTTATGGTCGGGCAGGAAGTTGAAGCGCGCCTGGAAGCGCTTGCCGAACTCCTGCAGCGCCGGGATCGGGGCGTCGATCGTCTGGCCGACATGGCCGCGCACACCTTCCGCCGCCTTGCCGGCGAGCTCGATCACCTTGGAGCTCAGGATCGTGGTCTCGCCGATGACCGGCTTGCCGACCTTCTGGTCGTTCAGGGCGACGAGCAGGCGGGCGCTCTCCTCCTCGTTCAGATAGACGAAGACGGCGTCGGCCTGGACGTTCTTGATCTTGATCGCATCATTGGTGAAATCGGCCTGGCCTTGCTCGGTCGAGAGATCGGCGGCGACCTTGATGTCGCGGCTCGCGAGCTCCTTGACGATGGCGTCATGGCCGCCCTTGCCGAAGTCGTTGTTGACCCAGACTACGGCGACCGACTTCGCCTTGACCACGTCCTTGAGATAGGCGGCGATCTTGGGCATCGCCGCCGTCTGGCTCAGCGAGGTGCGGAAGATGAAGGGGTTGCCCTGCTGGGTGTAGGCCGCGCCGTCGCCGGCCGCGAGCTGGGCGATCTCGGCGCGCTGCGCCACCTGCATCGAGGCCAGGATCGAGCCGGTATAGACCGGGCCGAGCACGGCATGGGTGCCCTCGTCGATGGCGCGCTGCACGGCGGCGCGCGCATTGGCCGGATTGGTCTGGGTGTCGTAGGCGACGAAGTCGATCTTGCGGCCGAGAATGCCGCCCTTGGCGTTGATCTCCTCGACGGCAAGCTCGATCCCGCTCTTCCAGTTGACGCCGGCCGTGGCGCCGGGGCCGGAGAGCTCGGCGATGGTGACGAGCTTGACCTTGTCCTGGGCGAGCGCCGGCGACGCGGCGGCGAGCGCAGCCGCCAATGCGGCCGCCTTCAGCATGAACTTCATTGGATCCTCCCGAGATCACAGCGGCCTTGAATGGCTCTGGTCACGATCATAATCGGTAGGACACTGTATGCAAGATGGATTTGCGTACTGTCGACGCGGTGGGGGGCGCCCAGGATCGGCCTATGGGGGAAGGGACCCGTTGTGCCGAGCGCCAGTCTGGAACTCCCGGCCCTCATCCTGAGGAGCGGCGCAGGCTCGGTCTCGAAGGATGCTGCAGCTTGCACGGGCGCCTCCTGGAGCATCCTTCGAGACGCCGTTCCTAGGGGGATGGCTTCTCAGGATGAGGGCTCAGGAGGTTTCCAAACTAGCGCTCAGCCGGCGCTCGCGCGGCGCAGGACGTCGCCATAGGCGTCCCGGGCGCGCAGGATGTGCTGACGCAGGATGCCGTCGAGATCCGCCAGGCGGCCATTGGCGAAGGCTTCGACCATCAGGCGGTGCTCGCTCATGGAGCGGGCCTGCTCGCCTTCAAGCGGTACCGACAGATGCGTGCGCAGCGCCGCGACCCGGCCCGAGACGCTGCGATAGGCATTGCCGAGATAGCGGTTGCCGCAATGCAGGAAGAAGACCTCGTGGAAGCCGGTATCGGCGCGGGCATAGTCATGGCGCGTGCCGCTGGCCTGGGCCGCATCCATGGCCGCAATCGCACCCGTCATGCCGTCCAGCGTCGCCTCCCGCGCCGTTGCCAGGCATTCGCGCAGCGCGTTGGTCTCAAGCATGAAACGGAAGGTGCAGAGCTCGGCGACGTCCTCGGCCGTCGGCGCAAAGACGAAGGTGCCCTTCTTCGGCACGATGGTGACGAGGCCCTGGAGCTGGAGGCGCGCCAACGCCTCGCGCACCGGCGTGCGGCTGACGCCGAGCGCGCTGCTCAGCGCATCCTCCGAGAGCGCCTCGCCAAAGCGCATCTCGGCATCGATGATCGCCTTGCGCAGGCGTTCCTCGACGATGGTGACCAGCGATTTTGGTTGCTGGACCTTGAAACGCCTGATCGCCTTCATGCTCGTCACGTTTCGGCCCTCCGCGATTCGACGCCGCTATCAGGCATAATGCTCGCGACCGAGAAAGGCTTCATAGCTCGGCAGATCCAGCATGGTGGCTTCCAGGCCGCGCGTGGTGCCGCTGCGCTTCAATTCACGGGCGAAGGCCGTCATCATATGGACGTAGGCGAGGGTGGACGAGACGGGATAGCTGAGCAGTTTGAATCCGATGCGGCCGAACTCTTCCGCGGTGAGTGAAGGCACGCGGCCCTCGACATAGTTGAACATCAGGGGCGCCTCGATCTCGCGCAGGGCCTGGCGCATCTCCTCTTCGGATTGCAGCATCTCCAGCAGGACGAGATCGGCGCCGGCCTGCGCATAAGCCTTTCCGCGCGCGATCGCCTCGTCGAGGCCCAAGGGCAAGCGCGCATCCGAGCGGCCAATGATCAGGAAATCGGGATCGCGCCGGGTCGCGACCGCGATGCGGATCTTTTCGGCGTGCTCCTCGCGCGAGACCAGGGCAAGGCCGGCCATGGCGCCGCAGCGCTTGGGCGTGACCTGGTCCTCGAGATGGATCGCGGCGACGCCGGCGGCCTCGTATTCGGCGACCGTGCGGGCGACGTTGTTGAGGTTGCCATAGCCGGTGTCGGCGTCGGCGATGACCGGAACCGGGACGGCGGCGGCCAAGGCGCGGCCGCGCGCCACCATTTCGGTCATGGTCAGGAGGCCGATATCGGGCGCGCCGATCAGGCTGGCGGAGAGGCCGTTGCCGGTCATGTAGACCGCTTCGAAGCCGGCCTGCGCAATGGCCCGCGCGCCGATCGCATCATGGCAGCCGGGGGCGACGACGAGGCCGGGTTGGCGCAGCCTGTCGGCGAGGGAATGGCGAGGGCTCACGGCAATCTCCGTCTGTATGCAAGATACAGAACCTTGCACGAGACGGGCTTGTATGCCAGTCCTCGCTGACGCCGGGACGGGGTGCAGCCGCGCCCGCCCGCGCCCGTTTCGACCGGAGATAACCGTGACAGCCGTCTTGCCAGCTGCCTTGCCAGCCTCGCGCTCCCTCGATACGGCTCCCGCGACCGGCGGGCTCGCCCCGGCGCTGGCGGAGGCGCTGCGCGCCCTGCTCGGCCCCCGCTTCTCGACCTCGCTGGCCGAGCGCGAGCATCATGGCCGCGGCGAATCCTACCATGCCAGCCGCCCGCCCGATGCCGTCTGCAAGGCGCAGTCGACCGAGGAGGTCGCGGCGGTCGTGCGGCTCTGCGCCGGGCACGAGACCCCTGTGATCGCCTTCGGCGCGGGCACCTCGCTGGAGGGCCATATCGCGGCCTTGCAGGGCGGGGTGAGCCTCGATCTCTCCGGCATGACGCGTATCCTGGCGATCCGGCCGGAGGATTTCGACGCGACGGTCGAGGCCGGCGTCACCCGCCAGCAGCTCGATGCGGCGCTGCGCGATGTCGGGCTGTTCTTCCCGGTCGATCCGGGCGCCGAATGCACGCTGGGCGGCATGGCGGCGACGCGCGCCTCGGGCACAAATGCGGTGCGCTACGGCACCATGCGCGAGAATGTGGTGACGCTCACCGTGGTGATGGCCGATGGGCGCATCATCAAGACCGGCGGCCGGGCGCGCAAATCCTCGGCCGGCTACGATCTGACCCGGCTGTTCGTCGGCTCGGAGGGAACGCTCGGCATCATCACCGAGGTGACGCTGCGCTTGCATCCGCTGCCCGAGGCCGTCTCGGCGCTGGTCTGCTCCTTCGCCACAGTGGCGAGCGCAGTCGAGGCCGTCACGGCGGTGATCCAATGCGCCGTGCCGGTGGCGCGGGTGGAGCTGGCCGATGCGCGGGCGATCGCGGCAGTGAACCGGCATTCGAAGCTGGAGCTGGCGGAGACGCCGACCCTGTTCTTCGAATTGCATGGCAGCCCCGCCGAGGTCGAGCAGCAGGCGAGGGTGGTGGAGGGGATCGTCGGCGAGCATGGCGCGACCAATCTCGCCTGGGCGACTGACCCTGACGAGCGCCGCCGGCTCTGGCGCGCACGGCACAACATCCATTACGCGCTGCAGGCGATGCGCCCGGATGCGCGGATCTGGAGCACCGATGTCTGCGTGCCGATCTCGCAGCTCGCGCCCTGCCTTGCGGCGACGCAAGCCGATATCGAGGCGGCGAGCTTCTATATCGGCACGGTCGGCCATGTCGGCGACGGCAATTTCCATCTCGGCCTGGTGATCGACCCGAATTCGCCGGCCGAGCTGGCTGAGGCGAAGCGCTTGAACGAGCGCCTGATCGAGCGCGCCATCGCCTGCGACGGCACCTGCACCGGCGAGCACGGCATCGGCTATGGCAAGGCCCAGTTCATGGAGCGCGAGCATGGCGAGGCGGTCGACGTCATGCGCGCGATCAAGCAGGCGCTGGACCCGCTCGGCATCCTCAATCCTGGCAAGGTCTTGCCCGGCAAGGTTTTGCCGGCGGCGGCACGGAGCTGATCGGGGCGGCTGCGAGTCCCGGCAAAATCGAATCACGAATTCCGGGGAAAACCCTAGTGAAGGCTCTTGAACAAAACAAGAACATCGTTGATAGTGGCGTCACGGATCGGTAGGGTCCGGCTCCGGTCGATGGCCGGTTTCGATGTGCGCAGGAAATGGAGCCTCTCATGGCTGGTAGCGTGAACAAGGTCATTCTGGTCGGCAATCTCGGGCGCGATCCCGAGGTGCGGCGTCTGGGCAGCGGCGAGCCCGTGGTCAATCTGCGGATCGCGACCTCCGAAACCTGGCGCGACAAGCAGTCGGGCGAGAAGAAGGAGCGCACCGAGTGGCACTCGGTGGTGATCTTCAACGAGAACCTCGCCAAGGTCGCCGAGCAATATCTGAAGAAGGGCTCGAAGATCTATATCGAGGGCCAGCTCCAGACCCGCAAATGGCAGGATCAGTCGGGTGTCGAGAAATATACCACCGAGATCGTGCTGCAGCGCTTCCGTGGCGAACTGACCATCCTCGACAGCCGGGGGCAGGGTGGTTCGGACGAATATGGCGAAGGCGGGGGCGCGATGGAGGATCGCTCGGGCGGCAGCAGCTCCTTTGGCCGGTCGAGCCCGATGGGCGGCGGCAACGCACCGCGCCAGCCCGCCATGGCGGGCGGCGGCGGCGGTCGTTCATCCTCGACCCATCTCGACGACGATATTCCGTTCTAGCCAATAGCTGTGACGGTTAGGTAAGGAATGAGGCACTAAGGCGTTGTTTTACAACGCCTTTTTGCTTCTTGCCAACGTCTGTCGGTTGGAGCCGGCTTCAGTTGGTGCGGAACTTTCGCATTTGTAGAAAATCCCGGCAGTGTCGCACCTTGTCTGCGGGTCGAAGTTGATTGGGAGGAGCGATTGGTTTGTTCGATCCGAGCCACGGCGCGCCGCGGGATCATGGCGCGCTTGAAGCTTGCTTCGCCGGTCAGGCGTTGAGCATAGGCGGTCCGTGACTTCGGGCAGCGCATCGACGTCTCCGAGGCCATGATCCACATCGCAATGGTCAGCCTCTTCCGTCGTGCCGGCCAATGATCGCGATCTCAAACGGACTCTGAGGCGGCCGAGGCGCCTCGCCGTCAGCGAAAGGCGCTCGGAGGCAGCGCTGGCGCCTCATTGAGCAGCGTGATCGTCACCCGTCGGTTCGGCGAGATGTAGGGATTGTCGGGGACGACCGGCTCGGTGTCGGCGCGTCCCACCACGGAGGTGAAGCGGTCGTCGGGGAGCCCGGCACCCGACAGGATCTCGCGCACGGCGAGCGCGCGGCCGGCGGTGAGGCTCCAGGGATTGACGGCCCGATCCGAGCCCGGGCGCGCGGCGGCCGTGTGGCCGGTGACAGACAGGCGGTTGGGCAGCCGGCGCAGGGTGGGCGCGAGCGCCTCCAGCACGCGACGGGTGCGCTCGTGGGGCTGGACCGAGCCCTCGGGGAACATGGAGCGGCCGTCCTGGTCCATGAGGGAAACGTTGATCCCCTCCTTGGTCGGCTCGATCAAGATGTTGCGCGAGAGCTCGGCAATTTCGGGCATGTTCTGGAGCGCCTGCCGGAGGCTGGCCATGGCGCTGTGGTTATCCTGCATGCTGGCGGCCGGGCGGTTGACCTCGCGGTCGTTGGTGCGGCCCGGGTTGGCCCGACGCGTTCCGTCCTCCTTGGTGGCGCCCATCACCGTGTCGCGGGGCGCCGACGACTTGCTGCCCGACGTGTCCAGGGCGGTGCCCCACAGCATGCCGCCAGCGCCATTGGTGCTAGGACTCACAGCTGTAGGCGCGAAATATTCCGCCAGGCCGATCTTCTGCTCCTGCGTCGTCATGCTGATCAGCCACATCAGGAGAAAGAACGCCATCATAGCGGTCACGAAGTCCGCATAGGCGATCTTCCAGGCCCCGCCATGGTGCGCATGAGCGGCCTTCTTGACCTTCTTGATGATGATCGGCTGGATGGGCTTGGTCATCGAATCCCTATTGGAGATTGGGTCAAATCTAGGCGGGCAGACTGGCGGTTGCCGCTTCCACTTCGCTGAAGCTCGGGCGGACGTCGCTAAACAGAGCCTTGCGGGCAAATTCGACCGCCATCACCGGCGGCTGGCCGCCGATATGGGCGAGGAGCCCCGCCTTGAGTGAAAGGTAGTATTTGGATTCCGCCTCGAAGAGGCTCCTGAGCGACTGCGCCATGGGCCCGAAGA
This sequence comes from Allobosea psychrotolerans, assembly GCF_002917105.1. Classification (GTDB taxonomy): domain Bacteria; phylum Pseudomonadota; class Alphaproteobacteria; order Rhizobiales; family Beijerinckiaceae; genus Allobosea; species Allobosea psychrotolerans. The sequence goes on from NZ_PQFZ01000003.1 coordinate 430,295, forward strand.
AGCCATAGGCGACGAAGACGCCGAAGAAGGTGCCCACGAGCGCGCCGCCGATCAGATGTCCCAGCACCTCCGGCGGCTCTTTGATCGCCCCCATCGTCTTGATCACGCCGAGCACGGCGGCGACGATGCCGAGCGCCGGTGTTCCGTCGGCGAGCGACTGCATGGCCGCAACGAGACGCTCCTGCTCCTGGTGGTGCGTCTCCAGTTCCTCGTCCATGAGAGCGTCAATCTCGTGGACGTTGTTGGCGCCCTGCGTCAACATCCGCATGTAGTCGCAGACGAACTCGACCGCATGATGGTTCGCCGCAAAAGTCGGGAAGGCGTTGAACAGCGTCGACTCGCTCGGATTTTCAATGTGCTGCTCGACCGCGAGCATGCCCTTCTGCCTCACGAGCTTGTATAGCGAGTACTGCATCCCCAGCAGTTCGACATAGCATTCCTGCTTGTACTTGGGACCCTTCACGAGCGTGCCGAGCATGCCGGGCACGGCCTTGAGCACCGGCCCGGTGTTGCCGATGACGAAGGCGCCGATCGCTGCGCCAAGGATGATGACAAACTCGAATGGCTGCCAAAGGACCTCGAGGTGGCCACCCATAGCCGCGTAGCTGCCGAAGACGCAGGCGAAGACGATGATTGCGCCGACGATCAGCCGCATGATTTGTCATCCTTGCGCCGCAGCAAATACAGCCGGCGCGAAGCCACTACTGGTTCCGCGAAATAATCGATCGAGGTTAATGGCGAGTTTAGAGCCATGGGGCCGCAGGTTTGTAAGCGTCTTCCTCGGCCTCGGCTTCGAGGCTAGGGGCGGCAGAGCAGCCCTGAGGAAGAAGTCGGAGAGTAATGTATCTCCCCCAATCCCGGTGATCGGCGTCCAGGACGACATGCGACCGCCAATTTTTTGATCGTCTTCCCGATGCGGTCGCCGCGCATTGGCATGCCGCTTGCCTGATTCTGGCTGCAGGATAGGCTTTCGCTTGTGCTGCGCTTCCGGTTCAGCGAGAGGAGGTCGATCATGCCGACACGGCGTAGGTTCATCCAGTTTGGCGCCGCGGCGTTGGCCTTGCCCGCTCCGCATATCGGGCGTGCGGCCGACAAGAGCGTGCTGAAATTCGTGCCGCAGGCCGATCTCGCCGTGGTCGATCCGATCTGGACGACGGCGACAGTGACGCGCAACCACGCCTTCATGGTCTACGACACGCTGTTTGGGCAGGATGAGACCTACAAGGCCCAGCCGCAAATGGCCGAGGGCGCGGTCGCCGATGCCGATGGCAAGGTCTGGACGATCAAGCTGCGCGACGGCCTCGTCTTTCATGACGGCGCGCGCGTGCTGGCGCGCGACTGCGTGGCGAGCCTGAAGCGCTGGGGCAAGCGCGATTCCTTCGGCCAGACGCTGCTGGGGCTGACCGACGAGCTCACCGCCGTCGACGACAGGACGCTGCAATTCCGCTTGAAGAAGCCGTTCCCGCTCCTGCCCGATGCGCTCGCCAAGATGACCGCCTTCATGCCGGTGATCATGCCGGAGCGGTTGGCGAACACGGACGCCTTCACCCAGGTCACCGAGGTCGTCGGCAGCGGCCCGTTCCGCTTCGTCGCGGCGGAGCGCCAATCGGGCAGCCGTGCCGTCTATGAGAAATTCGCCGGCTATGTTCCGCGCAACGGCGGCGTGCCCGGCCGCACCGCCGGGCCCAAGATCGTGAATTTCGACCGGGTCGAATGGCACACTCTGCCCGATCCCGCGACGGCGGCGGCGGCGCTGCAGAGCGGCGAGATCGACTGGGTCGAGCAGCCCTTGCCCGATCTGCTGCCGTTGCTGGCGAAGAATCCCGCGATCGAGGTCGTGGTCAAGGAGACCACTGGCGCGGTTGCGATCATGCGGATGAATCATCTGCATCCGCCCTTCGACAACCCGGCGATCCGCCGCGCGATCCTGCTGGCGATCGACCAGTCCGAGTTCATGGAAGCGGTCGGTGGGCCTGACAAAAGCTTGTGGCGCCCTGGGGTCGGCGTGTTCCCGCCGGGCACGCCGATGGCGAGCGATGCCGGCATGGAGGTGCTCAACGGCCCGCGCGATGTCGGCAAGGTCAAGCAGGTGCTGGCGGCGGCCGGTTATAATGGCGAAAAGGTCGTGCTGCTCGGCGTCACCGATCTCGCCAATCTCAAGGCCGAATGCGAGGTCGCCAACGAGATGCTGATGCGCATCGGCATGAATGTCGACTATCAGGCGATGGATTGGGGCACCGTCGTCGCGCGGCGTGCCAAGAAGGAGCCGCCGGCGCAAGGCGGCTGGAACTGCTTCTTCACGGGCTGGGCCGGGCTCGACATGTTCGACCCCGTCGGCCATCTCTCGCTGCGCGGCAATGGCGCCAATGCCTGGCCGGGCTGGCCGGTGGCGCCCAAGATCGAAGCCTTGCGCGATGCCTGGATCGAGGCACCCGACCTTGCCGCGCAGAAGGCGATTGCGGCCGATATCCAGAAACAGGTCTTCGAGGACGTGCCTTATGCGCCGCTCGGCCAGTATTTCCAGCCGACGGCCTATCGCAAGACGCTGACCGGTGTGCTGGCGAGCTTCCCGACCTTCTGGAACGTCAAGCGGGTGTGAGTGGAGAGAGGTACGGAGTCATCGTAGCGCGTCATTTTCGGGCTTGCCCCGAATCTCATGACCAGACTGCTCTGGTTTAAGAGATGGTCGGGTCAAGCCCGACCATGACGTGCTCTGCATCCTGGATGATCACTCACCCCGCTGCGGCGCGCTCCAGCGCGGCGATGTCGATCTTGGTCATCTGCATCATGGCCTGCATGACCCGGCCGGCCTTGGCGGGGTCGGGGTCCATGTTCAGTTCCAGGAGCCGGTCGGGCGTGACCTGCCAGGACAGGCCGTATCTGTCCTTGAGCCAGCCGCATTGGCTCGTCTGGCCGCCATCGCCGAGCTTGTCCCAGAAGTAATCGACCTCCTCTTGCGAGCCGCAATGGATCAGGAGCGAGATCGCTTCGGTGAACTTGAAATGCGGCCCGCCATTCATGGCGATGAACTGCACGCCTTCGAGTTCGAAAGATGCGCAGAGCACGCTGCCCTTGGGGCCGGGACCCGCATCGCCGCAGCGCATCACCGGGCCGGGCTTCGCATTCTTGAAGACCGAAAGATAGAAGTCGACCGCCTCCTCGGCCTGATTGTCGAACCACAGGAAGGGCGTGATCTTCTGGATGCCGGGCATGTTGTCCTCCGTCGGGGCTGTCGCGGTTGGGTTGGGCACCGCCTCTACTTAACCATATGGTTAAGTAGAGGCGGTGCGTCATGTCAACCTGCCATGGCGGCTCGCCATGCGGTGTGGACAAGGCGGCCTCGGCGCCGTGCGTCCTTGCTCGCGCCATGCTTCTTGGCGAAGCTTGCGAGATGAGCACAATTGATCCCGCCGTTTCCGCCCTCTCCGTCTGGCTTGCCCTGGAGAGCCCCACCCATCATGCGCCCGGCGTGAACGGGATGATGGATCTCGTCGCCAGGGAGGTCGAAGGGCTGCCGATCGCGGTCGAGCGCCTGCAGGGCCGTGACGGGCTCGGCGACAGCCTGATCCTGCGCGGCGGCCCCAATAATGGCGAGCTTGCGGTCGCGGTGATGTCGCATCTCGACACGGTCCATCCGGTCGGCACCAGCGCCAAGGATCTGCCGGTGCGCGTCGAGGGCGACAAGCTCTATGGTCCGGGCGCCTGCGATATGAAAGGCGGGGCCTGGCTTGCGCTGCAGGCCTTCAAGGAGGTCGCGATCGCGGGCTCGGCCAAGCGGCCGATGGTCTTCCTGTTCACGCCCGATGAGGAGATCGGCTCGCCGACGACGCGCGGCGTGATCGAGGAGATCGGGCGCAAATCGGCAGCCGTCCTGGTGACGGAGCCGGCGCGCGACGGTGGGCGGATCGTCACCGCGCGCAAGGGAGTCGGCCGCTTCGACGTCAAGCTGGAGGGCAGGCCCGCTCATTCCGGCACGCGCCATGCCGATGGCCGCAGCGCCATCCGCGAGGCGGCGCATCAGATCCTGGCGATCGAGGGCATGACCGATTATGCGCGCGGCATCACGACCTCGGTCGCACTGGTCGGAGGCGGCACCGCGGCCAATGTGATACCGCAGCACGCCTGGTTTTCCGTCGATTGCCGCGTCACCAGTCTCGCCGATGGCGTGATGATGGAGAACCGCATCATCGGCCTGACGCCACGCGATCCCGATGTCGTGATCAAGGTCACTGGCGGGATGAACCGGCCGCCTTACGAGAAGTCGACTGCCGTGGCCGGGCTGTTCGAGACGGCGCGCGGCATCGCGGCGGGGATCGGCTTCGACCTGCAGGACGTGCCGATGACCGGCGGCGGCTCGGACGGCAATTTCACCGCGGCGCTGGGCATCCCCACGCTGGACGGCCTCGGCATCGATGGCGGCGGCGCCCATACGCTGAGCGAGTACGGGCTGGTCTCCTCGATCGCCCCGCGCCGGGCGCTGATCAAGGGCTTGCTGGAGACGATCTGAAGAGGGACGGGAAGGGCGCGGGGAACCCCTCTCCTGTAAGGAGAGGGGCAGGGGTGAGGTGTAGGCCCCTGGCCAGTTGGGCGACGACCTCGCCGTCATTGCGAGCGCGAAGCAATCCTGGAAGGCTCGCTCTGCAACCCTGCATTGCTTCGCGTTCGCAATGACGATGGAGCGGCGGTGAGGTTACGGCCAAACGTCCAACGGCCGACCCCTCACCCTGCCCTCTCCCTACGGGAGAGGGTTCTCTGTCGTGGCTCCGTGATCAACTTGGGAAGAGGGCGGCGAGGAGATCACTCCCCGCTGCTCTCCTCCGGCGCCGGGCCGGCCTCGGCCTCGCCTTCGCCCTCATCGTCCCCGCCATCGTCGCTGACGCGCTCGACCGAGACGACCTTCTCGCCGTCGGCGGTGTTGAAGATGGTGACGCCCTGCGTCGCGCGGCCCTTGACGCCGATCTGGTCGACCGGGCAGCGGATGAGCTGGCCGCCGTCGGTCACCAGCATGATCTGGTCGCTCTCCTCCACCGGGAAGGAGGCGATCAGATTGCCGTTGCGCTCGGTGGTGGCCATGGCGACGATGCCTTTGCCGCCGCGCCCGGTGATCCGGTACTCATAGGCCGAGGTGCGCTTGCCATAGCCGTTCACCGAGATGGTCAGAATGACCTCTTCGGCCTCGGAGAGCTCGACATAACGCTCCTGGCTGATCTCGGCATTGCCGGTCGCCTCTTCGCCATCGCTCGCCGTGGCGTCGTCGCCGATCTCTCCGGCGATGGCGCGGCGCAGCTTGAGGTAGGCCTGGCGCGTCTCGCCATCGGCCTCGACATGGCGCAGGATCGCCATCGAGATGACGATGTCGTCCTTGGCGAGCGAGATGCCGCGCACGCCGGTCGAATCGCGGCCCTTGAAGACGCGCACCTCCGGCACCGGGAAGCGGATGCACTGGCCAAGCGCTGTGGTCAGCAGCACGTCGTTGTCCTCGGTGCAGATTTGCACGTCGACGATGGCGTCGCCCTCGTCGAGTTTCATCGCGATCTTGCCGGCGCGGTTGACGTTGACGAAGTCCGACAGCTTGTTGCGCCTGACGCCGCCCGAGGCGGTGGCGAACATCACGTCGAGCTTCTCCCAGCTCTCCTCGTCCTCCGGCAGCGGCATGATCGTGGTGATGCGCTCGTTCAGTTCGAGCGGCAGCATGTTGACCAGCGCCTTGCCGCGCGCGTTCGGCGCCGCCAGCGGCAGCCGCCAGACCTTCTCCTTGTAGACCTGGCCATGCGAGGAGAAGAACAGCACCGGCGTGTGCGTGCTGGCGACGAACAGCCGCGCGACGAAATCCTCGTCGCGTGTCGCCATGCCGGAGCGGCCCTTGCCGCCGCGCTTCTGTGCCCGATAGGTCGAGAGCGGCACGCGCTTGATGTAGCCGGCATGGGACACGGTGACGACCATGTCCTCGCGCGCGATCAGATCCTCATCGTCGAGGTCGGACCCCCAATCCTGGATCACGGTGCGGCGCGGCGTGGCGAAGGCGGCCTTCACCTCGACAAGCTCGTTCTTGATGATCGTCTGGATGCGTACCCGCGAGCGCAGGATCTCGAGATAGTCGGCGATCTCGGTGGCGAGCTTCGACAGCTCTTCGCCGATCTCGTCGCGGCCCAGAGCGGTCAGGCGGGCGAGGCGCAGTTCGAGGATCGCCTTGGCCTGCGCGTCCGACAGCTTGTAGGTGCCGTCGGCATTCAGCGGATGGCGCGGATCGTCGACCAGCGCGATCAGGGGCGCGATGTCCTCTGCCGGCCAGTTGCGTTCCATCAACGAAGCATGGGCGGCGGCCGGCGTCGGCGCGGTGCGGATCAGGCGGATGACCTCGTCGATATTGGCAACCGCCGTGGCGAGGCCGCAGAGCACATGGGCGCGCTCGCGAGCCTTGTTGAGCAGATAGCGGGTACGCCGCGAGACGACCTCTTCGCGGAACTCGACGAAGGCCGCGATGAAGTCCTTGAGGTTCAGGATCTCCGGCCGGCCGCCGGTCAGCGCCACCATATTGGCGCCAAACGAGGTCTGCAGCGGGGTGAAGCGGTAGAGCTGGTTGAGCACGACATCGGCGACCGCGTCGCGCTTGATCTCGATGACGACGCGCACGCCCTCGCGGCTGGATTCGTCGCGCAGGTCCGAGATGCCCTCGATGCGCTTCTCGCGCACCAGATCGGCAATCTTCTCGACCATCGAGGCCTTGTTCACCTGGTAGGGCACCTCGGTGACGATGATCGCCTCGCGCTCCTTGCGCAGTTCCTCGATATGCGTCTTCGAACGCATCACGATCGAACCACGGCCGGTATGATAGGCGGAGTGGATGCCGCTGCGGCCCATGATCGAGGCGCCGGTCGGGAAATCCGGGCCGGGCACGATCTCGATCAACTCGTCGATCGTGATCTCGGGGTTGTCGATCAGCGCGATGCAGGCGTCGATGACCTCGCCGAGATTATGCGGCGGGATGTTGGTCGCCATACCGACGGCGATGCCGCCGGCGCCGTTGACGAGCAGATTGGGGAAGCGCGCCGGCAGGACCTTCGGCTCGAGTTCCTTGCCGTCATAGTTCGGCTGGAACTCGACCGTGTCGAGGTCGAGATCCTCCAGCAGCGACATCGCCGCCTTGTCGAGCCTGGCCTCGGTATAACGATCGGCCGCCGCGCTATCGCCGTCCATCGAGCCGAAATTGCCCTGACCGTCGATCAGCGGCAGGCGCAGCGAGAAATCCTGCGCCATGCGCACCAGCGCGTCATAGACCGCGAGATTGCCGTGCGGATGGTATTTACCCATCGTGTCGCCGACGATGCGGGCGCATTTGGTGTAGGGCCGGTCGGGCGTGTTCTTATTCTCGTGCATCGAGAACAGGATGCGCCGGTGCACGGGCTTCAGGCCGTCGCGGACGTCGGGCAGAGCGCGGCTCACGATCACGCTCATGGCGTAATCGAGATAGCTCTTCTTCATCTCGTCGGTGATCGCGATCGGCTTGATGTCGCCGCCGAAATGCGGCTCGTCCGGGCGCTTGTCGTCTGTGTCGTCGCTCAAGGGATTGGGTCCCGATTCCTGCTATTTTTCAAGCTTCTGGCTACCCGATTCCGGGCCTGTGCGCCAGCGAAACAGCCTTCTATCCGCAGAAAAGAAAGTGAAGTATTTCCAATAGTTTACAGCATGAAAATCACTGCGCTCGGAAACCCAACTAAGGGATTGCCATGAACCTGCCCCAATTGAACCGGGAAGGCCGCGATGGCGATGTCAGGTTTTGAGGGTCGATGGCGCGAAGCGTCGAAACGCGGCATCGATATCGTCATAGTCGCAATCCAGTCGGCCTAGTGCAACGCGCAAGCCAGTCAACGCATTCCTGCGAGCCAGCCAATTCTGCAGAAGTCCCCTAGGCTTCGGCTCAAAAAGCTCGGGGTTTGCGACCTTGATATAAAGCGCCGGGCTGCTTTCCGGCCCGCCGCTGTCGAACGAGTAACTGCTAATCGCTGACCAAGGTAATTTGCGTGCGAAAACCTCCGGTGCGGCAAGGCCTTCGGTGTCGAAGGTCAGATGCGCTGAGCGATCCGGTCCCGCCATCACCTTTCCCAAGATCGTCAGCGCGAAGAACGCACCGGAGCCAATGCCGGCGATGATGCCCTTCCAGCCGCCCTCGGACGCTGCCTCGTAGACCAGCCAGCCGCCCAGCCCGGCATAAATCAAAGCTCCCCAACGGCTCTCGTTCGAGCGGAACGCGATGCTTGAGCACGCTTGCGTGTCGCTCGCCAGCATGTCACGAGCGGTCAATGCCGTTTGGTTCATGCGCGCAAACTAACATAAGTTCGGGTCATGAACCTCGATTTCCTCACCTCTGCGCTTGTCACGCTTCTGGTCACGCTCGACCCGCCGGGGCTTGCGCCGATCTTCCTGTCGCTGACGCGCGGGATGACGGGCGATGAACGCAAGCAAGTCGCGGTTCGCGCCTGCATCATCGCATTCGGCATCATGGCCTTCTTCGGCATCGCGGGAGACATCGTGCTGAAGGCGCTCGGCGTTTCGTTGCCGGCCTTCCGCATCGCGGGCGGCTTGCTGCTGTTCTGGATCTCGTTCGAGATGGTGTTCGAGCGCCGCAACGAGCGCAAGGCGCAGACCGCCGAGATCGCAATCACGCAAGACCATATCCGCAATGTCGCGGCCTTCCCGCTGGCGATCCCGCTGATGGCGGGGCCCGGCGCATTGACGGCGATGATGCTGCTGGCCGGCAGGGCCGAGGGCAACCCGCTGATGCTGGCCGCGCTCGCCGTGATCTGCGGCCTGGTGATCCTATCCTGCCTCGTCGTCTTCCTGCTGGCGGTGCCGATGGCCCGGCTGCTCGGCATCACCGGCAATGTCGTGCTGACGCGCCTGCTCGGCGTGATCCTGGCGGCGCTTGCGGTGCAGTTCGTGATCGATGGGGTGAAGGCGGTGATCACGGCGGGGTAGGGCGGTTCGCGCGGCCCTTGATGCGGCCGCGACGCCATCAGCTATGGCCCCTTTCGAGCCAAGTTGGACGCAGGCTCCGTCCCGATGCTGCCCACATATGCAAGAAATCCCGGCGGATTGAGCCCACCGGGCTTTCTTGTTGCGAAGCAGCCCCTCGCGGAGACGGTGTCTCCGCGAGGGGCTGGCTGGCGTTTAGCTGCGATACCAGGCAGCGAGGTTCCAGGTGTCGACGTCCCAGCCGCTATGGTCGTGCGACAGCGTGTTCGCCGCGGCGACGACCTTCCGGCGCGATAGCACCGGCAGGATGACGTTGGCCTCGCAGAAGATCTCGTTGACCTTGATCAGCAGCGCGGCGCGCTTGGCCGGATCGAGCTCCTTCTGGGCAGCCTTATAGGCGTCGTCCGCCGCGGGATCGGTATAGCGCGAGACGTTGCGACCCAGCCATTTATTCTCCTTGTTGGCGACCTCCCAGGAGGTGAACTGGTTGAGGAAGCGCTCCGGATCGGGCTGCGGCTGCGTCGTGGTGTACATCTCCATGTCGACATAGAGCTTGGTGTAGGTGTCGGGGTTGGCGACATCGGACGAGAAGAACACCGAAGCCGTGACCGACTTCAGCTCCAGTTCGATGCCGGCACGCTGGCAGGCCTGCTTGATGATGGCCTGGACCTTCTGGCGCGGGGCGTTGATCGAGGTCTGGAAGACGAACTTCAGCTTCTTGCCGTCCTTCTCGCGGATGCCGTCGGCGCCTTTCTTCCAGCCGGCTTCATCGAGAAGCTTGTTGGCCTTGTCGACGCTGAACTCGTATTTCAGCTTGCTCGACTTGAACTGCTTGGGCTCGTTGACGAAGCTCGCCGTGGCGACGCCGCCGCGGCCATAGATGAACTTCTGGATCGAGTCGCGGTCGATCAAAAGGTTGATCGCCTGGCGGACGGCCGGATCGGACAGCGTCGGGTGCTTGGTCTTGACGCTGGAACGCTCGCCATCGACCTCGGTCCACGGATCGGTCGTGTTGAGGGTGATGAACTCGACATCGCCTGCGGGCGCCGCGCTGATCTTGCCGCGGCCGCCGGTCTCCAGGCGCTTGAGGACCTCGTCCTCGACCAGCGTATCCCAGGCATAGTCGTACTCGCCGGTCTGCAGCACCGCGCGCGCCGCGGAGACCGCGTCACCGCCGCCCTTCACTTCGAGCGTGTCGAAATGCGGCTGGTTCTTGACGTGGTAATCCTCGTTGCGCGTGCCGGCGAGGATGTCGCCGGGCTTGAAGTCGGCGAATTTATAGGGGCCGGTGCCGACGGGCTTGAGGTTGGCCGGGGCTTCGCGCGATTTGGCGCCCTTGTACTCGGCGAAATGATGCTTCGGGATGATCATGCCGGCGACGCCGACGAAGGCGTCGGCCCAGAACGGTGTCGGCTTGCTGAAGATCACCTTGACGGTGAGATCGTCGACCTTCTCGACTTTGATGTCCTTGTAAGCGCCGGTGGTGTAGGCGGCGGTCGCCGGATCGGCGGCGTATTCCCAGGTAAAGACGACGTCGTCGGCGGTGAGCGGCTTGCCGTCATGCCACTTCACGCCGGGCTTCAGCTTCCAGGTGACGCTCGTGCCGTCTTCCGAGAGGCCGCCATTCTCCTTGCTCGGAACTGCGGCAGCGAGTTGCGGGATGAGGTTGCCCTCCTTGTCCCAGCCGGCCAGCGGCTCATAGAAGATGCGCGAGGCGATCTGGTCCTTGGTGCCGGAGGCGAAATGCGGGTTCAGCAGCGTCGGCGCCTGCCAGAGCAGGATCTTGAGCGGCCCGCCACCGCCGGCCTTGGCCGGCTTGTATTCGAGCGTGGCGTTGGCCATCGCGACATTGTTCCAGGCAAGAATCTGGCTTGCGATCGGGGCGCCGATGCCAAACGCCGCCATCTTCTGGATGAAGGAGCGTCGCGATAGACGGCCTTCTTTCAGATTTTGCACCATGCCCTGGATATGCTGAATATTCATGACTTGCCTTCGCATCACATCGACAAGATACCGATCAAGAATTTGATCAGATCTAGTCTTGTTTTATCAAATCCAAAGCACGGTTATGCTTTGGCCGCGGCACACGTCGTAAGAGCCGCAACCTTAAGCCCAGCTTAAGGCGGCGGCGGAGTAGGGGGCGTCGAGGCCCGCTTGCGCTGCATCGCGGCCATTCCGTAAATCGCTACCAGCTATCGGGGACTGTCGGCCGGCTCCGAGGCAGCCTCCCCAGGCCGAAGACGTACGAATTTCATGGGAACGGGGGATGGACGGAGCTCTCGATGACCGGAAGCGGTTGGATTGCCAGGGTCTTGCTCGCGCTCGTCGGAGTGTTCGCTGCGGCCTTCGTGAGCGACGAACTGATCGGCGGAGGAGCGCTGGGATGGACCGCAGGCGGCGCCATCCTCGGCGTAACCGTAGCGCCGCTGTTGTTGTCCCTGATCGCCTGGCGCCGGGAGCAAGACAGCCGCTCCGGTCGCTAGGGGCGTAGCTGTGGCTCTGGCGGGGGGCTCGACGTGATCGTGGCGACTGTCGCCGTGCAGGAGGGCGCGGGGAACCCCGCTCCTGCAAGGAGAGGGGCAGGGGTTAGGTGCAGGCTCCTGGACCAGTTGAGCGTTAACCTCACCGCCTCGCTGCGGTCAGGTCACGGCCACGGCGTCAAACGGCCGACACCTCACCCGACCCTCTCCTTACAGCAGAGGGCCCCCCGCGCCTGCTGGATTTCGGGTGGCGGCGTCATCCTTCCCGCGAGGGGAGAAGGGAGGAGGCGCGATTGGCCGAAAAGGGACGAGAGCTATTTCTCCAGGAACGCCCGGATCGGGCCTTCGGCCTGCTTCATCGAGATGACGCCGTCGAGATGGCCGCGCGTGCCCTGGATGAAGGCCTGGGTGAGGTTGACGCCGCCCTTCTTGAGCGTCTCGGCGGTGCGCTCGATGGTGTCCGCGGTGAAGACGAGATCCTTGGGCTGGCTGATCAGCAGCACGGGCGCCTTGATCTTGCTGGCCGCGTCCGCGAGCGAGATGCCGCCGGCGGCATAGAGCTGGTTCGCTTTGACGAGATAGAGGAAATGGTTGGCGTCCGAGACTTTCGCGCGGGCCTCGCCGGCATTGTCGAGAATGCTCTGGACCTGGAACTTGTTGGCGAGCGCCTTGGCCGGGGCATCGCTCTCCTTGGCGGGACGGCGGCCGAAGGTGCCGTTGGTCCAGTCGCCGTGATTGGCCTGGAGCGTGACCACGGCCAGCGCCTTGGCGAGGCCGGCATTGGGCGGTGTCTTGCCGTAGTAATTGCCGTTGTTCCAGTTCTGGTCGACAAGGATGGGCGCGGCCCAGACGTCGAGCCAGGCGATGAGCTGTGCGTCGGCCTCGGCCGCGCCGATCACCGGCATCGCCTTGGCGACCATCTCGGGATAGCTCGCCGCCCATTCATAGGTCTGCAGCGCGCCCATCGAGGGGCCGGCGACCAGCACGAGCTTCCGGATGCCGAGGCTTTCGACCAAAGCCTTCTGGACATTGACGAAGTCGCCGACGGTCACGATCGGGAAATCGAGCGCATAGGGCTTGCCGGTGTCGGGATCGATCGAGGCGGGGCCGGTCGTCGTGGTCTTGGGGTCGCCGGTGTTGAGGTTGACCAGCGTATCGGAGGAGAGGACGAAATATTTGTTCGTGTCGATCGCCTTGCCGGGACCGACGATGGCGTCCCAATAGCCGGGAGCGGCGTCTGCGGCGGCGTATTTGCCGGCGGCGTGCGAATTGCCGGAGAAGAAATGGCAGATCAGGATCGCGTTCGATTTGTCGGCGTTGAGCGTGCCGTAGCTCTCCCAGCCGACCTTGACGTTCTTGAGGGTTCGACCGCTCTGCGTGGTGTAGCTCGGCAGTTCGAAGACCTTCTTTTCGACGATCAGCTCCTGAGATTGGGCCATGCCCGTCGTGATCATGCCCGTCATCATCAATCCCACGACGCCGGCCGCGCCTGCAATCCAGTGCTTCATGCCGATATCCTCCCCTTGAACGGCCGTCAGGCGGCCTTGGGAGGCATGAGAGCGGAATTCGCCCCGCAATGAAAGCCGTAAAAAGCGGCGCTTCAGCTCCGGCTCAGCGGAGAAGCTGCGTCGGAAAAGCGGTGGCTCCGCGCGACAGCGTCTCGGTGTCGAGATCCAGCGTCGGGTTGTCGAGCGGACCCTTGAGGGTGAAGGGCAGGCGGAGCGGGCCATTGCTGGGTGTGAGCAGGAGGCCCATTTCATAAGCGCGCCCAGGCAGCGAGACTTGGCCGGCCAGCGTCAATTGATAGCCGGGGCCGATCATCTGCGCATCGGTCACCATCGCGACGCCATTGGCGACGCCGAGATTGATGGCCGCCATGTCGAACGGGGTCTTGCCCTGCCGCCAGTCGCGCAGCACGAGGCTTGGATTGCGCTCCATCCGGCGCAGCAGCTCGCCGAAGGCGACGCCGCCGAGTTCGCCCTGGCGCAGGCTCAGGCCGGCCTTGCCACTGAGCGAGGCGACGACCTCTTCGAAGGATGCGCCGAGACCGTCCAGCGCGATTTGCAGCGTGCCGGTGCCGCTGAGCTTCGCCAGGTCCGGTACATCGCCGGCAGCCTTGCCGAGATTGACCTTGTCGAAGCCGCCCTGGAGCTTGACGTCGACGCCGCCTGGCGCCGCCAGCGCCAGGAACCGGCCCTTCACGGCGCCACCATAAGCGCTGGCACGCAGCAGCCCAGCCTCGAAACGCCCTTTTTTGATCAGGAGATAGGTCGCGACATCATCGAGCCGCGCGCCATTGACCCTGGCCGCGTCGACGGAGATGCGCAGGTCGATATCATGGGCGGTCCAGGCGTCGAAATCGAGCGGGGCACTCTCGTTCTCCGGCGCAGCGGCGGGCAGCAAGCCGAGGCGACCATAGAGCCGGCCGAGATCGAGCGTCGCGCCAGCCAGCGTGCCGGACAGGGCCAGCCGCCCGCCGACGTCGCCGAGCTTGATCGCGCCTTCGAGCCGCTCGCCTTCGAGGCTGACGATGGCGTTGCTCAGCGAGGCCTCATGCGGCTTGATCTGCGCGTCGGCGGTCAGATGGAGCGGGCCGATCGCGGAGGCCAGACGCGGTGTTTCGCCGAACCAGCCGAGCAGTTCAGGCAAGGCCTTGGTCGCAAGCGAGAGCCGGCCGTTGACGACGGGGTCGTTCAGGCCGCTGCGAATGCCCTCGAATTGCAGGTTCATCACGGGCGAGGCTGCCGTCAGCGCCAGCCGGGCATTCGCGCCGGCCATCGGCCAGAGCAGGCTGACCTGCGTTGGCACGCCGCGCCAGGTCAGCGAACCCGACAGGCTCAGCGGCTCGTCGGCGTCGCGATCCTGGAGGACGAGGTTGACGTCGCGCAGGATGGTGCGGATCACGCCCTGCGCCCGCATGAAGACCGAGCCGGCGGTGATGATGATGCGGCTCTGGACTTTCAGCCTCTCGAGATAGGCCAGGGGCGGCGTGAGCCAGTCGCCGAGCCCGTCATCCGTGCCTGCGACCGCGACGTCGATCTGCGGCACGACCAATTCGATGCGATCGAACCTGAACTGCCCGATGAGCAGAGGCAGAATGCGCGCGCGGGCCTTGATCCGCAGGGCGGATCCCGTCAGGAGGTCGTCGTGCTGCCGGAACGTGACCTTGGACAGGCTGATGCGCGGCAAGGGCAGAAGCGCGATCTCGGCGCGCTCGATCCCGGTGACCTCGAGCCCGGTGCGCAGCTCTATGGCCGCGATCACACGCTGTTCGACCCGCCCGACCGCGATGCTCCAGGATTGCAATCCGAGCAGCACGACGGCGATGACGAGGCCGTAGGCGAGAATGGAAGCGCGTCTTGTCATGAGCCTTTGCGTGGCGCGAATCCGGCCTGAAGCCGGTTTTCGGCCGGTGACCGGTTTATGACGATGCCAGGACCTTGTCGAGATGACGGAGCTTCTCGGGGTGACCGGCCTTGTCGAGAACCTGCCTTGTCGTGACTCAGGCAGGCTTATCGCCCGCCCGCGCCAGGGTGATGGCGGGATAGAGGCCGGCCAGCACGATCAGCAGGCTGGCGAGCGCACCATCCTCGAAGCTGCCGCGCGAGGCGTGGCCGTAGACGATCGTTGCCAGGGTGTCGAGATTGAGCGGCCGCAACAGCAGCGTCGCCGGCAGCTCCTTCAGGCAATCGACGAAGACGAGCAAGGCCGCGGCCGTGATCGCCGGGCGCATCAACGGCCAATGCACCCGCCGCAGCAATTCGGGTGCTCCGGCACCGAGCAGCCGGGCGGCGTCGTCGATCCGCGGCGAAACCCGCGCGAGTCCGCTTTCGATACCGGCAATCGCGATAGAGAGGAAGCGCACGGTATAGGCGATGACAAGCGCTGCGCCGGAGCCGATCAGAAAGAGACCCGGATTGACGCCGAGCCAGGTCTGCGCGGCGTCGGCCAGCCTGTTGTCCAGCGCCGCGAGCGGCACCAGCAGGCCCAGCGCCAGCACCGTGCCGGGCACGGCGTAGCCGAGCGAGGCCGTGCGCGCCAGAGCCGGGAGCCAGGCCTCGCGCCCAAGCCGGCTGGCCGCCGCGATGGCGAGGCCGAGCGCGACGACGAGGCCCGAGGCCAGGCTCGCGAGCAGCAGCGCATTGGCGAGATTTCGCAGCAAGGCGGCGTCGGCCTGCTCCAGCAGACCGCGTGACAGCACCTCGCGGAGCAGGAAGCCGATCGGCAGGAGAGCGCCGAACAGGACGGGCAGGGCGCAGATGAGCGCGGCACTGAGGGCTGCGCGCCCAGTGAGCCTGGTGCGCCCGACGGGGCGCGGCTGGCGCACCGAGAGCGCAAAGCGCCGCTGGCCGCGCAGGCGTTTCTCGATAAGGATCAGCCCGACGACCATCACCAGCATGACGCAGGCGATCTGGGCTGCGCCGGGCAGCGATCCTCGATTGACCCAGGTTGTGTAGATCGACAGCGTCAACGAGCGCACGCCGAGATATTCTGTGGCGCCGACATCGTTCAGGGTTTCGAGCAAGGCGAGCGTCAGGCCGGCGGCCAGCGCCGGGCGCGCCATCGGCAGGCCGATGCGCCAGAACAGGCGCCGTCGCGAGGCGCCTAAAGTGCGCGCCGCCTCGACCATCGCTGCGCCCTGCAGGCCGAAAAGCGCCCGCACGCTGAGATAGACGTAAGGGTAGAGCACAAGCGCCATGATGACGATCGCGCCGACGAGATTGCGGGGGTCGGGAAACCAGTAATCGCGCAGCGAGCGCCAGCCGGTGAGGGCCCGCAGAGCCGTCTGGAACGGCCCCTGGAAGCCCAGGAATTCCACGTAGATATAGGCGGTGATGTAGGTCGGCATCGCCAGCGGCAGGACCAGCAGCCATTCGAAGGCGCGCCGGCCCGGAAAGTCATATTGCGTGACGAGCCAGGCGGTCGTGACGCCGATCACCGCGCAGAGGGCGCCGACACCGAGCAGCAGCCGCAAGGTGTCGCCGAGTGCCCGAGGAATGACGTTGGCGGCGAGATGCGGCCAGATCTGCGCGGCCTCTGGCGAGAGCGCGGTCAGCGCCAGCGCGATGAGAGGAGTGGCGACGAGCCCCGCGCCGAGCAGCGACGCCCAGGCGAAATGCGTCGACGGCCGCCATGGGAATGACGGCCGTCGCAGCGATCTGGCGGGCGCGTCCAGGCTCAATTGTCGAAGCCGACCTTGTCGACGAGATCGGCCGCGGCCTTGCGGTTCCTGGCGATGTCGGTCAGCGGCGTCTTGTCGGGTGTGATCGCGCCGAGCAGCTTGACGGCGGCGCTCTCCTTGACCTCGGCATTGACCGGGAATTCGAAGTTGCCGTCGCCATAGAGCTCCTGCGCCTTCGGGGTGAGCATGTATTCGATCAGCTTGACCGCATTGTCCTTGTTGGGCGCGTTCCTGGCGATCGCGGCGGCTGAGACGTTCACATGGGTGCCGCCATTGGCGAAGGTCGTCTTCAGCGGCTTGATTGCGTCGTACCAGCCCTTCTGCTCGTTCTTGGCCTGGCTCATCAGGCCGATGTAATAGGTGTTGATCAAGGCGATGTCGCACTGGCCCGAGAGGATATCGCGGGCGACGTCGCGGTCTCCGCCGCCGGGCTTGCGGGCGGTGTTGGCCTTCAACGCCTTGAGATAGCCTTCCGTCTTCTCGGCGCCGTTGCGGGCGAGATAGGCTGCGAAGAAGGCATTATTATAGGGGTGCTGGCCGGCGCGGATGCAGAACTTGCCCTTCCATTTCGGGTCAGCGAGATCCTCATAGGTGATCGCGTCCTGCTGCACCCGGTCCTTCGAGACGATGACGATGCGGGCGCGCTTGGTCAGGGTGACCCAGCTGTCGTCGGGACCGCGCAATTGCGCCGGCACGATCTTGTCGACCGCAGCCGACTTGACCGGCTGGGTGATGCCGGCGTCCACGGCTGCATTGATCTCGCCGACATCGACCACCAGCATCACATCGGCAGGGCTGTTGGCGCCTTCCGCCTTGATGCGCTCCTGCAAGCCGTCCTTCAGGAACACGGCGTTGACCTTGATGCCGGTGTCCTGGGTGAAGGCGGCAAGCACCGGATTGAGCAGGCCGGGCTCGCGCGTGGTGTAGAGGTTGACGCTCTGCGCCATGACCGGTGTCGCCAGCAGGCCGGTGGCCAGCGCCAGGGCGGACAGATGGGTGGAGTGGCTCATGGGGGCGCTCCCTCTCGATTAAAGGCCCCGCTTCTGGGGCTTAAGGCCGGGAGGGGTAGAGCCAGGTTGGCGTTGCGTCAACAAAAAATGGAGTAAGATCAGAGACTTGAAGGCGTTCTAATCTGGCATCAGTTTAGGCTGGTTCTAAAGACCGGAAGGCTGCACAACCTGCCGTCTTTTCAGCTGGAGGGCCAGAATCAGGGCTGCGTCGAGGATGTGGCGATCGGAATGATGCGGGCCTGCCCACGTGCGGTGGGATCGAGCGTGCCGCGCAGCGGAACCGCGTCGCTGATGACGCTGTCGTCATGCAGGCTGGCCTCGCGCAGGAGCATCTGCCGGCGCAGGCCGCGCGCCTGCGCCTCCATGCGGGAGATGCCGACGCGCTCGTCGATCTGCTGGCGCTGGCCCTTGCTGAGCTCGGAGGCCTTGCGGAAATCGCGGAAGTCGCTGGTGCTGTAAGGCCAGCGCGAGCCGCCCATGAAGGTGCGGACCTTGCCGTCAAGCACGACGCTGTCGCCGGGGCGCAGGGTGAAGTCGCGCAAGAGCGAGACCCGGCGCTCTCCGGCCTGGACGATGGCCGGCCGGCAGGCGGGATCGGCAGAGGTCTCATGGCCATGGGCGACAGGCAGGGCGGAATAGCGCTTGCCGTCGGCGGCCTGGGCTTCCTCGATGGTCGCAGCACCCGCGGCGACCCGGAAGACCTTGACGGGGATGCCCGGATTCATCGCCTGGCAGAGCGCCTCATGCGCCTTCATGTCGGATTGGTTGCGCAGATAGCCGATGGGCGCGTGAAAGCCGTCGCACAGGCGCACGCAGATGGTGCGGGCGACATCGGCTGCGCCGGAGACCGTATCGAGCCGGACCGCCTGCTGCGTTCTGGCCTGCTGAGCCTTGGTCTGCAGCGTCTTGGCGTGCTGGCGCTGCACTACGCCGGTGGGCACGTCATGCGGCCGGAACGGGTTGAGGCTGACCGCGGGGTGGGCGATGCGCCCATCGGCCTGCGTGCGCCAGAGCGGCAGTTCCCAGCGGCTGCGAGACGGCGCGTAGGCGGTCGGCGCGGCGGGGGCTGAGGCAGCCTGCTGCGCGGCCCGGCGATTGGCGCCTTCCTGCAGCAGAAAAGTGCGGGCGCCTGCGTCGTCCTCGGCCTGGACGAGAGAGATGGTGAAGATCGTGCCGCCCGCGCCGAGCGCCAGGCCCAGCCCCGTCATCGCGATGAGCCTGGTCGCACGGTTGCCCCGTGACGCAGATGGTGCTGCGGTGCTTGCGGCGACAAGAATATCACTGCGGGACAAACCTCCCGCCGGAACTTCACGGACACGTAACATCGCGTCGACTCCACCCTACGCTTGTTTACTCGTCCGCCGCCGAATGGGTGTAATTCACTTTTTGTTAAGCTTCAACGTCGCTGCGGCGCAGCACACGGAAAAAGGGCGCGATGCTTAACGCAGCGCGCCCTTTCGATCGTGGGGCAGGCAAACAGGGGCGAATATCGCCCTATTGCATCAGAGTTCCGGCTTGTGGACGGCCTGGGGCACCGCCACGGGGACGCCAGGTACGAGCATGTCCTGCTGGCTGTCCCGCCGGTTGCGGCCCGAGAGCCAGCTGTCGACCTTGTCGAGATAGAAATAGACGACGGGGGTGATGTAGAGCGTCAGCAATTGCGAGACCATCAGGCCGCCGACGACGGCGATGCCGAGGGGCTGGCGCAATTCGGCGCCGGCGCCATGGCCGAGCGCGATTGGCAGCACGCCGAAGATCGCCGCAAAGCTCGTCATCATGATCGGCCGGAAGCGCACCAGCGCCGCCTCGCGGATGGCGCTGAGCGCGTCGTCGCCCATCTTGCGCCGCTCGATCGCGAAATCGACCATCATGATCGCGTTCTTCTTGACGATACCGACAAGCATCAGGATGCCGATGATCGCGATCACGGACAGGTCCATGCCGAAATATTCGAGCGCGAGCAGGGCGCCCAGGCCGGCCGAGGGCAGGCCGGACAGGATGGTGATCGGGTGGATGAAGCTCTCGTAGAGAATCCCGAGGATGATGTAGATCACCAGGATGGCGGCGAAGATCAGCAGGCCCTGGCCCTTCAGCGCATCCTGGAAGAGCTGCGCGGACCCTGCGAAGCTGGTCACGATGGTGGCGGGCAGGTTGACGTCGCGTTCGGCCGCCCGGATGGCGTTGACCGCGTCGCCAAGCGAGATGCCCGGCGCGGTGTTGAACGAGATCGTCACCGCCGGCTGCTGCGAGATGCGGTTGACCGCCAGCGGCCCGACGCTCGGCTTGATCGTCGCGACTGATTCCAAGGGTACGTTGAGGCCGTTCGCGGCCTTGAGCTGCAGGCGCGAGAGCACGCCCGGATCCTGCTGGTAGATGCGGTCGGCCTCCATGATGACCTGATAATCGGTCGCCGGGGTGAAGATCGTCGCGATCTGCCGCGAGCCGAAGGCGTTGCCCAGCGCCTGTCGGATCTGGTCGCTGGTGATGCCGAGACTGGCGGCGCGCTCGCGGTCGATATCGATCGAGAGCTGCGGATTGCGCAGTTGCAGGTCGATATTGGCGTCGCGCAATTGCGGGATCTGCGACAGGCGCTGCTGCATCAGCGGGGCATAGGTGAAGAGTTGATTCAGGTCCGGCCCCTGCAGCGAATAGAGGTACTGCGCGCGCGAGGAGCGTCCGGCGTTCAGGTTGATGTTCTGAACCTGCTGGAACACGGCGGTGATGCCGGGCACCTCAGCGGTCGCGCGCCTGAGTCTTGCGATGACCACCTCCGCCTTGTCGCGCTGTTCCTTCGGCTTCAGCGAGATGAACATGAAGCCGTTGCTGGTGGCGTTGAAGCCGCCGATATTGGCATTCAGATAATCGACTGCGGGATCGGCCTTGACGATGGCCGAGACACGCTGCTGGCGCTCGGCCATGGCCTCGAAGGAGGTGTCGGGCGGTCCTTCGGTCGAGGCGCGCAACAGGCCGGTGTCCTCGGTCGGGAAAAAGCCCTTCGGGATCGAGGTATAGAGCGACGCCGAGACCCAGACGGTGCCGAGCGTGAAGATCAGCATCAGGACGCGAGCCTTGAGGACCCAGTCCAGCGTCCAGCGATAGGCGTCGAGCATCGCCTGGAAGCCGGCCTCGAAGACCCGCTCGAGGATGTTCGGCTTCTTGTGGTGATCATGCGCCTTGAGGAAGCGGGCGCACAGCATCGGCGTCAGCGTCAGCGAGACGAAGCCCGAGACGATGATCGAGGCGGCGATCGTGCCGGCGAACTCGGCGAAGACCTTGCCGACGACACCGCCCATGAAGAAGACCGGGATGAACACCGCTACCAGGGAGATGGTGATCGAGAGAATGGTGAAGCCGATCTCGCGCGAGCCGTCGAGTGCCGCCTGGAACGGCTTCTTGCCCATCTCGATATGCCGGATGATGTTCTCCAGCATGACGATGGCGTCGTCGACGACGAAGCCGACCGCCAGCGTCAGCGCCAGCAGCGAGATGTTGTCGAGCGAATAGCCGAGCGCGTGCATGATCGCGAAGGTGCCGATCAGCGAGATCGGCAGCGCCAGCGTCGGGATCACGGTTGCCGCCAGGCTCTTCAGGAACAGGAAGATCACCATGATGACGAGCGCGATGGCGACGACGAGCGAGAACTCGACATCCTCGACCGCTTCGCGGATCGGGATCGAGCGGTCGTTCAGCGCGTGCAGCTCGATTGCGGCAGGCAACTGCGAGCGATAGCTCTCGAGCCGGGCCTTGATGCTGTCGACGACATCGACGGTATTGGCGTCGGATTGACGATAGACGGCGAGCAGGATCGAGCGCTGGCCGTTGTACCAGCTCGCGGTCTGGTCGTTCTCGACCGAGTCATAGACCGTCGCGAGATCCTCGAGCCGGATCGGCACGCCGTTCTTCTGGGCGACGATCAGATTGCCGTATTCGCCGGCGCGCTCCATCTGGCCGGTCGCGCCCAGCGTCAGGCGCTGGTTCTCGCCGTTCAGCGTGCCGACGGGCGAATTGGAGTTGGCTGCGGCGATGGCGGTGCGCACATCCGAAAGCGCAAGGCCGCGCGAGGAGACCGCATCGGGATTGATCTTGACCCGCACGGCGTATTTCTGCGCGCCGAAGATGTTGACCTGGGCGACGCCGTTGAGCTGCGAAATCTGCTGCTGCAGCACGTTCTCGCCGAACTCATGGACCTCGTAGAGCGGCTTGGTCGCCGAGGTCAGTACCATGAACAGGATCGGCGTATCGGCCGGATTGACCTTCCTGAAGCTCGGCGGGGTCGGCAACTCCGGCGGCAGTCGCCGGGCGGTCGCGCTCAGCGCCGCCTGCACGTCGAGCGCAGCGCCATCGATGTTGCGGTTGAGGTCGAATTGCAGCGTGATCGAGGTCGAGCCCTGCTGCGAGACCGAGGACATCGAGGTGATGCCGGAGATCGAGGCGAATTCGCGCTCGAGCGGAGCTGCGATCGAGGATGCCATCGTCTCAGGGCTCGCGCCGGGCATGCGGGCGCTGACATTGATCGTCGGGAAATCGACGCGCGGCAGCGCCGCGACCGGCAATTGCTTGAAGGCGAAGAAGCCGAAGATCAGGAAGGTCGCCATGATCAACGTCGTCATCACCGGACGACGAATGCAGGCCTCGGGCAGGTTCATCAGCCGGCACTCCCGCGCTGAGAGGTCTGGTTGCTCGGCACCTGCTGGCCGCCGCGATTGCGTTCGATCGTGCGGGCGCCGTTGGTCAGCAGCAGCGCGCCGTCGACCACGACCGCCTCGCCACCCGTCAGGCCCGAGGCGAGCACGACGCGCCCGTCGACGGTGCGGTCGAGCACGACGGTACGCGCTTTGGCAATGTTGTCTTCGATGACGAAGACGAAGGGGCCGTTCTGGCCGTTCTGAACGGCCTCGCGCGGCACGGTCAGCGCATCGGGCTCGACGCGCAAGGTGACGCGGATCTGGCAGAGTGCGCCCGGCCAGAGCACCTCGGCTGCGTTGTCGAAGATGGCACGCAGCTGGATCGTTCCGGTGGTGGCGTCGACCGTGTTATCGACCACGGCGATCTTGCCCTCGACGCCCTTGGCGACGCCTTGCTGCGTTGCCAGCACCGTGGCCGTGTCGGCGTTCATCGCGGCGCGGATCGCCGGCAGATGGCGCTGGGGCAGGGCGAAGCTGGCATAGATCGGGTCGATCTGGTTGATCGTCGCCAAGGCGCCGGAGGTATCGCCGACCTTGGCGATGTTGCCCTCCTTCAGCGCCGCGACGCCGATGCGGCCCGAAACCGGCGAGACGATGGTGTAGTAGCTGAGTTGGACCTTCAGCCCGTCGACCGCCGCCTCGCCGCCGCGGATCGAGGCCCGCAAGGTCGCGGCTGCGGCACGCGCGGTCTCGAGCCGCTGGTCGGTTGCGAAGTCGCGCTTGGCAAGTTCCTCGGCGCGGCGCAGATCGGCCTCGGCGGAGACCAGTGAGGCCTTGTCGCGCACGACATTCGCCTCGGCCTGCCTGAGCTGCGTTTCGAGCTGGCGGGAATCGAGCCGGAAGAGCAGGTCGCCCTTCTTGACGTAGTCGCCGTCCTTGAAGCCGACTTCCATGATCTGGCTTTCGACGCGGGAGCGTACCGTGACGGCCGATAGCGTCTGCACCGTGCCGATGGCGTCGAGCCGCACGGGCATCGGCATCCGCTCGGCCTTGGCGGTAACGATCGTCACTGGCGGGCGTTGCGGGGCTGCTGCGCGCTGCGCGGGCTGCGCGGCTTCCGTCAGAGGCGGTATGACCTTGCCGTAGGGTATCTTGTCGAGAGGCCATGGCACCGGCTTGCCGGCATAGTGAAAACCCGCGCCTGCGCCGACGGCGCCGACAACGGCCAAAAGAGCCACGCGCCCAAAAGTCAGAACTGCCATGTCAAGCCTTGCGCCAGAGGGAGGACGAGCCTCTGATCCCAACCAAACGGTTGTCCCCAAACCGTTACCGCCGCAAGCATTTAGCATGCCGACGCTGGGTCAGGGGCGCAAGCAGTAAACACGGTTTATCGCGGCATGTAGCGAGGAAGTGACAGGCGTCCAGACGGGATATATCAGGCCCGCGAATCGTCTCTGGCGTGCGTCGTCTCAGACGACCGCGAGGACCACCCCGACCCACATCAGGAACAGGATCAGTACGCCGAGCGCGAACACGCCGGCGCGCGGCTTCATCGCGTTCGAGCCGACATGGATCAATGTGTGGACGACGCGGCTGGCGACGAAGGCCCAGGCCAGCCCCGCCATCGCATAGCCGCTCGCGCCGACCTCCATCGCCAGCATGATCAATGCGAAGAAGACGACCGGTGTCTCGAACTGGTTCGAGAAATTCGCTGCCGCCAACCGGGCGGGTTCGGGATAGCCCTCGCTGGAGACGGCGACATCGGCCAGGCGCACCTGCTTGCTCTTGAAGGCAGCCTGGCGGCGCAGGAAGACGATGACGAGCACCACGAAGATCCAAAGGATCATCGCCAAGGTGGGGTAGACCAGCTTCAACGTCATCGCGCGCTCCCGTTCGGCTTTCCTGAGGCTACGTACAGGCTGTGCTAGAGCCAAATGATTTGAGCTGGGATCACAGAGTGATCCCAGCTCAAATCAGAATCCGTCTTTCATCTAAGAGTGGAGAGCAGGATCGATTGCGAAAAACCGGCTTCCACTTTTTCGCATCCTGCAAGAGCCGGATGATGTCAGATGGGATCACTTGATGATCCCATCTGACATCTGAATCCGTCTCTCATCAAAGAGTGAGAGCAGGATCTAATGCGAAAAACCGGCTTCCACTTTTTCGCATCCTGCTCTCGCGCTCAAGAACGGGTCGGATAGTTCGGGCTCTCGCGCACGATCGTGACGTCGTGGACATGGCTCTCGCGCAGGCCCGCGCTGGTGATGCGAATGAAGCGAGCCTTGGCCTGGTAATCGGCCAGATCCTTGCCTCCGACATAGCCCATGGCGGCGCGCAGGCCCCCGGCGAGCTGGTGCAGGACGCTGGAGACCGGGCCCTTATAGGCGACCTGGCCCTCGATGCCCTCGGGCACGAGCTTGAGCGCGTCCTTGATGTCCTGCTGGAAGTAGCGGTCGGCAGAGCCGCGCGCCATCGCGCCGACCGAGCCCATGCCGCGATAGGATTTGTAGGAGCGGCCTTGATAGAGGAAGGCTTCGCCCGGCGTCTCGTCCGTGCCCGCCAGAAGCGAACCGACCATGGCGCAAGAAGCCCCTGCCGCCAATGCCTTGGCGAGATCGCCTGAGTATTTGATTCCGCCATCGGCGATGACCGGGATGCCCAGCTTCTGCGCGGCGGAGGCTGCGTCCATCACGGCGGTGAGCTGGGGCACGCCGACGCCGGCGACGATGCGGGTGGTGCAGATCGAGCCTGGGCCGATGCCGACCTTGATCGCATCCGCGCCGGCGTCGATCAGCGCCTGGGCGCCGCCGGCGGTGGCGACGTTGCCGGCAATGATTTGCACGGCGTTGGAGAGCTTCTTCACCCGTGTCACCGCCTGCAGCACCTTGGCGGAATGGCCATGGGCAGTGTCGACGACGATGATGTCGACGCCCGCGTCGATCAACAGCTCCGAGCGTTCGAAGCCGAGATCGCCGGTCGTCGTCGCGGCCGCGACCAGGAGGCGACCATGCGAATCCTTGGCTGCGTTGGGGTGGGCGACCTGCTTCTCCATATCCTTGACGGTGATCAGGCCGATGCAGCGATAATGGTCGTCGACGACCAGGAGCTTCTCGATGCGGAACTGGTGGAGGAGGCGGCGCGCCTCGTCCTGATCGACGCCCTCGCGCACCGTGATCAGCCGGTCCTTGGTCATCAGTTCGGCGACGGGCTGCTGCGGATTGGCGGCGAAGCGGACGTCGCGGTTGGTCAGGATGCCGACGAGCTTGCCCTTATGGCCCTGCGGCCCGCGCTCGACCACCGGAATGCCGGAGATGCCGTTCTGCTTCATCAATCCAAGCGCGTCGGCGAGCGTCTCGTCGGGATAGATCGTGATCGGATTGGCGATCATCCCGGATTCGAACTTCTTGACGAGGCGGACCTGGGCGGCCTGCTGATCGGCCTCGAGATTGCGATGGATGACGCCGAGGCCGCCTGCCTGCGCCATCGCGATCGCCATCCTGGCTTCCGTCACCGTGTCCATGGCCGAGGCGATGATCGGCAGGTTCAGCGAGATCGTCTTGGTGAGCTTGGTCGAGATGTCGACATCGGCCGGCATGACCTCGGACGGGCCGGGTTCAAGCAGCACGTCGTCGAAGGTCAAACCGTCGCGAATGAGACCGTCAGTCGGAAATGCCATCGTCAACTCCGGGGCCGGTTCGAGCGGCCGTTTTCAAGATCTGGCGGGGGAGCCGTGATCGGGTTGACGAGGCCCGTTATCATGCGTGTGACGCCGCCGCTAGGGCCGTTGTCGAAAAACGTTCGGACGGCGACGCAAGGCAGCGATGCGTCGTCGTCAGTGGAGGCTCTGACGCGGCCGTGGTCGAGCGCTCCGTCATGACCTGAAAGCAATTCGGCTTCCCACCAATCCGGTTCCTCGGGAGCTATGTTTCCGTTGCGTTCTGCTCCATATGGTTCGCCTAAATCGTCCGGCCTCTTGTCGAGAGTCTTCCGTCTTGATGCAGCGTGCCAAGCTCCTGCCCCTGATCGTCGCTTGCGCGCTGTTCATGGAGAACACCGACTCCACGGTGATCGCGACCTCGCTGCCGGTGATCGCGCAATCGCTGGGCGAGGATCCGATCGCGCTGAAGCTGGCGCTGACCTCCTATCTCGTCAGCCTCGCCGTATTCATCCCGATCTCGGGCTGGATGGCCGACCGCTATGGCGCACGCACGGTCTTCAGGGCGGCGCTTTGCGTCTTCATGGCCGGCTCGGTGCTGTGCGCCTTGTCGAATTCGCTCGGAGCCTTCGTCGGGGCGCGCTTCATCCAGGGCATGGGCGGGGCGATGATGGTGCCGGTCGGTCGGCTCGTGATCCTGCGCAGCGTCGAGAAATCGGAACTCGTCAGTGCGCTTGCCTATCTCACCGTGCCGGCGCTGGTCGGCCCTGTCGTCGGACCGCCGCTGGGCGGCTTCATCACCACCTATTTCGACTGGCGCTGGATCTTCTTCATCAACATTCCGATAGGCCTCGTCGGCATCGTGCTGTCGAGCCTGTTCTTCGAGGACATACGCGAGGAGGATGTCGCACCGCTCGACATCCGCGGCTTCATTCTGTCCTCGTTCGGCTTCGCCAGCCTGATGCTGGGCCTGGCCACGGGCGGGCGCCATCTGGTGCCGGAGGCGGTCTCCTATGCCTGCGTTGCAGCCGGCGTCGTGGCGCTGACCGCCTACTGGTTCCATGCGCGCAACGTCGCCTATCCCGTGCTCAACCTGTCGCTGCTGCGGATTCCGACCTTCCGCATCGGCGTGGTCGGCGGTTCGATCTTCCGCACCGGCATCGGCGCCATTCCCTTCCTGCTGCCGCTGATGCTGCAGCTCGGCTTCGGTCTCGACGCCTTGCAATCGGGGCTGATCACCTTCGCCTCGGCCGCTGGCGCGCTGATCATGAAGACGCTCGCCAGGACGATCCTGGCCCGCTTCGGATTCCGCAACGTGCTGGCAGTCAACGCGCTGTTGGGCGCGGCGTTTCTGGCGGCGTCGGGCCTGTTCACGCCGCTGACGCCGCATTGGCTGATGCTCTCGGTCCTGCTGATCGGCGGCTGCTTCCGTTCGCTGCAATTCACCGGCATCAACGCATTGAGCTATGCCGACGTCTCCAATCGCGAGATGTCGAGCGCGACCAGCTTCTCCAGCGTCGCCCAGCAATTGTCGCTGAGCGTCGGCGTTACCATCGGCGCCTTCGCGCTCGAGACGGCCAACGCCTTCAATGGCGGCAAGGCGCTGGGAGCAGGCGATTTCTGGCCGGCCTTCGCGCTGGTCGGGCTGGTTTCGGCCTCGTCGGCGTTCTGGATGGTGCGGCTTGCACCGGACGCCGGCGCGGAGGTTTCGGGCCACGCTCCGTTCAGCGCGCGCAGGGCGACGGCAGAGGCGATCGCGGACCAGAAGCCGCTGGAGTAGCGATTCGAGGATCGGCCTGCTGGATCACCGCGAAGGCTGCGGCGCTGGGGGCATCTGTTCGATGTCTCCGGCGGGATTCCGCTTTCGCGCCGATTTGACGAGCACATCGGTGATGACGGCGGCCATGACGATGCTGCCGCCGATCCAGGCGGACAAGGACGGCTGCTCGCTGAAGGCCAGCCAAACCCATAGCGGTGCGAGCGGGTTTTCCATGCTGCCAATCAGTGCCGAACGTGTCGCCGAGATCAGCCGTGTGCCGGTCGTCATGAGCAGCAGGCCCAAGCCGAACTGGACGGTGCCGAACAAGAACAGGTTGAACAGGCTTGTCGTCGTGACATGAGCGGGACTTGCAAAGGGCAAGGCGACGAATGTGCAGAGGAAGGCCGACAGGCAGGCCGCCGGCAGCATGGAGACATGCCGGTTCTTGCGGATGACCACCATCACCGCAGCATATGACAGCGCCATCCCGACTGCGAAGGCGTAGCCGGCGAGATGCCCGGCCGGTGCCTGCGGGTTCACGATGATTGCAACCCCGGCAAGCGCCGCAATGCTCGCTGCCCACGTCGTCCAATCCTCCTTCTCGCCGGCGATGACGAGCGCGAGGACGGCGGTCATGAAGGGGATCGCGGCGTGGATCGTCATGACATCGGCGACCGGGGTCAGCCGCAGAGCATTGATGAAGCAGATCGTGGCGGTAGCCGACAGGATGGTGACCCACAGCCCGGGCCATCCCATCGCACGGACAGAACCCAGTAAATCACGCCGATGACGCCATGCGATATAGGCGCCCAAGAACACGCCGCCGAAGATTCCGCGCCAGAACAATATGGTCCAGACATCGTGATCGACCAGGCGCGTGAAATAGCCCGACAAGCTGTAGGCGAACGCGGACGCCACGATCAGCAGCGTGCCGAGCCATTTGTCCTTGTCCTGATGCATCGAGCTTCCCCTTGCCCGGGAAAGCTCTAGCAGGCTCCTGGCACCGTTCTGTCAGGGGCGTTTCGAGGCTGCGAACAATGCGCCGCGCCGACCCCGCATGCCTCAAGGCTTCGCCACCATTCCCTGATGCTCAGGCTCGCGCTCATAGAGACGCTGGGTTTCCGCGAGAGCTTCGTCCAGCCGCGCGCCTGCACGGTAGGCCGACAGGCTCTCGGGCCGCGAGACGCCCGGCAGCAAGCGCGGGCAGGGTTCTTCGGCGCCGATCACCGTTCTGACCGGGATCACGCCCGCCCAGACGGGGTGATCGTAATCCTCCTCGTCGTCGCCGACGCCCTTGGCGCGGGCCTTGGCCGAGGCCTCCTCGATGCGCATGCCGATGACCATCGTGGCCTTGGTCTCCTGCGCGCTGATCGGGCGCAGCGTCCCAGCCCGGCCGGGATAGAAGCGGTTGACGACGCCGAGCAGTGCCCGTGCCTTCTCCTCGGGATCGTCGATGATCCGGGCCGTGCCGAAGCACATCGCCGAGCGGTAATTGGCGGAATGATTGAAGCCCGAGCGGGCCAGCACGAGCCCATCGAGATGGGAAACGGTCAGGCAGGCGGGTGTTCCCGTGCGCAAATGGCGCAGCATGCGGCTGGCCGAGGAGCCGTGCCAGTAGAGGACATCGTCCTCGCGCCAGTGAATCGTGGGAGTGCAATAGGGCTGGCCGTCGAGCACATAGGCGACGTGACACAGAAGCCCCGCATCGAGGATGGCGAAGACGGCGGCCCGGTCGTAGCGGCCGCGGTCATGCAGGCGCCTCACCCGGTTGCGGCTGGTGATGGGGAAGGCATCGTCGATTTGAGCGTCTGTCACCGCACTTGCATCCTTCTGTCGTGCCTGTGCAATCTGCGGCATGACATTGGCTCATAAAAGAACCAATCTTGTGCTGAAAAAGCCAACCAATCTGCCGGATTGGTCGACGCTCATACCGGTGCTGCCAGGCGAGGGGCCTCGCACGAGAGAGCTCTACGCGGCGATCCGGCGGTTGATTGAAGCCGGCGCCGTGCCGGCCGGGGCCAAGCTGCCGACGACGCGCGATCTCGCCGGGCGCTTCGGCCTCTCGCGCGCTTCGGCGGTCGCGGCCTTCGAGATGCTGACGGCGGACGGTTTCGCCGAGGCCAGGGTCGGCGCGGGAACCTTCGTCGCGGCGCAAGTCCCGCATCTGCCGGTGGCGGCCGTCAAGGATCGCGGGCCGGATCTCGAGGTCCCGCCGCCTCTGCCTTGTGCGCTCGGCGTAGCCACGCCCGATGCGCGCACGCTGCGGGTGTTCCGGAGCCTCCTGGCGCGGCGCCTGGCGCGGCCCGGCCCGGAGCATTTTCACTATGGCGATCCGCGTGGCGGGCTCGCGCTTCGCCAAGCCATCGCCGCTTATCTGCGCTCGGCGCGGGGCGTCCGCTGCGATGCGGAGCAGATCATCGTGACCTCGGGCTCCCAGCAGGGGCTCGATCTGCTGATCCGCGCTGCGATCCGCCCAGGTGACGCCGTCTGGATCGAAGATCCCTGCTATCCCATGGCGCATGCGGCGCTCGCCAATTCCGGCGGCCATGTCGTCGGCGTACCCGTCGATTCCGAGGGGCTGGATCCGGCTCTCGGCGAGGCGCTCTGTCCGCGAGCGCGGGCCGTCTACGTCACGCCCTCGCATCAGTTTCCGCTTGGCATCACGATGACGATGCGCCGCCGCCTGGCCCTGATCGACTGGGCGCGGCGCAACGAGGCCTGGATCATCGAGGACGACTACGACAGCGAGTTCCGCTATGCCGGGCCGCCGCTCACCGCCTTGCAGGGCATGGATGCCGAGCGCCGTGTCGCCTATCTCGGCACCTTCTCAAAAGTGCTGTTTCCAGGGTTGAGGGTCGGCTACGCCGTCGTGCCGGAGCCGCTGCTCGATGCCGTGCTCGAGTTGCGCGCTCGCACGGACAGGCATCCGCCGAGCCTGGCCGAAGGCGCGCTGGCGGATCTGCTGAACGAGGGCCATTTCGCCGCGCATCTGCGCCGCAGCCGCCGGCGGGTCCATGCGGCACGCGATGCGCTGGTGGCGGGACTTCAGGCTTCCCGCGCCGGCGCTCTGGATGTGACCGTGCCGGAGCAGGGGCTGCATCTGGTGGCGAAGCTCATATCCGCGCGCCGCGATGTCGAGATCGTCGCGGCCGCGAAGGCGGCAGGCGTCGGCGCGCGGGCGCTGTCCTCGATGTTCGTGACGGCCCAACCGCAGCAGGGGCTGGTCCTGGGATTTTCAGGGTTTGCGGATGACGAACTGCGCGCTGCGGCGGCCAGGCTCGATGCGCTCCTCAGGTGACGTGGCCTTGGCGGGAAACATCGGGCGCGCGGCTAGATGGCGTCGAGCGGCCACAGCATGCGTTCGAGCTCGGCCAGTGTCGCCGCCTTTTCGTGCCAGTCCGGGATGGCGATCTTGCGCATGGGATCGCTGGCGCGATGCAGGAAGGTCAGCGTCAATAACCGCCGCGTCAGGGCCGGATCGATCTCGGCGGGCGGATAGCCGAAACCCTGCAGCAGGCTCCGCACGCGGCCCGGTCGCCCCTCGGTCATGAAGGCGCTGGGGCCCAGAAGATCGTATTCGCTCCAGCCGGCGAGGACGTCTCCGAAATCGAAGAGGCCGGCGAGCCGCCAGCCATCACCATCGGGCTCGAGCAGGAAATTCTCGGGGATGTATTCGCCGGTCAGGATGACGGGGGCAGCATCCATCGGGATCAGGACCGGGGCGGCGGCGATCAGCGCATCGAGTTCGTCCCAGTATTTCTCCGGCAATCCCAAGCGGATCTGGCGCGTCCGGCAGCCCGCGATCTGTCGGGACATGAACGCGGCCCAGCCGGGTTCGATGAGCGCGAGCTCGCCGATCGGCGCCCGCTGGACCTGAGCGATCGTCTCCCCGATCTGGCGGAGAACGATCTCCTTCCAGCTTTCGGGCAGGAGCGGCCAGACGTCCGAGCCGAGCGTGCCGCTGAGGCGGGTCATCGCGAGATAGGGCCACTGATCCCGCTCGCCTTCGAGGACGATCTCAGGCGTGGGGATATCGAGCCGCCCGCGCAATTGCTTCAGCGTGATGCGCTCGGAGATGAACTGGCTTCTGAGGGCGGGGGGAAAGATCTTCAGGACCAGATCCGGGCCGAGACCCAGGACGAGATTGGTACCCGTGGCAAAGATATGAGGATTGTCCGCAGGCAAGCCATGGCTGCGCGCGATGTCGAGCGCTGCCGGCAACCAGCCTGCCGTCTCCTCACGCCAGGCCGCGAAAGCCTGCCCGGTCTCCAGCAATGGAAGGCCCGTCATCTCAGCCGGTCGGCGCTGCGTCGTTGGTTTCAGGCTTGCGCCGAAATCCCGTCGCCAGCACGTAAAGCTCAGAGGAATCCGGACGGCTCGCCGCTGGCTTGACGTTGCGCACCAAGGTGAAATCGCGCTTGAGCTGCTTGAGCAGTTCGGCGCTGTCGCCGCCCTGGAAGAGTTTCGCCAGGAAGAAGCCGCCCGGCGCCAGGATGCCATTGGCGAATTCGAGCGCCGCCTCGGCCAGCGCGATGATCTTGAGATGGTCGGTCTTCTTGTGGCCGGTGGTGTTGGCCGCCATGTCGGACATCACGCCGTCGGCGCGCCCGCCAAGCCGTTCCGTCAGGAGGGCGGGGGCCTCCTCTGCCATGAAGTCCATCTCGATCAGATCGACGCCGGGGATCGGATCGACATGGAGCAGATCGATGCCGACGATGCGGCCCTTGCCCTGTTCAAGGCCGATGCGCTTGGCTGCGATCTGGCACCAGCCGCCGGGCGCGCAGCCGAGGTCTATCAGCTTCTGTCCCGTCTTGAGGAACTTGTAGCGGTCGTCCATCTCCTCGATCTTGAAGGCGGCGCGCGAGCGATGGCCGAGTTCGCGGGCCCGCTTGACATAGGGATCGTTGAGCTGGCGCTCGAGCCAGAGCTGTGAGGAATGCTTGAGCTTCCCCGCCTTCTTGACCTTGACCCGCAGGTCGCGGGCTCCGGCGACATTCGATTTGCCGCCCAGTTTGCCGACACTCATGGCTGTTCGCCCATATCCTTTTGCCGGCGCTCAGCCAGCTTTCATCGTCGTGCCGGCCTCATGCCTGCCTGCGCCGCCACCAGGCGCGATCCTCGTGCATCATCCTGAGCAGGATGCCCTCGCGCAGGCCGCGATCGGCGATGCGGACGCGGTCGCTCGGAAAGGCCCGGCGGATCGCCTCGAAGATGGCGCAGCCCGCGAGCACCAGATCGGCGCGCTCACGGCCGATGCAGGCATTCGCCGCCCGAGCGGCATAGTCCATTTCGACCAATTGGTCGATGACCGTCAGGATATCTTCCTGCCGCATCCATAGGCCATCAACGACGCGGCGATCATAGCGGGGCAGGCCGAGATGGATGCCGGCGACGGTGGTCACCGTGCCGGAGGTGCCGAGCAGATGGAAGCTCTTGGCGCAGCGCACCGCCGAGGCCTTCTTCGCGAAGGGCTCGAGCGCCTGCGTGCAATCCTCGACCATGCGCTCGAAGAGGGCGCGATCGACATCGACACCGCCATAGCGCTCGGCGACTGTGACGACGCCGATCGGCAGCGAAGCCCATTCACGGATGCGCGCGGCAGGGTCACGCGCTTCGTTGCGCCCGCCCATCCAGACGATCTCGGTGGAGCCGCCGCCGATATCGAAGACGATGACGCCTTCGGCTGCGGGATCGGCGAGGGCGGCGCAGCCCGATACTGCGAGCGAGGCCTCGGTGCGCTGGTCGACGATCTCGAGTTCGAGCTCGGCTTCGTCAGCGACGCGGCGGACGAATTCGAGTCCGTTGGTCGCGGCGCGGCAGGCTTCCGTCGTCACCAATCGGGCGCGGGTGACGCCGCGATTCGTCATCTTGGTCTGGCAGACCTTCAACGCCTCGACGGCGCGGTCCATCGCCGCCTCGCCAAGCTTGCCGCTGGCGGCCAGGCCCTCGCCAAGCCGGACGATGCGCGAAAAGGCGTCGACGACGCGAAAGCCGTGCTGCGCGGGTCTGGCGATCAGCAGGCGGCAGTTATTGGTGCCGAGGTCGAGCGCGGCATAGGTGGCGGCGGGCGGGCGCTGCGCATAGACGTGCACGGGCAAGGGCGTGACCGCGCCACCGGGCATCGCGCCGATCATGAGCGAATCGCCGTTATGGGCCTGCACCGGCGCCATGGTCGCGACGCCTTGCTCCTGCCGGTCCTCCACCGCCACCGCTTCCAATCCCCTGGCCGCCTGCAGGCGCTTTCACGCTGTGGCGGGAGCCGGACAACACGCCCGGCCGCTTGCTTCGGACGCGAGCGTAACAACAGCACGATGGCAGTGCCAAGCGGAACCTTTCGCTGCGGCCGACACCGGCCATCATGCTGGTCATCATGCTCTTGCCGCGCGCTCCCGGTTTCGGCCAGTCTGCGGTCAGGTCGCAGCAAGTCGATCGTCAATTGGCCAGGGACGGAAGCCTCATGGGCGCAGCACGCCATATCCTCGCGATCGACCAGGGAACGACCTCCTCGCGCGCGATTCTGTTCGATGAGGGATTGCGCGCCGTCGCCAGTGCCCAGCAGGAATTCACGCAGCATTTCCCTGCTTCGGGTTGGGTCGAGCATGAGCCTGAAGACCTATGGGTGACTGTGCTGGCGACCTGCCGCGCAACGATCGCGAAGGCCGGCCTCAGTGCGGGCGACGTCGCGGCAATCGGAATCACCAATCAGCGCGAGACGACGCTGATCTGGGACCGCAGCACGGGCCACGCTATCCACCGCGCCATTGTCTGGCAGGACCGGCGCACGGCGGAAACTTGCGCGAAGCTGGTCGAGGCAGGGCATGAGGCGCTCGTCGCCGAGCGGACGGGCTTGCGGATTGACCCCTATTTCTCCGCGACCAAGATCGCCTGGCTGCTCGACAATGTACCAGGCGCCCGCCGCCGGGCGGAGGCCGGGGAGCTCGCCTTCGGGACGGTCGATTCATTCCTGCTCTGGCGGCTGACAGGCGGGGCGGTGCATGCGACCGACGCGACCAATGCGGCGCGCACCATGCTGTTCGACATCGGGCGCGGCGTCTGGGATGCGGAGCTGCTGGCACTGTTTGGGGTTCCGGCCGCGCTCCTGCCCGAGGTCAAGGATTGCGCTGCGCTGTTTGGCGAGAGCGCGGCGGAGCATTTCGGCAAGCCGATCCCGGTGCGCGGCATCGCCGGAGATCAGCAGGCGGCGACGATCGGGCAGGCCTGCTTCTCGCCGGGCATGGTGAAGTCGACCTATGGCACGGGCTGCTTCGCCTTGCTCAATACGGGGGCCGCGCCGGTCGCCTCGAAGCACCGGCTGCTCAGCACCATCGCCTACCAGTTCGGCGGCGAACGAACCTATGCGCTCGAGGGCTCGATCTTCATCGCGGGAGCTGCGGTGCAATGGCTGCGTGATGGGCTCGGCATCATCGAAAAGGCGAGCGATACCGGGCCCCTGGCGCAAGCGGCCGATCCGGCGCAGGAGGTGTATCTGGTGCCGGCCTTCGTCGGCCTTGGCGCGCCGCATTGGGATGCGCAGGCGCGCGGCGCGATGTTCGGACTGACGCGGAACAGCGGTCCGCGCGAATTCGCCCGGGCTGCGCTCGAAAGCGTCTGCTACCAGACGCTCGATCTGATCGAGGCGATGCGGGCCGACTGGCCGGCAGCGGGGCAGGGCCAGTCGGTCTTGCGGGTCGATGGGGGCATGGTGGCTTCGGACTGGACGATGCAGCGGCTGGCCGACATTCTAGACCTCGCTGTCGATCGCCCCTCGGTGCTGGAGACCACAGCGCTGGGCGCGGCCTATCTCGCCGGGCTGGATGCGGGGCTGCTGCCGGAGCCCGATCGTTTCGCCGATCTCTGGCGGCTCGACCGGCGCTTTTTGCCGGCGATGGCCGGGAGCGAGCGGGAGCGCAAGGTCGCAGGCTGGCGCGACAGCGTGCGCCGGACCTTGAGCGGAGCGTGAGCCCCGCTCTCAGCCTTGAGCCAATGCCTCGAGCTTTTTGAGGTCGGTGATGGTCATGGTCTTGCCGTCGACCGCGATACCGTGCTCGCGCAGGACATTGAACAGCCGCGACAGATTGGCCGGCGACATGCCGAGTTCATAGGCCAGGGCGCGTTTTGAGAAGACGATCTCGACGGTCGCGGAGCGACCGCTCGGATCCATCTCGGCCAGAATCCATTGCGAGAGCCGCTGTTCCGCCGTCCGCAGCTTCTGGTCGAGAAGCCGCTGCGTCATCGCCAGATAGGTCCCTGAGACATGCACCAGCGCGGCGTTGCAGACGGCCTGGTCGTCGCGCACCGCCTTCAGAAAAGCCGCCGTTTCGACGGCGATGGCTTGGCAAGGCTCGCGCGTGACGATCGATAACGCGGCGGGTTGATTTCGGATGGTGGCGGCCACCTCGAACACCATCGGTGCCGTTGTCGTGGCGAGGATGGTTTCGGCATCGTTCAACCGGGCCCAGGCTTCGATGGAGCCGGAGCGCAGGCAGTAGATGTAGCGCGGAATCTGGCCGACCTTGTTGATCTCGATGCCGGCCGAGAAGGACTGGAAGATGCAGCTTGGCGCGAGCTCGCGCAGCGTGTTTTCCCGTGCGTCGGAGAACAACGCGAATGTCCTCAGCGCCGATATGGCGATGTCAGGCATCATCATGCTCGTGGCGTTTTGCTTGGCCGACCGTCATGCGATCCGGCGAGAAGCTGATCCGGACCGCAGCCAGCGACGGGCTGCAATGGCGCTGTCGCAGCCCGTGCGGCCGATTTGTCAGATCGGTAGTCGGAAATTGGTTATATAGAAAAGACATCTTCACTTTTCGAAGATTTCGAGCGTGTTCGGAAAGACCGCGATTCATTTATGCAGGTATAATATCAATCCCGTGCCGCGCTACCTCATCATGGTTGCAGCATCGCGTTTAGCCATGCGTTGCAGCATTGGGCGCAGGCCGATTTTGCAGAAATGACGGCGTGCTCCCTCCGGGGCGCTCCATGGCCTGCCTGTCCGCTCCCACTGTGCCGAGGGAGATGGCGGGCGCCGTGGTTGGTGGGCTCGCAAGCGCGCGCGACCGCCCTCTGATTTGAGCGGGCGCAGGGCTGCGTTGCACGCGGGCCTGCGCAGTATCCGATTCGGAATTCCAAGCTTCTCTAGAATCGATGTAAACTACTGTTGTTGCAATAGAAATTTCCATTTGCTATGGCACGTCGCAGTGCCGCTGAGTTGTCGTGGCCATGCGGAATGCGCGTGGTTTGGCGATGTCCGAGCCTTCGCCGCCAGCCCGTTTTGGGGTGAGCCAGCCGTTTCTTGGATGTGCGCCCGCTCGGCCATGTCGGACTTAAGCCGCAACGGGGCCGTAAGGACCCAGGGCGCTGACGATTGGGACCAGACACAGCGATGGATTGTAGGAAGCGTGTCATCCGCCTGGAAACGAAACGCCAGGGCAAGGTCCGCCGTTGCGAGCGGGCGCGTTGCAATCTCGATTGCGGCGCAGCCTCGATGTGGCGGCCATGAGCATGCGTCGTGATGTGAGCGTCTCGCGCTTCTGGCCGGGCGCGCTGCGCTGGAGCGTGGCGGCGCTCGTCGTCGCCGGCGCCCATGCCGGAGCCGGTTGGACGATCCTGAACTGGCAGCAGGCCGAGGCTGCGGTGGGGGAGCCGCCGGCGGCCGTGATGATCGAACTCGCGCCGATCGCGGTTGCGCCAGAAGCGCCGCCGCAGGAGGTCGCCCCCGGTCCTGAAATGGTCGAGGCCCAGCCGGAGCCAGCGCCTGAACAGGTCGTCGAGAAGCCGCCCGAGGAGACGCCGCCCGAGCCTGAGCCGGTGGTGAAGCCGGTCGAGCCGATGCCGGAGGTCCCGCTGCCGGCGGTGCATCCCGAGCCCGAGATCAAGCTGCCCGACATGCCGCAGGTCGCCGATGCGCCGGTGGTGCTGCCGCCGCCTCCGCCGCCGCCACGCCCGGTGGTGCAGCGCAAGCCGCCTCCGCCCAAGCCCCGCGTGGCCGAGAGGCGCAAGCCGATCGAGCCTGACCGCCCGCAGATGCGCCAGACCTCGGCACCGCCGAGCGCGCAGGCCCAGACGGCGCCCAGCATGGCCGCTCCCTCGGCCGGGGCCGCTTCTGCGCCGTCGGTGTCGCCGGCGAGCTGGCGCGGCACGCTGATCGCTCATCTCAATCGCTACAAGCGCTTCCCCGGCGGGGCGAGCCCCGGCACGGTGCAGGTCGCCTTCAGCATCGATCGAGGCGGGCGCGTGCTCTCGGCGCGTCTGGCGGGGTCCTCGGGCGACGCGATCCTCGACGAGGAGGCCGTGGCGATGGTCCGGCGTGCGAGCCCGGTGCCGGCGCCGCCGCAGGGCATCGGTGGCGGAACGATCGCTCTGGCCGTGCCGGTCAGGTTCTCACGCTGAGCTTGTTGAGGGTCAGGGTCGGGGGGGGCTGTCGGCCTGGTCGAGCCGAGGGGCTGGCGCCTGCCGGCTGGCGACGGCAAAGCCTGCCAGGATCAGCGCGACCCCGATGAGATGGAACGAGCGGACGGGCTCGCCCAGCAGGAGGAAGGCGAGCGTCGCCGTGAACAGCGCGACAAGGTGGAAGGACGCGCCGGTCACGGTCGCTCCCAGCATGGCGACGCAACGGTTCCAGAGCACGAAGGCCAGGAGCGAGGCGAAGACGCCGATATAGAGCACGGCGGCGATCGAGCCGGCATCGAGCGGGATTGTCGCGCCGCGGGCGAGTTCGGTCACCCAGAACGGCATCAGCACGAGCAGGCCCGTCACCATCGTCGCGGCGAGGAAGACGAGCGGGTCCAGCGCGGCGGGTTTGCGCCGGATCAGGACCGAGTAGAGTGCGTAGTTTGCGACCGCGATCAGGACGAGGATCTCGCCGCCGCCGAGCGACAGATGCCCGAGGCCGACGAGATCGCCGCGCGACACGATCCAGGTGACGCCCAGGAAGGAGAGGGCGATGCCGAACAGGGTCTTGGGCCGCACGGGCTCGACACCGAGCGCGAAGGCGGCGAGCGGCACCATCAGCGGCAAGGTCGAGTTCAGGAAGGCAACGCTGGCCGCCGGCACGGTCTGGAGGGCGAGATAGCCCAATGCGTTGTAGCCGGCGACGCCGAAGGCTCCGCAGGCGAGGATGAGAAGAGCGTGCTGACGCAGGAGCTGCCGCTGCCCATAGGCGCGCCGCGCCACAAACGGGGCGAGTACGACGAATGCCACGAGCCAGCGCCCGACGGCGAGCGAGACCGGTGGAAAGGTCGACCCGAGTGCCCGGCCGAGCACGAGGTTGCCGGCCCAGAACAAGGGCGGCAGCCAAAGCAGAAGCGCAGGGCGCGCCCAAAGGCGAGCGGCGAGCCCCGGGACGGGATGTATCATGCCGCACCGTCGAGGCCGATGCGCAGGCGGCGGTTGTGACGGCCCTTGTTGTCGATCTTGAGGATGCGGATCGGGCGTGACGCCCCGGTCGCGGCGAGATGCGTCCCGCCGCAGGCCTGGCGGTCGAGCCCGACGATCTCGACGACGCGGATCGTGCCGTCGGGGGCCGGCGGTGGCGCGACCGAGCGCGAGCGGATCAGGCCCGGTTCGTCGAAGGCCGCGCTTTCGGTGACGTAGGCATCGCGGACGGGCAGGTTTTGCCTGATGACGTCGTTGATCGCCGGCTCCAGAGCGCGCAGCCGGTCGTTATCGGCCTCCGGCAGGTCGAAATCGATCCGGGCGCTGCCGTCCTCGTTCATCTGGACGCCGGTGACGAGCGCGCCGTTGAAGGACTGGTAGACCAGCGCATTGACGACATGGAGGCCGGTATGGAGCTCGCGCATGAGCTGGCGGAAGACCGGATCCACGACGGCCTCGACCGACCCTGAGGGCAGTTCGACAGGCCCCGCCAGAACATGCCAGAGCTTGCCTTCCTGCGCCTCGAAGCCGACCACACGGCTCTCGCCGCCGGCCCAGCGCAGGAGGCCGCGATCGGGCAATTGCCCGCCGCCGCCGGGGTAGAACGGGCTCTCATCGAGGAGCAGGCGCCCGGGCGCTGTTTCCGTCACCGTGGTGGCGAGCGTGAGCGTGTCTGGATTGTCGAGGCAGTAGTGGCGGGCCATGCCGGTGATGTCCTGAGGCTTGAGCCGGCGGCCGCCGCTCCATAGCGGCAGCCGGCGGTCCGGTGTTCAGGACAGCCTGGCAGAATCGCGGCGGGCGCTATTGGCTGGAATTGCGCGGCGGCGTTCAGCCCCGCGTTGCCCGCAGCCATTGCAGCGGCGTGATGCCGAAGCAGCGCTTGAAGTGCTTGTTGAGCGCGCTCTGGTCGCAGAAACCCGCGGCGAGGGCGGCCTCGACGATCGGCGTGCCGGCCTTGAGTTCGCGGAAAGCCGCCTTGAGCCGGACCTGCGTCAGATAGGCGTGAGGCGTCAGGCCCGTCGCCCGCTTGAACAACCCGATGATCTGGAACGGCGTCAGGCCAACGACCGCACCCATTTCGTCGAGCGTGAGCTCTTCAGTGTAGCGCTCGTTCATCAGCGCCTGGACCAGGCCGGCGAGCTCGCGGTCGCGCGGCGCGGCGGGAATGGGCTCGCCGCCGCTGCCATGGCGGCGGAACAGCACGCCGAAGCTGCTCACGAGCAGCTCATGCTCCTCCAGCGCGTCGCGGCCGTCGTCGAGCGCCTGGTGCAGGGCCAGGAAGGCGGCGACCAGAGCCTCGTCCCTGACGGCATTGGCGGTGAAATAGGGCGTCGCAGCAATACCGAGCGAACGGCCCACCGCCTCAATGGCGGGCTTGCTCAGATAGAGGCCGCGATAGCGCCAGCGTGTGCTCCAGCCCATACGTCCCGAATGGGGCTCGGCCGGGTTGAACACCAGCAACGTGGCAGCGCTTGCCTCCTCGGTCGCCCCCCGGCTCTTGAATTCCGAGCCGCCGGCCTCGGTGACCGCGACGACGAAGGCGTCATGGCTGTGCGGCGCGTATTCGTGGCTGGTGAAATCGGCCGCAAGGCAGCTCAGACCGGGAACATGGCGATCCCGCCAGTAACGTGAGCTGTTGCGCGTATCGATGCGAGCCAAACCGCCAATCTCCCGGATCACAGCATAACCAAAGCCGGTGGCCGTCGCGACCTTTCGTTCCGCGACCTATTGCAGCCGCGAGCGTGCGATGATCGCTGCGGCGTCGACCCCGCGCGGCAGGCTGCCGAAGGCCCGGTTCGGCAAACCCTCCAGCCGCGACGCGAGATAGGCATCGGCGACAGCCGGGATCGAGTGGCGTACCAACAGGGAGGCCTCCATGACGGTTGCGATCATCGCCGTGATCTGGCGCGCGCGGTGCTCCAGCTCGAGCGGGTCGGAGAGCTCCACTTCCAGGGCGTCGATTGCGGTGTCGAGACGATGGTCGACGCCTCGCGCCAGAGCGAGTTCGTCGAGCAGTGCGGCAACCGAATCGGGCTCGCGCTGCAGCGCGCGCAGGACGTCGAGGCAGATGACATTGCCCGTGCCCTCCCAGATCCCGTTCAGCGGCGCCTCGCGATAGAGCCGCGCCATCGGCTGCTCCTCGATGAAGCCATTGCCGCCATGGCATTCCAGGGCTTCGGCGATGAAGGCCGGCACACGCTTGCAGTTCCAGAATTTCGCGACGGGGGTGAGGATGCGCTCCAGGAGGCGGGCCTGCTCCGAGCCCGCCGCGCTCTCGTCCACGGCGCGGGCAAGACGGAAGGCGATCACGGTTGCAGCTTCCGATTCGAGGCAGAGATCGGCCAGCACATTGCGCATCAAGGGCTGGTCGGCGAGCACGCGCTGAAAGACCCGGCGGCCATGGGTATGGTGCAGCGTCAGGTTCAAGGCCCAGCGCATCAGCCCGGCCGAGCCGATGGCGAAGTCGAGCCGGGTCAGATGGGCCATCTCGATCGCGGCCCGGACGCCGCGCCCTTCCTCGCCCAGCAGGATGGCATAGGTGTCGTCATATTCGATCTCGCTCGAAGCGTTGGAGCGGTTGCCGCATTTGTCCTTCAGCCGCTGGATGAAGAAGCGGTTGCGCGTCCCGTCCGGCAATGAGCGCGGCACGAAGAAGCAGGATGGCCCCTTCTCGGTCTGGGCAAGCGTCAGGAAGGCGTCGCTCATCGGTGCCGAGCAGAACCATTTATGGCCCGTCAAACGGTATTCGCCGCCGGTTCCGCCGCCATTGACCGGCTCGGCGCCTGTCGTATTGGCCCGCAGGTCCGAGCCGCCCTGTTTCTCGGTCAGGGCCATTCCGATCGTGACGGCGGTCTTGTCATCCACGGGAATGGCGCGCGGATCATAGGCTTCCGCGAGAGCCTTGCCTTCCCACAGCGTGCGAATGGCAGGCACGAGGCGCAGGCTTGGTATTGCCGAATAGGCCATTCCGGTGGGGCAGCCGACGCCATTCTCGATTTCATTCCAGAGATAGCTGAGAGCCGCTCTTCCGGCATGGGCGCCGGGCCGGTTCGCGGTCCAGGCGAGGGAATGCACGCCCGACCCGAAGGCGAGCCCCATCAAGGCATGGTAGCTCGGATGGAACTCGACGGCATCGATCCGGTGCCCGAAGCGGTCATGGCTCTTCAGCGCGGGGCCGTGCTTGTTGGCGAGATGGGCATGTTCCTGAATCTCCGGGTCGCCGGCGGCGGCGCCGAGCCTTGAGGCGCGGTCTGCGACCCATCCCGCTCCTTCGCGATCGACCGCCTCGCGCAGGATCCGGTCCGCCTCGAAGAGATTGACACCGGTCAGAGCGCCGGACTGGTTGGTGACTTCATGTGTCGTCGCCGGATAGATCCGCGCATCGATCATCGACGGCATGCCAATCCTCCCCTTCGTTGTGGCTCGGGGGAGTGTAGGCCCGTGCGGGCACGGTTATTGGCTAAATTTGCACGGGGGCCGCTCTTGCAGGAGCTGCGCAGCCCGCGGGCAGGGGGGAGGTCACAAAGACTTGTTTTCTCCGGAAAGTCGGCGAATTCGAATAAAATCTGAATTAATTTAGGACTATCATTGCCACATTAACCGACAATATATGAACAATGGCCGGCGATCCATGATGTGGATCGCCGGCCGGTCAAGCTGCCAGACAATATGGGAACCGGCCGTTGGTGTTGTATTCGGTTTCGTGTTCTGTAACCTAATCTAGCGATGGCGATGGTTTCCCGCTTTGCATCCCGCCTCGGCCTCAATTAGTATTGCCTCCAGGGTAGGACGCCAGTGGGCGGGGCTGGCACGGTTAGGGGTTGTATTGATGTTGAGAGGAACTGAGCCTCTCCAGATTTGGGAAATCATATCTTCGCCCGCCGGAAATGCTGCGTTGCAATACGCAGCGGAAGGAGGGGCTCCTCCACTTGAGCCTTTGATTGGATTGATTGAAGAGTGGTGGGGTCAGTGGCTGGACGATGATCGCGAGGATCACCTGCGGCGCTTGCATGAGATGGTGGCGCGCCTGATGGCAGCCAATGGCTGGGAAGAGGCCGGCTTTAGGCCGGTGCGCAGCGGGCGCTTCATCACCGAGGCGATGACGTTCCGCCGGGCGGGGTTCGGCCGGCTGCAGTAGCTCGATGAGAGGGCCAAGCAGCCTGTCAGGCCAAGAGGTCGCCGTCAGGCCAGGAGCAGGTCGTCCTGCACGACGAGGCGGCCGATCAGGCCGCGCTGCCGGTCGAGGCAGGCCTGGAGATCGTATTTTGCCACGACCGAGTTGCGTGCCGCCTGACGCAGCCCCGCGAAGGAGGTCTGCTTCTCCAGCGCCTCAGTGATGGTCCCGGCCAGCGCCGCTTCGTCGAAGAACGGCACAAGCAGGCCGTTGACCCGGTCCGTGATCACTTCCTGGACCGGTGGCGTGCGCGAGCCGATGACGAGGCTGCCACAAGCCAACGCCTCCAGCACCGACCAGGACAGCACGAAGGGCGTGCTCAGATAGACATGAGCGGCCGAAACCTGGAACAGCCGGATCAACTCCTCATAGGCGAGC
This sequence comes from Allobosea psychrotolerans, assembly GCF_002917105.1. Lineage (GTDB taxonomy): Bacteria > Pseudomonadota > Alphaproteobacteria > Rhizobiales > Beijerinckiaceae > Allobosea > Allobosea psychrotolerans. Next base: position 473,904 of record NZ_PQFZ01000003.1, read on the forward strand.
CAGGGAATGTGGACCATCTGCGCGCCGAAGCCGGTTTCCTCCAGCATGGCTTCGCGCCATGTCCGCCCATCCGGACGCGGCCTGCCATAACCGGGCCCGTCTCCGCCCACCGCGACGAAGATCGTGTCAGGCCGCCTGCGTGCAACGAGCGCCGCGGCGCGCATGAACTGCGGATAACCGCGATAGGGGTCGAGATCGCGCGCCGCGAAGGTCACGACCGGATCACCGCGCCGCAGCTGGCGGCCGTCGGGCAAGCTGAAACTGGCGTCCGGATTGGGGTGGCACACCGCCATGTCGATGCCGTCATGGCAGATCGCGATGCGCGAGCGCAGGCTGCGGGGATACTGCAGCTGTTGCCAGCGCGTCGGCGCATAGGCGGCGTCAAGCGTTTCCAGCGTGACGAGCTGAGCCGCGTTGCGCATGCGGATGCGTCGGCGCTCCGCATCGGAGACCGGCGAGGACGGATCGAAATCGAGATCCGAGCCGGCGCCGTTGTAGTAATATTCGCAATAGCCGATTAGCGGCACGTCCGGCAGCGCATCCCTGGCGAAGAGCAGGCCGCCCCAGCCGATATGGCCGATGACGGCGTCGGGCGGATCGTGGCGCCGCAGCCGTGCGAGTTCGGCCGCCACGGCCTCTCCGGTCCGGACATGGTAGTCGGTCGCCGCCAGGGTGGCATGGGCCGTCGACGGCTCGCCGACCGAATAGATCACTTGCCTGAGGCCCGGCCGCTCCTGCTCGGCCCGTTCGGTGATGAGCGTGACCTCGGCGCCCTCGGCGAGGAGGCGCGCGATCAGGTGAGCAAATTGACCTGATCCTGAACGATGAACGAATAAGATGTGCATGAGGCGAGCAGGATCCCTCCATAGCGCAACGCATCGCTCCACCATTGTTCCAGGCGGCGCAGCGTGTCGTGGGTGGTCTGAAGATCGGACTCGAGGTCGATCTCCGGATTCTGGCCGAACTGGCTGGTCTCATCGAGCAGGCGCAGCCGCTCGCAGAGAAGCTGTCCTTTGGGCGAGAGCGATATCCGGGCAAGGCGCCGGTCGCGCGGCGACGCGCCGCGATCGAGATAGCCGCTCTCGACCAGCTGCTTGAGATTATAGGACGCGTTCGACCCGACATAATGGCCCCGGTCGAGCAGATCGCGCACCGCGATCTCGCCTGCGCCGATCGTCAGCAGCACCATCACCTGTGACGGTGAGATGTCGTCGACTCCAAGCTTGGTCAATTCAAGCCGCAAATAGTCGAGGAAGCGCCGGCTGACCCGCTCGATCATGCGAGCGAGATCGAGCTGCGAGACGAAGCCGCGCATGGGACTAGCGTCTGCGTCGCTTCGCCTGCTCGGACTCCTGTGATCGCCGTTGAAGGTCGTGCCTAGGATTTGATCGCCGCTGTGCGGTTTGGAATGCATTCCCTGCTCCGCCTGATTTCAAAATGTGCAATCTGTCCCCCATGAATCCCCCGCCGCCACCAAATAGCCTATACGCAAAGCACATGCCATCCAAGATGTCGCAGGCGTAAGATTTTATCGACCTGTGGATAGATGTGAACTGTTTCGAAATTCAAACTATCGCATCTTTTTGACTTAATTGTCGGCTTTGTTCAATTGTTATGACAACCTATTCTGTCATACTCTCGACACGAGTTGAAGGGCATGCTGTTAATTGTGCATGCACACTGTCGCTTCGGTCCCAGGGCTCGTGTCCGGCCGTCGCAGATTCTCATCCGGAGACGTGAATGAAGGCTGCAACCCAGGCGCCAGACGCCTTGATCCGAGATTTGCAGCGCTCCTTTGCGGGGGGCTTGGCCTATGCCGGCTTCCTGAGCTTCTGCGTCAATATCCTGCTGCTGACAGTTCCGCTGTTCATGATCCAGGTGCAGGAACGCGTCGTGGTCAGCCGCAGCCTGGATACGCTGACCATGCTCCTGGTGATCGCGGTGGGGGCGCTCGCGCTCTATGGCACGATCGAGTTCATCCGCTCCCTGACCTTCCAGGCGATGGCGAGCATCTTTGCGCGCCGGCTCAACCTTCCTGCGCTGCAGGCGGCGGTCTCGGCCTCGCTCGAGCAGGGCTCCGGCCAGTCCACGCAGGCGATCCGCGATCTCAACGACATCCGCTATTTCATTGCGAGCTCGGCGATCGCGACGCCGCTGGAGGCGGCCTGGTCGCCGATCTTCCTGGCGGTGCTGTTCATCTTCCACCCGATCTACGGGCTCGTCGGCGCCGTTTCTCTCCTGATCCTGCTCATCCTCGGCGTGCTCTCCGACGTCCTGACGCGGCGCATCCTGAAGGAGGCCAACGAGGCGGGCGTGGCCAGCATCAATGAGGTCGGCGCCAGCCTGCGACATGCCGAGACGATCGAGGCGATGGGCATGCTGCCGGCCTTGGCCAAGCGCTGGCGCGGCCAGCAATTGGCCATGATCGAGCATCTCGACCTCGGCACAAGACGCGGCAAGTTCATCGCCGCGCTGACGCGCTCCTCGCGCATGACGATGCAGCTGGCGATCTATGCCACCGGCGCCGTGCTGATCATCCGCAACGAGGTCTCGGCAGGCACCCTGATGGCGGCGAGCATCCTGCTCGGCCGGCTGCTCGCGCCCTTCGATTCGATGATCGGGGACTGGCGGCAATGGGTGCTGGCGGCCTCCGCCTGGAAGCGGGTGCGCGAGCTGGTGCAGTCGCGCGTCTCGCAGCGCCAGACCGTGCCGACGCCGCGGACGCAGGGCGCTCTCGTCATCGACCGCGTCGTCTTCGCGCCGCAAGGCTCCGAGCAGACCGTGATCAAGAGCGTCTCCTTCACGCTCGAGCCGGGCGAGGTCCTGGGTATCGTCGGGCCCTCGGGTGCCGGCAAGTCGACCCTGGCGCGATTGCTCGTCGGCGTGCTCAAGCCGAATGTCGGCGGCGTCTATCTCGACGGCCACAATGTCTTTCTCTGGGAGCGCAGCTCCTTCGGCGACATGGTCGGCTATCTCCCGCAATCGGTCTCGCTGCTGAACGGCACCATCGCCGAGAACATCGCGCGCATGCGCAATCCCGATCCGCACGCCATCCTGGAGGCGGCGCGCATCGCCGGCGTGCACGAGCTGATCGGCCGCATGCCGCTGGGCTACGACACCAATGTCAATGACGGCGATTTCAAGCTTTCGGGCGGCCAGCGCCAGCGCATCGGGCTAGCGCGCGCACTCTACGGCTCGCCGCGCCTGATCGTGCTCGACGAGCCCAACGCCAATCTTGATGCCGAGGGCGAGCAGAGCCTGATCCGTGCGGTCAATGCCGCGCGCGAGAGCGGCGCGATCGTGGTGCTGATCGCGCACCGGCCTTCGATCATGCAGGTGGTCGACAAGATCCTGGTGTTGCGCGAGGGCCGCATCAACCAGTTCGGCCCGCGTTCGGCGATCGCCGGCATGATCACGCCCGGCGGGCTGGTCGAGATGGAGCCGGGCAAGCAGGCCGAGCAGCCGAAGCCGGTGCGCGAGGTGACGGCATGAGTGGGCTTCCGATACTGAAAGAGCCTGGCCGGTCGCTCGTTCCGTTCTCGCAAGCCGAGGAGCCAGACGATGAGCGCGTGCCGACGCTGCGCAGCCTCATCCTGGCCGGAGTGACGGCGATCGCTGTCGGCTTCGGCGGTTTCGGCGCATGGGCGCTGACCGCCCATCTCGACAACGCAGCGGTCGCGGCCGGCACCGTCATCGTCGACAGCAAGCGCAAGACGGTGAGCCATCTCGAGGGCGGCGTCCTCAAGACGCTGCTCAAGGGCGAAGGCGATCGCGTCGCCCAGGGCGAGCCGCTGCTGCGTCTGGAGGACGCCCGCGCCAAGGCCGAGCTGCAGCAGCTCCAGGGCAAGCGGGTCGGTTTCGAGGCCAAGCTCGCCCGGCTCAAGGCGGAACAGACTGGCTCTGCCGAAATCGATTTTCCCGACGATATCGACCGGGCGCAGACGCCGATCGCGCGCGAGGTCATGGTGGCCGAGCGCACGCTGTTTCGCGCCCGTGCGCAGGTCTATGACGGAAAGATTCGCATCCAGCAGCGCGTCATCGAGCAATATCAGGCCGAATCCGAGGCGCTTCAGGCTCAGATCGACGCGACGCGCTATCAGCGCACGCTGATCGACGAAGAGACGCGCGTCGTCGGCGAGCTCTATGAGAAGCGCTACGCCAAGCGCACCCAGCTCGTCGATCTCCAGACCAAGCAGAGCGAGCTGACCGGGCGCGCCGGTGAGATGGCGGCGCGCAAGGCCAAGGCCGAGCAGGCCGTGGCCGGCGCCAATCTCGAGATTCTCTCGATCGGGCTCGATCGTCAGAGCGAGATCGCCAAGGAATTGCAGGATACGCAGCTGTCGCTGTCGGAAGTGGTCGAGCGGATCATCCAGGCCGAGGATATCCTGCGGCGTCTCGTCGTTCTCTCGCCGCAAGAGGGTATCGTCGCCAATATCCGGATGCGCACCGCCGGCAGCGCCATCGCCGCGGGCGAGGCGATTCTCGACATCGTGCCCGAGCATGAGCCGCTGATCGTCGAGGCCAAGGTCGATCCGCGCGACATCGATGTCGTGCGGATGGGGGCCGAAACCCGCATCCGGCTCACGGCCTTCAACGCCCGGCTGCTGCCGCCCCTGCTGGCGACCGTCAACTATGTCGCCGCCGATCAGCTCGTCGACGACAAGACCGGCGCGGCCTACTTCATCGTGCGCGCCGAGATCAGGCCCGAGAGCCTCGCCGAGAATAAAATATCGCTGCAGGCCGGCATGGCGGCCGAGGTGCTGATCGTCAACGGCTCGCGCCGCGCGGTGGACTATCTGCTCTCGCCCATCACGGACAGCTTCCACCGGGCCTTCCGCGAAGACTGATTTCATCAGCAAAAACAAATGTTTAGCTAAGATTCATCGAATGTCGCATCAATTTTAGACAATTGCTGCGCGCTTATCGTTTTGAATTTCGAGATTATTTTGGAGTGTTTTCCAGATTAAACCGCGATATTTAAAGTATAAATCCTGCTGCATCGCAAAATGGTCACAATAAAAGGCTTGCTGCGCTGCACATATTGGCTAATCTTTGGCTTGTCGAGCGATGGCGTGCTTCTTCAGCGTCATCGGAACGGCACCGAAACCCAGGGGGCGCTGCGGCTTGGTTCCGTAGACCTGGCGGTGCTTTCAGATCGCCTAGGAGGTGACTAATGGCCACGATAGAAGGAAGTGCATTCGACGACTTTTTGATAGGTAGTCGATTCAGCGACGTCATTCACGGCGCCGCGGGGCATGACGTCATTCACGGTGGCGGCGGAGATGATTTTCTCTTCGGCGACAGCGGCAATGACGTGATTTTCGGTGATGCCGGCGATGACGCCGTCTTCGGCGGCAGCGGCGAGGATGTCCTTTTCGGGGGGCATGGCGACGACTTCCTGACCGGCGATGCGGGCAATGACGCACTGTTCGGCGATGACGGTTCCGATTTCCTGACCGGTGGAGCCGGCAACGACGTCCTGGACGGTGGTTCCGGGGACGACATCCTGCAGGGCGGCGCCGGCAATGACATCCTGCTCGGCGGTGCCGGGGACGATATCCTGCAAGGCGGCGCCGGCAACGACATCCTGCAAGGTGGTGCAGGTAACGACCTTCTGCAGGGCGGTGCGGGCAATGACGTGCTCATTGCCGGCGCCGGCAACGACATCCTGCAGGGTGGAGCGGGTGATGACCTGCTGTTCGGCGGCGCGGGCGACGACATCCTTTCGGGTGGCGCTGGCCATGACGTCTTCGTCTTCGCCGGTGGCGGCGGCAACGATGTCGTGCTCGATTTCCAGGCCGGCTCGGACATGCTGCAGATCGCCTCGGACATCAACGGCACGGGCGTTCACTCCGCCGAGGATGTGGCGGCGCGTGCGACGACGGTTGGCGGCAACGCCATCATCGATCTCGGCCATGGCGATACGCTGACCCTCGTCGGCGTCACGGCCGAAGACATCCAAAGCGATCCGCACTCCTACTTCTCGGTCGCCTGATGAAACTGCGACGCCGGCCTTTCCGGCCGGCGTCGCGCCCTGCTCAGTCGGATGTCGCTCATGCTCACACTTGCGCCCGCTCAGGCGGTGGACACTGCATCAACGCAGCTCGACCTGTTCCGGCTCAGCGGATCGGTCTTCCTGTTGTCGTGGACGCTCGACGTGCCGTCTTTCGGCCGTCCCGGTGTCTCGCTGGTCGGTGGCGGCAGGCGCCTGGCCTCGGCTGCGGTCACGCTCGGCCTGAGTGACGGCCGCGAGCGCGTCGTCGTGGCTTTCCGCCATGGCGGGCATGACGGCATCGTCGCGACGCTCTCCGATCAAGGCACGGCCGCCGATCAAGGCACGGCCGGCGACATCACCGCGCGGTTCGATCCGGCCCTGGTCCATGGCATGACCGAGCCGGCAGAGATTCTGCGCGACCTGACGCCGAAGGCGAGGCTGGCCCTTGCCAGCGCGCTTGTCGGTCCCTGGCCGTCCCTGTTCGGCCTGTCCGCAACGGCGAGCTATCTCTCTTTCTTGCGCCAGTTCCTGCTCTGCCTTTCGCCCAAGCCCGCGCCGGCCTTGCCCGTGGCCGCGCTGGTCGAGGGCAAGGTCCTTGTCGAAACCTCGGTGCAAGGCGGGCTCAGCGCGATCAGATCGATCCACCGGCTCGACAGCGCGGGCCTCAGCCGCCTCGACGCCCGGCCACGCCTGGGCGCGGTCGACCGGGCCGGGCAGCGAGCCTTGCATTTCATCCTGGATGAGGGGCCGGCGCGCAGTGCAGGTCTGCTCCTGCTCCAGGGCGAGACCGGTTTCGTCATTCGTGCAGTGCCGGCCCGCCAGGCGGCCCCGTCGCTCGGCCGCTGGTGGGCCGGCAAGTCCAGCACGCGCGACGGATTGCGCAACTGGATCGTCGAGCAGCTCTCCGGCTTGTCCGAGCAGGGCAGGCTGCTTGCGATCGAGATGCAGCGGCGCTCGCCGCTCGCGGTGCAGAATGTCCGCCGCAATGACGACCTGCCTTCGGCGGAGCTCGATATCGCGTTATGCAATGCCGGTGGCCTGCTGCTGGGCGGCTGGTTCCGCGATCCCGACGGCCTGCTCGATCAGATGCTGCTTCATCGCGGCGAGGGGGCCGCGACCCCGATCCTTGACCGCCTGGAGCGCTTTCCGGCGCTGCTGCCGGGAGGTCCCGGCAATGAGCCACGTTCCGCCACGGGGTTCGCCGCGCTCGTTCCAGGCTATGCGGCCGGGGCGCCGGTTCTGCAACCGCGCTGCGAGCTGAAGCTGAAATCCGGCACGTCGTTGTTCCTGCGTCCGGCCCTTCAGCCGGCCGATGCGGTTTCCGTCCGCGCCCGGGCGCTCGCCGCGATCCCGCCTCAGCATCTGACGGCCGAGATCATGGAGAGGACGCTGGCCCCGATTCTCGCCGCATGCCAGGCGCAGCTGCGCGAGGATCGGCCGGAGCCGCGCATCAAGCGCTTCGGCAAGGCCCCAGTGCGCCCGGCCGTCTCGGTCGTGATACCGCTCTATCGCGCCTACGAGTTCCTGCGCGTCCAGATTCCGGCCTTCGCGGGGGATTCCTGGTTCGCCGACAAGGCCGAGCTGATCTATGTGCTCGACTCGCCCGAGCATGAGGCCGAGGTCGCGCATCTCCTGGGCGGGCTTCACCTGGCTTATGGCCTGCCGATGCAGCTCGTCGTGATGGGCCGCAATGGCGGCTTCTCGGCCGCCTGCAATGCAGGCGCGAACCTGGCGCGCGGCGAGGCGCTGGCGCTGGTCAATTCCGATGTGATCCCGGCCGGCGACGGCTGGCTGCCGGCACTCATTCGCAAGCTCGACCGGCGCAATCGCGTCGGCGCCGTGGGGCCCAAGCTGCTCTATGACGACGGTTCGCTGCAGCATGCGGGGCTCTACTTCAAGCGCGACAGCAAAGGCTGCTGGCTCAACCATCATTACTTCAAGGGCATGCCGGGCCATTACGCTCCGGCGAATGTCGAGCGGCCGGTTCCGGGCGTCACCGGTGCCTGCATCGTCATGTCCCGGGCGCTGTTCACCGAGATCGGCGGCTTCGACGACGCCTATGTCATCGGCGACTACGAGGACAGCGATCTGTGCCTGAAGATAAGGCGCGCCGGCTTCAACATCGTCTATGCGCCCAGCGTGGCGCTCTATCATCTCGAGCGGCAGTCGATCTCGAAGAGCCTCGACTACACGCGCGGCGTCGCCTCGCAGCATAATTCCTGGCTCCAGACGCGGCGCTGGGACGCGCAGATCGAACTGCTGATGGGCGAGATCGACGCCCCGGCATCGGTGCGCAAGCCGTCCCTGCGGGAGCCCGACATCCTTCCCCGCGCCAATCTCAGGAGAGCGACAGCAGCATGATGGCGACACTGGCCTTGAGACCCATTGCGCCCGAACCGGCGCTTCCCAGCTGCCCGGTCGGGCCGGAGTTCGACTGGCTGCTGGCCTCGGTCCAGACCAACCGCTTCCTGCCGCATCCGCCGCCGGACAGCATTTTTGTTGGCGATGGCGATTATCGTGCGATCGGCTCGGAATTCCTCGGTCATTTCGTCCGTCTGGGCCGGTTGTCTCCGACGGAACGCGTCTTCGACATCGGCTGCGGCATCGGCCGCATGGCGGTGCCGCTGACGCAGTATCTCGATCCCGAGCGCGGCAGCTATGACGGCGTCGACCCCGTCATGGACGGCATCCTGTGGTGTGCGCAGACGATCACGCCGGCCTATCCGCGCTTCCGCTTCCAGCGGCTCGATATCGCCCACCCGCTCTACAATCCGCAAGGCTCGCTGCCGGGCACGGAGGTGCAGTTCGGCTTCGCCAATGGCAGCTTCGATTTCATCACGATGGTGTCGGTCGCCACCCATCTGCCGCCCGACGAGCTCACGGTCTATGTCAACGAGGCTTCGCGTCTGCTGGCGCCCGGCGGCCGGCTTTTCCTCACCGCCTTCGCGCTCGACGGCCAGAGCACGGGGCAGGAGCGCCTGAAGTTCAAGCGTTGGCAGGATGGGCCGGGCTGGTATGCGATCGAGGAGGCGCCGCTGGCGGCTGCCGGCATCGACGCGGCCTTCCTGCTCGAGACGACGCAGAATGCCGGCCTGGCCGTCTCCAGCCTGAGCCGCGGCCATTGGCGCGGGATCAGCGCGGCGCATTACCAGGACCTGCTGATCGCCATCAAGCCGGAGCGCGGTCCGGAGCGCAGCCTATGACGCGCCGCATCCTCGTCGTCGCGCATAATCACCCGGACCTGCATCCCGGCGGGACCGAGATCTTCGCCCATGACCTGGCCCAAAGCTATCGCGGGCAGGGCTGCGAGGTGCTGTTCCTGGGCGCCACCAACAGCATTCACCGGCAGCCCCATCCCGGCACCGCCCTCCAGGCGACCGGCGAGAGCGGCGACGTGCTGCTCTGGAGCGGCCATTTCGACCGCTTCCATCTCAGCCAGATCGACCATTACGGCACGCTGCAGGATCTCGCGACGCTGCTGCAGGAGTTCCGGCCGGACGTCATCCACATCCACCACCTCGTCCTGATCGGCGCCGAGTTCCTGCCGCTGGCGCGCCGGCTGCTGCCGAACGCGGCGATCGTGATGACGCTGCACGACTATTATCCGATCTGCCACCATGACGGGCTGATGGTGCGGCCGACCGACAAGCAGCGCTGTTCCGGTGCCTCGCCGACGGCCTGCCATGGCTGCTTCCCCGAGATCGGCTCGGATCGCTTCCTGCTGCGCGAGCGCTTCCTGAAGACGCATCTGGCCGCGGTCGATCGCTTCGTCGCGCCGAGCCACTTCCTGCGCCAGCGCTATCTCGACTGGGGACTGCCCGGCGAGAAGATCGAGGTCATCGCCAATGCCCGGCCGGCGCAGGACGCCGTCGCGCACCGTCCGACCGAGGGACGCAGGACGAGCTTCGGCTATTTCGGCAACATCAACCCCTGGAAGGGGGCCTTGCCCCTGCTGCAGGCGGCGAAGCTGATGAAGGCCGCCGGCGAAACCGGCTTCGAGCTGCGCATCCATGGCGGCGCGCCGTTCCAGACCGAAGCTTTCACCACCGCTTTCGGCCAGGCCCTCGCCGCGGCCGGCAGCGTCGTGACCCATTGCGGTCCTTATCGTCGCGAGGATGTGCCGGCCCTGATGAGCGAGATCGACTGGGTGGTGATGCCCTCGATCTGGTGGGAGAACGCGCCGCTCGTCATCCAGGAGGCGTTCCAGCATCGTCGTCCGGTGATCACCAGTGGCATCGGCGGCATGGCCGAGATGGTGCGCGACGATGTCGACGGCCTGCATGTGCGACCGGGCGACCCGGCGCATCTTGCCCGTACCTTGCGTCGCGCGATCGAGGAAGACGGGCTCTGGCAGCGCCTCGTCGACGGCATCGCGCCGCAGCCCGCAATGGCTGATTGCGCGGCGACGCATCTTGGTCTGTTCGACCGGCTCAAGCTCCAGGTGGCGGCATGACGATGGCGCAGAACCAGGACGACACGATCCGCATGCCCAATGTCACGCCGGCTCGCCTGAATGGCCGCGTCGATGCGCTCGACGGCAACCGGCTGCATGGCTGGATCTGGGACGAGGCGCGCCCCGAGGAGCGCCTGACGGTCAGATTGCTGCGCGATGGCGCGCCGGTCCAGGAGGCGACGGCCGATCAGAGCCGGATCGATCTGCGCCGCAACGGCATCGGTGACGGCAAGCACGCCTTCGCCATGGAGCTCGACGATGCCGTCGCCGCGGCGCGCGATCACCTGACCATTATCGGCGTCTCCCCGAGCACGGGCGCGGAGCTCGAACTCAGGCTGCCGCCGCCGGCGGAGCTTGCGGCGGAGGCGGCGATCGCGGTGCCGCTGGCCCGTTTCTTCGATCGCGTCGAGGCTTTGATCGCGCTGAACCGGCGCACGCAGATCGCCCAGAAGGAGCTTGGCGAAAAGCTCGACCAGATCGCGCTGCGCCTGAACGAGGACCGCGCCCCGGCGCGGGATGCCGAAGTGGAGGCGGCGCGGGAGGATCATATCAGCCGGCGTCTCGCCGAGCTCGACATCTTCCAGCTGCGCTTCGACGCGACCTTGGCGGGCTTCGACGATCGATTGGTCACCATCCGCAAGGAGGCTCGTGCTCCGCTGCGGCAGGTCACCGTCATTCTCGGCTTTCTGTCGGGGCTTGCCGCCCTCCTGTCCTTTGTCACGCTCGCCGTGACGCTGGTTGATCGGTGATGCCCATGAGCGAAGTCATCGTTCCCGAGCGAACCCGCCTCAGTCCCGCTCCAACCGTCGCCTGGACGCCGCTGGGCGAGAACGCGATCCTGATCATGAGCGCCTGCGACGCCATACCGGGCAAGGTTCCGGTCGCGGTCGACGGCAACCCCCGCAACAAGGTCGAGACCATGGCGCTGACCTGGCGCCGGCCTCAGGCAGAGCCCGCCTTGGCTGTGGGCTTCCTGTGCCTGGCGCCCGCGCCATCGGCCGACCGCGCCGAACCGGGCGCCATCCTGCTCGGGCGTCCGGGCCGGCCGCTGCGCCTGATCCTGTCGCCGAAGCCACTGCCGCTGCAGGCCTTCCTGGCCGCGCTGGCGGAGGAGGCGGGCCAGTCCTTCCCGACCGTGGTCGATGGCTTGCTGGAGATCCTGCTGGCGGGCAAATCCAACCCGCGCCGCCTGCGCGCGGTCGGGATGCTGCTGCAATCGGTCGCCAAACCCGGCGGTTTCGTCGAAGTCATGGGCGCGCTCGACGAAGGCGTTTTCCTGCAGGGCTGGAGTTCGAACTTCGCTGCCGGACGCACCAAGCTGCTGATCGCCAATGGCGGCCTCTCGCCGGCGGCGCTGGAGGCCGGCACCTTCGAGCGCGACGATCTCGGCGAGGGCGCGCGCGGTTTCTTCGGCATGCTGGAGGATTGCGCCATCCGCCATCCCAGCGAGATCGAGCGCCTGTTCTTCCGCGGCACCGATGGCTGGCGTGCGCTCGAGGTCTATGAGCGCTATGTCCTGCTCGAGCCGATCACCGTTCCCGGCCATCTGCGTGACGGCCTGCAGCGCGGCACGGCCCCGCAGCCGACGACCGACAAATTGCGCCGTGCCTCGCAGCGCTTCGACGGCCGCGACACGGTCTGCCTGCTGGACGTGCCCGTGCGCGCGGGCATCGACAACGCCACCATCATCGAGAGCGCCGGTGTCCTGATCATCGGCTGGCTGTTCGATCCGGAGCGCAAGGTCAGTGCGGTCACCTTGCGCAGCGGCGCGCAATCCTGCGTCATCGACCGGCTCTGGACGCGAGTGACGCGGCCCGACGTCTCGGCGGCCTTCATGGAGGATCCGCGTTTCGGTCCCGCTCTCGCCGCGCGCCGCAGCAGCCACGGCTTCATCGTCTTTGCGCCGAAACTGATACCGGAGCCCGGACAGCCGCTCTATCTGGAGTTCGAGATCGAAGGTTCCGGCCCGGCCTTCCTGCCGCTGGAGCCTGGCCGCGGCCAGGCGCGCCCGACGCTGGAGCGCATCTTCGGCCTGCTCGACCCGCGCTCCTCGACGGCCAACCTCGTGGTCGAGCGCCAGGTCGCCCCGGCCTTGCAGGCGGCCGAGATCGCGCCGCCGCGCGTGGTCGAGACCTTCGATGTCGGCGCCTTCGACCCGGAGGCGCCGCTTGGCCTGGTGATCGGGCTCGATCATCGTCATCGCGAGCTGTCGGCCTTGTTCGCGCTGCTCGCGATCGATCCCGAGGTCCGCCCCATTCCGATCGTGCTGGCGGCGCCGGGCGAGAGCTTCGACAAGATCGGCGCGGAGGCGCGGCGTCTGGCGCGCTTTTACGGGCTCTCCGTCCGGCTCGTCCTGGTCGAGGGCGTCGAGGATGCCTGCGACGCGCTGGAGGCCGGCGTGCGTGCCTGCCGCTTCCAGACCGTGGCTCTGCTCTCGGGCGCCGCGCAGATCAGGATGCCGGGCTGGCTCGGCCGGCTCGAGCGCGCCTTCCGTGGGCGAGGAGGCCAATGCGTCGCGAGCCCGACCCTGCTGTTCGAGGATAATTCGATCCGCTGGGCCGGAGCCTGGCTCGATGGCGAGGGCGCGAACCGGCGCGTCTCAAACCGCTATGTCGGCTATCCCCTGGAGGCCATCGGCAATCTCGGGCCGATGGAGGTCGCGGCCGGGGCGACCGAATGCTGCGTCATGTCGCGCGCCGCCTTCATCGAGGCCGGTGGCTTCGCGCGGAACTACTTCACCACCGGCGAGAAGGGACTCGATCTCTGCCTCAAGCTCAGGATGGGCGGCGCACCCTCGCTCTGGGTGCCCGAGGTCGAGGTCTATGTCGTCGACGACGGCGAGATGGCGCGCCCGCATATCGGGGCGCTGGCGCAGCTCGCGGACCGGACCAGTTTCGACCGCCGCTGGGCGCTCGCAATCTCGAACATGAGAGGATGAAGATGCGGGTTCTTGTTGTGTCCCATGCGCATCCGTCGTTTTCGCTCGGCGGCGCGGAGATCGCGTCCTACAACCTGCATAAGGGCCTGCAGGCCCATGAGGGCGTCGATACGAATTATCTCGCCCGCGTCGGAGCGCCCACGCCGCGCCATGCCGGGACCGCGCTGATGAGCCTGCGCCAGCAGGGCGGCGAACTGCTGTATTATGCCGAGGATTACGACCACTTCCTGATCTCGAACCGCGCCACGGAGGAGATCGAGCGCGATTTCATCCGGGCCCTGCGCGACCTCAAGCCCGATGTGGTGCATTTCCACCATTTCATCGGGCTCGGGCTGGAATGCATCTTCGCCGTGCGCGACACGCTGCCCGATGCGCTGATCGTGGTGACGTTCCACGAATATCTCTCGATCTGCCACCATCACGGCCAGATGGTGAAGACCGGCGCCTTCAAGCTCTGCTACCGGGCCTCGCCGACGGATTGCAACGCCTGTTTCCCCGATATCTCGCCGGCCCGCTTCCTGGCGCGGGAGACCTTCATCAAGGGCGTGCTCGGCCTCGCCGACCATTACATTTCGCCGAGCCACTTCCTGGCCGAGCGCTACCAGGCCTGGGGACTGCCGAAGGAGCGCTTCTCGGTGATCGAGAACGGGATCGACGTGCCCGAGGTCGCGCCGCCGCGCCCGCTGCCGGAGCCGACGGCGCGACGCTCGCGCTTTGCCTATTTCGGACAGCTCACGCCCTATAAGGGCGCCGATGTGCTGATCGACGCCGTGACGCGCATTCCCGATGCGGTCTGGGGCGAGGATTCGATCCTGCTGGTCTATGGCGGCAATCTCGAGCGCCAGCCGCAGGCCTATCAGGACAAGTTCGCCAAGCTCGTCGAGAGCGCTGGCCGGCGCGTGCGCTTCTGCGGCGCGTTCCAGAACCATGAGATGCCGAACCTGATGCGCTCGGTCGATTGGGTGGTGATGCCCTCGATCTGGTGGGAGAATTCGCCGATCGTCATCCAGGAAGCCTTCTTCCACGGCCGGCCGATCCTCTCCAGCAATCTCGGCGGCATGGCCGAGAAGATCACCGACGAAGTCAGCGGCCTGCATTTCCGCTCCGGCAGCCCGGAGGATCTCGTCGACTGCATGACCCGGGCGCTGAGCGAGCCGGATCTGTGGTCACGGCTGCGCAGCGGCATCACCCCGCCGCTCAACCATGTCGAATGCGCCGCGACCCATGTCTCGCTCTACCAGCGCCTGATCGCAGAGCGAGGCATGCCGATGCCAGCAAGCCGCACGGCGACGCCAATGATCGCCTGATGCCAAGCGGACATAAAAAGGGAACAGCAAAGATGGCCCGCATCCTCGTTATCAGCCCATCCGGGGAGGTTTACGACCACGATAATGTGCGCTGGTACGACCACAGTCAGCTCGCCAGCCACATCAACCACTATCACAATATCGGCGACGCCTTCGTCTTCGATTCCTCGCTCAAGCTCCTGAACTTCGAGCAGCTCGACGCGTTGCCGATCAGCCATGTCGACCCGGCGGCGATCGACCGGCTGAATGCCGAATACGACTACGTCTTCCTGCGCGGCTCCAACTATGTCCACGCCGAAATGGACTGGGAACGGACGGTCGATGTCCTGCGCCGGCTCAAGATCCCGGTCATCGCCTTCGGCATCGGCGCGCAGGCGCCCGTCAGCGGCAAGCTCGAATTGAGCCAGGATACCAAGACCGTGCTGCGTTTGATCGCGGATTCCACCGCCTCGCTTGGCGTGCGCGGCACCTATTCCGCCGAGGTGCTCAACGAACTCGGCATCAAGAATGTCCGCATCATCGGCTGCCCGACGGCATTCCGCGCCAACAACCCCAATCTCGCGATCCGGCTGCCGGCGCTCGACCAGGTCAGGAGGGTCGGGGTGACGATGCGGCGCGAGGTCTCCAGGGACTATGCCCAGGATATCCAGCGCTACCTCACCTTCCATCGCGATCTGGTGAAGACGATGGCGGGCCGCTTCGACGTGACCCTGATGGCCCAGGGCGAGGTCGAGGAGAAGAAGCTCGCGCTCGGCACGGCGGAGCAGAAGGAGGAGGCGATCGCCGCCCTGCGTGAGAATGGCTGGGCGAATGAATGGTTTCTCGATGAGGAGATGGAGCGGCTCTACCGCAGCCGGATGTTCTATTCCGACGTGGTCGCCGAATATCAGCAGCTCGTGCGCGGGCTCGATCTCGTGCTCGGCTATCGCCTGCACGGCAATCTGATGGCGCTCGCCAATGGCACGCCGTCGATCTACTTCACCTATGACAGCCGCACCGTCGAATTCGCGGAAACCTTCAAGATCCCGAGCTTCGACGTCTTCTCCGGGCAGGAGTTCCGCCTGGAGGAGTATTGGGAGCAGGCGCGCTTCGACCGCTTCAACGCCAACTACACCCAGGTCTATGGCGCGATGCGCGACTTCCTGGTCGAGAACCGCGTCGACAACAAGATGCTCGGGCAGAAGGCCACCGCCGAGCCGGAGCGCAAGGTCGCATGATGAGGCGATGTCGCGTCGAACTTGCGGGTTCGCTGGCAGCGCTCATGCTGCTGGCAGTGCCCTCTGCCTTGTCCGCCCAAGTGCCCGGCTACCGCGTCGAGATCGCGCCCGGCGCGCAGGAGGAGACCGTCTTCGACTGGGCCCGCCAGCGCTGCGAGCAATGGGACATCCCCGACGCGCCGCTGCGGGCCTATCGCGACGATCGCGGCGAGGTCGTCGCCTTTGCCAGCCACCATCGCAGCCGCGCCATGATCGGCCGCGGGCTCGACCGGGTCGCCTCGTCCTGCGCCATCGCCTTCCAGGCCAAGCGCAGCGCCAACCCCGGCGACTTCAGCGATTTCAGCTGGATCGGCGCGACCTGGACCGGCAATGGCCGCGACGTCTTCGCGCTGATGCATGACGAGTATCACGCCAATGAGCATCCCGGCGCCTGTCGCTTCAAGGAGGCGATGAGCTGCTGGTACAATGTCGTGACCGCGGCGCGCTCGCATGATGGCGGGCGCAGCTTCGCGCCCGATCAGCCGCCCACCGTGGTCGCGGCCCCGACCTTCCGGCAGGATGTCGGGCAGGGACGCCATCGCGGCTTCTTCAACCCCTCCAACATCGTCCAGCGTGACGGCGCATGGTACGTGCTGATCGCGACGACGGGCGGCGAGGGGCAGAAGCCCGGCGTCTGCCTGTTCCGGGCGACGGATATCGCGGATGCGACCAGTTGGCGCGCCTTCGACGGCGCAGATTTCACCCTGCGCGCGGTCGATCCCTATCGCGGGGACCTGTCGCAGGCGAAGCCCTGCCAGCCCCTTAAGGAATTGCCGACGACGGTCGGCTCGGTGACGCGGCACGAGGCCAGCGGGCGCTGGCTCGCGATCTTCCATCTCGGCCCCGACCCGTCCAAGGGCGTCGTCGGCGGGCGCGTCGCCTATAGCTGGTCGAGCGACCTGCTGAATTGGACGCCGCTGCAGACGCTCGTCACGCATCCGACGCTATGGAGCAAGGACTGCAGCGACCAGCAGCGCTACGCCTATGGCGCGATCGCCGACCCGGCCTCGCCCTCTCGCAATTTCGAAACGACCGGCGACGAGGCCTTCCTGTTCATGACGAAGCTGCATGTCTCCGGCTGCAAGATCGGCCCGGAGCGGGACCTCGTCCGGATCAAGGTCCGGATCGTGAAGGAGACACCATGAACGCGCCCGTCCTCAACCTCACCGCTGCCAGCTCGACAGGGCAAGCCATGAAGATCCTGCGCGCAACCACGAGCGAGATCGTCGTCTCGGTCGCTCGCCGGCCCGAAGGCGGCTGGCCGAGCTTGCGTCTCCTGCTCGATGGGCAGGACTACGCCACGATTCATCCAGGCGTGCTGGTCCCGGGCGACGCGACCGTCGCCGAGCTCACCATACCGCTGCCGCGCCTGCCCGACGGGCGCCCGCATGCGGTCGCGGTCATGGACGCGGCGACGGGCGCGCTCGCCCCGGGCTCGAATCTGCGCCCTGTCGCGATCACGAAGGCGCTCAGGGCGCTGGTGATCTACCCGGCGGGCGAAGTCTACGACCACGACAAGGTACGCTGGTATCGCGCGCCGATGGAGAAGCTGCTCTCCGACTATTTCAACATCGGCGACATGATCGTCTACGACTCGACGCTGAAGCTCCTGCGCTACGCGCATCTCGAGCCGATGAAGATCATGAACCCGACCGAGGCCGATATCGAGCGCTACGCCAGCGAGTTCGACTATGTCTTCGTGCGCGGCTCGAACTTCATCCATGAGAAGATGGAGTGGTTCCGCGCCGTCGAGGTGCTGGAGCGCGTCAAGCTGCCGGTCTACGCCATCGGCGTCGGCGCGCAGGCGAGCCTGAACCGCGCGATCGAGCTCTCCGAGGGCTCGAAGCGGTTCTGGAGCATCGTCGGGGATCGCTGCGCCGCCATCGGCGTGCGCGGCGCCTTCAGCGCCGAGACGCTGCGCCATAACGGTGTCAGGAATGTCGAGGTCGTCGGCTGCCCCTCGATCTTCCGCACCCGCAACCGCGACCTCGCCATCAAGATTCCCGACCAGCGCGAGATCCGTAAAGTGGCCTTCAGTCTGCGCCGCGAGTTCGACAGCAGCTACACCGCCAATCCCGAGACCTATATCCGCAACCAGCGCCAGGCCCTGCTCAAGGTCGACAGCCAGAGCGACATGGTGATGTCCTCGCATGGCGAGCAGGAGGAGAAGGCCTTCTTCCTGCGCGACGATGCCGCCAAGGCCAAGGCCGTCGCCGAATTCGTCCATTCCGGCTGGTGGGACGGGCCCGACGATGCGCGCATGCGCGAGATCTACGAGAAGAAGCTGTTCAGCTTCTTCGATGTCGAGCGCTACGACGAATTCGCCCGCGGGCTCGACCTCGCTGTGGGCTACCGCGTCCATGGCGTTCTGCCGGCGGTGGCGCATGGCGTGCCCGGCGTGCTCGTCGCCTATGACACGCGCAGCCAGGAACTGGCGGAGACGCTGAAGATCCCGGTCGTGCCGGAAGCGGCGCTGGCGGAGGGCGGCTGGCGCGCCGTCTACCAGGAGGCGGCGCTGAACGCGCTCTCGAAATCCTATGCCCAGTCCTATGACCGGATGCGGAATTTCCTGGTGGCGAACGGCGTGCCGCACCGGATGTGAGCGGGCAGGGCGCCGGCTCGCGTCGGCGGCCCTGCCGATCGATTTCTAGAGGGGGCCCGCGGCGGCGACGCCGGCGGTCCGTAGCGGCAGGAGCATACCGATGAAGATCGAATACGACGCAGGCACCGCGCTCTCGATCATGCGCGGCAACCCGGTTCGCGGCTGGACCTCGGGCAAGGCCGAGCGGATGGCGAAAACCCGGCTGACCACCGGCGATTTCATCCAGATCGAGCACAAGCCGAAATTCCAGATCGATCCGTCCTGGCCGATCTTCACCATGGGCTCGTGCTTCGCGCGCGAGGTCGAGAATGTCCTGATGATGCGCGGCCTGTCGCTGGTCACCAGGGGCCATGGCGTGCCGGCCGAGCATTTCGAGACCTGGGACGCCACAACCGGGCGCGGCGGCGGGGCCGCGGGCGGCGAGTTGAGCCGGGGCGCGCTGAACAAATATTCGGTGCGCTCGATGACGCATGAACTGAAGCGCGTGCTGCTCGACGAGAGCTACCCGGATGACGGCCTGATCGAGCTCGCGCCGGACCAGTGGTTCGATCCGCATGCCAGCGGCCTGCGCCTGCTCGACCGCGAGACCGCCTTCGCCAACCGCAAGCGCCTGAGCGCCGCGACCGCGACGATCAAGCAGGCGCGCATCTGCTTCTTCACCCTGGGCCTGACCGAGACCTGGCTCGATGCGCAGACGGGGCTTGCGATGAACGCCCATCCCGGCCCGGCCTGGCTGGCACGCATGCCGGAGCGCTTCCGCTTCATCGACTACGGCTATGAGGCGACGCTCGCCGACATGCTGCAGATCATTGCGATGATCCGCGAGCATTGCCATCCCGAGATGCGCTTCGTCGTCACCGTCTCGCCGGTGCCGCTGGGCGCGACCTTCAAGGACGCCGACGTCATCGTCGCCAATAGCGGCTCGAAATCGGTGCTGCGAGCGGTCGCCGAAGAGCTCTTCCGGCGCTTCGACTATGTCGACTACTTCCCGAGCTACGAGATCGTGCTCAACTCGCCGCGCGCTCTGGCCTTCCAGGAAGACCAGCTCCATGTCGCGCGCGACATGGTCTCCTGCGTGATGAGCCATTTCGAGCGCAGCTATCTCAGCGGCGAGGTGGCGCGCTCGGAAGCGGCTTAGTCGATCGACGAAGATATCGCGCTGCGCGGACTCGACTGCGCGCAGCGCGATAGCGCGGAGGTCCTGATGGAACCAATGCGCTCCTACAGGACGCACTCGATGTGACCCCGTCATGAGCGCACATCTCCGAAGGCTTGGCGCACTAGCCCGATCAACGGATGGTCATCTGTCAGCCACTCGACAGCGATCCTACGGATGAAAGCCTCGCTATCTGTGGGCCATCCGAGATCGGTCAGAAGGCGGCTGGAAGCGGAGAGCAAGGACGCCAGCGCCGGCTGATCGAATACGTAGACCGCGCCTCCCTTGATGCAGCAATCCTCGGGTCCAAGCACTCGCACCTGACGACTGCCGTTCGCGTACTCTTGCTCGACGGCTGGTATCGTGAGGCGGAGGGCTTTCATCACCGTCGGGAGCGGGAGATAACCCACCGGCTTTGCAGGCCCCACGAGCGCGAGGCTTTCCAAAATATCGGCCCGCTCTTGCGTCGTCGGTACAAAGGTCGCCATGGCGCTAAGATCTATGCGTGCCGGGAAGACCGCAAGCCTGCCAAGGTCTTTCTATGCACCGGCCTCTCCCGACAAAGGGCCTGTGTGCCCCCTATCCGTAGCTTCAAGAGGCGCCTTCGCGTGCCTCATGGCACTCTAGTACACACAAGGGTGCCGGGCGCCGCGCTAACTCTACCGAGATCATCTCGTTGACTTCCCCCTGCCTCCCCTTAACCTATCGTTAAGGTTGTTGAGTGGCGGGGACGATATGCGTACGCGAGTGGTCATGTTGATGGCGCTGGCCCTTGCCGGCTCACCGGCCGCTGCTCACAGGTCCCAGACTCATACTTCCGGTCTGCCCAGGAGACCTTCAACAGCCTTCAGGTCGATACGCGCCTCTGGTTCCAGATCGTATTGACCAGCGCGGGGTTCTGGCCTGCCGTCCCGAACGTGACCTACTCGCGCCGCCTGTTCGACGCCACCCAGCAGTTCCAGCGGTCTCGGGGTGAGGACCCCACAGGCGTCCTGACGAAGGTCCAAGTCGGCCAGATGATCCAGTCTGCTTCGCCGGTCCTCGATGGTTGGCGGCTGCGCTGGGTCCCGCACCCGACCCGGGGGCGACAACTGTGGATACCGATCGGTCTTGACCTCCAGGCCACCCGCACTGAACTCGGCGTGGAAATGCGAGAGCCCAGGAACAGGTTCAAGCTGAAGTTCAATGCAATCCCAGCGGCGACAGTAAGGGCGGCCTACGAGGCCACTCTGCGCGAGATGGTCGGGAGCGGGGACAACATCAATTTCAAGGTCATCAAGGGCGACTTCTTCGTCATCACCGGCAACCAGGGGCGCTACAACCGTTACGTCCGCTACCACACCGATGGCGACGGCATCCTCGGCTTCGATATGTCGTGGTCTGAGGATGACGCCCCGGTCTACGGCAACCGTTTGGTGACGATCATCTCGGGATCCCTATGGGCCAGCATGACGGGCTCACCCTTCCCAACCACGCCGCGCGGCGCTTACCCTTGGGACAAGCCCGCAGAACCCGAGGTGGCCAGCCAACAGCGTCCTGCTCCGCCGCCTTCACCGCCACCGGCCCAGGGACCCGCGAAGGTGACGTTCTCGACCGGGTCGGGTTTCTTCGTCTCCAAGGCAGGGCACATCCTGACGAATGCCCATGTCGTCAAGGATTGTACGACCATCACCGCCCGGCCTGACGGGGCCACACCGGTGCCCGTCCAGCTAGTCGCCAGGGATGCCACGAACGACCTCGCGGTCCTGAAGGCCTTGGGGCCGGCGGAGCGTACCCTCCCGATCCGCGCAAGCGTTCGGCTGGGTGAAGGCATCGCTGCCTTTGGGTTCCCCCACAGCGACATCCTTGCGACCACCGGGAACTTCACCTTGGGCAACGTCACAGCGCTGGCAGGGCTCCGGGATGATAGCAGGTACCTTCAGGTGTCCGCACCGGTTCAGTCGGGGAACTCCGGGGGCCCACTGGTGGACACTTCGGGTAATGTCGTGGGCATCGTCACGGCGAAGCTCGACGCGATCAAGATGGCTGAGAACCAGGGAGATCTTCCGCAAAACGTCAACTTCGCTGTGAAGGCGTCGCTGGCCACGAGCTTCCTCGACGCGAACCAGATCATTTACGATGTCGGAATGACGGCGGAGAAGCTGGACCCTGCTGACCTTGCGGATAGAGCGAAGAAGGCGAGCGTTTTCATCACCTGCCGGTGATCGCATAGGGTCCGTCGTCGACTCGATGGTGTCATTCGTCAGAATCCTGCCGCACCATCTCGGTGTTGGCGGTGAATGTGAAGGTCTGCTCGGCGCGTCCCGGAACTGCAAGTGCTCTAACAACGACATGACCTTTCCGTCCCGTAGACGGCATCAAGGTGTCGAAGGCGACCATGTTCTGATCATACTCAAGGTCGGAGACCACGTATTGCTCGCCATCAACGAAGTCGATGGCTCTGACCTTAAGTAAACCCTCTTCATGCGAGATGACATATTCTGAACGGCCATCCTCGCCGTTGGATCGCCAGCGGCCGAGCAATGCGACGGGGATGCGGAGGTAAACGACGTTGTTCATATCTCAGAGTAAGCAAGGCGAGTTAAAGCAAGCCTTCCACCCATTGCGGTCGCTTCCCCTGCGCGACACCATGCTGCTCAAGGTCAGGTTGCCGGAAACTCTCATGACAAAAGTCGTCTTCAATCTTTGGTACGAGCGAGAATATCCTGATCGCGAAGACACCGAACTTCACATCGGCATTTATTCATCGGAAGCGGAAGCCAGAGCGGCAATCGCGCGATTATCTGACAAGCCGGGGTTTCGAGACTACCCAGAGGGTTTCAACATATACCCATATACGCTCGATAAAGATGGGTGGACGGAGGGCTACGTGTCGATCCGCGAAAGCCAGATGATCGCCGAAGGATACGAGCCCTACGAAGATAAGGAGGAAAACCGGCATTTTCCTCCAATCACGCCCTTGGAATAGATGTCGACTTCCCACCCGTCGCCGACGTTGTGTCTCCATGGCAGCCTACGCCTATGAGCGAGCCCATTCCGATATACGTGTTCCGCGCTCTTCAATTCGCCAAGAGCGAGGCGGTCGTGTCCGCGGCGCCGCTCAATCTCGTCGTCTCGGTGTTTGGCGGCGGGGGGAGAAAGGGCGAGCAAGGGCTTGAAGCGGCATTTGGTGGCTCCGCTTACTATCATGATGACGCAACAGGGGCAGCTTACCTTGCCGTCTGGGGTGGCCGAAATGCTTCCCGCTTTAGGACGCGGCTGCGTGAGAGTGGGGCGGTCTTGTACACCGTCAACGGCGAACCTCCCGCCCGCCTGGTCTTTCACAACAGCGGTCGGAAAGGACAACGCCCGAAGGTCCGACAGCCACCCAAGACCGATTTAGATCATCCCGGCAGTTGAATTGCGTCGGACCCAATATCCACGGTGCGACCGACCAATACGAGAATTCGCGCAAATGTCCCACATGCTTGGATACCACTTTGGGCATCCGCTTGGGTGCCAGAGCAACTTTGTGCTCGGTAAGTATTGGATATGGTTTTTATTTTTTGGCGCCACCGGGAAGTGGCTGGGGGACTAGGATTCGAACCTAGACAACCAGAGTCAGAGTCTGGGGTCCTACCGTTAGACGATCCCCCAACGGCGCGGTGCGTTCGCGTTGGTGAGCCGGGGTCTAATCAAACCGAGACCGGATGGCAAGTGCAGAATGCGAGCTTGTGGACGATCTGCGGTGACGACGGATTGTCGTGGCCTTTGCGCAGCCGAATGCGCCGCGCATAGTCCCAAAAGAAAAAAGGGCTACGCCGAAGCGCAGCCCGAAGTCTAGGGAGGAAACGCCCAAGGAGGGCGACACAGCATCTCTGCTGCGGTGCACAAGAGATAGGGCGTCCCCTGGCCCTGCACAAGGGTAAAGGGACAGCATGGCTGTCCTTATTTTAATCGCCCTGCCCATAAATGCGCCGTTCTGCCATATTTGGCGCGACTGGGCGCCAAAGAGGCAGTTTGAGCAGGCCGCGCTCCTCGTTGGGGCATGCCGGCCCGGCAGGAAAAGCCGGGCACAAGCCGGGTGCAAGCTGCTATGAGAGCGCCATGCTGCGCGCCTTCCTGACCTATTATCGCCCGCATCGGACGCTGTTCCTCGTCGATTTCGGCTGCGCCGTGCTCTCCGGCCTGCTCGAACTCTGCTTTCCGCTGGCGGTGAAGGGATTCGTCGACATTCTGCTGCCGCGCGGCGACTGGCCTCTGATTCTCGCGGCGGGGGCGGGGCTCCTGCTGATCTACACGGTCAATTCCGGGCTGATGGCGATCGTGACCTATTGGGGGCACCGGCTCGGCATCAATATCGAGACCGAGATGCGCCGGCAGGCCTTCGACCATCTGCAGAAGCTTTCCTTCCGCTTCTATGACGAGCAGAAGACCGGCCATCTCGTCGCCCGCGTCACCAAGGATCTGGAGGAGATCGGTGAGGTCGCTCATCACGGACCGGAAGACCTGTTCATCGCGGTGATGACCTTCCTCGGCGCCTTCGTGCTGATGGCCTCTATCCATGTCGAGCTGGCCTTGATGACGGCGCTGGTGGTGCCGCTCGCCGGCTTCATCGTGGCGCGCTATGGCGGGCGCATGACGCGCAACTGGCAGGCGCAATATGGCCGCGTCGGCGCGTTCAATGCCCGGCTGGAGGAGAATATCGGCGGCATCCGCGTGGTGCAGGCCTTTGCCAACGAGGCGCATGAACGCGCACTGTTCGCCGGCGACAACCAGCGCTACCGCGCGACCAAGCTCGACGCCTACCGCATCATGGCGGCGAGCCAGGCGCTGAACTATCTCGGCATGCGGCTGGTGCAGCTCGCGGTGATGCTGGCGGGCACCTGGTATGTCGTGCAGGGCTCGCTGACGATCGGCGGTTTCGTCGGCTTCCTCTTGCTGGTCGGGGTGTTCTATCGCCCGCTCGACAAGATCGCCGCCGTGATCGAGACCTATCCCAAGGGCATCGCCGGCTTCCGGCGCTATCAGGACTTGCTCGCGACGCAGCCCGATATCGCCGATCGGCCGGGCGCGATCGAGCCCGTGGCGCTCGAAGGCGATATCCGCTTCAGCGGCGTCGGCTTCGGCTATGCCAAGGGCCGGCCCGTGGTGGCGGGCGTCGATCTCACGATTGCGCCTGGCGAAACCGTCGCCTTCGTCGGCCCGTCCGGCGCCGGCAAGACGACCTTGCTCTCGCTGCTGCCGCGCTTCTACGAGGTCGATTCCGGAGCCATCAGCATCGACGGCATCGACATCCGCGAGATGACGCTGGCCGGCCTGCGCCGGCAGATCGGCATCGTGCAGCAGGATGTCTTCCTGTTCGCAGGCACGATCCGCGAGAACATCGCCTATGGCCGGCTCGACGCCACCGAGGCCGAAATCTCCGAGGCTGCGCGCCGCGCCCGGCTCGACGCGATGATCGCCGATCTCCCCGCCGGGCTCGATACCGTGGTCGGCGAGCGCGGCGTCAAGCTCTCGGGCGGGCAGAAGCAGCGCCTCGCCATCGCCCGCATCTTCCTCAAGAACCCGCCCATCCTGATCCTGGACGAGGCGACCTCGGCGCTCGACACCGAGACCGAGCAGGCGATCCAGGCCTCGCTCAGCGAGCTGGCGCGCGGCCGCACGACATTGGTCATCGCGCATCGGCTCGCCACCATCCGCCATGCCCACCGCATCGTGGTGGTGACGGAGGACGGCATTGCCGAACAGGGCAGGCATGAGGACCTCGTGCACGCCGGCGGCCCCTATCAGGCCCTGCACGAGGCGCAGGTCTCGCCGCTCCGCCTGTCGCTCGGCGCGGCCGAGTGAGGCTCGGCCGGAGCGGCCAGTCCGGAGCGTGAAACAGGCTCTGAAACCTGCCTCCAGCTTGCGCAGAGGCTGACGTTTTTTAGGCGTTGACAAGCGATTTAGGGCTCTTCAAATTCATAGGTACACAAATGATTATGCAGGCTGACGCGGCGGCGTCGGCATGCGACATCTGTCAACGAGCATCGGGGCGTTTCGCCACCGGGCCAGAACGGGGAACAGCGATGACGATCGACCGTCGGTCACTTCTAGCCGGCGCCTCCGCCGGCGCTGCCTTGATCGCTGCACCGGCCCTGGTGCGGGCACAAGGGGCAGGGCCCATCAAGGTGGGCGAGATCAACAGCTACACGGCCCAACCCGCCTTCCTGAAGCCCTATCGCCAGGGCTGGGAGCTGGCGCTGGAGCAGATCAATGCGGCGGGCGGCGCTCTCGGGCGCAAGATCGAGACGATCTTCCGCGACGATGGCGGCAAGCCGGAAGACGCGGTGCGCCATGCCGGCGACCTGATCAACGCCGAGAAGGTCGATCTGCTCTCGGGCGGCTTCCTCTCCAATGTCGGGCTCGCGATCGCCGATTTCGCCGCCCAGAACAAGCGGCTCTATGTCGCCTCCGAGCCGCTCTCGGACGCGGTCGTCTGGGCCAAGGGCAACCGCTACACCTTCCGCCTGCGCCCCTCCACCTACATGCAGGCGGCGATGCTGGTCGAGGAGGCCGCCAAGCTCCCGGCCAAGAAATGGGCGCTGGTCGCGCCGAATTACGAATATGGCCAGTCCGGCGTGAAGTGGTTCAAGGAGCTGCTGAAGAAGGCCAAGCCTGATGTCGAGTTCGTCGCCGAGCAGTTCCCGGCGCTCGGCCGCATCGATGCGGGCGCGACGGTGCAGGCGCTGGAGGCCTCCAAGCCCGACGCGATCTTCAACGTCACCTTCGGCGCGGACCTTTCGAACTTCGTCCGCCAGGGCAATACGCGCGGATTGTTCGAGGGCAGGGCGGTCGTCTCGATGCTGACCGGCGAGCCTGAATATCTCGATCCGCTCGGCGCGGAAGCGCCTGTCGGCTGGATCGTCACCGGCTATCCCCATGCCGACATCCAGACGCCGGAGCATGTGAAGTTCCGCGACGCCTACAAGGCCAAGTTCAACGACTATCCGCGCCTCGGCTCGGTCGTCGGCTTCGACACGATGAACTCGATCGCGGCCGGGCTCGCCAAGGCGGGCTCGACCGACAATGAGAAGCTGGTCGATGCGATGAAAGGCCTGAAGTTCCCCTCCGCCTTCGGCCAGGCCGAATACCGCGCCATCGACCATCAGTCGACGCTGGGCGCGTTTGTCGGCAAGACCGCGGTCAAGGACGGCAAGGGCGTGATGGTCGATTGGCGCTATGCCGACGGCGCGAAATACCTGCCGAGCGATGCCGAGGTGAAGACGCTGCGCCCGGCGGGGTGAGGCGACCTCTGGTTAACTGGCTCATGAACCTCTGTCATCCCGGACAAGCCGCGTAGCGGCGCAGATCCGGGATCCATCGGAAGGCTCCGGAGCTCTAGGATGGATCCCGGATCTCCGCTTCGCTGCGTCCGGGATGACGGCGGAGCTTTGGCTCAAGGTGGATTCAGCATGGTCGACCTCATCCTCACCCAGACGCTGAACGGGCTGGCCTCGGCCTCCTCGCTCTTCCTCGTTGCGTCGGGGCTGTCGATCATCTTCGGCGTCACGCGCATCGTGAATTTCGCGCATGGCTCGCTCTATATGCTGGGCGCCTATCTCGCCTGGACGCTGGTGAGTGCTTTCGGCGCGGCGGAGCCGCTCGGCTTCTGGGGCGGCGTCGTGCTCGCGGCGCTGCTCGTCGGGCTGCTCGGCGTCGTGATCGAGGTCCTGGTTCTGCGCCGGATCTACCAGGCGCCGGAGCTCTTCCAATTGCTCGCCACCTTCGGCGTCGTGCTGATGCTGCAGGATCTGGCGCTCGCGACCTGGGGGCCGGAGGACAAGCTCGGGCCGCGCGCCCCGGGCCTCAAGAGCTTCGTCATCCTGTTCGACAACCGCTTCCCGACCTATGAATTGTTCCTGATCGCGGTCGGGCCGCTGGTGCTGCTCATCCTCTGGCTGCTGTTCCAGAAGACGCGCTGGGGCACGCTGGTGCGGGCTGCGACGCAGGACCGCGAGATGGTCGGCGCGCTCGGCGTCAACCAGCGCCTGCTCTTCACCTCGGTCTTCGCCTTCGGCTCGATGCTGGCAGGGCTTGGCGGCGCGCTGCAGCTCCCGCGCGAGGCGGTCAACCTGCATATGGACCTGTCGATGATCTCGGAGGTCTTCGTGGTCGTGGTCGTCGGCGGCCTGGGCAGCGTGACCGGGGCCTATCTCGCCGCCGTGCTGATCGGCATCCTGCACGCCTTCGGCATCCTGATCTTCCCCAAGATCACGCTGGTGCTGGTCTTCCTGGTGATGGCGGTGGTCCTGGTGGTCAAGCCCTATGGCCTGATGGGCAAGGCGCCGATCGGCGGGGCGCGCGGCCATGGCCCGGCCGAGCCGCTGCTGCTGCCGGCCGACAAGCTGACCAAGCTCGCCGGCCTGATCGCGCTCCTGCTGCTCGTGCTCGCGCCGCTGGTCGCGCCCGACCATATCCTGCTGACGCTGACCGAGCTCGTGATCTTCGCGCTCTTCGCCGCCTCGCTGCATTTCATGATGGGGCCCGGCGGCATGGCCTCCTTCGGCCACGCCGCCTATTTCGGGCTCGGCGCCTATGGCGCGGCGCTGGCGGTGAAATGGCTGGGCGCCTCGATGGAACCCGCCCTGATCTTCGCGCCCTTCCTGGCGGGCATCGCCGGCGTCGTCTTCGGCTGGTTCTGCGTGCGCCTGTCGGGCGTCTATCTCGCCATGCTGACGCTCGCCTTCGCGCAGATCGCCTGGGCGACCGCCTTCCAATGGGTCGAGCTGACCGGCGGCGACAACGGCATTCTCGGCGTCTGGCCCTCGGCCTGGGCCGTCTCGAAAACCGGCTTCTACTACCTTGCGCTCGGCATCTGCGTGCTCGCGATCCTCGCCTTGCGCCTGACGATCTTCTCGCCGCTCGGCTATGCCTTGCGGGCCGGGCGCGACAACCCGCTGCGGGCCGAGGCCATCGGCCTCGACGTGATGCGCATCCAATGGGTCGCCTTCGCGGTCGCGGCTTTTGCTGCGGGCATTGCGGGCGCGCTCTTCGCCTTCTTCAAGGGCTCGGTCTTCCCGACCTATATGGCGATCCCGCGCTCGGTCGATGCCTTGCTGATGGTGCTGCTTGGCGGCGTGCAGACGGTGGCGGGCCCGGTCATTGGCGCCTTCGCCTATGCCGGCCTGAGCGAACAATTGATGAAGGCGACGATGTATTGGCGCTTCGGGCTCGGGCTCTCGATCGTGCTGCTCGTCATCCTGTTCCCGCGCGGGCTGGTCGGCGCGTCGCTTATGCTGCGCGAGCGCTGGACGAGGCGGCCCGAGCCTGCCGCCCGGGTGGCAGTGGAGGGCGGGCGATGAACGCGATCCCGCAACTACAGGGGGCGGTCCCCGCCGCGACGCAAGATCCGGTGCTGGTCGTGCGCGACCTGCAGAAATCCTTCGGCGGCGTGCGCGCGGTCGACGGCGTCTCCTTCTCCGTTGAGGCCGGTACGATGCTGGCGCTGATCGGGCCCAATGGCGCGGGCAAGACGACCTGCTTCAACATGCTCAACGGCCAGCTCAGGCCCGATGGCGGCGAGGTTGTGCTGGCGGGCAGGCCGATCACCGGCATGAAGCCGCGCGTGGTCTGGCGCATGGGCGTCGGCCGCACCTTCCAGATCACCGCGACCTTCACCTCGATGACGGTGCGCGAGAACGTCCAGATGGCGCTGATCTCCCATGCCGGCGGGATCTGGAGCCCGTTCGGGCGCGCCCGCGACCGCCATGCCGAGGCCGCCGACGCGCTGCTCGCCCAGGTCGGCATGCTGGAACAAGCAGAGCGAGCCTGCGGCGTGCTCGCCTATGGCGATCTCAAGCGCGTCGAGCTTGCGGTAGCGCTGGCCAACCAGCCGAAACTCCTGCTGATGGACGAGCCTACCGCCGGCATGGCGCCGCGCGAGCGTATCGAACTGATGGCGCTGACTGCCGAGATCGCGGCCGCCAAGGGCATCGCAGTGCTCTTCACCGAGCACGACATGGATGTCGTCTTCACCCATTCCGACAGCGTCATCGTGCTCGATCGCGGCCGGCTGATCGCCCATGGCACGGCCGAGGAGGTCAGGCGCGACCCCAATGTCCGCGCCGTCTATCTCGGCTCCGGCGCGACCTCGGGAGGCCATTGAGATGAGTGCGATGCTGGAGATCGCCGGTCTCGATGCCTATTACGGCCGGGCCCATATCCTGCAGGGCCTCGGCTTCACGATGAGCCGCGGCGAGGTGCTGGCGCTGATGGGCCGCAACGGCGCCGGTAAATCGACCACGATGAAGGCGATCATGGGCCTGGTGCCTCCAGCTGGGGGGACCGTGGTCTTCGAGGGGCGGGCGGTGCAGGGGCGCGAGCCCTTCGAGATCGCGCGGCTGGGCATCGGCTATGTGCCGGAGGATCGGCGCGTCTTTTCTGAACTCAGCGTGATGGAAAACCTTTCCGTCGCGCAGCGCCCGGCGCGCCCTGACGCGCCGCACTGGACGCCGGAGCGGCTGTTTGCGCTCTTCCCCAATCTCGGCCGCATGCGCGACCGGCCGGGCGGGGCGATGTCGGGCGGCGAGCAGCAGATGCTGACGATCGCGCGGACCCTGATGGGCAACCCCAAGCTCGTGCTGCTCGACGAGCCGTCCGAGGGGCTGGCGCCGGTGATCGTCGAGGAGATGGCCAAGACCATCCTGGCCCTGAAGGCCGAGGGACTTTCCGTGCTGATCTCGGAGCAGAACCTGCATTTCGCCGGTAATGTCGCCGACCGCGCCGCGATCATCGAGAAGGGCATGATCCGCTTCACCGGCACGATGGATGAATTGAAGGGCAACGAGGCGGTCAGGACGCAGTATCTGTCGGTGTAGTCGCCGACCTGGATACACCCTCCGACGTCATCCCGGACCAGCCGCCCCCGGGCCCGGCCTTCGGCCGGCCCAAGGACAGGCTCCGCGGCGCAGATCCGGGATCCATCGGAGGGCTCCGGAACTCTACGATGGATCCCGGGTCTGCGCTTCGCTTGCCCGGGATGACGGTGAGGTGGTGGGCAGGTTAGAGGCCAAGGACGCCCCACCCACGCTGCGCCACTCATCCGCCAGCGCCAGCAGCGCGCCCTCGATCAGGCCTTCGCGCAGCAACGTCTCAGCGACCCTGACGCCGTTCCCCAGCGCCGCCGCCACGGCTGCGGGCGTCAGCGGCCCCACTTCAACCGTCACCGCCAACTCGCTGAGATCGCTGTCGGGATCGAGGTCCCGCGCCGGCCGCCGCAGGATCGCCGCGTCCTTCACATCGACCGCATTGGCGATGATGGTCGCGGCAGCGTCGGCTTCGGCCGCCGAGCGTGCCAGCACCGTGACCGCGTCGGCGATGCCGAGCGAGAAGGAGCGCCCGCGCCAGCCGCTGGTCGCGATGCCCCGCGCGTGGCTCGCCGCATCGAGCCGCAGGAAACCCTCCGGCCGGGCGCGGGCGAGCGAGGGCACGACGCCGATGTCGAGCGGATAGCCCGGCGTGAGATGGAAGGCGATATCGCCGCCATTATTGACATAGGCACGCTCGAGCCCGGGTTCGGCGGCGAGCATCGCGGTGAGGATCGTATCGGCCACCGCGCCGGCGACCGCTGCCATCGGCGTGATATATTGCGACCGGAAGGCCCAGCAGGCGCGCGCCATGCGCTGTGCCGTCGCGCCTCTCAGGGAGGGCGGCTGATGGTCGAGCGGCTGGCGCAGCAGGCGCAATTCACCGGCGAGTTCGGTCAAAAGCCCGTCGAAGCGCGCCTCGGCCGCGGCATAGGCCCGCTCGATCCGCGGCTTGGGACCGAAGGCCGCGATGACGAGATCGCTCGGCCCCTCCTGCAGATGCAGCCGGTTGCCGGGCAGGCGGGCGATGCGATGGGTTTTCAATGAGGACGGCATGGTGACTTCATATGGAAACACCATGTCATTCCGGACAAGCGGCGAAGCCGCGCTGATCCGGAATCCATGCTGAAGCGCGTCATTCTCGGGCTTGACCCGAGAATCTCATGACCCGAACGCGCTGGTTTACGAGATGGTTGGGTCAAGCCCGACCATGACGCATCATTATGACGGTGCGTGGCGATCGAGCCGCTAGCCCACATCCCGCCGGAGCGGCCAGGGATTCTCCGCTGAGGCGCTCTCGATCCGGGCTTGCCCGCCATGGGCGCGCAAGATCTCTTCCATCGGGACGATCTCGTCGGCATGCCCGCCCGAGGCGAGGTAAAGCTCGCGCGGCAGGGTGAATTCGATCGGCGCGACGATCGCCGGCGTCGGCACATAGCCGAAGGCGTTTTTGGGCATGCGCAGCACATCGACCATCACGGTGATGCCGCCGCCGGGCCAGACATAGACCGGCGCGCCGCCCATCGTGACCCGCGTCGTGCCTGATTGAACCGAGCGCGTCAGCAGCACGGGATTTTCGGTGACGCCGGCCCGCAAGCTGCCGCCGGCTCCGGCCATGAAGGTGACCGTGCAGAGCGAGGGCTCGCAATTCTCGCCGATGCGCTCGACGACCTGCCGCACGGCCGCCGGCATCTCGGCTTCGACGGGCAGCAAGTTCTCGTCGAGCACGCAATAGAGCGAATCCTCGCCGGTGGTCGATGTCATCAGGAGGCGCATGCCGGGCCAGGCGAGGCCTGCAT
Organism: Allobosea psychrotolerans; assembly: GCF_002917105.1. Classification (GTDB taxonomy): domain Bacteria; phylum Pseudomonadota; class Alphaproteobacteria; order Rhizobiales; family Beijerinckiaceae; genus Allobosea; species Allobosea psychrotolerans. The sequence goes on from NZ_PQFZ01000003.1 coordinate 506,239, forward strand.
CGATCTTCTGGATGATCGAGAGCGGTTCGGTGATGTCGGTGCCGCCCCAGCCGAGGCCGGGCTGGGCGACCTGGAAATAGCGACCGGGCGTCGATTTGCGCCCGCGCACGCGAATGCCAGCGGGCTTCATGTCGAGCACGCGGCCGGCCTGATGCTCGGTCAGCACGCCGGTGATGTGGTCGTCGACGACGATGACCTCGTCGACATGGCCCTGCCACTGCTTGGCGAAGATGCCGATGGTGGCCGAGCCGCAGCCGACGCGCATGCGCGCCTCAGGCTTGCCGTCGACGATCGGCGCGTGGCCGGCCTGCACGATCACGCCATGGCCGCCATCGATGGTCAGCTCGACCGCCTCGCCATTGCTGAGCTTAAGCATCGCCTCGCAGGTAGCGTTGCCTTCCTTCTTGGAACCGCCGGTGAGGTGGCGAACGCCGCCGAGCGAGAGCATCTGCGAGCCGTATTCGGCCGTGGTGACATGGCCGACCTGCTCGCCATTGGCTCGCACGGCCGCCGTCTCCGGGCCGAGATGACGGTCGGTGTCGATCTTCACCTTGACGCCGCAATACGAAAAGATGCCTTCGGTCACGACCGTGACGGTGTCGACGCCCTCATGCTGGGAGGAGACGATGAAGGGGGCGGGCTTGTAGTCGGGATAGGTCGTGCCCGAGCCGATGCCGGTGACGAAGGCACGCTCCGCCGGCAGGATCCTGCCGTCCCAATCCTCGGCATTTTCAGCGAAAGGTACGACAGGGCCGCCAAGCTCGACAGCCTCCGCCAGCAGCACGACCGGGTCGGTGCGGATCAGCAGCCCGTTGTCATTGGCGTAGCGCGAGCAGGCGCCGGAGCGGCCGGGCCTGATCCGGCACAGGACCGGGCAGGCGTCGCAGCGGACGATGCCTTCGTTGCCCTCTGAAGCGCCGAATTTGCGCGAGCGCTCGGCGAGCGCCGCATCCGCTGCGGGAACGGGGTTGAGTTCGTTCATGGCCGAGTCTCCTCGCCAATATCCGTGTCGCCAGTAGTCTTGTCGCCGGTATCCTTGGCCCGCAGCAATTCCCACAAACGATGCGGCAGCACCGGGACCTGTCGGGGCGTCACGCCGGTGGCGTGGCGGATCGCGCCGAGGATCGCCGGCGCGGTCGGCACCAGAGCCGGCTCGCCGATGCCCTTGGCGCCGGAGGGGCCGAGCGGCTCGGCATCCTCGACCAGGATGATCTCGATGGGCGGCACGTCGCCGGCCGTCGGGATCAGGTAATCGTGCAGATTCTCGGTGCGGCCGGGCAGGTATTCCTCCAGCAGCGCCAGGCCGATGCCCTGGGCGATGCCGCCATGGATCTGGCCCTCGACCAGCATCGGGTTGATCGCGCGGCCGACATCATGGGCCGCGACGATGCGGTTGAGCTTGATCGTGCCGAGATCGAGATCGACGTCGAGCGAGGCGATCTGCGCCGCAAAACCATAGGTGGCGTAGGGGATGCCCTGGCCTTTTTCGTCCAAGGGCACGGTCGGCGGGTCGAACGACCCGATGCCCTCCAGAACGATGCCATCGGCCTTGGCGGGGAGGGCGGAGAGGTCGATGCGCGCGATGACGCCGTTCTCCTCGACCAGCAGCTGCGTGCCCGCGAGCTTCAGGGTCGCAGTCGGGCCCGCATTGGTCAGGCGCAGGATCTCGCTGCGCAGCGCGGTGGCGGCGGCCTCCGAGGCGCGGCCGGAGACGAAGGTCTGGCGCGAGGCCGAGGTCTTGCCCGCATCGAAGGTCTTGAAGGTGTCGCCGATGACCAGCGTGAAGGCCTCAATGGGCAGGCCGAGCGCGTCGGCCGCGATCTGGGTCAGCACCGTGGTCGAGCCCTGGCCGATATCGACCGCACCGTTCCAGAAGGTGAGCCGGCCCGTCCTGTCGAGGGTGATGCGCATGGTCGAGGGGTTCGACATGCCGGTGTTGCCGATGCCGTACCACATGCAGCCGATGCCGACGCCGCGGCGCGTGCGGCCTTCGCCGGCATTGAAAGCCGCCGCATCCGCGAGCAGGGCCTGCCAGTGGGGTTTGAGCTTCTCCAGGCATTCGGCCAGGCCGGCGCTGGCCCGCAGCACCTGGCCGGTCGGTGTGGTATCGCCGGCGCGGATCGCGTTGATCAGGCGGAATTCCAGCCGGTCGAGGCCGGCAGCCGTCGCGAGATCGTCGAACAGGCTCTCCTGCGCGATCGCGGCCTGCGGCACGCCGAAGCCGCGAAAGGCGCCCGAGGGTGGGCCGTTGGTGTAGACCGCGCGCGACAGGTTGCAGACATTGGGCACCTTATAGGGGCCGGTTGCATGCACCGGCACGCGGCCTGCCACCGTCGGGCCCCAGGAGGAATAGGCGCCGGTGTCGAAATCGCCCTCCATGGCGAAGGCGACGAGATGGCCCTGGGCATCGCAGGCGGCCCTGGCCTCGATCGAGGAGGGGTGGCGCTTGGTCGAGGAGATCAGCGATTCGATGCGGCCGAAGACGCAACGCACCGGCCGGTCGAGGACCCAGGCGGCGACCGCCAGCATCGGCTGCAGCGAGACGTCGAGCTTGCCTCCGAAGCCGCCGCCGCAAGCCGAGGGGATGATGCGGACATCCTCGAGCGCCAGGCCGAGCACGCGGGCGACCTCGTCGCGATCCATATAGGGCGCCTGGGTGCAGGCAAAAACCTCGATGGTGTCGCCGACGCGCCGGGCGTAGCCGGCCTCGGGTTCGATATAGGCGTGCTCGACGAAGCCGGTCTCGAAGCTGCCTGCGGCGATATGGGCGGCCTGCGCGAAGCCGGCCTCGACATCGCCGCGCTCGACGCGGCCGCGCGTCAGCACATTGTCGGGCGCGAAATCATGCAGGGTGAAAGCGCTTTCGCCCAAAGCCGCCTTGACGCCGACCATCGGCGGCAGCGCCTCCCAGGCGATCGGGAACTCGTCCAGCCTGATCGCCTCGACCGCATCCTTCTCGCCGACGATGGCGAGCACGCATTCGCCGCGATAGCGCGTTTCGCCGGTGGAGAAGACCGGCTGGTCCTTGAGATGCGGGTAGATTCCGAAGGAGTTTTCGCCCGGCACGTCTTTCGCAGTGAAGATGCGCAGCAGGCCCGGATGGCTTGCGACGAAGGCGTCGAGATCGCCCAGGGTGAAACGCGCGCGGGGATGGGGGCTGCGCACGGCGCGCAGCCAGAGCGCGTCGACCGGCGCGGCGTCGGCGCCATAGATCTCGCTGCCTGCGACCTTGGGCTCGCCGTCAAGGCGGGTCATGCGCGCGCCGACGGACGCGCTGCTCGCGGCAGGCGCGATCGGAGCGGGCTCGATGAAAAGATGCGCCTCGCGCACGGCCTCGACGATCTTGAGATAGCCGGTGCAGCGGCAGAGCACGCCGCCGAGCGCATCCTGCGTCTCGGCCACATTGGGCTGCGGGCTGCGCTTGAGCAGATCATAGCCCGCCATCAGCATGCCGGGCGTGCAGATGCCGCACTGGGCCGCGCCATGCGCGTGGAACGCCTTCTGCAGGGCTGAGCCGAGCGCGTCCTTCGCCAGGCCTTCGACGGTGATGATCTCGCGGCCTTCGACCTGTCCGATCGGCGTCAGGCAGGCGCAGGCCTGCGCGCCGTCGATCAGGATCGTGCAGGCGCCGCAATCGCCGGCGTCGCAGCCGATCTTGGTGCCGGTGGCGCTGAGGCTCCCGCGCAGCGCCTCGCTCAACCGTGTGTCGGGCGCGTCGTCCAGATGGACGTTGGCGCCGTTGAGCCGGAAGGCGATGCCGCCGGCGGCCGGAGCCGAGGGGCTGAGGGTGGAGCGATCATGAACGTTCACGCGGCGACCTCCAGCGGCGAAGACAGCAAACCGGCGAGCGCACGCTGCACCAGGACGAGCGCGGCATCGCGGCGATAGGCAGCGCTGGCGCGGACATCGTCGATCGGCGACAGAGGCGCGAGATCGGAGGCGCTGATGCTCTCGGCCAGTGCGGGCGAGGGCCGCTGGCCGAGCAGCCGGGCTTCCAGCGCGCTCAATCGTTGCGGCGCGGCCGCGCAGGCCCCGACGGCGATACGAAGCGAAGCGATACGCCCTTGCGCATCCAGGGCGAGATTGACGGCGACGGAAGCGATCGAGATCACCAGATAAGCGCGCGCGCCGAGTTTCTTGAAAGTCGAGCGCGCTTCCGCCGGTTGTGCCGGCACATGGATGGCGACCAGCAGTTCACCGGGGGCAAGCGCGGTCTTGCGGTTGCCGAGGACGAATGAACCGAGCGGCAATCGCCGGCTTCCACGGGGGCCGGCGAGTTCGACCTCGGCCTCCAATGCGAGCAGCGGCGGCACCCCGTCGGCAGCGGGCGAGGCGTTGCAGAGATTGCCGCCGATCGTAGCCCGGTTCTGGATCTGAACGCCGCCGACCTGCCGGCTTGACTGTTTCAGGGCGTCGAAGGCAGGCGGGAGATCGGCGTCGGCGATGGCGCTCCATGTCGCCATCGCGCCGATGCGGATACCGTCCGGGCCGTGATCGATGCCGGCGAGCTCCGGGATGAGGCTGAGGTCGAGCAGATCGCGGTTCTGGGGCTCGAACCAGGCGGCGCGCTGGGTGCGGACGGGGTAGACGTCGGTGCCGCCCGCCAGGATCGTCAGCGGCGTCGCGCTCTCCGCCTTGAGCTGGAGCGCCTCGGCGAGGCTACGGGGTCGGAGATAGCGTGTCGTCATTCAGCCCTCGCTTATCTCGAATGCCTCAGCCGTGGTCCGGCGCCAGCGCGACCTTGAGCCCGTCGAGTTCTGGCGAGATCAGGATCTGGCAGGCGAGACGGGAATTCGGCCGGACATCGAAAGCGTCATCGAGCCGTTCGATCTCCTCCTCCAGAGGCGGATGCAGCTTAGCGAGCCAGTCCGGCTCGACATAGACATGGCAGGTGGCGCAGGCACAGGCACCGCCGCATTCGGCTTTGATCGGCAGGCCCCAGTCGCGGATGATCTCCATCAGACGCCAGCCTTCGAGCGCCTCGAGTTCGCGCTCCTCGCCGTCGCGGTTGGTGACGTGCACCGTCATCACGCGACCCCGAGCTTTTTCTGGAGGGATGTGGAGGAGGTCGTGTACTGGAAGGTCAGTCGCTTATCGGGATAGACGTAGCGATGGACTTTCTGGGCGGCGAGGGCTGCCTCGTGGAAGCCCGAGAGGATGAGCTTGAGCTTGCCGGGATAGGTGTTGATGTCGCCGATGGCGAAGATGCCGGGCGTCGACGTCTCGAACTTCTCGGTGTCGGCGGGGATCAGGTTCTCGTGGAGATTGAGGCCCCAATCGGCGATCGGCCCGAGCTTCATGGTCAGCCCGAAGAAGGGCAGGAGCGTATCGCAGGCGAT
>NZ_PQFZ01000004.1 GCF_002917105.1 Allobosea psychrotolerans
GCTCAAGCTTGGCCACGATCTTGCGCGGACCCCAGCTCGGCCGCGCCCGTCGCAGGTCCAGGATCCTCTCCACCAACGGCGCAGGTGTCGCCAGCCCGTGCGCAAGCGGCGCCGATGACCGGTTCGCAAGCCCCGCCGCGCCCTCAGCCTCATAGCGCGCCCGCCACTTGTACCCTGCTTTGCGACTGATCCCGTAAACCTCGCAAAGCTCTGTCATCGACACGTCGCCCGCAAGCCAGTCGGCTATGAAACGCACCCGTTCGTCCATGGCACAGCTCTCTCGCCACGGCATGGTCCAGCCCTCCCAACTATCAAGGGAAAAACTGTCACCCTTCTATCCGGGCTCGTCTGTCACCAATCTATCCAGGCAGGACAGGAAGGCACCTTCCCCCGCCAGGGGGGAAGGGAAGAATTCACGCCAAATCCCCGTCGACGTTTCCGCTGCGCTTCGCCCGAGAATAACGGCGAGTGGGTTACGCCCGCCCCAGCCTGCCGCCTGTCTTCACGTCGAAGACATGCACCCGGTCCGGATTGACCGTGATCCAGAGCCGGCCGGCCTGGGCCGAAACCACATCGGTTGCTGCCTGCATCACGAAGGGCAAGCCGGCGAGCTTGCCGTGGAAGAGCTGCGTTGCGCCCAATTCCTCGATGAACTCGACATCGAAGGGCAATGAGCCGGCTTCGCCTTCCCCCGCGATTTCGACATCCTCGGGCCGCAGGCCGACCTCGACGGGAGAACCGGCCGCCAGATCCTCGCGCAGGTCGCGCGCCTCCAGGATCGCGTCGCCGAGCGCGACGATGCCGGGGCCGTCGATCGTTCCGGGCAGGATGTTCATCGGCGGCGAGCCGATGAAGGTCGCGACGAATTTGCTCGCCGGTTTCTTGTAGACCTCGGCCGGCAGGCCGATCTGCTCGACCTGGCCGCCATTCATCACCACGAGCTTGTCCGAGAGCGTCATCGCCTCGACCTGGTCATGGGTGACGTAGATCGCGGTGACGCCGAGCGCTCGCTGCAGCTTCTTGATCTCGACGCGCATCTGCACGCGCAATTTGGCGTCGAGATTGGAGAGCGGCTCGTCGAACAGGAAGACCTGCGGCTTGCGCACGATGGCGCGGCCCATGGCGACGCGCTGGCGCTGGCCGCCCGAGAGCTGCTTGGGACGCCGGTCGAGCAGCGCCTCGATGGCGAGGATGCGCGCAGCCTCCTTCACGCGGGCGTCGATCTCGTCCTTGGGCGTACCGAGATTGCGCAGGCCATAGGCCATGTTGTCGTAGACGCTCATATGCGGATAGAGCGCGTAGTTCTGGAACACCATGGCGATGTCGCGCTCGGCCGGGCCGATCTGGTTGACGATGCGATTGCCGATGGTGACCTCGCCCGACGAGATCGTCTCCAGCCCCGCGACCATGCGCAGCAATGTGGACTTGCCGCAGCCGGAGGGGCCGACGAGCACGCAGAAGCCGCCATCGGGGATGTCGAACGACACGCCCTTCACGGCTTCGACGCCGCCGAAATAGACTTTTTTGACGTTGTTGAGGGTGACTTGGGCCATCTAGTCCTCGGCAATGGGCAGTCGGCAATAGGCAGTCGGGGTGATACGGAACTGCGTCAATCGACTGCCTACTGCCGATTGCCGACTGCCGAAACTCACTTCTCCGTCTCCACCAGGCCCTTCACGAAGAGCCTCTGCATCAGGATGACGACGAGCACCGGCGGCAGCATCGCCAGCATGGCGGTGGCCATGGCGAGCTGCCATTCGGTGAGCGCGTCGGAGGTGACGATCATTTTCTTGATGCCGATGACGATGGTTTGCATCGAGTCCTTCGTCGTCACCAGGAGCGGCCAGAGATACTGGTTCCAGCCGTAGATGAACTGGATCACGAACAAGGCCGCGATCGTCGTCATCGAGAGCGGGATCACCGTGTCCTTGAAGAAGCGGAACGGCCCGGCATTGTCGATCCGGGAGGCTTCGAGCAATTCGTCGGGGATCGTCATGAAGAACTGGCGGAACAGCAGCGTGCCGGTGGCCGAGGCGATCAGCGGTATGGCGAGGCCCTGATAGCTGTCGAGCATGTTGAGGTCGGAAACCACTTTGAAGGTCGGGAAGATGCGCACCTCGACCGGCAGCATCAGCGTGACGAAGATGATCCAGAACGCCGCCATCCGGAACGGGAAGCGGTAATAGACGATGGCATAGGCCGAGAGCACCGAGATGAAGATCTTCCCCAGCGCGATCGCCATTGCCATGATGAAGGAGTTCAGCATCATTCCGGCCACCGGCTCGCGCGTCGTGCCCGAGGTGCCGACGAACAGGATGCGGTGGTAGTTCTCCAGGAAATGCGGCCCGGGCCAGAGCGGCAGCTTGCCGTTGATGATGGTCGAGGCGTCCCAGGTCGAGGCGACGAAGGTCAGCCAGACCGGGAAGGCGACGATCAGGACCCCGATCGTCAGGATGATATAGGCGATAGCATCGCCCAGGCGGCGGTCTTCGACCATCAGGCCCATACCTCTGTCTTGCGAAGCCATTGCGCCAAGGCTTCGACGCAGGCGTTCACGATGGCTTCGCCTTTTTCGATGGAGCCGATCACGTGCTCAGCTCCGCGGTTTCGTCATGGTGGCAAAGAACCGTTCGAGCAGCGGCGGAGCGGCCTCCTCCGTCGCGTCGATCTCCTTGCCCTCGTCCAGGACCGAGAAATGGTCGTAGACATAATGCCATTTCGGCGCCTGCCCGGCCTGTCCCGGCGCGGGCGGCGTGAGCTCATAGGCCTTCGTCGACAGCCGCCATCGTTTCGAACCGTCTCCGACGGGGTGGAACTGCAGGAAGAGCCGCAGCGCCTGCGGCCAGACGAAGGTCGGCGCTGCGCTGTTTGGCCCCTGCGAAAGCCCGGCCTCCGCCGCGCTGACGGCGATGAGCTTGATCGAGGCTGCTGCGGCTTGCCGTTCGGCTTCCCGGGAGGCGACGCCGCATGCTGTCGCGCCCCATGCCTCGCGCGAGGGCATGCAGAACAGGACGATGCCGGGCCAGGCGTCGATCATGCGGATTGGAGCCGCAGGCGCGGTTTGAAGGGCCTGCGCATGAGCCGCCGCGATCAGGGTTGCCGATGCCGACATAAGCCCGACGGACACAAGCCATGCGAGGCGCCGGCGCATCAATAGCTCACCTTGCGCTCGATGAAGCGGAACTGGATCGCAGTCATGCCGATCACCATGATCAGCAGGACGACCGATTGCGCCGCCGAGCCGCCCAGATTCGAGCCGCCCTTGCCGTCCGAATAGACCTTGTAGACCAGCGTCTCGGTCGCCCCCGAAGGGCCGCCGCCGGAGATCGTGTCGATGATGCCGAAGGTGTCGAAGAAGACGTAGACGATGTTGACGGTGAGCAGGAAGAAGGTCGTCGGCGAGAGCAGCGGGAAGATGATCGTCCAGAAGCGGCGCATCGGCTTGGCCCCGTCGATCACAGCCGCCTCGATCACGCTTTTGGGGATCGATTGCAGGCCGGCGAGGAAGAACAGGAAATTGTAGCTGATCTGCTTCCAGGTCGCGGCCAGGATCACCAGCGTCATCGCGTCATTGCCGTTGAGGCGCGGGTTCCAGGCTATGCCGAGGCTGTTGAGGCCGCGCGCCAGCATGCCCAGCGAGGGGTCGAACATGAAGATCCAGAGCACGCCGGCCACCGCCGGTGCGACCGCGTAGGGCCAGATCAATAATGTCTTGTAGATCTCGGCGCCCCTGATCTGCCGGTCGGCCATCACGGCGAAGAGCAGCGCGATCGACAGCGAGAGCACGCAGACGAAGGAGGAGAAGATCGCGGTGTTGATCAGCGCCTTGTAGTAGCCGGGATCGGCGAAGAGATCGCGATAGTTCTCGAACCAGACGAACTCGGTCGAGGTGCCAAAGGCGTCCTGCAGCAGGAAGCTCTGCCAGACCGCCTGGCTCGCCGGCCAGTAGAAGAACAGCACGGTGATCACCAGCTGCGGCGCGAGCAGCAGTACCGGGATCGTCAAGCCGCTGAAATAGGCGTTCTTCTGCATTCTGGCTCTCAGATGCGTTCGTCGCCCGGGACGTAGCGAGCGGAGGGCGTCATCCTCGGACACGCTCCGAGAATCTCAAGACCAGTTGGCTGGTTTCAGAGATGGTCGGGACAAGCCCGACCATGACGCTCGCTACGCCTGGGACGATGCTGTGATGGTCGTCAATCGCTCAACGCGCCGCCGTGCGCTCGAACTGGCGCAGCATCTGGTTGCCGCGCTCGACGGCTGCGTCCAGTGCCGCCTTCGGCGTCTTCTGCCCGTTCAGCGCCGCTTCGATCTCCTCCGACCAGATGTCGCGGATCTGGACCAGGCTGCCGAAGCGAAGCCCGCGCGAATTCTCGGTCGGCTCCTTGTTGGTCAGCTCGAGGATCGGCGTCTCGAGATAGGGCTTGTCCTTGTAGAAGCCCGACGCCTTGACCTTCGCATAGGCCGCCTTGGTGATCGGCAGGTAGCCGGACTCGGTGTGCAGCTTCACCTGGCGGTCGACATCCGACAGGAAGGTGAAGAACTTGGCGACGCCCTTGTACTCGTCGGCCTTCTTGCCGCCCATCACCCACAGCGAAGCACCGCCGATGATCGAGTTCTGCGGCGCGCCGGTGGCTTCGGGGTAATACGGCATCGGCGCATTGCCCCAGTCGAACTTGGCGTTCGCCTTGACGTTGCCGAAGAAGCCCGAGGAGGTCAGCATGATCGGGCATTCGCCGGAGGTGAAGCGGCCTTCGCCATTATTGGTGCGGCCGGAATAATCGTAGGTCTTGTCCTTCTGCAGCTCGACCAGATTGGTCAGGTGCTTGACGAAGAGCGGGCTGTTGAAGTTCAGCACGGCGTCGAAGCCGTCGAGCCCATTGGCCTTGGTGGCGATCGGGATGTTGTGCCAGGCGCCGAACTGCTCGATGTTGGCCCAGGTCGCCCAGGCATTGGTGAAGCCGCATTTATCGAAGCCGGCCGCCTTCAGTTTCTTGCCGGCCTCGAAGACCTCGGGCCAGGTCTTGGGCGGCGCGTCGGGGTTCAGGCCCGCCTTCTTGAAGGCGTCCTTATTGTACCACATCACCATCGAGGAGGAGTTGAACGGCATCGAGAGCATGTCGCCCTTGGCCGTCGAATAATAGCCGGTGATCGCGGGCAGATAGGCTTTCGGATCGAATGTTTCGCCGGCTTCCTTCATCAATTCGAAGACGGGCTTGATCGCGCCCTTGGCCGACATCATCGTGCCGGTGCCCACTTCGAAGACCTGCAGGATATGCGGCGCGGTGCCGGCGCGGAAGGCGGCGATGCCGGCATTCAGCGTGTCGGGATAGGAGCCCTTATAGGCGGGGACGACCTTGTAGTCCTTCTGCGAGGCGTTGAAATCCTCGGCGAGCTTCACCACCACGTCGTTATTGGCGCCGGTCAGCGCATGCCACCACTGGATCTCGGTCTGCGCCAGGGCAGGAGCTGCGCCCGCAAGCACGAATGCAGCCGCCGAGATCAGGATCGTCGATTTCACTGTCATTGATGTCGTCTCCCTTATCCACCCTTGCGCACGGCATGGCGGCTCTTGTCGTTGGTGCGCAAGCTAGCATGAAGCGCAGGTGACGTTTCAACGACAAAAGGATGACACTCGCCAAGGGGCAGCCCGGCGGTTTCCCCAGCCTTGACCGCTCGAAATCCTGGTGGTGGTCATCCTCGGGATGAGGGCCCATGCGCCGGGCGGGGCTTGCGCAAATGGCTGGAAGCGGCTGTTCTCCGCACCCCACTCCGCCGTGCCGATGGAACATCACGATGACACTCGCCCTGACGCCCGAAAACACTTTGCCGGCGGACGCCGCAACCGCTGTGCTTGCCGGCCGTGCCTGGTTACCGGATGTCGCTGGCCCGGCTGTCGTGGTCCTGCGGGAGGGAGAGCTCGTCGATGTCACCCGCGCCTTCCCGACCATGCGCGATCTCTGCGAGGCGCCGGACCCGGCCGCCGCGTTGAAGGCCGCGAAGGGGCAGTCGATCGGCTCGCTTGCCGCGATTCTGGCGAACACGCCGATCGACGGGCGCGATCCGTCGAAGCCCTGGCTGCTCTCGCCCCTCGACCTTCAGGCCGTGAAGGCGGCCGGTGTCACCTTCGCGGTCTCGATGCTGGAGCGCGTGATCGAGGAGAAGGCGCGCGGCAACCCGGCTGCCGCGGTGACCATCCGCGAGGAGATCGGCAAGCTCATCGGCGACGATCTCTCCAAGCTCAAGCCCGGCTCGCCCGAAGCGATGCATCTCAAGGAGGTGCTGATCAAGCAGGGCGCCTGGAGCCAGTATCTCGAGGTCGGCATCGGGCCTGACGCCGAGATCTTCACCAAGGCGCCGCCGATGTCCTCGGTCGGCACCGGCTTCGACGCCGGCCTCCACCCCGCCTCGACCTGGAACAACCCCGAGCCGGAGATCGTGCTGATCGTCGCCTCGACCGGCGCGATCGTCGGCGCGACACTCGGCAACGACGTCAATCTGCGCGATGTCGAGGGCCGCTCGGCGCTGCTGCTCGGCAAGGCCAAGGACAACAACGCGGCAGCGGCGGTGGGCCCTTTCATCCGCCTCTTCGACGCCGGTTTCTCGCTCGATCATGTCCGCAAGACCACCGTCTCGCTGACGGTCAAGGGCGAGGACGGCTTCACGCTGGAGGGCTCGTCCTCGATCGCGAAAATCAGCCGCGATCCCGCCGATCTCGCCAAGCAGATGCTCGGTGCGCACCACCAGTACCCGGATGGCGCTGCGCTCTATCTCGGAACCATGTTCGCGCCGATCAAGGATCGCGACACGGTCGGCGGTGGCTTTACCCATAAATACGGCGACATCGTCACGATCGCCGCGCCCGAGCTTGGCGCGCTGGTCAACCGTATGCGCCGTACCGATGAGTGCGAACCCTGGATCTTCGGTGCCTCGCATCTGATGCGCAGCCTGGCCAAGCGCGGGCTGCTGTGACGCAAGGGGTGATCCTCGTCACCGGCGAGGTGATCGGCGACTTCATCCCGCGTGACGGCGAGGGCCGGCACTACGAGGCGGTACTCGGCGGCTCCGGCTTCAACGCCGCGCTGGCGCTCGCCCGCTTCGGCGCGCGCGTCGCCTATGCGGGCGCGCTCTCGACCGATGCACTTGGCCGACGCTTTCGCACGGCCCTTGCCAGCGAGGGCATCGATGCCAGCCTGGTTCATGACAGCGCTCGTCCCAGCGCCATCGCGATCGTCGCGCCGCTCGGGCCCGGAGGCGTTCCTGAATTTGGGCTTTATCTCGACGGTACGGCTCATGCCGAGCCGGAGGGGACGCCGCGCTCCTGTCCTCCCGGCACCATCCACCTCCATGCCACCTCCTTCGGTGCGACCGTCGGCCCGTCTGGCGAGGCGACGCTGGCGCTGATCGAGAGTGCGAAGGCGCAGGGCGCGAGCATCAGCTACGACGTCAATGTTCGCGCCTCTGTGCTGCCCGAGAGGGCGCCCGCGACGGCGTTGATCGAGCAGCGCATCGCGCTGGCAGACATCGTCAAGGTCAGTCTGGACGACCTCGCCTGGCTGCATCCGGACTGGTCGGCCGACGAAGTCGTGGCGCATTGGCGTGGACTTGGCGCGGCATGCGTGCTGGTGACGCGCGGCGGGCAGGGCGCGTCCTGCCACAGTGCCGATGGCCTGATCGAGAGCGCTGCGCCGCCCGTGGCCGTGGCCGATACGGTCGGAGCCGGTGACAGCTTCATCGGCGGCGCCCTGGCCGTATTGGCAAGGCGCGGTCTGCTCGGGCCAAACCTTGCATTGGCGACACGTGGCGATTGGCAAGCCGCTCTGGCTTTCGCCTGCGATGTCGCGGCCGACAGCTGCACGAGACCCGGTTGCGATCCGCCTCGCCGGAGTGCCGTCGAGGCATGATTGAATGTGCCGTCATTGCGAGCGCAGCGAAGCAATCCAGGAGGGCTCGCGCTACGTCCCCAGGGTTGCTTCGCTACGCTCGCAATGACGTTGGAGAAACGCGATGCGCCTGAGCTATCTCGACTACCACACCTGCGGTGAGCCGGTTCGCATCGTCATTGGCGGCTATCCCGAGCTGACGGGCACCACCATTCTCGACAAGCGCAGGCAAGCCCGCGAGCACCATGACCATCTGCGGCGCGCCATGATGCTGGAGCCGCGCGGCCATGCCGGCATGTATGGCGTCATCCCGGTCAAGGCGTCGCATCCCGATGCCGCCTTCGGCGTGCTGTTCACACATAATGAGGGCTATTCGACCATGTGCGGCCACGCGACCATCGCGCTCGGCCGCTATGCGATCGAGCACGGGCTGGTGCCGGCGGTCGAGCCGCTGACGCGCTTCGCCATCGAGGCGCCTTGCGGGCTGGTCAGGCTTGCCTGCGAGGTCAAGAGCGGGAAGGTCGGCACCGTGACCTTCGAGAGCGTGCCGGCCTTCGTCCAGGTTCGGGATCGGGTTGTCGATGTGCCGGGCCTGGGGCCGATCACCACCGACATTGCCTATGGCGGCGCCTTCTACTGCATCCTGCCGGCGTCCCGCTTCGGGCTCGACCTGTTCGAGACGCCGGTCGCGCGGATCGTCGAGGCGGCCGGCGCGCTCACCGACGCCGTCCGTGCCGGGCCGGCGATCACGCACCCGACCGAGCCCGATCTCGGCTTTCTCTACGGCACGATCGTCACCGACGAGGCCGGGCCGGACGCGACGAGCTTCAATCTCTGCGTCTTCGCCGAGCGCCAGATCGACCGCTCGCCGACGGGTTCGGGCGTCACCGCCAGGATGGCGCTGGATCATGCCAAGGGCCTGATTGGCTCTGGCCGGACCCGGCTGTTCCGCAGCATCACCGGCGGCACCTTCTCAGGGAGCGTCCTCGGCCAGGCCGATTATCCGGTGCCAGGCGCCGTGACGGTCGCGGTCGGCGGCACCGGCCATTTCGCCGGCGAGGGGGCCTTCACCATCGAGGCCGACGATCCGCTCGGCTGGGGCTTCGAACTCCCGGCGCGTTTCGCGGAGATTTGAAGCGTTTGCGAACGAAGCGATGCCGGGGCGCATGGCAGGGCGCAAGCCTGTGGCGCTCGCGCCCTGCCGGGGCATGGATATGAAGCCGTAGCGGTTCAGCCCGCAGCGCCTGCCGTCTGTCCGGCTTCCCAGCCCAGGATGGCGCGCTTGCGCGTCAGGCCCCAGTGATAGCCCGTCAGCGCACCCGACTTCCCGATCACGCGATGGCAGGGCACGACGAAGGAGATCGGGTTCTTGCCGACCGCCATGCCGACGGCGCGCGCGGCGCTCGGCTTTCCGATATGGCTTGCGACGTCGCCATAGGTGGTGGCGCAGCCGACCGGGATCCTGAGCAGGGTCTCCCAGACGCGGACCTCGAAATCGGTGCCGATCAGCACGACGCGCAGCGGCGTCTCGGCCGACCATGCGGCAGGGTCGAAAATGCGCCCGGCATAGGGTTTCGTCGCCAAGGGATCGTAGTGGTAGTCGGCATGGGGCCAGCGCCGCATCATGTCGGCCAGCGCCTCGGCGCGGCCGCCGACGACCTTGCCGCCATCGACTGAAGTCGAGACCCAGCCGAGCCCCGCCAGGCCGCGATCGGTTACGACGATCAGCGCTTCGCCGAAGGGCGAGGCATGGAAGCCATAGGACAATCGCAAGCCTCCGCCGCCGGCCTTCCATTCGCCCGGCGACATCGCCTCATGGGTGACGAAGAGATCATGCAGCCGCCCCGGTCCCGACAGCCCGACCTCGTAGGCCGTGTCGAGGATGCTGGCGGAGGCGCCGAGCAGGCCCTTGGCATGGTCGAGCGTGATCGCCTGCAGGAAGGCCTTGGGGGTGAGCCCGCACCAGCGCCGGAAGAGATGGTGGACATCGGTCGGCGTCGCGCCGGCGGCCTCGGCGATCGCCTCGATCGTCGGCTGCTCGCGCCATGTCTCGGTGATGAAGGCCAGGATCCGGCGCACCGTGTCGTAATCGGAACCGGGCGCGGTCGAGGGAAAATCGGCCTCGGCCGGCATGGCCTCGGTGGCGCGCGCAAGCACGGCGTTGGTGAAGCGTGTCGGGGTCATCGCACCGAGCTTCTGGATATGAGCGGTCATGAGATCAACCTCGCATCGAATGTCATGATGCGAAACTAGGGATGCAAGGAGAGGGACTCCACCCGAAAGCTGGCAAGGTGGGGTGGGCCGTCCGCATCAGGCTGCCGAGACCGGCGGCTCGTCGAGCAAGCTCACGGCCCAATTGATGACGGTCATCGCTGCAAGACGTGGAGCAAAGCCCAGCATGTGCCGTGCCGTCTCAGCGGTCAGCGGGAACCGGCGTCCGAGGAGGGGGCAAGGCTTCTCATTTGCACCATGAACGGCAACGGCAATGCGCGGTCTCATCATTGTGCGCCCATTGCGAAAGCCAGCTTCGCTTATTCGGCGTCTGTACCTGACGATGCGGTAGGTTCATTGTCCCGGTGAGCTGTCTCGGGCGTGTGCTCGGGGCGCAGCCATCGGAGGGAACCGACATGTTTCGCATTCTGGCCGCCATGCTCGGCATCGTTCTGCTGGCAATGCCCGCATCGGCGCAGGTCGCTCCTTTCCCCGCGGCTTTCCGCATCCGGGAGATCGCGACCAATGGCACGACCATTCATGTCCGCATCGGCGGCAAGGGCCCGGCGGTGGTCCTGTTGCACGGCTATGGCGAGACGGGCGATATGTGGGCGCCCTTGGCGATCGATCTCGTCCGTGACCATACCGTCATCGTTCCAGACCTGCGCGGCATGGGCCTCTCGTCGAAGCCCAAGGCTGGCTTCGACAAGAAGACACAGGGAGGCGACATTGCCGGCGTCCTCGACGCGCTCAAGATCGAGAGGACGGATCTGGTCACCCACGACATCGGCAATATGGTCGGCTACGCCTTCGCCGCCCTGCACCGTGACCGCGTGACGAAGTTCGTCTTGATCGACGCGCCCTTGCCGGGTGTCGGTCCCTGGGACGAGATCCTCAAGAACCCGCTGCTTTGGCATTTCCGCTTCGGTGGGCCCGATATGGAGCGGCTCGTCGCCGGCCGCGAGCGCATCTATCTCGACCGCTTCTGGAACGAGTTCTCCGCCACGCCGAGCCGCTTCACCGAAGCCTCGCGCCGGCACTACGCCGCGCTCTACGCCAAGCCGGGCGCGATGCATGCGGGTTTCGCGCAGTTCGCCGCCTTCGACCAGGATGCCATCGACAACAAGGCTTTCCTGGCCGCAGGCAAGCTGACCATGCCTGTCTTGGCGCTGGGCGGCGAGAAGTCCTTCGGCCTGACCATGGCCGAGGTGATGAAGTTCGCCGCCAGCAATGTTCAAGGCGCGATCGTCCCCGATTCCGGGCACTGGATCATGGAGGAGAACCCGGCTGCGACCACCAAACTGGTCCGGACGTTTCTCGACGCCAGGTTCCTCGACGCCAAGCCCTGACGGAGCGGGTTCACAGCCCCATCGATTCCAGGAGTCGAGAGCATTGCATTTGCGAAAAACTGGCGCGAGCCGTTCAGCGCGGCTTTAGCTCGGCGATGAAAACCTGCAACCCCTCCCGCGTCAGGCGCTGGTTGTTGCGATACCATTCATCCTGTGTCGCGAAGACGGCCGAGGTCTCGTCCCAACCGCTGCAGCTGTAGTCCGATTGCGCGGCGAAGAAGCCAACGAACGCCTCCTCGCTTGGCCAGGACGTGATCGCATCGCCGGTATGAAGGCCGCCGTCGAAGATATCGCAGAGCTTGACGCCGTCTTGGGTGCGGATCAGGCCCTGCCCGCAGAAATCGCGGTGGAACTCGCGCACCAACCCCTCTCCGGGCGGGCATGTCATGAGCTTGCGCCAGACCATGCGCGGCAGTTCCGGCCCGAACGGCGTCCGGTCGAGCCGGTCGCGCAGCACGAGCCCGTAGGCGCGCACCCGCTCCTCGCCGCTCTGCCCAGGCGCATCCTCCTCGGCGTTCGGCATCCGCGCTCCCGGTCTCCTGACGAGCAAAGCTGTGATCAGCCCGACGATGATCGCAGCCGAAATCAGCGGAACGATGATGGTGGCCAAGCTTCACACCTGAAAAGCCGACATTCGACTGGCCTGACGCGAGCCTGTCAGGCCGCTCCGTAATCCGGGCCGCGCTTCGCGTTTGCCAGTGCCGCGCCGAGCGCGTCGGCAAAGCCTTCGCGCTCATGCGGCGAGAGTGCGGCAGCGACCGCGACGCTCTGCCCGCGCGAGACCAGGCTGAGCCGCAGCAGGCCGTAATCCTCGTCCTCCTGGCGCTCGAGCTTGGTCCAGGCCGGGTTGAAGCGCCAGACCGCCTCGCGACCATGATGCGAGACCTTGCGCAGCAGCACTTCGAGCGGGGTCACGATGATCCGTTCGAAGGCCCGCGCGTGGCGGAAATTGACGTGGAAGGCGATGAACAGAGCCGCGACGTCGAGCCCGAAGAAGCCCGCCACCGGCCAGGCGCCGAGCACGACGAAGGGAATCGAGGAAACCACGCTGGAAAGGCAGACCAGCGTCATCACGATGCGGAAGCCGCTCTGCCCCAGCGAGCGATGCGGCGTGATCGTCGCGTCGAAGACGGGCCGATCGGCCGCCATGGCCGAGGCGTCGCCGGACGCGGCTGAATCGGACTTGCCGGGCTTCATGGGCCAACTATAACGCCTCGATGATACAAGAGAACAGGCCCAAACGCCGCGCGCCCGACACCCTCGGGATCACGAAGCCGCGCGCGCGCAGCGCCGCCGAAATCCGCGAGATTTTCGAGCGCTTCCGTGCCGTAGAGCCTGAGCCCAAGGGTGAGCTCGAACACGTCAACGCCTTCACTCTTCTGGTCGCCGTGGTGCTCTCGGCGCAGGCGACCGATGCAGGCGTCAACAAGGCGACGCGCAAGCTCTTCGAGCTCGCCGATACCCCGGAAAAGATGCTGGCGCTGGGGGAGGAGCGGGTGCGGGAGCTCATCAAGACCATCGGCCTGTTCCGCACCAAGGCGAAGAACGTGATCGCGCTCTGCGAAAAGCTCATCGCCGAGTTCGGCAGCCAGGTGCCGGCCAATCGCGAGGCGCTGGAGACACTGCCGGGTGTCGGCCGCAAGACCGCCAATGTCGTGCTCAACATGGCCTTCGGCGAGATCACCCACGCAGTCGACACCCATGTCTTCCGCGTCGCCAATCGTTTGCGCATCGCTCCGGGCCAGAACGTGCTGCAGGTCGAATTGGGGCTGGAGAAGGCGGTGCCGCGGGAGTTCGGCCGGCATGCGCATCACTGGCTGATCCTGCATGGCCGCTACACCTGCAAGGCGCTCAGGCCCGAATGCGGCCGCTGCCTGCTCGTCGATCTCTGCGATTCCGCGGATAAGCGCGTGGCCTGACCGTCGCGGATGCGAAAGAGCCCGTCGCCTCGCGGCGGCGGGCCATAGCGTCATGTCACGGCCCGGTCAGGCCGTGGCATGTGGCTCGTGCCGATAGTCCCAGACAGCCCAGGCCGAGACCGCCGCCGTCAAGGCGCCCAGGATCATATGGGTCCAGAACGCGTTGAAGTTGCCGGTGAAGCCTAGCATCCAGGGGGCCGCCATCAGCCAGACGCCGAGCGCCAGGTTCATCCATTCCTCCCATTCGGCGAAGACCGAAAGCGCCGCGAAGGCCACCAGGGCGAGCGCCACGGCGACGATCCAGGCGTTTCGGGTGGGCATAGCTTCGCCCACGAAGCCGAAGATCCAGGGAGAGATGAACAGGCACGCGGCGAGGATGAGGTTGCACAAGTCCTGCGGCCGTCTGCCGTCCGTATTCGCGGTCAACATGATCACCTCCATGAGTGTCGATCATCCAAACCACCGCCCTCGCACTTGGAGTGCTTGGTGCCTGTCAATATAATCCTGCGAAAACAGCCATTCAAGGGCGAGTTTCCCCAACGAAAATGGCCGGAAAGGGGCCGGCCATGACTTGAATGGAGGCTTCCAAGTTGTGGACTTACCTGTCCGCGACTTGGAGGAGCAGGTGCGCGGCCCGGCTCACTTCGCGTCGAGCAGTTCCTTCACCGAGAGCAGCACGAGTTCGTTGTCGTCGGCCTTCTTCGGATCGCGCGAGGAGGAGAAGGGCAGGTTGTTGTCGTTGCCGACGACGATGATGCCGTTGGCGCGGTCGACCACATCGACGTTCTCGATGGTGAAGAAGGGGAAGGGCAGCACGCCGTCGATGGCGCCCTGCCTGGCCTTCTTGTCCGGGTCGGCGATCTTCATGAGGTCGATGAAGCCGATCTTGCGCACCGGCTTGCCGACATTGGCGTCGGTCATTTCGATCTTCACGATGCGCTTGAACCTGGCCAGGTCGTGGAAGCAGTCGGGGCCCTTCTGGCCGGCGGGGCAGGCCTTGTCGGCGGTGCCTTCGCCATTGTCGCGTTCGATGATGAGCGCTGTCGTGGCGTCGATCATGTTGAAGTCGCCGATGGCGTTGCCCTTGGCTTCCAGCGGGAAGAGCCAGGAACGGCCGGTCCATTTCTCGGCAGCCACGTCGAATTCGAGGATGCGCAGCACCTCCTTGCCGTCGACCTCCTGATTGCCCTTGGTCTCGGCGTTCCAGAGCGGGCCTTCCAGCAGCGGGTAGAGGAAGCGGCCGTCGGGCGATTGCGCCATGCCCTCGAAACCCTTGGAGCGGCGGACATTGAACTCGACCGGGAGGTTGGGCGCGCTGGGCGTGGCCACGGCATAGTGGTCGGGCGAGCGGGCGGGCTTGCCGTCGACGAGCGTCTCGAACACGGCCTCGACCTTGCCGTCGGCATCGACGCGGATGAGATAGGGGCCGAATTCCTCGCCGATCCAGAATTTGCCGCCGATCGGCTGGATCGATTCCGGATCGAAATCCGCCCCGGTCAGATAGCGCTTCTCCGTACCTTCATGGACGATGCGGAAGGGGATCTTCTTGTCGGGGTCGTGCAGGAAGGTGGTCGCGGTCCGCTCGATCTTGCCGCTGGCGAAATCGGCCTTGAGGCGGTGGAAGAACAGCATGGCGTCCGGCGAGTTCGCCTTGGCGCCGAAGCCGTTATCGGTCAGCACCAGGAACTCGCCATTGCCCAGCGAGCGGATGCCGGAGAAGCCCTGCACCGGCTGGCCGGCAAACGGCGTCGACAGGCCGGTCGGACGCCCGCCCGAGGTGCCCATCACCGTGCCGACCGCCTCGACGCGCTTGCCGGGCGTGACGAATTTGCCGGAGACCTTGAGGTCGGCCGGCGCATCGGCCGGGGCGGCGATGATCGTGTTGGCCGGCAGCAGGGCATGGCCGGCGAGCTTGGCGGGGAATTCCTTATGCGCATCCTGGGCGCCGGCGAGGATGGTCGATGACAGCAGCAAGGCCGCGACGAGGGACAGGCGCATGGAACGCTCCGGGTTGGGGGAATGACCCAGAGGACTTGGCGGGATCGCGTTTCAGCGCCGCGACGGTGGGATGACGGGGCGATGACGGAAGGGCGAATGGCGAATGGCGAATGGGTACCGCTCTCTATTCGCCACTCGCTATTCGCCAAAAATCAATATCCCCGCTTGGGATCGACGACATGCTCCAGCGGCTGGCCTGCTTCCAGGCGCCGGATCTGCGCCGCGATCAGATTTGCCACCGCCTCGGGCTCGGACATCGCGGCGTTGTGCGGCGTCACCGTCACCGCCGGATGGCTCCAGAGCGGGGAGTCCGCCGGCAGCGGCTCGGTCTCGAACACGTCGAGCGTCGCGCCCTTGAGCGTGCCGGCCTCCAACGCGGCCAGGATATCGGCCTCGACCTGCAAGCCGCCGCGCCCGGCATTGATCAGGAACGGCCCACCGAGCCGGCCATCCCTCGCGAGGCCGGCGAGCAGTGCCGCGTTGATCGTGCCCTTCGTCTCCGGCGTCAATGGCAGCAGGCTGACGAGGATGTCGGTGCGCGCCAGGAAGGCGGCCATGCCGTCCTCGCCGGCGAAAGTGGTGAGGCCCTCGACGCTCTTGAGGCTGCGGCTCCAGCCTGCCACGTCGAAGCCCATGACCTGGAGCTTGCGCGCCGCATCGAGCCCGAGCTCGCCGAGCCCCATGATGCCGACGCGCACCGAGCGCGCTGCCGGCTGGTGGCGGTCGTCCTCCCAACTCTTGAGGGGCTGCTGGCGGTCATAGCGGCGCTGCTGACGCAGGATCATCAGGCAGTGCAGCACGATGTATTCGCTCATCCGCGTCGTCAGGTCGGGGTCGACGACACGCGCGATCGGCGCCTCGGGCAGGCGCTGGTCGGCGAAGAGGAAATCGACGCCGGCGCCGAGCGAGAAGATCGCGGCGAGGTTCGGCAGTCCGGCAAGGCTCCCCTCAGGGTGCTTCCAGCTTGCTACGTAATGCACCGCGCGCCGATCGAAGGGCTCGCCGAGGATCACCACGGGGATGTCGGGCAGCAGCGCCTGGAAGCGGGCGCGCCAATCCTCGACATGCCAACCGGTCATGGCCAAAAGCAGACTCATGCGTGCGAACTCTCCGTGATGCGTTCCGTGACGAGCGGGCCATGGCCGGCCGCAGCTTCGCCGATGCGATAGGCCTGCCGCAAGCGGGTCTCGGCGGCAGCGAAGCCGGCTTCGCCCCGTGCATGAACGATGCCGAGAGGACGTTCCGGCCCCGCATTGTCGCCGATGCCCGCGAGATCGACGATGCCGACGCTGTGGTCGATCCGGTCTTCGGCGCGGCTGCGCCCACCGCCGAGGGCGACGATGGCGAAGCCGACGCCGCGCGTGTCGATGCTCTGGACCGTGCCCGGTGCAACCGGAAAGACGGGCTTCACGACCGGCGCCGGCGCGAGATGCTTCTCCGGCCGTTCCAGCAGGTCCGTCGGCCCGCCCAGCGCCGCGACCATGCGCGCGAAGCGCTCTGCCGCCGCGCCCGAGGCGAAAGCGGCCTCGATCTTGGCTCGGGCCTCGGCGAGATCGTCCGCGAGCCGGCCCAGCAGCAGCATCTCGGCCGCCAGCGCCACCGTCGCCTCATGGAAGCGCGGCTCGCGTCGCCTGCCCGTCAGATGGTCGAGGGCATAGGCGACTTCGAGCGCGTTGCCGGCCGCGCTCGCCAAGGGCTCGTTCATGTCGGTCATCAAGGCCGTCGTCGGCAGGCCCGCGCCATTGGCGACGCCGACCAGCGCGTTGGCGAGCGCCCGCGCCTGACCGTAATCGGTCAGGAAGGCGCCCGAGCCGAACTTCACATCCATGGCGAGGCCGTACAGCCCGGCCGCGAGTTTCTTCGACAGGATCGAGGAGGTCAGAAGCGGAATGGTCTCGACCGTCGCCGTCACGTCACGGATGGCGTAGAGCCGCTTGTCGGCGGGGGCGAGATCGGCGGTCTGGCCGATGATGGCGCAGCCCTGCTCGCGCACCACCTTGCGGAACAGCGCGATATCGGGCTGCGTGACATAGCCCGGCACGGCGTCGAGCTTGTCGAGCGTGCCGCCGGTATGGCCGAGTCCGCGCCCCGAGATCATCGGCACGAAGCCGCCGCAGGCCGCGACCGCCGCCGCCAATGGCAGGCTTACGGTGTCGCCGACGCCGCCGGTCGAATGCTTGTCGAGGGCGGGGCCGGGCAGGTCGTCCCAGTTCAGCACCGTGCCGGAATCACGCATGGCGAGCGTCAGCGCGACGCGCTCCTTCGCCGTCATGTCGCGGAAGAAGATCGCCATCGCCAAGGCGGCGGCCTGGCCCTCGCTGACCGAGCCGTCTGTGATGCCCGCGACGAATTGTCGGATGTCGGCATCCGGCAGTTCGGCGCCGTCACGCTTCGCGGCGATGATCTCCTGGGTCAGCTTCATCTCAATAAGGTCCGTTCGCTTGCCCCGCCGCGCCGCCCGCGATCACGTCAACGAGCACCTGATGCAACCCGCTCGCGCCGAAGCGAAAGGTTTCCGGCGTCGCCCAGTCCGGCCCCATGATCGCGTCGGCGAGCGCGAGATAGCTCGCCGCGTCGGACAAACTCCTGATGCCGCCGGAGGGTTTCAACCCGACGGGGCGCCTGGTCGCCCCGATGACCTGCAGCATCGTCCGCGCGGCGGGAATGCTGGCCGAATGCGCCGTCTTGCCGGTCGAGGTCTTGATGAAGTCGGCCCCTGCCGCGATGGCGAGCTCGGCGGCGGCCCGGACCTGGGTGAGATCGGGATATTCGCCGGTCTCCAGGATGACCTTGAGCCGCTTGTCGCCGCAGCGCGATTTCGCCAGGCCGACCATGGCGCGCGGGCTGTCGAGAAAGCCGGCGAGGAAGGCCCGCCAGGGCAGGACGAGGTCGATCTCGTCGGCGCCCTCAGCGAGCGCTTGTTCGGTCTCGCGCAGGACCGGAGCGATGGCCGTCCCGCCCTGGGGAAAATTCACCACAGTGGCGATGCGCACGGGCCCGTCGCCCAGCAAGGCGCGCGCCTGGCGGATGAAGCGCGGCCAGATGCATATGGCCGCGACCGGGCCGGGCGCGGCGACGGCGCGTGCGCACAGGCTGCCAAGGCCGGCCTCGCTCGCATCCTCGGCAAGGTCCGTCAGATCGAGCAGGGCGAGCGCGCGCGCCGCGACGGATGCGTCGGACATCGGGTCAGAGCTCCGACAGGAAGCTGCGGAAGAGGCGCCGCAACCCGGTCGAGGCGGCCGTCGCGATGTCGCGCGTCTCGCTATGTTGCGGCGCGCCGCCGAGCAGGCCCGCCCCCATATTGGTGATGACCGAGATGGCGGCGACGCGGATGCCGAAGCGCCGGGCGAGGATCACCTCCGGCACGGTCGACATGCCGACGAGGTCGGCGCCGAGCGTCTTCGCCATCCTGATCTCGGCCGGTGTCTCGAAGCTGGGACCGGTAAACCACATATAGACGCCCTCGCCGAGATTGGCGCCGGAGCTCGCGGCGGCCTTCTTCAGCCGCATGCGCAGATGCGGATCATAGGCATCGACCATCGGCACGAAGCGGCCGTCGCCGACATCGCCGACCAGCGGATTGGGGCCGTTGAGGTTGATGTGGTCGGTGATCAGCGCGAGTCCGCCGGGCCGGAGATCGGGCTTCAACGAGCCTGCCGCATTGGTCAGGATCAGGGGCGGCGAGCCGAAGGCGGTCAGCATGCCGAGCGGCACGCGCATCACTGCCGGGTCTCCGGTTTCGTAGAAATGCGCCCGGCCCTGGAAGATCAGCACCTTTTTGCCGAACAGCGTGCCGTAGCAGAGCTGCCGGGCGTGCCCCGAGACCTCGCCCAGGGGGAAGCCTGGGATCTCCGAGAACGGAATCGTGACCATGTCGGTCATGTCGTCGGCGATGCGGCCGAGCCCGGTTCCGAGCACGAGGGCGCAGTCGATGGAGCCATCGACCCCGCGGTCGATCAGCGTTCCCGCCGCCTCGTCGAAGATTGCTTCAGCAGCCATTCGTCCGCCCCCCGGCCCTCGGATTCACCCATGCGGACGAACACGCGTCGATTGCGCAAATCACCGGCGCAAATTGTCTGGTCCGAAGGAGGCTGGCAACAGCTCGGCCAGCGAAAAGCGAGCACGAATGCCGTTTGGCCCGGCGATCGCGATCGGGGTCTCGGGCGCGGCGAATTCGCGGATGCGCTGGCGGCAGCCGCCGCAGGGCGTGACCAACGCATCTCCGTCGCCGAGCACGAGCAAAGCGCGAATGGCGCGCCCGCCGCCGGCGATCATGGCCGAGATCGCGCCGGCCTCGGCACACACGCCGACCGGATAGGATGCATTCTCGACATTGCAGCCGGAATAGACCGCACCGTCATCGGCCAGAAGCGCCGCGCCGACCTTGAAATGCGAATAGGGGGCATAGGCCCGGGCCTGGACGGGTTGGGCTACCGCGAAAAGGGCGTCGAAATCGGGCTCGTCGGTCATCTCGGCTCAGCGTTCCTTGACATAGGGCAGGCCCGAGGCCTTTGGCGGCGTCGATTTGCCGATGAAGCCGGCGAGCAGGATCACCGTCATCAGATAGGGCAGGGCCTGGATCGCCTGCACCGGCACCTGGCCGAGGCCGGGCATAATGACGCCTTGCAGCCTGATCGCAACCGCATCGAGCAGGCCGAAGAGCAGGCAGGCGCCCAGCGCCGGCCAGGGGCGCCAATTGGCGAAGATCACGGCAGCGAGCGCGATGAAACCCTTGCCGGCGGTCATATGCGGCAGGAAGCCCGCCGATTGCGAGACGGCGAGATAGGTTCCGCCCAGGCCGCACAGAGCTCCGCAGATGATGACCGCGCCATAGCGCAGCCCCGCCACCGAGATGCCGGCCGTGTCGACCGCCGCCGGATTTTCGCCGACGGCCCGCAGCCGCAAGCCGAACCGCGTCCGCTTCAGCACAAGGGCAGTCAGAAGCAGGCAGCCAAAGGCGAGATAGACCGGCGCGGCATGGCCGGAAACGACCTCGTCATAGAACGTCCCCACGACCGGCACATGTTCGCGCGCCCAGGTGCCCAAAGGCAGCGTCAGGTCGGGGAAGCGCGCCGGCCCTTCCAGCGCGGGGGTGCGCCCGCCCTGGCCGTACCAGGCATTGCCGAGGATCACGGTCAATCCCGCCGCCAGCATGTTGATGGCGACGCCGGAAACGATCTGGTTGCCGCGCCAGGTGATCGCGGCGAAACCATGCACCAGCGCGAGCATGACGGAGGCGAGGATGCCCGCGCCAAGCCCCGCCCAGGCCGAGCCTGTCGCGAAGGCGGCGACAGCCGAGGCGAAGGCGGCGATCAGCATCTTGCCCTCGAGACCGATATCGACGATGCCGGCCCGCTCCGACCACAGCCCCGCCAATGCGGCGCAGAGCAGCGGGACCGACAGCCTGACGGCCGAGTCGAGCACGACGGCGATGGTCTGGACCCATTCCATGGTCAGCGCGCGCTTCCGAATCTGAGCCCGCTCGCGACGACGCGCCGGAACAGCCCGTCCAGCGCTCCGGCGAACAGGATGATGACGCCGCCGATGACCACCACCATGTCGCGGGTGATGCTTGGCTTGTCGAAGGAAAGCTCCGCTCCGCCCTGGTAGAGCACGCCGAACAGCAGCGCCGCGAGCCCGACGCCGACCGGATGGCCGCGCCCCATCAGCGCGACCGCAATGCCGACGAAGCCATAGCCGGCGGTGAAATCGAGCAGCAGCCGGTGCTGCACGCCCATGACCTCGTTGACGGCAAGGCCGCCGGCGAGCGCGCCCGAGATCGCCATCGCGACCATGATGATCCGCGCCGGCGAGATGCCGGCATAGGCGGCCGCGCGCGGATTGGCCCCGACCGTGCGGATCGCGTAGCCCAGCCGCGAGCGATAGATCAGCGCCCAGACCGCGACGAGCGCGGCCAGCGCCAGCAGGAAGGCGCTGTTCAGCGGCGTCGCCGGCAGCTTGAGGCCAAGCGGCGCGAGCAATTCATGCATCGGCGTCAGGATCGCGTGGCGGGCGAATTCCGGTGTCTCGGCCTGCATTGAGCCGGGCTTTCCGATGACCTCGACCAGCAGGTAGACGCTGAGCGTGGCGGCGATGAAATTGAACATGATCGTAGTGATGACGACATGGCTGCCGCGCGTCGCCTGGAGCCAGCCGGGAATGAAGCCGTAGAGCGCGCCGCCTGCCGCCGCCGCGAGGATCGCCAGCGGCACGAGCAGGATGCCGGGCAGGGGCGCAAGCCAGAGGCAGGCGAGCGCGACGAAGATCCCGGCGATTGTCGCCTGTCCCTCGCCGCCGATATTGAACAGCCCGGCATGGAAGGCGACGGCGACGGCAAGCCCGGTGAAGATGAAGTTCGTCGTGTAGTAGAGCGTGAAGCTGACGCCCTCGGCGCTGCCCAGCGCGCCGCGCAGCAGCAATGTCGTCGCTTCCAGCGGGCTCTCGCCGATGCCGATGACGACGAGGCCGGCGACGAGGAGGGCCGCCGCCACGGACACGAGGGGGACGAGGCCTGCGTTGGCCCAGCGCGGGAGGTCGATGGGCGCGGCGCTCATGCTGCCTCGCTCACGCCGGCCATCAGCAGGCCTAGATCGCGTTCGTCGGCCGTCTCCGCCGCGCGTTCGCCCGTGATCCGCCCGCCGCACATGGCGAGGATCCGGTCGGACAGCGCCATCACCTCCTCCAGCTCCACCGAGACCAGCAGGATCGCGACCCCGGCATCGCGCAGCGCGATCAATCGGCGATGGATGAACTCGATCGCGCCGATATCGACGCCGCGCGTCGGCTGGCCGACGAGCAGCACCTTTGGCGCACGCTCGATCTCGCGGGCAAGCACGATCTTCTGCTGGTTGCCGCCGGAGAACTTCGCCGTCTTCAACGCGGGGTCGGGCGGGCGCACGTCATAGGCCGCGAAGGCTGCGCGCGCATGGGCTTCGATCGCTGCGTGCGACAGGAAGGGGCCGGGCCCGAAGGCGGGGTCGTCGTGATAGCCGAGGATCGCGTTCTCAGCGGCCGAGAAGGCGGTGACGAGTCCGGCCTTCTGCCGGTCCTCGGGGATATGCATCAGCCCGAGCTTGCGCAGGCGGGCGGGGTTGCGCTCGGCCGCGTTGAGGATCTGCCCGTTGAACCGGATCACGCCGCGCGAGGGCTGGATCAGCCCGGCCAGCGCCTCGAGCAATTCGCTCTGGCCGTTGCCGGCGACACCGGCGATGCCGACGATCTCGCCGGCATGCAGCGTCAGGCTCACGTCCTTGAGCGTCTCGCAGTCGCGCCCGTCGACATAGGACAGCCCGGCGATCTCCAGTACGGCCGGTCCAGGCTGGCGCGGCGCTTTCTCGACCCGCAGCAGCACGCGCCGGCCGACCATCGCCTCGGCCAGGGTGGCCGGCGAAGTCTCGGCGGTCTTGACATGCGCGACCATCTCGCCGCGCCGCATCACCGAAACCCTGTCGGTCACGTTCATGATCTCGCGCAGCTTGTGCGTGATCAGGATCACCGTCTTGCCCTGGGCCTTCAGCGCCCTGAGCAGGCAAAAGAGCTGGTTGGCTTCCGGCGGCGTCAGCACGGCGGTGGGTTCGTCGAGGATCAGGATATCGGCGCCGCGATAGAGCGCCTTCAGGATCTCGACGCGTTGCTGCAGGCCGACGGAGAGATCGCCGACGATGGCGTCCGGGTCGATGACGAGGCCGTATTCCTGCGAGAGCCGCGCGAGCTCGGCCCGCGCCCTGGCGAGCCCGCCTTTCAGCCAGGCACCGCCCTCGGCTCCGAGCACGACGTTCTCGACGACGGAGAGCGTCTCGACCAGCATGAAATGCTGGTGGACCATGCCGATGCCAGCCGCAATGGCCTCGCCGGGGGCGCGGATTTTGCGGGCTGTGCCCGAAACCCTGATCTCGCCGGAATCGGCCTCGTAGAAGCCGTAGAGGATCGACATCAGGGTCGATTTGCCGGCGCCGTTCTCGCCGACGATGCCGTGGATCGAGCCGGCGGCGACCTTGAGCGCTACGTCCTTATTGGCCTGGACCGGGCCGAAGCGCTTCGAGATGCCGATCAGTTCGATGGCGGGGGCCGGTTTCACGGCAGAACGTGGGGGCTCCGTCACAGCGCGATCACCATGCCGTCATGCGCCCGCTCCTCGGGCAAAGGCTCGCGATGCGCGAGCATCGAGACGCCCATATGCGTCAGCACGATTCGTGCCGTCTTGAGCGCTGCCCGGTGCGAGGCGAGTGTTTGGTAGTCGAGATGGTTGGCGAGCCTGGTGTCCCATGTGTAGCACTCGACCAGCAGCACATCGGCCCCGTCAGCGAGCCGGACCAGCGCCTCGGTCCAGGCCGTGTCGCCGGAAAAGGCGAAGACCTTGCCGCCATGGTCCAGCCGGTAGCCCTGGCAGGGGCCGGCGCGCTCGTCATGCACCATCGGGTAGGCGGTGACGTCGATCCCGGCGAGAGAAGCGGGGCTCTCGGGCGTGATCTCGACATAGCGGATCGGAAAGCGCCAGGCATTGGTCGCCGCGCCCGGGAAATCGGCGTCGAGCGCATGCAATGCCCGGTGTTCGACGCCGAGCGGCCCCGCGATCACCAGCGGCTCCTTGCGGCGCGAGACGAATTGCGCGTCGAGCAGGAAGGCCGGCAGGCCGCCGAAATGGTCGCCATGGAAATGCGTGAACAGCAGTGTCGAAATACCGTTGCGTTCGATGCCGGCCTTGTTCAGCGCGACCAGGCTCGAGGCGCCGCAATCGAGCAGCATGCGCTCCCCGCCCGCCTCGACATGCAGGCAGCTGTTGAAGCGCCCGCCGGAGCCGAAGGCGTCGCCTGAACCGAGGATGGTGATGTTCATTGGATGTGCACTTCCGCACGCGATCCCGGATCGCGCCGCGGTTCCCGCGCCGCGTCCGGGATGACCTTCGCTGTCGCGAAGATCACATCGTGCACTTCGAATCGGACATGTAGTCGTGCACCTTCACGGCCCCGCTGATGATGTCGGCCCTGGCCTTGTCGGCCGCGGCCTTCATCTCGGGCGTGATCAGCGCCTTGTTGGCGTCGTCGAGCGCCCAGCCGACGCCGCCCTCCTTCAGCCCCAGCACCGAGATGCCGGGCTTCCAGGTGCCGTCTCGCGCTGCCTTGAAGGAGGCATAGGCCGCCACATCGACGCGCTTCAGCATCGAGGTCAGCACCTTGCCGGGCTGCAGGCCGTTCTGGTTGGAATCGACGCCGATGCCGAGCTTGCCGGCATCTGCCGCGGCGCGCAGCACGCCGATGCCGGTGCCGCCGGCCGCGTGGTAGATCACGTCGGCGCCGCGGTCGATCTGCGACTTGGCGAGTTCGCCGCCCTTGACCGGGTCGTTCCAGGCCGAGGGCGTCGAGCCGGTCATGTTCTGGAAGATCTCGGCGTCCTTCTTGGCCGCCTTGACGCCCTGGACATAGCCGCAGGCGAATTTGCGGATCAGCGGAATATCCATGCCGCCGACGAAGCCGACCTTGTTGGTCTTCGAGGCCATGCCGGCGAGAAGCCCGACGAGATAGGAGCCCTCATGCTCCTTGAACACGATCGACTGGACGTTCGGCAATTCGACGACCATGTCGATGATGGTGAATTTCAGGTCCGGGAACTCGGCCGCGACCTTCTGCAGCGCCGTCGCCTGCGAGAAGCCGACGGCGACGATCGGCGAATTGCCGTCGCGGGCGAAGCGGCGCAGCGCCTGCTCGATCTGGGCCTCGTTGGTCGGCTCGAAATCGCGGAACTCGACGCCGGTCTCGGCCTTGAACTTCTCCGCGCCGATATAGGCGGCCTCGTTGAAGGATTTGTCGAACTTGCCGCCCTTGTCATAGACGACCGCCGGCTTGATCGCTTGCTGAGCCATCGCGGCCACGGCCGAAAGGGCGACGCCGGCAAGCGCGAGCGCGAGAGATTTCAACCGCATGGATCATTCCCCTGTTCGATCTTTTGGGCGGTTTTCCCGCCCTGTCTTGGCTCACGATGGCATGGCTTGGCGACGCGGCCAAGCCGGGACCGCGCTGCGATCCTGCGACCATCCTTCACGGCGATTGCAGGAGCGCCGGGATCGGCTTAACCCTAGGGGATGAGCCTGAACGATGCTGAGATCGAGCGTTATGCCCGCCATCTGGTGCTGCCGGAGATCGGCGGGCCGGGCCAGAATCGGCTGAAGAATGCCCGGGTTCTGGTCATCGGCGCGGGCGGGCTGGGTGCGCCGCTGCTGCAATATCTGGCGGCGGCGGGCATCGGCAAGATCGGCATCGTCGACGACGACATCGTCTCGCTCTCCAATCTGCAACGCCAGACCATTTTCAGCACCGCCGACATCGGCGAGCACAAGGCCGTCGTCGCGGCCGAATTTATCCGCGGGCTCAATCCCAACGTCGTGGTCGAGGAGCACGTCACCCGCATCGATCCGCATAATGCCCGCGCGCTGATCGCCTTCTACGACATCGTCGCCGAAGGCTCGGACAATTTCGCCACGCGCTATGCCGTCTCGGATGCCTGCTTCCATGAGCGGCGACCACTGGTCACCGCCGCGCTCGGCCGTTTCGACGGCTCGCTGACGACGATCCGGGCACATGAGGCCGGCCCCGACGGCCGGCCCAACCCGACCTATCGCTGCCTCTTCCCGCAGGAGCCGCCGCCCGGCACGGTCGCGCCCTGCGCCGAGGCCGGTGTGCTGGGGGCGCTCGCTGGCGTGATGGGCTCGCTGATGGCGCTGGAGGTGGTGCGCGCCGTCACCGGTTTCGGCGAATCGCTGGTCGGCAAGCTCCTGCTCGTCGACGCCCTGACGATGCGCTTCGAGACGATGCGCTATGGCTGGGATGTGGGGAATCCGCTGAGCGGGCGAGTGGCGAGTGGCGAATAGTGAGTGGCGAATGGATGCTTGCTCCACTCGCTATTCGCTATTCGCTACTCGCCTACCGCTTCGCCTCGATCACATCCCATAGCTGTGCCGCCAGATCCGGCCCGCCGAGCTTCTTGATCGCGCGCACGCCGGTCGGCGCCGTCACGTTGATCTCGGTCAGGTTGCCGCCGATCACGTCGATGCCGACGAGCAGCAGGCCGCGCTCGCGCAGCGTCGGGCCGATGGCCTCGCAGATCTCGAGTTCGCGCTTCGACAGATCGGTCGGCCGTGCCGCGCCGCCGCGCACCATATTGGCGCGCAGATCCCCCACGGCCGGCACCCGGTTGACCGCGCCCGCCGCCTTGCCGTCGATCAGGATGATGCGCTTGTCGCCTTCCGAGACCTCCTTCATGAAGCGCTGCACGACCCAGGGCTCGCGGAAGATTCCAGAGAAGAGATCGAAGAGCGAACCGAAATTCGGATCCTCCTTGCTGGTCTTGAACACTGTCGCGCCGCCATGGCCGTAAAGCGGCTTCATCACGATCTCGCCGAATTCGTCGCGGAAGGCCTCGATCTCGGCCTTGTCGCGGGTGATCAGCGTCTGCGGCATCAGCTCCGGGAAATGCGTGACCAGGATCTTTTCGGGTGCGTTGCGCACCTCGGTCGGGTTGTTGACCACCAGCGTCTTGGGGTGGATGCGCTCGAGCAGATGGGTCGTCGTGACATAGGCCATGTCGAAGGGCGGGTCCTGCCGCAGCAGCACGACGTCGAGCGTCGAGAGATCGATGCGCTCCTCAGTGCCCACCGTGAAATGGTCGCCCTCGACATCGCGCACCGTGACCGGGCTGATCCGGGCGGTGACCGTTCCGTCGCGCAGCGAGAGCTTATCGGGCGTGTAGGTGTGGAGCGTATGCCCGCGCGCCTGCGCCTCCAGCATCAGCGCGAAGCCGGTATCGCCGGCGATTCGGACGCGCTCGATCGGGTCCATCTGGATGGCGACGTTCAGGGTCATGGAAGAGCGCTCCGATTGTGTAGCGCGCCCTTATCGACCGGCGCGCACCGCATCGGCAAGTGGGATGCCTTGCATCACAAGACAAGCTCGAACACGCCCAGTACATGGCGCGGCCAATGCCGGGGCGCGAGAAAGACTGCGTCGGCCCGCAAATGATGCCCCATCGCCCAGGGATTTTGAGCGAGCCATTGCCGGATTCGCGCCTCGACGAGCCGGCGCTTCTGCGGCGTGATGGCACCGAGCGCATCCTCCAGCGCGCCGCGCGCCTTGACCTCGACGAAGGCGATGGTGCGGCCGCGCTTGACGATGAGGTCGATCTCGCCGCCCTTGCCGCCGAAGCGCCGTGCCAGCAGCCGATAGCCCTTCATGGAGAGCCAGAGGACCGCCAGCCATTCCGAGCGTCTGCCGGTCGCGCCCGAGCGCTTTGCGCGAGCGCTGCGGCGAGTGCTGCCGACAGCGTCCCTCAAGGCTCCTCGCGGGTCAGCTCGAGCGCGCGGGCGTAGATCTTGCGGCGTGGCTGGCCGGTCTGCGCTGCGACCTGCGCCACCGCCTCCTTCAGCGAGACATCGGCCAGCGCGGCGCGCAGCCTTTCGTCGATGACGTCGCCCGCCGGCGCGAGCGCCTCGGCCCCGGGCGGGCCGATGATGACGACGATCTCGCCGCGCGCCTCCTCCTCGCCGTCATAGTGGCTGGCGAGTTCGGCGAGCGGGCCGCGCCGGACATTCTCGTAATATTTGGTCAGTTCGCGCGCCACGGCGGCGGGTCTCGCGCCGAGCACGGCGGCGGCGTCGCCCAGCATTTCGGCGAGACGGCGCGGCGATTCGAAGAAGACCAGCGTGCCGGGAATCGCGGCGAGCTCGGTCAGGCGCCCGCGTCGCGCCGCGGCCTTGGGCGGCAGGAAACCCTCGAAGAAGAAGCGGTCGGTCGGCAACCCCGCCAGCACCAGCGCAGCCAGGACGGCGGAGGGGCCGGGGATGCCGGTCACCGGCAGACCTTCCGCCACGACATCGGCGACGAGCTTGTAGCCGGGGTCGGAGACCAGCGGCGTGCCTGCATCCGAGATCAAGGCGAGCCGGCCGCCTTCGCGCAGCTTCGCCAGCACCTTTGGGCGCATCT
Source organism: Allobosea psychrotolerans (assembly GCF_002917105.1). GTDB lineage: Bacteria > Pseudomonadota > Alphaproteobacteria > Rhizobiales > Beijerinckiaceae > Allobosea > Allobosea psychrotolerans. Next base: position 28,329 of record NZ_PQFZ01000004.1, read on the forward strand.
GCGCGGCGTTGTGCTCGTGATAGGGCAACAACGGGGTCGAGATGCCGTAATGCGCCAGAAGCGTCTTCGAGGTTCGGGTGTCCTCGGCGAGCACCGCATCGGCTGCCGCCAGCGTCGCCAGGGCGCGGAAGGAGATGTCGCGCAGATTGCCGATCGGCGTTGCGACGATGTGCAACCCGGGCGCGAGGGGCTCGGCCTCGGCCTTGAGCCCGAAGGCCGTGTAGCTGGGAGAGCGGGGTGTGGAGGATTGCGTCGACATGGGTCGCACGCTGCCACAAGCGCTCGGCTTTCGCCACGGCCGCAGTTCGCGGAAGGGCCGATCGGGGCAGCGCAACTCAGAGTTAACAACTTGAAAATACCATGGCGGACTGGCAGGAAAGCCCCACGGTCGGGGGACTGCACCGCCGGGCGGCTTCTCGCCGCGTCGGTTCATAAGTTTTAGGTCCAGAGTTCGGCTCATGACTGGAGATCGCCCCGTGTTGCGCCCCTGGCACCTCGCTCCGATCCTGTCTCTGCGCACCCCGGCGCTGGCGGTCTTCGCCTCGCTCGCGCTCGCCGCCTGCAGCGGCGGCCCCTCGGGCATGCCGGGCTTCGATACGGGCTCTCCGGGGGCGGGCCAGGGCCAGCCGGCGAGCTCCGGCCAGACGATCGGCAATGGCAAGGTCAAGGTCGGCCTCATTCTGCCGCTGACGGCGGAAGGGCAGGGCGCCGTGGTCGGCAATTCGCTGCGCAATGCGGCCGAGATGGCGCTCGCCGAATTCCCCGGCGCCGACCTGACCTTGCTGGTCAAGGATGATCGCGGCACGCCGGAGGGTGCGCAGGCGGGAACCCAGGAGGCTCTGCGCGAGGGCGCCGAGCTGATCATCGGCCCGCTCTTTGCGCCCTCCGTCCAGGCTGCGGCGCAGGTTGCGCGCTCCGCCAACCGCCCGGTCATGGCCTTCTCCAGCGACAGCAATGTCGCGACGCGCGGCGTCTACCTGCTCTCCTTCCCGCCCGAGAACGACGTCAACCGCGTCATCGGCTACGCCTCGGCGCAGGGGAAGAAATCCTTCGCCGCGCTAGTGCCCGACACCGCTTACGGCAAGGTCGTCGAGGCCGCCTTCCAGCAGGCCGTCGCCGACCGTGGCGCGCGCACTGTGGCGATCGAGCGCTTCAGCGGCGACGCCAACAGCATGCGCGCGGCGGTCGGCAGGCTCGCGCCGTCGCTGCCGCAGGCCGACGCGCTGTTCGTGCCGGCGGCAGCCGACACCATGCCGGCGCTCGGCCTCGCCTTGCAGCAGGGCGGGTTCGACCCGAGCAAGGTCAAGCCGCTTGGCACCGGCGTCTGGAACGACGGCGCCGTTGCGCGCGTTCCGGCGATCCAGGGCGGCTGGTTCGCCTCGCCGGATACGGCCGGCTTCAACGCCTTTGCCGGGCGTTATCAGCAGCGCTTCAACAGCGCCCCGACCCGCACCGCGACCCTGGCCTATGATGCGGTCTCATTGGCCGCCGCGCTTGCCCGCACGCAAGGTTCGCAGCGCTTCTCGGAAGCCGTTCTGACCAACGCCTCGGGCTTCGCGGGCGCCGACGGCGTCTTCCGCTTCCGCCCCGATGGCCAGAACGAGCGCGGGCTGGCGGTGCTGGAGCTGCGCAACGGCCAGATCGTCACGGTCAACGCCGCCCCGCGCGATCTCGGGCCGAGGACGCAGTAAGCCTTCGCGTCATGCGCGGGCGGAGTGCAACGGAGACCCGAGAATCTCTTGCAGGCGAGAATCCCTTGCAGGCGAGAATCTCTCGCAGACATGTCTCTGGTTTATGAGATGCTCGGGGCAGGCCCGAGCATGACGCACGGCGTTCACGCCGCCAGGTCAGCTACCAGCGCATTGAGCAGCAGCGCACCATCGGGCGTCGCCGCGAGCTTGCCGCCGGGCTTTCGGGTCAGCAGCCCATCCAGGATCAGGCTCGTGACGCGGGGTTCGCGCAAACTCCGCCCGGACAGGGCCTTGAATACGGCCGGGTCGATGCCCTCGACCAGCCTCAGGCCCATCAGCAGGTACTCGTCGCCCTGGGCCTCGGCGTTCAGCAGCTCGTCCTCGACCAGCGCATGCCCTTCCGCCTCGACGCGGGTCAGCCAGGCTTCCGGGCTCTTTTCGGTCGAATGCGCCATGCGGCCCTGCGTCGTCACCAATCGGCCATGCGCGCCAGGCCCGATGCCGGCATATTCGCCATAGCGCCAATAGACCAGGTTGTGCCGGCATTCGGCGCCGGGCTTGGCGTGGTTCGAGATCTCGTAGACCGGCATGCCATGCTTGGCCGTGATCTCCTGCGTGACTTCGTAGAGCGCTGCTCCCGCCTCGTGATCGGGGATCGCGAGCTTGCCGGCCTTGAACAACCGCTCGAAGGCCGTGTCGGGCTCGATGGTGAGCTGGTAGAGCGAGAGATGTTCGGCTGCATGGCTGATCGCGAGTTCGAGCTCGGCGCGCCACAAGGCCGGTGTCTGCCCGACCGAGCGGGCGTAGATCAGGTCGAACGAGTAGCGCTCGAAATATTTGCGCGCGATCGCGACCGCATCCAAGGCCTCCTGCGTCGAATGCATCCGGCCCAGCGCCTTGAGGTCGGCATCGTTCAGCGCCTGCACGCCGAGCGAAACGCGGTTGACGCCGGCCGCGCGGAAATCCTGGAAGCGCCCGGCCTCGACGCTGGTCGGGTTGGCCTCCAGCGAGACCTCGCAAGCGGGGTCGATGGCCCAATGCTCGCCGATCGCATCGAGGATCGCACCGACCGTACGGCCCTCCATCAGCGAGGGCGTGCCGCCGCCGAAGAAGATCGAGGAGACCGTGCGGCCGGGCGTGAGCTCTGCACGATGGGCGATCTCGCGCCGGAAGGCCGCGACATAGCGCGCCTGGTCGGGCGGCGCATGCCGGACATGGGAGTTGAAGTCGCAATAGGGGCATTTGGCCAGGCAGAACGGCCAATGCACATAGACCGCGAAACCGGCATCCGCCGTGGGATGCAGGATCGCGCCTGGCCGCTCGGTCAGGGCGGCCGGGTTGGTCATGAGGGCTTCCTCAGGCAGGCGGCCGCGAGCGCGTGGAAGGCGCGCGCGCGATGCGAGAGCCCCGCCGAACCATCCTCGGGAATGCCGTGCTTCTCACTCGCAGTCATCTCGCCGAAGGTCTTGGCGTGGCCGTCGGGCCGGAAGATCGGGTCATAGCCGAAGCCGCCGAGCCCGCGCGGTGCATCGACGATCTCGCCGAAAACGCGGCCTTCGAACAATTCCTGATGCCCGTCGGGCCAGGCGATCACCAGCGCCGAGACGAAATGCGCGCGGCGCTTGTCGGGCGTGGTCGCACCGCGCTTGGACAGCTCGGCCTGCACGCGAGCGAGAGCCGGGGCGAAGTCCTTGCCCGGGCCGGCCCAATTGGCCGAGAACAGGCCAGGCGCGCCGTCGAGCGCGTCGATGCAGATGCCGGAATCGTCGGAGAGTGCCGGCAGGCCGGAGGCCTTGGTCGCGGCGACCGCCTTGATCACGGCGTTCTCGGCGAACATGTAGCCGTCCTCGACCGGCTCGGGCAGGCCGAGCTCGCCGGCCGAGACCAGTTCGATACCATAGGGCCCGAGCAATTCGCGCATCTCGCGCAGCTTGCCCTGGTTATGGGTTGCGATCACGACCTTGCCGGTGAGGAGGCGGTGGTTGGTCACGGTCTTTGCCTCTTCATCTCTAGGGATTTCCGCTGTCCGGTGGGGTTCCGGCACTCGCGGCGTGATCTGCATTGCCGGACGGGGAAGCGATTCGAGACGGCTTTCGGCGCGGTTTGATCTCGGCCCTGAATGCGAGAACGATGGTCGCTCCGACGATGACGAGGCCGACCACAACTGCTGCAAGCGTCGACAGCCAATCCATCGGCGCTTCCTGCCCTTAAGCCACCGCTGCCTTCTGCAGCGCGACGAGCCTGCTGACGCCGCCCTTGGCGAGCTTGAGCAGGGCCAGGAGCTCCTCCTCCGAGAAGGGCGCGCCTTCGGCCGTTCCCTGCACTTCGACAAGGCCGCCGCCGCCGGTGATGACGAAATTCGCGTCGGTCTGCGCGCCGGAATCCTCGATATAGTCGAGATCGAGCACCGGATTGCCGGCGACGATGCCGCAGGAGATCGCCGCGACATGGTCCCTGAGCGGATTGGAGCCCTTCAGCATGGCGCGGCCCTCCATCCATTTCAGCGCATCATGCAGCGCGACCCACGCCCCGGTGATCGAGGCCGTGCGGGTGCCGCCATCGGCCTGGAGCACGTCGCAATCGACCACGATCTGGCGCTCGCCGATCGCGGTCAGGTCGACCACGGCGCGGAGCGAGCGCCCGACCAGGCGCTGGATTTCCTGTGTGCGGCCCGACGGCTTGCCGGCGGTGACCTCACGGCGATTGCGCTCATGCGTCGCGCGCGGCAGCATCGCATATTCGGCAGTGACCCAGCCCTTGCCGGTGCCGCGCAGCCAGGGCGGACCCTTTTCTTCCACCGTCGCGGCGCAGAGCACCCGGGTCTCGCCGAAGCTGACCATGCAGGAGCCCTCGGCATAGCGCACCACGCCGCGTTCGAGCGTGACCTTGCGCATTTCGTCGGCCGCGCGTTTGGAGGGTCGCATGGGAGTATCCTGATTGTTCGAAGTTGGCGGCTTGTAAGCGGTTGAGCCGGGGGCGGCAAGGTTGGGGCTGGATACGTGACGCTTCTTCCTTCTCCCGCAGCCTTCATGCGCCGTTTCCGCTTGATCCTTCTCAGGTCCAAGCCGACAATAACCTGATGTCGAACCCGCGTTTTCAGCCGAAATGAGCGCCCACACGCCGATGCGCCCCGAATCCCCCGGCGGCCTGATCGAGACCGATCAGCGCTCGCGCGAGATCTTCCGTCAGATCATCGACGGCTACCTCACCACCGGGGAGCCAGTCGGCTCGCGCAACATCGCGCGTCTGCTGCCGATGACGCTGTCGCCCGCGACCGTGCGCAACGTCATGACCGATCTCGAACTGGCCGGGTTGATCTACGCGCCGCACACCTCGGCGGGGCGCTTGCCCACGGAACGAGGCCTGCGCTTCTTCGTCGATGCGATGATGGAGGTCGGCAATCTCACCTCAGACGAGCGCACCCGCATCGAGGCGCAGATGAAGGCCGCCGCCACCAACCGCACGCTGGATGCGACGCTGACAGAGGCCTCGGCCCTGCTCTCGGGACTCTCGCGCGGCGCCGGCGTCGTCGTCACCACCAAGGCCAATGCCCGCCTCAAACATATCGAATTCGTCCGGCTCGATCCTGCGCGTGCACTCGTCGTGCTGGTGGCCGATGACGGCACGGTTGAAAACCGCCTCCTCGCCTTGCCGCCGGGCCTGCCGGCCTCGGCGCTGACGGAGGCTGCGAATTTCCTCAACGCCCGCATCATGGGCAAGACGCTGGGCGATCTGCGTCGCGAGATCGCCGAGCATCGTGCCGAGATGGAAAGCGAGCTCGATGCGCTGACCGCCAAGCTCGTCGAGAGCGGTATCGCGACCTCGTCTGGCCCCTCGAACGACCGCCATCTGATCGTGCGCGGCCAGGCCAATCTGCTGGAGGATCTGAAGGCGCAGGAGGATCTCGAGCGCATCCGCCTGCTCTTCGGCGATCTCGAGACGCAGACCGATGTCATCGATCTGCTCTCCCGCGCCGAGGCCGGCGACGGCGTGCGTATCTTCATCGGCTCCGAGAACAAGCTGTTCTCGATGTCGGGCTCCTCGATGGTGGCCGCGCCCTTCCGCGACGCCGAGCAACGCATCGTCGGCGTCGTCGGCATCATCGGCCCGACGCGGCTGAACTATGCCCGCATCGTGCCGATGGTGGATTACACCGCCAAAGTGGTCGGGCGCCTGCTCGACGGCGGGCGGTAATGCGTGCCGGCTGCCTGTGTGCAGCGCTTTTGGGTTTCATGCTGATGACGACCCCTGCCGCTGCAGAGCCTGCATTGATCGATGCCGCTGCCGCAGGACGCGCCGACGAGGTGATTCGGCTCGCCGCCGCCGGTGCCCCGCTCGAAGCACAGGATTCGCAGGGTCGTTCGGCCCTTCTGCTGGCCGTCGCCGGAAACCATGTCGCGACCGCCAAGGCCTTGCTCGATGCCGGTGCGAGCCCGAATACCCAGGCCGCCAATCGCGACACGCCCTGGCTCCTGGCCGGGGCGTTGGGACGTGCCGAAATCATTGCGGCGATGCTGCCGCGCAAGCCCGATCTGACGATCCGCAACCGCTATGGCGGCAACGCCCTGATTCCCGCCTGCGAGCGCGGCCATGTCGAGGCCGTGAAGCTGCTGCTGACCAGCGGCATCGATCTCGATCACGTCAATGATCTCGGCTGGACCTGCCTGCTGGAAATCGTGATCCTCGGCGATGGCGGCCCACGCCATCAGCAGGTGGCGAAGCTCGTCCTCGATGCCGGCGCCAATCCCAGTCTCGCCGACAGGGATGGCGTGTCGCCGCTCGCCCATGCTCGCCAGAGGGGCCAGCGCGCGGTGGCGGCGCTGATCGAGCAGGCGGGTGGCGGCTGACCCGCTCGATTTGGCATCGCCGCCGGTTCGCGCTACCTCTGCCGCCAACGCGGCCTTCCTGCCGCCCGAAATCTGCACGTCAAGGCTTATCAGATGACCGACACGCTCCCCGATCGTCTCTCCTCGAACCCCAACAGCCCGCATTACAATGAGGAGCTGCTCGCCCGCGACATCGGCGTGCGCTTCAAGGGCGTCGATAAGACCAATGTCGAGGAGTATTGCGTCAGCGAGGGCTGGGTGCGCCTCACCGCCGGCAATGCCAAGGACCGCTTCGGCAATCCGATGACGGTGAAGCTCAAGGGCGAGGTCGAGCCCTATTTCCGCCAGGCCGCCTCCGAAGCCTGAGAGGCTCAGCCTATCGCCTTGTAGAAGAAGGTCGAGCCGCAATCGCGGCCGTCCGGCATCAGGGCGAAGCGGGGGATCGTGCCGACCTCGGTCCAGCCAAGGCGGCCATAGAGCCGCCGGGCCGCGCCGGCCTCGTCGGTGTCGAGCACCAGAAGCGTGCGTCCCGCCTGCCGCGCCGCATCTTCGGCCGCGCGCATCAGCTTCTCGCCGAGGCCTTGCCGCCGCGCGCAGGAATGCACCAGCACCTTGGCGATCTCGGCGCGGTGCGGCTGGTTGGGCTTGCCGATCAGCTGAAGCTGCGCCGTGCCGACGATCTCTCCGGCCAATCTTGCGATCAGCAGCACCGTGCGGCCAGCGCCGACCTCGTCGATGACCCCTGTCCAGAAGCCGCGGTAATCCTCCGGCGTATTCCACGCCATGAAACCGACAGAGGCCCCGTTCGCGACGCTGTCGCGCAGGATCTCGACCAGCGCCGGGATGGCGTTGCTGGCGGCCTCCGGGGAGAGCGTTTCGATCACGATGGCATCAACCGGCATCAGCTTCATCCTTTGAGCGGCGTTCAGCCGGAGGTGGTCAGCACGACGGCATAGCGGGCGGGCACGCTGCCGGGGTTGTGGTAGGCGATCGGCCCGTCGAGCAGCATCTGCAGGCAATCTCCTGCCGCCAGCCGGTGCTCGATGCCAGCAAGCGTGACCACCATCTCGCCGGCCAGAACCCAGACCTGCTGGTCGAGCCGATGGGCGCTGCGCGGTGCGTCGAGCAGGACGCGCCCGCCCGCCGGCATCTCGACATCGACGATCTCGATCCCCGAGCCGGTTCCTGCGGGAGAGACGTTGCGCCGGACATAGCCGCTGGCCGGATCGGTCCAGACCGACTGATCGGCGCGCCGCGCGAGCGGGCCGGCATGGCCTTCGTCGCGAAACAGGACCGAGAGAACAATTCCGAGGCCGGCGCAGACCCGGTCCAGCAGCGCCGCCGTCGGACTCGATTCGCCCCGCTCCACCCGCGAGATCATCGCGCGGCTGACGCCCGAGCGTTCGGCCAGCATGTCGAGCGTCAGGCTGCGGCTCTGGCGCAGCGCCTTGATGCGCGCGCCGAGCCGCTGATCGAGTTCGAGGTCATCCATCATTTCCATCATACGGAGAATTATTCTACTATATGAGAACGTCAAGCCCAAACACGGGCCTTCGTCCTCGTCTGCTTCTGACGCAGCGTGAACTCGGCTTTCACCACATTTCCAAGTCTGGGCGCCGCGGCAGGTCGCGTTTCCGGAAAGATTCAGGAATCGGCGCTTTGATGAGCCTCAAACGACGCTCTTGAAGGGCGCGGGTCGCGAAAGAAGCGACACGGGGGAAGCGGCCATGAATCGCGGTCTTGAACTTCTCGGGCGTTCCGTCGTCGGGTTCATCACCCGCGGCAAGCCGGAAGCCCGCCGGGTCGACGCCAAGGCGCTGGCCCGGTTGCAATCGGCGTTGCGGCCGGGCGATGTCCTGCTGGTCGAAGGCAGCATGAAGGTCTCGGCCGCGATCAAGTATCTGACGCAATCGACCTGGTCGCATGCGGCGCTTTACGTCGGGGAGACCGGACAGTTCAGCGAGCAGGGCGAGCCGCTGGTGCTGGCCGAGGTCGAGATGGATATCGGCTGCGTGCTCTCGCCGCTGTCGAAATACGGCGCCTTCGGCACCCGCATCTGCCGTCCCCAGGCGCTAGACCGCGAGGGCCGCGCCATCGTCGTCGATTATGTGCTGGAGCGGCTCGGCACCCAGTACGACCTCAAGAACATCTTCGATCTGATGCGCTGGCTGATCCCGATCCCCTGGGCTCCGCCATCATGGCGCCGGCGCATGATCGCGCTCGGCTCGGGCGATCCGACGCGGGCGATCTGTTCCACCCTGATCGCGCAGGCTTTTGAGGCGGCGCGATATCCCGTGCTGCCGACCGTCGAATACGCGCAGGCCATGGACGAGGAGGATTTCGAGGAGATCCTGCATATCCGGCACCATTCGCTCTACATGCCGCGCGATTTCGACATCTCGCCCTATTTCGCAGTCGTGAAGCCGACGCTGGAGAGCGGCTTCGACTATCGCGCCCTGACCTGGGCGCCGGAGCCCTGTCTGGCCCAGCAGTAGCTTGCCGCGGCGGAATAGCCGCAAACGCCGCAAACCCTTGGCGGCAAACCCTTGGCGCAATGCGGCATCGCTGCTATTCCCGCGCCCATGAGCACTCGCAGTTTCGACAACATCCGCAATTTCTCGATCGTGGCGCATATCGACCACGGCAAATCGACGCTGGCCGACCGGCTGATTCAGACCACCGGTACGGTGGCGGCGCGTGACATGAGCGAGCAGATGCTCGACTCGATGGATATCGAGAAAGAGCGCGGCATCACCATCAAGGCCCAGACGGTGCGGCTCGACTACCGCGCCCAGGATGGCAAGGATTACATCCTGAACCTGATGGACACGCCCGGCCATGTCGACTTCGCCTATGAGGTCTCGCGCTCGCTGGCGGCCTGCGAAGGGTCTCTCCTGGTCGTCGACGCCTCGCAGGGCGTCGAGGCGCAGACGCTCGCCAATGTCTACCAGGCGCTCGATGCGGGCCATGAGATCGTCACGGTCCTGAACAAGATCGACCTGCCTGCGGCCGAGCCCGAGCGCATCAAGCAGCAGATCGAGGACGTGATCGGGCTCGACGCCTCCGAGGCGGTGCCGATCTCGGCCAAGACCGGCATCAACATCGAGGGCGTGCTCGAGGCGATCGTCACCAGGCTGCCGGCGCCCAAGGGCGATCTCGAAGCGCCGCTGAAATGCCTGCTGGTCGATTCCTGGTATGATGCCTATCTCGGCGTCGTCGTGCTGGTGCGCGTCATCGACGGCGTGCTGAAGAAGAACATGACGATCCGCATGATGCGCGCCAACGCCGCCTATGGCGTCGACCGCGTCGGCGTGTTCAAGCCCAAGATGCTCGAGGTCAAGGAACTCGGCCCCGGCGAGGTCGGTTTCTTCACCGCCTCGATCAAGGAGGTCGCGGATACCGCGGTCGGCGATACCATCACCGACGACAAGCGCCAGACGGCAAACGCGCTGCCGGGCTTCAAGCCGGTGCAGCCCGTGGTGTTCTGCGGCATCTTCCCGGTCGACGCCGCCGATTTCGAGGTGCTTCGCAGCGCGATGTCGCGGCTTCGCCTGAACGACGCCAGCTTCTCCTATGAGATGGAGACCTCGGCCGCGCTCGGCTTCGGCTTCCGCTGCGGCTTCCTTGGGCTGCTGCATCTGGAGATCATCCAGGAGCGGTTGGAGCGCGAGTTCAACCTCAACCTGATCTCGACCGCGCCGTCGGTGGTCTACCATCTCAAGCTGCGCGATGGCTCGGTGCTCGAACTGCATAATCCGGCCGATATGCCCGATGTGATGAAGATCGAGACGATCGAGGAACCCTGGATCAAGGCGACGATCTTCACGCCGGACGAATATCTCGGCTCGGTCTTGAAGCTCTGCCAGGACCGTCGCGGCGTCCAGACCGATCTCAGCTATGTCGGCTCCCGCGCCAAGGTCGTCTACGACCTGCCGCTGAACGAGGTCGTGTTCGATTTCTACGACCGGCTGAAGTCGATCTCGAAGGGCTACGCGTCCTTCGACTACGCCATCACCGATTATCGCGAGGGCGACCTCGTGCGCATGTCGATCCTGGTCAATGCCGAGCCGGTCGATGCGCTCTCGATGCTGGTGCACCGCTCGCGCGCCGACGCACGCGGCCGCGCCATGTGCGAGAAGCTCAAGGACCTGATCCCGCCGCATATGTTCCAGATCCCGGTCCAGGCGGCGATCGGCGGCAAGATCATCGCCCGCGAGACCATCCGGGCGCTGCGCAAGGACGTGACCGCCAAATGCTATGGCGGCGACGCCACCCGCAAGCGCAAGCTTCTGGAGAAGCAGAAGGAAGGCAAGAAGAAGATGCGGCAGTTCGGCAAGGTCGAAATCCCGCAGGAAGCCTTCATCGCTGCGCTGAAGATGGACAGCTGAGGCGCCAGGGCAACCGCGTGCGGCATGTGGGACGATCTGCCCTCAGGTGAAGAAGTCCTTGGGGATGCTGAGGAACCAAGTGCTGTCATAACGCTTGAGCGTCGATGTGTCGTCGCGGAACGCCTGTTTGAGGCGGGCATTGACCTCCGGGTTGAAGAGCGGGCCTGAAATCTTCGGTAGCGCCAGCACCTCGTCCGCATTGGGGCTTGGTCCCGACACGATCGTATCGAAGGACAGGCTCGAGGCATTCTGAACGATCAGTGGTTTTCCCCGACGGTATTTGAGCTCGAAGTTCCAGGTCGTCGCCCAGCGGAAGCCGGCGATCGGTTCGAGGTCGTGCCCCGTCTTCTTCCTCTCGCAAAGCAGCGCGTGGAACGAGAGCACGTATTTAACCGAGTGCAGGTGGTTCTTGATCGCGTTGCTGCCCTTGAAGTCGGGGTTCTTGTTGATCATCGTCAATGGGAAGACGAGGTTGGGATGGTCCTGCTGCGGGCAGGTGATCGTGCCGTCCGCAGCGCGTTTTTCCCGGGCCAAGGCATCGGGCGCGCTCCAGGGGCGATGGGTCGTGCTGCCGTCGGGCAAGGTGGTGGCGTCAAGGCCGAGTTCCACGCTGATCGAACCCAGCGCCGGCTTCTCACCGGCATAGGTCGCAAAAAAGGTCCCGAAGAGCGCGGTTTGCGAGTAGCCGTATTCGAAATCGTCGGCCTTGGTGCCGGCCTTGAGCTTGAAGCCGCTTGCCCCGCTCCAGGCGGCGCCCGTGATGATGTCCTCGATTTTCCTCCCGGCCTCCAACCCGGCGAGTTCAGGCCGTTTGCAGCCTTGCGTGAGATGCAGCACCGCGAAGTTCGGCGTGAAGTCCAGCGCCGGTTTCGCAAGGTTAGTGACGAAGCTGTGCTTCAGCGAGGAAAGATCGACACTGCTGGCAACCATGGCTGGATCTTCCGAGCGGGTGTGGCGAGAGAGGAGACCATCAAACTGCCCAGTGCTTCAGCCGGCCCGCGCTGGCGCGGCTGAACGGCACAATGGCATTGGCCCGTTCCAAGGCGAAGATCTCGGCGTCGAGCACCGTTATGGTCATGATCCCGACGATGTCATCGGGTTTGGTCTGGTAGCTGCGATTGATGATCTGCCGTTTCGTCTTGTAGTTCAAAACGGCCGCGGCGGTTGTCTTGCCGTAGGTCTCGGCATCGATCTCGGACTGTGCGATCGCTGCGTTTTCCAGAACGAGCAGCGCGTATTGGAGCAGGGCGACGAATTCGCCCTTCTGGCCTGCCGTGACATGGCTTGAGTTGCTCGTCGAGCACGCATTCAGTCGCGCATTGCCGGAGAACAGTCGGCTTCTCAGCATGACGGCCTCACTGCGGCGTTTCCGTTACGGAAATCTACCATCACGAGCAGCTCGCACGCGGTCAAGCGACGAGTTCGGCTTCACCGACTTCGCTGCTGAAGCTTTCGAGCGAAGCGGGCGCGTTCGCGTAAAGAAGACGCGTTGAAGCAAAGAGCCTTTAGACCATCGCGCCCAACCCCCGCAGCTCCGCCCGCAGATCGATCGGCTCGACGAAGTGCACGGCCTGCATGCCGATCGCACGCGCCGCTTCGACATTCTTGCGGCTGTCGTCGATGAAGATGCAGTCAGGTGCGTTCAGGGCATAGCGTTCCAGCAGCGTGCGGTAGATTTCGATATCCGGCTTGATCAGGCCTTCATGCGCCGAGACGATCGCGCCGTCGAAGCTTTGCAGGAAGGGAAAGCGGATCAGGCATTCCGCCCATTTCTCGCGCGAGAAATTGGTGATGGCATAGACTTTCTCGCCCTTCGCCTTGAGTTCGGCGAGCAGCGCGACATTGTCCTCGATCACGCCGGGCACCGTCTCGTGCCAGCGTTCGTCGAAGGCCTTGATCTCACGTTCCCATTCGGGGTGGGACGCGACCAGGAGCGCCACGGCCTCCTCCCAGGAGCGGCCGCGATCCTGCTCGATGTTCCAGGCGGCGGTGCAGACATTCTGCATGAACCAGTCGAGCTTCGCGGGATCGGGAATCAATTCGCGATAGAGCAGGCGCGGATCCCAGCGGAGCAGGACGTTGCCGACATCGAAGACGACGGTGGGGGAGGTTTGGGTCGGCATCATGAAGTCCGCTTGAGTTGGGAACGGGCATAGGTTTCGAGAACGGCGTTCATGCGGGTCTGATAGCCGCGGCCCTGGGCTTTATAGGCTTCCAGGACCGATTTCTTGACGCGCAGAGTCACCAGTTGCGTACGGTCGGGCTCGACCAGCTTCGCGTTTTTCCAGAAGGACTCGTCCAGCTCGGGGATGCCGCTGAAATCGATTTCGTCGTCCTTGAGCGCGGCGAGAGCCTCGGGCGACAGCGGTTTGTCATAGGGAGGTTTCATAGCGCTGCCTTTCCTTTTGAGAGGCCGGTCGGGCCGAGATGATGCAGATGCGACCATCACGGTCGGTATGCACGACGACGAGCACGACAAACCCGTCGATGACGCCGATGCTGATCTCGCGAACCTCGCCATAATCGACGCGATCATCGACCCAGCTCAGCGCCGGTCCCTCGAAAATGCGTTTCGCGAATTCGAAGGCGAGGCCATGCTTGGCGACATTGGCAGCGTCCTTCTCGGAATCCCATTCGAATTCAGGCGTGCTACTACGATTTGTAGTTACGTTCCAGTTTCATCCTCACGCCCTTGTGTGCAGACGTGCAAGACAGAGGCAAGAGCTGTCGCGTATCTCCATGGGGTGAACGGCAAACGGGAGAATGGCGTGGACGGATGGCTGCCATGGCTGGATCGGCAGGGGCGGTTCTCGGCCTTGCGTGCGCTTGCTTTCGCGCTGGTGCTCGTGCCGGCCTTGATCCTGGCCTATGAGGCCTGGGCCGGCCAGCTCGGCTCGAAACCCTGGACGCGAGCGGTGCATGACACCGGCACCTGGGCGATCCGATTGCTCCTGGTCACGCTCGCGGTCTCGCCGCTCCGGCGCATTCTCGACTGGGGCAAGCTGCTGGGCATCCGCCGGATGCTCGGCCTCTCCGTGCTGGCCTATGCAGCGGGGCATCTGACGCTCTATTGCATCGACCTCGCCTTCGACTGGGGCCTGATCATCTCCGAGATCGTCAAGCGCTTCTATCTGACGATCGGCTTCACCGCGCTCGTCGGCCTGACCGCGCTCGGCGTCACCTCGACCGACGGCATGATTCGCCGGATGGGCGCGAAGAGCTGGCAGCGGCTGCACAATCTCGTCTACCTGATCACCGGGCTGGGCCTGCTGCATTTCGCCCTGCAGTCGAAGATCGACGTCACCCAGCCGGCGCTGCTGAACGGGCTCTTCGCGCTGCTCTTGCTCTATCGCGGGCTGAACCGATGGAAGATCGCGATGACCACCCCGGTGCTGATTGCAGCGGCGCTTCTGACCGGGCTCGCCACGGCGCTCTGCGAAACGGCCTGGTATGCCTTGACCAGCGGTGTCTCGGCCTGGGACGTCTTCCAGGCCAACGCCGATGTGCTGGTCTATCAGGATCTCGGCTTCCTGCGGCCGGGGCATTGGGTGGCGCTGGTCGGGCTCGGCGTCGCGGCCGTTCATGCCTGGCGGGCTCCAGCGGCCAAGCCGCGCCGGGCGCGCCGCAGCGATGGCGTTCCGGCACGGACGGGCGCTTGAAGGCGGAGCCGATCTTTCATGGTTGGCAGCCCGCGTCGCAGGCTCTAACCCTGTGGCATGCCTGTCGATCCTCACGCTGAGCCTGTCGAAGATGTCGCCGCCGCCGATCTTGCCTCGGAGGGCATCGAGCCGTCCTCGGAGCGTATGTCGCCCTTCGTGCCGCTGCAGCAGCCGATATTCCGCAAAGTCTGGTTCGCCAGCCTCGCCTCGAATTTCGGCGGGTTGATCCAGGCTGTCGGCGCCTCCTGGATGATGACCTCGATCGCGGCCTCGCCCGACATGGTCGCGCTGGTACAGGCCTCGACGACGCTGCCGGTCATGCTGTTCTCGCTGGCCGCGGGGGCGATCTCGGACAATTACGACCGCCGCAAGATCATGTTGACCGCGCAGGGCTTCATGTTCGTGGTCTCGATCGCGCTCGCGGCGTTTTCCTGGTCCGGGCTGATCACGCCCTGGTGGCTGCTGACCTTCACCTTCCTGATCGGCTGCGGCACGGCCTTGAACAACCCGGCCTGGCAGTCTTCCGTCGGCGATATGGTGCCGCGCCGGGACGTGCCCGCCGCGGTGACGCTGAACAGCGTCGCCTTCAACATCGCCCGCAGCGTCGGGCCAGCGATCGGCGGCGCAATCGTCGCGGCGGCCGGAGCCTTCGCCGCCTTCGCCATCAATGCGCTGAGCTATATCGCACTGATCACGGTGCTGGCGCGCTGGCAGCCGCCCAGGGTCGAGCGCCTGTTGCCGCGCGAAACGCTCTGGATCGCAATGGGCGCGGGGCTGCGCTATGTCGCGATGTCGCCCAACATCCGCAGCGTCATCCTGCGCGCCTTCGCCTTCGGCTTCGGCGGCATCGTCACTCTCGCCTTGCTGCCGCTGATCGCGCGCGACCTCATCCAGGGCGGTCCGCTGATCTTCGGCGTGCTGCTTGGAGCCTTCGGGGTCGGCGCGGTCGGCGGCGCCTTCATGAGCGCAAGGCTGCGCCGGTTGCTCACCACCGAGGCGTTGGTGCGGGCGACTTTCGTCGCCTTCGCCGTCTCCGTTGCGCTGATCGCCGTCAGCACGAGCCTGTGGCTGACCATGCCGGCGCTCTGCATCGGCGGCGCCTGCTGGGTTTTGACGCTCTCGACCTTCAACGCCACGGTGCAGCTCTCGGCACCGCGCTGGGTCGTTGGCCGCGCCTTGGCACTCTATCAGATGGGCGCTTTCGGCGGCATGGCGATCGGCAGCTGGGCCTGGGGCCGGGCGGTCCTGCATTTCGGCACCGAGCAGGCGCTGCTGATGGCGGCCGTCATCCTCCTGGTCGGCGCGGCGCTCGGCCTGCGCTACGCGCTGCCGCCGCTGGAGGCGCTCAACCTCGATCCGCTGAGCCGCTGGCGCGAGCCCAAGGTCGCAGTCGATATCGAGCCGCGCAGCGGGCCGGTCATCGTCACGATCGAATACCTGATCCGCGAGGAGGACGTCGTCGTCTTCCTCAACGTCATGGCCGAACGCCGCCGCATTCGCCGCCGCGACGGCGCGCGCCACTGGACTTTGCTGCGCGATTTGACCAATGCGGAACTCTGGGTCGAGCGCTACGACAGCCCGACCTGGGTCGAGTACATCCGCCAGAACCAGCGCGTCACCCAGGCCGACGCCGAGATCGGCGATCGCGTCCGGGCCTTGCACAAGGGCGAGAACCCGCCTGTCGTCCACCGCATGATCGAGCGCCAGACCGGTTCGCTGCCGCGCGCGGCGGCTGTGCAGGCTCAGATGATCACGGAGGCGCTAAGCGATCCGCGCTCCTAGCGCGTTTTCGAGCGTAGTGGACACCGGTTCGCGTGAAGAAACGCGGAAACGCTCTAGCAAGCGATCGAGATCAGCCGACGATCCACAGGCCCGCCAGGCCGAACAGCCCCACGATGATCCGCCACCAGGCGAAGATCGCGAACCCGCGCCTGGAGACGTAGTCGAGGAAGCTGCGCACCACGATCAGGGCCGAAAAGAAGGCTGCCACGAAGCCGACCACGATCAGCAGGGAATCGTCGAAGGTCAGCGTCTTGTAGCTCTTGAGCAGGTCGTAGGCGAAGGCGCCCGCCATGGTCGGCATGGCGAGGAAAAAGGAGAACTCGGCCGCCGCGCGCTTGCTGGCGCCCAGCAGCATCGCGCCGACGATGGTCGAGCCCGAGCGCGAGACGCCGGGGATCATCGCCAGGCACTGGATGAAGCCGATCTTGAGGTACATCGGCAGGGGGAAGGTGGTGGCGTCGGTGTGCTTCACCTCGAGTTCGAGCTCGTCGACGACCAGCAGTACGAGCCCGCCTGCGATGAGCGCGCAGCAGACCAGGAACGGGTTGAACAGCACGCTCTTGATGAAGCCGTGCAGCACCGCGCCGATCAGGGCTGCCGGCAGGAAGGCAACAAGCACGCCGATGACGAAGCGCCGGGCGGCGGGGTCGCTGCCCAGGCGCAGCGCGATATCGAGCAGGCGCCGGAAATAGACCAGCATGATCGCCAGGATCGCGCCGAGCTGGACCAGCACCTCGAAGGTCTTGCCGTTGGATTCGAAGCCGAGGAAATGCCCGAGCAGCAGGAGATGGCCGGTCGACGAGACCGGCAGGAACTCGGTCAGCCCCTCGACGATGCCGAGCACGACTGCTTCGATCAGGTTTTGCATGAGAGGCTGTCCTTTGAAGCGAATCGCGCGCCGCGGCGCTTGGTAAACCGCACCCTTCCATGGGCCAAGCTCTTTGCAATTCGGTTACCAATTCGCCAATGCGACCGCCGCAAATCGAGGCACTGCACACCCCCCGGGTTGTGACCTTCGTGGCCTGGGACTATAGCAAGCGCCTGGCGCATGGCTGCGTCCCGCCTTTCCGCTGGCCCTGCTTCGGCCGCATCTCACTGTTTCATGAGTGCCATGGCGACCCTTTTTCATTATCCGCTATGTCCGCATTCGCGCTTCATCCGGCTGGTTCTCGGCGAGTTCGGCATGGAGGCCGACCTGGTCGAGGAGCGCGTCTGGGAGCGGCGGCGTGAATTCCTTGAACTGAACACCGCCGGCACCACGCCGGTCTTCCGCGAGGAGAACGGGCTTGCCGTTCCCGGCGCCGGCGTTATTGCCGAATATCTGGACGAGACGCGTGGCCTGGCGCTCGCCGAACGCCGCCTCCTGCCGGAAGGGCCGGGCGAGCGTGTCGAGGTGCGCCGGCTGCTCGACTGGTTCAATCTGAAGTTCGATGCCGAAATCACCGCTCCGCTCGTGCTGGAAAAGGTGATGAAGCGCTTCATGAGCCGCGACGAGGGCGGCGGGCCGCCAGAGATGAGCGCGATCCGCGCGGCGCGCGCCAATGTGCGCTATCATCTGCGCTACATCGCCTGGCTCACCGCCAAGCGGAACTGGCTTGCCGGGGCCGAACTGAGCTATGCCGATCTCGCCGCGGCGGCGCATCTCTCCTGCGTCGACTATCTCGGCGACGTGCCCTGGGAAGAGGATGAGGCCGCGCGCGCATGGTATGCGAGGATCAAGTCCCGCCCGAGCTTCCGGCCGCTGCTGGCCGACCGGATTCCGGGCATGGCTCCGAGCGCGCATTACGACAACCTGGATTTTTGAAAGGCGAGCGCCTGAAGCGGGCGGTCGTCGAACGCGCCCGGGCCGAGGGCTTCGCCGTCATCCGCATCGCCTCGACGGAGGCCATCCCGCAGGTCCCCGAACGCCTCCAGGCCTGGCTCGAGGCCGGCCATCATGGCGAGATGGGCTGGATGGCGGAGCGCGCCACTGAGCGCGCCGCACCGCGAAAGCTCTGGAGCCAAGCGCGTCGCGTCGTGATGCTCGGCATGAGCTACGCGCCCGATAGCGACCCGCTCGCCATGCTCGGTCAACCCGACAAGGCCGCGATCTCGCTCTATGCGCGGCGGCGCGACTATCACGACGTCATCAAGGGCAAGCTGAAAAGCGTCGCCGGGCTGCTCGCTGCGAAGGGTGGGGCGGACGTCAAGGTCTTCGTCGACACCGCCCCGGTGATGGAAAAGCCGCTCGCCGAGGCCGCCGGCCTCGGCTGGCAGGGCAAGCACACCGTATTGGTCTCGCGCGAGCACGGTTCCTGGCTCTTCCTCGGGGCGATCTACACCACGGCCGAATTGCCGGAGGATGCGCCCGAGAGCGACCATTGCGGTTCCTGCCGGCGCTGCCTCGACATTTGCCCGACCGACGCCTTCCCCGCGCCCTATCAGCTCGATGCGCGCCGCTGCATCGCCTATCTCACCATCGAGCATCAGGGCCATATCGATGCGGCGCTGCGCCCCGGCATCGGCAACCGCGTCTTCGGCTGCGATGATTGCCTCGCCGTCTGCCCCTGGAACAAATTCGCCGCTGCCGCGCAGGAAACCCGGCTCGCACTCAAGGACAGTCTCGAGGCGCCATCCTTGGCCGATCTCGCGGCGCTGGACGACGCTGCCTTCCGCACGCTTTTCGCCGGCACGCCGGTGAAGCGCACGGGGCGCGACCGCTTCATCCGCAACGTCCTGATCGCGATCGGCAACAGCAACCGGCCCGAGCTCGCCGCCAGCGCCGAGGCCCTGGTCGTGGATGCGTCGCCTTTGGTGCGTGCCATGGCCGCCTGGGCGCTGATCAGGCTCGCGCCGGAGCGAGCCGGGCACCTCGCCGCTCATGCCCTCGCCGGCGAAGCCGATGCGGATGTCCGCAAGGAATGGCTCGCCCTTCCATCCCAGCCGGAATGCATCGCATGAAGCTCGTCATCATCGGCCTCGGCTATACCGCCGGCTTCTTCGCGCGTGCCGCTTTGGCCAAGGGCTTCGAGGTCACCGGCACGGTGCGCTCGGCCGACAAGGCGGGAGCGCTCAGCCGCGCCGGCATTCCGACGCTGGTCTTCGACGGTTTCGCGGTGTCGTCGCGGTTGGCCAAGGCCGTCATCGAGGCCGATGCCGTGCTGGTCTCGGCACAGCCCGGCGAGGACGGCGATCCGGCGCTCGCCTGCCTCTCCAGTCAGCTTGCGGCGGCGCCCGATCTACGGTGGATCGGCTATCTCTCGACCATCGGCGTCTACGGCAATCATGACGGCGCCTGGATCGACGAGACGGCCGAATGCTGGCCGTCCAATGCGCGCTCGACGTTGCGGCTCGCGATCGACAAGGCCTGGCTCGCCTTTGGGGAGAAGACCGGCAAGCCTGTGCAGATTTTCCGCCTCGCCGGCATTTACGGCCCCGGCCGCAACGGCATCGTCAATCTGCGCGCGGGCACGGCGCGGCGCCTGGTCAAGCCAGGCCAGGTCTTCAACCGCATCCATGCGCAGGATATCGCCGGCGTGCTGCTGGCCTCGCTCGAAAAGCCGCGCAACGGGGCCGTCTACAACGTTACCGATGACGAGCCCGCCCCGCCGCAGGATGTGGTGAGCTTCGCCGCCGGGCTGATCGGCATCGAGCCGCCGCCCGAGATCCCGTTCGATCCGGCGCAGCTGACGCCGATGGCGGCGAGTTTCTATGGCGAGAACAAGCGCGTCTCGAACGCGCTGATGAAGCGGGAACTCGGTTACGCGCTCCGCTATCCCACCTATCGCGAGGCCCTGCGGGCGCTGGCGGAGGCCGGGGAATAGGCCTGAATACCTTCGCCGTCATGCCGGGGGATGGCTCGCCCCCAAACGGGGCAGCGCTTCGTGCGCGATCCAGAAGGCCCTCACGCCGCGTAGCGCTGGCCCTCGTCACCGTAATAATCGAGATAGCGCCGGTCGATCGCGGCCACGGGCAGGATCACCAGCACGTCGGTGGTGCCGAATTGCCGGTCGACCACCGCGCCCGTGCCGAAACGGGCGCCCAGCCGAAGATAGGCCTTGATCAATGGCGGCATCTGTTTCAGCGCCTGCTTGGCGTCGAGCATCTCCGCTGGCAGTCGGTCCATCGCCACGCTGCGGTCGGACCGGGCAGCGGCGCCCCATTCGCCTTCGGAGCGGGCATGGTGGTGCAGGAAGCTCAGCGGCAGCGCCAATGCCTCGGGATCGGTGCTGTCGAAGCTGGCGCAGCCGAACATCGCATCGATCCGATGGTGGCGGACATAGGCCCAGATGCCGTGCCAGAGCAGTTCGACCGTCTTCTTGGTGCGGTAGGGCTTGAGCACGCAGGAGCGGCCGAGCTCGAGGAAGCGCGCGGATGGGTGGCGCGCGAGCAGCGGCTGCAGGTCGAACTCCCCTTGCGTGTAGAAGCCGCCGAAGCGCGTCGCCGTGCCTTGCCGCATCAGGCGATAGGTGCCGACGACCTTGGGCCTGATGCCGCCGAAGCGCCCGCGCGCGGCATGGTCGATGACCAGGAGATGATCGCAAGCCCCATCGAAGCGGTCGGCGTCGCGGCGGAACATCCGTGACACGACATCGGGCTTGGCCGACATTTCCTGATAGAAGACGCGGTAGCGCAGCCGTTGTGCCCGCCAGATCTCGCGCGGGCCCCGCGCCAGCCTGACCTCGAGCGAGCCGGAACGGCCGAGCGTGCCTGAAAGGGGGTCGAACTCGCCCGGGCGGCCGCTGAGCTTGCGCAGCCGCGCCAGGAACGGATGTCCGGCCGGTAATTGATTTGCCGGCTGATCGTGGCCGCGAAAGACCTCAAATGCCATGGCTCGTCTTGCCCCCTGCGCCGCCGATGCTGGCGATGGGAACGCTAGCGCTGGCGATTTAACAGGATCGCGACAGAACTGCGTCAGCGCTATGACGTCGTCTCAAGCGCTCAAAGTCAACATCAGGCGGCCTTGGACATGGTCGAGCCAGCGTTTCAGCGCGGCGCGGTCGAGAGGCTTAGCCAGGCAATCATCCATGCCGGCGGCCCGCGCGGCGCTGCGATCTGCGGCGGAGACGTTGGCGGAGACGGCGATCAGCGGCAGCTTTGCGCCGGTCTCCGCCTCGCCCTCCAGGGTGCGGATGATGCGCGCGGCCGAAAGCCCGTCGAGCTCCGGCATGCGGATATCCAACAGGACAAGGTCAAGCGCCGCCGCCTCGCCCTTCAGGCTGGCCGCGATATGGCTGATGGCCTCGCGCCCGTTGCGGGCCCAGATCGCGGCGCAGCCGAGCCGCTCCAGCGTCCGTGTCGCCAGCAAGGCATTGATCTCGTTGTCCTCGGCGACGAGCACGGTGAGCCGTGGCGCGACGGGGAGTGTGGGAGCGGGCGCGTCCTGACGCGAATCGGGCAGGAGCAGGGCGGGGTCCGGCTGCGGCGAGAGGCGCTCATAGAGCGAGCGCGCCCGCACCGGCTTCACCAGGAAACCGGTGAAGCCCTGCTCGCGCGGCACGCCGAATTGCCGGCGCTCGGTCGGGGAGAGCATGATCAACCGTTCGCCCGGCCCGGCCTCGCGCGCCGCTTCCGCCAGTGCGCGCGCCGCGTCCGGGCCGATCGACTGGTCGATCAGGATGGCGTCGGGGGCCGCATCCTGCCGCAGCAGGGCGAGCGCTCCGTCGGATCCGGTTGCCAGCATGGCCGTAGCGCCCGTGGTCGCGATCGTGTCCGCCAGGAAGCGCCCGGCGAAGGGGGCGGCAGAGACGACCAGCACGCGCCGCCCGTGCCAGTCCGGCGGGGTCAGGATGGTGCCGGCCTCGGCCGCCGCGAGCGGCAGGCGGACGCGGAAGAGCGCGCCTTCGCCGGGCCGGCTCTCGACGCCGACCTCGCCGCCCATCAAAGCGACCAGACGACGCACGATAGCAAGGCCGAGGCCTGTGCCTTCATGGCTGCGCGTGGCGGTGTTGTCGGCCTGCTCGAACTCGTCGAAAATCGCCTGCAGCCGGTCTTCCGGGATACCCGGTCCGGTGTCGGAGACGGTGATCTCGATCATCTCCCCGGCGCGAACGAGGCGGATGCCGACGCCGCCGCGCTCGGTGAACTTGATGGCGTTGCCGACGAGGTTGAGCAGGATCTGGCGCAGCCGATCGCGGTCGCCGACCAGGCGGCTGGGCAGATCGGGGGCGAGATAGGTCGCGATGTCCAGGCCTTTCGCCTGGGCGCGCGGCGCCATCAATTCGCCGACGGTCTCGACCAGCGGGCCGAGATCGAAGGGCGCCACTGACAGTTCGAGCTTGCCGGCCTCGACCTTGGCGACATCGAGGATGTCGTCGACGAGCGAGAGCAGTGCCTCGCCCGAGGTCCGCAGCGCGCCGACATAGGTGGTCTGCTCCGGGTCGAGGCGCGTGTCGCCGAGCAGATCGGCCATGCCGAGGATGCCGTTGAGCGGCGTGCGGAATTCGTGGCTGACCGTGGCAAGGAAGCGTGATTTCGCCTCGCTGGCGCTCTCGGCCCGGGCGCGGGCCTCGACCAGTTCCTGCTCGCCGGCGATGCGGGCGGTGATGTCGCGGCCGACGCGCTGCAGCACGGTCTTGCCGAGCGCGACCGGCACGACGGTCTCGACCCAGGAGATCCAGCGGTCGCCCTCGGGCGTCGCCAGGCTTTCGTCGAAGACGCGGGCGCCGTCGCCCAGCGCGAGCGCCGGCCGGCAGGCGATGCGCCTCGGTTGCGCCTGGCTGCCGATGACCTCGGCCTCGCTCAAGCCGAGCAGGGAGGCGTAACCGGCATTGGCGTAGACGATTCGCTCGCCGTCGCGGCGTACGATCAGGTCGCCCTGCGCCTCGATCAGGCTGCGATAGCGCTCTTCGCTGTCGGCCAGCGCCCAGAGCCGGTCGTTCAGCGTCTCGATGTCATGGGCGAGTTCGGTGGCCTGGCGCACGATGCGGTCGCGCTGCCGCGCCAGCTTGAGTGCGAACAGGATTGCAAGGATCGCCGTTGCGACCGCAATCCAGAATGCCAGCGATGACGAAGGGAAAGCCATGTCCCCTGCTTATCATCGCCCTGTTGAGAAAGAGTTGGTTGGACCGTCGAAGTTTAGCGATCGAACGGCATGAAGCGTTAACCTTGCGGGCGTGCCGGTGACCGCACAACCCGCAGCCTCGCAACTGGGCGCTGTCCGTGGAAGGCCAAGGTTTTCGAGGAGGCCAAGGCTTTCTGGAAGACAAAGCCTCACGCCGCCTGCGCGACCTGGTCGATGCGCGAGCGATAGGACAGGGCCTCGGCCAGATGGATGCGCCCGACCTTTGGCTCGCCGTCGAGATCGGCCAGCGTCCGGGCCACCTTCAGGACACGGTGATAGGCCCGCGCCGTCAGGCGCATCGCGTCGGCGGCATCCTTGAGCAGCTTGATGCCGGCATTGTCGGGTCGCGCGATCTCGTCCAGCACCGTCGCCGGGCAGGCAGCGTTGGTCGAGATGCCGCCGAGACCGAGCGCTTCGAACCGTGCCGTCTGGAGCCGCCTTGCCGCGGCGACGCGGGCGGCGACCTCGGCCGAGCCCTCGCTCGGGCTGGGCAGGATCAGGTCGGACGCGGTGACCGCCGGCACGTCGATGGTGATGTCGATGCGGTCGAGCATCGGCCCCGAGATGCGGCTCTGATACTGCGCCATGCAGCGCTCGTTCTGCTGGCGGCGGCAGGCGAAGCCCGGCTCCGTCGCCTTGCCGCAGCGGCATGGATTCATCGCCGCGACGAGCTGGAAGCGGGCCGGGTAGACGGCGCGGTGATTGGCCCGCGAGATCAGCACGTCGCCGGTCTCCATCGGCTGGCGCAATGCGTCGAGCGCCTGCGCCTGGAACTCCGGCAACTCGTCGAGGAAGAGCACGCCGTGATGGGCGAGCGAGACCTCGCCGGGCTTGGCCTGCAAGCCGCCGCCGACGAGGGCTGCCATCGAGGCCGAGTGATGCGGCGCGCGGAAAGGCCGCCGGTCGGTCAGGGCGCCGTCGGCGAGATGGCCTGCGACCGAGAGCACCATCGAGACCTCCAGCAATTCGCGCGGGTTCAGCGGCGGCAGGATCGAGGGCAGCCGGCTCGCCAGCATCGATTTGCCGGCGCCGGGCGGTCCGTTCATCAGGAGGTTATGGCCGCCGGCCGCAGCGATTTCGAGGACGCGCTTGGCGCTCTCCTGGCCCTTGATGTCGGCGAGGTCGGGCAGCGCGCCCGATTGCCGGGCCACGGCGGGCTCCGGCCGTGCCATCACCTGCGTGCCCTTGAAATGATTGGCGAGCTGGATCAGCGAGCGCGGGCTGAGGATGTCGATATCGGCGGCGGCCCAGGCCGCTTCGGGGCCGGACGCCGCCGGGCAGATCAGTCCCTGGCCTCGGCCATAGGCGGCGATCGCGGCCGGCAGCACGCCGGCCACCGCCGTGATCGAGCCGTCGAGCGCGAGCTCGCCCAGGACCGTGTAGCCCGCCAGTGCATCCGCCGGGATCGCCCCGATCGCCGCCATCACGCCGAGCGCGATCGGCAGGTCGTAATGGCTGCCCTCCTTGGGAAGGTCGGCCGGCGCGAGATTGACGGTGATGCGCTTGGCCGGCAGCGCCAGTCCCGAGGCGATCAGCGCGGCGCGCACCCGCTCGCGGCTTTCGGCCACGGCCTTGTCGGGCAGGCCGACCAGGATGAAGGCGACGCCGCCCGGCGTCACCTGCACCTGCACATCGACGGCGCGCGCCTCGATTCCTTCGAACGCCACCGTCGCGACCCGCGTCACCATCAGCGCCACCTCTTGCCCGAGAACCGGATGATGTCAGATGGGCTCACACAGTGATCCCATCTGACATCATCCGGCTCTCAACTGAGAGTTAGGCAGGATCGATGCGAAAAACCGGTTCCCACCTTTTTGCATCCTGCCCTTGCGTGAGGCTAATCGAGCTTCAGGTTGCACGCAAGAACATATCGGGAACTTATGGCGGCTGCTTCACACTTATGCGGCGCGGGATCTTCGCTGGCGATGTGCCCGGCGCGCAACCGGGAGCGCGCATCGCCGCCATAGGCGACACCCGCTGAAAATGGTTCAAGAGCATCATGATCGAGACCGAACGCCTGCTGCTCCGCCCGCCTGTCCTGGATGATTTCGAGGCGAGCTACGCGCTGCTCTCCGACCCTGCGGTCATGAGCTTCATCGGCGGGCCGATGTCGCGGGAGGAGAGTTGGCACCGTCTGCTGCGCTATGCCGGGCACTGGTCGCTCCTTGGATACGGGCTTTTCGTCATCATCGAGAAGGAGAGCGGCCGCCTCCTCGGCCAGACCGGGCTCGCCGATTTTCATCGCGGCCTCGGCGAGACGTTCGATCCCTATCCGGAAGCCGCCTGGATCACGGCGACAGTCGCGCATGGCCGTGGCATCGCGGCGGAGGCCGTGGGCGCGGCCCATGCCTGGTTCGACGCCAATCGGCCGCAGACCCGCACCGTCTGCATCATCAATCCCGACAATACGGCCTCGGTCCGGCTGGCCGGAAAGCTGGGCTACGTGCCGTTCGGGCAGGCGTCCTACAAAAGCGCTGATGTCACCATGTTCGAGCGCATCCGGCCCTGAGCGTACAGGCGACGGGGGTTTGCCTGTCGCGTCGGAGCCGGATGCGAAAAAGTGGGGGCCGGTTTTTCGGATTGATCCGGCTTTAATGCCCGCCCGAGCCGCCATGTCCCTCGCCGGAGATCTTGTCGGTCCAGGCCATGACCAGCCCCGAGACCACGAAGACGACATGGATCGCGACGAGCCACATCAGGTCGCGGTCGGAGGAAGCCTTCACATTCATGAAGGCCTTCAGCACCTGGATCGCCGAGATCGCGACGATCGAGGAGATCAGCTTCAGCTTGAGGCCGGAGAAGTCGATCTGCGACATCCATTCCGGCCAGTCGCGATGCGCCTTCGGATCGATCTTCGAGACGAAGTTCTCATAGCCGGAGAAGATCACGATGACGATCAGCGAGCCCGTGAAGGTCAGGTCGACCAGCGAGAGCACGCCGAGGATCACGTCGGATTCGGTGGCGGAGAAGACATGGCTGATGAAGTGCCAGGCCTCCTGCAGCGCCTTCACCAGCAGGCCGCCAAGCGCAACGACGAGCAGCACATAAAACGGCGCCAGCAGCCAGCGACTGGCCGAGAGGAAGGTCTCGAGGGCGCGCTCAGGACCTGATGGCGTGAAATCGGCTGCGGTCTCCGCTTCGGTCTGATGCTGTGCCATCCTGTGCCCCCTGATGTCCTCTCTCCGCCTGCCATGACGTGAAGAGGCCCCGCAGGCAAGCCTGCGGGGCCTCGCTCCAGAGCATCGGCCCGAAAAGTGGGAACCGGTTTTCGGGACAAGCCGATGCAAGATCAAAGCGCTACGCGTCAGTCGGCTGCCGGAACGGCGTTTTCGTCAGGCTTCGACTCCGACGCCGATCTGGCAGGCGACGCCGGTGCCGCCCAATCCGCAATAGCCGGCCGGGTTCTTGGCGAGATATTGCTGGTGATAGTCCTCGGCGAAGTAGAATTCCGGCGCGTCGAGGATCTCGGTGGTGATCGGGCCATAGCCGCGCGGGCTCAGCGCCTGCTGGTATTCGGCCTTCGAGCGTTCGGCGGCTTCGCGCTGCGCGGCCGTGGTGACATAGATGCCGGAGCGATATTGCGTGCCGATGTCATTGCCCTGGCGCATGCCCTGGGTCGGGTCGTGATTCTCCCAGAAGGTCTTGAGCAGCATCTCATAGGGCAGCCTGGCGGGATCATAGACCACGCGCACGACCTCGTTATGCCCGGTCATGCCCGAGCAGACCTCCTCATAGCTCGGGTTCTGGGTCAGGCCGCCGGTATAGCCGACCGCGGTGACCCAGATGCCGTCCTCGATCTGCCAGAACTTGCGCTCCGCTCCCCAGAAGCAGCCGATGCCGAAAACGGCCGTCTCGAGCCCCTCGGGATAGGGACCCTGCAGCGGGCGTTTGCTGAGAAAATGCCGCTCGGCCGTCGCGATCGCCTGCGGCCGGCCGGGCAGGGCCTCATCGGCCTGGGGCAGGACGGTCTTTTTGCGCTGGAAGAACATCTTGGGCTCCCTGAAACTTACTGTCGGCCACCAAGATAGGCATGCGGGCGCGATTTCGACAGGCATGGATCCGCGCGTGGCGCTTCACCGTCGTGTGACGATGCCGATCGTCGGTTCCGGCCGCGCGCCGAGCCTGAGCAGCAGGAAGCCCAGCAGGAGTGCGGCCAGCGCGGTCGGCGAACGCATGAGGTTGAGCAGGACAGGGTCCCAGAGCAGCGGGTGGAGATTGCGCTCGATCGCTGGCTGCAGCGCTTGGTAGCGCTCGCCGAGCAGGGCCGAGAGCGTGGCGCTGAGTGGGGTGAACTGTAGCGCCGAATTGGCGATCGAGCGCGCGCCGTCGATGACGAGAGAGACAAAGCCGGCCGGGATCAGGACATAGCCCAGCAGCCGCAGCAGAAACCGCACCATCGCTCCCTCGCGCGCAACCGAGCCCGCATGCCGGGGTCGGGGCCAGCCCCAGCCTCGGATGTGCCCATTCCGACAGGTCTTTGCAACGGGCGCGAGCGCCTCATTCGCGCGAACTGTGAAAAGCCTTGCGATCAGCCCTTGAAAGAAGCCGGCTCGGCGGTCATAAGCAGCGCGCCGGACAGGTGGCCGAGTGGTTGAAGGCGCACGCCTGGAAAGTGTGTATACGGGAAACCGTATCGCGGGTTCGAATCCCGCCCTGTCCGCCAGTTTTGTTGTGCCAAACGACTGATTTAATTAGTAAATTGTGAGGGCGGATGCTGCGCGCCCCAGCCGCCGCCCCAACAGATGTTCGTGCTTACGGAGCTCTCGGATGTCGCGAGAGCCCATCACCTGCCGCGCCGCTCAAGTGATGCGGTTCCGATTCGCGCCGATTGTGTTGAAAAGTCTGCCGCAACACTTCGAGGTTGAGCGCAGAAATTTTGTCTCTCCACAGACAAAATGGACCGCCTTTGGGGGCGCCTTACCTCTGTGAAGAAGAATGTTTTTCTCCATCGAGTGCCGGCGCCGCTCGATTGTCCCGTCCGCCCGACAATATCAAATGATAAGGATATGACGCTGCCGATTATCGCGCAGCTCACAAAGGCATTCCTAACGCAGCCGTTTGAGCGGACATTCCGTGAGCAGCGCTTCCGTCGCCGAGCTCGGGATTCCCAGCCAGCCGGACGTGACGTGTCAAAAAGCTGAAGCTGAACGAAGGGCGATTGTCGCAACGGCATGGCTGGGGCAATTTGAACCCCGTCATGCATATCCTTCTTGTCGATGACCACGCCCTCATTCGCGACGCGCTTCGTGCCATCCTGGCCGAGATCGTGGCGGACGCGGTCATTGACGAGGCAGATTCTGCCCGCAAGGCCATGGAGCTTGCCGAAGGCGATCCCGAGAAGCAGCTCGTCATCCTCGATCTCGGCCTGCCGGACGGTGACGGCCTTCATCTCCTGAAGACGATCCGCGCGCGTCACCCGGGGACCGCGGTGGTCGTCCTGTCGAGCAGCACGGAATCCGATGTGATGGCCGCGGCGCTCGATGCTGGTGCCGTCGGGTTCATCCCGAAATCGGCGGCCCGCTCGGTCATGGTCGGCGCGCTCGGTCTCGTCATGGCCGGCGGCATCTATATTCCGCCGGAAGCCTGGCCGTCCCGGCCGAAGGAGGCCCTCGCGGCCGCGCCGGAGCGTCCGCCGACGCCGGCCGAGCTCGGCCTCACGGAAAGACAGCTCGATGTGCTGGCGCTCTTGATGCGCGGCCGCAGCAACAAGGCGATCGCCCGCACGCTCTCGATCGCCGAAGTTACGGTAAAACATCATGTCACGGCGCTGATGCGGGCGCTCCAGGTCAGCAACCGCACTGAGGCCGCGCTCACGATCGCCCGCTATGGCTGGCAATTGCCGGATATCGCCTGAGCGCGCCGTCTCCCTTCATGGCCCGGCAGGCCCGGCCATCGCTTTCGTGACGGCGGCGCGCAGGGCGATCGGCAGCACGGGTTTGCGCAGCATGTCGATGTCGGCACAGGCCTCCCTAGGCTGGATGGCACCCGTCTGTCCCGTAAGCAGGACGATCCGTAGAGCGGGCCGCAGGACCCGTATCGCGGTAATCGTCGCGATCACGCCGCCGGCGGCTATGCCGTCGGCATCAGCGATGAGGAGATCGACAGGGGCGCTCTCCAGTTCGGCCGGCGATGCCGCCTCCCGGACGTCAAAACCCCACGACCGAAGCAAGCCGGTGGCTGCGTCACGTGCGGCCGGATCATCGCCCAGCACCGCCGCATGGCGCCCCTGGCCGAAGGAGGCATGGCGTTGGAGACCGCCCGCCGGCAGCGGCTCGGCGACCGGCGAAACGATCGGAACCCGTATCGCGAAGGTGGAGCCACGGCCCGGCGCCGAATCCAGGCCGATCGTATGGTTCAGCAAGCGCGCGAAGCTTGCGACGATGAAGAGCCCCAGCCCTAGCCCGCGCTCACCGCTTTGGCCGGGAGTCGGCGCCCGGAAGAACTCTCCGAAGATGTCGGATTGCATCTCCGTGGGGATGCCCGGGCCGTTATCCGTGACCGCAATCGTCAACTGACCGTCGTGGTCGCTGCAGGAAAGTGCGACACGGCCCTTATCCGTATAGCGGATCGCGTTCGCCATCAGGTTCTGCAGGATGCGCTGCAGGAGCAAGGCGTCGCTTTCGATCCAGAGGCCGCTGCTGCCGATCTCCAGCTCCAGGCCCTTTGCCGAGGCGGCCGGTGCGAAGAGCACGCGCAGGGCATCGCAGAGCGGGGCGACAGGAAAGCGCGACAAGGCGGGCTTGATCGCGTCGGCTTCGATCTTCGAGGTATCGAGGATCGCGTCGAACATGCCGTTGAGGCTGTCGACGGCCTCGGCGAGCTTGTCGTTGAGGCGCGCGCGCCGTTCCCTGGTCGGGTTCGCGTGCAACTCATCGACGAAAAGGCTCAACGCATGGAGCGGCTGGCGCAGATCGTGGCTGGCGCTGGCGAGGAAACGCGACTTCGCCTGATTGGCGCGTGCCAATTCCTGCGTCCGTTGCGCGACCTTGTTTTCAAGCGTCGCCCGCTCGGCCTGGAGGCTGCCGGCCATCTCGTTGAACCGCTCGCCGAGTTCCGCGAACTCGTCGGAGCCGGCAATCGTGATCCGATGGTCGAGCGCTCCGGCGCCGATCCTGGCCGCGCCGGCCGTCAGCGTCTCGATCGGCCGGATCATATGTCGCGCGATCAGGACGCCGCAGACGATCGCCGCCGTGAGCCCGCCGAGCAAGGCGACGATCGACAGGCGGATGGAGGCATAGACCGGCGCCAGCACCTCGGCCCGTGGCAATTCGGTGACGACGCTCCAGCCGAGCGACGGCAAGCGGGCATGCGCCGACAGAATCTTCTGCCCCTCGAGATCGCGGCCGGCGACGAGGGAGGTCCCATCACCGGATGGCGACGATGCCAGCGCGGCCTGAACCTGCGGCAGGGCCGAGACGTCGGCGCGCCGCAGGACCAGGCTGATATCGGGATGCGAGATCAGGCGCCCCGCATCGTCCACCAGCAGCATGCGGCCGGCCTCGCCGATGTGGCTTGCCGCGACGATGTCCCAGATCAGCTTGAGATTGACGTCCGCCACCACGCTGCCCTGCCTGGCCGAGGCGCCGCCGAGATGGATAGTGACGTAGGGCTCCGAGCCGTCCTGGAAATAGACCGGGCCGACATGGCGCCCCTGCCGCCGTGCGGCTCGATAGGCATCCGTCCGGCCGAAATCCGCGCCTGAGGCCGCGACATCCGGCCCCAAGCGGGACACGCGCAGTTGCTCTTGGCCTTGCGGATCGAGCAGGCGCAGCGTGCTGACCGGCGCCAGTGCCCGCAAGGTCCTGAGCGCGTCGATCCGGCGGTCGTCCTCATTGGTGCTCGACCAGGACGGCGCGATCAGCCAGCGCAGATGCGATTCGAGCTCGTCGACGAAGCGCAGGATGCGTTCAGCCGCCGTCGCGGCCTGCAACTGATGCAGCGCCGTCACCGTCCTCATCTGGGCGCCGAGGACGAGCCACAAGCTCATGCCGCCGGCGCAGACCAGCACGAGCGCGGCGACGCCCACGATCGCTGCGGCGACCTTGATCGACAGCCGATGCCCCAGCCTCCGGATGAAATGTCCGGGATGCACGAAGCTGCGCCGATCAACTGGTTTCACTCGATCACCTCGTCCGCGCGGGCGAGGATCGCGCGCGAGAAGGTGAGGTTGAAGGAGCGCGCTGCCGCCTGGTTCAGGATGAGCTCGAACTGCGTCGGGCGCTCGACAGGCAGGTCACCCGGCCTGGCGCCGGCGAGAATCCGCGCCACGAAAAACGCGATGCGACGATAGATCAAGGAGAGCCGCGGCCCGTAGGTGCAGAGCGCGCCGGCCTGGGCGAAGACCGGCCAGCCGGAGATGACGGGAATGCGCTCCTCGTTCGCGACCGCCATGATCGCCTTGCGATGCGCGATGGCGAAGCCATCGGGCAATAGCGAGATCGCGTCCGGCCGAAGACCGGCGAGATCGGCACGAGCCGCCAGCACCGCACCGCTGTTCGGCGTGGCGATGAAATCGATGGCGATCCCGAGACGATGCCCGGCCTCCTCGGAGGAGGCGCGCTCGATATCTGAGCCTGCATGATGCGGGTTGCCGAGCACGGCGACGCGGCCCAAACCCGGGATGATCTCCTTCAGCAGTTCCAGCCGCTTCCCAAGCAGCTCGAAGGCCATGAAGGTGACGCCGGTGCAATCGCGAGAAGGTTGGGAGAGGCTTTTCGCGAAGCCGGCGGAGATCGGATCGGCGCTCGTGACGAAAATGATAGGGACGGGCAGCCCCAACTTGAGCACGTCCGGGATCGCTGCGCCCTGCACCATGAGGAGCTCGATGCCGCTCTCGACAAGTTCCCGTGCCAGTGCCGGAACGCGATCCATCCTGTCGTCGCCATAGCGATAGAGAATTTCGATGCCTTCTCCGGGAACGAGCTTCTGCTCCACGAGGCCCTCCCGCAATGCGTCGAGATAGGGCACGAGGCTTGCCGCCGGCTGGGCCGTCAGCCAGCCGATGCGCCTGACCCGGCCCGGCGTCGCCGCGATGCCCCGGGACGCGGCGGCACAAGCTGTCATGATCAAGAGTTCGCGTCGGTTGCGCATGTCGGCCTCCCGCAAGGACGACAAGAATGCCGTAGCGGAAGCCTGATGCCTAGCGGCTGATACCGAGGTGCCGGCACCGGCGGTGGTGCGCCGCCTTTGTTTTTCCTTCTTCAATGACAATGACTTGGTAGTCGATCCGCCCGCCCATGACGCGTCCGCCGGCGGCACCTGCGGATAATGTTGCGGCCTGATGGCGGCGCTTATCGTCCTGGCGATCGGAGCATCTGCTCCAGCAAGCGAGGATGACATCATGAAGACCGGGATCGCAGGGGCTCTCGTCGTGGGCCTTTGGGCCGCAACGCCGACCGCCCAGGCCCAGACGCTGTTCAAGGTCGGCATCACGCCGGCCGGTCAGCCCGCATCCGGCCTGAATCCGGAGACGAAGGCGCCCGAAGGCTTCGCCGTCGAGATCATGCAGGCAGTCAGCGCCGATGCCGGCCTCAGCCTGCAGTTCCAGGCGATGCCCTTCGGTGAATTGCAGCAGGCGCTGATCGAGCGGCGGATCGACGCCATCGCGGGCTCCTTCGGCATTACGCCCGAGCGCCAGAAGGTCGTCGACTTCACCCATCCTTATGGCAGCTACCGCGACGTCCTGATCGTGAAGGCATCGAACAACGCTGCCTTCAAATCGGTCGCCGATCTCAAGGGGATGAAGATCGCGACGTCGCGCGGCAGCTCCTATGTGAAACCGCTCGAAGATGCCGGCGCCGAGATCTCGCTTTCGGCGACGCCGCCGGAATCGATTGCCAAGCTTCAGGCCGGCAGCGTCGAGGGCCTCGTCGACAACGGGCTGCAGGCGAATTTCCTGCTGCGGATGAGCGGCGATACCGGCCTGCGCACGGTGGCGAGCTACCAGCCCATTCTCGTCGGCCATCTCGCCTTCGCGGTGCGCAAGGGCGACGCCGATCTGCTGATGAAGATCGACAGATCGTTGTCCAAGCTGGAGGCGGCCGGCACCGTCGCCGCGATCAAGACGAAATGGGGCCTCGACTGATGTCGAGGCGCCGAACCTTCCCTGAAACCGCAATGCCGAGCGCGGAAACGATGCCGGCCGGAGCCTGTCTCATGAAGATGACATCGTTGATCGTGTTCACCGCGCTTTGCCTGCCGGCGCTGGCCCATGCGCAAGCGCCCCAGATGGAAAAGAACATCTCCACGGCCATGGCGCAGGCCATCATCGCTGGCGCCGTCGAGGAATGCGCCAAGACCTCGTTCCGCGTCAGCGTGGTCGTCGTCGACAAGGCCGGTCAGCTCGCGGCGGCTCTGCGCGGCGACGGCACCGCGCCGCATACCGTCGAGTTCGCCCGCATGAAGGCCTACACGGCGCGAACCCGCAACCAGACCTCGCTGGAGTTCGCCGCAGCGACGGCCGCCGGCGACGCTGCCGCGCTGCGCCAGATTCCGGGCGTCATTGCCATCGGCGGCGGCGTGCCGATCAAGGCCGGCACCGAGACGATCGGCGCCGTCGGGGTTTCCGGCGCCCCTGGTGGCGACAAGGACGAAACCTGCGCCAAGGCTGGGATCGCCAAGGTCGCAGCGGCGCTCAATTGATCTGGATTCCCTCCACGGCCGACCGAAGCCGCCGCGCGGCGCGCAAGCGGCCGGCCCTTTCAACGCCAACGCCCGCAACCGACAAGAAGGAAAGCGACCATGGTCTCCTCATCGAACGCGCGCAGCATCCCCCGCCGCTCCGGACAAGCCTGCGGCATCGCGGCATGCCTGCTCGGCCTCCTATCGGTGCCCAGCCTCTCTTTCGCGCAGGGCGTCCAGGACGTCTGCCCCAAGGGATATTCGATCTTCCAGACGGTCTGCCTGAACGACGTGACAGGCGATGTGGTCAATCAGTCCCATGGGAAGGGAGCCGGAGCCATTCCATCGCCGGCTTCCAATCCGGACAAGACGTCCGCGCCCGTCAAATCCGGCGGCTGAGCGGCTATCCGGGAGACAGGTTCAGGAGGTGTGTCATGTCCGGCCGACGGTTTCTTGGCGTGGTTTTCGTGGTGCTGATGCAGAGTCTGCCTGGTTTCTCCGCGGCTCTTGCCGGCAGCGCGGCGGCTAAGGCCTGCGCCGCGCATGATCTGCTCGCCTTCGGCCTGATCGAAAAGCATGGCGAGGATCAAAGCCTTCCGCCCCAGCTCGTGGCCGATGCCGCGATGAAGCTCCTCAGCGCACGGGTTACATGCCGCGACGGGCGGGATGCCGAAGCGATCGCACTCTACACCGACCTCGGCACGAGCCTGGCTGCCGCGGCTGGCCGCCGCTGAGCCTTCTCTTTCGTCACAAGGGGCTTGCCATGACAGCCGCTGAACTCGCGACAGCCGCGTTTACGCTGTGCAACGCCGTCCGGGCTCTCGCCTACCTGCCGCAGATCCTGCGCATCATTCAGGACCCCGACGGCGCGCGCGCCATTTCCTGCGCGACCTGGAGCATCTTCGCGATCTCGCACCTGACCACGGTCATATACGCGCTCCTGGCTGCTTATGATTGGACGATGGCAGCGGTCTTCGGAGCCAATGCTCTCGCTTGCGCCACGATCATCGGCCTGACTTTGTTCAAACGGCGACGGGAGCAAGCACGGCTGGCCGCCGCCATCTGACTGGCGATGCCGGACCCGCTCGGCAAGCGTTTGGACACAGGGCGCGCATCTCGGCAGATCTGGTCGAGAAACCTGACTGAGCAGCCGAGAGTCCGAGCAATCCTCGCCTCACATAGCCTCCAGGAAGCATTATCGGCCGATCCGTTGGCACATTGACGTGCGCAAATTTCATGTTACATTGAGTAACTTGAAAATGGAATTCAACAATGTCGCCCCGTGCTTATCATCAGGTTGCGCGCGCTCATGCCGTGCAGGACACCGAGCAACAGATTCTGGCCGCCCTCAGGCACCTCTTGGGCGAGCGCTGGTTTGAAGACATCACGCTCGACGACATCGCCAGGGCGGCCAACACGACCAGACAGACCGTGATCAGACGGTTCGGCGACAAGGCCGGCGTGCTGAGCGCGATGGCCGATGGGCTCGACGCGGAAATCCGGACCCGGCGCTGGCGCAACCCCGGAAAAACCGTCGCGGCGATCATCACCGTCCTGATGCAGGACTACGAACAGGCTGGCGACATCGTCGTCCGCACGCTCAGCCAAGAGGCGCGCATTCCCGAGTTCGGCGCGATCCTCGCGCGCGGCCGCAGCGGTCACCGCGCGTGGATCGAGGAGATGTTCGCGCTCTGGCTGGACAAGCTACCTCCTCCATCGAGAGCGGACCGCCTCGCGCAACTGCTGGCGCTGACGGATGTGTGGGTGTGGCACCTGTTGCGTCGCAATCAAAACCACTCAGCCAGCGAGGCCAGCAGGCTGATGATCGAGGCGGTGGAACGGCTGCTCCGCGAGGACGCCGTTCGCTAGATTTCCGGTTCAAGTGCAGGAACTCCCACATGGCACAGTTGTCGAACCCTCAAGCGCGTCTGCGCATACTGGTGACGGGATGGGAAGGCGGCGGCAATGTGCCGCCGTTCATCGCCGCCTTGCGAGGCCTTGTGGCCCGCGGCCATGATGTTCGCCTGATCGCCGACGATTCCATGAAGGCCGAGGCAATCGCGGCCGGAGCGCGCTTCCAGCCCTGGACCCGCGCTCCCAACCGGCCGGATCGCAGCCCTGCGAGCTGTTTCGTGCGCGATCGGGATATCGCGGATCCGATCGCTGCGTTTCGGCAATGGACCGATCGGATTTTCGTCGGCCCGGCTCAGGATTATGCGCTCGATATTCTGGATGCGCTGGCGCTCAAGCCGGCCGATCTGATGATCGGCTCGGATTTACTCTTCGGCGGCATGCTCGCCGCGGAGGTTTCCCGAGTTCCCCTCGTGCTGCTGGCGGCAAACATCTCCTTGTCACCACTGCCCGGCCACCCACCCTTCGGGCCAGGCTTCCAACCCGCCGGAAACGCGGCCGAACGCGCACGCGATGCGGAAGTAGCGGCCGCCGGCGAGGCGCTGTGGAACCAGGCGTTGCCCACCCTCAACGCCGCCCGCGCCCATTTCGGCCTCGCCCCGCTGGCGCGCGTCCTCGATCAGACTGCCAGCGCCGGGCGCTGCCTGCTCGCGACCAGCCGCAGCTTCGACTTTCCAGTCGTGCAGATGCCGGACCATGTCCGCTATGTCGGCCCTCTCCTCGAGGAGCCGAGCTGGGTGGCCGCTTCCGGGCACCGGGCAATCGGCGACGGCACGCGCCCGAGAGCGCTGGTTTCCTTCAGCACCACGCATCAGGGGCAGGACGAAGTCTTGCGCCGTATCGTTGCCGCGTTCGGCCAACTCCCGGTCAGTGCCGTCGTGACGCTCGGCAAGGCGCTGGAGCAGCTCGCAATCGAAGCACCGGACAATGTCGGCATCTTCGGCAGCGCGTCGCATGAAGCGATCCTGCCATCGGTACAGGTCGTCGTGACCCATGGTGGACACGGCACGGTCCTGCGCGCGCTGCGTCACGGCGTTCCCCTGGTCGTGATGCCAATGGGGCGCGACCAGAACGATAACGCCGCCCGCGTGGAATATCATCGGGTCGGCATTCGTCTGGACCCGACAGCGAGCCCATCCGAAATCGCACGCGCGGTTCAGGATGTCCTGGCCGATGCCAGCTTCGCGGAGCAGGCCAGGCGAATGGCCGGCTTGCTCGCTGCCGAGGACTCCAGCGTCGATCGCCTGCTCACCGAAATCGAGGCCTTCGCCGCCGGGCATCGAGCCGAAACGCTCGAGCGGGCGGCCTGACCGTCCGACACCCGAACCGTTTCATCGTCAGAGAACGTAGATTTGCCGCCTTTCAGGGAGAAGCGAGATGTATCGACTTGCCTTTGCCGCTGCCATTGCCCTGGCGAGCCTCTCGGCCACGGGGCATGCCGATACGAAACGAGGCGAATACCTCGTCACGATCATGGATTGCGGCGGCTGCCACACGCCCGGCCAGATGCTCGGCAAGCCCGACCATTCCCGCTTCGTCGCCGGGGGAGATGTCGGCTTCCAGATCCCCAATGTCGGTATCTTCTACCCACCGAACCTGACGCCCGATCCGGAGACAGGGCTGGGCAAATGGTCGAAGGCCGACATCATCAAGGCGGTGACCAAAGGCGAGCGCCCGGACGGCCGGGTTCTGGCACCGGTCATGCCCTGGCATTCCTACGGCAGGCTGAACCCGCAGGACGCAGACTCGCTGGCAAGCTATCTGAAGTCGCTGAAGCCGGTTTCGAACAAGGTGCCAGCGATCGCCGCTCCACATGACAAGCCGGCCAGCCCTTACTTGACGGTCATCATCCCATAGAAGTGGGCCTGCGGAGCATAAGGCCGAAGCGCCTGGTTCTGACTGGTGCACGGCATGCGCCAGGGGACTAAGCCGCTCGCGCGGCAGGGGCTGCGGCGCGAGCGGCTTAGTCCTGTGTCGCGAGGCCGAAACCGCGCCTCGCGACATGCCGGAGGTTCGCCGTGAGCATGCAAGGGCATTGTTGTCAGGCTTTGACGACCGATGTCCCGATCGCTGGCCACAAGGCAGCGCCCGGGGGGATGGGCCTTATTCGCGAGGCCGGGCCGTCAGGCCAGGAGCGATCGATAGAGCTCCCAGTATCGATCCGCCATGTGATCCACCGTGAAGCGCGCGGCGACCGATGCCCGGCAGGCGGCGCGATCGATCTCACCAATGCGGCCGACCGCCTCGACGGCTTCATCGACGCTGTCGACCAGGAAGCCGGTCACGCCATGCTCGATCAGTTCCGGCATCGAGCCGCGCCTGGAGGCGATGACCGGCGTGCCGCAGGCGAGCGCCTCCACCACCGAGAGCCCGAAGGGCTCCTCGAAATTGATGAGGTGGAGCAGCGCCCGCGCCGAGCCCAGGGTTTTCGTGCGGAGCTCTCCGCCGATCGGGCCGAGATAATCCACTGAGCGGCCATCGAGCGCTGGCATGACATGGTCGGCGTGGTAGCCCTGATCCTGGACGATGCCGGCCATGACGAGCCGCCTGCCTGCCTGGCGAGCCGCGTCGATCGCTTCGGCTGCGCCCTTGTCGGGGTGGATGCGGCCAAAGAAGAGCAGGTCCTCGCCGCCCACCGGATCGAACGGAAAGTCCTCCAGCCTGATGCCGTGATGGATCGTCGCCGCATAGCGCAGATCCGGGTGCCGGTCGGCAGCGCTGATCGCGACATAGTGGACACGGTCCTCATAGGCCTTGAACGCCGGCAGGATGCGCTCGGAGGAGAAGCCGTGGATCGTCGTCACCACGGGCGTCTCGACCAGTCGCGAGAAGGCCAGGGGCACGAAATCGGCCTGGTTGTGGATCAGGTCGAACTCGCCGGCGCGCTCGAAGACATGGGCGACATGGAGCATCTCCCAGACCTTGGCATCGATGCCGGGGTCCTCGGAATAGGGGGCCGGGCAGACACCGGCGAGCGTGCCCGCCGTCCAGCTGTCCCTGGTGGCAAACAGGGTGATGTCGAGGCCGCGCGCCACCAGCGCCTCGGTCAACAGGCTCGTCACCAATTCCCATGGACCGTAATGGCGCGGCGGGGTGCGCCAGGAGATCGGCGCCAGCATGGCGATACGCACATCGTCGTCCTTCACTCGAAAACGCTCTGAAAATCGCGATCAGGTCGCGAGGATCACGCCCTCATCCGCCCGCAGCCGCAGCACATGGCTTTCGACAAGCGGCGCCTCGCCGCGCGTCGACAGGATCAGCCGGTGCCCGCTGGCCCAAGGCGGCAGCGTCAGGCGCTGTTCGCTCCCCCCTAGATTGAGCGCCACGATCAAGCGTTGCGCCGCGTAGCGGCGCTCATAGGCGAGCACATCGCCCTCGGAGTCCAGCAGACCGAAATCACCGACCGCCAATGCCGGATATGCGCGCCTGAGCGCCAGCAACTGGCGATAGAGCGTCAGGATCGAGGCGGGCTCGTCTGCCATCCCCGCGACGTTGCGTATCGGCCAGTCGGCATTGAGCGGCAGCCAGGGCGAGACCGTGCTGAAGCCGGCATGCGCGCCGGCGTCCCACGGCATCGGCGTCCGGACCGGATCGCGGCCCAGGCCGAGCCCGGGCTCGCGCAATTCGCGAGGGTCCCGGAGCTGCGCGGGCGGGATTGGAACATCGCTCAGGCCCAGTTCGTCACCGTAATAGAGCGTGGGCGTGCCGCGCAGCGTCAGCAACAGCATCGCAGCGATGCGGGCCTGGGTTTCGCCGCGCTTGCTGGCGATGCGCGAACGATCATGATTGCCGAGTACCCAGTTCGGCCAGCCGCCCGGCGGCAGCGCAGCCTCATAATTGGCGATCAGGGCGGCAAGAGCGCGCGCCTGCCATGGCGCATCGATCAGCTGGAAGTTGAAAGGCAGCTGCACGCCTGCCTGGGCTCCGCCGTAATAGTCCATCAGACGACTGACCGGCAGGTAGATCTCGCCGATCAGCAGGCGCTCGCCCAGAGCATTGCGCGAAAAAGCGGGCACCGGTTTTTCGCTGGAGCAATGCTCTAAACCCCAGGAATCGATCACGTTTTTCGCATTCGGGCGATTCCGCCCGAATGCGACGTGATCTGGCCCTCTCGCTCCATAACCGTCGGCGATGGCGCGCATCTCGGCGGCGATCGCATGGATCTCGGGCTGATCGGCCGAGTACAGCTGGAGCACCCGGTGCATCTCGCCCATGGCGGGGCGATAGTCCGGATTGGGCGGGTTGTCGGGAAAATCCGCCGCCTTGATCAGGTGCCAGAGCACGTCGATGCGCAAACCGTCGACGCCGCGGTCGAACCAGAAGCGCATCACCTCATGCATCGCCGCCCGCACGGCCGGGTTGCGCCAGTTGAGGTCCGGCTGCTGCTTCAGGAAGGCGTGGTAGTAATATTGCCCGGTGGCCTCGTCCCATTCCCAGGCCGAGCCGCCGAAATCGCTGATCCAGTTGTTGGGCGGCCCGCCATCGGGCGCAGGATCGCGCCAGAGATACCAGTCCCGTTTCGGGTTGAGGCGCGAGGCGCGGCTCTCGACGAACCAGGTGTGCCGGTCGGAGCTGTGGTTCGGCACGAAATCGAGCAGGAGCTTGAGCCCGCGCGCATGGACCTGGTCCAGCAGGTCGTCGAAATCGGCGAGCGTGCCGAAACATGGATCGACCCCGCAATAATCGGCGACGTCATAGCCGAAATCGGCCATCGGCGAGGGGTAGATCGGCGAGAGCCAGATCGCGTCGATGCCAAAGCCGGCGAGATAGTCGAGCCGCCGCGCGATGCCCTTGAGATCGCCTATGCCGTCGCCATCCGTGTCCTGAAAGGAGCGCGGATAGATCTGGTAGATCACGCCCGCCTGCCACCATGGGGCGGTCATGCGAACAGGGCTGTGGGCGTGCCGATGAGCATGATTGAGGCTTTCTGAAAACCCGGGCTTCGCGCGAGGCGGCGACCCTGGTCGAGAGGCTGGCAGGGCGTGGGTCGCCCGCGAACGTCCGGCGGCGGCTCGAAAATCCTGGCAGCTTCTGAGCTTAGCAGCTCCTGGCGCCGATCTCGCATCAATTCGGCGGGCGCAGGGCTTCCGCCAAAACCGGAACAAACCAGCGCGTCGATCGTTCACTCCAAATGACCAATTCTATTGCGACCAAGATTATCCGCTCAATTCCCGCTGATCAGGCAACCGAGCCGGGCAACCCGGCGATCGCCCACGATATGGATCCGTCGCAGCCGGCAGATGCGCCGGGCAATGTCACCCGCAAACGCCAGCAATTGAAGGCGCGGGCCGTCGCAGGCCGCCATATCGACGAGGCGCTATCGACAATGCCGGTATCGGAGGAGGCAAAGGCCTCGCGCAAGGCAAAGCTCATCGAGCTGCCGGCAGGCACTCCGGTCAAGCGGCGTCCTGCTTAGCGCGCTTTCGAGCGAAGTGGATGCCGGCTCGCTTGAAGAAAACGCGTTAAAGCAATGACCTGGAGCAATTGGACGATCCAACTGGATCGGACATGAACCTAGGCCTCGCCATCAGGCGGATCGCCGCCCAACACTCGCCTGCAGGTGCCTCGGGTAAAGAGCTCGATCTCGGCCAAGGCATCATCGAGTGTTTTGAAGGGGCCGCATTTCATCGTCTTCATCGTCAGCAGCGCCTGGCCAGCCGGATGAATCCTGAATTCGCCGGCAGGTTCTTCCGCGACATGCCCCATGGGCCGGCCGAGCAGGTCAGTCAGCAGCCAGGCTGCTGCACCGGATTTTGGCGTAACGTCGATGTCCACGGTGGAATCCCATCGGTCAAGATTCGGCGCAACAGGGCGTGAGCGCCGCTGCTATGAAAAAGGCCAGGCGTGAGCCTGGCCTTTTCCTGTTCTTCATCCTCGTCGCGATGCCAGGACATCCGTGGTCGCCGGCGAGGTTGAATGGCGGTTAGGCTGCTTGCAGCTGCTCGGCGGACATCTTGCCGGACTTATTGTCCTTGACCATCTCGTAGCCAAGCTTCTGGCCTTCGACGATCTCGCGCATTCCGGCGCGCTCGACGGCAGAGATATGGACGAACACGTCCTGGCTGCCGTCATCCGGCTGAATGAAGCCGAAGCCCTTGGTGGAATTGAACCATTTCACTGTGCCAGTGGCCATGGTGAACTCTCCTTCTGATAATATTCGTCGACCGACACGCGGATGCGCAACGGGTTCGGCACGATTTCGAAAGGGAGTTCGCCAGAGACGCGCCGAAGCGCGAGAAAAAACAGCCAACCAGACAAATATCGGCACAGGCAACCTAGTCGAATAAGCTCAGTAAGTCAAATTTCGACGCTATCAGGATTCGAATTGACGTCGAAATTGGCTACCGAGATCAAGCTGAATCATATCGAAAGCAATGCGAATCGATGCCCTTCTCGATGGAGGGGCGAATTGTCCGAGCCGCCCTGCTGGAAGCGTTTCGTCGCCATCACAGGCCCGTTCCCGCATCATGGCGTTCCATGGCTTGCAGGAGCGCGGCGATCCTGACCGTCGCGAAATTGCAGAAGGTGTCGGAGACGGCATAGGGCAGGATGATCTGGTCGTTATGGCGTATCGCACCGCAGGTATAGACGACGTTGGGGACATAGCCTTCGCGCTCGGAGGGTTCGGGCCGGACGAAGGGCTCGCGCGAGCGCGCCAGGACTTTCGATGGGTCCGCCTTGTCGAGCAGGACCGCGCCGATCGCATATTTCCGGACCGGGCCGACGCCATGGGTCAAAAGCAGCCAGCCTTCATCGAGCTCGATCGGCGAGCCGCAGGTGCCGATCTGGATGAATTCCCAGGGGAATTGCGGTTTCAGCAGCGCGACCCCGCCGCTCTCCCAGGTGAGGAGATCGTCGGAATAGATCAGGTAGAGGTTCTCGCTGTCCTGCCGTGCGATCATGGCGTAGCGGCCATTGATCTTGCGCGGAAACAGCGCCATGCCCTTGTTGACGGCCGCCGAGCCCCTTAGCGGCGACATCCGGAACGACAGGAAGTCGCTGGTCTCGATCAGTTCGGAGCGGATGCCGCGGCCGTTATAGGCCGTGTAGGTCGCGCGGAACACGATCTTGCCGTCCTCCTCGAAGGCGACGAAGCGCGCATCCTCGATGCCGTTCGACTGGGCTGCGGTCACGGGGAAGATCACCCGCTCGCTGATGTCGCCGTCGGTGGAGAAGGTGACCTCGACATCCTCGCCGTCGAGGCGCGCCATCCGGTTCCGCAAGGTCGCGATCGAAGCCAGGCGCGATGTCGGGTCGATGCTGACGCTGCCGTCGGCTGCGATCGAGCCCGCGCGGAAGGTCAGGGATGAGATATGCCCCTCGCCGACGGCGCGAACGCTCAGGATGAAGCGGCGCCCGCCCGGGGGCGCGCCGGACTGGTCTGGATGCGAGACGATGCTCGGATTGAACAGCGCCGCCGCCTCGAAGGAATATTCATGCAGGAAATAGGAGCCGACCAGCCGGCGCTGGACCTGGCTGAAGGCGCGATGCGTCGCGAAGGCCTCCTCCATCTCGTCGGCGCGGGCCTCGAACCGTTCCAGCAGGTTGCGATGCCGGCCCTTGAAATTCTCCAGCACCTCGGCGAGCAGGCTCTCGGCCGTCGCGGCATCGAGCGACAGGACCCGCTCGACGATGTGGTTCGCCCGGATCCGATCGGTATGGTTGAGATCCTTGGGCTCCGCCTGGGGTCCGAACCGGCGCACCACGACCCTGGCGGGGTCGGGGCGCAGATACAGGGCCTGCCGGTTCAGGAAGGTGGATTGGGACAAGGCGACCCCAGTCTGTTTGTGCATGTTCGCCGGAGGCTCAGGCGTGCAAGGCCCGAAGCGGCGCCAGTTTCGGGCGATCCCCGCTGATGCGGGCTAGCTGGCGAATCTCGGCGAGGCTGATGAGATAGGATACCACGGATTCGCCGCCGCGGTTCTCATTCGGTCGATCGCGATGCAGGCCGTCGCGACAGGCCCCCGTGTCGAGGTCGACCAAGGGCGACGAGAGGTCGTTGTGTCCCAGGAACCAGGCGAAGGCCCGTGCGGCCTCGGCGCGCCATTGCGGATCGCCCTCCGCGCGCCAGGCGGCAAGGGAGGCGGAGATCGTCGCGGTCGCTTCCAGCGGCTGCTGGTCGAAGGCTTTGGGCGCACAGCGCTTGTCGCCGAAACTGTCCGAGCCGACCGGCCTGAACAAACCAGCCGGCGTGGTCTGCAGGCCCGTAAGCCAGCGCAGCGAGCGTAAGCCGGCCTCGACATAGGCCGGAACCTTCATCGAAACGCCGGTCGCGATCAGGGCCTGGGGCAGGCGCGCATTGTC
The DNA here is from genome assembly GCF_002917105.1 of Allobosea psychrotolerans. GTDB lineage: Bacteria > Pseudomonadota > Alphaproteobacteria > Rhizobiales > Beijerinckiaceae > Allobosea > Allobosea psychrotolerans. Next base: position 72,552 of record NZ_PQFZ01000004.1, read on the forward strand.
ATAGGACAATCCGTCCTCGAACCAGACCCAGTCCGGCGTCTCGACCGTCGACATCAGGCCGAGCAACCGGTCTGCCAGCAGCGTGCGCAGCCAGATCGCCGTCGCCGGCGCGCCGGCAATCGCGCAATAGGCGTCCAGGCCGAGCAAGGCGAAGCCCCAGGCGCGGGGCGAGGTGAACTCCTCGACCACGGGCAAGGCTTGCGCGAACAGGGCGGCAGCCCATTGCCGGCGCGACGGGCTGATATCGCTGCGCGCGCATTCGCCTAGTGCCCAGAGTGTGCGTCCGTGGCTGTCTTCCGAACCGGTATCCTCGAGCCAGCGTCGGTCGAAGCTCATGAAATTGCGGAATCGCCGCGTATCCGGGTTCCAGGCATGCTGGACGAATGAGGCGAAACGCGCCGTCAGCGCTTCCGGCAGGCGCGGCTCACCCGTGCTGTTCAGCACGCAGGCGAGGAGCAGTGCCCGGGCATTGTCGTCGACGCAGTAGCCATGCGTGCGATCGGGCACGGAATGGACGGCGTGCTGGAACAGGCCGGTATCGTCGCACATGCTCAGGAAATGGCCGGTCCGCATCTCGGGAGGCGCGGCGCTCTGCGGCAAAGGTTTTGCCTGGGCCACACCCGCGACCACAGTCAGCAGGCGCCCCCGGCGCGCCGTCTCGAACGCCGCGAGATAGCGCTTGGCAGTGCGTTCCCATGTCATCGAGCGGCTGCTCGCATAGGCGCGCAGCCGCATCGTCTGCCGTCGATCGTCATCGGTCAGCAGGCCGGCGATCTCGTCGCCGATGGCAACCGCATCGCCGAACGGCACCAGGATGCCGCGCCCGTCGGCGAGCAGTTCCTGCGCGTGCCAGTACGGTGTCGAGACCACCGCTTTGCCCAGCCCGAAGCTGTAGGCCAGCGTCCCGGACGTCATCTGCGCCTCGTTCAGATAAGGCGTGACATAGACATCGCACATCGAGATGAAGCCGAGCAGCGTCGCCTGGTCGACGAACTGGTCGAGGAAGACCACGTGATCCTCGACGCCGAGCTCGCGCACGCGATTCATCAGGCTGGCGCGGTAGGCCTCGCCCTGCTCGCGGACAAGATTGGGATGCGTCGCGCCCAGAACCACATAGACCGCGTCGGGGCGGCGGCGCAGGATCGAGGGCATCGCGTCGATCATCACCTCGATGCCCTTGTTGGGCGACAAGAGGCCGAAGGTCAGGATGACGGAGCGGCCGCTGAAGCCGAGCCTGGCCTTGGCCTCGTCAGGCTCGAGAAAGGCGAAGGCGGGAATGCCGTGTGGGATGACCTCGATCTTGTCGGCGGGGAGCCGGTAGACGCTCCGCAGCAAGTCGCGCCCCTTCTCGGCCATGACCACGACCCGCGCCGAGGCGTCGATGATCCGCTCCATGACGTCGCGCTGCACCGCGGTCGGCGCGGACAGGACGGTATGCAGGCTGGTGACGACCGGCACGGTCAGGCGCGACAGCAGCGCCATGATGTGGCTCCCGGCTTCACCGCCGAAGATCCCGAACTCGTGCTGGAGCGAGACGACGTCGAACCGGCCGTCATTCAGAAAATCGGCGGCGCGGGCGTAATCCTCGAGCCGCTCGTCGCGCACCTGGCAATGGACGGAAGGCGGGTAGTCATAGCCATGACCATGGTCGTTCATGGCTATGACGGACGTGTCCACACCCGCCCCCGACGACGCGACCGCCTGCTGCAGATCGGTGGTGAAGGTCGCGATCCCGCAGCGGCGCGGGAGCGAGTTGCCGATGAAGGCGATGCGGTGAAGCGGGCTCATGGTCGTGCCTCCGTGACGGGGATCGGTGGACCCGCGAGCGCGGGGTGGGGCAAGGGCGGCTGGAAAGCGGCGTTGCCCGATGCAGGTGCGCTTGCTGCAAGCGCACGCAGAAGGTCGTGGCTCGGCTTGGCGGCCTCATAGGCCACGAGACAGGTCAGCCCGTCGCGCCCTGCCTCGATGCGCATGGTCTGCGCCTCGATGAAGCAGCCCTCGCCGACGCCTGCCTGGGATGGTCCCAGTTGAGCATTACCGGCGATGACGACCAGCCAGGTCTCGTGCCTGGCGTCCAGCTCCCAGGCCGAGCCTGCCGCAAGATCGAGCCGTTCGAGGACGAAATAGGGGCTCGCGACGAGCAGGGTCCTGGTGTCGCTCAGGCGCTCGGGCGGCGCCTGGTTCTCCGCAGGCCCGGCATGGGCGGCGGCGACGCCCCGCTCGATATGGAGCTCGCGCGCGCGGCCATGGTCGAACAGGCGGAACGTCGTATCGCTGCGCTGCTGGATCTCCGCGAGCACGAGGCCCGCGCCGATCGCGTGGATCGTTCCTGCCGGCACGAAGATGACGTCGTCCTTGACGGCCTTGCGCCATTGCAGGTGCTCGGTGATGGAGCCGTCCGCGATGGCGCAGCGCAATTGCTCGCTTGTGAGGACGGATGTCAGTCCAACGCCGACCATCGCCTCCGGTGTCGCGGCGAGGATGTACCAGGCCTCGGTCTTGCCGTGGGCCTGGCCCAGCGCCTGCGCGAGCGCATCATCCGGATGCACCTGGATCGACAAGGCATCCTGCGTGAACAGCAATTTGAGCAGCAAGGCAGGCTCAGGTGCAGCGGGGTCGCGCCGCTGGAACCAGAGCTCGCCGATCGCGACGCCGTCATGTCCAGCCTCGCTCCACGGCAAGAGATCGGTCGATCCCCAAGGCTTGGGTACGATCTGCACGCGGGTCTGCTCGAGCGCCATCTTGGCCTCCTCTGTCACATCGCCGGCGATCGCGCGACAGGGCTGTCGAGCGATGCGGCAATGGTCGGCGACGGCTTTCAATGGCGCGGATGTCGCGGGGCAAAGCCCGTCACGAGCGGCATCGTTGCGCGAGGCAGAGCGTTTTCGAGCGAAACGGATACCGGCTCGCGTGAAGAAGACGCATTAAAATAAAGATCTCGAGCGATTGAACGATCCAACTGGATCGGAATTGCTCTAGCGCGCGTCGAAAGTGCGCATCGAACGGGCCAAGGCCCACCCCATCGCTGGAGCAGGCCTGTGACCCGGATAGAGGAGCGGCTGCGCGTGAGCGCGATCACTCCTGGTCAGGCGGATCCAGGTCAGGTGATCCGGCTTACTGGATGACCTGCACGATGCGGTGCGTCCTGGGATCGACCAGTACGGTGCGGTTGTTGACCACCGTGTAGCGATAATTGGTCTCGCCATATTCACGCGGCACCTCATAGTAGGTGACGCCTTCATTCGGCAGTGTCGCGCCGACGATGACCGGCTCGGCATAGGTGTAGGACGGGCGGCGCTGCTCCACGACATAGGTCTGGAACCGCGGCGTCTGATCACCGATGATCGCGCCGACCACCGCTCCGCCGACACCGCCGACGACGGCACCAATCGGGCCGCCGACGATCGCGCCGCCAATCGCTCCGGTCGCCGCGCCACCAACCGCGCCGCCGGCTGCCGGAGCATTCTGTGCAAAAGCCGTCGCAGGAACGATGGCCATTGCGGAAATCAGGGCAAATGTCTTCAGCATGGAAGTAATCCTTCGCATGAACCAGTCGGGATGGATACCCCGCGAATTGGTCAGGTGGCTTTAAAACACGCAGATTATAGAAATGTTCCGCGTTTTTATTTTCAAGATGCGCCGGATCGTCGGTTAAAATCAAAAGTATTTTAGAGAAGAAACTTGAGATACAAAAATAAAATCGGGATTTTGCCTTCGACATCATGTTTCAGGCAGGCCTTCGCACCAAATGCATCAAGGCCGCAATTTGCATCACAGGGTTCGTCTCGCGACGGCCTCTGCGCGGGGCTGGGTCAACCTTTTTGAGGCGGCTGGATCAAACCTGCGGGATCAGTCCGATCAGCTTTTCCACGAGCCGCTCGGACATGACGGGCTTGGCGTAGACGAGAAGCTCGGGATAGCGCGCCTTCAATGAGGGTGGCAGTCCGGCGCCGGTCTGGAAGATCAGCGGAATGCCGCGCGCGACCAGGATCTCGACGACCGGTGTCACGTCGCCGTCGCTCAAATTCACGTCGAGGATGGCGGCCGTCACGCGGCTCGATGCGAGCAGCCCGAGAGCTTCGCCCACGCTTCCTGCCGGCCCGACGACAAGACAGCCCGCATCTTCGACTGCCATGGCAAGATCGAGAGCGATGAACGGCTCATCATCGACAATCAGGATCGCCGGTAGCAGGGGCAAGGTATGGAGCAAGGCAGGACTCCTGCTCCAATCGTGAGCGCTTGCAGATTAAACGATTTTACTGAAGCAATCGTTCCATGGGCGTCGACAGGCGCACGATCAGCCCCTCCGCCTTCCAATCATAGACGAGCACGCCTCCGAGCTGGCCCTCGATGCTGCGGCGTGCGAGCAGGCTCCCGAACCCCTGCCCAACCGGCGCACCAGCGATCGTCGGCCCGCCGCGCTCCTCCCAGATCAGCGACAGAGCACCCTTCTCAACCGACCAGGAGATGGCGATATGACCGTTCGGGGACGATAAAGCGCCGTATTTTGTGGCGTTCGTCGCCAGCTCATGCAGAACCAGCGCAAGGCTGGTGACCGCCTGCCCGCCAAGCGGGACGCTTGGGCCGTCGACCGTGACGCGCTCCCGATCGCCGTCCTGTTCGCGATAGGGCGATGCGATCGCCGTCACCAGCGCATCGAGCGTCGTGCCAGTCTTGATCGCTTCGCCGCCCCCGCCCAGTGCCGGGATGATCAGTTCATGCGCGCGCGCAAGGGCCTCGAGCCTGCCCCGGATCGCCTTGGCCATGTCCTGCGGTGTGCCGGCCGAGCGCGCGCTGAGCGAAACCACGCCATTGGTGACCGCGAACAGGTTCTTGATCCGATGGTTGAGTTCGCGGACCAGGAGATCCTGCGTCTCTTCCGCCTTCTTGCGCTCATTGATGTCGATGAAGGTGATCACCACGCCATCGACGACATTGTCCATGGTGCGGTAGGGCCGCATCCGCATCAGGAAGCTCATGCCGTGGTGCTTGATCTGGACCTCGCGCTCGACGACCGAGAGTGTGCGCAGGACCTGGCGCGCATCGTCCTCGATCTCGTCATAGCCGAGCAGCGAGGTGATGTCGGTGATCGGGCGCCCGCGATCGCTGTCGCGCAGATGGAAGATATCGGTCATCTTCGGCGTGAAGCTTTTGATGCGCAGATCGCTGTCCAGGAAGCTGGTGGCGATCTCGGTGCTGTCGAGCAGGTTCTTCAGGTCGCTGTTGAGATGCGTCAGCGTCTCGTTCTTGCTGACCACCTCGGCATTGACGGTCTGAAGCTCCTCGTTGATCGACTGCATCTCCTCCTTCGAGGTTTCCAGCTCCTCATTCGATGACTGCAGCTCCTCATTGGCAGATTGATATTCTTCCGCCGCGATCCGCCTCTCCTCGTTGACCGTCTCCAATTCGTCGATCGCGGCTTGGAGCTGCATCCGCAGCGTCAGCAACTCCTGCTCCATGGCGGTCGTGGCTGCGGTCTCGCTTGCGCTCGTCGCCTTCCGGCTCCGGTTGAGGGCGCGAATGCCGTCATCGCGAAAGGCGACGACGCATAGCCCGCCCTCCGCGAGCGGCTCGATGATGACGGTGACGGCCCGGCTCTGGCCGTCGATCCTGATCGGTACGGCCTCATGCACCGCCGCCGCCTTCCTGGAGAGCGCCTGCTGCAGCGCGCTGCGCACCACCGGCCGCAAGGCCTTTCGCAGGATGCCGAAGAGGTTGAGGCTCGCCACCCCCGAGGACGGCTCGAGATAATGCCCGGCCTCGCCGCCGGAAAAGCGCAGGATGTCGTGGTGCCTGTCGATGACGACATAGGCGGGGGAGTATTTCTCGAGCATCCGGCGCGCGCTCTTGTCGATCCGGTCCTCTCCCGGATTGGCCGCCGGCCCGGCGGATGGCGGCGCCCGGATGGCAGAAGATGGTACATGCAGCGCGACCTCCGGCAAGGTCGCGGCCGCATCCTCGCGCCGGAAGATGCGGTGCTTCTTGTCGCTGTCGGCAAAGAGCCTGCTCTGGCGCGTCATGCTTTCCGACGGCCCGAGAAACAGCATGCCGTCGGGCTTGAGCGCGTAGTGGAAGGTTTTCAGCACGCGATCCTGCAGGGCCGCATTCATGTAGATCAGAAGGTTGCGGCAGGAGATCAGGTCGAGCTTGGAGAAGGGCGGATCCTTGGTGACGCTGTGGGTCGAGAACACGCACATCTCGCGGATCAGCTTCACCGGGCAATAAGCGTCGCCATCGGGTGAAAACCATTTCGCCAGGTGCTCGGGCGTCAAGCCGGTGATCTTGCGGTAGCGTGCCTGGCGGGCGAAGGCGATCGCGGCATTGTCGATATCGGTGCCGAAGATCTGGACTCTCACCGCGCTCGGCTGCTGCGCGATGATCTCCCGCACGAGGATGGCAAGCGAATAGACCTCCTCCCCCGTGGCGCAGCCCGGCACCCAGATCCGGACCGTGTCGTTGTCGCGCTGGTCGCCGGCAAACTTCGGCGCCAAGGCGGCCTGCAACGCCTTGAAAGCCTCCGGGTCGCGGAAGAACTGGGTCACCCCGATCAGGAGTTCGCGGAAGAGCAGGTCGATCTGGGCCGGATCGTCGCGCAGACGGGCGATGTAGGCCGGGACTTCATCGATCCGCAGCACCTGCATGCGGCGCTGGACGCGGCGAACCAGGGTCTTTTCCTTGTAGTGGACGAAGTCATGGCCGATCTGGACACGCAGCAGGGCGCTGATCGCAGCCAGATGTCGGCCTGCGTCGCGCCGTGTTCCATCATCGTCCTTGCGCGATGCGACCACGCAGAGATGGCGCTGATGGTCGAGCAGGCGCGCCGGCATCTGCTCGACCGGCATCACCTCGTCGACGAAGCCGGTCGCCGTGGCGCTTTGCGGCATGCCGCTCATCGCGGTCTGGTCGAACTCCGCCTGCGCCAAGGTCAGGCCGCCATGCTCCTTGACCGCCGACAGGCCGAGCGCGCCGTCATTGCCGGTGCCCGAGAGCACGATGCAGACGGCGTTCTCGCCCTGGTCCTCGGCAAGCGAGGTGAAGAACGTATCGATCGGCCGGCGCAAGGCGCGCGGCGGTGCGGGTTTGGAGACCCGCAAGCGACGGTCCCGGAGGATCAGGGTGGCGTCAGGCGGAATGACATAGACCGTGTTTGCCGCCGCGATCACGCCGTCCTGCGCCTCCAGCACGCACATGCCGGTCGCCTGTCCCAAAAGATCGGTCAGCATGCTCTTATGGTCGGGCGCCAGATGCTGGATCAGCACGAAGCTCATGCCGCTCTCCGGCGGCATGCTCGTCAGGAAGGCCTTGAACGCATTGAGCCCGCCGGCCGATGCGCCGATGCCGACGACCAGGCCGTGGCCGTCCGGCGACGCCTTCGAGGCGCTCGGCTCGGAAGGGCGCAGGCTCGCAGCCTTTCGGGCGGCTTCGATCGTGTCGGTGCGGCTCTGCTGATTCATGAGATCCGCCTGGGGCTACGCATATGCGGCGATGGTAGCGCGCGAAGAAGGAGGCCGCTTGCCGAAAGGCGCTCCCTTGCAAAATCCTCACGATGTTCGAAATGCCAGGCCGCTTCGTCCCCCGACCGGAGGCACCCTAGACCCAAGTTTTACCGGGGTCCATCGCTAGACGCTGTTAGGGACTCTGGGGCTGATTTGACGCTGGCGATTTTGCGCGAATGCTAGGAGTTCGAGGACGCAAACCTTCCGGTTTGCCAGGAAGAACGACGCCGCAGTCGCGCAAAATCGCCGCGCCCTACGGGTGAGGTGAAAACGGCGGAGCTGCAGCGTCGCATCGCTTGCCGATACCTAGGGTATCGCCTACGCAATGCTCCTCCCATCTCCGGCGTTTTGACCTCACCAAATCATCCCCAGAGTCCCTAACAGCCTCTAGGCTTCATCGAGGCGGCGCGTGAGGGAAAGCGGCGCTCTTTCCGTGGGAGATGCAAGGCCTCGAAGGGGCTGGGATGTGCTGGTTCCAGCTCGGGGAGCTAGAGCTGTTTCCGATCCGATTGGATCGTTCAACGGCCCTAGCTTTTCGTCTTAACGCGTTGTCTTCACGCGAACCGGTGTCCACTTCGCGCGAAAACGCTCTAGGCTCGCTTGAGCAGCCACGTGGTGAAGCGCTCGTGGAGTTGGTTCAGCATGCGAACCATGGGGTCGTTTTCGATGATCGGCCCGCCGCTCAAAGCGAGGCCCAGGCTGCCACCCGTCCCTCTCGTGATGCTTTGGGGAAAGGTCAGCAGCGTCTTGCCGGTTCGGGCGTCGATCACGTCGATGCTTGCGGTCAACGTGTTCTCATCGCCGGACTGTCCCGATAGCAGGATCGCCCCGAAGCGCGCATTGCCGTCGAGGATCAGGGCGTCGTGCATCGAGACGACGATGCGCACGGGCCGTGTTCCGTGAAACTGGCCTTGAAGCGGCCCGGTGAACGAGGTCTTCACGCGCTGGGAGAACTGGCTGGCGACGTAGGCGCGATACTCTTCGAGCGGCAGGGCGGGCTCGATGATCTGCTGGGGGAGGCCGCGCTCCTCGCTCGGCTTGACGATGATCTCCAGCCCTTTGAGCTTCCTGAAGTCGTGCGCGACTGACATCCAGCCGGAACGCGCTACGGGTGCGACGATGCCTTCGACCGAGACCACCTTCCATGTCTTGATTTCATCGACCGAGAGCGGAGGCACACTCGTTACGCAGCCGGCGAGGGCTACCGTCAACGCCAAGGCAAAGAGGCGACGTGTCAGCATGAACGGTATCTCCCCATACCCGCCTCCGGCGGGCCTCAGGAGGCGGGCTTATCGACCAGCCGAATACGCGCATAGAGGGTGAAACGCCTGCGATGCCGCTTGTTGCGCAGTGTGTCCGCTTCACAACACAGGCGGGGGCGCTTCGCATTTGTCGGCGATCGGCGGCATTCCGGCGTGCTGTCCTTCAAGCCTTCTGCGGCCGAGCGCTGTGCGCGTTTTCGGCGATCTCCCGAGCCACCCTGTCGTAAAGTGGCGCGGGCAGGTCGTGGCCCATGCCGTCGATGATCATGAGGCGGGCGCCGGCGATCGAGGCCGCGATATCCTCGCCGGCCGCCTTTGGGACCAGGGGATCATCGGCGCCATGCACCGCCAGGGTCGGTGCGGTGATGCGGCTCAGGCGCGGGCGCAGATCGCCGGTCGCGGCGATGGCGGCGATCTGGCGGCTCGTACCGGCTGGATCATAGGACCGTTCCAGCTCGCTCATGATGAGTGCGCGATGGGCCGTCTCGTCGAAGGGATAGCCCGGACCGGCGATACGACGCGCGAAGGCAAGGCTGTGGGCGAGATATCCCTCTAGGTCCACTGAAGGGGCCGGTGCCGGTCGCATCAGCATCGCCATGACCTCCGGCGCCGCCCTGGGAAGCTCGGGATTGCCGGTGGCGGACATGATTGCGGCGAGTGAGAGGATGCGATGCGGATAGGTGCTCGCAACGATCTGCGCGATCATCCCGCCCATCGAGCGGCCAACCAGATGGGCCTGCTTTATTCCCAGCGCGTCGAGCAGGCCGAGCGTATCGCCGGCCATGTCATCGAGCGCATAGGGAACCGTAAACGGCCGTCCGCTGGCGGCAGCCGCCGACAGGGCGGCGAAATCCGGGGCGGGATGGTCGCGCAGATGCGTCGACAGGCCGGCATCGCGATTGTCGAACCGGATCACGCGAAAGCCCTGCACTGTCAGCCTGTCGCAGAACTCCGGACTCCATCGCAGCATCTGCGTGCCCAGGCCTGCTATCAGCAGGATCACCTCGCCATCGACCGGGCCGAAGCTTTCATAGGCGATGGTGAGGCGGTTGGTTTCGACATAGGGCATGGCCCGGCGAGCCTTTCCTCAGAGTTCGGTCGACGGGACGTGCTTGCCCCAGGCCAGGCGCAGCGTGTGGCCGCTGATGTCCTTGGGCCAGGTCGCCATATGCGCTTCCATGCGGCGCCGGTCGTCGGCAAATAATGCGCGCGCCGCTTCCTCGAAGCCGGCGAGGTTGCCGGCCATCGCCGACATGAAGCGATAGGCCGTTTCCCGCGCCATCCGTCGCTGCTGGCTCGCGCCGCCGGCGCGCCTGGCCTGCTCGACCAGACGCCGCAAGGTTGCTGAAGCGCCGCCTTGCTGCGCGGCGAGCCAGTCCCAATGCCGAGGCAGCAAGGTCACCTCGCGAGCGATCACGCCGAGTTTCGGGCGGCCCTTGCCGCGCGGTCCGGCCGCCGTCTCCTCCTGCGTCTGCAGGGGCTGGGCCTGCGGTGGCGCCAGTCGCGCGGCGAGCGCGGGCAAGCGCGCGATCACATCGGCCTGGGTGCCGCGCAGATCGAAATCGATCGCTTGTCCCGAGGCATCGTCGAAGACGAGCAGGGGCAGGAGCGAGCCGCCATCGACCGCCTCTTTCACCGCGGCGGCGACCTCGCTCAGGGAGCCCGAGGCCAGCCGTCGGGTCCCTTCGAAGGCGGTGCAGGATATGGCGGGATCGTTGGACATGGCGGGTTTCCGAGTTTTCTCACTTTATATCCGGGTAAAAATACTCTATGTCAATATCACCCGGGTGATATTGAGCGCGGGATTTTGACTGGTGAAGGAGAGCGGCATGCGCGCCGAGGACAGGAAGGCGGCCGTTGCCGCTTACAAGGAACGCAAGCTCATCAGCGGAATCTATCTGATCCGCTGCGCGGCGTCGGGAGAGGCCTGGATCGGCGCATGCGCCGAGCTGAGCACCATCCAGAACCGAATCTGGTTCACGCTGCGCTTCGGCAGCCACCCGAACAAAGCCCTACAGCAATGCTGGGCCGAGCACGGGGCCGAGGCTTTCTCCTTCGAGGCGCTCGAGCGGCTGGAGGAGGACGATCCCTATATCCGGACTGGGCGGCTCAAGGAGCGGGCCGCGCATTGGTGCGAACGGCACAAGGCGGGGCGAGTCTAAGTCACCGGGACGGCAAGGCCCGCCTTGACGCGGTCCATGGCGACGAAGGTGCGAAACTTGCGGATATTGGCGTTGTCGAAGAAGAGCCGGCGCGTCAGCGCCTCATAGGCCGCCATGCTCGGCACCAGCACGACGAGCATGAAGTCGACATCACCCGTCACATAATAGCATTGCTGCACCTCGGGCGCGGCCAGGAAGCGGCGCTTGGCTTCGTCGATGTCCCCGGCGGTTTCGCTGACGAGCTCGACCTCGACGAAGATCGTGATGGGATGGCCGAGCGCGGTGGGATCGACGATCGCGACATTGGCCTGGATGACGCCGGACTGCTCCATCCGCCGGATCCGGCGCTGCACGGCCGGCGCCGACAGGTTCACGCGTTCGCCGATCACCCGCTGCGGGGTGGTGTTGTCCTGTTGCAGGATCGCGAGAATGGCCCGGTCGAAGGCATCGAGCGGATGGGTCGGATTCTCGGGCACGGCGATCCTACAAAACAAACTTGCCACGAAACAAACTTGCATCGAGCGCCTCGGATTGCAGCGCCTTTTTCGCGCCGCTTGCAATATTCCTTCGAGACCCCATTCAAGCGAGGTCGCGATGTTCCTGCTCAACCAGCATGCCGATTACCGCAGCGGGCTTGCGCCCGTCGATGCCGAGACGCTCGGCGGCGCGGGAGCCGACGCGATCGGGCGCCATCTCGCTGCGCGCAGCGACCATGCGGTGACGCCGCTCCATGCTTTGCTGGGGCTTGCAGCCGAATTGGGCATCGGGGCCTTGCATGTGAAGGATGAGGGCCATCGTCTCGGGCTCGGCAGCTTCAAGGCGCTGGGCGGGGGCTATGCCGTGATCAGGCTGGTGCTGGAGGCCGCCGAAATGCGGCTTGGCCGGAGCCTGGGCGAGGATGCGTTCCGGGAGCCGGAGGTTCGCGCCGTCGCCGCGGGCATGACTTTCGCCTGCGCCACCGACGGCAATCACGGCCGCTCGGTCGCGCAGGGCGCGCAGCTCGCCGGGGCCAAGGCGGTGATCGTCGTCCATGGCGGCGTCAGCGAGGAGCGGATCGCGGCGATAGCCCGCTTCGGCGCGCAGATCATGCGCGTCGCCGGAACCTATGACGATTCTGTCGTCGAGGCCGCCCGGATTGCAGGGGAGAAAGGCTGGATTGTCGTCTCCGACACGTCCTGGGACGGTTATGAGCGCATCCCCGGCCTCGTCATGCAGGGCTACACCGCGCTCGTGCGCGAGGCCTTGCAGCAGCTTCCCTCCAAGCCGACCCATGTCTTCGTCCAGGCCGGCGTGGGCGGGATCGCAGCGGCGGTGGCCGCGCATCTGGCGCTGGTGTTGGGCGAGGAGCGGCCGGTCTTCACCGTGGTCGACCCGGCCCGCGCCGCCTGCATCGTCGAAGCCGCCCGCGCCGGCCGGCCGGTCAAGGTGGCCCATGGCGAGCCCACGGTCATGGCGATGCTGGAGTGCTACGAGCCGTCCCCCATCGCCTGGCGCGTGCTGTCGCGGGTCGCGGACGCCTTCATGACGGTCGAGGATGCGGATGCGGTCGCGGCGATGAACCGCCTGGCCCGCCCCGGAGCAGGGGATCCCGCTATCGTCGCCGGCGAGAGCGGCTGCGCCGGCCTGGCCGGGCTGATGCGCGCAGCAGCGGATCCGGCCATCCGGTCGGCGCTTGGTCTCGACACCTCGTCGCGCGTGCTGGTGATCAACACGGAAGGTGCGACCGATCCTGAACGCTATGCCGAGCTCGTCGGGCTGACGCCGGCCGAGGTCGCGGGCAAGGTGGCGTGATGCCCGACAGCCTGACGCTGCTGTACCAGAGCCATTCGCCTTATGCCCGCAAGGTGCTGGTCAGCGCCCATGAACTCGGGCTCGCCGACAGCATCGCTGTCGTCCATCACGAGACCAGCCCGACCAACCGCAACAATGCCGTCTTTGCGGCCAATCCGTTGGGGAAAGTGCCGGTGCTGCTGACGCCGGATGCCGGTGCACTCTTCGATTCGGTCGTCATCTGCGATTATCTCGACCGGCTCGCCGGCACAGGCAGGCTGATCCCGCGCGAAGGGCCGGCGCGCTATGAGGCGCTGCGTTTGCAGGCCTTGGCTCAGGGCCTTTGCGATGCAGGCATCGCGCTGCGCTGGGAGACGCTGCGGCGCCCGGAAGCCCTGCGCTACCCGCCCTTGGCGCAGGGGCAGGCAATGAAGCTGCTTGAAGCCTATGAGCATCTGGAAACGCAAGTCGAGCTCGGGGCGCGGATCACCATCGGTGAGATCGCACTGGCAACGGCGCTGGCCTGGCTCGAATTCCGCGACCTGCCCGGGTTCCGCACGCGCGCGCCGCGGCTCACCGCCTGGCATGACGATTTCTGCCGGCGGCCCTCGATGCGCGCCACGCCCTATGACGGCGAAACGCAGGATGGAGGACCGCAATGACGAGGCTCGATCATGACGCGCTGGTGGCCGAGATGACCGCCTGGCGGCGCGATCTCCATGCCCATCCCGAGCACGGCTTCGAGGAGAACCGCACAGCCGCCTTCGTCGCGGCCAAGCTGCGCGAATTCGGCCTGAGCGAGGTCGCGGAAGGTGTCGGCGGCACCGGCGTCGTCGGCACGCTGACATGCGGCACGGGCAACCGGGCGATCGCGCTGCGGGCCGATATGGACGCGTTGCGCATCGCCGAGCAGGGCGACCATGCCCATCGCTCCCGGACGCCGGGGGTGATGCATGCCTGCGGACATGACGGGCACACCGCGATGCTGCTCGGCGCCGCGAAAATGCTGGCGGAGCAAGGCGGCTTCGACGGCACCGTGCGCTTCGTCTTCCAGCCGGCGGAGGAATGGGGCAGGGGTGCGCTCGCCATGCTCGCCGACGGGCTCTTGGAACGGTTCCCCTTCGAGGAGATCTTCGGGCTGCACAACATGCCCGGCCTCGCCATCGGGCAGTTCCAGACCAAGGCGGGGCCGATCATGTCGGCCGAGGATAATTTCGAGATCGTGCTCAAGGGCGTCGGCGGCCATGCGGCACGTCCGCAGATGGGCAATGAGGTGCTCGTCGCCGCCTGCGCGCTGGTCACCAACCTCCAGACCATCGTCTCGCGCCGCCTGAGCCCGACCGATATCGGCGTCGTCTCCGTCACCGAATTGCTGACCGACGGCACCCGCAACGCCCTTCCGGGCCTCGCCCGCATCCTTGGCGATGCGCGCAGCTTCCGGCCGGAGATCAGCGCCAGGATCGAAGAGCAGATGGGCATCATCGCCCGGGGCACCGCGCTGTCCTACAACGTCACCGCCGAGATGACCTATACGCGCGAATTCGTGCCGCTGCTGAACGACGAGGCCCTGGTCGAGGAGGCCTTCACCGCTGCGCGTGGCGTCTTCGGCAATGCGGCGGTGACGACGGCCCGCGAGCCGATGACCGGCTCGGAGGATTTCGCTCGCTTCCTTGAGCATGTGCCGGGTTGCTTCGCCTTCGTCGGCAATGGCGAGGCGTCCTCCCCGTTGCACAACCCGACCTACGACTTCAACGATGAGGGCCTGATCTTCGGCGCGCGCTTCCATGCCGCGATCGCACGTCAGCGCCTGCCCGCCGTATAGGCTTTTCGCCCGGGCAGGGCGGAACTCTCTTTGGCACATTCGCCAGAGGCTGTAGCTTCCACTCCGAACCGCGCCCTGGTCGCGCGACCGGAGCGGAATGCGGTCTGGGTGTGATAGCCTAGGGAGGACAAGAACCATGCTCGGAACAAGAACGGCCTTTGCGGTGCTGCTGGCTGTTGCTTGCGCGGCCCCGGCCAACGCGCAGTCGGCGCCGAAGCACGACGAATTCTATTGGCTGGGCGAGATCAACAAGGCGAGCGCCGTCATCAATACGGATGAGGGGCTGCTCGACCCCGCCCTCGCGCCACGGATCGCGGCGGGCCTCGACAGCATGCTCAAGGCGGCGGAGAAGCCCGGCGCCAAGCGGCCGACGCTGGTCATCACCTTCGAGCCGCTGCTGATCGAAGCCGCCGGCGTCGAGGCGACCCTGCTGCATGCCGGCCGTTCGAGCCAGGACATGCTCGCAACCGTGCGTGCGGCGATCATGCGCGACGAATTGCTGCGGCTGGACGAGCGGCTGCGCAAGGTCACGGCCACCATGGTCCGGCTCGCCGAGAAGCATGCCGGCACCATCGTGCCGAACTACACCAACGGCGTCGCCGCCCAGCCCAACAGCTACGGGCACTACCTGCTGGGCCATGTCGCGGGGCTCGATCGCGATGCGCAGCGCCTGCGCGAGGCTTTCGCCCGGTTGGACCGCTCGCCGATGGGCACGACCGTGCTGAACGGCACCAACTGGCCGCTGAACCGGAACCGCATGGCGAGCTATCTCGGCTTCGCGGAGACGGTCGACAATGCCTATGACGCAGCCCAGATCGCCGCCGCCGAAATGCCGGTCGAGGTCGGCGCGCTCGCCACCAGCATCGCCCTGCATGCCGGCGCCTTCATCGAGGACGTCATGACCCAATATGCACAGCCGCGCCCCTGGATCCTCTTGGCGGAAGGCGACGGCAACACCTATGTCTCCAGCGCCATGCCACAGAAGCGCAATCCCGGCCTGCTCAACAGCACGCGCAGCCAGGCCTCGAGCGTGATCACCTCGGGGATCGGGCGCGTCATCCAGGCCCACAACATCCCGCCCGGCATGAGCGACGCAAAGAGCGTACGCGACAATGCCGCGGTGATCACCGGCGCTATTGCGATGCTCGATGGCTGGGACCGGATCCTGAACGGGCTGGTCATCGATCCCGCCCGCGCGCTCGAGGAGCTCAACAGCGACTGGACGGCCTCCCAGGAAATCGCCGATGTGCTGATGCGCACATACAAGCTGCCCTTCCGCGTCGGCCATCACTTCGCCTCCGAAGTCGTCGACTACGCCAAGGCGAACACTATCCGGCCCACGGATTTCCCCTATGCGGAAGCCCAGCGGATCTACAAGGCCACGCTGAAGGAGATGAATGTGACGGGTTCGGAGTTGCCGCTGAGCGAGGCGGAGTTTCGCGCCACGCTCGATCCCGTCGCCATTGTCCGCAACCGTGCCACCGCCGGCGGGCCGCAGCCTGCCGAGATGGCGCGCATGCTGGGCTTGGCCAAGCAGAAGCTCGCGCAGCAGGAGCAATGGAGCAAGGAGCGGCGCGGCAGGATCGATAGCGCGCTTGCCGCGCTCGACCGTGATTTCGCAAAGGTCCTGGAACGCGCCAAATGACGGCGGAACGCCGCTGAGAATCCCTCTGCCCCTTCTCTAACTGAGTTCCCGCCTTCCGCGTCCTTCCGGGCTGCCTTCCGGTCGCCCCGGAATAACGGCGCGGTTCCGAGCGCAAGCAACGCGCTGTCGCCGACGCCCTCTGCGTGGCCTCCCGCGTTCCCCATCGCCAACCTCGAATCGCAACCTCGGCTTCGGCAGCCTCGACGACGCTCCTGTCGCCGAGGCTGCCGGGGACCGCCGTGACGCGGCTTGACCTGATCGGGGGCGCAAACTACGATCCATATACAATAACAATCGATCCAACATATGGATCAACGGGAGGTTAGGTCGTGTTGCAGGGCATCCTTCCGGTGCTGCCGACGCCATTCACGGCGGAAGGTGGCATCGATGCCGCCGCCATGGCGCGGGTCACCGATTTCGCGCTTGGCGCCGGTGTGGACGGCGTCGTCTTCCCCGGCTTCGCCAGCGAGGTCGACGATCTCACTGCGGCGGAACGGGCGGCTTTGCTGAAGGTCGTGGTCGAGCGTGTCGCCGGCAGGGTTCCGATCGTCGCGGGGGCCAGCGCCGCCAGCGTCGCGGAGGCGGTCGGCCATGCCCGGGAGGCGATGGGTTTCGGTGTCTCGACCGTAATGATCCAGGCGCCCAGGAGCGTCGGCGCCGGCTTCGAGGCCGTCGCCGCCTTCTACAGGGGCATCGCCGACGCGGTGCCCGGCCTCGAGATCGTCCTGCAGAACGCGCCGGCGCCGCGCGGCTCGGATCTGAAGCCCGAGACGATCCTCGACATCGTCCGCGGCAACCGCGCCATCACTTATGTCAAGGAGGAGACGCTGCCCTCGGGGCTGGCGATCTCGGCGCTCATCGCCGGCAAGCCTGCCCATCTCAAGGGCGTGATCGGCGGCGGCGGGGCGCGCTACTTCATCGACGAATATAATCGCGGTGTCTGCGGCGCGATGCCGGCGGTCGAGCTTTCCGATGTCCATGTCGCGATGGACCGCGCCTTCCGCGCCGGCGAGATCGCTCGTGCCCGCGAACTCTATATGCGCACGCTGCCGCTGCTGGTGATCCAGGCGAATTTCCGCATGGCCTTCACCAAGCATGTGCTGTCGCGGCGCGGGGTTCTCGGCAACCGGGTCGTGCGCGCCAAGGTGCCTGACATGGACGCCCATGACCTCGCCGAGATCGACGCCTGGCTCGATGCGGCGGGCGATCTGATGCAGGCGACGGCTCCACCCGGCATGCGTGTCGCCGGAGCGCGGAGATGAGCGAGCGGGTCGCCAAGGTCGAGGTCTTCTCGATCACCATCCCGCGCGACGTGCCCTATCTCGGCGCGCTGCGCGAGGGCGAGACCGTCAATGCGCGCGGCTATGTCGTGCGCAAGGGCAACCGCACCGTCTATCCCGTGGTCGACCGTACTGTGGTCGTGCGCGTGGAGACGACGGGCGGCGCGGTCGGCTGGGGCGAGACCTATGGCATCGTCGCACCCGGCGCCGCGATGGCGATCATCGACGATCTGCTCGGACCTTTCGTCATCGGCCGCGATCCGCGCGATGTCTGCGTGATCCATGACGGTCTCTACGATCTGATGCGGGTGCGCGGCTATACCGGCGGCTTCTATTGCGACGCGCTGGCGGCGATCGACATCGCGCTCTGGGACATCTGCGGCAGGCTTGCAAACCTGCCATTGGTCAAGCTGCTCGGCGGGCAGCGCCATGAGCGCCTGCCGGCCTATATCTCCGGCCTGCCCAGGCCGACGCGCGGCGAGCGCGCCGATTTTGCGGCTGAGTGGCGGGCGCAGGGCTTCGACAGCTTCAAATTCGCCGCGCCCGTCGCCGATGACGGTGTGGTCGCGGAGATGGAGAGCTTGCGCGCGCGGCTCGGGCCGTCAGCGCGCATCGCCTGCGACATGCATTGGGTCCATGGCGGCGAGGAGGCGGTCGCGCTCATCAAGGCGATGGAGCCGCATGGCCTCTGGTTCGCCGAGGCGCCGGTCAAGCCCGAGGATATCGACGGCCTCAGCCTCGTCGCCGCCCGCGTCGCGACACCGATTGCGGCGGGCGAGGAGTGGCGCACGGTCTATGACCTCGTGCCGCGCGTGGCGCGCCGCGCCTGCGCGATCGTCCAGCCCGAGATGGGGCACAAGGGCGTCACCGAGTTCATGCGCATCGGCCTTTACGCCCAGGCGCATCATCTCAAGCTCATTCCCCACGCCACGATCGGCATCGGGCTGTTCCTGGCCGCGAGCCTGCACGCCAGCTCGGCCCTGGCCGCGGTCGAGTGCCACGAATACCAGCACTCGATCTTCGAACCCAATCGCCGCCTGCTCGTCGGCGACATGGATTGTCGGCAGGGCCTCTACAGCTTGCCGACAGGCGCGGGCCTGGGCGTCGAGCCGTCCAAGGCCGCGCTGGAGCTTCTGCGCAAACACTAAGAACAAAATAGGACCGGGGAGGTCACGTCATGCCGAGGACAAGGTTGTTTCTATCTGCTGCCGCGGTCGCCCTGGCGCTGACGGCGGGGTTCGCATCGAGCGCCGCTCTCGCCCAGGGCAAGGTGCTCAAATTCGTCTCCTGGCAGAAGGATGAGCGCGGCGTTGGCGATTGGTGGGGCTCGGTCATCAAGGAGTTCGAGGCGACCCATCCAGGCGTCAAGATCGAATGGACCAAGGTCGAGCGCGGCGCCTATGCCGACACGATGACGACGCTCTTCGCCGGCGGCAAGCCGCCCGACATCGTCCATCTTGCTTCCTTCGAGTTCCAGAAATTCGCGGACAACGGCTGGCTGGAGCCGCTCGACGGCTACATCAAGGACGCCAAGCTCGACATGAAGGGCTGGGCCGGCCAGGACACCTGCGTCTTCAACAAGCAGACCGTCTGCACGATGATGCTCTATTTCGGCTATTTCCTCGCCTATAACGAGGAGATGCTCAGGAAGGAGAGGCTGGAGGTCCCGAAGACCTACGCCGAGTTCCTGGCGGCCGCGCGCAAGCTCACCAAGGACCTGAACGGCGACGGCATCATCGACCAGTTCGGCACCGGCCACGAGACCAAGGGCGGCGGCGGCCAGTATATGAGCGAGATGATGAACTACACGCTCGACGCCGGCGGGCGCTGGACCAATGACGCCGGCAAGGTGACGATCGACACGCCGCAGATGGTCGAGGGGCTTTCCCGCTGGAAGACCATCGTCAAGGACAGCCTGACGCCGCGTGATCTCGCTGCCGGCGAGGTCCGCCAGATGTTCGCCGATGGCAAGATCGCCCTGAAGACGGACGGGCCCTGGCTCTGGCCGATCATCCAGAAGGGCAAGGCCAAGGACCAGATCAAGCTCGCCATGTCGCCGTTCAGCCCGCCTGTCGGCGGTTCCTCGAACGTGCTCGGCATCGCCAGCGACATCCCCAAGGACAACAAGAAGCTGGTCTGGGATTTCATCCAGATCGCGACCTCCGACAAGTTCCAGAGCAGCTATGCGACGCTGGGCGCCTCGCCGCCGCCGAGCCCGCGCGCCGACGTCTCGGCCGCTTCCAAGGAGACGCCGCATTTCGACCTGCTGGTCCAGGCGACCAAGGCGGCGGCCGACGCCAAGGTCGACCGTATCCCCAAGGGCCTGGAGCTCGTCTTCAACGAGTTCGCCAAGATGGTCATGGAGGAATCGCAGCGCATGATCATCCAGGATCTCGATCCGAAAATCGTGGCAGCGACGATGCAGCGGAAGGCCGAGGCGCTGCAGAAGCAGTGAACTTCCCTTCTCCCCTTGCGGGAGAAGGTGCCCCGAAGGGGCGGATGAGGGGTGGCCGTGCGCTGTCTGGTTGGCTCTGCGATCCGCCAACCCGCGAGGGCGGCGCGACCCCTCACCCCAACCCTCTCCCGCAAGGGGAGAGGGGGTATGTCGCGCCACACGCTTCGACAGGGAGAAGCCCCGACCATGCCCAGAGCCGCAATCCTGGATCTCGCGCGCCCGAGCCGGCGGCATTGGCTCGGCTATCTCCTGCTCGCGCCGGCGGTGCTGCTGATCGGGTTGATCATCGTCTACCCGCTCTTCGTCTCGGTCGATCTCTCATTCCAGAACGTCAACATCGCCAGGCTCGACCAGCCGCGCCGGCCCTTCACCACGGCCAATTACGAGCGCCTCTTCGCCTCCGAGGATTTCTGGAACGCCTGCTGGGTCACCTTCAAGCTCGTCGTCATCGTCAGCACCGGCTGCTTCCTGCTCGGCATGGCGACCGCGCTCCTCGTCAACAACCGCTTCAAGGGCCAGGCCCTGGCTCGCCTCCTCGTCGCCTTGCCCTGGGCCGTGCCCGAGGTCATCGCCGTCGTGATCTTCGCCTGGCTGTTCGATTCCTCCTTTGGCCTGATGAACTGGATCTTCATCAAGCTCGGCCTGGTCGACACCACGATCAACTGGTTCTCCTCACCCAGCGCCTCCTTCGCCGTCGTCTGCGTCGTCATGATCTGGAAGGGCTATCCCTTCGTCTCGATCATGCTGCTGGCCGGGCTCCAGTCGATCCCGGAGGATTTCTACAACGCTGCCCGCGTCGATGGCGCCAGCGCCTGGCAGCGCCTGCTCAACATCACCATCCCTTCGCTGATGCCGGTGCTCGGCGTCACGCTCGTGCTGGTGATGCTCTGGGTCTTCCGCGACTTCTCGATCATCTACGTGCTGACCGGCGGCGGCCCGCTGAAGGCGACGCAGAGCCTCTCGATCATGACTTATGAGCAGGCCTTCGGCTTCTTCAAGATGGGCTACGCCTCGGCCATCGGCGTCATCACCCTGATCGTCTGCGTCATCGCCAGCCGGCTGATGATCGCGCGCGCGCCGGACACGATGTGAGGACGAGGCCATGAAACGAAACCGCCTCGACAGCGTCCTCCTCTACGCCACGGCGATCCTCACCTGCGCGCTGTTGGTCTTCCCGATCTACTGGCTCGTCGTCACCGCGCTCTCCGAGCCCGACCAATTGCGCCAGTTGCCGCCGAAATTCTGGCCCGACAGGCCGCGCTGGGGCGTCTTCGCCCAGATCCTGGCGGAGCGGCCGATCCTGCAATGGCTCGGCAATTCGGCGCTGGCTGCGATCGGCGCCGTCACCTTGTCGATGACGGTGTCGGTGCTGGCGGGCTACAGCCTGTCGCGCTTCAAGCTCCGCGGCGGCCAATCGCTGGGCCTGTTCATCCTGACCGCGAAAATGCTGCCGGCGACGCTGCTGGTCATCCCGCTCTTCGGCATCTTCAGGCAGCTGGAGCTGATCGGCAGCCTGTGGTCGATCATCCTGGCGCATGCGACGCTGATCATCCCCTTCACCACCTGGATGCTGAAGGGTTATTTCGACACGATCCCGCGCGAGCTCGAACAGGCTGCGATGGTCGATGGCTGCTCGCCGCTCGGCGCCATGGTCCGGGTGATCCTGCCGGTCTCGGCGCCGGGCCTGGCGGCGACTGCGCTCTACGGCTTCGTGCTGTCCTGGTCGGACTACGCCTATGCGCGCACCTTCTTGACCAACGCCCAGACGAACTGGACCGCCAATCTCGGCATCACCACGATGAAGGGCGAATATGTCAGCAACTGGAGCGACATATCGGCCGCCTCGATCCTCGTCGCCCTGCCGATCCTGCTGATCTACCTCTTCCTCGAACGCTATCTCGTCGGCGGCCTCACGGCCGGCTCGGACAAGTAAGGACCAGGACCGACCATGGCCGGCATACGCATCGAGCACGTCACGAAATCCTATGGCGGGCTCACCGTTCTCAAGGATTTCTCCCTCGATATCGCCGACGGCGAGTTCGTTGTCCTGGTCGGCCCCTCCGGCTGCGGCAAGTCGACCATGCTGAAGATCCTCGCCGGGCTCGAGGAGGCCTCTTCCGGCAAGGTCACGATCGGCGAGCGCGACGTCACCGACCTTGCGCCGGGCGATCGCGACATCGCCATGGTGTTCCAGAACTACGCGCTCTATCCGCATCTGACCGTGCGCAAGAACATGGGCTTCGGCTTGAAGATGCGCGGCACCGAAGCCGGCGAGATCGACCGGCGCGTCACCGCGGCCGCGAAAATCCTCGGCATCGACCATCTGCTCGATCGGCGGCCGCGTGCATTGTCGGGCGGTCAGCGCCAGCGCGTCGCGCTCGGGCGCGCCATCGTGCGCGAGCCGCTCGCCTTCCTGATGGACGAGCCGCTCTCCAATCTCGACGCCAAATTGCGCGTCCATACCCGCGCCGAGATCAGCGCCCTGCACAAGCGCCTCGGCGTCACCACCATCTATGTCACCCATGACCAGACCGAAGCCATGACGATGGCCGACCGCATCGTCATCATGAAGGATGGCGAGATCCAGCAGATCGCCCATCCCGACACGATGTTCCGCGAGCCGGCCAATCTCTTCGTCGCCGGCTTCATCGGCTCGCCGGGGATGAATTTCCTGCAATCTCCCGTGACCTCGGCCGGGAATGGCGCCAAGGCCTGCCTCTTCGGCCAGGAGGTGCCATTGCTGGTAGCGAATGCCTCGACGCTTGCGGGGCGGGATGCCGTCTTCGGCCTGCGGCCGGAACATATCTCGGCTGGGCCGGGCCCGGTCAGCTTCGAGGTCCAGCCGCGGCTGGTCGAAAGCCTCGGCAGCGAGCAATATGTCTATGTCGACCTGCCGCCGGAAAACCGGGTCGGGCAGGCGCCGCATGCGGCCGCCGAGGAGGATGGCCGCGGCACTGCCCTGATCGCGCGCTTGATCAATCCTGACGGCCGGCCGCTCGCCGAGCGCTTGACGCTCTCCTTCGATCCGGCCCGGCTGCACGTCTTCGACGCGGTGACGCAGGAGGCGATCCGGTGACCGTCGCGGCGCGGATTCTCGTCACCGGCAGCGCCGGTCGCGTCGGTTCGAAACTGGTTCGGCGCCTGCTCGATGCCGGCCGCGAGGTCACGGGCTTCGACCTGCGCCCGGCCGGGATCGAGCACCCCGCCTATCGCGACGTGCTCGGCGGCTTCGACGACCGGGCCGCAGCTTCGGACGCGGTGAGCGGCGCTGAGGCCATCCTCCATCTCGGCGCTTTCATGTCCTGGCTGCCGGCTGACGGCGACAGGCTGTTCCGCGCCAATGTCGAGGGCACGCGCGTGCTGCTGGAGGAGGCCGCGCGCGTGAAGCCGCGTCGCCTCGTCTTCGCCAGCTCCGGCGAGGTCTATCCCGAGACCGTCCCCGACTATCTGCCGCTCGACGAAGATCACCCGCTGAAGCCGCGCTCGCCCTATGGCCTGACCAAGCTCCTGGGCGAGGAGCTCGTGCGCTTTTTCGAGCGCGTCAGCGTCGTGCCCGCGACGATCCTGCGCTTTTCGCATACGCAGGATGCGGCCGAACTGCTCGATCCCGAGAGCGTTTTCTCCGGCCCGCGCTTCTTCCTGCATCCGAAGATCCGGCAGCAGGAGAGCTTCGGCAACATGGCCGCCGTCGCCGTGTTGAAGCAGGCCGATGACGGCCGCGAGGCGCTCGTGCTGTCGCGCAACGAGGCGGGCCGCCCCTTCCAGATGCACATTACCGACACCCGCGACATGGTGGACGGCATCCTGCTCGCGCTCGACCATGAGGCGGCGGCCGGCCGGACCTATAATCTCGGTGCGACCGAGCCCGCCGATTTTGCCGCAGCTTTGCCGGGGATGGCGGAGTTGACGGGGCTTCCCCTGAAGACCATCGACCTGCCGGGCAGCGGCGTCTTCTATCGGACGTCGAACGCCAGGATTCGGACTGAACTGGGATATGAACCGCGATGGACGTTCGACCGCATGATCGAAGAGGCGGCACAAGTGCGGGCGAAGCGCACGTCCTGAAACCGGACGAACGCGACGTTCCGATCGGCGCGGCAGCCCTGGCCAAGGGCCTCTATCTGCTCGACGTGATCGGGGAGGCGCCTGCGCCACCGCGTTTCAAGGATCTTCAGGCTGCGACCGGCCTGCCCAAGGGCACGCTCGCGCGCCTGCTCAACACGCTGGTGCTGTTCCGGCTCATCCGCCAGGAGGACAGCGACAACACCTATCGGCTCGGGCACCGGCTGTTCGAGCTGGCGCACCGCGTCTGGGAATCCTTCGATCTGCGCGGCGCCGCTGCTCCCGTGCTCGAACGCCTCGCCGACGAGACCCGAGAGACGGCGGCGCTCTGCGCGATCGACAATGACGAGGTGCTTTATATCGACCAGCGCAGCCGCGGTGGCGCCTATGGCTTCCGCATCGAGATCGGCCGGCGCGCGCCGCTGCATTGCACGGCCGGCGGCAAGGCCCTGCTCGCCTTCGCCCAGCCGCACGAGCAGCGCGCCATCTTCGACCGGATCAGGCTCGAGCGCTTCACCGAGGCCAGCTTCACGCAGGAGGACGCGCTGCTTGCCGATCTCGCTCTGACGCGGGCGCGCGGCTATGCGGTCTCGCTCGAGGAGCATGTCGCGGGCGTCTCCTCGGTCGCCGCGCCGATCTTCGATCATACCGGCCGTGCGGTCGCCGCGATCGGCGTGTTCGGGCCGAGTTCGCGCCTGACCAGCGAGCGCCTCCACGTCACCGGGCGTGATCTGATGGCCGCCGGCCGGCAGATTTCCGGCAATGTCGGCGCCACGCCGATGAACATCACGCCGAGCACGCGGTCTGGCCGCGCCACCGATCCGCAGGTCGAATGCGTGCTGCCCTGGGGCGCGCATCTGGCGGAAGGACCGGTCTGGTCGGCGCGGGAGAAGCGGCTCTACTGGGTCGATATCCTCGCCCCCTCGGTCAACCGCTTCGACCCCGCGACGCGGGCCAATGAGGAGGTCATGTTGCCGCGCCTGGTCAGCGCGGTGGTCGAGCGCCGCGGCGGCGGACTTGTCGCCTTGACGCAGGACGGGCTCGAGGCTTTCGATTTCGCCAGCGGCGCGCTGAGCCCCCTGGTCGATCCGGAGGCCGAGATTCCCGATAACCGTTTCAATGACGGCAAATGTGACCGGCGCGGGCGTCTCTGGGCCGGAACGATGCGGCTCGATGCCAGCCGCACCAGCGGCTCGCTTTATGCGATCGCGCCCGATCTCACCTGGGAGCGCCGGGAAAGCGGCCTGACCGTCGCCAACGGCCTCGACTGGAGCCCGGACGGGCGGACCTTCTATTTCGCCGATTCCGCGCCGGGCCGCATCTACGCCTATGATTTCGACATGGAGACGGGCCAGCTCGCGCGTCGCCGCGTTTTCGCCGAGATCGATGCCACCATCGGCCGCCCCGATGGTCTTGCCGTCGACAGCGAAGGCTTCGTCTGGTGCGCGGTCTGGGACGGCTGGTGCCTGCACCGCTACGCGCCTGACGGAGTGCTGGCGCGCGAGGTCCGCCTGCCGATTCCGCGCCCGACCAGCGTCGCCTTCGGCGGCGACGATCTGAAGACGCTGTTCATCACCAGCGCGCGCGTCCGCTTGCCGTCGCGCATCCTGGCGGAGGCGCCTTTCTCCGGTGGCCTGTTCACGTTGCCGGTCGATGTTCCCGGCCTGCCGGCTTCGGAATTCGCGGCATGAGCGCGCAGGCGATCTATCCCGATCTCGCCGGCCGCGCCGCGCTCGTCACCGGCGGGGCAGACGGGATCGGTCGGGCGATCGTCGTGGCGCTTATTCGCCAGAAGGCCAGGGTCGCCTTTCTCGACCAGGATCGCGAGCGCGGCGAAGCTCTGGCTATGGAGTTGGCTGAGGCCGGCGGAACGGTCTCGTTCCAGCCCGTCGATCTGCGCGACATCGCCGCGACGAAAGGAGCGATCATGGCGGCGCGCGAGGCCTGCGGCCCGTTCTCGATCGGCGTCAACAATGCCGGCCATGACGAGCGTCATGCCTTCGAGACCGTGACATCAGAATATTGGGACGACCGTTTCGCGGTGAATCTGCGCCCGATGATGTTCGTCGCCCAGGCGCTTGCTCCCGATATGCGCGCGCTTGGCGGCGGCGCGCTGATCAATCTGAGCTCGACCTCGTGGATGAAGGGATCTCCCCACATGATCGCTTACACGACCGCGAAATCAGCGGTGCTCGGCTTCACCCGCTCGCTGGCGCGGGCGCTGGGGCCTGATGGCATCCGGGTCAACTGCGTCACGCCCGGCTGGGTGATGACCGAGCGCCAGCGTATGCATTGGGTCACGCCGGACAAATGGGAAGCTGCCCAGCAGGCCCAGGCGATCAAGGGGGAGATCCTGCCGGAGGATATCGCGGCGATGGTTCTCTTCCTCGCATCGGACGCCGCGCGCATGTGCACCGGCCAGAACTTCATCGTCGATGCCGGTACGGTCTGATCCGATGTCGCCGCTCGCCGAGCTCGCCGGGAGGCTCGACCCGTCCTGCGTGCTGGCTGCGCCCGAGGAGATGGCGCCGTACCTCGGCGACTGGCGCGGCCGCAGGCGTGGTCGCGCCCTGGCGGTCCTGCGCCCGCGCTCCGTCGCGGAGGTCTCGACGATCCTGCGTTGGGCCTCGGCGACGCGCACGCCGATCGTGCCGCAAGGCGGCAACACCGGCCTGTCCGCCGGCGCTACGCCCGATGCGAGCGGCCGATGCGCCGTGCTCTCGCTGGGCCGGCTCAACCGCATCCGCTCGGTCGATACGGAGGGCGACAGCGTGACCGCTGAGGCGGGCTGCGTGCTGGCGCAGCTTCAGCAGGAGGCGGCCAAGGCCAACCGGCTGTTTCCCCTGAGCCTGGGCAGCGAGGGCTCCTGCCAGGTCGGCGGCATCGTTGCGACCAATGCCGGCGGCATCAACGTGATCCGCTACGGCACGGTGCGCGACCTCGTGCTCGGTCTCGAATATGTGCGCGCCGACGGCGCCGTGATCCACGGCTTGAAGCCGCTGCGCAAGGACAATGCGGGCTATGCGCTGCGCGATCTGCTGATCGGCTCGGAAGGCACCCTGGCCGTCATCACCGCGGCGTCGTTCAGGCTCTTCGCCAGTCCGAAGGCAAGCGCGACCGCGCTCTGCGGAATCCCGGATCCGACGGCAGCGATCCGGCTGCTGGCCATGCTGCGTGAGGTTGCCGGCGAGCGGATCTCGAGTTTCGAGCTCATGTGCGATGCCGAAATGGGCCTGACGCTCGATCTCCTCGGCGGGGCGGCGCTCCCGTTCGGTGGCCGCTATCCCTGGTATGTCTTCATCGAGATCGCCGACAGCGCGTCGGATGCCGCCATGGAGCAGGTTCTGACGCGCGCGCTGGCGCTCGCTTTCGATGCCGGTGTGTTGAGCGATGCGGTCGTCGCGCAGAGCGGCGCCCAGGCCAAGGCGCTCTGGCATCTGCGTTTCGCCGTCTCGGAAGCCAACAAGCGCGCGGGCCCGAGCGTCTCGCACGACACCAGCGTCGCGACTGCGGATGTTCCCCGCTTCATCGCAGCGGTGCAGGGCGCCGCTGCGGAGCGCTTCCCGACCGCGCAGCCCCTCTTCGTTGGCCATGTCGGCGACGGCAACATCCACGTCATTCTGCTATTCGGGAAGGGCGGGTTCCAGGATGATGCGGCCTTCGCGGCGCTGGCCGCGAGCGTGAATGCCTGCATCTTCGAGATCGTCAGCCAGTTCGGCGGCAGCATCACGGCCGAGCATGGCGTCGGCCGTTCCCTTGTCGGCGCATTGCGCCGGGCCACCCAACCCGAGACGCTCGAACTCATGGCCGGAATCAAGAACGCCTTCGATCCGCTCGGCATCCTGAACCCCGGCGCGGTCCTGGAGCCGGAAGAAATCTGAATCCGGCTCTCATCTAAGAGCGAGAGCAGGATGCGAGAAACCGGTTCCCATTTTTTCGCATCCTGCTCTCGTCGCACCGCTGTCCTGATGGCGTCATGCGAAAACCCGCTGCGGATCTCGCAGCGGGTTTCGCGTCACATCAATCTGGCCGCGCGTCCGTTCAGAGAGGCGACCTCGCCTCTCAGGATCATCTTGCTGGCAAGCAGCTCCCCCTTCGCCAGGCCCAGCAGTGCGGTTGCAACCGCGCTCACCTTGACGGCTTCCTCGATGAGATATTCGGTCATCCCGATCATTGCATCGATCTCGGCTTCGGAGATCGCTGTCGGCTGCGTGATGTCAGTCGGCGGCATCATTCACTCCTTGTAGTCGTCCGTAGATCAGGGGTGGCCAGGAATCTGTCCCGCAGGAGGGGGACTCCCCGTAGAAGGGATTGACGCAGCCGGGGATATCCTTGTCGGGATAGAGCGTGGTCGGGCTCACACCCGGGATCCATTCGCCGGAACCGAGGGATTTATCGGGGAGATCGGGGGTCTCCGCCCTGGCTTCCAGCGGGCCGGGACGGTCCCATTGGCCTTCCGGTCGGACGAGCACTGCGGCGCCCGAATCGGGCGTAAGCCGCCGGTCTGACGGTTCGGTGACGAGGTCCATCTCGTAATAGACCTCGTCGGTCAGATAGGAGAGGCCCGAGCCCGGGCGGCGCTTGAATCCGAAGCGCTCCCAGATCTTCGAGACCGGGAAGGCGGCCTGCCCGTAGAAGCGCCGATAGCCCTTGTCCTGGCCGAAGGCGAGCGCCGCCCGCACCAGATCGAGCGCCAGGCCGCCCCGGCAGCGCGGCAGGACAGCAAGCCGCTCGATCTTGATGAAGTCGGCCCAGTAACGCAGCCGGATGCAGCCCGCCGGCTCGTCGCCGACATAGCCGAGCAGATGTGTCGCCGTGTAGTCGTTGCCGTCGACGTCCTCGGCATAGGGAACGCTACGGTCCTCGACATAGGCGGCTCCGCGAATGGCAATGCATTTGAGGAGGTCGTCGGCGGAGTGCACGACGGTGACGGAGGTCTTCTTCGTGCCGGCGTTCAGGCCCGGAATGAAGTTGTCATAGGGCCTGCGGCCGGCGGCAGGGTCGGGCAGGGCGCAGCTCATCAGCTGGTAGGATTTCAACCCGTCATAGGCTGCGCCCATGACGAACCCCATCTTCTCGAAGAAGGTCTGAGCCTTCCTGTTCGCCGGTTTGCAGAAGACCGGCAGGCCCCGGTTCTTGTCGCTGGTCATGCGCTCCATCACGAGCGAGATGCCGCCGCCCTGACCCTCCGGGAGGTAGATGAACCAGAAGTAGAGCACGGCGGCACGTTCGCTGGGCCGGCAGATGAACTTCAGATCGGGGTTGGCGGTGTCCAGTGCGCCGGTGAAGAGCGCACGCGCGCCAGCCTGATTCAGCGGCAGATGCGCCAGGATACCGATCGGCGTGGCCTTGGGGTCGTCAGACCAGCCGCGCGAGAAAGCTGAAATCGTATCCGGATTATGCTGAAACACGTTCATAACCCGCTCAAGAGTTGACAGGCCGGGTATATCGGCGCTTGCCATTCTCATTGAATAGTCGATGATTCCCTTTGTCGGGCTGAACGTCGTGTATCCACGCCCGTATTTCGTGTAGTCGAGCGTGCGGAAATTGCGCTGAGTTTGCGCAATATTGAAGTGCTCCTTCAGCGAATAGTGGAACCCCATGACGCAAATCCTTCTGGATACGAGGAACTAGGTACGCAACAAGGTTAGATTAACCTTAATCTCTGGAGTCGGGGATAAGTCGAAAATGAGGCACGTGGTTTCCAAAAGTTCTCACCCCCCGGGTGGGAATGAGGTGAATTTCAATTGGGACGACATTCGAATCTTTCTGAAACTCGCGCGGCTTGGCAGCATCCGCGCCGTTGCTGCGGCGACCGGGCACTCCGCGAAGGCGCTCCGCAGCCGAATCATGGACCTCGAAGCGCAGACCGGTGCGGTCCTGTTCCACCGTTCGGCCGCCGGCGTGTCGCTGACCAAGACCGGTGAGCGCCTGATTGCGGCGGCGGAGGAAATCCAGAAGCAGGCCAAGGTCTTCGGCGCGCTCTCGATGCGGGGCAGGCGGGACCTGAAGCCGACTGCGCGCGTCGGCATCACCGAGGGCCTCGGCGCCTTCTGGCTGACGCCGATGTTCGGCAATCTGCGTCGGGCCCATCCCGACATCCAGTTCGATATGAAATGCTCGATGACGGCGCCGAACATCTCGGAGCTGGAGGTCGACCTGGCGATCCAGTTGGACAAGCCGACGGACCCCAATCTGATCGTCCGGCGTATCGGCTATCTCCACGTCGTCCTCTATGCGGCGCAGAGCTATGTCGAGGAATACGGAGCGCCGGCCAGCAAGGCTGACATCGCCGACTACCACTTCGTCGAGATCGAGGCTCCGCAGATCAGGAGCGAGAGGGTCGAGGAGGAAATGACCCGAGAGGACAAGCGCCGCTTCGTCAATATGCGGGTCGATATCAGCTCCGCCCAGTTCGTGGCGGCACTGAGCGGCTGGGGCGTGACGGCTCTGCCGACCTATGCGCCCATCGTCTCGAGCGGGCTCGTCCATGTCGCCAAGGACTTCGCCCTCCGGCGGGATATCTGGCTCGCCTACCACCCGCAGGCGGCCGAGCTGCGCCATATCCGGCAGACGATCGACTGGGTCGTGCAGTCCTTCGACGCCTCGCTATATCCCTGGTTCCGCGAGGAATTCGTCAGTCCCGCCGAGATAGAACACTACATGGAGCGCAAGAAAATAATGAGTTTCTTCACTCCGGGAGCGGTGACGAGGCTGGCCTCGTAGATTTATCCAGCTTGCCTCTCGAGAGCCGGATGACTTCAGCTGGGATCACCAAGTGATCCCAGCTGAGTCTGAAGCGGTCTTTCATCGAAAAGTTAGGGCAGGATGCGAAAAACCGGCTCCCGGATTTTCGCATCCTGCTCTAAATTCCCGCCGCTGTTTGCGTTCGAGGCGCGCTTATGACGAAGGCTAAGGACAAGGCCAAGGCTCAGGCGCTGACGATCCTCGCGAAGGATATTCCGAAACTGGCGGCGGCAGCGAATATCCTCGGAAGCCCCTTGCTCTGCAGCATCCTGGAGCGCGCCCAGAAAGAGGTCGAGATCGAGCTCGCGAAACTTGAGGGCGCACAGGCTTCGCTGGCCGCCGGCGGGATTCGTGGCCAGAGCTCGCTCGACCGGTAAGGACTTGGCGCTGCTATCGCGTCTTAGAGGAAAGCGGACCTCGGTTCGCTCGGAATCGCGCTAAAACAGTGCTCTTGCGTTCGAACGCTCAGGTGCTCCCGTCGTCGTCCTCGGCCATCGCCTCGACCAACTCGACGACGCGCCGCCTGACGCGGTCGCTCTTGATCCGCATCAGGGCCTTGGTCAGCTGCACGCCTTCGCTGGTCGTCAGGAAGTCGGAGACATAGGCCGTCGAGGCGGCGGCCGAGAAGCGGCCATCGGGCATGTCACCGGAAGGGGCGCCTTCGAAGAAGAAGGACACGTGCACGTCGAGCACCTTGGCGATCTGCTGCAGGCGGCTGGCACTTATGCGGTTGGTGCCTTTTTCGTATTTCTGGATCTGCTGGAAGGTCAGGCCGAGCGCATCGCCGAGCCGCTCCTGGCTGACCTTCAAAAGCATCCTGCGCATGCGGACACGGCTTCCGACATGCTTGTCGATCGGATTTGGAATTTTTCTTTCGACCGGCGCGCCGAGTGCGGAGTTCTGAACGTTCACGCGGCACCTCCCCCGAAAGCTAGCCTCTATGCGACAGCTAGCACTGTGATGACCAACGGGACAGCCTACAAGCACGATAAAATTCGTTATTGTATAAAGTAGCTGCGTTCGCGCGCCGGGCTCAGCCGGGGATCGAGGTGTATTTGCCGTCGAGGCTGATCCAGATCGTCTTCGTCTGGAGATATTGGGCCATCGCCTCCGTGCCCTTGTCGCGCGCGAGCGAACCGGAGCGCTTATAGCCGCCGAACGGCGTCTTCAGGTCGCCTTCGGTGAAGCCGTTGACCGCAATGGTGCCGCAGGCCAAGCGCCGCGCCATGAACAGGGCCCGGTCGATATCCCTGGTGTAGACCGTCGCATGCAGCCCGTATTCGCTGCCATTGGCGACCGTGAGCGCCTGCTCGATGCCGTCGACCGGCATCACGCCGAGCACCGGCCCGAAAATCTCTTCCCGCGCGATCGTCATCCCCGGGGCAAGATCGGCGAAGACCGTCGGCCCCAGGAAGCTGCCCGGCGCATCGCTGTCGAAAGCTGAGCCCGAGAGCACCGCCCTCGCGCCTTCGCGATGGCCGCTCTCGACATGGTCGAGCACGCGGCGGCGATGCTCCCGGGTGATCAGCGGGCCGAGCTCGGTTGCGGGGTCGAGCGGTGCGCCGATGACGAGGGCCTTGGCGCGTGCGACGACGCGATCGAGGAACTCTTCCTGCCGTGACCGATCGACGATCTGGCGCATATTTGCCGAGCAGTTCTGGCCGCCATTCCAGAAGGCGGCCATGACTGCGTTGTCGATCATCTCAGGCGACAACTCGGCGTCGTCGAGGACGATGAAGGGGCTCTTGCCGCCCATTTCGAGCCCGATCGACTTCAGGTTGCTGTCGGCGGCGTAGCGCAGGAACAGCCGCCCGACCTCGGTCGAACCGGTGAATGAGACGGCGTCGATATCGCCATGGCGGCCGATTGCCGCCCCGGCGGTTTCGCCCAGCCCCGGCAGGATGTTGAGCACGCCGGCGGGTATGCCGGCTTCCTCGGCGAGTTCGGCCAGCCGCAGGATCGATAGCGAGGTCTGCTCGGCTGGCTTGACGAGGACGGAGCAGCCGCTGGCCAAAGCCGGGGCCAGCTTCCAGGCGGCCATCAGCAAGGGGAAATTCCAGGGCAGCACCGCCGCCACGACGCCGATCGGCTCACGCACGATCATCGCGCAGGCCTGCTCGCCGGTCGGCGCGACCTTGCCGAAGCTCTTGTCGATCAGCTCGGCATACCACTGGAAGGTGTCGGGCACCTCGATCGCGATCTCATTCAGGCAGTCCCTGATCGGCTTGCCGCTGTCGAGGCTTTCGAGCACGGCGAGTTCGGTGCTGTTGGCGCGGATCAGCTCGGCGAAACGCAGCAGGACGGCCTTGCGCGCCTCGGGCGCGATGCGCGACCAGACGCCGCTCCTGAAGGCGCGCCGCGCGGCCGCCACAGCGCGGTCGACGTCCTCGGCCTGGCAATGGGCGACGGCCGCGAGAACCTGCCCAGTCGCCGGGTTGACCGTCTCGATCACCGCGCCCGACTTCGCCGCGACGAAGCGGCCATCGATGAAGGCCTTGGTCGGAAGCGGGAGCCTGTCGGCGACGGCTTGGTAAAAGGCCGGGCTTTCATGGATCATGGCGATCTCCGTGCGGCGATTGGTCAAAGCGGCGCGTGCGGGCGCGAATAGGCGCCCTTGACGAAGCGATCGAGCGGGAACGGCAGGATCGCCTCACCGGCCTGTTCGCCCGCGGCAAGCCGGGCGACATGGCGGCCGACGGCGGGGCCGAGGCCGAAGCCGTGGCCCGAGAACCCGGTTGCGACGATCAGGCCGGGAACTGTCCGTGGCGCGTCGATGACGGGCAGCGCGTCCGGCAGCACATCGATCTGCCCGGCCCAGGATTTCACGATCCGGGCCTGGCCGGCGCCCTCGAACAGGCGCGCGAACAGCCCGGCCGTATCGGCGGCCCTTTGCGCATTGGCGGGAATCCGCGGGCGCCGCGGCGTGACCAGGCGCTCATGCTCCGGCAGGGCGATGCGGGCATGGACATCGTCGATGAAGGGGCGGCCGAGCCGCAGGGCGAAGCCTTTGCGGTGCCTGAGCAGTTCGGGCAGGAAATAGCCGGCGGCGCGCATCGAATCGAGCGTCACATCGATATCGGAGCTGGAATCGGCGGCGAGGATGCAGGAGCCGTCCGCCCGCTGGCGCAGGCCGAGCCCGAAGCCGCAGAAACAGGGCGCGCTCAATTCCGCCACGGGCGCGGTCAGCGAGACCGTGCTGCGGACGATCTGCTGCGGCAGCGTCAGGCCGAGCGGCTTGAGGAAGCGATGCGCCTGCGCGCCCGCCGCGCAGACCACGGTCGCGCAGCCGATCAGCCCATGCTCGGTCAGTACGCCGGTGATGCGCCCGCCCGTCGTCTCGATGGCAAGCGCGCCGCAATCCTCCAGGATGAGGGCGCCCTTGTCCTCGGCGGCGCGTGCAAGCGCCAGCGTCGCCAGCGCTGGCTCGGCTTGTCCGTCCGAGGCCGTGAAGAGCGCGCCGGGAACCTTGCTCGCGAGCGCCGGCAGCAAGTCGCGGGCCTCGTCGCAATTCAGCATCCGCGCATCCCTGGCGATCTCCCTGGTCGCCGCCTGCCACTGCGCGAAGGTCTCATACTCAGCCTCGTTCTCGGCGACGAAGACGCAGCCGCTGCGGCGCCAGCCGATCTCGCGGCCAAGCTCCCGTTCCAGCGTCGGCCAGATCGAGAGCGCCTCGACCGCCAGCGGCAATTCGGCCGGGTCGCGGTATTGCGTACGCACGAAGCCCCAATTGCGGCCCGACTGCTGGGAAGCGATCTTGTCGCGCTCGACCAGCGCGACGCTCAGGCCCTTCCGCGACAATTCATAGGCGCAGGACGCCCCGACGATGCCACCGCCGATGATGACGGCATCGACCCGATGGGGAAAGGCGCAGGGCCGCGGCCCGATCTGCGCGATCACATCGTCGGGCACATGCGAATAGAGACTAAGCGCCGGCATCGCTGACGGCGTCCATGTCCATCTCGACGACGATCGCCGGGTCGAACAGCCCGGCCTCGACCGTGGTGCAGGCTGGGTCGATGCCGCGGAAGGTCTCGGCGAAGACCGCCATCACGGTCTCGTAGTGTTCCGCACCGGAGATATACATCCGCACGCGTACGACGTCAGTCAGGCTCGCACCGGCCTGGGCGAAGGCCGTCGCTGCATTCGTGAAAAGCTGCAGCGTCTGTTCGCGTGCGCCTGCCGGCAGCGTGCTCGTCGCATAGTCGTAGCCGGTCGTGCCGGAGAGCATGATATGCGGCCCGACCACCACCGCGCGGCTGTAGCTGTAGCGCCGCTCGAATTCGCTGCCGGACGAGATCCGGCGGCGGCCGCTTGGGGCGGTCTTCGAATGTGGGGCGGTCTTCAAATCGGGCATGGTCGCTATCCGCCTATCCGTGAGGGTCGTATGGCCTCAGGGATCACGCCGGATGCCGGCCGTGTCGATTTCAATAATTGGAGGCGGGGGCCGAGGAATTCGGGGGCTGGCCTCGGTTTTTGCGCGGTCGGCTTCGATTAATTGTCATCGACAACGAGTGGGGGCGGTGACCTCCTTGCGGCATGGCGAGCCGGCTGCGCCGACAGGCCGCCCTGCCGGGGAGGCAGGTCGTGCCGCGAGAAAAGCAGGCTGCGCCACGAGAAAGGTTGAGAAGCGAGATGCAGGCGGATGTCATCATCATCGGAGGAGGGATCGCCGGCGCGTCCGCCGCCTATTTCCTGTCCGGTCAAGGCTCTGTCGTCCTGATCGAGCGCGAGGCGCATTTCGGCTATCACAGCTCCGGCCGCACTGCGGCGCAGTTCACCGTCGGCATCAGCGCCGGCACGATGCGGCGCCTGGCCCAGGCGAGCCGCGCTTTCCTGGAAAGCCCGCCGCCCGGCTTCGCCGAGGAGCGCATCCTGACGCCGCGCGGTTGCCTGACCGTCGCCCGGGCCCGGCAGGAGCAGTCCCTCTGGCGCCTGCACGACAATCTGGTCTCGGTCGGAGCCCGGGCGCAGCATCTCGACCGGGCCGGGGCGCTGGCTCTGTTCCCGGCCCTGGTCGCCGAGCATGTCGATGCCGGAATCTATGAGCCCGACGCGATGGATATCGACGTCAACACGCTGCTCCAGGGCTATCTGCGCGGCGCCAAGGCCAGGGGCGCGCAATTGCTCGCCGGCGCCAACATCGCCGCGATCGAGCGCAAGGGAGGCCAATGGCTGGTCTCGCTCGATGGCCAGCAGCTGCACGCGCCGCTCCTGCTCAATGCGGCGGGCGCCTGGGTCGATCAGGTTGCAGGGCTCGCCGGGGTGGCGCCGCTCGGCGTCGTCCCGCACCGCCGCACTGCCTTCACCTTCGCCTCGCCCGCAGGTCTCGGCACGGCGGCCTGGCCCCATGTCAGCAATGTCGACTACCGCTGGTATGTGAAGCCCGAGACCGGCTGCCTGATGGGCAGCCTCGCCGATTCGGTCGCAACCGAGCCGGGCGATGTCCACCCCGAGGATATCGACGTCGCACAGGCGATCTACAATATCGAGCAGGACACCAGCTTCAGGGTCGGGCGTCCGCTCAGCCAATGGGCGGGCCTGCGCAATTTCACCGCCGACAAGAACCCTGTCGCGGGGGCTCGCGCCGCCGACGCCGAGGGCTTCTTCTGGCTCGCCGGGCAGGGCGGTTGCGGCATCCTGACCTCGCCGGCCATGGGGCAGGCGATCGCAGCAATCATGTTCGGTCGGGATCTGCCGGAGGGGCTGCGCGCGCTCGGTGTGTCCACTGCGGATCTGTCGCCGCAGCGGGAGACGCTGCGCCCCGCTGCCTGAGCGCTGCGCTCAATCATCGTCGAGGCTGAACACAGCCCGTTCAACACAAGGGGATAAAGACCATGGCCAGCAGGAATTCGGACGTCGCGAGCCCGACGCGGCGGGGAGTGATCGCGCTCGGCGCGGGAGCGGCACTCGGGCTCGGGCGCGCCACATCGGGTTTCGCCCAGGCGCGCCCACCCGCAGGCCCGCGCGGCCAGGTCGTCGCCGGCATCTCGCAGGAGCCGACCGTCTTCAACCCGCTGATGCCCGGCAGCGAGGTCGATCAGGGCGTCTGGTGGCAGGTCTTCAGCCCGCTCTGGTACATCGACCCCCAGGGCAAGCTGGTCGCCGATCTCGCCCGCGAGGTGCCCTCGCTTGGGAATGGCGGTCTGTCAGCCGACGGATTGGTCTGGAAGGTCAAGCTGCGCAGCGACGCGAAATGGCATGACGGCACGCCGTTTACGGCCGAGGACGTCAAATACACGCTCGATCTGATCAACAATCCCGGCTTCCGTGTCCGCAACCGCGTCGGCCACGGCCTCGTCCGGGACATCAGCATCGTCGCGCCCGACGAGATCCATTGGCGCATGGAAAGCCCCTATTCGCCCTATCTCTCGATCCTGGCGCTGACCTTCATCGTGCCCAGGCACATCCTGGAGAAGGCGAGCGATCCCAACACCGCACCCTTCAACAGCGCGCCGGTCGGTACCGGTCCCTTCCGTTGGGGCGAGCGGGTGGCGGGCGACCATATCCTGCTGCAGGCGAACCCCGCCTATCACGGGCAAGGCCCGCATCTCGAACGCGTCGTCTTCAAATACATCCCCGATCTGACGATGCTCTACACGCAGTTCCGCACCGGGCAGGTCGATTATCTCGGGCTGTCCGGTATCTCGGCGCATTTCGTGAGGGAGGCGCAAGGCCTGCGCGGCCGCAAGGTCTCGCTCTCGCCGACAGCCTTCGTCGAGCATATCGCGCTTAATCTCGAATACGGCCCCTTCACCGAGAAGGCGGTGCGCGAGGCGCTCTATCTCGCGATGAACAAGCAGGCGCGCATCGATGCGCTCTACTACGGCCTGCCGGTGCCGACGGAATCCTTCCTGCCGCAGCAATCCTGGGCCTATGCCGACACGCTGCCGGTCCATCGCCACGACCCCGCCAAGGCGAAAGCGCTGCTCGACGCGGCAGGCTGGGTGCGCGGCTCGGACGGCATCCGCGCCAAGGGTGGCGTCAGGCTCGAATTCACCAATTCCACG
Organism: Allobosea psychrotolerans; assembly: GCF_002917105.1. Classification (GTDB taxonomy): domain Bacteria; phylum Pseudomonadota; class Alphaproteobacteria; order Rhizobiales; family Beijerinckiaceae; genus Allobosea; species Allobosea psychrotolerans. Next base: position 110,260 of record NZ_PQFZ01000004.1, read on the forward strand.
ACCGTCGGCAATCCCGGCCGCGAACAGTCCCAGCAATTGCTGGCGCAGGATTGGCAGGCCGTCGGCGCGGCCATGCGCATCAGCAACATGCCCGCTGCGGTGATCTGGGGCGAGTTCTGGCAGAAGTCGAAATTCCAGTCGGTGATGGTCGGTTCGAACTTCATGCAGGGCAGCGACCCCGACGTGACGCCGCGCTTCAGCAGCAAGGCCATTCCCGCCAAGGGCGGCAGCGGCCTCAATACCTGCCAGTTCCAGAACGCCGAAGTCGACACGCTCCTGGCGCAGGGCGCGACGCAGTTCGACCAGGCGGCGCGCAAGGCCACCTATGGCCGCATCCAGCAGATCATCCGCGACGATCTCGCTCTGCTGCCGATCTACCAGACCGTGATGGCGGAGGGGCTCAAGGACGGTCTGCAGGGCTTCGCCTCCAACATCAACTGCTCGTCGAACTGCTGGAACATGCGGTCTTGGTACTGGGCCTCGTGATGCTGCGGGCGCGCTGAGATGGGGCGTTATCTCCTGCAGCGCCTGGGGCAGTGCCTGCTGCTCCTGGCGCTGGTCTCGATGATCGGCTTCGCGATCCTGCACCTGGCACCGGGCGGGCCCTTGTCGCAATTCGCGCTCTCCTCGCAGATGTCGCAGGAGGATCTCGATCGGATCACCCGCCAGCTCGGGCTCGACCGGCCGCTACCAGCGCAATATCTCGATTGGCTCTGGCGAATGCTGCGCGGCGATTGGGGTTTGTCCTTTCGCGACGGCGCTCCCGTCTCCGCCGTCATCGGTTCGCATCTGCGCGCGACTTTCGAGCTCATGGCCGTCTCGACCGTGATCGCGATCGGGCTCGGCTGCTGGATCGGCATCCTCGGCGCGACCAGGCGCTATTCCCTGTTCGACACGCTGGCGACGATCGGCGCCATGGTCGCGCTCTCGATCCCGACCTTCTGGTTCGGGCTGATCGCGATCTATCTCTTCTCCGTCCAGCTCGGCTGGCTGCCGGCCGGCAACCGCCAGACGATCGGGGACGGCTCGCCGCTCGATCTCCTGCACCATCTCATCGCGCCGGCCCTGGTGCTGGCGCTGGTCGAGACCGCGATCTGGGCCCGCTTCATGCGCTCGGCCATGCTGGAGGTGATCGGCCAGGACTATATCCGCACCGCGCGCGCCAAGGGCCTGCCGGAGCGCCAGGTGCTGCGCGGCCATGCGACGCGCAACGCGCTCTTGCCGATGATCACGTTGGCGGGGCTGCAATTCCCGACCTTGCTCGGCGGCGCGCTGGTGACCGAGACCGTCTTCACCTGGCCGGGCATGGGCCGGCTCTTCCTCGATTCCATCGAGTACCGCGATTACCCGGTCGTGATGGGCATCCTGATGTTTTCCGCCGTCATGGTGCTGCTCGGCTCGCTCTTGGCCGACATGCTCTATGCCGTCGCCGACCCGCGCATCCGGATGGGCTGAATCATGGCGACCATGCAAACGCTGCTCGACGACACCGCCCTGGCGCCGCCGCCTGCCGAGAACGCCGCCTGGCGCCGCTTCCGCCGGCACAAGCTCGCCATGGCCGGGGCGGTGACGATCATCCTGCTGTTCCTGGGTTCCTTCTTCGGCCCCTATCTCCTGCCTTTCGACGACACCCGCATCGACGTGATGCATCGCTTCGCCTGGCCGCTCTCGGGCGCGCATTGGCTGGGCACCGACGAACTCGGCCGCGATATCCTCGCGCGCCTGATGATGGGCGGGCGCATCTCGCTCTCCATCGGCTTTATGGCGATGGTGATCGCCGTGGTCGCCGGCACCACGATCGGGACGGTCGCCGGATATTACGGCGGCATCATCGGTTCGCTCCTGATGCGCTTCGTCGATGCGGTCTTGTGCTTCCCGACGATCTTCCTGCTGCTGGCGCTGGCGGCGCTGGTCGAGCCCAGCCTGGTCTCGATGACGCTGCTCGTCGCCGCGACGGCCTGGATGAACGTCGCCCGCATCGTCGAGGGCCAGATCCGCTCGCTGCGCGAGCAGGATTACGCGGTCGCGGCCAAGGCCATGGGCGCCTCCGATTGGCGCGTCATGCTCCGCTCGCTGCTGCCCAATGCGATGGCGGCGATCGTGGTCGCGGCCACGCTCAACGTCGCCAAGGCGATCCTGCTCGAATCCTATGTCAGCTTCCTCGGCTATGGCATCCAGCCGCCGGTGGCGAGCTGGGGCAACATGCTCAACAACGCCCAGATCTACCTGACCAGCGCGCCCTGGCTTGCAATCCTGCCGGGGCTGGCGATCACGCTCGCCGTCACCAGCTTCAACTTCGTCGGCGACGGGCTGCGTGATGCGCTCGACCCGCGCATGGACATCCGATGAGCGGGCTGGCCCCTGCGGCGCGTCGATGGCGAGACAAAAGCCGGCTCGTCATGCGATGTTGCGGCGCCTGAAAGGCTGGAAACCGTCATGACACGCCGTCTGCCATCATTGAACGCCCTGCGCTGCTTCGAGGTCGTCGCGGCCCAGCTCAGCATCAAGAAGGCGGCCTTGTCCCTGCATGTCAGCGAAAGCGCGGTCAGCCGCCAGGTGCGCATCCTGGAGGAGCAGCTCGGCACGCCGCTCTTCATCCGCACCCATAACGGCCTCGAGATCACCGATGCCGGCCAGCGCCTCGCCATGGGCGTCAAGGAGGCCTTCGACCACATCGCCCGCGCCGTCGATCCCTTCCAGAGCGACCGCGACGCGGTGACGATCAAGGTGCTGCCGACCTTCGCCCTGCGCTGGCTCTTCCCGCGCCTGCGCGCCTTCCAGGCCCAGCATCCGCTGATCAAGGTCAATGTCCAGACCCGCCTCAACGACATGACGCTGAACGACACCGACGCCGATCTCGGCATCCGCTACGGCATCGGCAACTGGCCGCAGGACTGCGCCACGGAGCTTTATCCGGAATGGATCCTGCCGGTCTGCGCGCCGGGCTATCTGTCGGGCAGCGATTGCCCCGACGGTGATCTCGAGCGGGCGACGCTGCTGCACCCGCTGCCCGACAGGCAGGACTGGCTGACCTGGTCGGAGAAGGCCGGATACCCGCTGGACACGCGCAAGGGGCTCGATTTCGACGCCCTCGACATGGCGCTCAGCGCAGCCGAGGCCGGGCTTGGCGTCGCGATGACGGATGTCGTGCTCGCCCATGAGGCGCTCGAGACCGGCCGGCTCGTCGCACCCATGCGCAAGGCGGTGCCGACGGGGGCGTCCTACTATCTCGTGCGCCCGCCGGATATGCGCCGGCGGCGGCAGGTCAAACTGCTCGACGAGTGGATCTGCGACGAGATCGGCGCGGCGCGCGACACCGTCCGCCTCTACATGCAATGAGCCTCGATGCGGTGACGCCGGCCCGCCCCAGCTTTTCCGCTGCGGGGCTGCGATTATTGACATCGACAGTGCAGCCTCCTTCCGGTCTCTGTGACGCCGACGGTGCCCGGATGCGCCTGCCGCGCTCTCGGGCCATTTCATGATGCTGGATGGTCCGATGACCCCTATCGATCCCAAAATGGCGCCCAAGACGGCGATGCTGGAGAGGGCGACGCTCGCGAACTGGCGGACCGCACCCTTCTGCCAATGGAGCTTCCAGAACCTGGACAGGCTGGTGCCGACGGCGGTGATCAGCGAGAGCGGCCTGTCCGAGCCCGACGCCGGAAGCGCGCTTTTTGAGGGGATCGAGGTCGACTATCCCGACCGCCGGCGGCTTGCCTTGCGCGAGCATCTGACAGGCTCCGGCACTGATGCGCTCGTCGCCATGCGCGATGGCGAGGTCGTCGCCGAATGGTATGCGCCGCATCTCGACCCCGACCGGCCGCACACCGTCTTCTCGATCTCGAAATCGGTCACCGGCATGCTCGCCGGCATCGCCGTCGGCGAGGGCAAGCTCGATCCGGCCGCGCCGGTCTCGCATTACGTCGCCGCGCCCACCGGCAGCGCCTATGCGAGCGCGACCGTGCGCGACCTCCTCGACATGACCGTCGCACTGGATTTCGAGGAGAGCTATCTCGACACCACCGGCCTGTTCGACCGCTATCGCCGCGCGATGCTGTGGAATCCGGCGCGTCCCGGCGAAACGCCGGAGACGCTGGAGCAGGTCATGACCTCGCTCAACCGCAGCCCTGCCGAGCACGGCCAGGCCTTCTACTACGCCTCGCCCAATGCCGACATGCTCGGCCTGGTCATCGAGCGCGCCACCGGCACGCCCTATCACGCCTACCTTGCCGAGCGCCTGTGGCGGCCCATGGGCGCGAGCGGGGCGGCCTATGTCACGGTCGATCGCGCCGGAACCGCCCGCGCCAGCGGCGGCATCTGCGCGACGGCGCGCGATCTGGCGCGGTTCGGCCAGCTCGTCCTCGATGGTGGGCGGGCCCGCAACGGCAGGCAGGTCGTCCCCGCCGAATGGGTCGCCGACATGCGCACTCAAGGCGATCGCCGGGCCTGGGAGACTGGCAATTTCTGGGACATGTTCCTGGACGGGCGTTACCGCTCCTGCTGGTATCTTACCGGCAATCCGCGCGGCGCCTTCTGCGGCGTCGGCATCCATGGGCAATGGCTCTGGGTCGACCCCGAAAGCCGCCTGGTCCTGGTCAGGTTCTGCTCGCGCCCGGAGCCGAGCGAGGACGCCCTGTCCGAACGCGAGATCGGGGTTCTGAACCGGGTCGGCGAGGCGCTGCAGCGGGTCGGCTAGGGCTCGCTGCTTTTGCAGGGAGCCGCGCCGCCCCGGATATCAGGCATAGCCAATATCTATTTGCCAGAGGCCGGGCGCTCGCCAACTATCCTTGCCTGGACGGTGACCCAACCTGTCCGGCGAGCGATATCCTGCCGAAACGCATATCCGAGAGCAGATTGCCATGCCTGTGCCGAGCGACGCCCGCATCGACATCGAACGTTTCTGGACGACGATCGAGCGCTCCGCCGAGATCGGCCCGGGCCGCCCGGGCGGCCTGTCGCGCCTGGCGGCGTCGGATTCCGACAAGGAGGTGCGCGATCAGTTCGTCGCCTGGTGCCGCGAGGCCGGCTTGAGCGTCCGCGTCGACGGCATCGGCAACATCTTCGCCCGCCGGAGCGGAACCGAGGAGAGCCTGCCGCCGGTGGTGATGGGCAGCCATCTCGACACCCAGTTCAATGGCGGCCGTTTCGACGGCATCGCCGGCGTGCTGGCCGGGCTGGAGGTCTGCCGCACCCTCGATGCGCTGGGCCACCGCACGCGCCGGCCGATCGAGGTGGTCAACTGGACCAATGAGGAGGGCGCGCGCTTCTCGCCGCCCATGGTCGGCTCCGGCGCCTTCACCGGCGCCTATGCGCTTGACTGGGCGCGCGGGCGCACCGACGAGGACGGCAAGACGATCGGCGCGGAGCTCGCGCGCATCGGCTATCTCGGCGAGATGGAGGACAAGCCCCACGCCTTCGACGCCTATTTCGAGTTCCATATCGAGCAGGGCCCGATCCTCGATCGCGAGGGCATGCAGCTCGGCGTCGTCACAGGCGGCTTCCCGTCGACAGGCATGTTGGTCGAGTTCAAGGGCGAGACCGCCCATACCGGCCCCTGGCCGATGGAGCGGCGCAAGAACGCGCTGCTTGCCGGCGCGCGCTTCCTCGTGGCGGTCGACGATCTCGGTTGGGACCATGCCGGCAGCGGCGGCAAGGCCACCGCCGCGCGGCTCGTCGCCTGGCCCAACAAGCCGGGCATCCTCTCCGACTGGGCCCAGGCCGTCGGCGATGTCCGCCATCCCGACCCGGTGACCTCGGAGGTGATGGCCGAGCGCATGCGCCGCGCCGCTTTCGAGGCGGCAGCAAAAGCCGATTGCGGCGTCGAGATTCTCGATATCTGGAAATGGGGCGGGCGCATCTTCGCGCAGGAGCTGATCGATCAGGTCCGCGACTCGGCGGCGGCCCTCGGCTACCGCCACATGGATATACTGAGCCAGGCCGGGCACGACGCCTATTACATCGCCCGTCATGCGCCGGCGACGATGATCTTCGCCCCCTGCCAGGGCGGCATCACCCACAATAATGGCGAGCTCTGCACGCGCGAGGATCTGGAGCCGGGGCTGAACGTGCTGCTGCAATGCGTGCTGGAGCGCGCGGACCGCTAAAGCGTTTTCGAGTGAAGTGGCGCTGGATGAGGGGGCGCCGTGCCCTGTCCGGCTGGTGTCGTGTTCAGTCAGACGGAAAACTCACAGCGCCCCCTCATCCGTCTCGGCTGCGCCGATCCGCCTTCTCCCGCGAGGGGAGAAGGGAAGAAGCCGCAATCCGGGATCCATCCTGGGGCGTCATTCTCGGGCTCGCGCCCCAAGAATCTCATGACCAGAGCGCTCTGGTTTACGAGATGATCGGGTCAAGCCCGATCATGACGGGTGTTGTTCCGAGAGAAAACGCGACGCTTCACGCCAGCGGCAGCGCCAGCCCCGCGATCAGCGGGTTGTCGATGATCTCGGGCGGTGCGCTTTCGGCCTCCAGCATGTCCTCGAACAGGCGCTGGAAGGCGAGCTCGGCCGCGCTGAGCCCCATGGCCGGGCTGCTGACGAAATAGAGATCGGCGCCGAGTTCCCCGCCTGCGCCCGACAGGTTCCAGAGCGTGCCGGTGTCGATCGCGTCCTGCACCGAGGCGAGCGGCAGGATGCCGATGCCCATGCCAGCCGCGATCATGCGCGCGACCTCCTCCAGATTGGGGCTCGCGCCGACGGTGCGGCTGCCCAGCCCCGCGCCTTCGCGCAGCGAGACCATGGGCTCGAGCGCGCCGTCCTGGCCGCAGGCGAGCGCGATGAAGGGCTCGTCGGCAAGCTCGTGCAGCGGCACGCCGGCCCGGCCATGGAGCGCATGGTCGCGCCCGCACAGGATGCCGAACTCCTCGCGCAGCAGATGGCGGCAATTCAGCCCGGCGAGCGGGTTGGGCAACAGGCAGAAGCCGAAGGGGCTCAGCCTTTGCGAGACGGAGCGGACGATGTCCTGGCTGCTCGCGACTTCGACCCGCACGGTGACGCCGGGATGGCGGCGGCTCATCAATGACAGCGCCCGGTCGAAGGCAGGCAGCACCATATGCGTGATCAGCTGGACGCGCACGAGCCCGGTCAGCTCGTCATGCTCTTCCGAGAGCTTTTCGCCGATGCGGGCGACGCTGCGATAGATGTCGACGCATTCCTTGTGCAGGAGCTCGCCGCGCTTGGTCAGGACGAAGCGGCGGCTGTCGCGTTGCACGAGCTGGCCACCGAGCGTCTCCTCCAAGCGCTGCAGCGCGGCGCTGACCGAGGGCTGGCGCACCAAGAGCCGGTCGGCGGCACGCGTGATGCTGCGCTCCTCGACGATCACCAGGAAGGTGTGAAGGAGATTCCAGTTCAGGTGATGCAGTTTCGGGCGCTTTGCCGTCACGAACTCTCCCTTCGGCCTGGCCTGGACGCCGCCGCGCACAGCCGTGCCGCCACCGCGAAACGGGATGGCAACGCAGCTTGAGCCGCGCGTCAAGCTCGGGCTGCCCATGCAGGGCGCGTGCCGCTCGCTTTCGGGAGCAGCAGGGGCGGGTTCAGGAGCTCGTGGCATCGAGTGCGTCGCGCACGCCGTCGCCGAGCAGATTGACGGCGAGGATGAGCAGGCAGAGCGCCGAACCGGGCAAGGCGATCAGCCAGGGATCGAACAGGATGTGCTCGCGTCCCTCGGCGATCATCAGCCCCCAGGACGGCGTCGGCGGCCGTGCGCCCAGGCCCAGGAACGACAGCGCCGCCTCAAGCAGGATGACATTGGCGACCTCCAGCGTCGCCACCACGATCAGCGTGTTGCGCAGGTTGGGCAGGATGCCGCGCAGCATGACATGCAGGCTGGAAGCGCCGAACGAGACGGTGGCCTGGACGAATTCGCGGTTGCGCAGCCCTTGCGTCGCCGAACGCACCACCACGGCGAAGCGGTCCCAGAGCAGGAGGCTGAGCACGATCGCCAATGTCTGCAGCGAGGCGCCGCCGAGCGCGACGGCGGCGAGCGCGACCAGCACGATCGGCAGGGACAGCCGCGTCGTGATGATGAAGCTGATCAGCATATCGGTCTTCCCGCCGAAATAGCCGGCGAGCAGCCCGAGCATCGTGCCGATCAGCCCGGCGCAGAGCGTCACGCCGAGCCCGATTCCGAGCGAGACGCGCGCGCCGAAGATCAGTCGCGAGAGATAGTCGCGCCCGAGATTGTCGGTGCCGAGCCAATGCGCCGGGTCGGAGCCGGCCTGCCAGAAAGGCGGCAGCAGCCGGCGCGTCAGGTCCTGCGCGATCGGATCATGCGGCGCCAGAAGGGGGGCAAGCAGCGCGATGGCGGCGATCAGTGCCAGGAGCCCGCCGCCGAGATGGATGCCGGTGCTGCGATTGATGCGCCGCCAGAGCTTGCGCCGTTGCAGGATGCGGCTGTCGAGGTCGAGCACCGTCATCAGGCGCTCCTCAGGCGAGGATCGAGCCAGGCATTGACCAGATCGGCCGCGGTCGTCAGCGTCACATAGATCAGCGACAGGATCAGGATGATTGCCTGCACCACCGGCAGGTCGCTGCGCAGCAGCGATTCCCAGGCGAGGCGCCCGAGCCCGTTGATGGCGAAGACGCTCTCGATCACGATCGAGCCCGAGAGCATCATGCCGAATTGTACCGCCGCCAGCGAAACCAGGGGCAGCACGGCGTTGCGCAGCGCGTGGACCATCAGGATGCGCAATCGCGCCAGCCCCTTGGCGCGGGCGGTGCGGATATAATCGGCCCCGAGCACCTCGATCATGCCGGCTCGCGTCAGGCGCATCAGCGCCGGCATGGCGTAATAGCTCAGCACGATGACCGGCAGGATATAGCCCTGCCAGCTCTCCGTTCCCGAGATCGGGACCAGGCCCCACCAGACGCCGAAGACGACGATCAGGATCAGTCCGAGCCAGAAGCTCGGAATCGCCTGTCCGAGCACGGCGAGCAGCAGGGCTGCGCGGTCGAGCAGGCCGCCGGGCTTGAGCGAGGCGGCGATGCCGAGCGGCACCGAGACCAGTATGGCGAGCAGGAAGGCGACGCTGCCGAGCATCAGCGTCACCGGCAGGCGCTCGCCGATGATCGTGGCGACCGGCAGGTTGAAATACAGGCTCGTGCCGAAATTGCCCGTCAGCGCCCGGCCGATCCAGCCGAGGAACTGCACCGGCAGCGGCCGGTCGAGCCCATAGGCCTGCCGGATCATCTCGACATCCTGGGCTCGTCCGGCCTGGCCGGCGAGCACCACCGCGGGATCGCCGGCGACGAACATCAGCCCGAACGCGACCATCGACACAGCGAGCGCGACGAGGGCGGCGACGATCAGGCGACGCGCGAGAAAGGGCAGCATGGCGGTTCCATCCAGAGGCTGTTTTGAGGTTCAAGCTGTCGCGATGACCAGTCGCGCCGTCAGTCCAGACAGGCCTGCTTACGTCATTGCGAGGAGCGTCAGCGACGAAGCAATCCAGGGGGCGTAGAGCGCTGCCGCCCCTGGATTGCTTCGCTTACGCTCGCAATGACGCTCGATGTCGTTTGGGCCGGCGGCGAGCCGGCCCTACTTCCAGCTCGACAGCCACCAGCGGGCGAACTCGTCGGGGTGCGGCTTGAAGTTGAGCGCCGTCGACAGGCCGTAATTGATGTTGAAGTCGTACATCGGCAGCCAATAGGCCTGGTCGGCGATCTTCTTCAGCGCCTTGGCGTAGTTCTCCTGGCGCAGAGCCCGGTCCTGCGCGGTGTCGGCTACGGTGACGAGATCGATCACCTCCTTGTCCTGGACGAGGTCGTCGGCGCCGCCGCCGAAGAAGTTCGAGATGATGAAGGCGACGTCGCCGGTGCCGTAGCTGCCCCAATTGGTGAAGAAGGCCGGCAATTCGCCCGCGCGCCATTTCTGCACGCCGGCCGCATATTGCTGCTCGTTCAGCGTCACCCGGATGCCGACCTTGGCGAGGTCGGAGGCGACTGCTTCGGCGACCGGGCGCGGCATGGCCGCGAAGACCATCTCGATATCGACGCCGTTGGGCAAGCCGGCCTCGCTCAGCAGCGCCTTGGCCTTGGCCGGATCATAGGCGTAAGTCGCGACATCCTGCGCGCAGCCGAACTGCTTGGGGTTGCAGGCAGCGTTCAGCACCTGCGAGGCGCCGCCGGCGAAGGCTTGCACGATCGCCTCGCGGTTGACGGCATGGTTGATGGCGCGGCGCACCAGCAGGTTCCTGGTCGGATAGTCCTTGGCCTTGGCGGCCACGGTGAGGCCGACATAGGCGATGCGCATGATCGGGCCGTTGACGATCTGGATGCGGCTTGCGAGCCGCGCCGCCTGGTCGGGCGGGATGCGCCAGCTCCAGTCGAGCTTGCCGGCCAGGAGCTCGGCGAACTGGGTGTTGAGCTCGGGGATGGTCCGCACGACGATCTTGCCGATCGCCGGCCTGCCCTTGGGGCTGCCGGCGTAATGGGCCTCGAAACGCTCGAAGGCGTAGCGGATGCCCGGCGTCATCTCGACGAGCCTGTAGGGGCCGGTGCCGACGGGCTTGGCCGCCATGCCGGCCGAGCCGACCTCCTTGAAATAGGCGGCCGGATAGATCGGCAGCGCATCGGCCAGCATCTCGACCGCGCCGGCGAAGGGTTTCGCCATCTTGATGCGGACCTGGAATTCCGAGACCTTTTCAACCCTTTCGATCCAGTCGATGGCGATGCGGAAGCGCGTGCCGTAATTCGGGTCGAGCACGGTGTTGAGCGTGTAGACCACGTCGTCGGCGGTGAACTTCGCACCGTTGTGGAAGGTCACGCCCTCGCGGAGATCGAACTCCATCGTCATCGGGTCGGTAAAGCGCCAGGCCTTGGCCAGCGCCGGTTTGATCTCGCCGGTGTCGAGATCCTTGTAGAGCAGGCCGTCATAGATGTGCCGGGACAGGATCAGCCCCTCGCGGCCGGCGATCTTGTAGGTGTCGAGCGCCTCGGGCTCGAGCGCGAAGGCGACATTGAGCGTGTCGTCGGCCTTGCCGGCGCGTGCCGGCGGGGCGGAGAGCCCCAGCAGCGCCAGGGCGATGCCGCCCATGAGTGATGCCAATCCCAACCGTGCCATCGATCTTGTCCCCTGTTTTTATGGTGCCGGACCTCTCGGCGCGCCGCTTCATCTCTGGCGGGTTTGGCCGCGGACTTTCAGTGCCGCCATTGCCCTGGCGAGCGAGGCGGATGCTGCGGGGTCAACCATAGGTCAGGAGATATTCGCCGGGCTAATAGACTGTTCCTATGCCTGGAATAGCCGGCGGGGCGTCGTGGCGCGGGGTGTCGTGGAGATTGTGGCGGCGCTCATGAAGGCGCCACAATCGCAGTGCCGATTGTGAGGATGAAGCAGCCGATCGTCGTCCATACCGAAGAAGATTATCAGCGCGCCCAGGAGCGCGCCCAGGAGTTGAGCGCCTCGCCCGAGAGCCCGGAGCGCGACGCCGAGCTCGCGGCGCTGGCCGATGCGATGCTGGCCTTCGAAATGCGCCTGGACGAGGCAGAGGAGTAGCACCTTCCTGCTGCGCGTCTGCGTTCAGGCCGTCTTCGTCCGCAGGCGGTGACGCGCGACGAAGGCGGCCGCTTCCGGCTGAAAATACCGCCAGGCAGGCAAAAGAGACTCGCCCGCGTCGGTCTGCGCAAATCGCATGTCTTCACGGATAGCCTGGATCGCGGGCGGCTTGTCCGGGTCCATGCGCGCGGCGCGGCACATGGCCCTGGCGATCTGGACGATGCGATCCTGATCCACGGCGAGACCTCCGGGAGAAAGCGGCGGCAATGCAACGCCGCTGCGCCGTTCCGGTTCCCGTGGTCTGGCAAGAATTCCGCCTGGGCGCGGCTCTCCTCTGAAAGTGAGAGCCGGATCGATGCGAAAAAAGCGGTGCCCACGTCTTCGCATCCTGCTCCTAGGCTGCGGCGAGCCGCACCCGCCCTACGGCCATCGCGGCCGCGGCCTGGGTCGGTTCGACCACCGGCACGCCAAGCGCCTCCTCCAGCGGCCGGCGGAAGCGCGCCATGCCGGCACAGCCCATCACGATGACGTCGGCATGATGTGTGTCGCGCAGCGTCTTGCCGGTCGCGGTCATGCGCTCCAGCGTCTTCTCGGCATTGCTGAGCTCGGTCACGCCCATCCCGATCGAGAGATCGCCGGCAAAGCGCCCCATCACGCCCATGGCGCCGAAATAGCGCAGATGCCGCTGGATCGAGCTCGGCAGGATCGCGATCACGCCGAAGCGCTGGCCGAGCGTCAGGGCCTGGAACACGCCCGATTCCGCAATGCCGAGCACCGGGTGGCGGCTCTGCTCGCGCAGCGCATGCATGCCGGGGTCGCTGAAGCAGGCGACGACGAAGGCCGCCGCCTCGTTCTCCAGCCCGGCGGCCCGCTTCAGCAGCGGCCCGACGACACTGTCGGCGTCGCGCTGAGACTGGATGCCCGCAGGCCCCTCGGTCAGTGTCAGGCAGGCGATCTTGGGGCCGTCGACTGAACGCAGCGGCTCGACCGCCTGGTCGATGCCGGCGGTGACGGCCTCGGTCGAGTTCGGATTGATGACGAAGATGGTGCCGGCCATGGGGGCTCCGATTGCTGAGTAACTTGCCTGCGATGTTTCTTAAGCCCTCATCCTGAGGAGCCGCGAAGCGGCGTCTCGAAGGATGCTCCAGGAGGCTCCGGAGACCGCTGAAACATCCTTCGAGACGCGCTCCTGCGGAGCGCTCCTCAGGATGAGTGCCGCGTCCGAATGGGCTGTGTCGGCGGTGTCCTGCATCAATACAGCTTGGCGCCGAAATTCCGCGCGGGGTCGAATTCGGGCGAGAGCATCCCGGTCGGGCGGGTGGCCTCGCCGGCCTCGCGCAGCATCAATCGGCCCGAGCCGGGCTGCGCCTTCAGCGCGCCCTGCGTGACGACGACCTCACCGCGCCTGAGCACGGTCTCCGGCCAGCCGGTGATGGTGCGGCCGGCAAAGGGGTTGTAGCCGGTGTTGTCGTGCAGGTTGTCGGCGAGCGCGACCTTGCGGTCGGCGTCCCAGATCGCGATGTCGGCGTCCATGCCGATGGCGAGCGAACCCTTGCCCGGCAGGTCGTAGATCTGGGCCGGGGCGGTTGAGGTCAGTTCGACGAATTTCTTCAGCCCGAGTCGGCCCTTGCTCACCATGGCGTCGAACAATACGGGCAGCCGCATCTCGAGCCCCGGCATGCCGTTGGCGATCTGCTTGAAGCCGGGATTGGGGCCGTATTTCAGTTTGCCGGTCTCGTCGAAGCGGTAGGGCGCGTGGTCGGAGGAGAGGATCTGCAGGTCGCCGAGCGCCAGCGCCTGCCACAGCGCCTCCTGGTCGTTCGAACCCCGCTGCGGCGGCGAGCAGATCCATTTCGCGCCTTCGATGCCGGGCTTGTCGAGCTCGGCGGCGGTCATCAAGAGGTAATGCGGGCAGGTCTCGGCATAGATCTTGACGCCGCGCCCGCGCGCCTCGCGGATCACCCTGGCGCCCTCGGCCGTCGAGACGTGGAAGATGCAGATCGGCTGGTCGAGCAGTTCCGAGAAGGCGATCAGGCGGTGGAAGGCCTCGACTTCGGCCGCCTGGGGATGACTGACGGAATGGTATTTCGGCGCAGTGTAGCCGCGCTTCATCAAGCGCTCGCCCATCCATTTCAGCAGGCCGTGGTTCTCGGCATGGACGCAGACCAGCGCCCCGGCCGAGCGGGCCGCCATCAGGACGTCGAGCAATTGCCCGTCATCGACCTGCACGGCGTCATAGGTCATGAAGACCTTGACCGAGCGGTGCCCGGCGCGGATCAGCGCCGGCAGATCCTGAGTGACGGTCTGCTCGTCGGGGTTCGCCACCATCAGATGGAAGGCGTAGTCGATGATCGCGCCTTTCTTGGCGAGGGCCGCATAGTCCTCGACCACGCTGGCGAGGTTGGCGCCGCGATGCTGGGCGGCGAAGGAAATCACCGAGGTGGTGCCGCCGAAAGCCGCCGAGCGCGTCGCGGTTTCGAAATTGTCGGCGCTCATCAGCCCGCTGCCCGAGAGCTGTTCGATATGGCAATGGGTGTCGACGCCGCCGGGCAGCACCAGCTTGCCCTTCGCGTCGATCTCCTGCGTCCCGGTGGGCAGGTCGAGCCCGATCGCGGCGATGCGCCCGGCCCGGATGCCGAGATCGGCCTTGAACACATCCGTCGCCGTCGCAAGCGTGCCGCCACGGATGACGATGTCGTAGGCAGGGGTCGGCATGGGCTGGTTCCTTGGTCAGATAGGACGTCTTGGGTCAGACAAGAGATCTTGGATCAGGCAGATGATTTGGTCGCGAGGCGCAGTATGCCCGGCATCGGCGCCCGCGCCACGGGCTTCCTCGTATGGCGGGCCTGCGCGCATGCAAGGCGTCGGCCAGGATAGGCTCTGCAGCCAGGCGGGCTCTACGCGATGCGCCGGCTCATGGCGCTTGCCGCATCCCGCAGCGGCGTGTGAGATACCGGGCCTGATGTCTCTGGATGCGCCATGCCCTCGACGAAGCGCCACAAGGCCGCTGCCGGCCCGGAGCGGGATGTTCTCGATCTCGGCGGTTACGTTCCCTATTTCCTGACCGCGATTTCCAATACCTGGTCGCGCAGCTCGTCACGGCTCTATCTTGAGCGCTTCGGCGTCGGCGTCACCGAATGGCGCGTCATCTCGCAGCTCGCCATCGAGCCGGCGATCGCGGCGCAGCGCATCTGCGAGGTGATCGGGCTCGACAAGGGTGCGGTCAGCCGCAGCGTCGCGACCTTGGTCGCCGCCCACCATGTCACTGAGCGCCCCGACGATCGCGACGCCCGCCGGCAGGTGCTGGAACTGACGCCGAGCGGCTATGCCCTGCATGACGAATTGATCGCGCTCGCCACCGCCCGCGAGCGCTTGCTGCTCGAAGGCTTCACGGCGGAGGAAAAGGCGCAGTTGACCGGCTTCCTGCACCGGCTGCATGCCAGGCTGCCGCAACTGCGCGATTTCAGGCTGGAGCGCGAAATCCCGCCCGCGAGCTAGGGCGTTTTCGAGCGAAGTGCATACCGGTTCGCGTGAAGAAAACGCATCAAAACAGGGACCCGGAGCGCCTTGTCACCAGCGCCGGAAACCGTAGCCGAAGCCGTAGCCGTAATAGGGGCCATAATAGTCGCGCTCGACCCAGACCCTGCGGCTGGCCGAGCGGTCGAGCTCGATATGGAGCAGGCAATTCGCATAGCCGTCGGTGCCGGGGCGGAAGCCGTAGGAGCGGCAGCGCTCCTCGTCGAGCGCGCGTCGCTCGGCAATCGTGACGCAGCCGCTGCCGAGAAGAGCCAACCCAAATGCTGCGATCAAACCGAGCTTCATGGCACCTGACTCCCTTGGCCGTGATCCGCACCGAATCAAGCCGAGAAATGCGTCAAGATTCCGAGTAACCCGTCTCTCAGGCGTAACGCTTTGCCGCCATTCCATGCGAGCGGCGCAGCGCCGCCAGATCGAGCCCCGGCACGGCCCCGTCGATCACCCGCCAGGCGCCGGCGACCATCACCCGGTCGGCCCGGTTCGCGCCGCACAGCACCAGCGCCGCGACCGGGTCATGCGCGCCGGAGAAGCGCAATTCGTCGAGGCAAAACAGCGCCAGATCCGCCTGCATGCCAGGTGCGATCCGCCCGATATCGCTGCGCCCGAGGCAGCGCGCCGAGCCCTCCGTCGCCCAGCGGATCACGTCGCGCGCGGTAACAGCCGCGGCGCTCTCATAGCGCAGGCGGTTGATCAGCAAAGCGTGGCGCAACTCCTCCATCAGGTTGGAGCCGTCATTGGAGGCTGAGCCGTCGACGCCCAAGCCCAGCGGCGCCCCGGCCGCTTCCAATTCGCGCGTCCGGCAGAAGCCCGACGCCAGCACGCCGTTCGAGGTCGGGCAATGGCAGACGCCGACGCCGGCGGCTCCCAGCTTTTCGCATTCCTCGCAGCTGAAATGCACGCCATGCGCCAGCCAGGTCTTTGGCCGCATCCAGCCGGTCTCCTCCAGCAGGTCGAGCGGGCGCTTGCCATAGACTTCCAGGCAATAGGCGTCCTCGTCCCTGGTCTCGGCGAGATGGGTGTGCAGCGGCGCATCGAAGCGCGCTGCCAGCTCGGCGCTCTTTTTCATCAGCGCCGGCGTCACCGAAAATGGCGAACAGGGTGCAAGCGCGATCTGGATCATGCTGCCCGGCGCGGGATCGTGAAACAGGGAAAGCACCCGCTCGCTGTCGGTCAGGATCGTCTCCTCATCCTGGACGACGGAGTCGGGAGGCAGCCCGCCATCCTTCTGCGACAGGTTCATCGAGCCGCGCGAGATCGTGGCGCGGATGCCCAGAGCCCGCGCCTCCTCGACCGCGATGTCGACGGCGTTCTCCAGCCCCTTCGGATAGAGGTAATGATGGTCCGCCGCCATGGTGCAGCCTGAGAGCAAAAGCTCCGTCAGCGCGACGCGGACCGCCAAGCGCAGGTCATCGGGCGTCAGTCTCGCCCAAAGCGGATAGAGTGCGGTCAGCCAGGGAAACAGCTCGCGATCGATCGCGGCCGGATGGGCTCGCGTCAGCGTCTGGTAGAAATGGTGATGCGTGTTGATCAGGCCGGGCAGCACGACATGGCGCGAGGCGTCGAAGACCGCATCGACGGGCAGGGCAGGGGACCCGCCCGCCGGCACGAGCTCGGCGATGATCGCGCCGTCGACGATGATCCCGCCGCCGGCCTTGTCCGCGACGATGCCGAGCGGGTTCCTGATCCAGAGGCGCATGCACGAATCCTGTCTGGCGCTTTCGTCGCCGGTGTTCCCATGGTTGCGGCGACCAGAAGCCAGGCTGGTGGCGAAAGCAACAGCCGCGCGTCAGTCGAACCAGACCGGGTCGCGGCTCTTGCAGCGATAGCCGATGAAGCAGCTCGGCGTGTCGCGGCTCGGCACCCAGGCGGGCTCTATCCCCTCGTCGAACTCGCAAAAGCTGCGGTTGGCGACGAAGCGGTCATAGGTATAGCCGCCGGTGCCGAGCACGATCGCCCCGTTCGCCGCGACGCTCTGGCGGTTGACGCTGCAGGGGCGGTTCGTGGTTGAAGGACGCGATTGCGCGAGCGCGGCTTCGAGCGGCATGGTCGGCAGCAAGCACAAGGCCAAGTACAAGGCGATGCGTTTCATGGTCCCCTCCGGTGCGTTGGGCATGGTGGCGACAGCTTAACCGGTATTCGGGCCTGGCGTTCCCGCATATGTCCTTGCGCCTTGACGCCGCCGCCCTCATCCGCCATCGCTCCGCGCGACTTTTTCGCCCGCCGGAGCGCCGCCATGTCCCTGACCGATCTCGCCGCCACCATCGACGCCGCCTGGGAGGCTCGCTCCGAGATCGGCATCAACACCAAGGGTGCGGTCCGCGAGGCGGTCGAACAGGCGATCGAATTGCTCGATGCGGGCGAGGCCCGCGTGGCCGAGAAGATCGGCGCTGAGTGGGTCGTGCATCAATGGCTGAAGAAGGCGGTGCTGCTCTCCTTCCGCCTGACCGACAACATGATCATCGCCAATGGCCCCGGCGAAGGCGTGTTCTGGGACAAGGTGCCCTCCAAGTTCGAGGGCTGGGGCGAGAACCGCTTCCGCGCCGCGGGCTTCCGCGTCGTGCCGCCGGCCGCCGCGCGCAAGGGCTCCTTCCTCGCCCCGAACGTCGTGCTGATGCCGTCCTTCGTCAATATCGGCGCCTATGTCGACAGCGGCACCATGGTCGATACCTGGGCGACGGTCGGCTCCTGCGCCCAGATCGGCAAGAACGTCCATCTCTCGGGCGGCGTCGGTATCGGCGGCGTGCTCGAACCGCTGCAGGCCAACCCGACGATCATCGAGGACAACTGCTTCATCGGCGCCCGCTCCGAGGTGGTCGAGGGCGTGATTGTCGGCGAGGGCTCGGTGCTCTCGATGGGCGTGTTCCTCTCGGCTTCGACCAAGATCGTCGACCGCGCCACCGGCCAGATCCATATCGGCAAGGTGCCGCCCTATTCAGTGGTGGTCCCGGGCTCGCTGCCCGGCAAGCCCTTCCCGGACGGCACGCCGGGCCCCTCGCTCTCCTGCGCCGTCATCGTCAAGACGGTCGACGCCCAGACGCGCTCGAAGACCGGCATCAACGAATTGCTGCGCGACTGATCGCAACCCTTGCCGTCATTCTCGGGCTTGTCCCGAGAATCTCGTGACCAGAGTGCGCTGGTGCCTAGGATGGTCGGGGCAAGCCCGACCATGACGCGCTTCGGATCCCGGGCCTCCCTCAGGCCGCCCGGGACTGATGTGAGAGGCTGGTGCCTCACCCCACCGGCGAAGGCGCGCCCGCGCCTTCCGGAGCCGGGGCAGGAGCGGCCGCCGGCGTCTTCGGCGTTCCCGCCAGGGCATCGCGCAATTGCTGCTCGCGGCTATGGTCGAGCGAGGTTTTCAGCACCACGCCGCCCGTGCCCTTGACGGCGTCGAGCACCTTGTCGGCGGTCATCTTGTTGATCAGCAGGAAGAGCGCGGCATTGCCCGGCTGGAGGTTGGCGGCGAGCTCCTTCATGAAGCCGTCATTGACGCCGTAATCGGTCAATGCTCCGCCGAGCGCGCCCGATGCCGCGCCCAGCGCCGCGCCGAACACCGGCATCAGGAAGATCGCGCCGATCAGCAGACCCCAGAACGAGCCGGAGACCGCGCCGAGCGCGGTGGTGTTGAGCAACTGGTTCAACTTGATCTTGCCGCCCTCATGCATCACCGCGATGGCGGCGTCGCCGAGCTCGATCAGGTATTCCTTCTGCAGCGAGACGATCTTCTGGCGCATTTCCTCGGCGCGGGCCTCGGTCGGATAGACGATGACGACGAGATCGGACATGGGATGCTCCTGCGTGAAGGCGTGACGAAACCTGCCGCGGCGATGTGGCGGGCTCGTGGCGAACGCGCGGGGGACGGCGACTGTTCCGGCTATTCGCCGCCGGCCGCCTTGGCCGCTTCCACCGCGCTGCCGCGCAGGGGCAGTTCCTTCATCCGCACCATCAGCAGCAGCGCCATCGCGAAGCCGAAGCAGGTCGCTGCGAAAACATAACGGAACAGCTCGATCATCGTCGCGCGATCGACCGTTCCCAGCTTCAGCGCCTCGGGCGAGAGCCCGACGCCGGCCCCGCCGACGCCGCCGAGCACGATCGCGCCGAACACCGCCACGATCAGGGCGCCGCCGATCTGGCGGAAGAAATTCGCGATCGCGGTCGCTGTGCCGAGCTGATGCGGCAGCACCGCGTTCTGGATCGAGACCGTCGCCACGGGCAGCATGGTGCCGAGCCCCAGGCTGATCACCGCCAGCGTCAGTGAGAAGGGCAGGAGCGGCATCTGCCCGGCATAGATCGTCAGCAGCGCCGCGCCCAATGTCGCGACGCTCAGCCCCGCCATCGGCACGCGCTTGTAATGCGTCAATCGCGTCAGCGAGCGGCCCGACAAGGTCGCGCCCATCACGGTGCCGCAGGTGAGCGGCAGGAGGCCGAGGCCCGAGGCGGCCGCGCTCATCCCCGCCACCGTCTCGAAATAGAGCGGCAGATAGATCGTCAGGCCGATGAAGGTGCCCATGCCGAAGCCGGCGGCCATCGTACCCATCCGCACCACTGGATTGGCGAGGAGGTCGAGCGGGATCAGCGGCTCGGCTGCCGTCCGCAGCCGCCAGGCGAAGACGGCCCACAATACGACCGAGAAGGCCACGAGTCCGATGATCCGGGCCGAGGCCCAGGGGTAATAGGTGCCACCCCAGGAGAGCGCGAGCAGCAGTGTCATCGTCGCGCTGGTCATCAGCAATGCGCCGGCGACGTCGAGCTTGTGCGGTCGCTCGTGGCGCGGCAGCCGCTTCAAGGCCGAACTCGTCATCCAATAGGCGGCGAGCCCCAATGGCAGGTTGATCCAGAAGATCACCGACCAGTGCAGCGCCTCGGCGATGATCCCGCCCAGAACCGGGCCGAGCACGGAAGAGGCCATGAAGACGGCGGCGAAATAGACCTGATATCTGCCGCGCTCCTTGGGTGAGACCATGTCGGCGATGATGGTCTGAGCCAGGGCGATCAGCCCGCCGCCGCCGAGACCCTGGACAAAGCGCGCTATCACCAGGAGCCAGAGGTTCGGAGCAAGCGCACACGCCACGGAACCGACGACGAAGACGACGATGCCCGAGAGCAGCGTCACCCGCCGGCCATGGATGTCGGCGAGCTTGCCGTAGAGCGGCGTCACCGCTGTCGAGGCGAGCAGATAGGCCGTCACGACCCAGGGCAGATGCGTGACATCGTTGAGCTCGCGCCCGATCGTCGGCATCGCGGTGGCGACGATGGTCTGGTCCAGCGCCGCCAGCAACATGGCGAGCATGATGCCGAACAGGATGCTGCGAATATCCTCATGGGTAAGGGGCGCTGGATGCGCCGCCGTCTCGACCCGTTTGTCCATCGTCACTCGGCCTGCCCGTGCGTTGGGAGAATGGCAGACTTGTAAGGCTGGGGCATGCCATGCGCCAGAGGCGGGACGTGCCGCCGCTGCATAGCGGACCGGCCAGTCCTGCTAGAGCGTTTTCGAGCGAAGTGGATACCGGTTCGCGTGAAGAAAACGCGTCAGAACAAAGAACTGGAGCATCGGCCCGAAAAGTGGGAACCGGTTTTCGGGACAGGCCGGCGCCAGATCAAAGCCCCGCTGCCTCAGCGTTCCCGCCGTAACACCATCCCAGCATGGTACAGCACGCCGTCGACGAAATTGCCGTCGGCGGTGAAGCCGGTATCGTCGACATAGTCAATATGCTCGCCTGTGATGCTGTAGCGCCCGCGATAGGCGCTCTTGCGGTTGCCCCTGTCCTCGTCATAGCGGCCATTCGGCAGCAATTCGTGCCGGATATGGCCGTCGGCCGTCACCCACATCCCGACGTAGGGATGCGGCGCGGTCTCGCGCGCCGCGGCGTTGGCTTGCACGGTGGTGGTCATCTGTCGCTCCTGAAGAAGGGTCTGGGCCGTCGAGGTGCGCGTCGCCGAGACCTGCGTCGCCAATGCGAGCAGGGTGGCGGCAAGCAGCGGCTTCGCGGGATGGCTTCGGTGATGCTCCATCGCAGTCTCGCTTGGTCCGATCTCGGATGAAGACGACCTTGCGGCCGAGCGGGCGTGGGCCGATAGACCAATCCTTGCCGATGATTGCCGGATCCTTCGGCAGGCAGGGCAGAATGCTGAAGAGCTGTTGCAGTTCGACCGGCCGGCCCCACGAAGTCAAAATCGTGTTCGCGAGGCCCAAATCTTGTTCAAGAAGCCCGGGTCTTGTTTGCGAAGCTCACGCCTTATTATTGCGCGGCCCTTACAATGGGCGGCTGCCTTCCCCATGTCCGAGGGACGGTCGTCGAGAACAAGCCGCCTTGCGGTTGATCTGTTTTGGCCTAACCGTCCTTGAGAAAACGATCAGCTTGCTTGAGCCCCTCGGGAGCCGACGGCGCACATACACAGTGGAGCGGGCTCTCGCTGCGTTCGGCGCACGCTTGCGCCGGTCATCGGTGGCCCGCGCGCTCTGGCTCAGCCGCGCTTCCGGACCGTGGATCAGCAGGTTGCGGCGCTGGCGTCGTGAAGCTGGTCGTGACAGGCAACCGCAAGAAAGCAGGCCGATCATGGCACTGAATTTTCCAAACCCGGTCCGTAGTTTCGACGCAGGGCGTTCCTGCGTCAGCTTCTGGGGCTCGGATGCCTCGCTGGAGATCACGTTCCAGATCGAGATGGATGCCCTGCGCAAGCTGGGCTCCGGCATCGATGACAGTCAGGCGCAGGTGCTCGATGTCTTCGATCGGAACCGGGACAGGATCCTGAAGGCGGCCGCGAACGCCTATGCGCGGCACCGGGCCAGCTATCACCGCCTGACACCTGCCGATTTCTAGGCATCGGCCCGAAAAGTGGGAACCGGTTTTCGGGACAAGCCGATGCAAGATAACTCGGCCATCGGCCCGAAAAGTGGGAACCGGTTTTCGGGACAAGTCGATGCTGTTGCGGCGCTGCGTCGCGCAACCTGCTCCAACGCCTCAATCCGTCTCAGGGGAGATGATGACATGGCCAATCAGCCATACAAGCCGGGTGATCTGGTCAATCTCGAACCAGGTTTCGCCAATCAGGCCAGGCTCGGCCTCTACGAGATCCTGCGCGTGATGCCGCTGCGCGACAACAAGGAAGAGCAGTATCGCGTGCGTGGGCCTGACGGCCTCGAACGCGCCATCGGCCATCACGAGATCGCCGAGACGGCCGTCAAGCGCGGCTGAGGGCGGCTCAATCCCTCCGCACCGCATCCTGGCACAACGGATGCGCAGCACGACAAGCACGCGCCTCGCGGCGCTCCGCTAGCCCCTCTCCGCAGCGGAAACGCCGGCGGGAATTTCGCGCGCGTTTCCCTTCCCCCCTGGCGGGGGAAGGTGGCTCGGCGAAGCCGAGACGGATGAGGGGGCGCTGTGAGTTCTCCGTCTGGCTGCACGCGACGCCAACCTGACAGGGCACGGCGCCCCCTCATCCGGCGCTGCGCGCCACCTTCTCCCGCCCCATCTCGGGCTTGCCCGAGATGGGCAACCGAAAGTGTCAAAGTCGGCAACAGCCGACTTTGATGGGAGAACGGAAGAGCGTTGCACGCCGTCCCTTGCCTCGTCCCGTGTTCGGCGCGATCCTTCGATCAAGGGAGGATCGCCCGGCGGCAAGCCGTGGCGGCGACAACGAAGGTGCCCATCATGACCATCGCAAGCTGGCCGCGTCGCGCGGCTGCGGCCTTCATCCTGTCCATCGTCGCGATGGCGGCCTCCGCGGCCGACTATCCCGCGCCTAAGCGCGGCGTCTGGGTGGCCAAGGATTTCCGTTTTCAGAGCGGCGAGACCTTGGCCGAGCTGAAGCTCGGCTACGCCACGATCGGCGATCCCGCGGGTGAGCCTGTGGTGATCCTGCACGGCACGGCGGGCTCGGCGGCGAGCCTGCTGACGCCGGTCTTCGCGGGCGAATTATTCGGCCCGGGCCAGCCGCTCGATGCGGCGAAATACTTCATCATCCTGCCGGATTCGATTGGTGCCGGGGCCTCCTCCAAGCCCTCCGACGCACTGAAGGCAAAGTTCCCGCGCTATAATTACGAGGACATGGTCGCAGCCCAGCACAAGCTGGTCAGCGAGGGGCTGGGGCTGCGCCATGTCCGGCTCGTGCTCGGCAATTCGATGGGCGGCATGCATGTCTGGCTCTGGGGCGTCAGGCATCCCGATTTCATGGACGCGCTGGTGCCGATGGCTTCGCAGCCGACGCCGATGTCGAGCCGCAACTGGATGATGCGGCGCATGATCATCGACGCCGTCCGCAACGATCCGGAATGGAAGGGCGGCGAATACACTGTGCAGCCGCCGGCTTTCCGCACGGCCAATGTCTTCTTCGGTATCGCCACCAGCGGCGGCACGCTCGCCTATCAGAAGCTGGCGCCGACGCGCGAGGCTGCCGACGCACTGCTCGACGAGCGCCTGAAGGCCGCCTTCAGCGCCGATGCCAACGACTTCCTCTACCAGTGGGATTCCTCGCGAGACTACGACGCCTCCCAGGGCCTGGGCGCGATCAAGGCGCCGCTGCTGGCGATCAACTCTGCCGATGACGAGCGCAACCCGCCCGAAACCGGCATCATGGAGCGCGAACTGAAGCGCCTCGCCAATGGCAGGCTGCTGCTGATTCCGGCAAGCGAGGACACACGCGGCCATGGCACGACGGGGCTCGCGAAGTTCTGGGCCAGGGAGATGGGCGCCTGGCTCGCCGGTGTGCCCAAGCGCGCGGCGGGCGGGAATTGACGCGCTGTCCTTCCCCAGCGAGGGGAGAAGGGGAAGCTCACCCCTGCACGGCGGCGGGGTCCATCCACATGAGCTCCCAGACATGGCCGTCGAGATCCTGGAAGCCGTGGCCATACATGAAGCCGTGATCCTGAGGCTCCCTGTAGGTCGTGCCGCCGGCAGCCAGCGCCGCCTTGACCATGGCGTCGACATCAGCCCGGCTGTCGCGGGAGAGGCAGGTCAGCACCTCGACCGCCTGGCTCGTATCGGCGATCGGCCTGGGCGAGAAGCTGAGGAATTTCTCATGGGTCAGCAGCATCGCGAAGATGGTGTCGCTGATCACCATGCAGGTCGCGGTCTCGTCGGTGAATTGCGGATTGAACGAGAAACCGAGCGCCGTGAAGAAGGCGACCGAGGCGTCTAGATCCTTCACGGGCAGGTTGACGAAGATCATCTGTGGCATGGCGTTTCCTTTTCCCTTTGTGGTGTCCGGCCGGGCGTGACGGTCGAGCATTTTCGAGCGAAGTGGGCACCGGTTCGCAGATTTCCTGCGCTTCGGAGAAACGCGGAAATACTCTAGCATGGTGGCGCCGAGCGGTTCTTCGGTGTGCACATACGAAACCGCTGTTGAAAGACGCAGTCATGACCCTGCTTTCCGCCACCGACGCCATCCTCGTGGTCATCGATTTCCAGGCACGCCTGATGCCGGCGATCCATGACGGTGCGCGCCTGGTCGAAAACGCCAGGCGCCTGGTCGATGCCACCGGGCTGTTGGCGGTGCCGGTGCTGATGACCGAGCAGAATCCGGCCGGGCTCGGTGGCACGGTGCCGGAGCTCGCGGGCGCCGGCCCCGTGATCGCCAAGATGAGCTTCGATTCCTGCGCCGAACCCGCCTTCCTCGAGGCGCTGGCCGGCGATGCGCAGCTCGTCATTTGCGGCTGTGAGGCGCATGTCTGCGTCGGCCAGACCGTTCTGAGCCTGCTCGAGCATCGCCGCCGCGTTGCCGTGGTGCAGGATGCGATCGGTTCGCGCGCGCCTGAATCCAAGGAGGCTGCGATCGCGCGCATGGCGCGCCATGGCGCCGAGATCGTCACCACCGAGATGGTGGTATTCGAATGGCTCAGGACGGCGGCGCATCCGCAGTTCCGCGCCGCGGCGAAGCTGATCCGCTGAAGCTGCGCGAGCCCGGGCAGTGCAAGTTGCATCGTCCCGGTTTCACCATCATGTCGGTTTAATCAAGGAGCCAAGCGCTATCCCAGAGCGTTTTCGAAGAAAGCGCATTGAAATAAAAGATTGGAGCCATCGAACGATCCAGCGAGGTCGGACGTTGCTCTAGCCTCTGCCTGACGAAGGAGACGCTCCATGTTGCGCCGTTCCTTTCTCCAGCTCGGCCTCACCGGGCTTGCCGCCCCTGCCTTGATCGGCCGGACCGCCGCGATCGCAGCCGAGACGACCGAGACGAAATTCGCTGTCAGCTATTTCGATATTCCCGCGATCAAGGGCGCCCGCGACGTCACCGATGCCGGCGACGGCACGATCTGGGTCTGCGGCCAGCGCAATGGCACGCTTGGGCGTTTCGATCCACGCTCCGGCCAGCTCAAGGTGGTCGAACTCGGACGGGGCGCCGCACCTCATGGAGTCATCCGCGGGCCCGATGGCGCGGCCTGGGTGACGGAGGGCGGCCAGAACGCCATCGCCCGCGTCGACGACAAGACCCATGAGGTCGAGCTCTTCAAGCTGCCGGAAGGCCGGGCGCGTGCCAATCTCAACACCGGCGTCTTCGACACGAACGGCATCCTCTGGTTCACCGGCCAGAACGGCATCATCGGCCGCTTCGATCCGAGGACGCGCAAGATGGAGGTCTGGGACGCGCCGCGCGGGGCGGGCGCCTATGGTATCACCCTGACGCCCTCGGGCGAGGTCTGGTACGCCTCGCTCGCCGGCAACCACATCGCCAGGATCGACACCGGCACGGCCCAGGTCACGGTGGTCGAGCCGCCGACTCCCGGACAGGGCGCGCGCCGCGTCTGGTCGGATTCGAAGAACCGGGTCTGGGTCAGCGAATGGAATTCCGGCAATGTCTCGGCCTACGACACGCTGAGCAAGAGCTGGAAGACCTGGAAACTGCCGGGCGACAAGCCGCGCGCCTATTCGGTCTATGTCGACGATGCCGACAAGGTCTGGCTGACCGATTTCAGCGCCAACGCCATCGTGCATTTCGATCCGGTCACCGAGGCTTTCAACAGCTTCCCGAGCGACAAGGCCGGCGCCAATGTCCGCCAGATGGATGGCCGCTCCGGCGAGGCCTGGGGCGGCGAGAGTGGCAATGACCGGCTCGTGCGCATCCAGACGGTGAAACAGGCGTGACATACGCGCCGACCATCGTCGCGGCTGCGGCGCTCGCGCTCTCGGCCGGGGTTGCCGCGGCGCAGGATCTGGCGCGCGGCGAGGCGCTGTTCGAGCCCTGCAAGTCCTGCCACAGCCTCGATCCCGCCAAGCAGGGCATGGCCGGGCCGCATCTGGCCGGGCTCAAGGGGCGCGTCGTCGGCTCGGCCGAGGGCTTCGACTACTCGCCTGCCTTCAAGGCGGCGCGCGCCAAGCGCATCATCTGGGACGAGGCCCGCCTGAACGCCTATCTTGCCGACCCCGATGCGATGTTCAAGGGCGGCTGGATGAGCCCGCAGGGCCTCGACGACGAGGCCGATCGCGCCGCCGTCACGGCCTTCCTGATGCGCGGGCGGTAACGCTCTCGATCACGTCGCATTCGGACGGTTCCGTCCTAATGCGAAGGACGTGATCGATTCCTGGCGTTCAGAGCATTGCTCCTCACGAAGAACCGGTATCCACTTTTTCGCGCAATGCTCTACAGCGGCCGCCCGATCTTCTTCGCGATCACGCCCACAATGCCCTCGCGGAAGAGCAGCACGCAGACCACGAAGATCACGCCCTGCACCACCGTGACCCAGGCGCCCAGGCTCGCGAGATAGTTCTGCATGGAGACGATGACGAGCGCCCCGACGATCGGCCCGAAGACGGTGCCGAGCCCGCCGACCAGCGTCATCAGCACGACCTCGCCCGACATCGACCAATGCACGTCGGTCAGCGAGGCGAGCTGGAAGACGATCGCCTTGGTCGCTCCGGCGAGCCCGGCGAGGGAGGCCGAGAGCACGAAAACCGCGAGCTTGTACTGGTTGGCGCGGTAGCCGAGCGAGATCGCGCGCGGCTCGTTGTCCCGGATCGCCTTGCAAACCTGGCCGAAGGGCGAGTGGATGATGCGGTAGATCAGTAGCAGCCCGGCCATGAAGATGACCGCGACCACGTAGTAGAGAGCTCTGTCGCCGGTCAGATCGATCAGGCCGAAGAGCTTGCCGCGAGGCACCGCCTGGATGCCGTCCTCGCCGCCGGTGAACTTCGGCGCCTGCAGCGAGAAGAAGAACACCATCTGGGCGAGCGCCAGCGTGATCATGGCGAAATAGATGCCTTGCCGGCGGATTGCGAGCGCCCCGAAGGCCAGGCCCAGCACGGCCGAGACCAGCACGCCCGAAAGGATGGCGAGCTCCGGCGTCAGGCCCCAGTTCTTGGCGACATAGGCGCAGACATAGCTCGACATGCCGAAATAGGCGGCGTGGCCGAAGGAGAGCAGGCCGCCATAGCCAAGCAGCAGGTTGAAGGCGAGCGCAAACAGCGCAAAGCACATCACCTTCATCACGAAGACGGGATAGGCCAGGTAAGGCGCGACCAGCAGCACCGCGGCGAGGCCGATGAAGATTGCCCGGTGCAGCCGCTCGGTGCTCCGGCTCGTCTCGGCCAGTGCAATCGCGCCGGCCGGCGCCTCGACGGAAAGAACGTCAGCCATGGTCACATCCTCGCAGAGTTTGGGAGCGCGGCCATCACGCCGCCCGCCCGAACAGACCGGCGGGCTTCACCAGCAGCACCAGCACCATGATGATGAAGATGACCGTGGCCGAAGCTTCCGGGTAGAACACCTTGGTCAGGCCCTCGACCAATCCGAGCCCGAAGCCGGTGACGATCGCGCCCATGATCGAGCCCATGCCGCCGATCACGACGACCGCGAAGACGACGATGATCAAATCGGCGCCCATATTCGGATTGACCGAATAGATCGGCGCGGCGAGCACGCCGGCGAAGGCGGCGAGTGCGACGCCGAAGCCATAGGTCAGCGTCACCAGGAGCGGCACGTTGATGCCGAAGGCCTGGGTCAGGGTCGGGTTCTCGGTGGCGGCGCGCAGATAGGCGCCGAGCCTGGTCTTCTCGATCATGAACCAGGTCACGAGGCAGACCACGAGCGAGGCGCCAACGACCCAGCCGCGATAGTTCGGCAGGAACATGAAGCCGAGATTCTGCCCGCCCTTGAGCGCGTCGGGAATCTGGTAGGGCAGGCCCGAGGAGCCGTAGTTGTTGCGGAACAGGCCCTGGATGATCAGGGCCAGCCCAAAGGTCAGCAACAGCCCGTAGAGATGGTCGAGATTGGCGAGCCTGGCGATCAGGAAGCGCTCGATCAGCACGCCGAGGACGCCGACGATCAGGGGCGCGAGCAGGAGCGCCGCCCAGTAATTGATGCCGAGATAATTCAGGCACATCCAGGCGACGAAGGCGCCCATCATGTACTGCGCGCCATGGGCGAAGTTGATGATGTTGAGCAATCCGAAGATCACCGCCAGCCCGAGGCTGAGGATGGCGTAGAACGAGCCGTTGATCAGACCGAGCAGGACCTGGCCGAACAGCGCTTGTGGCGGGATTCCGAGAAGCTCGAACATTCAGTGGCTCGATCGTTTGGACGTCGAAGGTCTTGTCGGGACCTCGGCCGTCATTCCGGGCGGAGCGAAGCGGAAATCCGGAATCCATCGAAGGAAGCGACAGCTCTAGGATGGATTGCGGATCGGCGCCGTGGAGCTTGTCCTTGGGCCGGCCGAAGGCCGGACCCAAGGGCGGCTTGTCCGGAATGACGCCGGAGGAGTGGAAACCCGGCTCCGCCGGGTTTCCGGAGGCTCACTTCTTGACGAGCGGGCACTCGCTTTCGGAGAGCGGGCGGAAGGCCTTGTCGGCCGGCAGCACGGCGAGCTGCTTGTAGTAGTCCCAGGGCCCCTTCGATTCCGACGGCTTCTTGACCTCGAAGAGATACATGTCGTGCATCTTGCGGCCGTCGACGCGCACCGTGCCCTTGCCGAAGAGCGGATCGTCGGTGGGCATCTCCTTCATCTTCGCCATGACGGTGGCGGTGTCCTTGCTCTTGGCGGCCTCGACCGCCTTGAGATAGTGCAGCAGGCCGGAATAGACGCCGGCCTGCACCATGGTCGGCTTCTTGCCGTTGTTGAGCTTGGCGAAGCGCTCCGACCAGGCCCGGGTCTGGTCGTTGGTGTCCCAGTAGAAGGCCTCGGTCAGCACCAGGCCCTGCGCCGTCTGCAGGCCGAGCGCATGCACGTCGGAGGCGAAGACGAGGAGCCCGGCGAGCTTCTGGCCGCCGGCGACGATGCCGAATTCGCCGGCCTGCTTGATCGAGTTGATGGTGTCGCCGCCGGCATTGGCGAGCCCGATGACCTTGGCCTTCGAGGCCTGCGCCTGCAGCAGGAAGGAGGAGAAATCCGTGCCCGGGAACGGCGTGCGCACCGCGCCCAGCACCTTGCCGCCATTCTTGGTGATGACCTCGGTGGCGTCGCGCTCCAGCGCATGGCCGAAGGCATAGTCGGCTGTCAGGAAGAACCAGCTGTCGCCGCCCGCCTTGACCATCGCGCCGCCAGTGCCCTGGGCCAGCGCATAGGTGTCGTAGGTCCAGTGGATCGTGTTGGGCGTGCAGGCCTTGCCGGTGAGGTCGGAGGCCGCAGCGCCGGAATTGATGTGGATCTTGTTCTTCTCCTTGGTGATCTGGCTGACCGCCAGCGCCACCGAGGAGGTCGGCACGTCGAGGATCAGATCGACGCCGTCCTGATCATACCATTGCCTGGCGATGGTCGAGCCGACATCGGGCTTGTTCTGGTGGTCGGCCGAGACGATCTCGACCTTGATGCCCTTCTCTGCGGCCTTGAAATCCTCGACTGCGAGGCGCGCGGCGATGACCGAGCCCTCGCCGGAGAGGTCGGCATAGAGGCCGGAGCGGTCGTTCAGCACGCCGGCCTTGACGGAGATCTGCTGGGCGAGTGCCGGGCTCGCCATCAGCGTCGCCAGCGCCGTCGTGGCCAGAATGGTCTTGAGTTTCATCATGGTTCTCTCCCTGGAGTGAATGTCGTTTTCGACGTTGTTCTTGTTGGTGAAGTGCCTGGTCTTGGCTTCTGTGTGGCTTCAGACTCCGAGATAGCCGTGGAGCTTGTCGATATTGGCATCGAGCTCGTCATTGGGGATCATGTCGATGACCTTGCCCTGCTCGACGACATAGTGCCGGTCGGCGACGGTCGCGGCGAAGCGGAAATTCTGCTCGACCAGGATGATGGTGAAGCCCTCGCGCTTCAATCGCGCGATGGTGCGCCCGATCTGCTCGATGATGACCGGGGCCAGCCCCTCGGTCGGCTCGTCGAGCAGGAGGAGATGGGCGCCGGTACGCAGGATGCGGCCGATCGCCAGCATCTGCTGCTCGCCGCCCGAGAGCTTCGTGCCCTGGCTCTTCAAGCGCTCCTTGATGTTGGGGAAGAGCTCGAAGATCTGCTCGAGCGAGAGCCCGCCCGGCCTGACTTGCGGCGGCAGCAGCAGGTTCTCCTCGACGCTGAGGCTGGCATAGATGCCGCGCTCCTCCGGCACATAGCCGATGCCGAGCCGGGCGATGGCGCGCGAGGGCAGGGCGATCGTCTCCGTGCCCTCGAGCACGACCGAGCCCCGGCGCTTGTTCATGACCCCCATGATCGATTTCAGCGTCGTCGTCTTGCCGGCGCCGTTGCGGCCGAGCAGCGTCACCACCTCGCCCGGCGCAACGTCGAAATCGATGCCGTGCAGCACATGGCTCTCGCCATACCAGGCTTCGAGCCCGCGCACCTTGAGCAGCGGAGCTGTGTCGGCCGTGGGCGCTCCGGCCGCCGTCGTCCTAGTGAGCATGGTCGCCCCCCGAGCCGATATAGGCCTCGATCACGCGCGGATCCTTCGAGACCGCGGAATAGTCGCCCTCGGCCAGCACCTGCCCGCGTGCCAAAACCGTGATGCGGTCCGAGAGCGAGGCGACGACCGAGAGATTGTGCTCGACCATCAGGATGGTGCGGTTGACCGAGACCTTGCGGATCAGGGCCTCGATGCGCTCGACATCCTCGCGGCCCATGCCGGCCATCGGCTCGTCGAGCAGCAGCATTTCGGGATCGAGCGCCAGCGTCGTGGCGATCTCGAGCGCGCGCTTGCGGCCATAGCTGAGCTCGGCCGCCGCCAGGCCGGCGAAGGCACCGAGCCCGACCGCATCGAGGAGGCGCATCGCCTCCTCGTCGAGCCCGGCCAGCACCTTCTCCGAGCGCCAGAAATCGAACGAGTCGCCGCGCTTGCGCTGCAGCGCGATGCGCACATTGGTCAGCACGCTGAGCTGCGGGAACACCGCTGAGATCTGGAAGGAGCGCACGAGGCCGAGCCGCGCGATCTCGGCGGGCTTCTCGCGCGTGATGTCGCGGCCGTTATAGACGATCGCGCCCTTGGTCGGGCTGAGGAATTTGGTCAGCAGATTGAAGCATGTCGTCTTGCCGGCGCCGTTGGGGCCGATCAGCGCATGGATATGTCCGCGCCGGACCTTGAGGTCGACGCCGCTGACGGCCTTGAAGCCGCCGAAGTCCTTGGTCAGTCCCGCCGTCGACAGAATGATGTCGTCAGCCATGGCAATTGCCAGAGCGTGCCATCGTATTCTTTCTTCTTGTTACGTTTCCCCTTGCAGTCATGCTGCACTGCGCCGCGAGCGAGTGTCAACGGCGGCTTCTGCCGGTAATTGCGGCGGTTTCGACGCGAATTACGACGTTTGGCTAAGGCGGGAGATGAAAACCCTCAATCCCGGCCCGTCGGCGCCAGGGCGGCGGCGAAGATCGATGCGAGATCGCGCAGGCGGGCCCCGTAAGTTTCGCACGAGAGTTTGGCGCCGACCTTCGCGCCCGCTGCGGCCTGCATCAATGTCGCCACGAAGGTGGCCGTCGAAAGCCCGCTGCGCGACAGGCTGATTTCGCCCGCGGCTTCCGCCTTTTCGAGGAGCGTGGTGGCATGACGCGTGAAGATGCTCTCGAACGCCTGCACCTCGGCGCTGGCGACGCTCGTCATCACGGCCTTGAGCTCGACGAGGTGCTCGCCCGCGCCGAAACAGGCGTAGCCGGTGCCGAAATGCGCGTCGAGCAGCGCCGCGAGCCGCTCCGGAAATGGGGCCGCCATCGTCATCACGCGCTGGCAGCGGGCGTCGACCCGCTGGCCGGTCCGCAGCATCATCGCCCGGAAGACGTCGTCCTTGCCCTTGAAATGCAGATAGAGCGTCGCCTTGGCGAGGCCGGCCTCCTTGGCGATGTCGTCCATCGAGGTGCGCTTGAAACCATAGCGCGCGAAACGGCGCAGGGCCGCATCCGCGATCTGGTCGATGCGGGTCGTGGCGTCATCCGGGAACCCGGCGGAACAATCGTGGCGATCAGGCATTCTCGATCTTGACGAATTCCAAGGTTTGAGCGACAGTCCTCATTAGACTGGATTTGTCCATCGAGTCCAATTTGCTCTGCGCGGACGGGTGATCCGCCTGATCTCCGATATGTCAGATCAGGCGAGCAAGATCGACCCTTCATCCGCAGCGCAGACCCGCATTTTGTCAGGCCCGGTCTTTCCTGAGTTCATGCCATCCGCGAGGCAGCCATGGCCCATACATTCAAGGTCAACGGAACGACGCATAGCGTCGATATCGACGACGACACGCCCCTGCTGTGGGCGCTGCGCGACAATCTCGGCCTCACCGGCACCAAATTCGGCTGCGGCGTCGCGCAATGCGGCGCCTGCACCGTCTATCTCGACGGCAAGCCGCTGCGCTCCTGCGTGACGCCGGTCTCCGCCGTGGCCGGCGCCGAAATCACCACGATCGAGGCGATCTCCGGCCGCGAGGCCGAAGCCGTCCAGGCCGCCTGGACCGCCGGCGACGTGCCGCAATGCGGCTATTGCCAGTCGGGCCAGGTGATGAGCGCGGTCGCCCTGCTCAAGGAGAACAAGAAGCCGACCGACCAGGACATCGATCTCGCCATGAACGGCAATATCTGCCGCTGCGCGACCTATGCCCGCATCCGCGCCGCGATCCATAGCGCCGCCCGCTCGCTGGAGGTCTGATCATGACCGCTCACGACATCGCTCTCTCGCGCCGCGCGCTCCTGGCCGGGGCCGGCGCTCTCGTCATCGGGCTGCATCTGCCTGAGGTTGCCAGGGCGCAATCCGCGCGCCCCGCGGGCGGCGCAGCCGTCCTCGCGCCCAACGCCTTCGTCCGCGTCGCCGCCGACGACACGGTCACCGTCCTGATCAAGCATATCGAGTTCGGCCAGGGGCCGTTCACCGGCCTCACCACGCTCGTCGCCGAGGAGATGGACGCCGATTGGGGCCAAATGCGCGCCGAGCATGCGCCGGCCGACGTCAAGCTCTACGCCAACCTCCTCTTCGGCGTGCAGGGCACCGGCGGTTCCTCGGCCATCGCCAATTCCTTCGAGCAGATGCGCAAGGCCGGCGCGACGGCGCGCGCCATGCTGGTGCAGGCGGCAGCCGAGGCCTGGAAGGTCCCGGCTGGTGAGATCACCGTCGAGGCGGGCGTGCTCAAGCATCCCACAGGCAAGCAGGGCCGCTTCGGTGAGTTCGCCGGGGCCGCTTCCAAGCTGCCCGTGCCCGAGACCGTGTCGCTGAAGCAGCCGGCGAATTTCCGCCTGATCGGCAGGGAAGGCGCGGTCAAGCGCCTCGACAGCGCCGACAAGGCGCGTGGCAAGGCCCAGTTCACCATCGACATCCATACGCCGGGCATGCTGACGGTCGTCGTCGCCCGCCCGCCGCGCTTCGGCGGCAAGATGGCGAGCTTCGACGCTGCCGAGACGCTGAAGGTCAAGGGTGTGGTCGACGTCAAGCCGATCGGCTCCGGTGTCGCAGTCTATGCCACGGGCATGTGGCCCGCGATCAAGGGACGCGAGGCGCTGAAGGTCTCCTGGGACGAGAGCGCCGCCGAGAAGCGCGGCAGCCGCGAGCTCATCGCCGAATACCGGGCGCTGGCGCGCACGCCGGGCACCGTCGTCGGCAAGCATGGCGATGCCGAAGCCGTGCTCGCCAAGGCCGACACGGTGGTCGAGGCGGAGTTCGTCTTCCCCTATCTGGCGCATGCGCCGATGGAGCCGCTCGACGGCTATCTCGAATGGGACGGAACCCAGGCGCTCGCCCGCTTCGGCAGCCAGTTCCAGACGACCGAACACGCCACCATCGCGGCCGTGCTGGGCTTGCCCCAGGACAAGGTCAGGCTCGAGACCATGCTGGCGGGCGGCTCCTTCGGCCGCCGCGCCCAGGTCAGCCAGCATCTGGCGGCCGAGCTCGCCATGGTCGCCAAGGCGATCGGCCCCAACCGCCCGGTCAAGCTTGTCTGGACGCGCGAGGACGATCTCACCGGCGGCTATTACCGCCCGCTCTTCCTGCACAAGCTGCGTGGCGCGGTGAAGGACGGCAAGATCGCGGCCTGGACCGACAGCATCGTCGGCCAGTCCTTCTTCCTCGGCACGCCCTTCGAGGCGATGGTGGTGAAGAACGGCATCGATTCGACCATGGTCGAGGGCGCCAACGAACTGCCTTACGACATCGCCGATTTCGCCTGCGAGGTGCACACCGCCAAGGTCGGCGTGCCGACCTTGTGGTGGCGCTCGGTCGGCCACACCCACACGGCCTATGCGGTCGAATGCTTCGTCGACGAATTGCTGCAGGCTGCCGGGCTGGACCCGGTCGCGGGCCGGCTTGCCATGATGGGCAAGGAGCCGCGCGCGATGGGCGTGCTCAAGGCGGTGGCCGAGCTCGCCAAATGGAACGGACCCAACTCCGTCGAGGGCAGGGCGCGTGGCGTCGCGGTGGTCGAGAGCTTCGGCTCCTTCGTCGCCCAGATCGCCGAGGTCTCGCTCGGGAGCGATGGCGAGCCCAAGGTCCACAAGGTCTGGTGCGCGGTCGATTGCGGCGTCGCGGTCAATCCCGACGTCATCCGCGCCCAGATGGAGGGTGGCATCGGCTTCGGCATCGGTCATGCGCTCTATGGCGAGATCACGCTCGATGCCGGCAAGCCGGTGCAGACGAATTTCGACAGCTACCGCTCGCTGCGTATCCACGAGATGCCGGCGGTCGAGGTCACGATCATCGCCTCGACGGAGAAGCCGACCGGCGTCGGCGAGCCCGGCGTTCCGCCGATCGGGCCGGCGGTGGCCAATGCCTTGGCGCGATTGGGGCAGGTCCGGCCCCGGCAATTGCCGATGGTTGGAGGAACGGTCTGATGCGGCCTCTCCTCCTCGCGAGCGCCGCGGCGCTGGCGCTCGGCCTCGGCGGCACGGCGCTGACCTTCGCCCAATCCGCGCCGCAGCGTCGCGGCCCGCCCCTGCAGGATGCCGCGAGCTTCTCGAGCATCCCCAACCAGCAGGCGCGCTCGGCCGCGCTGTTTGGCGAGATCGGCAAGGTGCTGACGCATCCGCGCTGCATGAACTGCCATCCGGCGACGGAGCGCCCGCGCCAGACCGATGCGCGCCGCCTGCACCAGCCCGTGGTGGTCCGCGGCAAGGACGGCCATGGCGCGCCGGGCCTGGAATGCGCCACCTGCCACGGCAAGCAGAACTACGATCCCGCCCGCATGCCCGGCGACGGGCACTGGGCGCTCGCCCCGGCCTCGATGGCCTGGGAGGGCAAGACGCTGGGCCAGATCTGCCTGCAGCTCAAGGACCAGAGCCGTAATGGCGGCCGCGACCTCGCGGCCATCGTCAAGCACGTCACCACCGACACGCTGGTGCTCTGGGGCTGGAATCCAGGCCCCGGCCGCGAGCCGGCGCCGGGCACCAACGCCCAGTTCGGCGCGTTGATGCAGGCCTGGGCGGATAGCGGCGCGGCCTGTCCGGCGTCGTGAGGCCGGCAATGCGACGCGCAGCCCCCCTCCTTTTGGGAGGGGGGCTGCGCGCCTTTAGTCTACCTCATGTTGCAACCGCCCCTCGCGCTCGGCTAGTGCTTAGCAAGCCCTCCGGCCAGTCATTCCAGCGGCAAAGGCAACGCGATGTCGAAGAAGGTTTTTCCTGACGCCAAGGCGGCTCTCGCCGGCGCCATCAAGGACGGCATGACCCTCATGGCCGGCGGCTTCGGCCTTTGCGGCATTCCCGATATCCTGATCGAGGCGGTGCGCGAGAGCGGCGCCAAGGACCTGACCTTCATCTCCAACAACGCCGGCATCGACGGCGCGGGCCTCGGCATCCTGCTCGAGACCCGGCAGATCAAGAAGATGATCTCGTCTTATGTCGGCGAGAACAAACTCTTCGCCCAGCAGTTCCTCGCCGGTGAACTCGAGCTCGAATTCACCCCGCAGGGCACGCTGGCCGAGCGCATCCGCGCCGGCGGAGCGGGCATTCCGGCCTTCTTCACCAAGACCGGCGTCGGCACGCTGGTCGCGGAAGGCAAGGAGGAGCGGGTTTTCGACGGCGAGCGCTACATCATGGAGCGCGGCCTCTTCGCCGACATCTCGCTGATCCATGCCTGGAAGGGCGATACCGAAGGCAATCTCGTCTACCGGAAGACGGCGCGCAACTTCAATCCGATGATGGCCTCGGCCTCGCGGCTGACCATCGCGCAGGTCGAGCATCTCGTCCCGGCGGGCGAGATCGATCCCGATCACATGCATACGCCGGGCATCTTCGTGAAGCGCATCGTCCACGTCACCAATGCGGCCAAGCGCATCGAGCAGCGCACCACCCGCAAGCGCGCGGCTTAAGGAGTTCGAGACATGCCCTGGACCCGTGAACAGATCGCAGCCCGCGCCGCGAAGGAACTCAAGGACGGCTACTACGTCAATCTCGGCATCGGTATTCCGACGCTGGTCTCGAACTACATCCCAGAGGGGGTTTCGGTTCAGCTCCAGTCCGAGAACGGCATGCTCGGCATGGGCCCCTTCCCCTATGAGGGCGACGAGGATCCCGACCTGATCAACGCCGGCAAGCAGACCATCACCGAACTCCCGACGACGAGCTATTTCTCCTCCGCCGACTCCTTCGGCATGATCCGCGGCGGCCATATCGACCTCTCGATCCTGGGGGCCATGCAGGTCGCCCAGAATGGCGACCTCGCCAACTGGATGATCCCCGGCAAGGTGGTGAAGGGCATGGGCGGCGCCATGGACCTCGTCGCCGGCGTCAAGAAGGTCGTCGTGGTGATGGAGCATGTCGCCAAGAACAAGGACGGCTCGGAATCGGCCAAGCTGCTCAAGGCTTGCGACCTGCCGCTGACCGGGGCCGGCGTGGTCGACATGGTGATCACCGATCTCGGCGTCTTCACGATCGACGAGAATGGCGGCGGCATGAGCCTGATCGAACTGGCCGAGGGCGTCACGCTGGAGGAGATCACCAGCAAGACGGAAGCGGCGTTCAAGGTGGCGCTTTAAGGATGGGTGTCATCCCGTGCGCGCTGCGGCATGCAATGCCGCGGCGCAGACACGGGATCGCTCTCAGAAAGAGGCTCCTTCTCCTCTCGCGGTCCCGCATCTGCGCAGCAGTACGTCGTGCCGCAGCGCGCGCGGGATGACCGCGCGCTCTACCGCCCGCTCTCCCAGCCCACCCGCACGAGCTCGGGCACGTCGCTCTCCTCCTCCGGCCAGCCGATGCAGAGCCAGGCGATCAGCTTCCACTCCGGCGGCGCATTGAGCGCCTCGCGCACGGCGTCGGGCTCCAGGATCGAGACCCAGCCGACGCCCACGCCCGCGACCCGCGCCGCGAGCCAGAACTGCGTGATTGCGGCGACGACGGAATAATCCAGCATCTCGGGCATGGTCCGGCGCCCAAGCCCATGGCCTTGCTGGGTGCCATGGTCGCAGAACACCGCGATCTGCTCGGGCGCCTCGCGCATGCCTTCGAGCTTGAGGCTGGCATAGAGCCGCGCCCGCTCGCCCTCATAGTCACCGAGCGCATCGGCATTGCAGCGCTGGAAACTGTTCCGCGCCGTCTCGCGCTGCGCCTCGTCGCGCACCCGGACCCAGCGCCAGGGTTGGGAATGGCCGACCGAGGGCGAAAGCTCGGCCTGCGCCAGGAGCCTGTCGATCAGCTCGTCGGGCAGCGGCTCGCGCCGGAACCGCCGGACATCGCGCCGCCATGCCAGGAGCGCGGCGAATTGCTGCGCGAAACCTGCGTCGAAGACCGGCGGCGCGCTCACGGCGCCAACGCGATCGCGTGGAAGAACGAGCCGGTGACATGGCCGCGTCGGCTGCCGGCGGGGGCGGGCGCCGAGCCATGCGGATCGGTGACCATGGCGAAGGGCGCATCGTCTCCGGCCGCGACGATCGTGGCGTAGTGGAACTCGTGGCCCGTGAGCGCCTGGCCGGCGTGCCCCAGCGGCCCGTCTGCCTGGAGGACGGCGCGGCGGTAGCCCAGATTCATCTTGCGCCTGGCGAAGCTGGTCTCGACGCCGAGCAGTCCGGCCATGGCGTGAGTGACACCCTCGGCATCGACCAATGAGCGCCCCAGCACCATATAGCCGCCGCACTCGCCATGGACCGGTCGCGTCTGCGCGAAGCTGCGCA
Source organism: Allobosea psychrotolerans (assembly GCF_002917105.1). Taxonomy (GTDB): domain Bacteria; phylum Pseudomonadota; class Alphaproteobacteria; order Rhizobiales; family Beijerinckiaceae; genus Allobosea; species Allobosea psychrotolerans. Next base: position 148,693 of record NZ_PQFZ01000004.1, read on the forward strand.
AGCCGTCGAGGAAGCGCGCTGCGCCCGCGATCCGCTCCGCATGCAGCTCGGGATAGCCGCCTGGCAGCCAGCAGGCGTCGCAATCCTCGGGCGGCGGCTCGTTGGCGAGTGGTGAGAACGGCAGGAGCTCGGCCCCCGCCGCGCGCCAGCCGGCTTCGACATGCGGGTAGACGAAGCTGAAGGCGGCGTCGCGTGCAAGGGCGATGCGCCGGCCCGGCGCTGGCAGGGCAGGCGCGGGCGGGGCAAGGGCGGGCGCGAGCGGCGCGGCGATCGTCGTCGTCCCGGCAGCAGCGAGCACCGCGTCGAGATCGACTGCAGCCGAGATCGCGTCCGCCAGCGCATCGAGCCGGGCGAACAGGTCTTCGGTTTCGCCGGCCTGTACCAATCCGAGATGCCGCTCGGGCAGGATCAGGCTGGCTTCGCGCGGCAAGGCGCCGAGCACGGGCAGGCCGATGCGCGCCATGCCCTGGCCGACGAGCCGCCGGTGGCGCTCGCTCGCGACCTTGTTGAGGATGACGCCGGCGATGGTGATGCGCGGATCGTAATGCATGCAGCCGAGCGCGATCGCGGCGGCCGATTGCGCCTGGCCGGAGACGTCGATGACGAGCACCACCGGCCAGCCCATCGCTGCTGCGATGTCGGCGCTGGCGCCAGTGTGTCCCGCCTCGCCCGGCACGCCGTCGAACAGGCCCATCGAGCCTTCCGCGACGACGATGTCGGCGCGACCTGCCGCATCCCTTGCGATCTGGCGCAGCAAGGCGTCGGGCATGGCGTAGGAATCGAGATTGGCGCTGGGCGCTCCGGTCGCAGCGGCATGGAAGGCCGGATCGATATAGTCCGGTCCGCATTTCAGCCCGCGCACGATCAGCCCGCGCCGCACCAGAGCGCGCTGCAGCCCGAGCGTGATCGTGGTCTTGCCCGAGCCGGAGCGCGGCGCGGCGATGATCAGGCCGCGCGCGGTCATGGGCAGGCTCCTTGCAAAGCTGATGTCTCCCGCCGCTGACGCACGCCTACGCCTGCGCTATGCAGGCGTTCATGGACGAGATGCCAAAAGGCCCTTTGCGGCGCGGCTGGACGACGGGAGCCTGCGCGGCTGCTGCCGCCAAATCCGCCTATATCGGCTGGGTCACGCATGACTTCCCCGATCCCGTCGAGATCACCCTGCCCGGCGGCCAGCGCCCGGCCTTCGCTTTGGCGCGGCATGGATTGCTCGTCGAGGGGGCGCAAGCCGGCATCGTCAAGGATGCGGGCGACGACCCCGACGTGACTCATGGCGCGACCGTGATCGCGCGGGTTGGCCCGGCCGCCGCCGGCGCCGGCATCGTCTTCCATGCCGGAGAAGGCGTCGGCACCGTCACCTTGCCCGGCCTGCCCCTGGCCGTGGGCGAGCCCGCGATCAACCCGATGCCGCGCGAGATGATCCGGCAGGCACTGGCCGACGCCCAGGCTTCGACCGGCGGCCCGCGCGACGTCACGGTCACGCTCTCCATCCCCGGCGGCGAGGCGATCGCGCAGAAAACCATGAACCCGCGCCTGGGTATCGTCGGCGGTCTCTCGATCCTGGGCACGACCGGCATCGTGATTCCGTTTTCCTGCGCCGCCTGGATCCATTCGATCCATCGCGGCATCGATGTCGCCCGCGCAGCGGGGCTGACCCATGTTGCGGGCGCGACTGGCGCGACCTCCGAGGCCGCGATCCAGCGCCTGCATGGGCTGGGCGAGCAGGCCCTGATCGACATGGGCGATTTCGCCGGGGGCATGCTGAAATATTTGCGCAAGCATCCCGTCCAGCGCGTCACGGTGGCGGGCGGTTTCGCCAAGATGGTCAAGCTCGGGCAAGGCATGCTCGATCTGCATTCCCGCGCCGGTCCGGTCGATTTCGCCTGGCTCTCCGAGCGGGTGCGAGAGGCTGGCGGCGAGGAGGCGCTGGCCGCCTGGGTGCCGCAGGCCAATACGGCGCTGGAGGTGCTGCAACGTGCGCAGCGCGTGGGCCTGAAGCTCGCCGATGTCGTCGCGGCCCATGCCTGGACGAACGCCGCCCAATCGCTCGGCGTGGCCGACGCCGAACTGGAGATCGCGGTGTTCGATCGCGAGGGCGGGCTGGCGGCCCGCACGCCGTTCCGCAAGGTGGGGTGAAGGCGCGGTTTTCATATACCGCCCCCCGGCCGGAACCGTCGATCGTAACCCGTCGCGTAAAGCGCACTCTCGCCGAAATCCTCCGCGCCCAAAGCCGGTCCGACCAGGATCAGCGCGGTGCGCTCCAGCCCCGCGGATCGGACCTGCTCGGCAATCGCAGCCAGCGTCCCGCGCAGCACGCGTTCATCGGGCCAGGACGCCCGGAACACGATCGCGACAGGACATTTGGCGCCGTAGAAGGGCGTGAGTTCCGCTACCACCTGATCGATGACATGGATCGAAAGATGGATCGCCAGCGTCGCGCCCGATGCCGCGAAAGTCGCGAGCTTTTCCCGTTCGGGCATCGCCGAGGCTCGGCCCGAGGTGCGGGTGAGAACCAGCGATTGCGCGATGCCCGGCAGCGTCAGTTCGCGCTTCAGGCTCGCGGCGGCCGCCGCGAAGGCCGGCACGCCCGGCGTCACGCTATAGGGGATGGCGAGCGCGTCGAGCCGGCGCATCTGCTCTCCGCAGGCGCTCCAGATCGAGAGGTCGCCTGAATGCAGCCGGGCCACGTCCTGCCCGGCAAGATGGGCGCCTGCCATCTCCGCGATGATGGCGTCGAGGTCGAGCGGGGCGGTGTCGATGATGCGGGCACCCTTCGGGCACCAGTCGAGCATCGCCCTGGGGATCAGCGAGCCGGCATAGAGGCACACCGGGCAGGCTGCGATCAGGTCGCGGCCTCGCAATGTGATGAGATCGGGCGCGCCGGGGCCGGCGCCGATGAAATGCACGGTCATGAGGCGCTCCTCGCCAGGGCGCAGGTGACGCGGGCGGTCGCGATGCGCGATTGCACCAGGACGCTGCCGGGACCTGCTGCGGCCAGCGCGGCGGCCTCCGCCACCGAGCCGACGCCATAGAGCGAGGCGATCCGCGTGGAGCGCGTCGCGCAGGCCGCTTCGAAGCCTTTCAGCGCCTCGTCGGGAATGGCGACGAGTTCGGCATCGCGCTCCTTCACCAGTGCCAGCAGCCCCGGCTCGGCGCTGCGCGCCGCGAGCGTCGCGAAACGTGGGATGAGCTCCCCGGCGAGGCCCGCAGTCGCCAGCGCATGATCGAGACAGGCGCGGATATCGGCCTCGCTCGTACCGGGGCGCAGGCCTATGCCGGCGATGAGGCGGCCGCGATTCACGGCTTCACCACCCGCCATTGCGTCACCGGCATGGCCGGGCGCCAGCCATGCAGGGTTCCGATCGTGTCGAGATGGGCAAGCCCGATGCGCCGCAAGCTGCCGCCATGGGCTGCAAACAGCGCCGCCAATCGTGCTTCGCCTTCCAGCGTCACGACATTGGCGACGAGCCGCCCGCCGGATTTCAGCGCGGCATAGGCCTGCTCGAACACGCCGTCATCCCCGACGCCGCCGCCGATGAAGACGGCGTCCGGAGGCTTGCGCCCGGCGAAGGCGGCCGGTGCGGCGCCGAGGATCTCGACCGGCAGAGCGCCGAGTGCGACGCGGTTATGGGCGATCCGCTGGGCGCGCTCCGGCCTTTCCTCGAAGGCGACGGCGCGATTGCGGGGATGGCGCAGGCACCATTCCAGCGAGACCGAGCCCGAGCCCGCCCCGACATCCCAGAGCAGTTGGCCGGCGCGAGGGCTGAGCGCGGCGAGCGTGATGGCGCGGATATCGGCCTTGGTGATCTGCCCGTCATGGGCGAACCAGTCTTCGTCCAGCCCCGGTGCCAGCGGCAGGATGCGGGCATCGGGCGCAGTCGCCACCGTCACGGCGATCATGTTGAGCGGCACGATGCCGTCGAGTGCGAAAGCGTCGGCGCGGGTCGCGCGGATGCGCTCCTGCGGCCCGCCGAGCGATTCCAGCACCACGAGCCGGCTCGCGCCCAGTCCCCGCTCGGTCAGCAGGCTGGCGACGGCTCCCGGCGTCGAGGCGTCCCATGACAGCGCCAGAATGCGCGCATTCGGCTGCAGATGCGGGATGATGCGCTGCAGGGCCCGCCCATGCAGCGAAACCAAGGCGCACTCCTCCTGCGGCCAGCGCATGCGCGTGCAGGCCATGGCGAAGGACGAGATTTGCGGGATCACCAGCATCTCATGGGCCGGCACCGCGCGGGCGAGGCCGGCGCCGATGCCGTAATGGAACGGGTCGCTGGTCGCCAGTACGCAGACCTTGCGGCCACGCTCGGCCAGGATCGCCGGCAGCGCATTGCGGAAGGGCTGCGGCCAAGCCCGCGCCTCGCCGGGAACCGAGCCGATCAGGGCAAGATGGCGCTCGCCGCCGAAGACGATCTCGGCGTTCTCGATCGCGGCAATTGCGTCCGACGACAGGCCGGCGCGGCCGTCTTCACCCAGGCCGACGAGCGTCAGCCAGGGCGGCGGCGTCTCCACGCTCGACAGCCCGGCCGTTTCAGGCAAAAATGCCGACATGACCGTCCTCATCCTCGGTGGCACGAGCGAAGCGGCAGCACTTGATCAGCATCTGGCTGAGCAGGCTCCCGAAATTCGCGCCATCATCTCCCTGGCCGGACATACTGCCGATCCCAGGCCGTTGAATCTCCCCGTCCGCGTCGGCGGGTTCGGCGGCATTGACGGCTTGCGCCGCTATCTCGTCGATGAGCGGATCATCGCGGTCGTCGATGCGACGCATCCCTTTGCCGCGATCATGCCATTCCATGCGCAGGCCGCCTGCAAGGCCGAAGGCGTGCCGCTGATCGCGATCCGCCGCAAGCCCTGGGTACCGCGCCCCGGCGATCGCTGGCGCTCCGTGCTCGACATGCAGGGCGCGGTCGAGGCCTTGGGGAACGAGCCGAAGCGCGTCTTCCTGACCGTCGGCCGCCTCGAACTTCCGGTCTTCGCCGACGCGCCGCGCCATCGCTATCTGGTCCGGGTCATCGAGCCGATCGGCGACCGCCTGCCGCTGCACGACGTCACCGTGATCCAGCAGCGCGGGCCCTTCCATGCCGATGACGAAGAGGATCTGATGCGCCGCGAGGGTGTCGAGATCCTCGTCACCAAGAATTCGGGCGGTGACGCCACGGCCGGCAAGCTTATCGCCGCGCGCCGGCTCGCATTGCCGGTGATCATGGTCGAACGGCCCCCGAAGCCGGATGTCGAGGTTGTCGAGCATATCGATCAGATCCTGCCCTGGCTGGTGGCGCAGGGGCTCTTCGTCACCGAACGCGGCGTATAGACGATCGCGGCCTGGCCTGGCCGCGCGATCAGCCGCGTCGAGGACGCGCCGATCATCACCAGGGTGGCCATGTCGGCGAAAGCGGCAGCCGCGACAGCCTGCGATAGCGGCAGCACGCGCAGATTCTCATCCGGCCGCCCGACGGCGCGGGCGAAGATCACCGGCGTCGCCGCCGGGCGGTGCCGTGCCGCGAGCTCGAGCGCGGCGCCGAGCTGCCAGGGCCGCGCCCTCGAGATCGGGTTGTAGAGCGCGATCACGAAATCGGCCGCCAGCACGGCTTCGAGCCGCATCGTGACGACCTCCCAGGGCTTGAGATTGTCCGAGAGCGAGATCGCGCAGAAATCGCCGCCGAGCGGCGCGCCGGCCTTGGCCGCAGCCGCCAGCATCGCCGTGATGCCGGGCTCGACCGTGATCGTCAGCGCCCGCCAGGTCGGATCGCCCGCCTCCAGCGCCTCGAACACGGCCGCCGCCATCGCGAAGACGCCGGGATCGCCGCCGGAGACGACAGCGACGGTCCGTCCTTCAGCCGCCAGTCGCAAGGCATGCTCGGCGCGCGCGATCTCGACGCGATTGTCGGAGCCGTGCTTGGTCCGGCCGGCTCGCTCCGGGATGCGGTCGAGATAGGGGCCGTAGCCGACGAGGTCGCTGGCGGCATCGAGCGCGGCCTGTGCGGCCGGCGTCAGCCAATGCGCCTCGCCGGGGCCCAAGCCTACGATGGTTAGCGAGCCGCTCACAGCCGTCGCCCTTCGCCCGGCACCAGCACCATCGAGAAATAGGGCGCCTCGTCATCGGGCTTGTCGCCGAGCTTCAGCACGACCTGTTCGGCCATGGTGGCGCGCTCGACATAGATCGCGCGGTGGATCAGCCCCGCTGTCCTCAGCGCACGGCGCACCTTCGGCAGGTTGCGGCCGAGCTTCATGATCACGGCGGCGTCGGTGTCGACCAGCCGGCGCGTCAGCTCCGCTTCCGGGAGCGTGCCCGGCAGCACGGTCATGATGTCGTCGCCCCAGGTGATCGGCGCTCCCGCCCGGGCCCAGGCTCCGGCCATGCCGGTGACGCCGGGCACGACCTCGGTCGGGAAGCGATGGGCGAGGCGCCGCCACAGATGCATGAAGGAGCCGTAGAAGAACGGGTCGCCGTCGCACAGCACGGCGACGCTCCGCCCTGCCTCCATCTCCGCCGCGAGCTGGGCGGCGGCTTCCTCGTAGAAGGTCGCGATCGGCTCGTCATAACCGGCCTCGCCGACATGGGCTTCGATCGTCACGGGGAAGGCGAGCTCGATCTCGCGTGCCGCATCGGGCGCAACGATGGCGTCGGCCGTGACGCGGGCATTGCCGCGCCGGCCGCGCTTGCAGAAATGCACCAGCCGGTCGGCCTTGAGGATGATATCGCGGGCGCGCAGGGTCATGTAGTCCGGATCGCCGGGGCCGAGGCCGACGCCGAACAGCAGAGTCTTTCCAGCAGCAGGATTGGCCGGTTCTGAGGTCACCGGCTTATTCCTTTTCTTGCGCCAGCGCGTTGACGGCGGCTGCCGCCATCGCCGAGCCGCCGCGCCGTCCATGTACGACGAGGAAGGGCACGCGGCCATCCCCAGCCAAGGCCTGCTTCGATTCCGCCGCGCCGACGAAGCCGACCGGAATGCCGATCACGGCGGCGGGCCTGGGCGCGCCGGCATCGAGCATCTCCAGCAGCCGGAACAGCGAGGTCGGCGCATTGCCGATCACCACCAGCGCCCCGGCAAGCTGTGGCCGCCACAATTCCATCGCGGCGGCCGAACGCGTCGTGCCCAACTCGACGGCAAGGCCGGGCGTGCGCGCATCGTCGAGCGTGCAGACCACCTCGTTGCGCGCCGGCAGGCGGGCCCGCGTCACGCCATTGGCGACCATCTTGGCGTCGCAGAGAATCGGCGCGCCGGCCCGCAGCGCCGCCTCGGCTGCATTCGTGAAGTCCTCGGACATCTCGACGTCGTCGGGCAGGTCGGTCATGCCGCAGGCGTGGATCATCCGCACCACGACGCGCGCGGCGGAGCCGGAAAAGCGCGAGAGATCGGCCTCGGCCCGGATGATCGCGAAGGAGCGCTTATAGATTGCGGCCCCATCCTGGATATAGTCGTAACGCGTGCTCAAACTCTCATATCCTGAAGCCGCCGCACTCAGGCGGGCGAAAAGATCCTGTCCCGGCTGCAGACGCCGCAGGATGCCGCAAAGGTCAAGCGTCGCGACGGGCTGATCGCGCGTCGTGCCGTTAAGAACCACGTCGTAGTGCCCGCCCCGGCCGACCAAAGTGAGGTCGGAGGCACCCGGATGGGCGCAGGATTTGGCGCAGCCCGAGACATGCAGGCTCACGCCCCGGGCCAAGAGCGGCGCGGCCGCCTCGGCGAGCCGCGCACCATCGCTCATGGCCTCGGTTTCGGCCCGCAGGCAGGCCGGCTTGCCGGCGCAGGCCTGGACCGAGAGGCGCGGATCCTCGTCCCGCGTGATCAGCCCCAAGCCGTCGGCCTCGCCGAGCCAGGCCTGGGCAGAGGCTTCGCTCAGGCCGAGGCAGGCGAGGCCTCGCCAGGGCGAGAGGCGCAAGGCGCGCGTGCCTTGCGCCCTGGCGGCGTGCCCAAGGGCTTCCAGCGTGGCGGCGTCGCAGCGGCCGAAGGGCAGGGCGGCGATGGCGGCGAAGCTACCGCTGCCGAGCGCGAACCGGCCGGCACGGTGGGGGGCCGGGCGAGGCGGTGGAGCAACGGTTTCGGGCAGGCCGCAGAGGGCGGCGAGCGCCTCGGGCGGCAGATCGCGCAGGCGGCGGACCGCCTCCGGCGCCTGCGCGTGATGCCCGGCGAAGCGACGCAGCATCGTCTCGACGGCCTTGACTACATCGGCAACTGCGATCGGGCCGCGCCATGAGGCGTCAGGTAGGCCGATGATGATGCGGTCGGTTGCGATCGCCAGGAGGCGCAGATCGCAGGCGAGGGAGTCGAGCGCGAGCGCTCCTCCGCCATCGACGATGATCGAAAATTTGGCGGGCAGGCCGGGAACGAGCCGCCCGCGCGCTTCGATCGCCTCGGCCAGCGCGGCCGCATCGATCATCTCGCCGTCTCCCGCCAATGGCGAGATCAGCGTCAGGCGCTGCGGACCGTCGCCGCCATGCTCGTCGACGAGGTGCTCGCCCAGCAGCGCGGCTACCAGCGCCGGGTGGCTCTGAGCCGTCACTCCGCGCAACTGCATGTTGCCGCGCGCGGAAATCTCGATCAGCCCGTTGCCATGTTCGCGCGCCAGGGCGGCGATGCGAATGAGCTGCGCGGGCGTCAGCACGGCTCCGGGCGGATGCAGCCGCACCAGCCAGCCATCGCCGGTCTCCATCGGCTTCAGCGTGCTCGGGCACCAGCCGCGCCGCAGCGTCGCCGGGGGCACAGATGCATGCGGGAGCGCGCTCATTCCGCAGCCCGTGCGAGAAAGGCCGCGACCGAATTGCGCCGGCTCGTCCACAGGCCGCGCCGCTCGGCATCGCTCAGCCGGGCGCGGATGGCGTTGGCGGCCGGCGCGTTTGCCGTCTCCAGCGCGCTCCAGATCGCCGGATCCGCGCAATAGGCCTGGAAGACGGCATCGAACAGCCCATCCGCGACGGCATCCGTGCTCGCCGCGAAAACGAAAAGCGTGTCGACGGCCTCGGCCAGTTCCGCCGCCCCGCGCCAGCCATGGGCGAGCTGCGCCGCGATCCAGCGCGGATGCGTCAAGCGGCCATGGACGATGCGGGCGATGTCTTCAGCCAGGGTGCGGGCCTTCGGCGCCTCGGGGTTTGAGGAGTCGAGACTGTAGAGCGCGGGATCGCCGCCGAGTGATTTGGCCGCCGCCGCAAGCCCGCCGATGACGTCGGCCGCGCTCGAGGCTTCCAGGATGTCGCGCCCGGCCGTGTCGCTGACATGGATGAAGGCCTGCGCCTCCCTGATCCGTTCCGCGAAACCCGCATCCGCTGTCGCCGCGCCCTCCGCCCCGCCATAGGCATGGCTGGAAGCGGCGAGATAGGCCTCGGCCAGTTCGTCGCGCGTCGTCCAGTCGCCGTCGAGGGCGCGGTCGGCCATCGCCGCGCCATAGCGGCCGGGCGCGGCTCCGAAAATACGCGCGCCTGCTTCACCTCGGCGACGCGCGGCGGCGGGCTCGTTCCAGTCGTCGGGTTCGTCGAGGGATGCGACCGCCCGCGCAGCCGCGTCGAGCAGGGCGATCTGGCCCGGAAACGTGTCGCGGAAGGCGCCGGAGATGCGGATCGTCACGTCGAGGCGCGGATGCGTCAGCTTCGCCTGCGGGATGATCGAAAACCCCGTCACCCGCGTCGAGGCATGGTCCCAGAGCGGCTCGACGCCCATCAGGGCGAGCGCATGCGCGATATCCTCGCCGCCGGAGCGCAGGGTCGGCGAGGCCCAGAGATCCATCACGATCCGGCGTGGATGGTCGCCATGCTCCTGCAGATGGCGCGCGATCACGGCCTGTGCGGCGAGACCGCCCAGCCTTGCCGCAGCGCGTGTCGGGATCGCGCGCGGGTCCAGCGTCGAGAGGTTGCGCCCGGTCGGCAGCACATCGGGCCGGCCGCGATGCGGCGAGCCGGCGGGACCGGGCGGCACGAAGCGGCCATCGAGCGCGCGCAGCAGATTTGTCCGCTCGGCCTCGGAGGAGGCGGGGTCGTGTGCCGCTTGCCCGAAAATGTGCAGCCCGTCGCGGAAGGGCAATTCGGCAATGTCGCAGAGCTGCGCGTCGAGCCGGGTCAGCGCTTCGCTCATCTCCATGGCGGGCGTGACGCCACAGCTCTCGCTGAGCCCGCTGGCTTCAGCCCGCTCGCGAATCTCACGGGCGACGATCTCGGCCCGGCGCGGATCCATCACCTGCGCCTGCGAGAACTCCTCGACGAGATCGCGCAGCAGCGCCACCTCGCCGCCGGCCCCGGTCTCGGCGAGTTCAGGCGGCAGATGGCCGAGCGTGATCGCCGACAACCGGCGCTTGGCGGGCGCGGCTTCGCCGGGATCATCGACCACATAGGGATAGATCACTGGCAGGCCCTGGGTGATCAGGCGCGGCCAGCAGGAGGGCGAGAGCGCGACCGCCTTGCCCGGCAGCCATTCCATGGTGCCATGCGTGCCGAGATGGATCAGCGCGTCGATGCGCAGGGTCGCGCGCAAGCCAAGATAGAAGGCGAGATAGGCATGGCCCGGCGGGGCGTCCGGATCGTGATAGCGTGCCTTGCGGTCGGGCGTGGCATCGCGTGGCGGCTGCAGCGCGATGGTGAGATGGCCGGCCTGGACGGTGCGGAAGCGGAAGCTGCCGCCGTCCGGCTCAGGCTCGCCATGGGCGGCGATGAGTGCGTCGCGGGCAGCCGCGGGAATGCCGTCGAGCCAGGCACGATAGGCGCCGAGCGGGACGGTGAAACCGGCTGGGCCGGTGGTCAGCGCCGTCATGAGCGCAGGCCCATCCTCGCACTGACGGGCGGCGACAGCGTACCCCGCTTCCGCCAGCAGCTCCGAGATCGCAGCCACGCTCGCAGGCGTATCGAGCCCGACTGCGAAACCGGTCCGGCCGCCACGTGCGGGATAGTCCGACATCACCAGCGCGAGCTTGCGCTCGGCCACTGACTTGGCCGCGAGCGCGATCCAGCCGGCGGCGAGATCGGCCAGTGCTGCGATGCCTTCGGGATCGGGCAGGAGGCGGCGGATGACGAGGCCGGTCGCGGCATCCGTGACCTCGGCCTTGAACGCGACGGGGATGGTTCCGAGCCTGCCGTCGAATTCGGGCAGCGCCACCTGCATGGCGAGATCGACGGCCGACAAACCGCGCGGCGAAGCCTTCCAGCCCTCGCGCGCGCTGCCGACGGGTACGGCCTGCAGCACCGGGCAATCTGCGGAGTCGAGCACGAAATCGCCGCCCTCGCGAGCCGAGAAGGCGGTGGTGGTGACGATCAGCGCGGGCTTGCGCAGGGCGATCAGCGCCGCGAGTTCCGCCGCAACAGTGGGGTCCTTCAGGCTGGTGAGCGCCAGGATCAGCGGGGCGTGGCCGCGTGCGGCGAGGGCGGTGGAGATCGCCTCGGCCATCGCCGTGTCGCCGGCGCTGACGCCCGAGCGGTAGACCAGGACTTGGACGAGCGGAGCGTCAGCGGGGAGGGCGGCGAGCGCCTCGCGCCACGGGATGGGAGTTGCGCCCGCGCCGAGCGCGAAGAGCGAGGGGAGCGGAAGAGGAGGAAGGGAAGGCACTTCGGAAAGGTCGTGCGCGCCATCATCCGTCAGCGCTTCGCGCTGCCACCTTCTCCCCATCAAAGTCGGTTGTTGCCGACTTTGACACTCAGGGTTGCCCATCTCGGGCAAGCCCGAGATGGGCGGGGAGAAGGAAAGAGCCGGCGCCGCCTCGCCCTTCTCCGCTGGCGGGAGAAGGTGGCCCGAAGGGCCGGATGAGGGGGCGCCGTGACCTTCGAGATAATCCCCGATCCGCCCGAGCAACCGCCGCATGTTCTCGGCACCGCCACCGGCATGGAAATAGCCGAGCAAGTCGGCCGCGAACTCCGCCGGCACGGTGCCGTGCTCCGCCAAGCGCGCATCCGGCCGGTCGTCGCCCGGCAGCACGGCAAGCCCGATGCCTTCGCGCCGGCAGGTCTCGGTCAGCTGCTCGACGCCGTAACGCCAATAGTCCAGCCCGCCGAGACAGCGCACCAGCACGAAACGGCTCCTTGCCGCCGTCTTCTCGACCAGCAGGTCGACGGAAAGCGGGTGCTTGAGCCGCCTGAGCGAAGCGAGTCGGACATCGAGCCCGCTTGCTCCGGCAGTCATGCCGGCGGCGACCGCGATCGCCGAGAGATCGCTGTCGGCATAGGACAGGACCAGCACATCTCCCGGCGGCAAGGCGAGGTCGACGGCGTCTTCGCCGTCGTCGAGCCTGATCTCGCTGGTCGGGAGAAGGTGCATGGCGTGTTCAGCCCGCGAGCGCGGCCTCCACGGCGGTGCGGTCGAAGCCCTTGAGGCCGATCACGACGAGCCGGCCGTCGCGCGCCTCGTCGGCGCCCCAGGCCCGGTCGAAATGATGGCTGACGCGGCGGCCGACACCCTGCACGACGAGGCGCATCGGCTTGCCCGGCACGGCGGTGAAGCCCTTCAGCCGCAGCACACCCTCGGCCTCGGCGGCCTTGGTCATGCGGATTGAGAGTGTTTCGGGCGAGAGACCGGCCGGCAGCGGCAGCGAGACCGAGTCGAAATCGTCATGGTCGTGGTCCTCGCCCTCGCCGTGATGCGAGGGGCGCGCCGCGAGATCGCTCTCGGCGGCGGCGTTCAGCCCCACGATCAACGCCGGCTCGACCCTGCCATGCGAGGTCTCGACGATCTTGATCGCCTTGGGCAGATGCTCCCTGATCTCGGCGATGACGCGGGCCCTGGCTTCTGCATCGACGAGATCGCTCTTGTTGAGCAGGATCAGGTCGGCACAGAGGATCTGGTCCTCGAAGACCTCCTCCAGCGGGTTGTCGTGCTCGACCGATGCATCCTGCGCGGCCTGAGCAGCCATTGCCTCGGGATCGTCGGCGAACTGACCCTCGGCCACCGCCGGCCCGTCGACCACCGCGATGACGCCATCGACCGTGACGCGCGAGCGGATCGCCGGCCAGTTGAAGGCCGTCACCAGGGGCTTGGGCAGAGCCAGGCCCGAGGTTTCGATCAGGATGTGCTCGGGCGGGTTCGGGCGGTTCAGCAGCTTTTCCAGCGCCGGCACGAAATCATCGGCGACCGTGCAGCAGATGCAGCCATTGGGCAGCTCCACCACATCCTCTTCCGTGCAGCCTTCGATGCCGCAGCCGGCAAGGAAGGAGCCGTCGAAGCCGAGATCGCCGAATTCGTTGACGAGCACGGCGAGGCGCTTGCCCCCGGCGTTCTCGAGCAGATGGCGCACCAGCGTGGTTTTTCCGGCGCCCAGGAAGCCGGTGATGATGGTGCAAGGCACTTTGGCCAGGGAGGCATTCATGATGTCGATCCTTGTTCGCGCAGGCCCGGTTCCCGCAGGCTCAGCGGCGGCACGCGCGCGACCACGCCCTTGCGGAAGGGGATGGGTCGCTCTTTCCAGGGAATGATGCCGTTGGCGCTGGCGGCATAGCTCTCCGCCGCGCCGACGATATCGTCGAGATGGGTCTCGGCGTCGAGATCGCCGACGAGATAGGTCCATTTGCCGTTCGCCGCGAAGGCGACGGTGCAAGGGCGCTTGCAGACGGCGAGGCATTCGACCGCCGCGACGGTGATCCCGGCCTTGCCGGCCAGCCGCTCGCCGAGCGCGGTGGCAAGGCCGAGTCCCGGCTGGTCGTAACCTTCGGCGAGGTCCTCGCGCACGCGCCGGCAGACGGTGCAGACATGGATGGTAAGATCGGCCTCGGGCATGCAAACGCCTCCGTGTTCGAGATGCGCGCTCTTCTCAGGAAGAAGCGCGCGAGGCGTCAGGCCTTGGCCGCGCGTCGCGTCGCCAAATCCTTGCGTGTCATCCTTGGCCAGATCACGCCGACAGCCAGGCCGGTGGCGAGCCAGAGCGCGGCCTGGACCGAGAGCGACAGCGCGGTGAAATGCGCCGCGATCTCGGCTGGAACCTTGCTCTCCGGCGCGGCCGGATGCGGCGCGCCGATCAGATGCGGCACGAGCATGGCGAGCACTGCCAGGGCCCTAAGCCAGCCGGCTTCCATGCGCAGGAAGACGAAGAGCCCTCCCGCCGTGACCAGCGCCGTCGCGACCCACCAGATCTGACGAGGCAAGAGTTCGGCCGCAGCACTGCCGGGCAATTCCGGCGCGAGCCCCGCCGCTGGGACGAGGCCGAAGGCGAGGAAGCCGCAGACCGCCCAGGCGAGCGCGCGCCTGTCGTCGATCGTCTCATTCGCCGCGATCATGGCGCCGAGCAGCAGCGCGGCGAAGCCGATCGCGGTCGCGACCGTGACCAGCGTGGTGAAGGCGGTGCGCTGCAAGCCGTCCTGCGGCTTCCATTCGGCATGGTCATGGCCGGCGGCGTCGCCGGCGGGACCATGGGCGAGGATGACGCGGGCCTGCCCGTCGAAGGACGCGAAAGACGGCGCGGCGGCGCGCATCGCCGCCTCATACGTTTCCGCCTTGAGGATCAGCGGCGTGGTGGTAACGTGCTGGAGCGCGGCGATGACGAGCCCAGCCAGAAGCCCGGCCAGGAGACTGACCGTGAGAACGCGATTGACCATGTTCGATCCCCTCAGTGGCAGGGGAAGGCGAGCGTGTGGCGCGTGTCGTGGGCGGCGTTGTGGACGCTGCTCGAATGCGCGAAGCCGACCGTGAAGATCAGCACGCTGCCGAGCAGCAGGGCGACGAGTGCGGCCTTGGCGCGTTCGGAAACGCCGGCGGAAGTCGAAAGCGAAGCGGAGCTGTTCATCGTGTTTCTCCTGGCCGCCCCGCCGGCGGCCTGTTGGATTGCGGAACGACGACGGCAGGTCTCCTGGCTCGCGGATCTCGACGTCCTGAGCCGCCTTCCCGGGATCGCTCCCAGTGGCCGATGGCGCAGAACTCACCGCTTACAGTTGCGGGGGCAGCCGCGGTATCGCACCGCGTTCCCTTTTCACCCCGTTGTCGGGGCACCGTCGCGGATGATCATTAGCCATATGAGCGGTGCTGTGCAATGCACTGCGCCGTCATTCTCGGGCGAAGCCCTCGGGTCCGATCTTCGATCGGCCCAAGGATAAACTCCGCGCAGACCCGAGAATCTCTTGCGGGAGATGGTCGGCTCGGGGCCGACCATGACGCCGGAGGAAAGGGCTCTTGGAAACTCCCCATCTCACCCTCGTTCTCGGCGGCGCGCGCTCGGGCAAGAGCCGTCATGCCGAGGCGCTGATCGAGGCGCTGCCCGCGCCCTGGATCTATATCGCGACCGCCCAGGCTTATGACGACGAGATGCGCGCGCGCATCGCCGAGCATCGGGCGCGGCGCTCCGGCAACTGGCTCACGGTCGATGCGCCGCTCGCTTTGCCCGAGGCGCTCCGGGCCGTACCGGCAGGGCGCCCGATCCTGGTCGATTGCCTGACCTTGTGGCTGACCAATCTGATTCTGGCGGAGCGGGATACGGCGTCCGCGGGCGCCGAGCTCATCGCCGCATGTGCTGAAGCCTCCGGCCGCGTCGTGCTGGTTTCGAACGAGGTCGGGCTCGGCATCGTGCCCGACAATGCCCTGGCACGGCGCTTCCGCGACGAGGCCGGCCGCCTGCACCAGAGCCTTGCGGCTGAGGCCGGGCACGTGGTCTTCATGGTCGCTGGACTTGCGATGCAGGTAAAGTGAGATGCAGGTGACGTGACATGACGATCGATGCTGAAGAGGCCGCCCGCCACAAGGCCAAGATGGAGAGGCGCAAGGCGGTGCAGGACGCCGAGGTCGCGGGCAAGACGATCGAGAAGGGCCTTCTGATCGTCAACACCGGGCCGGGCAAAGGCAAATCGACGGCCGCTTTCGGGCTGATCCTGCGTGCGCTCGGCCATGGCTGGCGCGTCGGCGTGGTCCAGTTCATCAAGGGTGCCTGGGCGACGGGCGAGCGCAAGGCGCTCGATGCCTTCGGCAACCAGATTGCCTGGCACAGCATGGGCGAAGGTTTCACCTGGGAGACGCAGGACAAGGCCCGCGACATCGCTGCGGCCCGGCGCGCCTTCGAGAAGGCGAAGGAATTGATGGCCGACGAGACCATCCGCCTGATCGTGCTGGACGAGCTCAACATCGCGCTGCGCTACGACTATCTGCCCCTGGACGAGGTGGTCGCGACGCTCGCCGCGCGCCGCCCGGACCTGCACATCGTCGTCACCGGCCGCAACGCCAAGCCGGAGCTGATCGCGGCTGCCGATCTGGTGACGGAAATGACGCTGGTGAAGCACCATTTCGCGGCCGGCGTGAAGGCGCAGGCTGGGATCGAGTTCTGAGTGCTTTCAGGCGGCTATCGCGATCACCACGCCCACCGCCGCCATGGCCCATAGCATCAGGCAGGCCCCGCGATAGAGCCTGAGCGCCCGCCTGATATCGGCGGCTGTCGCCTTCGCGCGGCCGTCCCCCATCCAGCCATCCTCGACGCGGGTTTCGCCATAGATGCGCGGTCCGGCGAGGCGCAGGCCGAGCGCTCCGGCCATCGCCGCTTCCGGCCAGCCGGCATTGGGCGAGCGGTGGCGACGGGCGTCGCGCCGCACGGCCTTCCAGGCCCCGGCCGCGTCGGCCCCCCGGTCGAGGGCTGCGGCTGCGACCAGCAGCAGCGCAGTGAGCCGTGAGGCCGGGAGGTTGACGAGGTCGTCGAGCCTGGCCGCTGCCCAGCCGAAGGCGAGATGGCGCGGGGTCTTGTGGCCGATCATCGAATCGGCGGTGTTGATCGCCTTGTAGAGTGCGCAGCCCGGCAGGCCGGCGAGGCCGAGCCAGAAGGCGGGGGCGACGACGCCGTCGGAGAAATTCTCGGCGAGGCTCTCGATCGCGGCACGCGAGACGCCGGCCTCATCCAGGCTTTCGGGATTGCGCCCGACGATCATCGCAACCGCCTTGCGTCCCGCGGAGAGCCCGCCCTGCTCCAGCCCCTCGGCGACCGCAGCGACATGTTCGTAGAGGCTGCGCTGCGCCAGCAGGGTCGAGGCCAGAAGCGCGAGCGGCAGCAGGCCAAGCGGCCCGAGCGCGAGGCAAAGCCGGGCCGCGGTCGAGGCGAAGGCGATGGTGGCGCAGAGCAGGATGACGAGTGCGGCGAGCCCGGCGGCCTTGCGTGCCGCATAAGACGCGGTCTCGCGGTTCAGGCTGTCGTCGAGCGCCGCGATCAGCGCGCCAAGCCAGGTGACGGGATGGCCGATCCGCGCATACAAGCCCTTGGGATAGCCGAGCGCAGCCTCGCTCACGAGTGCGGCCAGCAGCAGAAGCAAGGAGTCGGGTGGGCTCATGCGGGACGGGAACGATCGTGATTGAGCGAGACATCTGGCATGGCGGCGATCTCGCCCAGGCGCGGGCGCTGTTTACGGATGCGCCCGAGCCCTGGATCGATCTCTCCACCGGGATCAATCCCATCTCGTATCCGCTACCGCCGCTGCCGCAAAGCCTGTGGCAGCGCTTGCCGGGCGCCGATGACGAGGCGGCGCTGCTGGCTGCGGCGCGCGCGGCCTATCGCGTGCCCGAAAGCGCGGATATCGTCGCGGCACCCGGTACGCAGATCCTGATCGATCTGCTGCCGCGGCTCGCCGGCGCCGGCGCCGGTCCGGTCGCGGTGCTGGGGCCGACCTATGCCGAGCATGCCCAGGCCTGGGCCAAGGCCGGAGCGGATGTGCGTCCCGTCGCGGATCTGGACCAGGCGAGCGAGGCGCGGACGATCGTTCTGGTCAATCCGAATAATCCCGATGGTCGGGTCGTATCGCGGCAACGGCTCATGATTGTCGCGGCGCAACGCGCCGCGCGCGGCGGCCTGCTCGTCGTCGACGAGGCTTTCGCCGATTTCACGCCGGAGGTCAGCATCCTGCCCGAGCTGCCGCCCGCGACATTGGTGCTGCGCTCCTTTGGCAAGAGCTATGGCCTTGCCGGCTTGCGGCTCGGCTTCGCCATTGGCGAGCCGCCCTTGATCCGGGCCCTGCGCACGGCGATGGGGCCTTGGGCGGTGGCCGGGCCGGCGCTGCATGTCGGGGCGACGGCGCTGGCCGATTCCCCCTGGCTCGCGCAAGCGGGAGCCGCTCGCGCAGCCGATGCCGCCCGGCTCGATGCGCTGCTCGCGCCTCATGGCAGGATCGTCGGCGGCACGGCGCTGTTCAGGCTGCTCGAAACCGGCAATGCTCCGGCGCTCTTTGTTCATCTTGGCCGACATGGCCTCTATCTGCGCCGCTTCCGGAACGATGCGCGCTGGCTGCGCTTCGGCCTGCCGGGGCAGGCTTCGGAATGGGCCAGGCTCGAGGCGGCACTGACGGACTTTGCGAGCTCCGGCCCCGGTCCAGCGTGAAGCTTGCATGCGCTGACCGCCGGGACAGCGCGCCGCTCTCCCGATAACCTGACCATGCCCAATAACCTGACCATGCCTTATGACTGTCGAGGAACGAGACGCATGCCTTTGCTGCCGCCTGACAATGAGCTGACGATCGGCTTTTCCCATGCCGCCTATCAATTGCAGGCCGAGTTCGCGACGCGTGGCCACGCCGCCCGGAGCTTTTCGGCCAACTCGCTCGACGAGCTCAAGGCGCGCTCTGCCGAGGCCGATATCCTCGTCGTCTCCGGCCTCTGGCGCAACGAACTGATCGCCACCTCGCCCAAGCTGCGCTTCATCCAGTCGGTCAGCGCCGGCACCGACCAGTTCGACAAGCCGGCCCTGGCCGCCGCCGGCATTAGGCTTGCCAGCGCGCAAGGCGTGAATGAGCGGGCCGTCGCCGAGCACGCCATGGCGCTGGTCCTGGCCCTGACCCGCCAGATCCATCTCGCCCGCGACAATCAGACGGCCAAGCATTGGCGCCCGATGATCGGCGACCGCGCCAGGCGCGAAGACGAGCTCGGCGGCAAGACCATGGTCATCGTCGGGCTCGGCCGCATCGGCCTGCGCCTGGCCGCGCTCGCCTCGGCTTTCGGCATCCGCGTCATCGGCGTGCGCCGCCAGCCGGAGCCGCAGCCGCATATCGAGGCGATCGTCCGGCCCGACCAGTTGCACGAGGTCATGGCGCAGGCCGACATCGTCGCGCTGACCTGCCCGCTGACGCCCGAGACGGAAGGGCTGATCGGCGTCCAGGCGCTCGCCGTGATGAAGCCCTCGGCCGTCCTCATCAATGTCGCACGCGGGAAGGTCGTCGACGAGGTCGCGCTGCTTGCCGCCCTGACCGAGGGCCGCCTGGCCGGCGCCGGGCTCGACTGCTTCCATGACGAGCCGCTGCCGCCATCCTCGCCTTTCTGGGGCCTGCCGCAGGTCGTCATCACGCCCCATAGCGCCGGCGAGACGCGGGCCTATGAGGGCAATGTCGTCGATACCCTGCTCGACAATCTCGGCCGGCTGGCGCGCGGCGAGACGACGCTGCGCAACCAGATCGTCTGAACGCGCCGCCGCTGCTGGCTCGCTCCGGCATGTCGAAGCGACGGCATGCCGGGCGTTCGATTCCAGGGCCGTCGCGCGGCACGGCGACGAATGTCGATCCCCAGCCTGTGAATGGCTGTCCATTGCCGTAGAGTAAGATTGCCTTAGGTTGCCGCCCGGGGATTTGGGGGCGACGCTTTCGTGGGTTCGATAGGCCAAGGGCGCGGCGCGTATCGCCGCCGCTTCGTCATGCTGGCTTTGCTGGCGGGCACGTCGCTGGGCTCGGCGTTGCTTTGTGCGGGCTCGGCCCACGCGCAGGACGCGACCTGGCAGCTCAATCCCGGCTCAGGCAATTTCAACGCCGGCGCGAACTGGACGCCGGCGACGGTTCCGATCGGCACGGCGTTCTTCGATGCCACGAGCCAGTCCGCGATCACAATCGGTGCGGATGCGACGCTCGGGGGCTTTACCTTCAACGCTAGCGCGCCGGCCTACACGATCACGATCGACCCTGCCGCCAGCGTCACCTTCACCGGAGCGGGCATCGTCAACAATTCCGGCCAGGCGCAGACCCTGGTCAATCGGAGTTTCCTGACTTTCACCAACAACAGCGCGGCCGGTAACGCAACGATCATCAACAACGGCACCGTTCAAGTCTTAGGCAGTAGCACGGCCGACAACGCCACGATCACCAATAACAGCAACCTTCAGTTCTCCGACAGTAGTACGGCCGGCAGCGCCAGGATCACCAACAACAACAGCCTTCAGTTCTTCAACAGTAGCACGGCCGGCACCGCCGCCATCGTGACGAATATCGGCGCGATGACCGATTTCTCGGGTAGCACCGGCCCGCTCGGCGATAATCGCCTGAGTGCCGGCTCGATCGCCGGAACGGGCTCCTATAATCTCGGCGCCAACGAGCTCACGGTCGGCGGCGACGGCACCTCGACCACTGTCAGCGGCACCATCAGCGGCGTCGGCGGCTCGCTGGTCAAGACCGGTGCGGGCACGCTGATGCTGACCAGTCTCGACAACTCATATGATGGCGGCACGACGATCAATCAGGGCTGGATCTCGATCAGTCATAACGCCCAACTCGGCGATGTCGCCGGCGGGCTGACCTTTAATGGCGGTGGCCTCGTCATCACCGTCACTATGAACTCGGCGCGCACCGTTACATTCAATGCCGGCGGCGGTACAATCGACACCAACGGCAATGGTCTCACGCTGACCGGCGACCTTGTCGGCAGCGGTGGCTTGACCAAGACGGGGCTCGGCGACCTCAGCCTTTCCGGCAACAACACCTATTCCGGTGCGACCAGCGTCATGCAGGGTCGGCTCATCGCCAATTCCGGCACGGCGTTCTCGGCGAGCTCCGATTACAGCGCGGCTGCCGGCGCGACGATCGAGGTCACGGATGTGCCCGGGCTCACGGCCACGATCGGCTCGCTGTCGGGGGCGGGCAAGGTCGTCATCGGCGATGGCGCCACCTTGTCGATCGGCTCCAACGCCGTCGCGACCGTCTTCTCCGGCAATATTTCCGGCAAGGGCTCGCTCTCTATGGACGGGCCGGGAATGCTCACCCTGACCGGGACGAGCAGCATCGAAGGGCTCCTGCTTCTGTGCGGCTGCTCGAACCCGACGCTCGACATCAGCGGCGGCTCGCTCAGCGTCGGCAATCCGGCCGGCGGAGGCGGCGGCATCGTGGTGCTGGGCGGGCTGTTGCGCGTCAGCAATGGCGGCACCTTGAACATGGTGGATCCGGCCGGCTTCCTGATCGTCCAAGCGGCGATGGAGGTCTCGGGCGCGGGCTCGACCGTGACTGTCGAAGGCCTCACGGTTGTCGCCAGCCTCACGCCCGCAACGCTGACGATCAGCGGCGGCGCGGTGATGAACAGCAAGGGCGGCGCGGGCATCGAGGGAGACATTATCGCGCCGGTCGTGACGGTGACGGGTCCTGGGTCGACCTGGAACGTCGATAACGGCTTGTTCGTCGGCAACTTCAGCTTCGGCGGCTCCGGTCGTCTCGTTATTTCCGCGGGCGGTGTCGTGAACGCGACTGGCTTCGTCCAGATCAGTTCGGATCCCGATCCCAGCCTGGGCTTTCCCACCGCGAGCGTCCTGGTGACAGGGGCAGGCTCGGTCCTGAACGCGACGAACGGCCTGGTCATCGGCTCTCCCGGCTGCGGCTGCGGTGGCGACTATGCCGGCGTGCTCACGGTTGCGGATGGCGGGTTGGTTAAGGCCGCGGCCGGCATTGAGATCAGCGCCTTGGGCGTGCTCAATCTCGGCAATGGCGGCCTGGCGGGCGCCATCGACACGCCTTTCATCCAGAATGACGGCGCCATCGTCGCGAATTTCACCGACAGCGCCACCTTCGCCGCCAACATCTCCGGGGTGGGGACGCTGACCAAGCAGGGCTCCGGCAAGCTGATCCTGACCGGGACCAACAGCTATACCGGCCCGACCTCGGTGCTCGGCGGGCTCCTTGTCGTCAATGGCTCGCTGACTGGCTCCGCCATCACCGTGTCGGGCGGCGCGCTTGGCGGCTCCGGCACGGTCGGCAGCGTCGTCATCGCCAACGGGGGCACGGTCGCGCCGGGCAATTCCATCGGCACGCTCAACGTTGCCGGGAATGTCGCCTTCGCGGCCGGCTCGACCTATCAGGTCGAGCTCAATGCGGCCGGCGCATCCGACCTGGTCGCGGCGACGGGAACCGCGACCTTGTCGGGCGGCCAGGTCCAGCTTCTGGCGGCGCCGGGTAGTTACGGTCTCTCGACCCGCTATGTCATCCTGACCGCACAGGGCGGTGTCAGCGGGCAGTTTTCCGGCGTGACCTCGAATTTCGCCTTCCTGACGCCGACGCTGAGTTACGACGCGAGGGAGGTGGCGCTGACGCTGGCGCGCAATGCGGTCACCTTTTCGGACGCGGCTGTGACGCGCAACCAGGCGAGCGCCGGCCGCGCTGCCGAAGCGCTGGGGACGGGCAATCGCGTCTATGACGCGTTGGTGTCATCGACGCTGGCGGAAGCACGAGCAGGTTTCGACGCGCTGTCGGGCGAGGCGCATGCGCAGGCCGTATCGGTCGCGATCGAGACCAGCCATCTCGTGCGCGACGCCATCATGAACCGCCTGCGCGCGCCGTACTCGTCGTCTCCGTCCGGCACGGTGACCGGCGCCTTCTCGGCCGATGCGCCGGGCCGGCCGCGCATGGCGGCATTGCCAGCACCCGGCTTCGAGACGCGACGCTTCCAGCTCTGGGGCGAGGCGATCGGTGCGCAGGGCCGCAGCAATAGCGACGGCAATGCGGCCTCGCTCGACCGGCGCGGCGGCGGCATGCTGTTTGGCGCGGAGCTCGATTCCGGCGGCGAGACGCCCTGGCGCGTTGGCGTCGCCGGCGGCTTCACCCGCACCCGTTTCGATATCGACCAGCGCCGTTCGGACGGCACGCAGGACGCCGTCCATGCCGCGCTGTATGGCGGGGCGCGTCTTGGCGCTGTCAATCTGCGCGCCGGCGCCGCCTATGCCTGGAACCAGACCAACCTGACGCGCTTCGTCGGGCTGAGCGGCTTTTCCGATGTGCTGCATTTCGACGGCCAGGGGGCAATGGCCCAGGCTTTCGTCGAGGTCGGCTATGCCTTGCCGCTTGGCTCCGTCGCCTTCGAGCCCTTCGTCCAGATCGCCGCCGTGAGCGTGCATTCGGATTCCGGCGTGGAGCAGGGCGGGGCGGCCGCCTTACGCTTGAATGGCCGCGACCAGAATCTCGGCTTCTCCATAGTGGGCCTGCGCGCGGAAACGCAGCTTGGCGCGACGCCGCTCTTCGCCCGCGCTATGCTGGGCTGGCGTCACGCCTTCGGGGAGACGACGCCCACCGCCATGCTGGCCTTCGCTGGAACTGCTAGCCCCTTCCGGGTCTACGCCGCGCCGGTGGCCCGCGACGCGATGGTTGCGGAGGTCGGATTGTCCTGGCGTGTTGCCGGCAATGTCGCGCTGGGTCTCGGCTACAATGCCGCCTTGGGCAATGGCGCGGGCGACCATGCGCTGCGGGGCCGGATCGACGTGACGTTCTGAGCCGGAATGGCTTCGAGCCCGTCTGGCCCCAGCCCTCATCCTGAGGAGCCGCGCAGCGGCGTCTCGAAGGATGCTCCAGCTTGCATGGGAGCCTCCTGGAGCATCCTTCGAGACGCCATTCCTCGCGGAATGGCTCCTCAGGATGTGGGCTCGCGGAGTTTCCAAACAGCCCCTCAGGCACGCAAGCCCCGCAACCAGCGCCTGGCCTCGTCGCGGATCCGGATGGCGGATTGGTAGGCCGTGCTCGCCTTGACCCAGCTGAGCGCCTTGACGCGGACGGTCTCGATCGCCGCCATCAGCCAGGCCAGCCAGCGATAGCTCAGAAGCTTGTCCCGCCCGGCCTGGTAGATGCGCTCGACGATCAGGAAGCTGGCGAGATAGGCCACGGCGAGGATGACGATGCCGGCCACGACCTGCCCGCGCCCGATCATGATCAGGCCGACGATCTTCAAGGGTTCGGCGACCGCGAAGGGGATTGCGAGCAGGGCGAGAATGGCCAATCGCGGCAACCGGGCGATCGCAGCTTCCGCCCGCGCGACGATTCGCAGCGAGGCGAGCCAGTCCGCCAGCGGCCGGTAGAGCGGTCGCGCGATCTCGTCGAGCAGCACGAGGATCGTCAGCACGCCTCGAGCGATGGCGAGCAGGATTTTGGCGGGCAGGCTGCGTTCGGGCGGCGATGACATGACGGCTCCAGAATGCCGGACCAAGCCGGCAGCAGCCTTCATATCAGGCATGAGCCTTCATATCATGGCGTCAGGCTGCTTTTGCATCCTCCAGCAGCATCTGTGAGCCTTTCTCGGCGATCATCATCGTCGGCGCCGCCGTATTGCCCGAGGTGATCGCGGGCATCACCGAGGCGTCGATCACGCGCAGGCCGCGCACGCCCCGCACCCGCAGGCGCTCGTCGAGCACGGCCATCGGATCCTCGTCGCGACCCATCTTCGCCGTCCCGACTGGGTGGAAGATCGTGGTGCTGAGCCCTTTCGCCGCTTCCAGCAGCGCATCGTCCGAGGTCGCGGCTGCGCCGGGGCTGTGCTCCTGCGGCTGGAAGCGCGCCAGCGGCGCTTGCGCCACGATCTTGCGCGCGAGCTTCAGCGCATCGACGGCGACGCGCTTGTCCTCATCGGTGTCGAGATAATTGGGCGAGATCGCCGGGGCCTCCTCAGGCGTCGGGCTCTTGAGATGGACGCTGCCGCGGCTCGACGGGCGCAAGTTGCAGACGCTGGCGGTGAAGGCCCCGAACGGGTGCAAGCCATCGCCCCATTTGTCGAGCGAGAGCGGCTGGAAATGGAATTCGAGATTGGCGGTGGCGTAGTCGGGCGAGGATTTGGCGAAGGCGCCGACCTGCGAAGGCGCCATGGTCAAGGGGCCGGTGCGCAAGGCCGCATATTCCAGCGCCATCAGCGGCCGGCGCCAGAGCTTGGCATAGTCGGTGTTGAGCGTGCGCACGCCCTCGACCTTGTAGACCGGGCGGATCTGGAGGTGGTCCTGCAGATTCTCGCCGACGCCCGGCAGGTTCGCGGCCGTGTCGATGCCGAGTGCCTGCAGGCGCGCGCCGTCGCCGATGCCGGAGCGCTCCAGCAGCGCCGGCGAGCCGAACGAGCCGGCGCTGATCACGACTTCGCCGCGCACCTCGACCCTGAGCTTCTCCTCGCCATGGCTGAACTCGACTGCGCTCGCCCGGCCATCCTCGATGACGATGCGCTCGACCAGGACGCGCGTCTCCATGCGGAGATTGTCTCGGACATCGAGCACCGGCTTGAGGAAAGCGGTAAAGGCGCTCCAGCGCCGGCCGCGCCGCTGGTTGACCTGGAAATAGGCGGAGCCTTCATTGTCGCCGGTGTTGAAATCGGCGATCTTGGCGATGCCTGCCGCCTCGGCCGCATCGCGCACGGCATCGAGGATGTCCCAGCGCACGCGCGGATTCTCGACCCGCCATTCGCCACCGGCCTTGTGGTGCTCGCCCGTCCCCGGCGCGACATGGTCTTCATGTTTCAGGAAATAGGGCAGGACGTCGTCCCAGCCCCAGCCGGCGAGCCCGCGCTGGCGCCAGCCGTCATAATCGGCCGCCTGGCCGCGCATATAGATCATCGCATTGATCGCCGAGCAGCCGCCGACGACCTTGCCGCGCGGGAAGGGCAAGGCGCGTCCGCCCAGGCCCGCCTGAGGCTCGGTCTTGAACAGCCAGTCGGCGCGCGGATTGCCGATGGCGTAGAGATAGCCGACCGGGATGTGGAACCAGATCCAGTCGTCCTTGCCGCCGGCCTCCAGCACCAGGACCTTCTTGCTCGGATCGGCCGAGAGCCGGTTGGCAACGACGCAGCCGGCCGAGCCCGCCCCGATCACGACATAGTCGAAGGTGCCGATGGTCCTGCGAGCCGACATGACGTTTCCCAAATCCTGCGGCGGGTAACGTCCCGCTCTCCGGACAAGGAGCGTTAATCGCGGCGATGGATGGCAGCAATGCTGCATCTGCGTTTGCTCATGCCAATATCCGCAAGAGCAGGATGCGAAAAAGTGGGAACCGGCTTTTTCGCATTGATCCTGCTCTCGCTCTTTGGTGAGAGACGGATTCAGATTTCAGATGGGATCACTCTGTGATTCCATCTGAAATCATCCGGCTCTAGCATGTTGCAAGGGATGAGGGCTGATTTCATGGCGTATCGCGCGGCAGTCGGGCGGCAGAGTTACGTTTTCGCCGATTTGAAGACGTTGCTGGCGAAGGCGACGCCCCTGCGCTCGGGTGACCAGCTCGCAGGCCTCGCCGCAGGCAGCATGGAAGAGATGATGGCGGCGCGCATGGCGCTGGCCGATCTGCCGCTGCGGACCTTCCTCAATGAGGCGCTGGTTCCCTATGAGGAGGACGAGGTCACGCGCCTGATCGTCGACAGCCATGATGCGGCGGCGTTCAAGCTGATCGCCTCGCTGACGGTCGGCGGCTTCCGCGACTGGCTCTGCTCGGATGCGGCGACGACGCCGGTGCTGGCCCGGCTTGCGCCCGGCATCACGCCGGAGATGGCGGCTGCCGTCTCCAAGCTGATGCGCAACCAGGATCTGATCCTGGTCGCCAGGAAGTGCCGGGTCGTCACACGCTTCCGCAACACGCTGGGTCTGCCCGGCGCCATGGCGGTCCGGCTCCAGCCCAATCATCCGACAGACGATGTCGCCGGCATCCTCGCCTCGACCATGGATGGGCTGAGCTATGGCTGCGGCGATGCCGTCATCGGCATCAACCCGGCCTCGGACAGCATGAGTGCGATCGCCGACCTGCTGCGCCTGCTCGACGCGCTGATCGCCCGTTTCGAGATTCCGACGCAGGCCTGCGTGCTGACCCATGTCACGAGCTCGGTGGCGCTGATCGAGCAGGGCGTGCCGGTCGATCTCGTCTTCCAGTCGGTGGCTGGGACGCAGGCAGCCAATGCCTCCTTCGGCGTCACGCTCGCCTTGCTGCAGGAGGGGCTGGAGGCCGGCCGCTCGCTGAAGCGCGGCACGGTCGGCGACAATGTCATGTATTTCGAGACGGGCCAGGGCGCGGCGCTCTCGGCCAATGCCCATCACGGCGTCGACCAGCAGACGGTCGAGGCCCGCGCCTATGCCGTCTGCCGCGCCTATGAGCCGCTCCTGGTCAACACGGTCGTCGGCTTCATCGGCCCGGAATATCTCTATGACGGCAAGCAGATCATCCGCGCCGGCCTCGAGGACCATTTCTGCGGCAAGCTGATGGGCGTGCCGATGGGCTGCGACATCTGCTACACCAACCACGCCGAGGCCGATCAGGACGACATGGATACGCTTCTGACGCTGCTCGGGGCGGCCGGCGTCAATTTCATCATGGGCATCCCCGGCGCCGACGACGTGATGCTGAACTACCAGTCGACCTCCTTCCACGACCAGCTCTATATCCGCGAGGTGCTCGGCCTGAAGCGCGCGCCGGAATTCGAGGCCTGGCTCAGGCGGATGGACATCACCGATCCCTCGGGAAAGTTGAGCGTGGGGCAGGGCGGGCAGGCCCTGCTCGCCGCCATGCAGGACCGCGCCGCATGAAATCGCCCGACAAGCCTGCCTCCACGGCTCAGCGCTGGGCCGAGCTTGCGCAATTAACGCCGGCCCGTATCGCGCTTGGCCGCTCGGGCGCCTCGCTGCCGACGCGCGAGGTGCTGCGCTTCGGCCTCGCCCATGCGCAGGCGCGCGATGCGGTGCACGAGCCTTTCCGTCCGGAGGGGCTGGCCGCGGACCTTGCAGCCTTGTCGCTCGACACGGTGATGATCGAGAGCGCGGCCCGCTCGCGCGGCGATTATCTGCGCCGGCCCGATCTCGGCCGTGGCCTGTCGGAGGAGAGCCGCGGCGTGCTGGCGGCGCGGCGTGGCGCCAGCGATCTCGCCATCATCGTCGCCGACGGCCTGTCCTCGACCGCGATCCATCAGAATGCCGCCCTCTTCGTCACGGCGCTGCTGCCGCATCTGAAGCGGCAGGGGCTCGCGCTCGCGCCGGTCGTGATCGCCTCGCAGGCCCGTGTCGCGCTTGGCGACGAGGCCGCCCACGCACTCGGCTCGCGCATGGCGCTGGTGCTGATCGGCGAGCGGCCGGGCCTCTCCTCGCCGGATTCGCTTGGCGCCTATCTCACCTTCGCGCCCCGGCCCGGCCTGACCGACGCCGCGCGCAACTGCATCTCCAATATCCGCCCGGGTGGACTCGATTTCGACGCTGCCGCCTTCAAGCTCGCCTGGCTGATCGACCAGGCCTTCAAGCGCTCGCTGACCGGCGTCGACCTCAAGGACGAGAGCGGCAGCGCGCTGGAGGGCGGGAAGACCGACGCTATTCTTCCATCATCGTGAGTTCAGGCGCCGCACCCCGCGGTCGCCCGGGATGACGAAGCCCTTGTGCACTGCGCTGTGCGGCCTTCAAAGCCCGGCCACCAGCGCCGGCAATTCGCCCAGCGACCCGATCACCCAATCGGGCGTCTCGCCGAGCCGCTCCTCCTGCATGCGCAGCGCCTTGAACAAGGTCTTCGGCGGGATCGGGGCCGCGCTCGCGATCTCGGCATGCAGCGCTGTGGGCGAAACCCGCGCGATCCGCGCGACCTTGAAGCCGAAATGCTTCGCGCCGGCGACGTCAAAGCCGTTCGATGAGACGAAGACGACCTCGTCGGGCTTCACGCCCATCCGCGCCTCGACCAGCCGGTAGCTGCGCGGGTCGGGCTTGTAGACCTGCGCGGCGTCGATGCTGAGCACGGCCTCGAAACGCTCGCTAAGCCCGCTATGGCGCACCAGCGCATCGAGCATGGCCGGGCTGCCGTTCGAGAGGATGGCGAGCCGCTTGCCCGCCAGCGCATTGAGCGCGGCGAGGCTGTCGGGGTAGGGCGCCAGGTGGTTGTAGGCCTCGGCCAGGGCGGCGATCGCCGCTTCGCTCGCGCTCAGGCCCAGGACATCGAGCGTGTAAGCGAGCGCATCCCGCGTCACCGCCCAGAAATCGGCATAGGCGCCCATGGCGGAGCGCAGCCAGGTGTATTCGAGCTGCTTCATCCGCCAGATCTGGGTGATGGTCTCGCCATGGCCGGGAAAGGCGGCCTCGGTCGCGCCGGCGACGGACTGAACGTCGTAGAGCGTGCCATAGGCGTCGAAGACGAAGGCCTTGATGGACATGGGTCGGTCTCCGCTTCTCAATCGTCGCTGTAGCGCTGCTCCAGCCAGGGATCGCCGCGGTCATGATAGCCGCGGACCTCCCAGAAGCCAGGCTGGTTGCGTTCGACGAATTCGATCCGCTTCAGCCATTTTGCGCTCTTCCAGAAATAGAGCTTCGGCAGCACGAGCCTGACCGGCCCGCCATGCTCCCCCGTCAGAGGCTTGCCCTCCCAGCTATGGGCCAGCAGCGCATCCTCGCTGGCGAAATCCGCGAGCGTCAGATTGGTGGTGTAGCCGTCATGGGAGTGCAGCACGACGAAGCCGGCCTCGGGCTTCGGCTGGGCGAGGTCGAGCACGCTCCGCGTCGCCACGCCCTGCCAGCGATTATCGTAGCGCGACCAGGTCGTGACGCAGTGGATGTCAGAGGTCTCGTGCGCCTGCTCCTGCGCCATGAAATCCGCCCAGCGCCAGTGCAATCGGTTCTCGACCGCGCCGTCGATGTCGAGCGTCCAGTTCGCGCTCGAAATCTCGGGCTGGAGGCCGAGGTCGAGCACCGGCCAATCCTTGACCAGGTGCTGGCCGGGCGGCAGCCGCTCGCTGTCGGGCCGGCTGATGCGTCCGGTCAGGAACTTCCCGGCCCGCGCCCAGGCCTGCTTGGTGCGGGTCAGCTTACTGTCGTCGGGTGTGTCGGGATCGCTGGTCATGGCGGTCTCCTGTCAGGCGCAGCCTCACTATAAGGTTTTCCATCCTGGCCGTCGCTGCGCGAAACGGACAAGAACCCTTGCCCTGCCGTCTGCTTTGCACTACATCGCGCCTGTCCGAAGGGCCGTGATCGATCACAGCCGGGGGCGGCCTTTTCGGCCGGCTCCCGTTTCGTGTTTGGGGCGGACCGTTCGGATGCGGATCGATGCCGGCGGCCAAGCGCCGCCCGTTCTCGCCCCGGCGCCTCAGAGCGCGGGAAGAGCGGGCAGGCCTCTTAAGGAGGCGCCGACGGACAGGTCCGGCCTGTGGCACAAACCCAATCGGCGCTTGCCGGCTTTGCGGAATCCGCGAGCTGGCGTCAGGAGAATACATGTCAGCCGTAGAAAGCTATTCGGGCCGCGAGGATTTCGCCGCCCTGCTCGAGGAATCCTTCGGCCAGAACGAAGCCCTCGAAGGTTCCGTCATCAAGGGCATCGTCGTCGCCATCGAAAAAGACATGGCGATCATCGATGTCGGCCTGAAGACGGAAGGGCGCGTCGCGCTCAAGGAATTCAACGGCCCCGGCCGTGACCAGGACATCAAGGTCGGCGACGAGGTCGAGGTCTATCTGGACCGGATCGAAAACGCGCTCGGCGAAGCCGTCATCTCGCGCGACAAGGCTCGCCGCGAGGAGAGCTGGGTCAAGCTCGAGAAGGCTTTCGAGGCTCGCGAGAAGGTCTCGGGCGTCATCTTCAACACCGTCAAGGGCGGCTACACCGTCGATCTCGACGGCGCTGTCGCCTTCCTGCCGCGTTCGCAGGTCGACATCCGTCCGATCCGCGACGTCGGCCCGCTGATGGGCCAGCCGCAGCCCTTCGAGATCCTCAAGATGGATCGCCGCCGCGGCAACATCGTCGTGTCGCGCCGCACCGTCCTAGAAGAGACCCGCGCCGAGGCTCGTTCCGAGCTCGTGGCTTCGCTCGAAGAGGGCCAGGTCATCGACGGCGTCGTCAAGAACATCACCGAATACGGTGCGTTCGTTGACCTGGGCGGCATCGACGGCCTGCTCCATGTCACCGACATGGCCTGGCGTCGCGTCAACCATCCGTCCGAGGTCGTGACCATCGGCCAGACGGTCAAGGTCAAGATCATCAAGATCAACCAGGACACGCACCGCATCTCGCTCGGGATCAAGCAGCTGCTTGCCGATCCGTGGGATGGCATTGCGGCCCGTTACCCCGTCGGTGCGCGCCTCAAGGGTCGCGTCACCAACATCACGGACTACGGCGCGTTCGTCGAAGTGGAGCCGGGCATCGAAGGCCTCATCCACGTCTCCGAGATGTCCTGGACCAAGAAGAACGTCCACCCCGGCAAGATCGTCTCGACCTCGCAGGAAGTCGACGTCGCGATCCTCGAGGTCGATCAGGTCAAGCGCCGCATCTCGCTGGGTCTCAAGCAGACCCTGCGCAACCCCTGGGAGGTCTTCGCGGAGACCCATCCGAGCGGTTCGGTGGTCGAGGGCGAGGTCAAGAACAAGACCGAGTTCGGTCTGTTCCTGGGTCTCGAAGGCGATATCGACGGCATGATCCATCTCTCGGATCTCGACTGGAACCGTCCGGGCGAGCAGGTCATCGAGGAATACAAGAAGGGCGACATGCTGCAGGCTGTCGTTCTCGATGTGGACGTCGAGAAGGAGCGTATCTCGCTCGGCCTGAAGCAGCTCGGCGGCGATCCCTTCGTGGATGCCGGCGAGTTCAAGAAGGGCCAGGTCGTCACCACTGAGGTGATCGAGGTCAAGGAAGCCGGTCTCGACGTCAAGATCGTCGGCACCGACATGACCACCTTCATCAAGCGCGCCGAAATCGCGCGCGATCGTGCCGAGCAGCGCCCCGAGCGCTTCGCGGCCGGCGAAAAGGTCGACGCCCGCGTCATCCTGTTCGACAAGAAGGCCCGCAAGATCCAGGTCTCGATCAAGGCTCTGGAAATGGCCGAGGAGAAGGAGGCGATGGCGCAGTACGGCTCCGCCGACTCCGGCGCCTCGCTCGGCGACATCCTGGGCGCCGCCCTCAAGAAGGCGACGACCGAGAAGAAGTGAGGTTTCGGCCGCGAAAGCGGCCGGCCCATCAGACCAGCCCGCGCGGAGCAATCCGCGCGGGCTTTTGTTTCTTTTTCGAGTGAATGGCGAGTAGCGAATGGCGAGTGGACCTCCTCACTCGCCATTCGCTACTCGCCATTGGCCCCTTGAGGACTTCACCATGACCACTGCGGCGATCGGCATCGATTTCGGCACCACCAACAGCGTGGTTGCCCTGGCGCGCGCCGACGGCTCGGTGACGACGCGTTCCTTCGCGACCAAGCAGGGCGCGGTCGACGCCTATCGCTCGGCCCTGATGTTCTGGCGCGAGGGCCGGCCGCCCAAGACCCATGTCGCCCATGTCAGCGGGCCCGATGCGCTCGACATGGCACTCGGCATGACGACGGAGCATCGCTTCCTGCAATCGCTGAAGACCCATCTCTCCAGCCGCGCTTTCCAGGAGACGCGGCTGTTTGGCAAGCTGTTCAAGCTCGAGGACCTGATCGGCGTGTTCCTGACCGATCTCGTGGCCGGCCTCGACGACGTCGCGGAAACGCCGCTGGTCTCAGGGCGCCCGGTCGTCTTCGCCGGCGAGCGACCCGATGAGGAGCTTGCGCTCGGGCGGCTGCGCGCCTCCTACGGCAAAGCCGGGATGCCCGCCGTCGATTTCGCCTATGAGCCGCTCGGCGCGGCCTACTGGTATGCCCGCGACCTGAAGACGCCGCAGACCATGCTGGTCGCGGATTTCGGCGGCGGCACCAGCGACTTCTCGGTGATGCGCTTCGAGCCCGGCGGAGCCGGGCGGCTCGCCGCGATCCCACTCTCCCATGCCGGCGTCGGCGTCGCCGGCGACACCTTCGACTACCGCATCATCGAGCACGCGATCTCGCCGCGTCTCGGCAAGGGCACGCAATACCGCTCCTTCGAGAAGCTCCTGCCGATCCCGGCGCATTACCACGCCGCCTTCGCGCAATGGCACCGGCTTTCGCTGATGAAAAGCCGCGAGACCATGGCCGAGCTCAAGGCGTTGATCCGCGACGCGGTCGAGCCCGGCAAGCTCGAGGATCTGCTGACCGTGATCGAATATGATCTCGGCTACGAGCTCTACCGCGCGGTCTCGGCCGCCAAGATCGCGCTCTCGGGGGCCGACGAGACAAGGCTGAGCTTCCGCCAGATGGATGTGACGATCGAGGCCCCGATCCGCCGCAGCGATTTCGACAGCTGGATCGCCGACGATGTCGGCGCGATCGAGACGGCGCTCGACAAGGCCTTGAGCGAGGCGAATGTCTCCACTGGTGCGATCGAGGCCGTGTTCATGACCGGCGGCACCTCTCACGTCCCGGCCGTGCGGGCGCTGTTCGACCGCCGCTTCGGGGCGAACCGTGTCCATATCGGCGATGCCTTCCGCTCGGTGGCGAGCGGGCTCGCCTTGCTGGCGCTGGACCGGGCGCGCGCCACGGTCGCGGCTTAAGTCGACGGCTTCGTCTTGCCCGCCCGGCATGGCGAGGCTACATCACGGGGCCGCAAACCCGGAGCGCTGACCTCATGTCGTCCGATGCCGATCTGCTCGCCGACCGCCGCAGCCTCAGGCGCAAGCTGACGCTCTGGCGGCTGTTCGCCGTGCTCGGCGTGCTGGCCGCCGCCGTCATCGCAGGCCTCGCCTGGACCGGACGCACGCCCGGCTCGCTCAGGCAGGCCCATATCGCACGCGTCACCATCTCCGGCTTCATCTCGGGCGACAGGCGCACGCTCGAACTGATCAAGTCGCTGGAGAACAGCAGGGCTTCGGCCGTGCTGCTCAGGATCAACAGCCCGGGCGGGACGACTTCGGGCTCGGAGGCCTTGTTCGACGCGCTGCGCCGGCTGGCCGCGAAGAAGCCGATGGTGTCGGTGGTCGATGGCCTGGCGGCTTCGGGCGGCTATATCGCCGCGCTCGGTTCCGATCGCATCGTGGCGCGCCAGACCTCGCTCGTCGGCTCGATCGGCGTGCTCTTCCAGTTCCCCAATGTGGGCCGCCTGCTCGATACGGTCGGCGTGAAGCTCGAAGAGATCAAGTCGAGCCCGCTGAAGGCCGCGCCCAATGGTTTCGAGCCGACCTCGCCGGAGGCGCGCGCCGCGCTCCAGAGCGTCGTCGACGACAATTACGACTGGTTCAAGCGGCTGGTGCGCGAACGCCGTCATCTCAGCGATCCCGAGGTCGCGGCCGTGTCCGACGGCCGGGTGCATTCCGGCCGGCAGGGCGCGGTTCTGAAGCTGATCGACGAGATCGGCGGCGAGCCGGAAGCCATCGCCTGGCTCGAACGCGAGAAGGGCGTGGCGAAGAATCTTGCGGTGCGCGATTGGCGCCGCCGCAGCGAATCGTCCGCCTACGGGCTATGGAGCGCCAGCGAGGCGTTGGCGCGTGCCGCCGGGTTCGAAACCGTGGCGAGCCTCATCGCGCGCGCGGCCGAGCAACCGATCGGTTTGCGTCTTGACGCGCCCTTGGCGCTCTGGCAGCCTGCAGTCGAAAAATGATGTTGATACAAGCGGTTATATTGGACACATGATTAAATCCGAACTCGTCCAGCGCATCGCTGAGCGCAACACGCACCTCTACCAGCGCGATATCGAAAACATCGTCACGGCGATCCTCGACGAGGTCGTCAAGGCGCTGGCGCGCGGCGACCGGGTCGAGCTGCGCGGCTTCGGAGCCTTTTCCCGCAAGGCCCGCTCCGCCCGGGTCGGCCGCAATCCCCGCACGGGTGACGCGGTCGAGGTCGAGGAAAAGTTCGTCCCGGTCTTCAAGACCGGCAAGGAGCTTCGGCTGCGGCTGAACGGCAAGGCGTAAAGCCTCTCTCAGCCCGCGCCCCGGGGAGCCGCGTGGCGGCGTCTCGACCGATGATCCAGGGCGGATTGAAACATCCTTGGAGACGCTATTTCCGCCGAAATGGCGCGCTAGGATGAGGGCTCGCGCTAGAGCAGGATGCGAAAAAGCGGGAACCGGTTTTTCGCGTCGATCCGGCTCTAGCCGCTGAAAGGAACTCCGATGAAATCCTTCTTCAAGGCCCTGATCCTGGTTCCGGTCGCGCTGGCGATCGTGCTGTTTTCCGTCGCAAACCGGAAATCGGTTCCGCTGTCCTTCGATCCGTTCAGTCGCGACGCGCCGGTGTTTGTCTTCGACGTGCCGCTCTTTGCGGTCGTTCTGGCGGCAATTGCAGTCGGTATCCTGATCGGCGGCCTCGCCTCCTGGATTGCCCAGGGCAAGCACCGCAAGGCGGCCCGCCGCAACCGCCGCGAGGCCGAGATGCTGCGCGGCGAGGCGCAGATGCTGCGTGCCGCCGTGCCCGATTCCGCCTTGCCGGCGCTGACCAGCGGTAGGGCGTGATGCGGCTTTTCGACAATGGCGAGATCGACGCCGCCCTGACGTTCCCCGGCCTGATCGACACGCTCGACGACGCTTTCCGTAGCGATGCTGTCCTGCCGCCGCGCAGCCATTACGACGTCAAGCGCCCCGATGGCGACCCGGCCGTGCTGCTGATCATGCCGGCCTGGAGCGCGCCCAGCGCCGAGAAGGCCTATATCGGCACCAAGATCGTCTCGGTCTTCTTCGGCAACGGCAAGCGCAACCTGCCCGGTGTCATGGGCGCCTATCTGTTGATGGACGGAAACACCGGCCAGCCCCTGGCGGTGATGGACGGCAATCGCCTGACGCTGTGGCGCACGGCGGCGGCCTCGGCGCTGGCTGCGCGCTACATGGCCAGCCCGGACGCCAGCCGCATGCTGATGGTCGGCGCCGGCAGCCTTGCGCCCTTCCTGGTCAAGGCGCATCGCGCGGTCAGGCCGCTGACCGATATCGCCATCTGGGCGCGCCGGCCCGAAGCCGCCATTGCAGTGGTGGAGGAGCTTGCGCGTGACGGTATCGAGGCCCGCGCGGTCACCGATCTCGAGGCCGAGGCGCGCACGGCCGACATCATCTCCTGCGCCACCAATGCGAGCGAGCCGCTGATCCAGGGCAAATGGCTGAAGCGCGACGCGCATCTCGACCTGATCGGCGCCTTCACCATGCAGATGCGCGAGGCCGACGCCGAGGCACTGAACCGGGCCCGCGTCATCGTCGACTCCAGGAAAGCGATCGACGAGGGCGGCGATGTCGCCGTCGCGATCGCCGAGGGCAGCTACAGCGCCGACAGGATTGCCGGCACGCTGGCCGATCTTTGCCATGGCCGCATCGCGGGCGCGGCGGAGGGGGGCGAGATCACGCTGTTCAAATCGGTCGGCGCCTCCCTGGAGGATCTGGCTGCCGCTGTGGCCGTCTGGGAAGCCTCTGCGTCAGCCTGATCCACCAGCGGAGCGGTGTCGGTCAGACTCGTACGGGCACGCCGCCGATCGCGCCGAGCAGCCACAAGATCACGGCGATGACGAGCACGAGGCCAAGCACGCCGCCGAGGCCGGTCGTGCCGTAGCTGCGATGGCCGTAATACCCTCCGCCGCCGAGCAGCAGCAGGAGCACCAGGATGATGACGAGGGTGGACATGGGACGTTCCTTCTCCAGGAGGCCCGCCGGCCTGCATCGGCGGGATATGGCAGGAGAACGTCAGCCTCACCCCGCAAGTTCCGTGGATGGCGCGCCTATTCGGCCCTGATTCCGACCTCCTTGATCAGGTCGCCCCATTTCTTCTGCTCGGACTGCACGAAGGCTGCGAGCTCCGCCGGTGTATTGCCGACGGGCTCGGCCGCCAGCAGATCCATCTTGGCGCGGACGCCGGGATCCGCGATCGCGGCCTTGGTGTCGGACTGGACCCTGTCGATGATCGGCTTGGGCGTCTTCGCCGGTGCAAACAGTGCAAACCAGGACGAGACGTCGAAGCCGGGCACGACATCGGCGATCGGCGCGAATTCCTGGGCTGTCGGGGAGCGTGTCGCGGTGGTGACGCCGAAGCCGCGGATCGAGCCGGCCCGCGCCTGCGGCAGGGCCGAGGTGATGTTGTCGAACATCAGGTCGACGCGCCCGCCGATCAGATCCTGGATCGCCTGAGACGAGCCGCGATAGGGCACATGCACCATCTTCGTGCCGGTCAGCTTCTGGAACAATTCACCGGCGAGGTGGATCGAGGTGCCGACGCCCGAGGAGGCGTAGCTAAGCTTGCCGGGATTGGCCCTGGCGTAGGCGACGAGCTCGGCGGTGTCCTTGACCGGGAGCCCCTTGCTGACCACGAGGAGGTTCGGCACCATCGCGACCATGGTGATCGGGCTGAGGTCCTTGATCGGGTCGTAATTGACCTTGGCGTAGAGATACGGGTTCGCGACGAGCCCGACTGAGCAGATCAAGAGCGTGTCGCCGTTGGGCTCCGACCGCGTCGCCGCGTCGACGCCGATATTACCGCCCGCGCCCGGCCGGTTCTCGACGACGAGATTCGTGCTCCAGGCATGGCCGAGCTTGTCGGCCACGAGCCGGCCCAGAATATCGGTCGCACCGCCGGGCGGGAACGGTACGATGAGCTTGATCGTGCGGCCCTGCGGCCAAGGCGCCTGAGCGAAAGCGGCCTGCGGCAGGGCGAAGCCCGCGCCAAGCGCGCCGAGCATGGCGCGGCGGTCGATCGTGAAATCGGTCATGATATGTGGTCCTTCCCTGGACGCAGGGATGCGGGACGTGCCGCCCGCTTGCTGCTTGCCCGCAAGGCTGCCGTCTCGGCCGGGACTTGTCCACCGGCATTTGCGCCTGCGTCCGGCCTTGACCTTTGGGGGGCAACGCGCCGATTCTCAGCCCATGCGCGTCCTGAATCGTCGAATCGCCGCCGTCTTCGTCCTGCTCTCGGGCATCGTCGTCCCCGCCCTCGCCCATGCGCAGGATACGGCCGATGAGGAGGCGCGGCGCCGCGCTGCCAATATCGCGGCTTTTCCCGATGCGGCGCGCGCGCTTTTTGGCCAGAAGACCGCGCCGGCGGATATGCGCGCCCGTGCCATCGGCTCCTACGCGCGCGGCTGCCTGGCGGGCGCGACCGCTTTACCGGTCGACGGCCCGAGCTGGCAGGTGATGCGGCTCAACCGCAACCGCAACTGGGGCCATCCGGTCCTGATCGACTATCTCGAAAAGCTCGCCCACGACGTGCCGAGGATCAATGGCTGGCCTGGAATCCTGGTCGGCGACATCTCTCAGCCGCGCGGCGGGCCGATGCTGACCGGCCATGCCTCGCACCAGATCGGCCTCGACGCCGATCTCTGGCTGACGCCGATGCCCAGGGCGCGGCTGGACCGCAACGAGCGCGAGAACATGCCGGCCGTCAACATGGCCCGCGCCGACTGGCGCGACATCGATCCGAAGAACTGGACGCCGGCGCAGACCAAGCTGATCAGGACCGTCGCCAGCGAGCCGCGCGTCGAGCGCATCTTCGTCAACCCGGCGCTGAAAGTGGCGCTCTGCCGCGAGGCTGGGAGCGACCGCACCTGGCTCAACAAGGTCAGGCCGATGTGGGGCCACAACTACCATTTCCATGTCCGGATGGTCTGCCCGGCGGGAATGGAGGGCTGCCAGGGGCAGGAGCCGCCCAATTTCGGCGATGGCTGCGGCGAGGAGCTCTCGGGCTGGATCGAGCGCCAGCGCACCGCCTTCTTCGCGCCGAAGAAGCCGCGCACCGGCCCGGCGCCGAAGCCCAAGCCGCCGATGTCGCTCGATGCGTTGCCAGCCGAGTGCCGGCAGGTGCTGGTGTCGCGCTGAATGGCCTTTCCCGTCATTGCGAGGAGCGCAGCGACGAAGCAATCCAGTGGGGCATAGCGCTCCATGAGACTGGATTGCTTCGGTTCCTGCTCGCAATGACGTGGCGCGGTCAATCGGAGGCCTGGTTTCAGCTTACCGGCGCTGCGTCCGTCCTGAGCTATAGGCAAACGGATCGTTCTGCGGCGTGATCACAGGCTTGGCCTGCTCCATGCCTTCCTGGTCGAGCACGCCGGTGCCCTCATCGTCGCCGACGATGATCTCTTCCGTCGGCGGCACCGAGCCCGGCAGCGTCAGCGGGCCGCGCTGTTCGCTCGGCAGCGGCTGCGGCCGGTAGCGCGACTGGTTGAGCGGCTCGCTTGCGGGCTCCTCGATGAAGCGCCTCTGCGTATCGAGGCTCTGGCCGCTGCGGTTGGTCGCGACGGGATAGCCGCCCTGCACCGAGCCCGGCGGCCGCAAGCCGTCGCCCGGCTGGCGCAGCATAGGACCGCCGGCGATGAGTGCGCCGATCTCGTCGCGCTGCTGCCCGCGCTGCACCGACTGATACGGACGCGCCGGATCCGGCGGCGGCAGATTGTAGTTCGGGGTGTATTTGATGACCGGATTGCAGATGTGCCGGCCCTTGGCATGCCGGGCCAGGTCGATATGAATATGGTCGTAGTGGAACACGTTCGAACCCGGCCCGAGAACGGTCGAGAAGTTCTCGCAGGCGCCGACGAACACTTCGCGCAGGAAGTTCTGCTCCTCCGGCGAGCCGCGCCAGCCGTCCTTGACCGTGATGTTGCGCCCGTCATTGAGCCGGAAGGAGAACACGTCCAGCGCATTGCCATAGGCGTGCTCGGAGGTGCGGCTGGTGCCGGTGCCGTTGTTCATGGCGCGGCAGGAATAGGAGCCGGCGCGCATCTCGATGACCTGCGCGCCGAGAACGTTCTGGGCGGCCGGCTGGACGACCTCGGCGAGCCATTTGTCGGTGGTCGCCACGACAGGGCAGGCAAGCGTGGCCGAGCTCGTCAGCCCGATGCCGCCATTGGCGAAGGCTGCGACCTTCAGCGGCTTTTCCATGCCGCAGGTCCCGGGGCCGTCGATCGGCTTGCTGCGCAGGCTGACATAGGAGGAGAGCTGCACCTGGCGCGAGGCCAGGCACTCCGCTTCGGCTTGGTCGCGCCAGGCCGCACGCTGCGGCTTCTGGAATTTTCCGCAGCCGGCAAGGCCGGCGCCGATCACGCCAAGAGCGATGAGGGTGAGGTGAACGCGTCGCATGACCGATCAAATGCGACCCGTTTGGTGAACGGTTTCTCAACCGCCTGAGCCCGCCACGCAACAGCTGGATTAACTTTGGCGCTGCGGTTAACAGGGGCTTAAGGTGCTGTCGAAGCCTCTCCAAAGGTCATCTGACGCCGCTATTGGCCCGCCACGAAGGTGCAAGCGCCGGCGATAGGGAGGCGATGAGCTGCGAGATCGCCGCAGGCGGCCATGCCGGAAAGCAGGCTGGTGCGGCTGGCATGCCGCATGCGAGACAGCATGAAAGGTTCCGGGGATCATCATCCATGACAGGCAAGGCCCGTTTCATCTTTCCCGTGCTCATGGCCGGCGTCATGGCCTTCCTGATGACGGCGCTGGTGACCTACCTCAATCTCGGCTTCCCGCCGGATTTCGTGGCGCAATGGCTGCACGCCTTCGTCATCGCCTGGCCCTGCGCGGCGGGCGCAGCCTTCCTCGCGATCCCGCTCGCGCGGCAAGGGACGGCCCTCATCGTCAAGGTCATTGGAGAATAGCATGCAGAGCTTGCGCGACATCCTGCGCCGGATTGCGGCGGGCGAGATCACGGCAGCAGGCGCGCTGGCGCTGAGCGCCGCGCGGATCGCTGAGTCCGAGTCGTCCATTCTGGCCTTCGCCAGCCGACCGGCCGAGCTTGCCGCCGGGACAGGTCCGCTCGCCGGCATCGCCTGCGGGGTCAAGGACATCATCGATACAGCCGATCTGCCGACGCAGATGGGCTCGGTGATCTATGAGGGCTGGCGGCCGCGCTCCGACGCTGCCGTCGTGATGATGCTGAAGGCGACTGGCGCGACCGTCGCCGGAAAGACCCACACCACGGCCTTCGCCGCCAGCGATCCGGCACCGACCCGCAATCCCCATGACCTTGGCGCGAGCCCCGGCGGGTCCTCCGCAGGTTCGGCTGCGGGCGTGGCAGCCGGCATGATCCCGCTCGCCATCGGCACGCAGACCGGCGGCTCGGTGATCCGGCCGAGCGCCTATTGCGGCGTGGCCGGCATCAAGCCGTCCTATGCGCTGCTGCCGATGGTCGGGGTGAAGCCGTTCTCCTGGTCGCTCGATACGCTGGGCCTGATGGCGGCAAGCGCCGATGATCTCGGCCTGGCGCTTGCCACGATCACGGGCCGACCCGAGCTTGATGCCACAGCGGCGGAGCTGAAGGGCCTGCGCATCGGCGTGACCCGGCAGGATTTTGCCGGCGCGCCCGAGCCGGCGGCTGAGGCGGCGTTGCAACGCTTCTGCGAGATCGCGACCGGCGCCGGGGCGCAAATCGTCGAGCTCGAAAGCCCGCAGGCCCTGTCGGAGGCCTTTCATGCCCATGTGCCGCTGCAGGGCTACGAGGCGACGCAGGCTTTGGCCTGGGAGTATGCCGAGCATCGCGAGCAGATCGCGCCGAAGCTGCGCGCCTATCTCGACGGCGCCCGCAGCGTCACGCCGGCGCAATACGACGAGGCGCGCCGGATCTCGCGGCGTGGCCG
Organism: Allobosea psychrotolerans; assembly: GCF_002917105.1. GTDB lineage: Bacteria > Pseudomonadota > Alphaproteobacteria > Rhizobiales > Beijerinckiaceae > Allobosea > Allobosea psychrotolerans. The sequence goes on from NZ_PQFZ01000004.1 coordinate 189,877, forward strand.
CGATGCGGCCCGCGCCTTCTTCGGCCAGGTCGATGTCGTGGTGAGCTATGCCGCCCCGGGCGAGGCGCCCGACACACTGGCCTCGACCGGCGATGCCCGCTTCAACCGGCTCTGGACCCTGCTCGGCGTGCCATGCCTGACGATCCCGGTGATGCGCGGCCCCCGCGGCCTGCCGGTCGGAATTCAGGTGATGAGTGGGTTCGGCGCCGATGATCGTGTCATCGCGGCCGCGAAGGCGCTGGAAACGCGTGTTGAACCAATCCGCTAACCGAAACTGTCCCCAAAACAATTCAATGGTTTAATCAAATTTTAGCCATACTCTTGGCTCCGCCCCCTTCTCGTCACCTTGCCGCCCCCTTGCAGCCTTCGCCAGTTCTGCTAGCCTTGCGACAGGTCAATGACACAGGAGGATGTGATGAGCCTCACGCTACGTCTCGACCGTTTGGTCATGGGTGCGGCCTTCATTTTCATGATGGCAATCGTGCTGGGAGCGTTCTGACAAACGTCAGTCTCGAGTCGAATGGACCACAAGAGCCTTTGACGAGCGCCGCCGGGAAAACGCCTGGCGGCGCTTTCGTTTTGGAGCTTTGACTATGCGTCGGTTTGTCCCGAAAACCGGTTCCCCCTTTTCGGGCCGATACTTTAGCTTTCCGGGCAGGGGTTCTCGGTGACCTCCCAGGACATCATGTTGATGACCCGGCCACAGGCGGCCAACCGCCGCCCCTGTGTCGTCCTGATGCAGGCGATGGCGCCTTCGGCGATCTTGCGGCCCTCGCTCCAGCAGTAGCAGAGCGGTTCGGGCGACTGCGCCAGACGCGGCGGATCGAAGGGTATGGCGCGGTCTTCGGCCCGGGCCGACGCGCCGAGCAAGAGCAACAAGGCCAAAGCCGCAGGCCAAGGCCGCGGTGAACAAGCCTGCGGTGACCAACCCTGCAGCGACCAAGGCGGCAGCAGCGCCGGAACCAGTCCCGATGAGATCCTGCGCATGGCTCGATCCCTCCGCTGCCGGCCGGGCCGGTCAAGCAGGGCGAAACTAGCACGACTCCAGATGGCTCTCAAATCCTTTGCTGGAGCGATCTACGACTTTAGTCGTAGATACTTGGCGAAATCGGTCTTGTAACCGCAATGATGGCCGACCATATTGGCTGCAAGAGAGCCCGAGGCGGGCTCCGGGAGGAACCATGTCTTTGATTTCGCTCGCCCGGCGTGGCCGGGCCATCGCTTTTCTCGCTGGTGCGCTGCTGATCGTCCCCGTGGTCGCCGAGGCGCGGCCTGGCGGTGGCAAGAGCTTCGGCAGCCGCGGCTCGCGCACCGAATCGGCGCCGTCGCGCACGGATACGGCCCCCAACGGGGCGCAGCCCTTCCAGCGCAGCGCGACGCCGTCGCCTGCCGCTCCGATGGCGGGCGCTGCCGGCGCAGCCGCCGCTCAGGCTGCCAGGCCTTCGATGGCGCGCAACCTGATGATGGGTCTCGGCGCCGGCCTGCTCGGCGCGGGGCTGTTCGGCATGCTGTCGGGCTCCGGCTTCTTCAGCGGCCTGGCCTCGCTTGCCGGTGTTTTCGGCTTCCTGATGCAGATCGCGTTGATCGGCGGCCTGATCTGGCTGGCCCTGCGCTTCTTCCGTCGCCGTTCCGAGCCGCAACTCGCCGGCGCCGGTGCGCCGCTGCCGCGCGAGGCTTACCAGCCGCAGGCCCAGAACCAGGCCGCCCGCATGGGCATGATGGGCGGCGGCTCCGCCGCGCCGCAGACCCAGCCGATCCAGCTGACGGGCGAGGATTTCAACGCCTTCGAGCGTCTGCTGACTGAGGTCAACGCGGCCTATTCGAATGAGGACGAGGCTGGCCTGCGCCAGCGCGTCACGCCGGAGATGTTCGGCTACTTCGACGAGGATCTCTCGGGCAACGCCAAGAAGGGCCTTGTCGACCGCGTCTCCGAGGTGAAGCTGCTGAAGGGCGACCTTGCGGAAGCCTGGCGCGAGGGCGATGCCGACTACGCCACGGTCGCGATGCGCTTCAGCCTGATCAACGCGCTGTATGAGCGCGCCAGCGGCAAGGTCGTCGATGGCAACGCCACCATTCCCCAGGAGGTCACCGAACACTGGACCTTCCTGCGCGAGCGCGGCGGCGCCTGGAAGCTCTCGGGGATCCAGGCCGCGGCCTGAGCCGAAGCCTGATCCAACGATACCGAATGATAGGACGGCCGGGGCAACCCGGCCGTTTTTCGTTGGAGCCGGGTTTTGGGTGTCGCGCCTGTCCGATTCATCCTATAGGCGGGCGGATAGGCCAACCTGCTTTCCGGAGTTCTCCTCATGAGCGACATGCGTCTTGTCGTCGTCGGCGCCGCCGGGCGCATGGGCCGGATGCTGATCAAAGCCATCCATGAGACTCCGGGCTGCGTCCTGTCGGCTGCCGTCGAGCGACCGGGTTCGGGTGTGGTCGGTCAGGATGCCGGCCTGCTCGCCGGCTTGCCGGTCTGCGGCGTCGATGTCACCGACGAGGCCCTGCCGGCCTTCGTCGAGGCCGAGGGCGTGCTCGATTTCACGACGCCCGACTCCACGGTCTCCTTCGCTGCTCTCGCCGCGCAGGCACGCATTGCCCATATCGTCGGCACCACCGGCCTGGAGCCGCAGCATCTGGCGAAGCTGGAGGCCGCCGCCCGCCATGCCGCCATCATCCGCTCCGGCAATATGAGCCTCGGCGTCAATCTGCTCGCTGGCCTCGTGCGCAAGGTCGCGGCCACACTCGGCACGGATTGGGACATTGAGATCGTCGAGATGCACCACCGCATGAAGGTCGATGCGCCCTCGGGCACCGCCGTGATGCTGGGCGAGGCGGCCGCAGAGGGCCGGGCGGTCGATCTGGCCGCGACCCGCGTCGCCGTGCGCGACGGCCACACCGGCGCGCGCCAGCCCGGCACGATCGGCTTCGCGGCGCTGCGCGGCGGCACTGTGGTTGGCGACCACAAGGTGATCTTCGCGGGAACCGGCGAACGGCTGGAGCTCTCCCACATCGCGGAGGATCGCAGTCTCTTCGCACAAGGGGCCATCAAGGCCGCGCTCTGGGGCAGGGGCCGCAAGCCTGGGCTCTATTCCATGGCCGATGTGCTCGGGCTCGACAGTCTCTGAGCATCTTGGCATGACGCGCCTCCCGATCGCGCCCGGCGTGGTCCATTGGCCGGGCTATCTCCCGGCCGAGGCGCAGGTCGCGCTCGTCGCCGATCTGCGCGAGGTGGCGCGGCAGGCGCCTTTCTTCTCCCCGCGCATGCCCAGGACCGGAAAACCCTTCTCGGTGCGGATGACCAATTGCGGCTCGCTCGGCTGGGTTTCCGACGAGCGCGGCTACCGCTACCAGCCGCTCCATCCCGAGACGGGCCTGGCCTGGCCTCCCATGCCGGCGCTGCTGACGCAGGCTTGGCGGGAACTCGCGGATTATCCGCATCCGCCCGAGGCCTGCCTGGTCAATTTCTATGAGGCGAGCGCCAAAATGGGCTTGCACCAGGATCGTGACGAGCAGGATTTCGAGGCGCCGGTGCTGTCCCTGTCGCTGGGCGACACCGCCATGTTCCGCATCGGCGGCACGCAGCGGGGCGGCAAGACGGTGTCGCTGAAGCTCGCCTCGGGCGATGCCCTGCTGTTCGGGGGGGAGGCCAGACTCGCCTATCACGGCATCGACCGCATCCTGGCCGGCTCTTCGAGCCTGCTGCCGCAAGGCGGGCGGATCAATCTGACTTTGCGGCGCGTGACCAAGCCAGAGTGACACCCTCCGTCATTGCTTCGTCGCTTTCGCTCCTCGCAATGATGATTGACGCCGTCAGGACGATCCGGAGCCCGGCAGGTTCGGGAACGACCAGCCGAACAGGATCGACCCAGCCCGCAGGCCGAAGGTGGTCACGATGCCGACAAGCATGACGATGACCGGTTCGATCACCAGGCTCGACAGAAGCGCGGTCATCGCTGCCCCTGCGGCTGCGGCCGTGACGTAGAAATCGCGGCTCCACAGCACCATGGGCCGGTCGCCGGCCAGGATGTCGCGCAGGATGCCGCCGAAGGAGGCGGTCATTGCGCCGAGCGCGATCGCTGACAGGGGCGAGATGCCGACATCGAGCGCCTTCAGCGTGCCGGCAACGGCAAAGAGCGCAAGCCCGGCCGAGTCGGCCCAGATCAGCAGGCGCTTGCCGGCCCAGCCATCCAGCATGCCGGGCCTGAAATAGGCGGTGCCCCAGGCTGCAAGCGCGACGCCCGAGCAGACCAGGACATCGGCAGGATCACGCACCCAGAAGACGATGCGCCCGAGCAGAAGATCGCGCAGCGTGCCGCCGCCGACGCCGGTCACCGTCGCGAGCAGGATGAAGCCGAACGGGTCCATGCCCTTGCGGGTCGCGACCAGCGCGCCGGTCAATGCAAAGACGGCGACGCCGGCGGCTTCGAGCACGGCTCAGTGGCCGGACGGAGTGCTGCCGGAGGTGTCCGGGGTCGAAGGTTCCTGCGGCTTGGGCGCGCCGGCGGAGACGCCGACCAGGGCCGGCCGCAGCACGCGCTCGCCGATCTTGTAGCCCGATTGCACGACCTTTGAGACCATGCCCTTGGGTGTTTCGGCATCGGGCGCCTCGAACATGGCCTGATGCAGGTTGGGGTCGAACTTCTCGCCCTGCGGGTCGATCTTGCGCACGCCGTGACGCTCCAGCGTCTTCAGCAGGTCGCGCTCGGTCAGCTCGACGCCCTCGATCAGCGCGGCTAGCGCCGCTTCGGCTGCCGTGCGTGCGGCTTCGGGCACGCTCTCCAGCGCGCGGCGCAGATTGTCGGCCGAGCCCAGCATGTCGCGGGCGAAGCTCGTCACCGCATAGGCCTTGGCGTCGGAGATCTCGCGCTCGGTGCGCCGGCGCAAATTCTCCATGTCGGCGAGCGTGCGCAGCAGCTTGTCCTTGAAGTCGTCGCGCTCCGATTCCAGCCGGGCGAGATTGGCCTCGGCATTGGAGGCGGCTTCATTGGCCAGTTCCTCGCTGGTCGCGGTATCGATCTCGGGCTCTTCTTTCGCAGGCTTCTGCGTCATGGCGTCATCCAATTCCAAATAGATCGCAATCCCAGGCGGATCGGGGGCCCGCGCACGCGAGGGGCGCAACGGCGTTCCGGGCCGATATCGGACTTGTCGCCAGCGAAATCAAGCGCGTGCGGGCGCTTTGGCCTTGGCTGCAGCCGGCTTGTCGTGATCGAAGGCGAAGACGTCGAGCAGCGCTCTGCGGATGGTGAGCTGGCGCGCGGTCGAGACGATCTTCGCCGCCGTCAGGTCGGTGACGTAAAACACGTCGACCGCCTTCTCGCCGAAAGTGGCGATATGGGCCGAAGCGATGTTGAGGTTGAGCTTCCCGATCGCGGTAGTCAAATCGTAGAGCAGGCCGGGCCTGTCCAGCCCCGAGACCTCGAGCACGGTGTGGCGGGCCGAGAGCACATTGTCGATGATGACCTCGGGCGCGAGCTGGAAGGTCTGGCCGCGCGGCGGCGGGGCGCGGCGCTGCGCCACCAGATCCGCGATCTTGATCTCACCCTTCAACGCGCGCTCGATCGCGGCCGCGATCCGCTCGGCCCGGCGCAGTTCGTCGTCGTCCCGGTCGAAGGCGCGCGAGATCGAGATCGTGTCGAGCACGAGCCCGTCGGTGGTGGTGAAGATCTGCGCGTCGGCGATATTGCCGCCGGCGGCTGCGCAGGCTCCGGTGACGATCGCCAGCAGTCGCGGATGGTCAGGCGCCAGGATGGTGAGCTCGGTGATGCCGCGGAACTGGTCGGTCTCGACGGCGGTCGCTGTGGTGCGGCCCTCGCTCTCGGCCTGGCGCAGGAAGCGGGCGTGCTTCTCCTGGCGGGCGAGGTCGGTCTTGATCCAGTAGGGCGGATAATGGCGGGCGAGATAGGCGTTGCGCTCGGTCTCGGGCCAATCGGCGAGCTGTTCCTTCAGCGCATCCTGCTTCTTCTCGACGCGGGCCTTGCGCTCGATCACGGAATAGCCGCCGGCGAGCACGATCTCGGTCTCATAATAGAGCGTGCGCAGGAGCTGGCCCTTCCAGCCGTTCCAGACGCCGGGGCCGACCGCCTTGATGTCGGCGACGGTGAGGATGAGCAGGAGCTTCAACCGCTCCAGCGTCTGCACGGTCGCGGCAAAGGTCTCGATCGTCTTGGGGTCGCCGAGATCGCGGCTCTGGGCGACGGTCGACATGTCGAGATGATGCTCGACCAGCCAGGCGACCGTCTCGGTCTGCGCCTCGCTCAAGCCCAGCCGGGGGCAGAGCTTGCGGGCGATCTTGGCGCCGGCGATCGAGTGGTCCTCGATCCGGCCCTTGGCGATGTCGTGCAGGAACAATGCGACATAAAGCGCGCGGCGGTTGGCGACCGTCGGCATGATCTCGTTGGCCAGCGGATGCTCGATTTCGAGAACGCCGGCATCGATCTCCGCCAGAACGCCGATCGAGCGGATCAGGTGCTCGTCGACTGTATAGTGATGATACATGTTGAACTGCATCATCGCGACGACGCGGCCGAAATCCGGGATGAAGCGCCCGAGCAGCCCCGACTCGTTCATCCGTCGCAGCACCGGCTCCGGCGAGCGCCGCCCGGTCAGGATCTCCAGGAAGATGCGGTTGGCTTCGGGGTCGTGGCGCAATTGCGCGGTGACCAGGCGCAGCGACTGTGTCACCAGCCGGCTGGTGTCGGGGTGGATGGCGATGTCGTCGCGGCTGGCGATCTCATAGAGTCGCAGCAGGTTGACCGGATCGCGCCGGAAGGCGTTGTCGTCGATCACGTTGAGGCGCTGGCTCTTCAGCGTGAAGTCGGGGTGGCCGAGGGCGCGCACGCGTTTGCGCTTGGCGAACGAGCCGAGCAGGCGCGAGAGCGAAGCGCGCGGCTTCTGCTGGCGCGCCTCCAGGGCCGCACAGACGATGGCGGTCAGATCGCCGACATCCTTGGCGACGAGGAAATAGGCCTTCATGAAGCGTTCGACCGGCGCCTGGCCGCTGCGCCCGGCATAGCCGATCGCGGCGGCGACCTGGCGCTGGAGGTCGAAGGACAGGCGCTCCTCGGCCCGGCCGGTGATGAAATGCATCCAGCAGCGCACGCGCCAGAGGAACTCCTCCGAACGCTGGAACATCACGAGTTCCTTGCGGTCGAACAGGCCGGCTGCGACCAGTTCGCTGACATCATCGACGCGATAGGCGTATTTCGCGATCCAGAACAGGGTGTTGAGGTCGCGCAGGCCGCCCTTGCCGTCCTTGACGTTGGGCTCGACCAGATAGCGCGACGTGCCGGCGCGGCGCACGCGCGTCTCGCGCTCGGCGAGCTTGGCCTCGGTGAAGGCCGGAGCGGTGCCCTCCACCACCTCGGCCCCGAAGCGGCGCACCATCTCGTCGAAGAGCGATCTGTCGCCGATAAGGAAACGCGCTTCGAGCAGCGCGGTCCGGATCGTCATGTCGGCGCGCGCCTCGCGCATGCAGTCATCGATCGAGCGCACGGAGTGGCCGACCTTCAGCTTCAGGTCCCAGAGCGGGTAGAGCATCGCCTCGACCACGCTCTCGCCCCAGGCGGTCTGCTTGTGCGGGAACAGGAACAGCAGGTCGACATCGGAGCCGGGCGCGAGCGTGCCGCGCCCATAGCCGCCGACCGCGACGACGGCGATGCGCTCGGATTGCGACGGGTTGACCGCCTGGTAGAAATGCTCGCTCGCCGCGATATGCAGGCAGGCGATGATCCCGTCCATCGTCGCGGAGATGCGCTCGGCGCAGGCTAATCCGTTGCGCGGGCCGGCGAGCAGATCCTTGGCCGAGGCGTGGCCTTCCTCGAGCACGCCGCGCAGATGCGCCACCAGCGCCTGGCGCATCTCTGCGGTGGAGGGCTTGCCCAATCGGGCGATGAGGTTCGCGACGGCCCGGGCGGGGTTCTCCAGCACCTCGGCGAGCGCGAGGCGCGGCTGATCGGCGACGGACACGGCGGCTCACCCTCGATTCCGGGCCATGCGGCCTCGGCCCATTCCGCTCGTTAACATGCCGGCGGGATTCGCAAAGCAGATAAATTATACATTACCAACATGTGTAATTTACAATTCAACATCACAAGATGTCGTGTTTGACAAACAGAACGAGCGGACCTAAAAGACGGATACGCGCCGATTTGAGCCAGCAGCTTGCGGGCGCGAAATAAATGCAGCTAAAGCGTCGGGGCCAAGGGCAGGCTTGCGAGTCTGCTCCGATCCCTGCGCGTCATCGCAACAAGGGATCGATCATGAGCATTATCACCCGCCGCCTCGCCATCGCCGGTTTCGCCGCCGCCTCGCTCGCTCTGGGCGCCCCATCCGCCTTTGCGCAGGCCCCCAAGGAAATCCGCATCGACTACGCGACCTACAACCCCGTCAGCCTCGTGCTGAAGGAGCGCGGCATCCTCGAAAAGGCGCTCGCCCCCGAGGGCATCGCGGTGCGCTGGGTCCAGTCGGCCGGCTCCAACAAGGCGCTCGAATTCCTCAATGCCGGCTCGCTCGATTTCGGCTCGACCGCAGGTGCCGCCGCCCTGATCGGCAAGGTCAACGGCAACCCGATCAAGTCGATCTATGTCTATTCGCGGCCGGAATGGACCGCCCTCGTCACTGGCGCCAGGAGCGAGATCAGCAAGGTCGCCGATCTCAAGGGCAAGCGCGTTGCCGTGACGCGCGGCACCGACCCGCATATCTTCCTGGTCAGGGCGCTGGCCGAGGCCAGGCTGACCGAGAAGGACGTCAAGCTCGTCCTGCTGCAGCATGCCGATGGTCGGCTTGCTCTGGAGCGCGGCGATGTCGACGCCTGGGCCGGGCTCGACCCGCTGATGGCGGCGGCCGAGGTCGAGAGCGGCGCAAGACTCTTCCACCGCAAGGCGCAGGACAACACCTGGGGCATCCTCAATGTCCGCGAGGCCTTCGCCAGGGAAAATCCGGCCCTCGTGCGCAAGGTCACCGCCGCCTATGAGGAGGCGCGCGCCTATGCGCTCGCCAACCCGGCGGAGCTGAAGAAGACGCTGATCGACTACACCAAGCTCTCGGATGCCGTGATCGCGCGCCAGCTCACCCGCACCGAGCTGACGCATTCCAGCATCGGCCAGGCGCAGGCCGATACGATCATCGCCGCCGGCCTCGCCCTGAAGGAAGCCGGCGTGCTGCCCGCGACGACCGACATCAAGGCGGTCGTCGACGACCTGCTTGACCGGCGCTTCGCTGCGACCAACTGAGGCGGTCGAGGCGCGATGAGCACGCTGGAGATCGCGGCCGCGACGCAGGCGAAAACGACGGGCTCGCCCGGCGCCAGCGCTCGTCGCCCCAGCTCTCGTCGCCTCGGTCTCGCCGGCTGGCTGCTGCCGATCGCGCTCGCCGCGCTTTGGGAGCTGCTGGTCCGGGCCGGCATCGCCAATGGCCGCCTGATGCCGCCGCCCAGCGTGGTCGGGCGGACGCTCTGGGGGCTGGCGGCCTCGGGCGAGCTCCTGACCCATGTCACGGCGACGCTCTGGCGCGTCGCCGCCGGCTTCGGACTGGGCGCAGGCGTCGGCACGGTGCTGGGCGCATTGACGGGCGCGTTGCCTGTTGCGCGCGGCCTGCTCGATCCGACGCTGCAGGCGCTGCGTGCGATCCCCTCGATCGCCTGGGTGCCGCTCTTCATCCTGTGGTTCGGCATCTTCGAGGCCTCGAAGGTCGCGCTGATCGCGGTCGGCGTGTTCTTCCCGGTCTATCTCGGGGTGGCGGCGGCGATCCAGGGCATCGATCGCCGGATCGTCGAGGTCGGCCGCGTCTTCCGGCTCGGCCGGCTCGCCATGGTCCGGCGCGTGCTGCTGCCGGCGATCCTGCCGGCCTGGTTCACCTCGCTGCGCTCAGGGCTAGGCCTCGGCTTCATGTTCGTGGTCGCCGCCGAGATCATGGGCGCGAGCGAGGGCCTCGGTTACCTGCTCGTGGACGGCCAGCAGCTCGGCCGCCCCGACACCATCATCGCGGCCATCATCAGTTTCGCCGTGCTCGGCAAGCTGGCCGACGGGCTGCTGCTCGCCATCACGCGGCCTTTCCTCGCCTGGCAGGATCTCGGCCGCGACACGCTCTGAAAGGCATCCCCGATGCTGAGCTTCGAGACCCTCTCGAAAACCTATGCCGACGGCACGCGCGCCTTGTCGGCGATCACCGCCAGCGTGGCGGCGGGCGAGATCCTCGCCCTCGTCGGCGGCTCCGGCTGCGGCAAGACCACGTTGCTGCGCTTGATCGCGGGCCTCGACCGGCCGAGCGCCGGGCGCATCCTGCTCGATGGCGAGGCGATCCTGGAGCCGCGCGCCGATGTCGGCGTGATCTTCCAGGAGCCGCGATTGTTTCCCTGGCTCAGCGTTGCCGACAATGTCGCCTTCGGGCTCTCGCATCTCTCCGCCTTCGAGCGCGAGGGGCTGGTGACCAATGCGCTCGTCCGCGTCGGGCTCGCCGGCTATGAGAAGCGCTGGCCGCGCGAGCTCTCCGGTGGCCAGCAGCAGCGCATCGCCATCGCCCGGGCGCTGATCACGCGGCCCAAGCTGCTGCTGATGGACGAGCCGTTCTCGGCGCTCGACGCCACGACGCGCGCGAGCCTGCACGGCCATTTGCTGGCGCTCTGGGAGGAAAGCCGGCCGACCGTGGTGATGGTCACGCATGATGTCGAGGAGGCGGTGACCCTGGCCGACCGCATCATCGTGATGCAGCCCAAGCCCGGGCGCATCTTCGACGAGCTCGACAACCCGCTGGCGCGCCCGCGCGACCGGCTCTCGCCCGCCTTCGAAGCGAGCAAGCGCGAGGTTTTGCGCACGCTCGACCGTTCGCTGCGGGACGAGGAGCCGCAGCAGCACAAGACCGCCGAGACGGCGGGGATGTGGTGGTAGGGTGCAGCCCCCGCGCCGGCAGCCTCAGATCACGTTTCTTGCATTCGGACGGAATCGCCCGAATGCAAGAAACGTGATCGATTCTGAGAGTTTAGAGCATTGCTCAAGCGAAAAACCGGTACCCGTTTTTTCGCGCAATGCTCTGGCCTGATCCGGTCGGCGGCACTATCTGCGACGGGCATCGTCGCTTGTCCCCAAGAAGGTTGAAACCATGGATGTCACAGCCCTGCGCGCCCTCCAGGCACCGCTCAAGGACCAGTATCGCGAGACGCCCGATGCGGCCGTCATCACGCTGAAGGCGCGGGGCGAGCTCGACGACCAGCACATCGCCTGCAAGGTCGAGACCGGCCGCGCCATCGCGCTGGCCGGCCTGCACCCGGCGACCGGCGGTTCCGGCGCCGAGCTCTGCTCCGGCGACATGCTGCTCGAGGCGCTCGTCGCCTGCGCCGGCGTAACGCTCAAGGCGGTCGCGACCGCGCTCGAGATTGAATTGAAGAAGGGCACTGTCCGGGCCGAGGGCGATCTCGATTTCCGCGGCACGCTGGGCGTCGCCAAGGACGCGCCCGTCGGCTTCAAGGCGATCCGCCTCTCCTTCGATGTTGAGACCGACGCTCCGCAGGAGAAGCTCGACACGCTGCTGAAGCTGACCGAGCGCTATTGCGTGGTGTTCCAGACCTTGAATGTGAAGCCGGAGCTCTCAGCGGCACTGAACCGCGGCTGAGCCTGTCCGCGATCCGTCAACGCGCTCCGGCCTTCCGCAGCGTTCGCTCCGCAGATCGTGATCCGGGCTGGGCGAGATGGCGGAAGCCGAGCGGGCTTTCGCGGACTATCAGGGCGTCCGCATCTTTGACGGAAGGACGCCCCATGCGTATCGCCACCGCCGCCGCCATTCTGCTTGCCCTGGCGGCGCCGGCCAGCGCCCAGCAAACGGGCGTTGCCGCCTATGGGGCCCGGCTGGAAGGGTTCGATTACGCCTATCCGGTCAAGGTCCACGGCTTCATCTCGCAGCGTCAGCCGCTCGAGATGGCCTATCTCGACATTCCGGCGAGCGGCCAGGCGAATGGTCAGACCGTCATGCTCCTGCATGGCAAGAATTTCTGCGCCGGAACCTGGGACGCGACCATCAAGGTCCTGACGCAGGCCGGTTACCGCGTCGTGGCGCCCGACCAGATCGGCTTCTGCAAATCATCCAAGCCGGCGGGCTACCAGTTCAGCTTTCAGCAATTGGCGGCCAATACGGCCGGGCTGCTGAAGGAGCTCGGCATTCAGCGCGCCATCGTCGTGGGGCACTCGATGGGCGGCATGCTCGCGGCGCGCTACGCGCTGATGTATCCTGGAACTGTCGAGCGCCTCGTGCTGGTCGATCCTCTCGGGCTTGAGGACTGGCAGGCGAAGGGCGTTCCCTATGCCACGCTCGACGCAGCCTTTCAGGGCGAGCTGAAGACGAGCTTCGAGAGCATCAAGGCCTACCAGCAGCGCTTCTACTACAACGGCAACTGGAAGCCCGAATACGACCAATGGGTCGCGATGCTCGCGGGAATGTATGCCGGCGACGGCAAGCAGGCGGTTGCCTGGAATCAGGCGCAGACCTCGGACATGGTCTTCACCCAGCCGGTCGTCCATGATTTCCCGAATATCCGGGTGCCGACGGCCCTGATGATCGGCGGCAAGGACCGCACCGCTCCGGGAGCCAACCGCGCCACGCCCGAGTTGCAGAAGACCCTCGGCCTCTATCAACAGCTTGGACGGGAGGCTGCCAAGGCCATTCCCGATGCGCGGCTCGTCGAATTCCCCGAGCTTGGCCATTCCCCGCAGGTCGAGGCTCCCGAGGAATTCCACAAGGTGCTGCTCCGGCTGCTCAGGTAAATTCAGCGCGCCGGCGAAGCCAGGCTCACTCCGCCGCGGCCTTCAGCGCCAGCCCCTTGGCGAAGGGCAGCGCCGGCTCGGCTGTCTTGGCGTCGTCGAACTCAAGCGCGCCGATCCTCTCACCGCGGCTGGCGATCTTCCCGGCCGAGGTGCGGATGCCGGAGACATCCTCCTGGGCCTGGCGGAAATGCTGGTCGAGCTTCTCGGCCCGGTCGCCGAGGCGGCGCACATCGGCGAGCAGCTTGCCGACCTCGGACTGGATCACCTGCGCCTCCTCGCGCATGCGGGCGTCGCGCACCAGCGACTGCATCAGCTGGATCGCGAGCGCCAGCAGCGAGGGCGAGACGATCATGATCCGGGCGCGATGCGCCTTCTGGATCACATCGTCGAAATGCTCGTGCAGGTCGGCATAGATCGATTCCGACGGCACGAAGAGCAGGGCCAGGTCTTGCGTCTCGCCCGGCAGGAAGTAACGCTCGGCGATGTCCTTCACATGCACGCCGACATCATTGCGCACACGCACGCCCGCGGCCTTCCTCGCCTCGTCGCCGCGCGCCTCGCGCAGCAGGGTGAAGCTTTCCAGCGGAAATTTCGCGTCGATCACCAGCCCGCGCCCGTCGCCGGGCAAGGTCACCATGCAGTCGGGCCGCTTGCCGTTGGAGAGCTGGGGCTGGAAGGCGAAGAAGGCGGCAGGCAGCCCGTCGCGGATGATCGCCTCCATGCGGCCCTGGCCATAGGCGCCGCGCGCCTGCTTGTTCGAGAGCACGTCCTTCAGCGTCACCACCTCGGAGGTGAGGTCGGTCAGGTTCTTCTGGGCGGAATCGATGACGGCGAGCCGCTCCTGCAATTTGCCGAGGCTCTCGGAGGTCTGGCGGACATTCTGCTCCAGCCCGGCGCCGACCTGCTGGCGCAAGCCATCCATCCGCTCGGCGACGAGGCGGGCGAGATCGCCCTGTCGCGTCGAGAGGATCTCGGCCATCGACTGCAGGCGGCCAGACAGCTCCGCCTGGTTGCGGTTCATTTCGGCGACCTTGTCGTCCATCTCGCGGGCGCGCTCAGCCGCCATGGCGGCCTCGAGCGCGCGCCGCGAGGCGCCGCGCCAGGACGAGACGACGACCAGCACGAGCAGCAGGAGACTCAAGCCCGCGAAGCCGAGCGCGGCCTCGGCCCAGGTCACGGGCCGGTCGAGCAGGATGAAGGCGATCTCTTTCATTGAAACAGCCTAGCAGATTCGGGTGATGATTTCGAACGAAAGCGGAACAGTTTGACCGCTTGCGCACAAGTGCTTATGTCGCGGCAACCTCGAAAAATTCCGCGCAGAGCCCCCATGGCCATTCGTCCACTCGTCATCCTGCCCGATTCCGTCCTGCGTCAGGTTTCTGCGCCGGTCGATACGATCACTCCCGAGATCAAGTCGCTCGCCGCCGACATGCTGGAGACGATGTACGACGCGCCCGGCATCGGGCTCGCCGCGATCCAGATCGGCGTGCCCAAGCGCATCGTGACGATCGATCTCTCGAAGAGCGACGAGGCGGAGAAGGCCCCGATGGTCTTCGTCAATCCGGAGGTGATCTGGACGTCCGAGGAGACGAATGTCCATGAGGAGGGCTGCCTCTCGATCCCCGAATATTACGAGGAGGTCGAAAGGCCCGCCTCGATCAAGCTGCGCTATATGGATCTGGACGGAAAGAGCCAGGAGATCGCGGCCGAGGGCCTGCTCGCCACCTGCCTGCAGCATGAGGTCGACCATCTCAACGGCGTGCTGTTCATCGATTATCTGTCGCGGCTGAAGCGCGAGCGCGTGACCAAGCGCTTCGCCAAGGTTGCCAAGCGCGAAAGCGCGGCGTGAGCGCAAAGGCTAGGGTTGGGGTCATGTTCAGCGTATGAGTTTGCGCGTCATCTTCATGGGCACGCCCGATTTCGCCGTGCCGACCCTGACCGAGATCATCGGCCAGGGCCACGAGGTCGTGGCCTGCTACACCCGCGCCCCGGCGCAGGCCGGGCGTGGGCTCGATCTCAAGCCCTCGCCGGTGCAGCGCGCCGCCGAGCGCTTCGGTATCCCCGTCTTCACACCCAAGACCCTGAAGTCGGAGGAGGCGGTCGAGACCATCGCCTCGCATCAGGCGGATGTCGCGGTCGTCGTCGCCTACGGCATGATCCTGCCCCAGGCGATCCTCGATCTGCCGGAGCTCGGCTGCCTGAACCTGCACGCCTCGCTGCTGCCGCGCTGGCGCGGAGCGGCCCCGATTCAGCGCGCCGTCATGGCCGGCGACGCCGAGAGCGGCGTCTGCGTCATGAAGATGGAAGCAGGCCTCGATACCGGGCCTGTCGGCATGGTCGAGAGCTTGGCGATCGGTCCGGACATGACGGCCGGCGAACTGCACGACCGGTTGGCGCCGCTCGGAGCGGATCTGATGGTGCGCGCGCTGGCGGCGCTCGGCCGCGGCGGCTTGCGCTTTACGCCGCAGCCGGAGGAGGGCGTGACCTACGCCGCCAAGATCGGCAATGCCGAGGCGAAGTTGAACTGGGCGCGCCCGGCCAAGCAGGTGCATGACCTCGTGCGCGGTCTCTCGCCCTTTCCCGGCGCGTTCGCCGAAGTCGATCTCGGCAAGGGCCCGGAGCGGCTGAAGATCTTGCGCACGGCACTGGCGGGCGGGGCGGCCGAGCCGGGTACCTTGCTCGACGGCGAGGGCACGGTCGCCTGCGCGGAAGGCGCGGTGAAGCTGCTGCAGGTCCAGCGCGCCGGCGGGCGGCCGGTGACCGGGGCGGAATTCCTGCGCGGGACGAAGCTTATGGCCGGCGCGAAGCTCTAGAGCCTTTTTCGAGCGAAATAGACACTGGTTCGCGTGAAGAAACGCGGAAATGCTGTAGAGTTGTGAGCATGATGTCGTCCGAAACCCGCCAAGCACTTTTCGGCATCGAGCTCTGATGCCGCGCTACAAGCTCGTCATCGAATATGACGGCACGCCGTTCTCGGGTTGGCAGCGCCAGCTCAACGGGCCGTCGGTGCAGCAGAGCGTCGAGGAATCGATCGAAGGCTTCTGTGGTCACGCCGTGCGACTGCATTGTGCAGGCCGGACCGATGCCGGGGTGCACGCGACGCATCAGGTCGCCCATGTCGATCTCGACAAGGACTGGCGCAGCGACGTCGTGCGCGATGCGACCAATGCGCGGCTGAAGCGCCTGCCTGTCGCCGTCGTCAGCGCCGAGATCGTGCCCGACGATTTCGACGCCCGCATCTCGGCGAAGCGGCGCTACTACATCTACCGCATCCTCGACCGCCGCGCCCAGCCGACGCTCGATCGCGACAGGCTCTGGCATGTTCCGGTCAGGCTCGATCATGAGGCGATGGACCGCTCGGCCAAGGCCCTGCTCGGCCATCACGACTTCACCACCTTCCGCGCGGCCGAATGCCAGGCCAACAGCCCGATGCGAACGCTGGACCGCTTCGATGTCCGGCGCGAGGGAGCCGAGATCGTGGCCTATGTCCATGCGCGCTCCTTCCTGCATCATCAGGTCCGCTCCATGGTCGGCTGCCTGAAGATGGTGGGCGCCGGGCGCTGGCCGGAAAACAAGCTCGGCAAGGTCCTGGCCGCGCGCGACCGCTCGCAATGCGCGGCGCTGGCGCCACCCTCGGGGCTCTATCTGGCGGGCGTGGATTACTAGAGCATTGTGCGGAAACGTGATCTTGGGCTTTGTGCCTCTTAGGCGTGTTTCCGAGCCAGGTTCGCCGACGCTAAAACCCCCACAGCCCCAGCAGCCGCGCGAGGCCGAGCTGGCCGAGGAAGCTGGCGCAGACGATCGTCAAGGCGAGGCCATGCTCCGCGCCGAGCGTCACCTTGGCGGCGGCGTAGCGCAGCCGCGCCACGATCACCGCGAAGGCGAGCCATTGCACCGCGGCGATCTCGGGCGTCGACCAGCCGATCGCATGCACCGCGGCCGGAACCGCCAGCAGGCCGGCCGAGAGGATCTCCGTCCAGTTCCAGGCGATGATGAAGCCCGACAGGGCAGGGGAGCGCGTGAGATGCGGGGCGAGCGCGACGAGCAGCGCCGGCACGCACAGGAAGGCGGCCGCCTGCGAGGCGATGACGGCGATCACCAACGGCGCCGAATGAAACAGGCCATCGCTGTTGGGAAGCCCGGCGATGCTCCGTTCGGCCGCGAGCACCGCGACCATCGCCGGCAGCGTCAGCACGGCTGCGCCATAGGAGCGCAGGAAGCCTGCGCTCGACAAATCGAGTTCGGGAAGCGCTTTGGCGCCTTGCGACATCAGACGCCACGAGCCGCGCAGAGAGCGCGCCACATCATCGGCAGCAAGCGCCATGGCCGACACTCCAACATTCAACCTTAGACTTTCGTCTAAGTCTCATATTGGCACGCCGGCCGGGGCGGTCAAGGCTTATGTTGCAGTGCAAAATAGCTGTCGAGCAGCCTGTGCGTGATCCGCTCCAGCGCCGTCAGGTCGGCGACGGCGACGCGCTCGTCGATCTGGTGCATGGTCTGGCCAACGACGCCGTATTCAACCACCGGGCAATAGTTCTTGATGAAGCGGGCGTCGGAGGTGCCGCCAGTGGTCGACAGCGCCGGGCGCTTGCCGGTTTCGGCCTCGACCGCATCCGCGACCATGGTAACGAAGGGGCCAGGCTCGGTCAGGAAGGCGACGGCGTTGGTCGGCTGGAAGGCCAGTTCGTACCGCACCAGGTTGCCGGCCGCCTCGCGCAATCGCCGCTCGATCTCGGCGGCGAGCGTCTCCGGGGTCCAGCTGTCGTTGAAGCGGATGTTGAACACGGCCTTGGCCTGGGCCGGCACGACATTGCTCGAGGGATTGCCGACATCGAGCGTCGTGACCTCGAGATTGCTCGGGTCGAAATGCGTCGTGCCGCCGTCGAGCGGTGTCGCGTCGAGCGCCGCCAGCAGCCGCACCATGCCGCGAATCGGATTGTCGGCGAGGTGGGGGTAGCCGACATGGCCCTGCTTGCCGTTGACCGTGAGCTTGCCGGTCAGCGAGCCGCGCCGGCCGATCTTGATCATGTCGCTCATGCTTGCGGGATTGGTCGGCTCGCCGAGCAGGCAGTGGTCGAAGCGCTCGCCCCGGCTCTGCGCCCAGGCCAGCAGCTTGATCGTGCCGTTGATGGCGGGGCCTTCCTCATCGCCGGTGATCAGGAAGGCGATCGAGCCGGGGGCCTGCGGATTGTCGCGGCGGAAGCGCAAGGCGGCTGAAATCATGGCGGCGAGGCCGCCCTTCATGTCGCAGGCGCCGCGCCCATAGAGCACGCCGTCGACGATCACCCCGCCGAAGGGATCGCGCGTCCAGGCCTCGGCATCGCCGACCGGCACGACATCGCTATGGCCGGCGATGACGAGGACGGGTCCCTCCGTGCCGATGCGGGCATAGAGGTTCTCGATATCGGGCATCCCGTCTGCGCTGAAGACGGGGCGGTGCACGCTGTAACCCGCCGAAGCCAGCACGGTCGCGAGCAGCGCCAAGGCGCCGCCCTCCGCCGGCGTCACCGACGGACAGCGCACCAGCGCCTGCGTCAGGGCGACGGGATCGGTTGGGTCGAAGGCGAGGAGGGGTGTGTCGAGCTGCTGGTCCATGCTCTCGCTTTAGCATCGGCCGCGGCCTCCGCAACCCGCTCGTCGTCATGGGCGGAAGGCAGCATTCCCAGATCGACGAGAGCGACCAGCCAGGCAAGCAGCGCGATCGTGTCGAGCGAAGGCCCCCAGGCATAGGATGACAGGAACGGTTTGAGCTGGCCGGGCAGCACCATCGCGCAGACCAGCAGGATGCCGAACAGCGCCGTGCCGCCGCGATCGGTCGAGCGCTTGGCCGCCAGCGCGGCCCAGGGAAACAGGGCAAAGGCATTGGCGAAGGCGATGATCGGGTCGGCATGCCGGCCGGCCAGATGCGGCGCGCCATGCTGGATCGCGAGAAGCATCAGCGCCACCAGGGCGCTGCCGAGCCAGAAGCGGCTGAGGCCGATGCGTCCGTCGAAATCGGTCAGCAGGCGGAAAAGGGACATGGCGAGGCTCCGATCCTGCCGTTCTTGCATGCACCGGCGGTCGAAGGAAGTTTATGGTGAATAGAAGGTTAACGCGGAAAAGGCTTGAATGGCGCTGGCCGCGCCGCTAGCTGCGGAGCGGCCGGCGCAGGGAATGCGTCAGTCAGGTTTCACGGGGCGCTTGCGCCTCAGAGCGAGGTTTGCGCCATGACCATCCGTTTCCATCGTGGTGACCTGCCCGACGGCTTCGTCGCCGGCCCCAGCGTCGCGATCGATACCGAGACGCTCGGCCTGAACCCGCATCGCGACCGGCTCTGCGTGGTGCAGCTCTCGCGCGGCGACGGCACCGCCGATGTCGTGCAGATTCTGAAAGGCGGCGAGAAGCCTGCGAACCTGATCCGCCTGCTCACCGATCCGTCGGTGCTGAAGCTGTTCCATTTCGCCCGCTTCGACGTCGCCGTGCTGCGCCAGGCCTTCGGCATCGTTACCGGCCCGATCTATTGCACCAAGATCGCCTCCAAGCTGACGCGCACCTATACCGACCGGCATGGCCTGAAGGATCTGGTCCGGGAGCTGTTGGGAATCGAATTGTCGAAGCAGCAGCAATCCTCGGATTGGGGCGCCGACACGCTGAGCGAGGCGCAGCTCACCTATGCGGCGTCCGACGTGCTGCATCTGCACGCGCTGCAGGCGCGGCTGGATGCGATGCTGGCGCGGGAGGGGCGCACCGAGCTGGCGCAGGCCTGTTTCGGCTTCCTGCCCCATCGCGCCGAGCTCGATCTCGCCGGCTGGGCGGAAAACGATATCTTCGCGCATACTTGACAAATTCTACGTCATCCAGCGTCTGTCTGGAGCAATGCCAGGCGGCGCGAGGGGCGCGATGCCGCCAGGCTGGTGACACGAAAAAGCCGTTAGCGACTGCCATTGCGCGGGGCATGACTGTGGCGATGACATCGAATGACTGGACTGGGCCGTCCTCAGGGGACGCCGCCCACCGGCTGGCTGCCTTCAAGGCGGCGCGCCGGCATACGCTATTGGTGCGCCTGCTGCGTCGTGCCATCCCGATCATGGCGGTCGTCGCGGTGCTCGGCCTGGTCGTGGCGCCGTTCCTGAATCCGTTGCGCGGCCTGGCGAATGTGTCGCTCGGCGCGGTCGGCATCTCGAATGGCAAGGTCAAGATGGAGACGCCCAAGCTCTCCGGCTACCGCAAGGATAACCGGCCCTATGAAGTCAACGCCGAGGCCGCCTTGCAGGATATCCGCAACCCGACGCAGGTCGAGCTGATGATGCTGAAGGCCCGGATCCAGATGGAACGCGAAGGCTGGGTCACGGTGAGCTCGCGGACGGGCCTGTTCGATACGCAGAAGGAAAAGCTCCAGCTCGTCGATGACGTCCATGTCCGCACCGAAACCGGCTATGACATCCACATGCGCACCGCCGATATCGACTTCAAAGGCGGCACGGTGGTCTCGAAGGAGCCGGTCAAGGTCAATCTCGGAACGACCACCATCGATGCCGATACGCTCGATGTGAAGGATAATGGTGCGCTGATCGCTTTCCAGGGACACGTCCGTGCGGTTATCGTGAATGCTCCGGCCGGCACGCTCGCCGGTCCCGAACGTCAAGGCAGCACGCCGGCGCCGGAACTGCTGGCGCCACGCCAGGTTGTTCCGGCAGACGGCGCGGCGGCGTCGCCCGCTGGCCTTCCCGACACCGAAACGAGACAGTGACATGCGCCAAGCGTCAAAGCTTCCCGGAACGATCGGCAAGACTGCCCTGGCCAGCAAGGCCGCCTTGGCCGGCAAGACCGCCCTGTTTGTCCTGACGGTCGCGCTTGCCTTTGGGGCGCTGGTCCCCGGGGCCGCCCAGGCGCAGGGCAAGAAGGCCCGCGGCGGCGGCGATTCGGCGCTCGGCGGGCTCGGCGGCGACAGCAAGGAGCCGATCAAGATCGACGCCGACAAGCTCGATGTGCTCGACAAGGAGAATCGCGCCGTCTTTACTGGCAATGTCGTGGCGGTGCAGGGTGAAACGACGGTACGCTGCACGGTGATGACCGTGTTCTACGAGGGGCGCAACGGTCAGCAGGGTGGCGCTGGAGCCGCGAAGGCGACGGCTTCGACCGCAGCGCCTGCCGCCGCACCCGCCGGTGCGCCGTCGGCCGGCGGCAACGCGAATGACAGCAGCATCAAGCGCATCGAATGCAAGGGGCCGGTCACGGTGGTCTCCAAGACTCAGGCCGCGACCTCGGACAATGCGGTCTTCGACCGTGCCCACAATGTCGTGATCATGACCGGCAATGTTGCGCTGAACGACGGTCCCAACATCACGCGCGGCGAGAAGCTGACCTACAACACGGTCACCGGCATCGCCAATGTCGAGACCAACACCGGCGGCCGCGTGCAGGGCTTCTTCGTGCCGAACTCGACCGAGGCCGGCAAGACCACGCCTGCCAAGCCGGCCGCCGGCGGTGCGCGCCCCGCCACGCCGACGAACTAAGAACCGCTTCGTAACGACCAGCTCACGGGGCGCCGGCCCCTCTCCGTTCCCAGACCAGGCCAGCGCTCGCAGTGACCATTTCCGATACGCCGCAAACCGATATCTCTCAGACCGTGATGGCGCGTGGCGGGCCGGGCCTGTTTGGCCGCATCCGCGGCTTGTTCGGCGCGCGCGAGCAGGCCGACACCGCGCCCGTCGCAGCGGCGATCGGCGGACCGGGCGTGCTGGCCGTCAGCGGGCTGCGCAAGAGCTATGGCGGGCGCACGGTCGTCTCGGAGGCGAGCCTGTTCGTGCGCCAGGGCGAGGCCGTTGGCCTGCTCGGCCCCAACGGCGCCGGCAAGACCACGATCTTCTACATGATCACCGGGCTCGTCCCCGCCGATCTCGGCGTCATCTCGCTCGAGGGCAACGACATCACCGATTTGCCGATGTATCAGCGCGCCCGGCTCGGTATCGGCTATCTCCCGCAGGAGGCCTCGATTTTCCGGGGCCTGAGCGTCGAGGACAATATCCGCGCCGTGCTCGAAGTGGTCGAGCCCAACCGCAAGGCGCGCGAGCGGCAGCTCGACCAGCTGCTGGAGGAGTTCAATATCGCCCGGCTGCGCAAGGCACCTTCGATCGCGCTCTCGGGTGGCGAGCGGCGGCGTTGCGAGATCGCGCGCGCGCTTGCCGGCAAGCCCTCCTTCATCCTGCTCGACGAGCCTTTCGCCGGCATCGACCCGATCGCGGTCGGCGACATCCAGGCGCTGGTGCGGCAATTGACCGATCGCGGCATCGGCGTGCTGATCACCGACCACAATGTCCGCGAGACGCTTGGCCTCGTCGACCGCGCCTATATCATCCACTCCGGCCGCGTGCTGACGGAAGGCTCGCCGGCCGAGATCATCGCCAATCCCGATGTCCGCCGGGTTTATCTGGGCGAGGATTTCCGGCTCTGAGCCGCCGAATCCAGGTGATTCTGCCGCAATCGCGGCTTCATGCTGCAGCGCATTAACTTCCCTGCTCAATGCTGGGGCAAGGGCTTTGACGCGCCGCGTTCGCGCGGCTAGGCTCTAGCCACAGGCAAGAAGCGTGCCGAAATGGCGCGCTGGCATGAAAGGGTTACGAGCGCAATGGCGATGATGCCGCGCATGGAGCTGCGCCAGGGCCAGTCCCTGGTGATGACGCCGCAATTGCTGCAGGCGATCAAGCTTCTGCAATTGTCGCATCTGGAGCTGCAGAGCTTCGTCGAGGGCGAGCTCGAGCGGAATCCGTTGCTGGAACGCGACGATGTGACGGAGGGGCCGCTGCGCGCCAATGGCGGCGACGGGCCGCTCGCCGTCGATGCCGAGACCTTTGCCCGTTCGGAGAGCCTGAACAGCCAGGAAGGCATGGAAAACCGGCTCGGTACCGGCCTCGACAACGTTTTCCAGGGCGAGCAGCCCAGCGTGGCGCGGCTCGACACGCGCGGCGCCGATTCCCTGCCGATCATCGGCGGCGCCTATGGCGGCTCCGGTGGCTCCTTCGAGGAAGGACCCGACGGTTTCGAGAGCGGGCTGACGGTGGAGGCGTCCCTCCATGACCATCTCAGCGCCCAGCTCGACCTGGCAGTCACCGACCCGGCGGACCGGATCATCGGCCGGCATCTGATCGATGCGGTGGATGATTCGGGCTATCTTTGCGAACCGGTCACGGAGATGGCCGAGCGGCTCGGCATCACGGTGGCGCGGATCGAAGGCGTCCTGAGCATCGTCCAGGGCTTCGATCCGTCAGGCGTCGCGGCGCGCGACGTCTGCGAATGCCTCTCGATCCAGCTGCGCGACCGCAACCGTTTCGATCCGGCGATGCAGGCGCTGGTCGCCAATCTCCATCTCGTCGCCAAGCGTGATTTCGCCGCGCTGAAGCGCATCTGCGGCGTCGATGACGAGGATATCGCCGATATGGTCGCCGAGATCCGGCGGCTCGATCCCAAGCCGGGGCGCGGTTTCGGCGGCGCGACGGCCGAGACGGTGGTGCCCGACGTCTTCATCCGCTCGGCGCCCGACGGCTCCTGGCTGGTCGACCTCAACCCCGACACCCTGCCGCGCGTGCTGATCAATCAGACCTATCACGCCCGCGTCTCCAGGGCCGCGCGCAGCGATGAGGACAAGGCCTTCATCGCCGAATGCCTGCAGACCGCGAACTGGCTGACGCGCTCGCTGGAGCAGCGCGCCCGCACCATCCTGAAGGTCGCCAGCGAGATCGTGCGCCAGCAGGACGGCTTCTTCGCCCATGGCGTCGAGCATCTGCGGCCGCTGAACCTCAAGACAGTGGCGGACGCCATCGGCATGCATGAATCGACCGTCTCGCGCGTGACCTCGAACAAATATCTGATCTGCTCGCGCGGCGTTTTCGAGATGAAGTACTTCTTCTCGGCCGCCATCGCCGCGACCGGCTATGGCGAGGCGCATTCGGCCGAGGCCGTGCGCTTCCGCATCAAGCAGATGATCGATGACGAAACGCCGGCTGACGTGCTTTCGGACGATGCCATCGTTGCCAGGCTCAAGGCGGGTGGCATCGACATCGCGCGGCGCACCGTCGCGAAATACCGTGAATCGCTGCGCATTCCCTCATCGATGGAGCGCCGCCGCGAGAAGGTCGCGATGGCGATGGGCAGCCGCTGAGCCGCCGTCCGCGGTTTTTCGCCTCGGTGCGTTCGTGAGCTCCCGGTGCGGCATCACGCAAGTCGAGCCGCGTCCCAAGGTGAGACTGTGATGATGAGGCCGCTGTGTCAGGCTGGATCATTCTTCCATTCGGATGCGGCGATTCCGTGCACATTTTCTGTCTCGCCCGTCCTTATGGACATGCCGGTCATGAAAGCCGACTGACGCATTGACATACCCGTGACCCCGTTCTTACCTCCTACAGATGGTCGGCTACTGGCCATGGCTACATAAGGGGAAGCACTCCATGAGCTTGCGAATCTCCGGCAAGAATCTCGATGTCGGCGAGGCCCTTCGCGGCCAGGCCGAGGCTCGCGTCGCCGCCGCACTCAGCAAATATTACGAGGGCGGCTATCAAGGTCACGTCACCGTCGCCAAGGACGGCACGGCGTTCAAGACCGACGGCGTGCTGCATCTGTCCTCCGGGATCACGCTCGAGGCCTCGGGTACGGCGCATGACGCCTATGCCAGCCTCGACAAGATGGCCGAACGCATCGAGAAACGGCTGCGTCGTTACAAGCGTCGCTTGAAGGATCGCTCGGCTTCGACCAATGGCCGCGACGCCGGCATCGAAATCCCCAGCTATGTGATTGCGGCGCCGGACGACGATCTCGAGGAGATCGAGCTCGATATGGCCGGAGATCACCCGGTTATCGTGGCCGAATCCACCAAATCCTTCCATGTCATGACGGTTGGCGACGCAGTCGCCGAACTCGATTTGACCGGCGCGCCCGTCGTCATCTTCCGCCATGCTGGCAATGGCCGGATGAACGTCGTATACCGCCGGCGCGACGGCAATATCGGGTGGATCGATCCCCCGGCGTCGCTGTCGTAAGGCCAGCGGGAGGCTCCCCGGCTTTCAAATCTGACTCGCGCCGCACGGCTCTCCGGCCCGGCACGGGACATGCATGGACTGGCGCATGACGCTGATCGATCTCCTGACACCGGCAGCGGTGATTTCGCCACTGCGGGCCAATGGCAAGAAGCAGGCGCTGCAGGAACTCGCCCAACACGCGGCGACGATCACCGGCTTGCCTGAGCGCGAGCTCTTCGAGGCGCTGCTTCAACGCGAGCGCCTCGGTTCCACCGGTATCGGCGATGGCATCGCGATTCCGCATGGACGGATGCCCGGCATCGACAGGCTGGTCGGGCTGTTCGCCCGCGCCGAGAAGCCGGTCGATTTCGACGCGCTCGACGGCCAGCCCGTCGACATCATCTTCGTGCTGATTGCGCCCGAGGGCGCCGGCGCCGACCATCTCAAGGCGCTCGCCCGCGTTGCCCGCGTGCTGCGCAACCATGCCGTGCTGGAGCAGATCCGCAAGGCCCGCGACCCGGCCGCGATCTACGCGATCCTGGCGGAGTCGGCTGCGAAGGCGGCCTGACTGGAACCATTTGAAGCCAGAGGCTGTTGGGGACTCTGGGGCTGATTTGGCGCGCCCTTCGGGTGAGGTGAAAACGGCGGGGCTGCAGCGTCGCATCGCTTGCCGATACCGATGGTATCGCCTGCGCAATGCTCCTCCCATCTCCACCGTTTTGACCTCATCAAATCGTCCTCAGAGTCCCTAACAGCCTCTAGGCTTGGACAGCGTGCGCCAAGCCGCTATGACGCCATGCACAATGGCGTTGCGCTGAGCTGGTTCTGAGCGTGGCGCGCCAACCCGCCTCGGAGCCTCCGTCCATGGCCTATACGCATGTCGATCTCTTCCCGCTCGGCGACGACGCCACGCCTTATCGCAAGCTGGGCAGCGAAGGGGTCTCGGTCGAGAAACTCGGCGATCGCGAGGTTCTGACGGTTTCGCGCGAGGCGATCCGCCAGCTCAGCGAGCAGGCCTTCATCGACATCAACCATCTGCTGCGGCCGGGCCATCTCGCCCAGCTGGCGAAAATCCTCGACGATCCCGAGGCCACCTCGAACGACAAGTTCGTCGCCTACGACCTCTTGAAGAACGCCAACATCTCGGCCGGCGGCGTACTGCCGATGTGCCAGGATACCGGCACAGCGATCATCATGGGCAAGAAGGGCCGCAAGGTCTGGACTGATGGCGATGACGAGGCGGCGCTCGGCGAAGGCGTCGCCGATGCCTATTTCAAGCGCAACCTGCGCTATTCCCAGGTCGCCCCGCTCTCGATGTTCGAGGAAAAGAACACGGCGACCAACCTGCCGGCACAGATCGACATCTATGCCGAGGGCGAGGACGCCTACAAATTCCTCTTCGTCGCCAAGGGTGGCGGCTCAGCCAACAAGACCTTCCTGTTCCAGGCGACGCCTTCGCTCCTGACCAAGGACCGCATGATGGCGTTCCTGAAGGAGAAGATCCTGACGCTGGGCACCGCGGCTTGCCCGCCCTACCACCTCGCCATCGTCATCGGCGGCACCTCGGCCGAGCAGAACCTCAAGACCGTCAAGCTCGCCTCGACGAAATATCTCGACGCGCTGCCGACCAAGGGCTCGCCCTCCGGTCACGCCTTCCGCGATCTTGAGATGGAGGAAGAGGTCCACAAGCTGACGCAGTCGCTCGGCGTCGGCGCACAGTTCGGCGGCAAGTATTTCTGCCATGACGTCCGCGTCATCCGCCTGCCGCGCCATGGCGCCTCGCTGCCGATCGGGCTCGGCGTCTCCTGCTCGGCCGATCGTCAGGCCAAGGGCAAGATCACCCGGGACGGCATCTATCTCGAGGCGCTGGAGACCAACCCGGCCAAGTACCTGCCCGAGGTCGAGGATGCCTCGCTCGGCGGCGATGTCGTGAAGGTCGATCTCGACCGGCCGATGAGCGAGATCCTCAAGACGCTGTCGCAATATCCGGTCAAGACCCGGCTCTCGCTGACCGGAACGATCATCGTGGCGCGCGATTCGGCCCATGCCAAGATCCGCGAGCGGCTGGAGACCGGGCAGGGCATGCCCGATTATTTCAAGAACCACCCGGTCTATTACGCCGGCCCGGCCAAGACGCCTGACGGCATGGCCTCGGGCTCGTTTGGGCCCACCACGGCCGGCCGGATGGATTCCTTCGTCGACCAGTTCCAGTCCTTCGGCGGTTCGATGGTGATGCTCGCCAAAGGCAACCGTTCCGCGGCGGTTCGGGAAGCCTGCAAGACGCATGGCGGCTTCTATCTCGGCTCGATCGGCGGTCCCGCAGCGCGGCTCGCGCAGGACTGCATCAAGAAGGTCGAGGTTCTGGAATACCCCGAACTCGGCATGGAGGCGGTCTGGCGCATCGAGGTCGAGGATTTTCCGGCCTTCATCGTCATCGACGACAAGGGCAACGACTTCTTCAAGGAGCTGAACCTCGGATGAGGGGGGTGGCCGCCGCATGCCTCGGGTTTGCCGTGCTCGCCACGGCAGGCGAGGCGCTGGCGCAGGGGCGGGCGGGTGCGCCCGCGACCTGCTCGCGCGACCTGTTCCAGAACGAAGGCGCGCTGCGCCGCCAGCTGACGCGATTGCAGGCGGTCGCCACGGCCGATCAGGCGACGCAATGCCGGACCTGGCGCGAGCATGTCGGCTTCCTGCAGAGCGCGCGCGCGGTGTTCGCGACCTGCCAGAGCGGCGCCCAGCGCGAACAGAATGTCGGCTTGATGGATACCGAGCTTGCCGAATACCGCGTGCTGCTCGCCGATCGCTGCGGCAAGCGCTGACTGGCGTTCGGTCTATCGGCCCCAGGGTTCATTAGCAGCCGCTAGCCGAGCTGCGCCTTGAAGAAGGCGAGCACGCCGGCGTTGAAATCGGCATGGAAAGCGGCCCGGTCGAAACCGGGCTGATCGCCGCAGAGATCGGCAGCCGATTGGGCGAGCTCCGCCGGGCAGGGCGGCAGAAAGGAAAAATGCTGGGAGCCCGGCACCACGTGGAAATCGGGTTTTGTCGGCAGCAGGCTGGCTATGTCCGCGACGCTCGCCGGGGTCACCCCGTCGCCGCCGCGCTCGGAGCCCCAGAGCTGAACCGGCACCCGCACGTTCTTGAAGCTCTCCCCCGTAAAGAAGACGCTGAGCGGATCGGCGATGACCGCCGCCTTGATGCGCGGGTCATGGCTGAGCTCAGCAAGCTGTCCCGCGTGGACCTGCTCGCAGAGCGGGTCGCTCTTGCCCTCGCAGAGTCTCAGGCGCTTGCCGAATAACGGATTGGCGCCGATGGCGACGAGCCCGGTATAGCCGCCCCGGGAGAAGCCGAAGAATCCGATCCGCCCGGCATCGATCCTGGCCGCATCGGGCCATGAGCCGAGCATGTAGTCGAGCGTGCGCTTGATGTCGGCCGGCCGCTCGACGAAGACCGAGAACTCGCCGGTTCGGCTCTTGTCCCGGCTGGTGTCGCCGGGGTGATTGATGGCGACGACGATGAAGCCGGCATCTGCCAGAGCCTCTGCCGTATCGCGATGTCCCAGGAAGCTGCCGGTCCTGCCATGCGAGATCACGACGAGCGGATGCTTCTCACCCGCGAGCGGGCAGTCCATGCTGACGGACATGGCGAAAGGCCCAAACCGGACCTCGCTCGGCTGCTGGCTGCATGGATACCAGACCGCTCCCTTGAGCGGCTGGAGCGCGCCTTGGGCGGGGATGTCGACGGGCTTGAACCCGGCGGCCTGGGCGAGCGAGGCCGCAAGGCTAAAAGCGAGGCAGGACAAGAGACGGCGGAGGTTCATGGCGGGCTCGCGTCGCGGATGGGGATGAACAGGTCGGTGCGCAGGGCGGCGGGTGCGATCCCGCGCGACGACGTATCGAGATAATGCTCCAGCGTGGGCCGGTCGTCGGGCTCGTAGCCGCTGCCCGGCATCCATCTTGTGTAGATGGCCTGCGCAGCGGCGTTGATGCGGGTGTAGGGACCCATCAGCCGATGCACGACATAGCGGCCGCCGGGAATCGCGAGCGTTTCGACGTCGGAATCCTCTGGCCAGGGATCGGGCGTGGCGATGGCGGCGTAGTATCTGAAACGGTCGGCGTATCGGGGATTGCCGAAGGAGGCGCCCCATTTCTCCGAGATGGCTCGCGTGCCGGCGCGCAGGCGCAACTGCCGATGCGTGTGAGGAATGGTCGCGAACGACCCGACATGTCGCAGCGCATGCAACCGTTGCGCCGGTCGTTCGACGATCTTCACGGTCGGCGTGGCTGCATCATTGCCGTCGTTATCGGCCACCCCGTCGACAGTGAGGATCGTGCGCCTCATCTGCTGCCGGAATGCGCGCGGCGACTGCCCGGTGAACTGATGAAAGGCGCGGGTGAAGGCTTGCGGGCTGTCATAGCCGACAGTCAGCGCCACTTGCGTGACGCTGTCGTCGGAGCTGGCCAGGAGGCGCGTCGCGAGAGCCAGCCGGACGCGACGAAGCGTGGCGGTCACCGTCTCACCCACCACGCCGGTATAGACGCGGTGAAAATGAAAAGGCGAGAAATGCGCGAGGCGTGCCAGCTCGTCGAGATGCAGGTCGGCCGTCGGATTGCCGATTATGGCCGCAACCGCACGGGCCACCCGCGCGCGATAATCCCGTTCTGTGCGATCTCGTACCATGGCGGATAGCCTGCCCTATCGGAGAGCCGGAAACTTAGCTGCTCTTGCTAAAATGCTGTGGCTGCGGCCGGGCCGGTGCCTCATCGTGCATCCCAACTCATCTCGTAATCGCCTCGCCCTCGAAACGCATCGTGGCGAATGGGTTTGGCAAGGCGGCATTTGGAGTATGGCCGTCGCGCTGCGGCTCTGCGATATGTCACCGCCGGGTTTTTGATTTGAGCAGCCACGAGGTGATGGATGACCAGCGATACGACCGCCCCGCTCAGCATCGCCGTCGTGCCGGTGACGCCGTTCCAGCAGAATTGCTCGATCGTCTGGTGCACCAAGACGATGCAGGCTGCGATCGTCGATCCCGGCGGCGATGTCCCGCAGATCCAGCGCGCCTTGGACGAGCTTTCGGTGACGCCTGTCGCGATCTGGCTGACGCATGGCCATATTGACCATGCCGGCGGCGCGGCCGATCTCGCCGACGCCTTGTCGGTGCCGGTCGTCGGTCCCCATCAGGCGGACAAGTTCCTGCTCGACGATCTGCCGACCTCGGGCCTGCGCTTCGACATGCGTGGCATCAGGCCGGTGACGCCGACGCGCTGGCTCGCTGAGGGCGATGAGGTTGCGGTCGGGGAAGTCACCTTCTCTGTTGCGCATGTGCCGGGCCATACGCCAGGTCATGTCACCTTCTTCCAGAAGGATCTGCGCTTCCTGCTGGCGGGCGACACGCTCTTCGCCGGCTCGGTCGGCCGCACTGATTTTCCCTATGGCAGCCACGAGACGCTGATCGCCGGCATCAAGGCCAAGCTCCTGCCGCTGGGCGACGACGTCCAGTTCCTGCCCGGGCATGGCCCGGCGAGCACGCTCGGCGAGGAGCGGTTGAACAACGAGTTCCTGCGGGGCTGATACGAAAAGACCCGCAGCGGATATCCGCTACGGGCCCTGGAAGAACCAACGGCCATGTCCTGAACGGGTGCGCGTACATCCGGCGTCAAACGTTCGGCTCATGGCCGTCTTCATCGGCGCCGGAGGGCAGTGGAACGCCCTCAACATCGCCGTGATCCTCATATGGGAGAGCAATGCGGCGGTTTCAAGGGCTGCGTCAGCATCGATTCGAACGCCATTCATAGAGGATGTCCGGTTCACCCTCCTCATTGCCTGTCCCGTCGCTCATCTCGACGATGTGGAAGCCATGAGCTTCGTAGAAGGCGCGGGCGCGGGCATTGCGCTGGAAGGTGAACAGCGTGAGCCGCGTCGGGCTCAGCTCCTTGGCCTTGGCGAGCATCAGCGAACCGATGCCGCGGCGATACCAGCCCGGCAGCAGGTAGAGCTGGTCGAGGTCCTCGCCCTGCAAGGCGAGGACGCCGACGATGCTCTCGCCCGATCTGGCGATCCAGGTTTCGCGGGTCGTCAAAAGCGTGTCGGCAACCCAGCGGCGCGTCTCAGCATCGCTATGGACGCGCCGCAGGAACGGCAGGGCATCAGCGCGGGAGGCAAGATAGAGTTCTGCGATCTCGGCGGCGTCGCCGGCCGTGGCGCGCTCGATCCGCATCGCATCGCGCGGCCACATCTCGCCCCCCCTAACGGTCAGGCGTCGAGAACACCGTGCAGGAAGTCGCTTTTGCCGATCTGGATGCCGTTCTCGCGCAGGATCGCATAGGCGGTCGTGGCGTGGAAATAGAAGTTCGGCACGGCAAAGCGCGTGAGATAGGTCTCGCCCTTCATCGTCACCGTCGCGGAGGGACCGCGCGGGAAGGTCACGTCCTTGGCGAGGCCCGCATCCAGCGCGGCATCGTCGGCGGCCGCGACGAAGGCCAGCACCTTGGCGATGCGCGCCTTGAGCTCGGGGACGGTGGTCTCTTCGTCGGGAAATTTCGGGTTCTCGGCGCCGCTGACGCGCGCCGCGGCGTTCTTGGCGAAGTCGCAGGCAAGCTGGATCTGGCGCGTGAAGGGCAGCATGTCGGGCGATAGTCGCGACGACAGCAGCACCGCCGGGTCGATCTTCCGCTCGGTGGCTTGCGCGACCATCTTGTCGAGGATGGCGTCGAGCGCCTTGAGCGTCTGGGTGAAGCCGGCAAGCGCGGCGGAGCGGGCGGTCAGTGGCATCAGATCATCCTCGGATACGAAAACGGGCCCGGATGGGCCCGTCGCATCGCGAATATAGTTGCTGCCGCGCCGTTTACAGGGGCCGGAGGCGAACAAACCTCACTTGAGATCAGTCCTTGGCGCGCTCGACATAGGAGCCGTCGGCCGTCATCACGACAATACGGACGCCGGGGCCGATATGCGGCGGCACGGCGGTGCGCACACCGTTGACCAGGATCGCGGGCTTGTAGGAGGAGGAGGCCGTCTGACCCTTGGTGACCGGCTCGGTCTCGGCAACCTCGACGGTGACGCGCTGCGGCAGCTCGATCGCGACAGCCTTGTCCTCGAAGACCGAGAGCGAGACCTTCATGCCTTCCTGCAGATAGGGCGCCATGTCGCCGACCACGTCGCCATCGACATTGATCTGGTCGAAGGTCTCGGGGTTCATGAAGACGTATTGCTCG
The DNA here is from genome assembly GCF_002917105.1 of Allobosea psychrotolerans. GTDB lineage: Bacteria > Pseudomonadota > Alphaproteobacteria > Rhizobiales > Beijerinckiaceae > Allobosea > Allobosea psychrotolerans. Next base: position 221,830 of record NZ_PQFZ01000004.1, read on the forward strand.
CCGTCCTGGTAGAGATAGGTGAAGTCGCGATCCTCGACATAGGCGCGCTCGACCTGCTCGGTCGTCTTGTAGCGCTGCGTCATCTTGGTGCCGTCGGAGATGCGGCGCATGTCGATCTGCGTCGTCGGGGTGCCCTTGCCTGGGAAGAAGCTCTCGGCCGAGAGAACCGAGCAGAGATGCCCGTCGAGTTCGAGCACGTTACCCTTGCGGACGGATGAAGCGATGACCTTGACCACGTGAGATGTCCTTGCTGGTGCGCGGCGCCTTCGCGCGCTATTCGAAATTCGTTGCCGCGCAACTACCGCATTCGTCGCCGAAACGGAAGCTGTCAGACGCTTTGACCCGAGATCCTATGAACGACGCAGCTCCGCCCTTCTGGCGGCCGGACATCCATGCGGACCGGCGGCACGCTTTGCTGGCACGCGGTCGCATCAAGAGCGCGCTCCGGCGCTGGTTCGAGGCGCGCGATTTCGTCGAGGTCGAGGCGGCGATCCTGCAGCGCTCGCCGGGCAACGAGACGCATCTGCACGGCTTCGCGACGGTCTTGATCGACGATGCCGGCGCGAGCCATCCCTATTACCTGCACACCTCGCCCGAATTCGCCGCCAAGAAGCTGCTGACGGCGGGCGAGCGGCGGATCTTCGATTTCGCCCGCGTCTTCCGCAACCGCGAGCGCACGGCGCTGCACCATCCCGAATTCACCATGCTGGAATGGTATCGGGCCGGCGAGGACTATGAGACCTTGATGATCGACAGCGCCGCGCTGCTGGCCGAGGCCGCGCACGCCGCCGGGGCCACGTCGCTGCAATGGCGCGGCGTGGTGGCTGATCCCTTTACGGGGCCTGAGCGCTTGACCCTGCACGACGCCTTCGCGCGCCATGCCGGCATCGACCTGCTGGCGACGATCGGGCCGGACGGCGCGACTGACCGCAGCGCCCTGGCCAAGGCCGCCATCGCGGCCGGCATCAGGCTGGTCGCGGATGACAGCTGGTCCGACATCTTCAGCCGCATCCTGTCCGAACGGATCGAGCCGCATCTCGGCCAAGGCCGCGCCACGATCCTGTGCGAATATCCGATTTCCGAGGCCGCGCTGGCGCGGCCCAAGCCCGGCGACGGCAGGGTGGCCGAGCGCTTCGAGCTCTATGCCTGCGGCGTCGAGCTCGCCAACGCCTTCGGCGAACTCACCGACCCGGCCGAGCAGCGCCGGCGCTTCGAGGCCGACATGGACGAGAAGGCGCGCATTTATGGCGAGCGCTACCCGATCGACGAGGATTTCCTGGCCGCGCTCGCCGGGATGCCGCAGGCTTCGGGCATCGCGCTCGGCTTCGACCGGCTGGTGATGCTCTGCACCGGCGCGCGGCGGATCGAGGATGTGCTCTGGACGCCGGTGGCGGAACCGGGCAGGACGCAGGCATGAACGCCCATACGCCCATGCGGAGCATCGATGCGCTGATCGCGCAGGGGCTCGTTGCGCCCGAAAGCCGTGACGCGCTCGATGCCGTCGCCCGGCGCTACGCCGTCTCCGTGACGCCGGCCATGGCGGCTCTGATCGACCCAGCCGACCCTGCCGACCCGATCGCGCGGCAATTCGTGCCCGATGCGGCCGAACTCGTCACCTTGCCGCAGGAACTGGCCGATCCGATCGGCGACGAAGCGCATTCCCCGGTCGAGGGCGTGGTGCATCGCTATCCCGATCGCGCCTTGCTCAAGCTCGTCCACGCCTGCCCGGTCTATTGCCGCTTCTGCTTCCGTCGGGAGATGGTCGGGCCGGGGGGCGACGCGCTGACAGGCGAGAAGCTCGACGCGGCGCTGGCCTATCTCGCCTCCCGGCCAGAGATCTGGGAGGTCATCATGACGGGCGGCGACCCGCTCATCCTCTCCGCCAGGCGCGTCCGCGAGATCGCGGCGCGGCTTGCCGGGATCGCGCATATCAAGGTCGCTCGCTGGCACACCCGCGTGCCGATGGTCCAGCCCGAGCGTGTCACGGCGGATTATGCCCGCGCGCTTCGTGTCCCGGGCAAGGCGAGCTACATCGCAGTCCATGCCAACCACCCACGCGAATTCACTGATGCCGCCCGCGCCGCGCTTGCCCGCCTCGCTGATGCCGGCCATGTGCTGATCAGCCAGAGTGTCCTGCTCAAGGGCGTCAACGCCGATGTCGAGACGCTTTCCGCCCTGATGCGGGCCTTCGTCGAGAGCCGGGTGAAGCCCTATTACCTGCACCATCCCGATCTCGCGCCCGGCACCGCACAGTTCCGGCTCTCGCTGGAGGAGGGGCAGGCGCTGGTCAAGAGCCTGAGAGGCCATCTTTCGGGGCTGTGCCAGCCGACCTATATCCTCGACATCCCTGGCGGGGCGGGCAAGATTCCGGTCGGCCCCGCCTTTCTCTCGGGCTGCGAGGCACCCGGCGCGGAGGCCTTTGCCGAGGATCGTTTTGGTGCGCGGCATCGCTATCCGCCGAAATAGGCCGAGGTCGCCTTTCGTATCGCGGCGGAAGGAAGTAAACTAAGTCCGGTTGACTAAGTTCAGGAGCGGCCGATGGACACCGTGAACATTCACGAGGCGAAGACGCATCTTTCACGGCTGGTCGAGCGGGCTGCAAAGGGGGAGGCTTTCATCATCGCCAAGGCCGGGAAGCCCATGGTCAAGGTCGTTCCGCTCGATGCGGCCGATGTCCGCCCGGTGAAGCGCATCGGTTTCATGCTGGGGCAAGTGCGTGTGCCCGATGATTTTGACAGCATGGCAGGCGACGCCATCGAGGCGCTCTTCAGCGGGAGATCATGAAATTTCTGCTCGATACCCATCTCCTGCTCTGGGCGGCGGGCGAGCCGCACAGGCTTTCTGAAGAGGCCCTGGCGACCATCGAGGCGCCCGAGAACGATCTGTTCTTCAGCGCTGCGAGTCTGTGGGAGATCGCGATCAAGGCGGGTCTTGGGCGCAACGATTTCTCAGCGGATGTGCGTCTGCTACGGCGCGGTCTTATCGAACACGGCTATCGTGAGTTGCCGATTGCCGGGGAGCATGCCATCGCGGTCGAGGGATTGCCGCCGATCCATAAGGACCCTTTCGATCGCATCCTGATTGCCCAGGCGATGGTCGAGGGAATCACATTGCTGACCTCCGACGCTGTCGTTGCTCGCTATGCCGGCTCGGTACGAAGGATCTAATCGAGGACACCGCCATGCAAGAGAAGATGCCCATCGCGATCGTCTCGGACGTCGTTTGCCCCTGGTGCTTCGTCGGCAAGGCGCGGCTGGAAAAGGCGCTCGAGGCGCATGGCCTGACCGACCGCGTCGCCATCACCTGGCTGCCCTATGAGCTGAACCCGGACATGCCGGCGGAGGGGATGGACCGTACGGCCTATCTCGACGCCAAGTTCGGCCCCGGCAAGCGCAAGGAGATCGAGGTCAGGCTCTCGGAGGCGGCGCTTGAAAGCGGCGTCACCTTCAACTGGGCCAAGGTCACCAGGAGCGTGAACACGCGCATGGCGCATATGTTGATCGCCGCCGCCTCGACCGTACAGCGTGGCAGCGACATGACGGCGGCGCTGTTCAAGGCCTATTTCCAGGAAGGCCGTGACATCGGCAATCTGGAGACGCTGGTCGAGATCGCGGTCGAGCAGGGTTTTGACGAGCAGGCTGCCCGCGACGAGCTCGCCAATGACGAATTGCGCGAGACCATCATCGGGCTGGAGGCACATGCCCAGAAGGTCGGCGTCACCGGCGTGCCTTTCTTCATCATCGACGGCAAGCTCGCGGTCTCGGGCGCGCAGACGAGCGATGTCTGGGCGCAGGTGTTCCAGCAGGTGATGCGCGACGCGGCTTGAGCGCCAGCATGGCGACCGCGCGCTATCTGAGCCATCCGCAGGTCCAGATCGACCCTGCGGTTCCTGTGCCCGATTGGGGCTTGTCGCCGCTCGGCCTGGCGCGAACGCAAGCCTTCGCGGGCGCGCCGTTTCTCAGCGCCACGCGCCGGATCGTATCGTCGGGCGAACGCAAGGCGATCGAGACTGCGGAATGCATTGCCTCGACGCTCGGCGTTGCCGTCGAGATCCGTCACGCCATGCATGAGAACGACCGCTCGGCGACCGGCTATCTGCCGCCGCCGGAGTTCGAGGCCATGGCCGACGCCTTCTTCGCCTCGCCGATGCTCAGCATTCGCGGCTGGGAGCGGGCGGTCGATGCGCAGGCGCGTATCCTGCGCGAGGTCGAGGCCGTGCTGGCCGAACCGGGCGAGGGTGATACCCTGTTCGTCGGGCATGGCGGTGTCGGCACCTTGTTGCTCTGCCATCTCGGGGCGGAGCCGATAGCGCGCAAACGCGATCAGCCTGGCGGCGGCGGCAATCTTTTCGCATTCGACGCCGCGACACGAATCGTGCACCACGCCTGGCGCGCGATGGAGGAGGTGGCTGGCCAATGACGCAGAAGATCAACGATATTCGCGACCGCATGATCGTCGCGCTCGACGTGCCGACGATCTGGGACGCCTATCGCATCGTCTCGCAGCTCGGCGACGAGGCGAGCTTCTACAAGATCGGTTACGCACTGGCCTTCGCCGGCGGCCTGCAGCTCACCCAGCAATTGGTGGCCGAGGGCAAGAAGGTCTTTCTCGACCTGAAGCTGCACGACATCGGCAATACGGTGACGGAAGGCGTGCAGTCGCTGAGCAATCTCGGGGTCGATTTCCTCACCGTGCACGCCTATCCGCAGACCATGCGCGGCGCGGTCGAGGGGCGGGCGGAGGCCGCGTTGAAGCTTCTCGCGGTCACGGCCCTGACCTCCTATGACGATGGCGATCTGCGCGATGCCGGCTATGGGCTCGCCGTGCGCGATCTCGTGCGCCTGCGCGCCGAGCAGGCCCGCACCACCGGCATCGACGGCATCGTCTGTTCCGCGGCCGAGACCGAGATCGTGCGCGACATCGTCGGCGCCGACATGCTGATCGTGACGCCAGGGATCCGCCCTGCCGGCAGCGCAGCAGGCGACCAGAAACGGACGTTGACGCCGGGCGAAGCGATCCGCGCCGGTGTCGACCACCTCGTCATCGGGCGTCCCATCATCCGCGCGGCAGACCCGCGTGGAGCGGCCGCTGCGATCATGGACGAGATCGCCGCGGCCTCATAAGCTCGCGCGCTCCAACCGAACCACCCAGAGACGGATACGGAAATGCCCAAGGGATATGTCGTGGCGCGCGCCAAGGTTACCGACGCGACCAAATGGGCGGCCTATGCCGCCAAGGCTTCCGAAGCGATCAAACAATATGGCGGCACGCCGCTTGTGCGCGGCGGCCAGATGACGGTGGCCGAAGGCGAGGGCCGGGCTCGCAACATCGTCATCGAATTCGCCGATTTCGCCTCGGCCAAGGCCTATGCCAACTCCCCGGAATATGCCGAGGCGCGCAAGCTGCGCGAAGGCGCCGGCGAACTCGACATCGTCGTGGTCGAGGGGGTTTGAAGCCATGGCGAAGGGCTATTGGATCGCGCGTGTCGATGTCGAGAACACCGCCGCTTATGACAGCTACCGCGCGCTGAACGCGATCGCCTTCGCCAAATACGGCGCGAAGTTCCTGGTGCGCGGCGGCGACTACAAGCTCGCCCGCGGCGAGGGTCGCAAGCACAACGTCGTCATCGAGTTCAAGGACGAGGCGACGGCGCGTGCCTGCTACGATTCGCCGGAATACCAGGAGGCGGTGAAGTACCTCGCCCAGGCCGGCAAATCCGACCTCGTCATCATCGGCGGCTACGAGGGCGCCCAGCCGGGGGATTGAGGCGTTCGATTCTGGAATGACGCCGCGTTCGAACCGAGGATGGCGAACATAGTGACGCTGCACGACAAGACCACCCTCACCGCCATCGGCGTCATCAGCGGCACCTCGATGGACGGCATCGACGTGTCGATCGTCACCAGCGACGGCCAGGACACGCCGCGCTTCGGCGCCGGCGCCTCCTATCCCTATCGCGACAGCACGCGGCGGGACTTGCAGGCGCTGGTCGCCGAGGCGGAGCGCGCGCTGACGGAGCCGCTTGTCGAGCTGGAGGCGGCGGTGACCGCCGACCATCTCGCCGCGGTCGAGCGTTTCATCGCCGAGCAGCAGCTCGATCCCGCCGCGATCGATCTCGTCGGCCTGCACGGCCAGACCGTCTATCACCGGCCCGAACAGCGCTTCACCCGCCAGCTCATCGACGGGCCGGCCGTGGCACGGTCGCTCGGCATCGCCACCGTCGATCGCTTCCGCCATGCCGATGTCGCGGCCGGCGGGGAGGGCGCGCCCTTCGCGCCGCTCTACCACAGGGCATTGGCGCAGGCGCTGGAGCAGCCGGTCATGGTCCTCAATCTCGGCGGCGTCGGCAACGTCACCTATATCGACGGCGAGACCGTGATTGCCTTCGACACCGGCCCGGCGAGCGCGATCCTCGATGATTTCGTGCTGCGCCGGCAGGGCCGCAGCTACGATGCGGACGGTGCGCTCGCAGCCAGCGGGCAGGTGCGGCAGGATCTTGTCGCAGACTTCATGCAGAACCCCTATTTCGACCGTCCCGCGCCGAAATCGCTCGACCGCAACGATTTCCACCGCCGTGCCCAGGTGGTTGAGGCCTTGCCGGATGCCGATGGCGCCGCGACGCTCGCAGCCTTCACGGTCGAGAGCGTCGTCGCCGCGCTGCGCCATGTGCCTGGCGTGCCCAGGCGCTGGCTCGTCACCGGCGGCGGACGGCTGAATCGGCATTTCATGGCGCGGCTCGAAAGCCGCCTCGGCGTTCCCGTCGAGCCGGTCGAGGCGGCGGGCTGGGATGGCGATGCGCTGGAAGCCCAGACCTTCGCCTATCTTGCGATCCGCTCGGTCAAGGGGCTGCCGCTCAGCCTGCCCGGCACGACCGGCGTACCGCAGCCGCTGGCGGGTGGGCGCTTGAACCGCGTCGGCTGAGCGCAGATCAAGGAGCATCGCAGTGAGCCTGGGCGGGATAGGCACCCTCGATTACACCGTCATCCTGTGCAGCAAGATGGCGGAAACGCGCGCGTTTTACCGCGATATCATGCAGTTTCCGATCGAGGTCGACCTTGAGAACTGGGTCAGCTTTCGCGTCGGCGCCGCGCTGCTTGCGCTGCGGCCGCGCGGCGTGTGGAGCGTCTGCGATGATGGCAAGACGCTGCCTGGATCGGCAGCGGTTCAGCTTGCCTTTCGTGTGGCGCCTCCCGCGGTCGATGCCTGCCATGCGGAGCTGGTCGCCAAGGGCGTGCCGATTCTCAGGGAGCCGACCGATCTGCCCAATTGGCGGCACCGCACGCTGTTCTTCCGCGATCCCGAGGACACTATCATCGAGATCTACGCCGAGTATTGATCCGCGAGGCAGTTCTCGCCGCCTGGCGGGAAACGCCCCGTCACGCCCGAAACGCCCCGCCGCCATCGACATCGAGCACCGTGCCGCTGACATAACCGCAGGCCGGCGAGGCCAGGAAGGCGGCGGCGTTGGCGATCTCCTCGGGCTCGATCAGCCGGTCCAATGGCAGGTTTGTCAGCATCTCCTCCCAGCGCGCCTCGTCGCCGAGCAAAGTCGCCGCACGCCGCTTGCTCAGCGAGATGATCCGGTCGGTGCGGGTCTGCGCGGGGTTGATGCCGAAGACGCGCACGCCCCAATCGACCGATTTTCCGCCGACGGCGCTGGTGAAGGCCATCAATGCGGCGTTGCCGCTGCCGCCGCAGACATAGTCATAGCGCGGGCTGCGCCCGGCCCCGCCGATGATGTTGACGATGATGCCGGCCTTCCGCTCCTTCATCCCCGCCAGGTAGAGCTTGGTCAGATGGATATAGCCCATCACCTTGAGCGCCCAGGCCTGCTCCCAGCTTTCCATGGACAGGTCGAGCAGCCCGCCGCCGGGGATCGCGCCGGCGTTGTTCACCAGGATGTCGATATCGGGATAGCTGGCTGCGACGCGCTCGCGCTCGGCCGCGACCGAGAGATCGGCGGCGCAGCGCGCGACGCGGTTGGCCTCACCCAGGGCCGTGGCCGTGGCCGCGAGGCGCTCAGCGTCGCGCGCGACGAGGACGACGGAGCAGCCCTCGGCCAGGAAGGTTTTCGCGCAGGCCGCGCCGATGCCTTTCGAGCCGCCGGTGATCAGGACGCGGCGGCCGCTCAGTTTCAGATCCATGCGAGTGATCCTTGTTGCGGTGGGGCGGGTTCTATTCCCCTGTGAAGGCCGGCTCGCGCTTCTCCTTGAAGGCGCGCTGGCCCTCGCGATAATCGGCGCTGCTGAAGCAGGCCGCGATGGAGCCCTCGACTCCGGCGATGTCACGCTCGCTCTCGGGGCGGGCGAGCTCGCTCAGCGCATGTTTGAGCGCGCGCAAGGTCAGCGGCGCATTGCCCGCGATCCGCGCGAGGTAGTCGCAGGCCTCCTGCTCGAAGCTCTCCGCGCCCCAGAGCGCGGTGACGACGCCCAGGCGCAGCGCCTCCTCGCCAGCGATGATGCGGGCGCTGAGCAGGAGGTCGGAAGCCGGGCCGAAGCCGAGCTTGGCCACCAGCATGCGCACGCCCTCATAGGCATAGCCGAGGCCGAGCCGCGCGGCGGGAATGCGGAAGCGCGAATCGGCCCGCGCCAGCCTGAGGTCGCAGCTCATCGCCAGCCCGAAGCCGCCGCCGAAGCAGATGCCGCGAATGAGCGCGATCGTCGGCTTGGCGGCATGGACCAGCGCGGCGCAGCCTTGCAGATAGGCCTCGTCATAGGCCCGGGTTTCGGTGGCGCTGTCGCGCTTCTCGCCGAATTGCGAGATGTCGGCGCCGGCGCAGAAGGCGCGCCCGCCCTCGCCGGCGACAACGATGGCGCGCACCTCGCGGTCGGCTTCCGCGCGGGCGACGAGGCCCGGCAGGCTCGCCCACATCTCATAGCTCATGGCGTTCATCTTCTGCGGCTGGTCGAGGACCAGCCGGGCGATGCCGTTTTCCGTCTCGTAGCGAACCGTGCCCATCTCTCCCCTCAAAGCTCCATGTCTTGGATCGCCAGGCGTGCGCGCGGCCATGCGATGCCGGTGGCAGAGTAGCCGAGTTCTTTCGCAATGCTCTAGGAATGCTGCTTGCGCGCATGCCGGATGCGCGCTGCCCGACAGGACCGAGGAGACCCGCATGCAACCGTCGCAAGCAAGCCACAGCATCGGCGACGCGACGCTGTCGGCAACCATCAAGCCGGACGGCGCGGAATTGATCAGCCTGCGGGGCGCGCAGGAGGGCGAGCTCCTCTGGCAGGCGGGGCCGCAATGGCCGCGCCACTCTCCGGTGTTGTTCCCGATCGTCGGGCGATTGGCGGAGGGCCGGCTGCGATATCAGGGTCGCGACTACACAATGACCCAGCACGGCTTTGCACGTGACAGCCTGTTCGACTGGGTCGAGCGAAGCGAGGCGCGCGCGGTGCTGCGCCTGAGCGAGAATGCGCAGACGCAATCCATCTATCCGTTCCGCTTCATCCTGGAATTGACCTACGCGATCGCTGACGGCGCGCTGAGCGTGACGACGCGCGTGACCAATCCGGGCGATGTCGTGCTGCCCTGCAGCGTCGGCGCGCATCCCGCCTTCAACTGGCCGCTCATGCCCGGCGTGCCCAAGGAGCGCCATGCCTTGGAGTTCGAGATCCTGGAATCCGAGCCGCCGGAGGAGGCAAGCGCCGTCCTGCTGACCGACGGATTGCTCGATGCGCGGGTGCCATTGCCCCTGCAGGGCCGTGTCCTGCCATTGTCGCCGGAGCTGTTCGCGAAGGACGCGCTGATCCTGCCTTCACTCGCCAGCCGCTCCGTCCGCTTCATCGCAAGGGACGAGGCCGGGCGCACGGCGCGGGCCATCAAGGTCTCGTGGGAAGGCTATCGCGATCTCGGCATCTGGTCGAAGCCCGATGGCGCGCCCTTCCTGTGCATCGAGCCCTGGTTCGGCATGGCGAGCCCGCTGGGCTGGGATGGCGAGTTCACGGAGAAGCCCGGCATCCTGCTGCTGGCGCCCGGCGAAAGCCGGGCGATGAGCTGGAGCGTCAAGCCCGAGGCATGAGGCCGGTCCGTCCTCCAGCTTCCCGCCGCGCGCTCGACCTGATCAGTGACAGACCGGCTCGCCGGGATGCCCGCAGTTCGGCCGCTTCTGCTGCTGCGCCGCAGGGTGCGGACGGGCGGCTTGCTGAGCCGCCTGCCGGGCGCGTTGCTGGGCGGCCTGCTGTTGGGCGGCCTGCTGCTGGGCATGAGCCGCTTGCTGCTGCCGCTGCTGGGCGGCTTGCTGGGCGCGCTGCTGAGCTGCGGCCTGGGCTGCCTGCTGCTGGCGCTGCTGTTGCTGCGCGGCCTGCTGGGCGCGTTGTTGAGCCGCGGCCTGCGCCGCTTGCTGCTGGCGCTGCTCTTGAGAGGTTTGCTGGGCACGTTGCTGCGCGGCGGCCTGGGCCGCCTGCTGCTGGGCAGCTTGTTGGGCGCGTTGCTGAGCGGCCTGTTGTTGGCGCTGAACTGCTGCATCGTTCGTCACGGCCTGGGGAGGCGAGACGGGCGAGGGCCGGACGGCGGTGGCCGGCTGGGTGCCGTGCGCCGGGGCGGTCGGCGTCTGCGCCACGCCCGGGGTTTGCGGCGGTGCGGTGCGGCCGGCAGTGGCAGGGGCATTCGGCGTGGGCAGCGGCCGCGCTCCCGAAGCGACGGGCGGTACAGCTTGCGGGTTGGCCCGTGCAGGAACAGCGGCGTTGGCGGCCGGCTGGGTGCCGTGCGCCGGGGCGGTCGGCGTCTGCGCCATTCCCGGGGCTAGCGGCGGTGCGGTGCGGCCGGCCGTGGCAGGAGCACTCGGCGTGGGCAGCGGCCGTGCCCCTGGAGCGGCAGGCGGTACAGCCTGCGGGTTAGCCTGTGCAGGAACAGCGGCGTTGGGTGCCGGCTGTGCGCCGTGCGCCGGGACGGGCGGTATCTGCGCCACGCCCGGGGCTTGCGGCAGCGTGTTGCGGCCAACGGCGGGGGGCGCGTTGGGAGCGGGCAGTGGTTGCGCTCCCGGAACAACGGGCAGGGTCGGAGCCTGGCCGGGGCGCTGCGGCTGCGGGCGGGCGCCGCGAAGCGGCTGCGCTTGCGGCTGCAGATTGGCGGCCGGGGCCGGGGCAGCCTGAGTGGGCGCGGCCTGAGCAGGCAGCTGGGGGCGAGCGCCGGACAGGGCGTTGTTGATCGGCGCAGCCGGGTTCGGTGCGGCTGCCTGGGGTGCCGCAACCGGCGGCTGGCCCGGGGCATTGGCGGGTCTTGTTCGCTGTCCCGCCCCGTGCAGCGCGGCGGCGGCCGGCAATGCGACGGCAGCGGCGGCTATCGCGGCGCTCGCGACCGGATGCGCCTGGATGAAACTGGACGGGCCGTTGCCCTGGGGCGTCGGTGCAGCCGGCTGCGGGGGCAACAGATTGGCCGGGATGGGGGCAACCTGCTGGCCGGCGGGATTGGTGACGATCGCCGTCTGATTGGCCTGGTTGATCACCACCGTGTTGTGGATGTTGACATTGACGACATTGAGCGGCGGCGGGGCGACATAGGCTGGACGCTCGATCCAGGTCGGAACCGGATGATAGACCGGGATCGGCAGCACGAAGGCGCCGGCGGGCGGCGGAGGCGGAGGCAGGTCGACAAAATAGGCCGGCCGCGGCGGCAGGAAGAACACGGGCACCGGCGGCGGAGGCGGCAGATCGTAGACCGGGTCCGCAAAATAGACGACCGGGCGCTCGACATAGACGACCTCCTCCGGCGGGGGCGGCGCGACGTCATAGGCGAGCATGGCGAAGGCGGCCGGCGGCTCCAGAACGGCCGCGAAATGGGCGAGGCGACGGCGCGCATCATAGGCGTGGGGGCCGCGCGGATAGCGCCGCAGATAGGACCAATAGGCATCGGGTGTGTCGGCGAAGGCGCTCTCGCGCCAGGTCGCGGCCTCGCGGCGCGCGGCAATGATGGCGCGCACGCGCTTGGCGAGCGGGTCGCTGGGATAGGCGGCCAGGAAATCGAGATAGCCGCGCATCGTATCGCGTGCCAAGGCCGCGAGATAGGCGTCGCCGGCATCAAAATCGCGGATCGGCCTGGAGCGCAATTCGGAAAAGCGGACGGCCTGCGCCTGCGGGGCGGCCTGGGTGCGTTCGAAGAACAGGAACGGCGCCTGCACGCGCGAGGCATGCCAGGGCAGTTCGGCGCCGTGCGTCAGGGCGTCGACGCGCAGGCGGACGCGCTCGAACAGGTCGTCGAGCGGCAGGCCGCCCTCCTTGATCATCTCGGAAAGGGCGGTCGCATAGGCGCCATAGGGCCCCTTGTTCTCGGGGCCGATCGTGCCTGGCGCGGCGTTGAAGGCGAGCAATGTGCCGGGGTCCGGCTGTACCAGCGTCAGGCCGCCGGCGAGGGGCTGCCCGGATCTGGCGAAGCCATTGGCATAGGCGGCGTCGAGCACGACGATGCGCGCCTTCAAGGGCAGAGCCGCCAGCGGCTTGGTAAGGTCGCTCAACCGAACCGCCTCGAGCGGCACATCGGCGTCGCGCGCGATCCGCGCATCGACAGGGACGAGATAGTTCTCGCCCTCGAACTGCAGGCCGTTGGCGGCGAAATAGACCAGCGCGACGGTGTCGGGCCCCGACGCGCTCGCCTTGTCCAGGAATTCGCGCAGCGAGGAGCGCAGCGTCGCGGTGTCGAGGTCGCGCGCGCCGACGACATCGAAGCCGGCGGCTTGCAGGGTCTGCGCGATCAGGCCGGCATCATTGGCGGGTGTCGTCAGCGGGCTCGCCTGATAGGCGCCGTTGCCGATGACCAGAGCGATCCGCTTTTCCAGCTGCTGGGCCTGGCTGGGGGCAATACCTATGCTGGAGCCAAGACCGATGGTGACGCAGAGCGCGACGACCGCCAGGCGGAGGAGATGGAGTCCAGGCATTGCGCCCTCCCGGCAAGGACAAGTCAGAGCGCTGCAGTCTCGAGGCGGCGCAATGAACCGGGATTGAATGAAGTGCGGCCAGATCCTGGCGAATATCGGGACGTTTTTGGGGCGGGAACCGGCGTTTCGTAAGTGGATACGGCCGGTTCTGCTGAGTTGATGGCTTGGTCAGCCTTGAGAAACCTCTGGCTTGCGCCTTTCCCATCTCTGGTTGAGGCGCAGCGCGACCAAGGTGCAGGCGGCGCCCGAGAGCAGATAGGCACCCGCGGAAATCAAGCCGAACTGTGTCGAGAGCAAGAGGGCCGCGAGCGGGGCGAAGCCCGCGCCGAAGAGCCAGGCGAGGTCGGAGGTCAGCGCCGAGCCGGTATAGCGGAAGCCCGGGGCGAAGCTCGAGGCGACGGCGCCGGAGGATTGGCCGAAGGAGAGGCCGAGCAGCACGAAGCCGACGACCATGAAGACCGTTTCGCCGATCACGCCGCCATCGAGCAATTGCGGCGCGAACCCGCTGAAGACGGCGATCGCCACCGCGCAGCCCCCGAGCAGGGAACGCCGCCCGATCCTGTCCGCGATCAGGCCGGAGGCGACGATCGCCGCGATGCCGAAGACGGCGCCGACGGCTTCGATGATCAGGAAGCGCGCCGGCCCCTCCTGCGTGAACAGGAAGACCCAGGACAGCGGAAAGACCGTGACCATGTGGAACATGGCGAAGCTCGCCAGCGGCGCGAAGGCGCCGATCAGGACGCTGCCGCCCTGGCTGCGCAGCGTGTCGCGGATGCGTGCGGGGTGGAGATCGCGGTTCTCGAACAGCTTTTGGTAGTCCGGCGTGGCGACCATGCGCAGCCGGGCGAACAGGGCCACGACATTGATCGCGAAGGCGACGAAGAACGGGTAGCGCCAGCCCCAGCTGAAGAAATCCTCGGCCGAGAGATTGCCGACGAAGAAGGCGAACAGCACGCTCGCCACGATGAGCCCGAGCGGTGCGCCAAGCTGCGGGATCATCGCATACCAGCCGCGATATTTGTCGGGGGCGTTGAGGGCGAGCAGCGAGGCGAGCCCGTCCCAGGTGCCGCCGAGCGCGATGCCCTGGCCGATGCGCGCCAGCGCCAGGAGCCAGATCGAGGCAGCGCCGATCTGCCCGTAGCCCGGCAGGAAGGCGATGGCCACGGTCGAGGTGCCGAGCAGGAACAGCGCGATCGTCAGCTTGGCGCTTTTGCCATAGGCGCGGTCGATCGCCATGAAGATGACGGTGCCGAGCGGGCGCGCCACGAAGGCCAGGGCGAAGATGGCGAAGGAATACAGCGTGCCGGTCAGCGGATCCAAATAGGGGAAGACGAGCTTGGGGAACACGATCACCGATGCGATCGCGTAGACGAAGAAGTCGAAGAACTCGGAGGTCCGGCCGATGACGACGCCGATCGCGATCTCGCCGGGATTGATCTCGCTATGGCGCGCGTTGATGATCCTGGCGTCGCGTTCCGCTGTCGTTGGTGTCGTTGACATGTGCGCCCGAGCTCGCATCGTTTGGCGATCCGCCGGCCCGCAGCCTGACGGCAGTCCGCTTCTCACTCATGCCCTTCTGACCGATGACAGGCTAGGCGAGGATTGGGCAAATTGTCCAATGTTCCGCTTGACGCTCAGCCGCTAGCGCTCATCCTGACAGATTAACGCTGACAGGTTGGTGCCGTGAGCCGTTTCCGGATCATCGCCGTATTGCCGCTGCTCGCGCTATTGGGCGGCTGCAATTTCGTCGTGCTCGCGCCGGCGGGGGATGTGGCTGCGCAGCAGCGCGACCTCGTCGTCATCTCGACCATCCTGATGCTGCTGATCATCATACCGGTGATGGCGCTCACGGTCTTCTTCGCCTGGCGCTATCGGCACTCCAACAAGGAGGCGCGCTACGAGCCCGACTGGGATCACTCGACCGGGCTCGAGCTGGTGATCTGGTCGGCGCCGCTGCTGATCATCATCTGCCTGGGCGCGCTGACCTGGATGGGCACTCATCTGCTCGATCCCTATCGCCAGCTCGGGCGCATCGCGGCCGGCCGTCCCGTCCCGCAGACGGCCAAGCCGCTCGAGGTCAACGTCGTTGCGCTCGACTGGAAATGGCTGTTCATCTACCCCGAATACGGGGTCGCGACGGTCAACGAGCTGGCAGCCCCGGTCGACCGGCCGATCAGCTTCCGCATCACCTCGTCTTCGGTGATGAACTCCTTCTACGTTCCCGCGCTTGCCGGCCAGATCTATGCGATGGCCGGCATGCAGACGCGGTTGCACGGGGTGATCAACCGGCCGGGGCGCTATCAGGGCTTCTCGGCGAACTATAGCGGCGCCGGCTTCTCCGGCATGCGCTTCGCGTTCCACGGGCTGACTGACGCCGATTTCGACGGCTGGATCGCGCAGGCGAAGGCGGCTGACGGGGCGCTCGACCGTGCCACCTATCTCCAACTTGAGCGGCCGAGCGAGAACGATCCGGTGCGCCGCTATGCGAATGTCGATCCGAAGCTCTTCAACGCCATCCTCAACATGTGCGTCGAGCCCGGCAAGATGTGCATGAACGAGATGGCCGCGGTCGATGCCAAGGGCGGGCTCGGCCTGGCCGGCATCGCCAATACGCTGCCGCTCTCCTATGAAAAATATGCCCGCCGGGGTGCGGTCTTCGGCGCGGAGCCGAGCTACGTGCTCAGCGTCTGCACCATCGAGGAGGCCGCAGCGATGCAGGCGCGAGCGCCGGCGCCGATGACGCCGGTCCCGCCCAAGGGGACTTCGACCTCGACCTCGACCGCGATCCGCGGCGCCGGCCTGCCCCTGCCCGATCTCTCGCTCCGTCGTCTGGACTCGCTGCTGCTTTCCGGCCCGGGCCGCCCATCCAATTCCTGAAGCGAGATAGTCCGTTGCCTGACGCTTCCGCTCTCCTCAAGATGATCTTCGGCCGGTTGACGCTGGAGTCGTTCCCGCTGCACGAGCCGATCCTGCTCGTGACCTTTGCTGCCGTGGTGCTCGGCGGCATCGGGGTTGTCGGTGCGCTGACCTATTTCCGCCTCTGGGGTTATCTTTGGCGCGAATGGTTCACCAGCGTCGACCACAAGAAGATCGGCATCATGTACATGGTGCTCGGCCTCGTCATGCTCCTGCGCGGCTTCGCCGACGCGATCATGATGCGCCTGCAGCAGGCCATGGCCTTCAACGGCTCGGAAGGCTACCTCACCGCGCATCACTACGATCAGGTCTTCACCGCCCATGGCGTGATCATGATCTTCTTCGTGGCGATGCCGATGGTCACCGGGCTGATGAATTTCGTCGTGCCGCTGCAGATCGGCGCGCGCGACGTCTCCTTTCCGTTCCTCAACAATTTCAGCTTCTGGATGACGACGGCGGGCGCCGTCCTCGTCATGATGTCGCTCTTCGTCGGTGAGTTCGCGCGCACCGGCTGGCTCGCCTATCCGCCGCTCTCGGGCATCGGCTACAGCCCCGATGTCGGGGTCGACTATTACATATGGGCACTGCAGGTCGCCGGTATCGGCACGCTGCTGTCGGGCATCAACCTCGTCTGCACCATCGTGAAGATGCGGGCCCCGGGCATGACGATGATGAAGATGCCCGTCTTCACCTGGACGTCCCTGTGCACCAACGTCCTGATCGTCGCGGCCTTCCCGGTGCTGACGGCGGTTCTCGCGCTGCTCTCGCTCGACCGCTATGTCGGCACCAACTTCTTCACGAACGACTTCGGCGGCAGCCCGATGATGTATGTGAACCTGATCTGGATCTGGGGCCATCCGGAGGTCTACATCCTGATCCTGCCGGCCTTCGGCATCTTCTCGGAGGTGACCTCGACCTTCTCGGGCAAGCGCCTCTTCGGCTACACCTCGATGGTCTACGCCACCGTCGTCATCACCATCCTGTCCTATCTGGTCTGGCTGCACCATTTCTTCACGATGGGCTCTGGCGCGAGCGTGAATTCCTTCTTCGGGATCACGACGATGATCATCTCGATCCCGACGGGCGCCAAGATCTTCAACTGGCTCTTCACGATGTATCGCGGCCGCATTCGCTTCGAGCTGCCGATGATGTGGACGCTCGCCTTCATGCTGACCTTCACGGTCGGCGGCATGACGGGCGTGCTGCTGGCGGTGCCGCCGGCCGATTTCGTGCTGCACAACAGCCTGTTCCTGGTCGCCCATTTCCACAACGTCATCATCGGCGGCGTGCTCTTCGGGCTCTTCGCCGGCATCGTCTACTGGTGGCCCAAGGCCTTCGGCTTCAAGCTCGACCCGTTCTGGGGCAAGCTCTCCTTCTGGTTCTGGGTGGTGGGCTTCTGGTTCGCCTTCATGCCGCTCTACATCCTGGGCCTGATGGGGGTGACGCGCCGGATGCGTGTCTTCGACGACCCGTCCCTGCAGATCTGGTTCGTCATCGCGGGCTTCGGCGCCGTCCTGATCCTGCTCGGCATCGTCTCCTTCCTCGTGCAGATCGGCGTCAGCATCCTCAGGCGCGACAAGCTGCGCGAGACGACCGGTGACCCCTGGGACGGCAGGACGCTGGAATGGGCGACCGCTTCGCCGCCTCCGGTCTATAATTTCGCCTTCACGCCGGTCATCCATGACAATGACGCCTGGGCGGACATGAAGCGCCGCGGCTATCAGCGCCCGCTCGACGGCTACAGGCCGATCCATATGCCGAGCAACACGCCGACCGGGATCATCCTCGCCGGGCTGAGCATGGCCGTCGCCTTCGGCCTGATCTGGTACATGTGGTGGCTGGCCGCGCTCGGCTTCGTGGCGCTGCTCGTCGTGACGATCGCCCACACCTTCAATTATCACCGCGATTTCCACATCCCTGTCGAGGAGGTGGTGCGCACGGAAGCGGAGCGGACCCGCCTCCTGGCCGGCGCGGGAGCCTGAACCATGACGACAGCCGATATCGCCGCGCGGCACGACGCCGAGGCTGCCAACGCCGAGACCGTCTTCTACCTGAAGGACGAGCACGACCACCCGGAAGGCTCGAGCACCGCGCTCGGCTTCTGGATCTATCTGATGAGCGACTGCCTCATCTTCGCGATGCTGTTTGCGATCTATGGGGTGCTCGGCGCGAACTATGCCGCCGGGCCCTCGCCCAAGGACCTGTTCGAGCTGCCGCTGGTCGCTCTGAACACGACGATGCTGCTGCTCTCGTCGATCACCTATGGCTTCGCCATGCTGACCATGGAGAAGGGCCGCGTCGCCGCGACCCAGATCTGGCTTGCGGTCACCGGCCTGTTCGGCCTCGCCTTCCTCAGCATCGAGCTCTACGAGTTCCACCACCTGATCGAGATCGGCGCGACGCCGCAGCGCAGCGCCTTCCTCTCGGCCTTCTTCACCCTCGTCGGCACCCACGGCCTGCACGTGACCTTTGGCACGATCTGGCTGGTGACGCTGATGGTGCAGGTCGCCAAGCACGGGCTGATCGCGGCCAACCGCCGCCGCCTGATGTGCCTGAGCATGTTCTGGCACTTCCTCGACGTCGTCTGGATCGGCGTCTTCACCTTCGTCTATCTCACGGGAATGCTGCGATGAGCTCCGAAGCGCATGGCGATCACGGCGGTCATGGCGATCACGCCCAGGCGCATGGTTCGTTTCGCGGCTATCTGACCGGCTTCCTGCTCTCGGTCGTGTTGACCGCGATCCCGTTCTGGCTGGTCATGAACAACGTCCTGGACAACAAGCAGGCGACGGCGCTCGTGATCATGGCCTTCGCCGTGGTCCAGATCGTCGTGCACATGGTCTTCTTCCTGCACATGAACGGCCGTTCGGAAGGTGGCTGGACGATGCTGGCGCTGATCTTCACGATCATCCTCGTCGTCATCGCGCTCACCGGCTCGCTCTGGGTGATGTACCACCTCAACACCAACATGATGCCCGGACACGATATGAGCCAGATGCCGTGACGCGCCCGGCCAGGCGGCAGGCGCTGCCTGCCACGCCGGGCGAGCGCGCTTCTGACGATGACGAGCGGATGGCGAGCGGGCGGGGCCGCGGGCCGCGCTCGATGGGCCTGCTCGTTTGTCTCGGCATTGCCGCCCTCATCGGGATTCTGGGCTTCCTGGCGCTCGGCATCTGGCAGGTGCAGCGCCTCGGCTGGAAGCAGGCGCTGATCGCCCGCGTCGAGAGCCGCATCCATGCACAGCCGGTGCCCGCTCCCGGCCCGGCGGGCTGGGCGGCGAGCGCGGCCGATGAATACCGGCGGGTGCGGCTGAGCGGATCCTTCCAGCAGGATCGCGCAACCTTCGTGCAGGCGGTGACGGAGCGCGGCGGCGGCTACTGGCAGATGACGCCGCTGCGCAGCGATGCGGGCTTTACGGTGCTGGTCAATCGCGGCTTCGTCACGCCGGACCAGCGCAGTCAATTGAGCGGGCCGGCCTCTGCGTTGAATGGCCAGGTCCCAGTGGCGCAAGTCAGGGTCACGGGCCTCCTGCGCCTGAGCGAACCTGGAGGCGGCTTCCTGCGCCACAACGATCCCGCCGCCGATCGCTGGTATTCACGCGATGTCGCCGCGATCGCCGCAGCGCGCGGACTCGGCGAGCGCAGCCTTGGCGAGGTCGCGCCCTATTTCGTCGACGCCGATGCGACCCCCGATCCGGCGGGCTTTCCCGTCGGTGGGCTGACAGTGCTGCGCTTTGCGAATAATCATCTCGTCTATGCGCTGACTTGGTTTGCGTTGGCGCTCATGCTCGCCGCGGCGGCAGCCTTCGTCATTCGCGGCGAGTGCCGGCTTCGGCGCGCAGTGGAGAACGAGCATTAGCGTTCAAAACACCACAAGCCGGAAAAACCTGCTGTTGCTCGTACAGCTGCGCTGGTTCGCCGTCGGCGGGCAGGTGCTGGCCATGCTGATCGTGCAGCTCTGGTTCGGCATCGCCTTGCCGGTGCCGCAGATGGTCGGCATCATCCTGTTCCTCGTTGGCCTCAACGTCGTCAGCCTGCTGCGCCATCGGCAGAACACCGAGATCAACCATGGCGAGCTCGTCGCCGAGTTGCTGCTCGACGTCACGGCGCTGACGATCCAGCTCTATCTCAGCGGCGGTGCGAGCAATCCCTTCATCTCGCTCTACCTCCTGCAGATCGCGCTCGGCGCCGTGCTGCTCGAGGTCTGGGCGGCCAGGCTGCTGGTTGTCGTCGCGAGCGGCTGCTTCATCGGGCTGATTGTCTTCTACCGGCCGCTCGTGCTGCCGCCGGAACTGGCGGGAGAGCTCCTGACGCTGCACATCCAGGGCATGTTCGTCTGCTTCGTGCTGGCGGCGAGCCTGCTTGTCTTCTTCATCGCGCGGATCAACCGCAACCTGCGCATCCGGGATTTTCACCTCGCCGATCTGCGCCAGCGCGCGGCGGAGGAAGACCATATCGTCAGGATGGGCCTGCTGGCGTCGGGCGCAGCCCATGAACTCGGCACGCCATTGGCGACGCTTTCGGTCATTCTCAACGACTGGCAGCGCATGCCCGCCTTCAGGAGCGATCCCGATCTCGTCCAGGAGATCGGCGAGATGCAGAGCCAGATCGAGCGCTGCAAATCGATCGTCACCGGCATCCTGATGTCCTCCGGCGAGGCGCGCGGCGAGGGTCCGGTCAAGACCACGGTCAATGATTTCATCGATGGCCTGGTCGCGGAGTGGCGCTCGCATCGCTCACCCATCGCGCTCGACTACGACAATCGCTTCAGCCCTGACGACAGCATCGTCTCCGACCCGGCCCTGAAGCAGGTCATCTTCAACGTCTTCGACAATGCGCTCGAGGCCTCGCCGCATTGGGTCGGAGTCACCATTGGTCGCCGTGGCGACGAACTGCTCATCGCGGTGGACGATGCCGGGCCGGGTTTCGACCCGACGATCCTCGCCGAGCTCGGCCAGCCCTATCGCTCGACCAAGCAGCGCCCCGGCAGCGGGCTCGGGCTCTTTCTCGTCGTCAATGTGTTGCGCAAGCTCGGCGGCACGGTGACGGCGCGCAACCGCATCGGCCGCGGCGCCCATGTCACGCTGGCGCTGCCGCTGGCGAGCCTCTCTCCGGGAGCCGCCGATGCAGCCTGAACGCACGCTCCTGATCGTCGAGGACGATCCCTCCTTCGCGCGCGCCTTGCGCCGTTCCTTCGAGAGGCGCGGCTATCTGGTCTTGTCCTGCGACGGCGTCGCCGGCCTGCCGGACCTGCTGGCGACCGCGTCCCCGGGCTATGCCGTCGTCGACCTTAAGCTCGCCGGCGGCTCCGGCCTGGAATGCATCAAGCTGCTGCACGGGCACGATCCATTGATGAAGATCGTGGTGCTGACCGGTTTCGCCAGCATTGCCACGGCGGTCGAGGCGATCAAGCTCGGCGCCTGCCACTATCTCGCGAAGCCGTCCAATGGCGACGATATCGAGGCGGCCTTCGAGAAATCGACCGGCAATGCGGAGGTGCCGCTTTCGCAGCGGCCGACCTCGCTGAAGAATCTCGAATGGGAGCGTATTCACGAAACCCTGGTCGAGACGGATTTCAACATCTCCGAAACCGCCCGGCGGCTGGGAATGCATCGCCGGACGCTGGCGCGGAAGCTCGAAAAGCGCAGGGTGAACTAAGGCGCTTGGGGCGGGATCTGGCTCGCTCCTTGTGGCCTTGCCGGGTGGAGCCGCTTCGCTCAGAGATCGCTTGGAAACTCCAGCCCTCATCCTGAGGAGCCGCACAGCGGCGTCTCGAAGGATGCTCCAGATGGTTCGGGAGCCTCCTGGAGCATCCTTCGAGACGCGCTCCTGCGGAGCGCTCCTCAGGATGAGGGCTCAGGAGGTTTCCAGACGGCCTGGCTCAGCTCTCCAGCATCCATTCATGGGCGGGGTCGTTGGCGAATTTCCAGACCCGCTTCGGCCCCGCCATGACGTTGAGATAATACAGCTCGTAGCCATGCGGCGCGGCGACCGGATGGTAGCCCCTGGGCACGAGCACGACATCGCCATCCTCGGCCGCGAGCGTTTCGTCGAGCGAGCGGTCGTCGGTGTAGACGCGCTGGAGGGCGAAACCCTGCGGCGGCGAGAGGCGGTGGTAATAGGTCTCCTCCAGCAGCGATTCCCGCGGCAGTGCGTCCCGGTCGTGCTTGTGCGGCGGATAGCTCGACCAAGAGCCGGAGGGCGTGATCACCTCGACCACGAGCAGGCTTTCGGCAGGTTCGGTCTCCGGCAGGATGTTGCGGACATGGCGGGTGTTCGTGCCCTGGCCGCGCGTCAGGCAGCCGACATCGCTGGGCGCGATGACGCGTGGCTTGAGCCCCGGCTTGCCCGGGGCCGAGCACACCGCCACTTCGCAGGCGCCTTCGGCCGTGACGGTCCAGGACGTTCCGGCCGGCACATAAAGCGACCAGGGGTCGGGCTCGAAGGGGGAGTTGCGGCCGCCGATCGTGCCGAATTCCGTGCCGCCCGCGCTGGCCGCGACCTTGCCCGCGAGCAGGACGATGCAGGCCTCGCGATCGCCCGTCTCCTTTGACAGGCTCTGGCCGTCAACGAGCTTGTAGACCTCGAAGCCGACATGATCCCAGCCGGCCGATGCCGGCGTGACGTTGTGGATGCGGCCCTGCGAATCGGCTGCGGCGGGTTTGACGAGCAGTTTCGACATGATGTGCTCCGGCTCAGGCGAGCCCGGCCTCCTTCAGGCTCAGCCTCAGATGGGCGACGCCCTTCCTGGCATAGGTCAGGGGATGGGCCTTCTCAGGATCCTGCTCGGCCTCGACCACGACCCAGCCGGAATAACCGGGCAGGGCGCGGAAGACGGCGGGATAATCGACCATGCCGTCGCCGGGCACGGTGTAGACGCCGAGCTCGCTGCCCTGGCCGAGGACGGCATCAAGGAAGCTCCAGTCTCCGGCCTTGGCCTGCTCCATCACGCCCTTGCGCACATCCTTGGCATGGACATGGCTGATCCGGTCGCGATAGCGCGCGGCGAGCGCGACCGGGTCGGCCCCACCCCAGCTCGCATGACCAGTGTCGAGCAGGAGATGCACGGCCTTGCCGGTTGCCGCCATGAAGGCGTCGATATCGGCCTCGCTCTCCACGATCGTGCCCATGTGGTGGTGATAGACCAGCCGGACGCCCTCAGCGAGGGTGCGCTCGGCGACCTCGGTGATCCGCCGGCCGAACTCAGCCCAGTCGCCCGCCGCCAGCATCGGCCGCTGCGAGAGCGGCTTGCTGCGGTCGCCATGGATCGCGTTCGAGGTCTCGGCGAAGACCAGGACATTCGAGCCCATCGCCTTGAGCAGATCGAGATGCGGTCGCAGATGCGCCATCTCTTCATCGGCATCGCGCAGCAGCAATTCAGCGGAGTACCAGCCCGAGATGCAGGCCATGCCGAAGGGCGCGAGCGCGGCCTTGAGCGCGGCGGGTTCGCGCGGGAATTTATGGCCAAGTTCCATGCCCTCAAAACCGGCCTCGCGGGCCTCATCCAGGCAGGTTTCGAGCGAGGTCGCGCCGCCGATCTCCTGCAGGTCGTCATTCGACCAGCCGATGGGGTTGGCGCCGATGCGGATAGGCATGTCGTTGGTTCCGTAATCTGCGAGGTGATCAGAGAGAGGCAGGGGGCCCCGTCATTGCGAGCGAAGCGAAGCAATCCAGGAGTCCCACGCCCCCCCCCTGGATTGCTTCGCTTCGCTCGCAATGACGATGGTATTCGATCATGGCCGCGCCTTGAGTGCGTCGTCGTAACGTTGGCGAGCCTCGGCGACCTCGGCCCGCGTCGAAACCTCGGGCACCGCGACATCCCACCAATGCCCGCCGGCATCGGTCGAGATCATCGGGTCGGTGTCGATCACGACGACGCTGGTGCGGTCATGTGCTCGGCTTTCGCGCAGCGCCGCGTCGAGTTCGGCAAGGCTTGCCGCCTTGCGCGAGACCGCACCGAGCGAGGCGGCGTGGGCGGCGAAATCGATCGCCGGCAGCGTCTCGTGGCGGCTGTCGGAAAGGAGGTTGTTGAAGGGGGCACCGCCGGTCGCGCCCTGCAACCGGTTGATGCAGCCAAAGCCGCGATTGTCGAGCACGACGATGGTGAGCTTCAGCCCCAGCATCACCGAGGTGGCGATCTCGGAGTTCATCATCAGATAGGAGCCGTCGCCGAGCATGACGACGACCTCGCGGGCGGGATCGGCCATCTTGACGCCGAGCCCGCCGGCGATCTCGTAACCCATGCAGGAATAGCCGTATTCCATGTGGTAGCCGCCGGGCGCGCCGGCCTGCCAGAGCTTGTGCAGCTCGCCCGGCAAGCCGCCGGCGGCGCAGACCACGACATCGGAGGGCTTGCTCCAGCGCTGCACGGCGCCCAGCACCTGGGCATCGCTCGGCAGAGTCTCGTTGCCGGCAGTGGTGTAGCGCGCGGCGGTCGTGAGCCAGTCGGTCTTTGCGGCCTTCGCCTGCGCCGTCCAGGTCTCGGGCGCGCGATGGCCTGCAAGTGCCGCGTCGAGCTCGGCGAGCCCGGCGCGGGCATCGCAGAGGAGCGGCTGGGCGCGCTGCTTGCCGGCGTCAAAGGCCTGCACGTTCAGCCCGATGATGCGGCAGGCGGGGTTGGCGAAGAGCGACCAGGAGCCGGTGGTGAAGTCCTGCAGGCGCGTACCGACGGCGAGCACGAGATCGGCCTCTTCCGCCATGGCATTGGCTGCGCCGGTCCCGGTGACGCCGATCGCGCCGAGATTGAGCGGATGGTCGAAGGGCAGGGCACTCTTGCCGGCCTGCGTTTCGGCCGCCGGCAGCCCATGCGCCTCGCAGAAGCGAGCGAGTTCGGCCTCGGCCTCGCCATAGAGCACGCCGCCGCCGACCACGAGGAAGGGCTTTTTCGCGGCCTTGAGCAGCGCGGCCGCTTCAGCCAGCTCGGCTTCGTCCGGGCGCTGGCGGCGCGGCGTCCAGATGCGCTCGGCGAAGAAACCTTCGGGATAATCGAAGGCCTCGGCCTGCACGTCCTGGCACAGGCAAAGCGTCACCGGCCCGCATTCGGCTGGATCGGTAAGGACCGCCATGGCGCGTTCGAAGGCCGGTATCAATTGCTCGGGCCGGGTCAGCCGGTCGAAATAGCGCGAGACCGGCTTGAAGCAGTCATTGGCCGAGACCGTGCCGTCGCCGAAATCCTCGATCTGCTGCAGCACCGGGTCCGGCCGGCGTCCGGCAAAGACATCGCCCGGCAGCAGCAGGAGCGGCAGGCGATTGACATGGGCGACTGCGGCGGCGGTGACCATATTGGTCGCGCCGGGGCCGATAGAGCTCGTCACCGCCATCATCCGGCGCCGCCGGGAGGCCTTGGCGAAGGCGATCGCCGCATGCGCCATCGCCTGTTCGTTATGGGCGCGGTAGGTCGGCAGCGTGTCGCGCGCGGCGTGCAGCGCCTCGCCGAGGCCCGCGACATTGCCATGGCCGAAGATCGCCCAGACACCGCCGAAGAGCGGCAGAGTCTCACCGTCGATCACCGTTTTCTGCGCCGCGAGCGCCTTGACCAGCGCCTGCGCCATGGTGAGTCTGATCTTCGCCATCGGCTGTCTCCTCACCGGCTTTCCCAGGCAGCGGCCAGCTTGCCGAAGTTCTGTGCCATCCGCGCCGTCGCGGTCTCGTCATCGATCGTGCCCGAAAGCCATGCGCGCGCCACCTCGCCGAAGATGGTGCGGCCGACCGCGAAGCCCTTGACCGAGGCGGCACCCCGCGAGCCCCGGAAGGCCTGCATGACGATGTCCTCCGGTGCATCGAGCCCGAGCAGCAGCACACCGCGGCAATAGGGATCGTGCGTCGCGATCACAGTGTCGATCGCTTGCCAGGCGGCGGGCGAGGGCTGGGTTTCCAGCTTCCACCAATCGGGCCGGATGCCGATGGCGTAGAGCCGTTCCAGCACCTGCGCCGTGCTGTCGTCATGCAGCGGACCGTGCTTGGAGGCGATGATCTCGACCAGCAATTCGCGCCCGACCTGCCGGCAGGCCAGCGCCACGCGCTTCAGCACGGCCTCCTGCGCGGCTTTGAGCTCGGCCGGATCGTCCGGGTGATAGAAGCACAGGCATTTGGCGATGTGGTCCACCGGCCATTCCGCCAGCGTCGCTCCCAGCGAGCCGGTCGCGTCCGTCTCGAGCACCAGCGGCCGTGAGCCGGGCAGTTCGAGCGGGCGCGCGATCCAGAAGCCGTGGTCGCCGGCCCGGAACAGCGCTTCGCGGCCATGCGTGCCGTCGATCAGCATGCCGAAGCCGGGCCGCCCGGCCGCGACACGCGCGGCGGCCGCGACCGCCAGCGTCTTGAAGGCGGCGATACGCTCGCGCGGTGCGCCCACCGCATCGGCCATGTTCTCCAGCTGGGCGCGATGGTCGATGGCGAGCGCCATGATGCCGGCGGGCTGGGGCCGGCGCGTCGTTGCCCAATGGATGTGGTTGATCTCGGCGTCGTGGCGCAGCGCGCGATGCTCCGAGCCATGCTTCAGGAAATAGTGCAGCTCGGGGAAGGTCGGGCTCTCCGGCGAGCAGAGCAGCCGCGAGACCGCGAAGGCGCCGCAGGCATTGGCCCAGGCGCAACAGGTTTCGATCGGCTCGTCACGCAGAAAGCCGCGCAGGAAACCGGACATGAAGGCATCGCCGGCGCCGAGCACATTATAGACCTCGACAGGAAAGCCCGGCCCCTTGATGCCGTCCTCGATCGAGGCGGGGATCGAACTGGGGAAGACCACGCAGCCCATCGGCCCGCGCTTGCAGACGATGGTCGCAGGGCTCAAGCTGCGGATCGTGCGGATGGCGGTGAGCGTATCCTCGGAGCCGCCGGCGGCGTGGAGCTCCTCCTCGGTCCCGACGATCAGGTCGCAGTCCGGCAGGATCTCCTGCAGATGCCGCGTCACAGTGTCGGAGCGGACATAGCGTTCCTCGCCGGCGGCATGGCCCGCCAGGCCCCAGAGATTGGGCCGGTAATCGACATCGAACACGACCTTGCGGCCATGCTTGCGGGCGAAGCGGATCGCCTTTTTCTGTGCCGCGGCGGCGTCGGGCAGCGCAAAATGCGTCCCCGTCACGACGATCGCCTTGGCCGAGGCGATGAAGGCCTCGTTGATCTCGCTCTCATGCAGGGCCGCGTCGGCGCAGTCGCTGCGGTAGAAGATCAGCGGAAAGGTCTTCTCGTCGCGCACGCCCAGGATCACCAGCGCCGTCAGGCGCTTGGGATCGGTGACGACGCCTTGCGTCTCGACGCCCTCGCGTTCGAGCTGCTCGAGGATGAAACGGCCCATCTGCTCGTCGCCGACGCGGGTGATCACCGCCGATCTCAGCCCGAGCCGCGCGGTGCCGATGGCGATATTGGTCGGGCAGCCGCCGACGGCCTTGACGAAGGTCCCCATATCCTCCAGCCGGCCGCCGATCTGCTGGCCGTAGAGATCGACCGAGGAGCGGCCGATGGCGATGACGTCGAGCGTCGTGTCGGAGGCGGCTGTCGGCATGTGAACTCTGCGTTCTATCGATCGAGGTCTGGGTCGGCCGAGAGGCCGGATTTCTCGGCGGTCGCGACGGCCAGCGTCATCGCCACCGCAAAAGTCGCGGCGACCGAGCGGAAGGCGCCGTAATCGGCCTCGGCGACCTCGAGCCAGAGGCGGCAATTCTCCGCGAGCGGGCTGAGCGCGCTATCGGTCAGGGCGAGCACCGGCACGCCGCGCCGATGCGCGGCTGCCGCGATCTCGACGGTCATGGCGGCATAGGGCGCGTAGCTCACCGCGAGCACGACGTCGCCCGGGCCGGCGATTGCCGCCTGCTCGGGGCCCAGCCCGGCGACATTGTCGACCAGCACGGCGCGGATGCCGAGCTTGCCGAAGGCGTAGGCAAGATAGGAGACGATCGGGAACATGCGTCTGGCGCCGACCAGCACGATCGTCCGGGCTCCGGCCAGCAGGGTCACGGCGGCGTCGAGATCGGCGGGCCGGATCGCGGCCTTGACCTGCGTCAGCGAGGTTTCGCTGGCATGGACGAAGCCTTCCAGCAGCGCCACGGCACCGCCTGTAGCGGCTTGCGTGCCGCGCAGTGCCGCCAGCCGCTCGCGATGGTCGACGACCTGGCGGCGCAGGCGTGAGCGGAAGACCTCCTGCATCTCGCTGAAGCCGGAATAGTCGAGCGCCTGGGCGAAGCGCACCAGGGTCGAGGCCTGCACGCCGGCGCGCTCGGCGATCTGCGCCGTCGAGCCGAAGGCCATGTCGTCGAGATGGGCGAGGGCGTGGTCGGCGACCTGCTTCAGGCGCTTCGGCAGCGTCGGCCGGCGCTGGCGCAGCAGCGCGACGAAGCCGTCGAAATCCTTGATCGGCGAGGCTGGCTGTGGCTCGGCTGGCATGCGTTTCCCGCTTGGGCGCGGCCTTGACTTCGTAAGCCGGCGGGCGGAATGTTTATTCCAATCTACGAGAAAAACAATCCGCTCATATCAAAATGATGCGCATGGGAGCGTGACGCCAGGTGTTGAACCGTGATGCCTTCAGCAGGGATCTGACGGGCAAGATCGCCGTCGTGACCGGCGGTAGCCAGGGGCTGGGCGAGGCGATCGCGCGCGAATTCGCGGCGCGCGGCATCGCCGGCCTGCTGCTGACCGGCCGCAACCGGGTGCGCGGCGAAGCCGTGGCGGCCTCGCTGCGTGGCGCGGGCTGCGATGTCCGCTTTCATGAGGCCGATCTCGCCGATCTCGACGCGGTGAAGGCGATCGTGCCGGCAGCCGAGGCCGCCTTCGGGCGCATCGACATCCTGGTCAATGCCGCAGGCGACACCGATCGCGGTACGATCCTCGACACGACGCCGGAGCTCTATGAGCGCATCATGGCGGTGAATCTGCGCGCGCCCTTCTTCCTGATCCAGGATGCGGCCGAGGCGATGGCGCGGCTCGGCATCGAAGGCGCGATCGTCAACATCCAGTCGATGTCGGCCCATGGCGGCCAGCCCTTCCTGTCTGCCTACAGCGTCTCCAAGGCGGCGCTCGCCGCTTTGACCAGGAACGCCGCCTTCGGCCTGCTCGATCAGCGCATCCGGGTCAACGGCCTCAATATCGGCTGGATGGCGACGCCGGGCGAGGACGCGATCATGCGGCTGCGCCACGATGCAAGGGATGGCTGGCTCGACGAGGCGGCGCGCAAGCAGCCCTTCGGCCGGTTGATCGATCCGCGCGAGGTCGCCAAGGCGGTTGCCTATCTGGCGTCGGGAGAATCGGGACTGATGACCGGCTCCAACATCGATTTCGACCAGACGATTCTGGGTGCGCATGATTGATGCGGGCCCGACGACACGAAGCTTGACCATAGGACAATGACGACGATGCGATTTGGATTGCTGGGCGCCGGGCGGATCGGCCGCATTCACGGACTGAATGTCGCCGCGCGGGCCGATGCCGCGCTGGTCGCGGTCGCCGATGCCTCGAACGAGGCGGCCTCCGCGCTGGCGGCGGTGACGGGCGCGCATGTCGCCGGCATCGACGCCATTCTGGCCGACGCCAGCATCGACGCCATTCTGATCTGCACGCCGACCGACACCCATGCCGATCTCATCGAAGCGGCCGTCTCGGCCGGCAAGGCGGTGTTCTGCGAGAAGCCGGTCGATCTCGATGCACAGCGCATCCGTCGCTGCCTGAAGCAGGTCGCGCAGACCGGCAAGCCGTTGATGATCGGCTTCAACCGCCGCTTTGATCCCAGCTTCGCGGCGCTTGAACGGCGCCTGCGCGCAGGCGAGGCCGGCGCCATCGAGATCGTCAGCGTGATCTCGCGCGATCCCTCGCCGCCGCCGGTCGCGTATGTCGCGCGCTCGGGCGGGCTGTTCCGCGACATGATGATCCATGATTTCGACATGGCGCGCTTCCTCCTGGCCGAGGAGCCGGTCGAGGTTTTCGCGCTGGGCTCGGCGCTGGTCGATCCGGAGATCGGGCAGGCGGGCGACGTCGACACCGCTGCCGTGCTGATGAAGACCGCCTCGGGCAGGATCGCGCAGATCTCGAACTCTCGGCGCGCCACCTATGGCTATGACCAGCGCATCGAGGTGCATGGTTCCAAGGGCATGCTGCGCGCCGGCAATATCCACGAGACCACGGTCGAGAGTGCAACCGTTGCCGGCTTCCGCGCCGATCCCGTGCAGAACTTCTTCCTCGAGCGCTATGCGGCGGCCTATCGCGCCGAGCTCGAGGCCTTCATCGCAGCCTGCCGGGGCGGCACGGCGGCAAGGCCCTCGGGTCTCGACGGCCTCAAGGCCCAGATCCTGGCCGATGCCGCCACGGAGTCGGCGCGCACGGGCAAGCCCGTTGCCGTTGCGCTGGAGGCGAATTGACGATGTCGCCCGCCGAACTCGACCGGCGCCAATATGCCGTGCTCGGCCTCGTCACCGAGGCGAGCCGGATGGCGCTCGACTATTTTCGCAAGCGCGACAGCCTCGGCGTCACCATGAAGGGCGCGCAGGATTGGCTCACCGTCGCCGATGGCGCGGTCGAGGATTTTCTGCGCCAGCGCCTCGGCGTGCTGTTCCCTTCGGATGCGGTCATCGGCGAGGAGGGTGGCGGCGAGAATTCCGACGCGGTCTGGATCATCGACCCGATCGACGGCACCTCGAACTTCGCGCGCGGCGACCGCAACTGGTGCATCTCGATCGGCTTCCTGAGTCAAGGCGTGCCGGAGCTCGGCATCATCGCGGCTCCGGCCCTGGACGAGGTCTATCTCGGCCGGCGCGGGCATGGCGCCACGATGAACGGCCAGACGATCCGGGTTTCGGGGGCTGGCGACATCACGCGAGCCTATGTCGAGATGGGCTGGTCGACGCGCATTCCCGCCGCCGATTATCTCGCCATGGTCGGGCGCGGCCTGGCGGCAGGCGCATCGATCAAGCGCTCCGGCTCCGGTGCGCTTGGGCTTTGCCATGTCGCGAACGGCCGCACCGAGGCCTATGTCGAATTGCATATCAATGCCTGGGACGTCGCGGCGGGTGTCGTCATCGCGGGCGAGGCCGGTGCTGTGCTCAATGATTTCTTCACCGGGGACGCCGTCGCCAAGGGCAACCCGGTCCTGTGCTGCACGCCGGCGCTCGCCGGCGCGGTGAAGGCGATCAGCGGAATTTCTTAGCCAGCAACTGATCCGTTGATCTTTGCGCGAAAGCCGTCAGAGTTCAGCCAACGACAAAACAACGAACGAAACGTTCGACCAGGGAGGACGACCATGAAGACCCAATCCTGGCTTGCCGCCGGAGTGTTCGCCGCTGTTGCCGCCGCTTCGCCGTTGGCAGCCTCTCCAGCGAAGGCGCAAGGTGCGCTGGTGATGTATTGCGGCGTGCAGGAAGAATGGTGCCGCGCCATGTCGACTGCCTTCGAGAAGGAGACCGGCATCAAGGTTGCGATGACGCGCAAATCGGCGGGCGAGATTTATGCCCAGCTCAAGGCGGAATCGGCCAATCCGCGTGGCGACATCTGGTGGGGCGGCACCGGCGACCCGCATCTTCAGGCGGCCGAGGAGGGGCTGACGCAGGAATATGAATCGCCCGCCAACAAGGGCCTGAACGACTGGGCGATCTCGCAATGGAAGGCCGCCAAGCAGCGCTCGATCGGCATCTATGCCGGCGCGCTCGGCTTCGGCTTCAACACCCAGCAGATCAAGTCCAAGGGCATGGCCGAGCCGAAATGCTGGGCCGACCTGCTCGACCCCAAGCTCAAGGACGACGTCCAGGTCGCCGACCCCAACTCGTCGGGCACCGCCTATAACCTGCTCGCGACGATGGTCCAGCTGATGGGCGAGGACAAGGCCTTCGACTACCTCAAGGCCCTGCACAAGAACGTCAACCAGTACACCAAATCGGGCGCGGCCCCGGCCAAGGCGACGAGCCTGGGCGAGACAGCCGTCGGCATCGTCTTCATCCACGACGCCGTCGTCTTCGCGGTGCAGGGTGATCCGATCAAGCCGGTCGCGCCCTGCGAGGGCACCGGCTACGAGATCGGCTCGATGTCGATCGTCAAGGGCGCGCGCAATCTCGACAACGCCAGGAAGTTCTATGACTGGGCGCTGACGCCCGCCGCGCAGGGGCTCGCCGGCCCGGCGAAATCCTATCAGGTGCCGTCGAACAAGAATGCGCCGGTGCCGCCGCAATCGCCGAAGATGTCGGAGATGAAGTTGATCGACTACGACTTCGTCAAATACGGCTCCTCGGCCGAGCGCACGCGGCTGCTCGCCAAATGGGACCGCGAGGTCAAGGCGCTGCCGAAGTAGGCGACGGGCCATCGGGCGGAGACGGCTGACGATGCGCCGCGCCACGCAACTCGTGCTCCTGATCGGCTGGCTCGGCTATGCCGTGCTGCCCTGGTATCTGCCCGAGGGCATGAGCCTGACGCAGTTCGGCTGGCTCTCCGGATATCCGCTCGGCAAGGCGGGCAGCGCGCTCGCGCTCGCCTTGTCCGGGGAGGCGCCCTGGCTGCTGCCGGTCGGTGTGGCCTTGCTGGCAGCGACCGTGTTCTGGCGAAGCGCTGACCCCGGCAAGGTGGCGCGTGTACTCGTCGCGGCCGGTGGCGCGGGGCTCGCGGTTTTCTTCCTGCAGGGCTTCGGCATCGTCCTCAAGGGCTCGGCCGCCGGCTGGGCCACGGCGCTGTTCGGCGCGGATGTCGCGCAGGCCGGCATGGGCGGCGGCGCCTTCCTGACCGTGCTCTCGCTGCTGCTCCTGACCTGCCACGGCCTGGCCTATCGCGGCTATTGCCGGGGCGACCTGTTTACCACCTCGGCCATCGGCATCGTCGTCCTGCTGATCGGGCTGTTCATCTTCTGGCCCGTCATGGTCATCCTGAAGAGCGCGCTGGTCGATCAGAACGGCCATGTCGCGCTCTCGGCCTTCTCGGACAGGTTCTTCAGCGCCACGATCTGGGGGCTCGGCTGCGTCTCCGGTGGCACGAGTTGCGGCGTTGCCTGGAACACGCTGATCCTGGCCGTGCTGACCGGGGTGATCACGACCTTGCTCGGTCTTGCCTGCGCGCTGCTGCTCCAGCGCACGGCGATGCCCGGCAAGCGCCTGATGCGGGCGCTGACGGTGCTGCCGATCATCACGCCGCCCTTCGTGATCGGGCTCGCGCTGATCCTGCTCTTCGGCCGCTCCGGCTTCTTCACCGGGATCATGGCGGACTGGTTCGGAATTCCGCGCTCGCGCTGGATCTACGGTTTGCCCGGCGTGCTGCTGGCGCAGGTTCTCGCCTTCGCTCCGATCGCCTTCCTCGTGCTGATCGGCGTGGTCCAGGGCATCAGCCCGAGCCTGGAGGAAGCTTCGCAGACATTGGGGGCCGGCCGCTGGCAGACCTTTTCGACCGTGACCTGGCCCTTGCTGCGACCCGGCATCGCCAACGCTTTCCTGCTCGGCTTCGTCGAGAGCATGGCCGATTTCGGCAATCCGCTGGTGCTCGGCGGCAATTTCGAGGTGCTCTCGACCAAGATCTTCTTCGCCGTCGTCGGCGCGGCCTATAACCAGGGCCAGGCGGCGGTGCTCGCCATGGTGCTGCTCGCCTTCACGCTCGGCGCCTTCTGGCTGCAGCAGGGCTGGCTCGGCGGCAAGTCCTACACGACCGTGACGGGCAAGGGCGATGCCGGCCTGCCGACGCCGCTGCCGCGCCGCGTCACCTGGCTTGCGGGGCTGGCCGTCCTGCCCTGGGTGGCGCTCACGCTGGTGATCTATCTCGTCATCCTCGTCGGCGGCTTCGTCAAGACGATGGGCCGCGACTACACGCCGACGCTGGAGCATTACCGCACTGGCTTCGCGATCGATTTCAGTCGCGGACTCTTCTTCGAGGGCGCGGCCTGGAACTCGTTCTTCACGACGCTCAAGGTCGCGGCGATCTCGGCGCCGTTGACGGCGCTGATCGGCCTGCTCACCGCCTATCTTCTGACCCGGCAGAAGTTCGGCGGGCGCGGCACCCTGGAATTCGCGACGATGCTCTCCTTCGCCATTCCCGGCACGGTGCTCGGCGTCGCCTATATCCTGGCCTTCAACGTGCCGCCGATCGAGATCACCGGCACCGGGCTGATCCTGATCATCGCCTTCGTCTTCCGCAACATGCCGGTCGGCGTGCGCTCCGGCATCGCCGGCCTGTCGCAGATCGACAAGAGCCTGGACGAGGCCTCGACGACGCTGCGCGCCCGCAGCTTCACCACGCTCTGGCGCGTCGTGCTGCCGCTGCTGCGCCCGGCTCTGGTCGCGGCGCTGGTCTACAGCTTCGTGCGCAGCATGACTGCCGTCAGCGCGGTGATCTTCCTGGTCTCGGCCGAGTACAACCTCGCCACCGCCTATATCGTCGGCCGGGTCGAGGCCGGCGAGTTCGGCCTGGCCATCGCCTATTCCTCGGTGCTGATCGTGGTCATGGCTGCCGGCATCGGACTGATCCAGCTCGGCGTCGGCGAACGCAAGCTCGGCCGGCGCCAAGTTGGCCGGCACAAGGCCGTCGCACTCTCCGGTTCGGTCTCCGGTCCTATCAGTCAAGGAGCAGCAAGTTGACGAAGGCCGGCCCCGCATCCGTCGAGTTCCGCAATGTCAGCATGCGCTATGGCGCGGTGACGGCCGTCGACGATGTCAGCTTCGCCATCGAGGCGGGCAAGCTCGTCACCCTGCTTGGCCCCTCCGGCTGCGGCAAGACCACGACGCTACGCATGATCGCCGGGCTCGAGATCGCCAGCGCGGGGCAAATCCTGATCGGCGGCAAGGATGTGACGCGGCTCTCGGCCGCTGATCGCGACGTCAGCATGGTGTTCCAGTCCTATGCACTGTTTCCGCATATGAGCGTGCTGGAGAACGCCGCCTATGGCCCGACCGTGAAGGGGCTGGGCAAGGATGTGGCGCGCGAGATGGCGCTGTCGAAGCTCGCGCTCGTCGGCCTGAAAGGTTTCGAGAACCGCTACCCTTCGGAGCTCTCCGGCGGGCAGCAGCAGCGCGTCGCGGTGGCGCGCGCATTGGTGCTGGAGCCGCAGGTGCTGCTCTTCGACGAGCCGCTCTCCAATCTCGACGCGAAACTGCGCCGCCGGGTCCGCGAGGAGATCCGCGAATTGCAGCAGAACCTCAACCTGACGGTCGCCTATGTCACCCATGATCAGGAGGAGGCGCTCGCCGTTTCCGACCGCATCATCGTGATGTCGAATTCGCGCATCGCGCAGGAGGGTGCGCCGCGCGAGCTCTATGAGGAGCCGGCCAATGCCTTCGTTGCCGACTTCATCGGCGACGCCAATCTGATCGATGTGACGATCCGTTCGGTTGCCGAGGGGCGCGCCGATGTCGCGATCGGCTCGGCCAGCGTCTCCTTGCCGGCGCGTGGGCTTGGGCCGGGGCCGGCCCGGATCGCGGTGCGGCCGGAGAGCCTGATCCTGTCGGAGGCGACGGGGGAGGGGCTGCCCGGCACGATCCGCAAATGCACCTATCTCGGCAACCATCTCGACATCATCGTCCAGACCGAGGCGGCCGATCTCTTCGTGGTGCAGTACGGCGCCCGTCCGATGCTGGCCGAGGGCATGCTGGTGACGCTCGACTTCGCGAATTCGGGCGTGACACTGATCCCGCCGGGCTGAGCCGGCGGCCGCTTCAGCCCAGCCGTGCGGTCGCAATCACGCGCCAGTCGGCAATGGGGATATCCTGGCCCGAGCGCACCACGCAGAGCCGGTCGAAGCTGATGGCTCGCCCTTTCAGCCTGCGCGCGACCTCCTCTGCCGCCGCGACCTTCAGCTCTGGCGCGACCGGTCCGTAGAGCAGCGAGACATGCGGCATGAAGGCCTCAGCCGCCCGCGCGTCCAATCGCTGCTTCAATCGCGCCAGCGGCGCACTGACCGCGAAGCGCGCATAGAACGAGCGGAAATAGGCTTCGCTCGTCTCGATCGCGGCGATCTCTTCGGCAAACCCCGCGACCGCGCCGGCCGCCTCCGCGATCGCGGCTTCGAGCGCCGCTATGGGCAGGTCGGTGTCGCCCTTCACCGTCAGATGCGGCGCGAAGAGCGGTGTGCCGAAGCGGCGCGACAGCTCCGCGACCACCTCCGCCAGCAGCGTCTCGTCCTCGGTTTTCGGCAGCAGCCAGATGGAGTGGATCGGGGGCGTCATCAGAGGTTCACAAACCTATTGCACACGGCCGGAGACGGGCGTTATATTTATTCCAAGCGTATCAGAAATTGGAAGAGATGTTCCAATCATTCTGAAAAAGATCGCGGCAAGGGAGACGGCGTTTTGCCAACGGAATTGCAGCACGGGCCGCAAAGCGGCGCGGCCATTGCCGTGCGCGACCTTCATGTCGCCTATGGCGGCACGCGGGTGCTGCACGGTGTCAGCCTCGATTTCACGCCCGGCAGCTTCACCGCGCTTCTCGGCTCGTCGGGCTGCGGCAAGACCACGCTTTTGCGCTCGCTGAGTGGCTTCGTGCCGGTCGAATCCGGCTCGATCATCGTCGGCGGCAAGGATGTCGCCTCCCTGCCGCCGGAGAAGCGCGGCATGGCGATGGTGTTCCAGTCCTATGCGCTGTGGCCGCATATGACCGTGCTGCAGAACATCGGCTACGGCTTGAAGCTGCGCGGCGCCACCAAGGCGGAGATCGCGGCCAAGGTCGCCGCCATGCTCGAATTCCTCGGTCTTGCCGGTTATGAGAACCGCAAGGTCACCGCGCTCTCGGGCGGCCAGCGCCAGCGCGTCGCGCTCGGCCGGGCGCTCGCCATCGACCCCGGCATCCTGCTGCTCGACGAGCCGCTCTCCAATCTCGACGCCAAGATCCGCATGACGATGCGCCATGAGATCCGGGCGATCCAGCAGCGTCTTGGCTTGACCGCCGTCCATGTCACGCATGATCGCGAGGAGGCCATGACCATGGCCGACCGGCTCGTCATCATGCAGGCGGGCAGGATTGCGCAGGTCGGCACGCCCGAGGAGGTCTATGACCGCCCGGCGACCGCCTTCGTCGCCAATTTCATGGGCGCGGAGAACGTCCTGCCATTGCGCGTCGAGCGCTCGGAGCAGGGTGCTCGCTTGAGCGCAGGCGAGGCCACGGCGAGCCTCGCGAACGGAGTATCGAGCGCTTTGCCGAGCGGCGAAGCGGTCGCCTATTTCCGCGACGACGTCGCGCGGCTTGACGCCAGCGACGCGACTTCGACCGGCGATCTGATCGTGCCGGGGCTGATCGCCGCGCGCGCTTATCCAGGCGGTGTCTATCGCTACCGGGTCGAGGCGGCAGGCCGCCAGATCACGGTCGACGATGCCAACCGCCACGAACTCGGAACCAAGATCGGCCTGCGCATCCCGCTGCAGCGCCTCCACATCTTCCCGGCATCCGAGGCCGGGACGATCGCCGCCTGACCGCGTTCTACCCAACAAGGAGTCAGACCCATGCGCATCCTCACCATTGCCTGTTCGCTCGCGGCACTGATGGCGGCGTCGCCGCTCTCGGCCCAGACCCTGAACGTCGCCACCGCCGGCGACCAGAACATGGTCGACTATGTGAAGGACTATCTCGGGCCGATGTTCGAGAAGTCCCATCCCGGCGTGAAGGTCGTGTCCGTCGGCACCGGCGCCGGCGATTCCGGCTCGCAGAAAATCTATGAGAAGCTCGATGCGCAGAAGAGCGCGACGACGACCGATTTCGATGTCGTCGTCATCCACCAGAAGGCCGCCGGCACGATGGTGAAGGAAGGCCTGCTCGCCAAATACACCGACAAGGTCGACACCGCGAAGCTCGTCTCCAGCGACACCGCGAAGAACGCGCTGGGCGCCGACGTCTCGGGCTTCGTCATCCCGATGTTCCAGTCGCAGACCGCGCTCGCCTATAATGCCGATCTGCTCAAATCCCCGCCCAGCACTTTCGTGGAGCTGCGCGACTGGGCCAAGAAGAACCCCAAGCAGTTCGGCTATAACGGCATCAAGGGCGGCATGTCCGGCGTCGCCTTCGTAGCCGGCTGGGTCTACGCCTTCGGCGGCGACGCCGACAAGCTGATCAAGGGCCCTTATGATCCGGCCGTGAAGGCGTCCTGGGACGGCGCGTTCGCCGATCTGAAGGAGTTCAACAAGTCGGTTGTCATCACGCCGGGCAATGCCGGCACGCTCGACATGCTCAACCGCGGCGAGATCGCGATGGGGCCGGTCTGGGTCGACATGTTCTATTCCTGGCAGGCCGACGGCAAGCTGCCGCCGAACATGAAGCTCAAGCTCGCCTCGCCGGGCATGCCGGGCCAGCCGATGTATTACGCGGTGCCGGAGAAGACCGCCAACCGCAAGCTCGCCGAGGAGTTCATCGCGCTCGCCACCAGCCCGCAGGTGCAGGCCGACGGCATCGTCAAGAAGTTCAACTGGTATCCGGGCATCGACGCCAAGAACCTCGAGGGCAAGCTCGACCAGGCGGCCTGGAACAAGCTCTTCACCGACATCACCCCGAGCGATCTCTCGAAGAACGCCAAGTCCTTCCCGATCGCGCCCTACTTCAACGACATCCTCGAAGGCTACGAGAAGAAGGTCTCGAACTGACGGTCGAATCCACCACCGGCCCGGCTTGACGCCGGGCCGCCC
Organism: Allobosea psychrotolerans; assembly: GCF_002917105.1. Taxonomy (GTDB): domain Bacteria; phylum Pseudomonadota; class Alphaproteobacteria; order Rhizobiales; family Beijerinckiaceae; genus Allobosea; species Allobosea psychrotolerans. Next base: position 260,160 of record NZ_PQFZ01000004.1, read on the forward strand.
ATCCTCGCGATCGGCGCCTGTCCATGCTCTCCCAACGCCAACTGGCGCTGATCCTCATCGCGCCCGGCCTTCTCCTCGTCGCTGCGCTGTTCCTCTACCCGCTCGGCTTCTCGCTGATCTCGGCCTTCACCAAGCCGGACGGCTCGCTGACGCTGGACTGGTTCGCCAAGGCCTATGAGCTGTATTCGACCGACATCGTCTTCACGGTGGTGATCGTCCTGGCCTCCTGCGGGCTGACCGCGCTTGCCGCGATCGTCATCGCCGGCACGCTGACATTGGGCGAGAATCCCTGGATCGTCGGCACGCTCAAGGCGCTCTATCGCTGGCCGCTGTTCATCCCCTTCATCGTCGCGGCGCAGTGCATGCGCACCTTCCTCGCCAAGAACGGGCTGATGAACAACACCTTCGTCTCGCTCGGGCTGATGGAGCCGCTGAGCGCCGTGAGCTATCTCGACTGGCGCGGCATCATCGCGACCTTCGTCTGGAAGCAGACCCCCTTCGTCGCGCTGCTGCTTGCCGGCGCGCTCGCCTCGATCGACCGGGCGACGCTTGAGGCCGGCCGCAATCTCGGCGCTTCGCGTGTCCGCGTGCTCGTCGAACTGGCCTTGCCGCAGGTGATGCCGACGCTGCTGGTGGCGCTCGTGCTGTCCTTTGTGACGATGCTCTCGGTGCTCTCCGTGCCGATGATGGTCGCGGGCTCGCAGCCGACCATGCTCACGGTCGACATGGCCTTCCGCATCAACTCCTATGGCGACTACGCCACGGCGAATGCGCTCGGCGTCATCACCTATCTGATCAGCGCAGGCGCCGCGATCCTCTACCTCAAGCGCGGCTTGTCGAAGGAGGCAGCGCCATGATCCGCCTCGCCTCGACAGCCCGGGCGACGCTGGCCGCAGCCCTGCTCGCCGCCTTCGCCTTCGTGCTGATCGGCCCATTGGCCAATCTCGCGCTCTGGTCGGTCGCCGAGCGTTGGTACACGCCGTTCAAGCTGCCGGTGACCTATGGCACGCGCTATTGGGAGCAGGTCTTCCGTCCGACCGGCGACGCGATGGCTTCGCTCGGCACCTCGGTCTGGATCGCCGTGCTGACGGTCGTGGTCGCGCTCGCACTCTCGATTCCCGCGGGCTATGCGCTGGCGCGCCTGAAGCTGCCGATGCGGGCGCTGTTCATGGTGATGTTCCTGCTGCCGCAGGCTTTTCCCTCGGTCGCGATCTACATCAACGTCGCGCGGGTGTTCTACCAGATCGGCATCAACGGCACGGTCTTCGCCGTCGTCCTCGTCCATGCCGCCCATGGCCTGGTCTATTCCGTCTGGATCGCGGCGGCGGCTTTCGCCGCGGTCGACAAGGATCTCGAACTCGCCGCCCGCAATATCGGCGCCTCGCCCTTGCGCGCCTTCTTCACGGTGACGCTGCCCTTGGCCGCGCCGGGCATCATCGCCAGCGGCATCTTCGTCTTCCTGGAGTCGCTCGACGAATTCACCGGCACCTTCTTCGTCGGCGTACCGCAGGTCACGACGCTGCCGCTCCTGCTCTACAACGCGGCGATGGGCGGCAATTATCAGGTCGCCTCGATCACGGCGCTGATCCTGCTCGTTCCCTCCGTGCTGTTCATGCTGTTCATCGAGCGCTTCCTGCGCGCCGACGTGCTGGCCAAGGTCGGCGCCTGACGGCGCGGCTTGCGAAAGCCGCTTCCGTCTCAGCAGTCGAGCGTCACGTCACGCTCCCACTGGGTGAGATGGCGTGCGTAATCGTTCCATTCCTGGTGCTTGAGCTTGAGATAGGCGGGAACGAAGGCGCCAAGGCCCTCCTTCAGGACCTCCGAGGCTTCGAGCGCGCGCAGCGCGTCGAGCATGTTGAGGGGCAGCGTCTTGACGCCCTCGACCAGGTGGCCGTCCGTGTACATGTTGATGTCGAGGCGCTTGCCGGGATCGCGCTTGTTGCGGATGCCGTCGAGGCCGGCGGCGACGATGCCGGCTTGCAGGAGATAGGGGTTGGCCGCGCCGTCGGGCAGCCGCAATTCGAACCGCCCGCCTTCGGGAATGCGGATCATATGGGTGCGGTTATTGCCGGAATAGGTCACGGTGTTGGGCGACCAGGTCGCGCCCGAGGTCGTGCGCGGCGCATTGATGCGCTTGTAGGAGTTCACCGTCGGGTTGAACAGGGCGCAGAGCGCGTCGGCCGAATGGATCACGCCGCCGATGAAGTGATAGCCGAGCTGCGAGACGCCGAGCTCGCCGGCCTCGTCCTCGAACAGGTTGCGCTCGCCGTTCCAGACCGAGACATGGGCGTGGCAGCCGCTGCCGGTCAGGTTCAGGAATGGCTTCGGCATGAAGGTCGCCCGCAGGCCATGCTTCTCGGCGATCGATTTCGCCATGTATTTGAAGAAGGAATGGCGGTCGGCGGTGACGAGCACATCGCCGAAATTCCAATTCATCTCGAACTGGCCGTTCGCGTCCTCATGGTCGTTCTGATAGGGCTTCCAGCCGAGCGCCAGCATCGCGTCGCAGAGTTCGGCGATGACGTCGTATTGGCGCATCAGGGCCGACTGGTCGTAGCAGGGTTTGGTCAGCTTGTCGGCGACGTCGCAGACCTGGAGACCGTCGGGCGTGGTCAGGAAGAACTCGCATTCGACGCCGGTCTTCATCGTATAGCCCTGGGCGGCGGCATCCTTGACCAGGCGCTTGAGCAGGTTGCGCGGGGCCTGCGCGACCTCCTGGCCATTCATCCACAGATCGGCGGCGAGCCAGCCGACTTCCGGCTTCCAGGGCAGCTGGATCAGGCTGTCGGGGTCGGGCACGGCGAAGAGATCAGGGTCGGCCGGCGTCATGTCGAGCCAGGTCGCGAAGCCGGCAAAGCCGGCGCCGCTCTTCGCCATGCCGTTGATAGCGCCGGCGGGAACCAGCTTTGCGCGCTGGACGCCGAACAGATCGGTGTAGGAAATCAAGAAATACTTGATGCCGCGCTCCTTGGCGGCGGCCGCGAGATCGACGGTCATTCAGTTCCCCATTCTTCAAACGATAAGGGCCGCCTCGTTGGACGGCCCCGTCTGCGGCTTCAGAACCCGGCGCTGCCGGGAATCCAGTTGGTGCCGGCCAGCGGCACGCGCGCCATGGCGGCGGCTTCCACGGTCAGCGCCACGAGATCCTCCGGTTCCAGATTATGGACATGGCTCTTGCCGCAGGCGCGCGCGATGGTCTGCGTTTCCAACGCCAGGACGGAGAGATAATTCGCCAATCTGCGCCCGGCCTTGAGCGGGTCGAGACGTGCGGCGAGCTCGGGATCCTGCGTCGTGATGCCGGCGGGGTCGCGCCCCTCATGCCAGTCGTCATAAGCGCCGGCGGTGGTGCCGAGCTTGGCGTATTCTGCCTCCAGCCGCGGGTCGTTGTCGCCGAGCGCGATCAGCGCCGCGGTGCCGATCGCGACAGCATCCGCGCCCAGCGCCAGCGCCTTGGCGACATCGGCGCCGGTCCTGATGCCGCCGGAGACGATGAGCTGGACCTTGCGATGCATGCCGAGATCCTGCAGCGCCTGCACGGCCGGGCGGATGGCCGCCAGGATCGGCAGGCCGACATTCTCGATGAAGACCTCCTGCGTCGCCGCGGTGCCGCCCTGCATGCCGTCGAGCACCACGACATCGGCGCCGGATTTCACGGCGAGCGCCGTGTCGTAATAGGGCCGGCTCGCGCCGACCTTCACATAGATCGGCTTCTCCCAATCGGTGATCTCGCGCAGCTCCTCGATCTTGATCTCGAGATCGTCGGGGCCGGTCCAGTCCGGGTGGCGGCAGGCCGAGCGCTGGTCGATGCCTTCCGGCAGGTTGCGCATCCTGGCGACGCGCGGGGAAATCTTCTGGCCGAGCAGCATGCCGCCGCCGCCGGGTTTGGCGCCCTGGCCGATCACGATCTCGATCGCGTCGGCCTTGCGCAGATCATCCGGGTTCATGCCGTAGCGCGAGGGCAGGTACTGATAGATCAGCGTTTGCGAGTGGCCGCGTTCTTCGGGGGTCATGCCGCCATCGCCCGTCGTCGTCGAAGTGCCGACGATCGTCGCACCGCGCCCGAGCGCTTCCTTGGCTGGTCCCGACAAGGCGCCGAAGCTCATTCCGGCGATCGTGATCGGGATCTTCAGATGGATCGGCTTCTTGGCGAAGCGGGCGCCGAGCACGACATCGGTGCCGCATTTCTCGCGATAGCCTTCGAGCGGGTAGCGCGAGATCGAGGCGCCCAGGAACAGCAGGTCGTCGAAATGCGGCAGCTTGCGCTTCGCCCCGCCGCCGCGGATGTCGTAGATGCCGGTCGCGGCGGCGCGCTGGATCTCCGAGATCGTATGCGGGTCGAAGGTCGCGGAGAAGCGCGGCGTGGTCTGCGCGGTCGCTGGCATGTCGCTAAGCGGCGCAGCCGGCATGGGCTTGAGTGACGCGGTCATGGGGAGCTCGCTCAATACGCCGAGGCGTTGTCGACGTGGAAATGGTAGAGGGTGCGGGCGGAGCCGTAGAGCTTGAACTCGTCCGGCGAGACGTCGTCGCTGAGGCCCGCGCGCGCGATGACGCCGGCCAGCGCTGCGCGGTCGGCGGCCTCCATCGGCTTCTCCACGCAATCGGCGCCGAGGCTCCTGACCGCGCCGCGCACGAAGAGCCTGGCCTCGTAGATGGAATCGCCCAGCGCCTCGCCGGCATCGCCGAGCACGACGAGGTTGCCCTCCTGCGCCATGAAGGCGCTCATCGGGCCGATCGAGCCCTTCACGACGATGTCGATGCCCTTCATCGAGATGCCGCAGCGCGCCGAGGCGTCACCCTCGATGACGAGAAGGCCGCCCCGGCCGGTGGCGCCGGCCGCCTGGCTGGCGTCGCCCTTGATGCGGATTTCGCCCGACATCATGTTCTCGCCGACGCCGACCCCGGCATTGCCGGTGACGACGATCGTGGCTTCCTTGTTCATGCCGCCGCAATAATAGCCGACATGCCCCTCGATCTCGACGGTCACCGGCGCGTCGAGCCCGACCGCCAGAGCATGCTTGCCGCCGGGATTCCTGATCGTCCAATGCGTCTCATTGGTGTTCTGGGGCAGCTTGTGCAGATCCGCGTTCAGCGAGCGCAGCGGCACCATTGCGAGATCGACGACAGGCATCAGGCGCGCTCCCAGGCGTAGACCTTGGCTGGCTCGGGTTCGAAGATATGGGCGCTTTCGATGCCGGGCAGGCCGGCAAGCGCGCGGTATTCCGAGCCGAATGCGACATAGTCCCTGGTTTCCGCCATCACCGCCGGCTTGCAGGAGACGGGGTCGCGCAGCACGGCAAAGCCGTTCTCGGTGCCGACCACGAAGGTGTAGAAACCGTCCAGCGCCTTGAGGCTCTCCTCCAGCGCCTCGCGCAGCGAAGCACCCTCGCGCATGCGCCAGGTCAGGTAGCCGGCGGCGACCTCGCTGTCGTTCTCGGTCTCGAAGGACAGGCCTTCGCGCGTCAGCTCGCGCCGCACCGAGTTGTGGTTCGAGAGCGAGCCGTTATGGACGAGGCACTGGTCCCGCCCGGTGGAGAAGGGATGGGCGCCGTTCGTGGTCACGGCGGATTCGGTTGCCATGCGGGTATGGCCGATGCCGTGCGTGCCCGACATGCCGGCCAGGCCGAACTGCTCCGCGACCTGGATGGGAAGCCCGACCTCCTTGAAGATCTCCATGCGCTTGCCGGCCCCGACGACGCGTAGGCCCGCACCAGTTGCGAAGGCACGCGCGCGCTCCTCGTCGGCGCGGCGGACCGAGACGATGAGATGGTTGGAGCGGATCGTCCGCTCCGCGGGATAGCCGAGATGGGTGTCGAGCGCGCCGGCAACACGCTCCAGCGCGGCTGGGTCGGAATGGCTGAGCGTCAGCTTGACGAGATCGGCCTTGTCCGCGCCGTAGATGGCGAAGCCCGCGCTGTCGGGCCCGCGATCGCTCATCGTCTCCAGCATGGCGGAGAGGAGCCGGCCTAGATCTTGCTCAAGCTCCGGAGCCTTGATGAATAAGCCGACGATCCCGCACATGTGACCCTCCCGTCATGGCGAGAGTCCTAGCATGGGTCGCTATCCTGTCAAGAAACAAAAGTTCTTGTCAAGAAAACTAGGGCGCCTGGCGCGGATAGACGATGATCGACAGATAGGTCATCGGCAATTGCACGAACTCCTCCGGCCCATGTAGCGCGCCCGAGTCGAACAAGAGCGCATCGCCCGGCTTCAAGCGATAGCGCCCCTCGGCGTGCCGATAGACCACCTCGCCACTGAGCATGTAGATGAACTCGACGCCGGCATGCTGGAAGCCGGTGAAGGGCGAGGCGTCCTCGCGCAGCGTGATGAGATAAGGCTCCACCACCACGTCGCCGCCCAGCGCATGGCCCAGAAGCTCATAGACATGCCCGGCCTTGGTGCCGCGCCGCTCGATGTTGACCCCCTTGCCGGCCGGCACATAGGAGCAGTCGCTCTTCTCCTCGAAGGCGGCAAAGAGCGTGCTGATCGGCACGTTGACGCTGGCGGCGATGGCCGCGATCGTATTGAGCGACGGCGAGATCTGCCCGTTCTCGATCTTCGACAGCATGCCGGCCGAGATCCCGGCAGCCGCGGCGAGATCGGCAACCGACAAATCATGCGAGCGCCGGATCGCGCGGATCTGACGGCCGAGCGCGATCTCCAGTGTCTTGCGGGTCTCCCCCGGCGCTCCCGAGCCGGTCGAACTGTCCTGGACGCTCAACGACAGCACCATCCCTTGCCAATCGCGCATCGTCGCGCTGGCCTGCAGACAGCAGGATCGATCGGGGCGAGTCAACCGCTGCCGGCGCGAGGGAAATGCGCTGCGCGGGGGGCCTTCGCCGATGGCGAAACATCGGGCGCAGGCCGCTGGCCAGGGAAAAGCCATCCCGGCCGAATCTGGTTCCCCAAGGAAAAATCAGGCAGGGCCATGCCCAACAATCGGGCGAGGGAGGCGGGTGTCAGACACTCCCGCGCAGGATCAATTCGAGGTCGATAGCTTGCTGCGGCATCTGCGGCGCAACGCCGCCGAGCCTTTCGCGCAGCAGCGCCCCGGCGCGCCGGCCGATGCTGTAGGCGTCGATGCTGATCGTGGTCAGGCCCGGCGCGATCTCGGCGGCGGCGTCATTGTCGCCGAAGCCCAATATGGCGAGGTCGCCGGGGATGCCGAGGCCCCGCGCGCGCGCCTCGATCAGGGCGCCCGTCGCCAAGAGGTCGTTGGCGCAGAACACTGCCTCGACCTGTTCGCCATCCTCCACGAGCCGGCGCAGCGCCGCGCGGCCGTCAGTGATGCCGATCACTTCGGGAACCGTCACCTCGCGGGCGATCGCAATGCCAAGCCGTTCCGCCGCCGCCCGGAACCCTTGCAGCCGCAGGGCGCCGCGCCCTCCGGCGCGGCCGATGAAGCCGAGGCGACGATAGCCGCGTGCCGCAAGATGCTCGGCTGCCATGGCGCCGGCATCGACATTGGAGAAGCCGACCAGCATGTCGATCGGATCGCGCGGATAGGCCCAGGTCTCGACGACCGGGATCGAGAGCTCGCGCAGCGCCTGCCGGTTGTCCTCGAGCTCGATGACGCCGGTGAACATCACCGCCGCCGGCCGCAGGGAGCGCAGCGAGCGGATCATCGCGACCTCCTTCGCATAGGAATAGGAGGTCTGCCCGATCATCAGCTCATAGCCCTCGGGCTCGAGCTCGGCCGCCAGCCCCTGGATCGCCAGGCCGAAGGGTTGGCTGAGGATGTTGGAGATGAAGGCTGCGACGAGCGTCGAGCGGCCGGAGCGCAGCGCCCGCGCATGGGGGTTCGATTCATAGCCGGTCTGCGCGACGGCTTCGAGCACCTTGCGGCGGGTCTCCTCGGTCAGCTTCTCCGGCTGGCGCAGGGCCCGCGAGACGGTGATCGGCGAGACCCCGGCGAGGCGCGCGACCGCCTCGATGCGGGGAGGGCGGGCGGAGGGGCGCGGCGCGATCGCCTGGTCGGCGCGCACGCGCACGACATCGTCGTAATTCGGCCGTGGCGCCGCCGCCTCCGTCATCGAGCCTCCCCGATCGCCTGCCGCTTAGCCGAGACCCAGGGCGGCGCGATCCAAGCGTCGCCCGACCTGTATCAGGCAATCGCCCGATTCGCTGTCTGTGTGCAGGCGGCGCGAAATCACGATGCCTGAGGCGGCGAAGCGCAGCTCCTCCTCGGCCAGGTCGAGCCGCCCGAAGTCGTGGTACCAGCCTGCCAGATCGCCGGCCTCGACTGTCGCGCCACAATCGACGCGCGGCTCGAACCAGCCGCGGCGCGTGGCGTAGATCGCTTGCGTGTGGCTCTGCAAGGCGAGCAGCGTCATCGTGTGTTCGATTGGCTGATGCGGGCCCAATACCGGCTCGGCGATACTGCCGAGCGCCATCAGCAATCTGTCGATGGCGCGCCGGGTCAGCGCCATGCTTTGCGGCGTCACCGTGCCGCCGCCGCCAAACTCACCCGAAATGCCGATCGCCCCGGCACGAGCGGCGGCCGCCATCGAGGTCGGCGCCTCCGCGCCGTTCTCCGCGATGAAGCCGAAGGGCATGCCGAGCCCGTCCATCAGCGCCAGCGCGCGGGCAAGAACCTCCGGCGAACCCTGCTTTTCGATCAAGGCGCAAGGCAGATGCGCCATCGAAGTGCCGCCCGAATGCAGGTCAAACACCACGTCATGGCGTGGAAATAGTTCTGTCTCCAGGAAATGCGCGATCCGGCTGGTCGGCACGCCGCTGGCGTCGCCCGGAAAGGCGCGGTTGAGATTGCCGTCGTCGAGCGGCGAGCGCCGCCGCGCCGCCATCACCGCCGGCGAATTGGTGAAAGGCAGGATCGTCAGCTCGCCGCGCATCGCCTCGGGCGCCAGGCGCCGGATCAACTGGGTGAGAGCGATCTCGCCCTCATATTCGTCGCCATGGTTGCCGGCCATCAAGAGGACGCGCGGGCCCTCGCCGTTGCGGATGCGGCAGACCGGCACCTTGACCTGGAAATAGGGCGAGCGGTCGATCGAGAAGGGAATGCTGAGATAGCCGAGCGCCTTGCCGTTGGCGGCAAAGTCGAGCTCGTGGAAAAGGCCGGTATGCATGGGGCACCTTGATGCGCCGCCGGTCGGCGGTTGCCGAACCGGCAGCGGCTTCGGAGCAGGCGCCGCCCGACGAAAGCCGGGCGGCGGCTGGACATTCAGAGCGTCGGCAGGGACTGCTCTTCCTTGAACCATTTCAGCTGCAGCGCGCCGAGCTTGCCGTTCAGCTTGTTGGAGAAGATCGCGGTGTTGAGCCAGTTCAGCAGGTTCTGCTCGCCCTGGCGCACGCCGATATGAGCTGGCGACTGGCGGATGACGAACTTCATCTCGACCTCCTTGGCAGGGTTCTGCTCCATCACCTTGATGGCGATGGCGCTGTTCTCGGCGAAGGTATCGGCCTGGCCGGCGAGATAGGCTGCGATGGCAGCCGGCGTATCCTCGAAGCGCACGACCTTCACCTCGGGCGCATTGTCGGTCAGCCAGAGATCGAGCGTCGTGCCCTTGGCGACGGCGACCGTCTTGCCCTTGAGGTTGTCGGGCTTCTTGCCGGTGGCGGCGGGGATCGATTTCGGGCCGTAGACGCCGAGATTCACCACGGCATAGGGCTGCGAAAACATGATCTGCTGGGCGCGCTCGGGCGTGGCGCCGAGGCCGGCGACGAGCACGTCGATCTTGTCGGAGAGCAGGCTCGGGATGCGCGCCGCGCCGGTAACGGGAACGAGCTCGAGCTTCACGCCAAGGTCGCCGGCGACGAGCTTGGCGAGGTCGGCGTCGAGGCCGGCGATCTCGCCCTTGTCGTCCTTGAAGCCCCAGGGCGCGGCGTCGGTCAGGATGCCGACGCGCAGCTTGCCGGCCTTGAGGACGTCCTGCAGCTTGTCGGCCCTGGCGGCGACGGGGGCGGCCAGGGTCGCTGCGGCAATGAATGCCGCCATCATGGTCTTGAACAGGGTCATGCTCTTCTCCTCTGAGGGCTCGTTGCAGCCTTGGGGACCGGCTACTTCACCGAGTTGATGAAACTGCGCAGCTCGGGCGTCTGGGGGGCAGCGAAGAGCTTCTCCGGCGGACCCTCCTCCCAGACCTTGCCCTGATGCATGAAGACGATCTTGTTCGCGACATTGCGCGCGAAGCCCATTTCATGGGTGACGAGGACCATGGTCATGCCCTGGCGCGCCATGTCCTCCATCACCTTCAGCACCTCGCCGACGAGCTCGGGGTCGAGCGCCGAGGTCACCTCGTCGAACAGCATCAGATGTGGCGCCATCGCCAGGCAGCGGGCGATCGCGACGCGCTGCTGCTGGCCGCCCGAAAGCTGCTCCGGCCATGCGTCGATCTTGTCGGAGAGCCCGACCCGGCCGAGCACGTCCTGGGCGAGCGCGCGGGCCTGGCTTTTGCCGATCTTCTTGGTCAGCAGCGGCGCCAGCGTGATGTTCTTCTCGACGCTCAGATGCGGGAACAGGTTGAAGGCCTGGAAGACGATGCCGACGCGCTGGCGGAATTGGCGCAGATTGGCCATGCCAGCGGAGACGCGCCGGCCTTCGACCGTGATCGTGCCGGAATTGACGGTTTCCAGCGCGTTGATGCAGCGCAGCAGCGTCGATTTGCCCGATCCCGAACGGCCGATGATCGTGACGATCTCGCCTTCCGCGACATCGAGCGAGACTCCTTTCAGGACCTCGACCTGGCCGAAGCTCTTGCGGACATCGCGGATTTCAACGAGCGCCATTGAGGCGAGCCTCCAGGGAACGGGACCACAAGGTCAGCGGCAGGCACAGCGCGAAGTAGATCGCGGCCACGACGCTGTAGGTGAGGAGCGGCTGGAAGGTCGCCGCGCTCGCGACCTGGCCGGCGCGGGCGAGCTCGACGAAGCCGACGATCGAGGCGAGCGAGGTGCCCTTGATCAATTGCACGAGGAAACCGACCGTCGGCGGCAGCGAGAGCCGCAGCGCCTGCGGGCCGATGATGTGGCGGAACTGCTGCCAGCTGCTCAGGCCCAGGCATGCTCCGGCCTCCCATTGCGCCGGCTTCACCGCCTGGATGCCGCCGCGCCAGATGTCGCCGAGGAAGCCCGCGGTATAGAGCGTATAGGCGATGCCGACGGCGACGAGCGCCGGCACCTGCAGGTCGAGGAAGACCGGCATGCCGAAATAGAAGAAGAACAGCAGGCCAAGCAGAGGCACGCCCTGGATGAGCTGGATCACGGCTGCGGCGAGCCAGCGCAAGGCCGCGAACCGGCTGGTGCGCGCGGTTGCGAGCAGGAGCGCGAGCGGCGCGCCGAAGGCGAGCGCCAACAGCACGAGCAGCACCGTCCACTGCAGCGCGTAGACGAGGGAGACCAGGTCGATAAGGCTGAAGGAACGCATTCCGGGCTCCTCAGCGCCTGACCGGCCAGCGGAAGGTGAGGAGGCCGATGGCGGCGAACACCGCCTTGAACGCCATCACCATCGCGAAATAGATCGCGCAGATCACCGCATAGACCTCGAAGCTGCGATAGGTGCGGCTCTCGATGAAGCTGCCGGCGTGGAACAGCTCCCCGGCCGCGACCTGGGAGGCGAGCGAGGTGCCCAGCAACAGCAGGGTGAACTGGCTGGTGAAGGCCGGATAGACATTGCGCAGCGCCGGCGGCAGCACGACATGGCGAAAGACCTGCCAGCGCGTCAGCCCGAGGCACTGGCCGGCCTCGATCTGGCTTGGCGGGATCGACTCCAGCCCCGCACGCACGATCTCGATGGCGTAGGCGCCGAAATACAGGCTGAGCGCCACGGCCGCCGCCTCGAAGGCCGGCAGCTTGAGGCCGAAGCTCGGCAGCACGAAGAAGATCAGGAAGATCTGGATCAGCGAGGGCGTGTTGCGGATGATTTCGATATAGCTGCGGATCGCGAGGCGGACCGGACGCGATCCGCTGCGCAAGAGCGCCGCGCCGAGCAGGCCGATGACGAGGCCGGCGCAGGCCGCGATCAGCGTTAGCGCAAGCGTGATCAGCGTGCCTTCGACGAGCTGGTCCTGATAGCGCCAGAGCTGCTGGAAGTTCATCGCCGCACCTCGCCGCTCAGCCGAAATGCGTGCGCAGCACGCGCCCGACCGTGCCGTCCTGCGTCAATCCGAAGACCGCCCGCCAGCGATCGAGGCAGGTGCAGGGATGGGAAATGCCCAGGCAAAGGATGTCGCCGACAGCGAGATCGCAGCCGGCCGGCAGGGAGAGGAAGGCGTGCTGGTCGTTCAACCGCTCGACCGTGACGCCCGCAATGCCCGCAAGCTCAGCCCCGTCGCGATGGACGCTCAGCAATCGCGGCAGGCCCTGGTCGAAGGAGACGTCGCGCATGCCGAAACCGGCGATGGCGAGCCCGGGCTCCGGCCGCGACAGCACCTCGGCCCAGAGCCGCAGCGCCGGGCGGAAGCTTTCGGATGCCGACAGCGTCTCGCCGCCCATGACCAGGCCGCCGCGCGCGTCGAGCGCCGCGAAGGCGCGGGCGTAGATGCCGTGGTCGGAAAAGAAGATCGCGCCGCTGCGCAGGAGCAGGCTCGCTCGCCCATCCGCCTGTGCCACCGGCGAAAGCGCCGCGATGACGAGATCGAAATAGGCCGAGCCGCCGGCGCTGATCAGCAAGGGGGCCTCGGGCTCGATGGCGCGGATGCGGGCGAAAGCCGCGATGGTGCGCTCCATGAGCGTGGCGATGGCGGCTTGGGTCGCGACGGGATCCGGGCCGGCGACGGCGCCCTCATAGGTCGCGACGCCAGCGAGGCGAAGCCGCCCCTTGGAGGCGCCGACCGCGCTGATGACCGTTTCGACGGCTTGCGCATCGCGTGCGCCGGCGCGCCCAGCGCCGATCTCGACGAGGACCGGCAACCCCTGCCGGCCGGCGGTTTCGGCGGCGAGGGCGAGACCGGCGACGGAGGCGGGTGAATCGGCGAAGGCGCTGATCTCGACTTGCGGATAGGCGGCGAGCAGCGCGCCCAGGCGCCGGCCGGCCGCGATGCCGCCGATCTGGTTCGCGAGCAGGAGACGCGGCTCGCCGGCCTGCATCAGCACGGCCGCCTGCTGGAGATTGGCGACGGAGGCGCCCCAGGCGCCGGCCTGGCGCAATTCCGCGACGATCTCGGGCGACATCGGCGTCTTGGCGTGCGGCGCGACCAGCGCGCCATGGGCTGCGAGATAGCGGAAGAAGATCTCGCGGTTGGAGGCAAGCGCCGCTTCGTCCAGCGTCAGGGCCGGCAGCGAGAGCTCGCCATGGCCCGGACGCAGGCCCGCCTCGATGAGGTTCTGCGGTGACACCGGCTGGGCGAAGGGCACGCCGCGCAAGCTCGCGTCGAGACGCATGCTTTCGCCATCCATGCGTCCGCCATCGATGATCGACTGCATCATTGGGTGCTCCTCCCGGCGAGCCTGCCTCTAGCAGGATCGACCTTTCATGACAACGTTGTCATTCGTCATTCGAGGACAGGACATCCGGCATCGGACGTGATCACTTCGTGAGCACGGGACGAGGGCCTGCGGAGGCGCCCTGATACAGCGCGGCCCGCTTTTGATTTTGCGGATCCGTCCACTATAGGATCACGCATGGTGAAAGCTGACGGCATCGATCAGCGCATTGGCGCTCGCATTCGCATCGAACGGGAGGGCAGGGGCTGGTCGCTGTCCGACCTCGCCGAAAAGGCGTCGGTATCCCGCGCCATGATCTTCAAGGTGGAGCGGGCCGAGAGCAGCCCGACGGCGACCTTGCTCGGCAAGCTCTCCGGAGCCTTCGGCCTGAGCATGTCGACGCTGATGGCGCGGGCGGAGATGCAGCAGGGGCGGCTGCTGCGCAAGGCCGATCAGCCGCTATGGGTCGATCCGCAGACCGGCTATGTGCGCCGCCATGTCTCGCCGCGCTCGGACCTGCCGCTCGACCTGGTGCGCATCGAATTGCCGGCCGGGAAGGAGGTGCCGATGCCCGCCTCGGCCTACGCCTTCATGCGCCAGCTGATCTGGGTGCTGGATGGTGAGCTCGTCTTCGTGGAAGGGCAGACGCGGCACGAGATGAAGGAAGGCGATTGCCTCGAACTCGGCCCTCCCAGCGATTGCGTCTTCAAGAACGAGAGCGACCGGACCTGCGTCTATGCCGTCGCGGTGCTGAGCAACTCCTGAAGCCCCTCGCACGGGCTCGGGACGGTTGAGCTGTTATCGGTATCCGGAGGCAATGCTGACGCCTTGCACCGCAGGCGATGCCAGGCTCTGGAAGATCGAGAACGCCTTCTGCACGTCCGTCAGCGGCGCATTCGAGACGTAGAGGATGTCCCCGCGCTGCATGCGCAGCCCTTGCGCGACAAAGAGCCCGTTCGGATCGCGCAGGTTCACGCGATAGATGACCGGGACCTGCCGGCCATGGCCGAGGAGCGGGCTGTCCGGCTTGATGCGCCGAAGCGTCTCCGACGATTCGAACCGGTATAGAAACACGCCTTCGGGATCGGCGCGGAAGTCGAGCAGGCCGCCGGCTTTAGCCAGCGCCTGGGCGAGGTTCATGGCGTCGGCCTCGAATGGGATCTCGGCGTTGCGGCCGGTCGCGCCCGCGGCGATGAAGGTCCGCGGGTTGCGCACCAGTGTCAGCGTATCGCCGCCGCGGAGATAGATGTTCTCGTTGGGATTGTTGACGATCGTGATCATCGGGACAGCGAGCGTCCGCGGGCCCCGCGTCAGGCGGACTTCCGTCTCGTTGACGGGCGCGCGAATGCCGCCGGCCGCGGCAATCACTTCAAGGACCCGGTCGCCCTTGTTGGACAGCGGAATGCGGCCGCCTGATGCAACCTCGCCGGTGACGGCGACGGTGTTGCTGATCTGCTTGCTCATCGTGACCAGGATCTGCGGCTGGATCGCCTTGCCGGCGAGCCGCTCCTCGATCGTCTCCTGGACCTCCGCGGCGGTCTTGCCAGCCACTCTGACGCGGCCGGCATAGGGCACGGAGATGGTTCCGTCGCGGGCGACGGCCTGCTCGGGGATCGTCGCGGTACGCGACCCCGGCGTGAAACGGTCGGTCGTCAACGGCGCGGAAAACAGGCCGCCGGCACCGGCCTCCCAGATCGTCACGGCGATGAAATCGCCGATGCCGATTCGTGATTCCGCTATGACGCTGCGATCACGGAAGCTGCCGCTGAAACTGTCGACTGCACGGGCATTCAACGTTGCGAGTGCGGCCGGCGCCAGATCGACCAGTTCAAACGAGCGGCCCAGCTCCGTCTCGGTCTGCGAGGTGATGTCCGATGTCGACGGACCGCTCGCGGGCAGGCTGCTGCAACCTGCAAGCGAGAGTGTAGACACAATTGCGACAAGTCCGACCCGCACCAAGCCAATCCCCCACCACACTCGGCGACTAACACCGATCCGCCCAATTGCAAATGAGGGCGATCAGCCGCGAACAAGTTCGTTGCGAAGTGTGGACTTGCCGCATCGCCAAGGGGTTACAGTCGCTACGCCTTTGGCGAATATGATTACTAAAATGCCAATCGTTTCTTGATGCCTCGAATGGGCGCTGAATATCATCAGAACTGCGAAAGCGCGCAGCACAGATGGTATAATGAGCTGCTGGGCACATTGTCTCTCGTCAATCTGCCGCTGGAGTCGAAATGATCCAGCCAGAGTCCTGGCTGCGCCGGACGCAGGAAGGTGGCAAGCAAGGTTTCGGCAATCTCGTCAGGCTCACGAGCGACCGCGCCTGCAGGCACGGCAAGCCGGGAAGCGCAAGCTTTCAGAGCTTCGGTAAGAGGCCAGAGCCGAACCCCGCTGTCGAGCCTCCTGCCGGAGATCGTGACGGCGTCGAGAATCGCTCCGTCGGCACGGAACCCAAACCGCAACGCGCTCGACCACAAGGCCTGTGCCAGCTCCGGGTGGCCGCGGCCCGTGAGCCGCGTGCATTCGGAGAGCAGCCAGACCCATTCGAAGTGATGGCCTGGTTCGAAAGCGTAGTCCGGCCCGCCAAGCGGTGCGAGCCGCTCGTCGAAACATTCGACGAGCGCGACGTCGTTTTCGCCATGAGCCAGGAAACGCTGC
The DNA here is from genome assembly GCF_002917105.1 of Allobosea psychrotolerans. Lineage (GTDB taxonomy): Bacteria > Pseudomonadota > Alphaproteobacteria > Rhizobiales > Beijerinckiaceae > Allobosea > Allobosea psychrotolerans. The sequence goes on from NZ_PQFZ01000004.1 coordinate 276,198, forward strand.
TCGAGCAGGTCGATGATCGCCCAGGCGCGGTCGTCGAAGCCCTCATCCGGCGCCACCGCCTGCCATGCGAGAAAAGCTTCCAGCAGATGCATATGGGGGTTCTGCCGGCGCGGAGCGGCAGGCCCCGGCACCGCCTCCAGATATCCTCCAGTCGGGGCTGCCATCTCGGCATCCATGAATGCGAGGGTCTCGCGGGCGAGCCTGAGCGGCTCTGCGCCGCCGCCGAGCCGCCTGACGGCAGCAAGCGCCAGAAGCACGAAGGCTTGGGCATAGAGATCGCGCCTCGCATCGATGATGCGGCCGCTCCGGTCGGCCGAAAACGCCCAGCCTCGCGTCCCACCCGCCAGGCCATAGCGCGCGATCAATTGGCGGTAGCCGACCTCGGCGAGCCGGTCGCCGCCCGGGAACCAGCCGCGCTCATGCGCGAGCCCGAACACATAGATTTGCCGGGCCTGGGCCATAGCGCGCCGCGGAACGTCGAGCAGCGGCGTCCGGTCGAAGGCGAGCTGCTCGACGAACTGGCCTTCGTGCGCGTCGAAGCCGGCGCTACCCCAGAGCGGCAGGGCTTGCTCGACGAACCATCGCCGTAGCGCGGCGACGCTCATGCGATATGGCCTTTGCTGCGCAGATGGGCCGCGACGAAGGCGTCGAGATCGCCGCCCTTGAACAACAATCCTTCGACGCCGGCATTTTGGGCCGCGGCCATGTCGCTGCTCTTGTCGCCGACCATGAAGCTGCTCGCGCGATCAACCTCGAACTGCTTGATCAACTCGAGAAGCATGCCGGCCGCCGGCTTGCGCAAGGGGGAATCGCGATCGTAGCGCTCCACGCTCGCCCCCGGCAGGAAGGGGCAATAATGGAAGGCGTCGATATGAGCGCCGATCGCGGCGAGCTCGGCTGCCATATGCGCGTGGACCGTCCCTACGTCCGCTTCGGTATAATAACCGCGCGCGACGCCGGACTGATTGGTGACGACGAACACCAGGAAGCCGAGCCGATTGAGCCGTGCGATCGCCGCGCGTGCCCCCTCGATCCATTCGAATTGCTCGACCCGGCCGACATAGCCATGATCGACATTGAGGACACCGTCGCGGTCGAAGAAGACGGCGCTTCTTTTGCCATAGTCGTCCAAGATCCTCTCCGCTGAATAGGTTCCGCCCCTGGCGCTAGGAGTTGGGCTTGATCGTCGCCCGGCGCACCAGCGCGGTTGTCGACTCATCGGGCACGAGGTCGATCAGCACGACGCGGCCGCCATGGGCCATCACCGTATCCGCCCCCACCACGGTCTCGACCGTGTAGTCCGCGCCCTTCATCAGGGCCTGCGGCAGGAGCTCCTTGATGATCTCGGCCGGCGTGTCCTCATCGAACAGCACCACGAGAGCGACCATGCCGAGCGCGGCCATCACGCGCGCACGCGCCGCCTCGCGCTGGACCGGGCGCGATGGACCCTTAAGCCGGCTAACAGAGGCGTCTGTGTTCAGCCCGACGATCAGGCGGTCGCAAGCCTCGGCGCTGCGCTCGAGCAGTTGCACATGGCCGGGATGGAGCAGGTCGAAACAGCCATTGGTGAAGCCGACGACCAGGCCCTGGGCGCGCCAGGCGGCGGCGAGGGCGCGCGCCTGGGTGCGCGTCGCGATCTTGGCGGCCGAGCCGCCTGCGAGCGCCGGGCGTGCCATCTCGGCCGCGATCTCGGCCGTGCTCACGGTTGCCGTCCCCGCCTTGCCGACGACGATGCCAGCGGCGGCGTTGGCGATGGCCAGCGCATGCGCCGCGCCATCGCTGGGCTCGGCCGGGTTCAGGGCCACCGCCAGCGCTGCCATCACCGTGTCGCCCGCGCCGGAGACGTCGAACACGGTGCGCGCGGCTGTCGGGATATGAAGGGCCGGCCCGTCGGCGCCGATATAGGACATGCCGCGTTCCGAGCGCGTGACGATGATGTTCGCTCCGGTCAGCGCCGTGGCCGCGCGCGCGGCCCGCTCGACTGATTCATCGCCCGCGTCGGTCGGCTGCGTCGCCGCCTCCAGCTCCCTGAGATTCGGCTTGATGATCGTCGCCCCGGCATAGATCGAGAAATCGCGGCGCTTGGGGTCGACCAGTAGCGGTTTCTTCGCCTGCGTCGCCAGCGCGATCACGCCTCGGATCACCGCGTCCGTGCAGACGCCCTTGGCGTAATCGGAGAGGACGACGACGTCGCAATGCGGCAGCGCTGCCTCGACATGGGCGAGAAGCGCCTGCTCGACCGCCGGCTCCAGCGGCGCGGATTGCTCGCGGTCGAGCCGCACCACCTGGGCCTTGTTGCCGATGATGCGCGTCTTGGTCGTCGTCGGGCGTCCCGCGGCCGTCACCATCTCGGCGAGCGAGACGGCGGGAAACTGGGCCGCCATCATCATGCGCAGCAACTCGGCATCGGCGTCTGCGCCAACCACTCCAACCAGATGCGCGCAGGCGCCGAGGCTTGCAACGTTGGCAGCGACATTGGCCGCGCCGCCCGGCACGTGCCGCTCGGCCGACATCAGCACGACCGGCACCGGCGCCTCCGGCGAGACCCGCGCAACCGAGCCCTCGCAATAGACGTCGAGCATCACGTCGCCGACGATCAGCACACGCCGGCTGGAAAAATCGAGCATCGGTCCCCGCTTCGTCATTCGGTCCGCCCGCATGGCGTGTAGTCCGGTTGCAGGGCGCGGTGCAAGAATGGAATTGTATCTCGATATTAGGAATTTAAACGTATATTCCGCGTGAGGCGGGAGGTGGTTATGTCTGGCAACACCATCTCGATTCACCCTACATCGCCGCTGGCTACGCGCAGAGGCATGTGGCCCGCAATGATGCGCTTGAGATCATCGGTGCGCTCGCCCATCGGGCGGTGGAGCCCGGAGGCAAGCGCGGCGCCGGGAGCGCGCTGTCTCGGTCCCGCCGGAGCATCGGGAGCCTGGTCAGGCCATACCGGTGCGGTTGCGGTAGTGGATGGCGGAGCCTGGACCTATCGCCAAGCGCAGGCGGATTGGCGCGCCTTCAGCCGCGACGAGGCGCGCAGCTCGACGTCAGGCCTCCTTGTCTCGCCCGTCAGGCTTGCAACACCCGCCCCACCGCATCCGCAAGCTCGCGCGGGGTCAGCCCGTCGAGGCAGGCCATGGCCTTTCCGCATTCGCTCGGATCCTCGATACCGCAACCGCAGCAGGGGATGCGCTTCGAGACGATCAGCCCTTCGCCGTCCTGGCCCCATTCGTTCCAGTTGACCTGGTTCATGTGCACGCTGACGGTCTTCACACCGCGCATCGATGCAAGGTGTTTGGGGCCGGTGTCGTTGCCGATGAACACCGCGGCGTTGGAGATGAGCGCGTCGAAGATGTCGAACTCCGTGCGTCCCGCCTTGAGCTGGATGCCGCCGATCGCGCCAATCGCCGCCATCTGCTCCTCCGGTACGGGATCGTCCGAGAACATCACGATGTCGCGGCCGGTCTCGGCACGCAGCAGTCCGGCGAGCGCGATGTAGTGTCCAAGTGGCCAGCGCTTGATCGCGAGGCGCGCGCCGACATGGATGGCGATGTAGTCCCGCGGTTTGAGCCCGAGCGGCTCGAGATGGCGCAGCAGCTCGGTGGCGGCGGGAAAGCGCGGCGGCGGCGGCTTGAACATCGTCGCCAGCGCCTCGACGAAGGCGCTGATCATCGCCGTGTGCGAGACCGCCTCCTTGCGGTTGACGGGGTCGCGCGTCAGCAGGTCGATGCCGAAATCCAGGAAATCGAAGCGATGCGGCTTGAAGCCGGCCCGGTAGCGCGCATTGATCAGGGTCAGGATCGGCCGTGAATCGTCGCCAGGCGAGAGATCGATCGCGATGTCGACCGGCGTTGCGTCATAGCGCCGCTTGATCTCGCCATGGGCTCCGCGTCCGAGCCAGCGTCGGCGCGTGCCGTGATCATAGGTGAAATCGACGGTGAAGATTTCGTCGAACAGGCCGCTGGTGCGCAGGATGTAGGCATTGACCGGCGTCACCAGCCCCTCGAAGCGAGCCTGGGGAAACACCTCCCGGAGTCGGCGGATCGCCGGCATCGAGGCGGAGAGGTCGCCGAGCTGGTCGAGCCGCATCACCAGCACGCGCTTGACCGGGCGGTCGAAGGCCGAGCGCGTAGCCTCGCGCGCCGTCGCTGGCGTCGCCAGCACGCGGTCGACCAGTCCTGCACCGGGCTCGACCTCGCTGGGCGATGGCACGAAGGCGTCGGAGCGGTCATAGTCCTCCCCAGGCTTCAGATCGTCGATGACGACCGTCTCCTCGAATATGCTGTAGCCGGAGGATTTCTGTTCGACATAGGCCTGCAAGCGCGCCGGACCGCGGGGCAGGTCGCGCGTATCGACCCAGCTGTTGAAATAATATTTGCCGACGCCATTGCTGTCGACACCACTTGGAGAGGGCGCGACGATGTCGATCGTCTTGCCGTCGAACCGAAGGCGCAGGCGCTGGGGCGGGTCGCGCGTGACATGGCAGAGCCTGATCGCGACCACCCCGACGAGACGCGGAAAGCTCTTCCCGCCGACCTCGCTGCGCAGCCAACCGATCTGGTGGCATTCCAGCCGCTCCGCCCCGAAATCGAGCGTGTCGCGCAGATCGACGATGTCGAGCACTGCGGCGAGTTTGGTGGGTGCGCTGCGGGCATTCGCCTCCGCGCGCTTGCGCCGCTCCTCCTCCTCGGTCGCAAGGTAGAGAGTGCCAAAGCTGGGATGCTGCTTCACCAAGTCGGCGATCTCACGCGGATTCAGGCATTCGCGGACGACGGAATTAAGTTCCCAAGTCGCCGATTCATGAGCTGGCGCATTGGTTAGAACCCAGGAGAAGGCGCTGACGGCGCCGGCGAAATCGCCGTTGGTCTTGCGCTGGATGCCGAGATCCATCGTGTAGAGTTCCGGCACGGCGGCCGCGGCGCGCTCGGTCCAGAGCAGCGCTTGTGCCGCTGCTCCGCGCCGCTTCAGAGCGTTCGCGACACGGATCGCAATCTCGCCCACCAGCGCGGGCGGGGTCGTCGGCGCGCTGACCGAGAACCAGTATTCCATCGGCGCCTGTCGACCTTGCTCGGCCAGCGCCAGCAAACGCTCGGCGGCCCCCGATCCGCTATCCGGGATCAATCCAAGAGCGACCAGGTCGGACAGCTTCTGTTGAGCTGCCGGATCGTCGCTGCGCGCCTCGATCGCGACGACGGCCGGCACAGTGTCGCTCGCTGCGCAGGTCGCCAAAGTCGCGCGTGCGGTCGGGACGGCGAAGCTGGCCACCACTGCCGCCGGTGCGATGCGCAGCTGGGCCGCCAGACGATCCGCGATCGCGGCAGTGGCGTTGAGGCAGACTCTCCGCAGGATCGCGGCAAGGCTGTAGCCGCCCTGCTCGGGCAAGGCGGCGTAAACCGGCCTGCCCTTGGCCGGAAACGCGGCCGAGAGCGTGATGATCGCTTCGACGAGGCCAGAGGCGCAGTCGTCCTTCTCCCCGAACAGCCGGTCCTTGATGACGGCTATGGCGGCGGCAGCCTGCTGGAGTCTGGCCACGTCCTCGCCGCCGTCGGCTTCGACGACGCTGATCAGGTCGGCGTCCTGGCTGGCGAGACTGCCGCCGCCGAAGCGGTGATCAGCCAACGGAGTGTCGAAGTCGAGCGTGTCGATCAACCGCCCCAGCGCCTCCGCAGGCTTCATCGATGCGAAGGCGGGAGATTGAAGGTGCCGCGCGTATCGATCCCCCCAGAGGCCGCTGGCGCTGAGGATCGTCCTGTAAGGCAGTTGGCGTTCGGCGACGGGGCCCCCGATGACGAGCGCGAGATCCGCCAAGAGCTGCGCGGGCTCGGTAAAGCCGCGGATCGCGGCATCCTCCGCAGCCGCCGCGAGGCGGCGCCAATCCAATGGCGCGAGTTCGAGAGCAAAGAGCCGCTCGAGCATGCGGGTCTCGTCCTCGCCGGTCTCCACCGCACGCTCGAAGAAGCCCCGGCGCAGGACCGTCTCCCCGCGGGCCAGCCGGTCGAGCTCGGAGACAGACAGCGCGTGGCCACGCGCAGCGCTGCGCGCGAAAGCCCATTTTGCCGCCGCGGAATTGCCCGTGTGCTTCAGCAGCACGCCGGCGTGGAAATCGGCCTCCGGCTTATCCTCCTCATGTGACACGGCCAGATAGTCGAAGAGCGCCGTACGGCAACGGCCCATTTCCTTCAGGCAGTGGCCAGACTGCATCCACAGGCCGTTTCGGTCTGGATGCAGCCTGACGAACTGGCGGTACAACTCGGCACCTTTCGACCACGCCCCATCGTCTCGCGCCGCGTCGGCTTGCGCCAGAAGGAGGGCATTCTCCCGCGGGACCATGAGCTCGCGGAGTTGCCGGCTCAGTTTCTTCATCGTGCTCATCCAAGTGCGGCTGGCCGCGCGGGCGTACCGAAAGGCTGTCGCAGGACAGCCGTAACAGGTGAACTCGCTAGCGGGCGGCCGTCCATTGCCGGACATAGGCGTCGATGCCGGCCTCGAGAGACGTGCCGCCTCCGATGAAGCCGGCCGCGCGCGTCTGGCTCATATCGGCTTCGGTGAAGTACTGATACTTGCCGCGCAGAACCTCCGGCATATCGACATAGCGAATGCGCGGCTCGCGTTCGAGGCTGTGGAACGTCGCTGTCGCGAGGTCACGGAATGTTCTGGCCGTGCCGGAGCCGACGTTGAAGAGGCCGTTGATCGAGGGATTGGCCAGCAGCCAATCGACCATCGCGACGCAGTCATTGACGTAAACGAAATCACGCTTCTGGCCGCCATCCTCGTAACCGGATTTGTGCGATTTGAAGAGTTCTATCGTCTCCCCCGCCAGTATCTTGGGCATGATCTTGTTGATGACCGAGCGCATCTCGCCCTTGTGATCCTCGCCCGGGCCGTAAACGTTGAAAAACTTGAGCCCGGCCCACTGTGCCCGCTCACGCCCCTGCGCGTGTTCTTTGGCCGTTCGGAGGTCGACGGCGGCTTTGCTCCAGCCATAGGCATTGAGCGGCTTCAGTGCGCTCAGATAGGCAAGATCGATGGTGTCGCGAAATCCCATCGCGCCATCGCCATAGGTCGCTGCGGATGAGGCGTATACCAAGCGCGTGCCATTCGCGCCGGTCCAATCCCATAAATCCAGTGTCGCGCGGAGATTGTCGCGGACGATACGATCGACGTCCTGTTCCGTCGTGGACGATATCGCGCCCATATGGATGATCGCAGGAATCTTGTCAGCGAGAGACGAAAGATAGCTCTGCAGAGCTTCGGGCCGAATGACGTCATGGAGGGAAACGCCGACCAGATTGCGCCACTTCTCGCCATGGCCCAGGCGGTCGCAAACAACGACACGTGCTCCGGCTTCCGAGAGATGTTTTGCGATATTGGACCCGATAAAACCGGCGCCGCCGGTGACGACAACAATGTCGTCGGCAACAAATATGGATTGCGTCTGCCGTGCCATAGCTTGATTGAATGCCTCGCTTTGTGTGCCAAGCTTCATTGGAAATTCTGCTCAGGATAGGCGAAGCTCACGGCCGGCTTCTACAAAATTCTGTTTTCCGAAGCGTAAAATTTAGCTGACGTGTGGAAGCAAAAGAACATGTAGTGAACTATACGGCAAGGTCACGCCTGCACCCTATCTTGCACCCATTCGATGAGCAGCAAGCCTACGGCAATCATGATGGCGCCGCAGGAAAATCCGTAGAGCACAAAATAATGCGTCGTGACGTTTGGGCCGAAAAGTCCGGCCCTGAACATTTCGAACGCATTAACCGTTGGAACATAGGTGATATACTGGTGCAAATTGGACGGAAGCCAATCCACCATGAAAAATGTTCCCGATACGGGAAGCAGGAAATACTGGACAGGTTGGAAAAATTTTTCAACGACCTCTGAGCATTCGGACGCTCCTGCGTAGATGCAGGCGAATCCCGTGGCAATGCAGCCCATCATAAGCCAGCCAATTAGCATGGTACCCAAGTCATAAGCGGGTTCGATCAGGCCGATCGCCAGGAGTATCGTATAAATGACGAGGCAGGCCGCACTCGTTCCGATGAATTCCATGAACATTCGCGACGTCAGCGAATCGATATGCGTGATATATCTATGGTTAAGTAATATAGCTTTGCTCAACCTAAGCATAAATACGCCAGAACTCGAAACATGTCTCTGTAAGGTGAGCGGCATGTAGCTGCTGAATGCAAATGCCACGATTTGAACGCCGTGTTCTATCGATCCCTTCAAGAATGACCAGATCACCATAACGCCGACGCACAAGATCATCGGCTCCAGAATGACCCACAGGAAGCCTACATTCTCTCGACCATAGCGCGTAACCATGAACCGCACGGCGAGCGCATTCATCGTCCGAGCCTGGATCGCGAGCGAACGCATGAACGAAACGCGCTGGGGAGCGAAGTCGGGTTCAGCGCCTTGCAAGGCCATGCTCCCGCGATCCGACCAAAATCAGCCACGCGACGAAAAATAGCAGCAGGCTTCCGGCGAAGGTCACCAATACGCTGCGCAGGCGGCGTGGCTGTTCGGAATTGTCGGCCGCGTGAGGCTCCACCACGCGTTCGAGGTAAAGCTGCTGGCGTCTGGCCTCGTTGCGCGCGAGTTCGAGGCTCGCCACGACCGATGCCAGCGCCTTCACCGCAAACTCCCGCTGCAGGTTGAGCCTCTCATAGCCCGCAATCTTTTCAGCCAGGCCGTCCGAGGCGTTGGAAACGCGCTGGCGTTCGAGCGTGATCTGGCCCTCTAGCGCGGCGATCCGGCGTTGTAGGCCGGGGATCTGGGGCGAGCTCGGCGAAGACGCCTCGACCTCGCGAAGTTGCGCCGTTACCGCGGCAAGCTCGGCAGACAGCCTGCCGATCAGTTCGGCCACGATCAGCGAACTCTTCGATGGATCGAGCATGAGCTCGCGATTCCGGAATTCAGTGATCGCGATCTGCGTTTCGACCAGGCGCTCCTGCGCGCGCGCTACTTCCGCCTCGGAGAAGCGGATCGCATCAGTGCGAATGCGCTCGTTCATGCGGTTGACCAGTTCCTCGCCGAGCCCGAGCAGGGTCCGGCTGATCGCCAGCGCGTCGTCCGCACGGAACGCCTGGACCTTCAATGTCGTCAGGCCCGTCGCCGTGACATGGACCACTTCAACCCGCGACTTGTAGTACTGGAACAGCTCTTCCTCGCTCTTGCCATAGCGCAGGTTGGGATAGCGAGCGACGAAGTCCGCGCCGGGACGGTCGAACATCTCGCGCAGCGGCAGGCGCTGCGACAGCGCCGAGACCGCGTCGCGCGAGAGCATGTATTCCTGAACCGAATAGGAGTTGTCCTGCGAGCCGGAGATGCCCGCCATCTGCAGAAGGCCTCCGAGGCCTCCCGCAATCGGCGATTTCGCGGAACGGACGACGAAGGTCGATTCAGAGATGAACCGGTCCGATGCAATCCAGCCGAAATACAGCGCTGAGAATATCGTGGGCAGTGCGACCATGAGCAGGAAGGCGAGCTTGCTCCGGGTCAATCGGACGCTCGCGGGTTTCGGCTGCAGGGTGAGCGCCGGTGCCGCGCCGGCTTCAGCCGCCCCTTGCGCCATCGGCATCCGGAAGCGTTTGGCGGCCGGCGCCCACGCAGCATACGCTGCCGGCCGCAGCCGGCGCGAGAGCCTCTCCAGCCGCTGCCTCATGCCGACACCTTGCCACCTTGCCGCCACCTCGTTTCCGGGCTCATCGCATAGCCCAAGGCTGCAGCGGTCGGGAACATCGATTCGGCATTCCTATCCACGAGTCTGCCTGCTATTTAGCATCCTCGGGCGGAGAGCAGAAGCCGGCGATGTCGCAGTTCGTTCCTCGGGAAATCGTCCCGGACTATGTCGAGCTCGTGCCGCTGCGTTCCGGCGGCGGCGATTTGGGCGTGCCGCTTGAGATTGAACGGCCGGGATGGCTCCTCTGGCTGCGCCGGCGCGCGCTGATGCTGCTGACATTCGTGCTGCCAAGCGTGCTCGCATTGCTCTATTTCGGTGTCATCGCCGCCGACCGCTACACCTCCGAGGCGCAGTTCGTCGTCCGCAGCCCGAGCCGGGCCAATGTCGACCAGCTGAGCAGCCTGATCCCGACATCCGGGACACAGCGCGCCTCGGATGAATCCGGCGCCGTTCATGAATTCATGCGCTCGCGTGACGCGGTTGCGCTGCTGGTGCGGGATGCTGATCTGCGCGCCCTCATGGCGCGACCGGAGGCCGATCCACTCTGGCGCTTCCCAGGCTGGTTCTCGCGCGACCTGCAGGAGAAGATGTTCGAGCGCTATCTCGATTTCATTTCGATCAAGCAGGATAGCGCCACCGGTATCAGCACGCTCGTCGTCCAGGCCTTCCGGCCCGACGATGCCGTCAAGATCGCGCAAGTGCTGCTCGTCGGTTCCGAAGCTTTGATCAACCGGCTGAACGAGCGCGCCCGTCGCGATACGATCCGGGCCGCCGAAAGCGAGGTCGAATCGGCAAAGGCCCGTGCCTTCGACAGGCGCGAGGAGCTGACGGCGTTCCGGACGCGGGCCGGGACAGTCGATCCGGCCAAGTCCTCCCAGAATCTCCTGGAAACCATCGGCAAATTGTCGTTCGAGGTCGCTCAGGCCAGCGCACAGCTGGCGGAGGCACTGCGTAGCTCGCCGCAAGGGCCGCAAATATCCAATCTGCGCAATCGCATCCAGGCGATCGACCAGCAGATCGTCGAGGAAAAGCGGCAGATCGGAGGCTCGGCTCAAGCGCTGGCGCCGATCATCGCGGACTATGAGCGCTTGGTGCTCGAACGGGAATTTGCGGATCGCGCATTGGCCTCGGCGCTCGCGGCCCTCGAAACCGCTCGGATGGACGCCCAGCGGCAGCAGCTTTATCTGGAGCGCGTCGTCGAGCCTCATGCCGCCGACTATCCGAGCCAGCCGAAACGCCTTCTCTGGATCGCCATCTCCATCGTGCTGAGCTTTTCGATCTTCACGATCCTGCGCTCCCTCATCGATAATGTCCGTGCACATCAACCCTGAAGCGGCGCCTTCGGCAGGCGGGCTCGCCAACCTCCGTGGCGCCGGCGCGACAGGTTCCGCCCGGGCCGTGCGGGCCGACAATGTCATCAAGGAGTTCGAAACCGAGCACGGCCCCCGCCGTGTGCTGGATGGCATCTCCTTCAGTGTTGGTATCGGTGAGCGCATGGCCGTTCTGGGCCGCAACGGCGCCGGCAAGTCGACCTTGATCAAAATTCTCGCTGGGGTGGAAAAGCCAACCCATGGCAGCGTGCACCGCGGGCTCAACATGTCTTGGCCACTGGGGCTCGGCGGTGGGTTCGAGGGGCAGATGACGGGTTATGACACCAGCCGGTTCATCGCCACGCTCTATGGCGCGCCGCTCAAGGAAACCGTCGAGTACGTCGCCGACTTCACCGAATTGGGGAACCAGCTCTTCACCCAGGTCCGCTTCTATTCGGACGGCATGCGCGCGCGGCTGGCGTTTGCACTCTCCCTCGCCATCGATTTCGAGTGCTATCTGATCGACGAGGTCATATTGGTCGGCGACAGGCGTTTTCAGCAGCGCTGCCACGATGAATTGTTCGTGAAACGAAAAGACAGGGCCATGCTGATGGCGATCCATTCAATGGAATTCGCCAAGGAATTCTGCAGTTCGGCGCTCGTTCTCAAGCAGGGGCGGGGACGGGTATTCTACGATCTCGATTTAGCTTGCGCGATCTATGCGACACTTTGAACCATCACGCGTCGGGGGCGGGCCGGTTTCGGTTCTGGCAGCATGGCGATTGTAGCGCTGGGCATGCCGGGCCAGTTTACGGCCTGGGGTTTCGAGGCCCTTGGCCTGCTTCTGCAAACGGTGAATCCGGGTTTTGAGCATCGTTGGATCGACCGGTTCGACTCCTGCGAGCAGGGCTTGAGCGCGACCGCGCTCGTCTGCTCGCAGTTCCCGTCTCGCTCGCTGCGAGACGCGGTGCTGGCACAGCAGATGCCGATCGTCGCCTTCACGACGTCGGGCGCCGCTGCTGTCTGTCATCAATTGGAACATCATCAGGGTTCGGTGCTTGAAGCCGTCAGAACGGTTGGCGCGAGCGTCGCGCTGCTCACCGATTGCCTGCAGCGGCGCAGGGCCTTGATTCTCGATACGTCCGATCGGCTGGAGCCGAGGCAACTGCTCGGCGCCATGGCACGTCATCTTGGCGTCGTGCTTCCAGGCGACGTCCTGGAGCCGCTGCTCGCATCCATTGGGCCGTTGCCGCCTCATTCTTCAGGCGCGCGTCCCCTGTCCGAAAGCGAGGAGGCCATCGTCACGCTCGTGCTGGAGAACGCAGTCGCGCATCTTCACGATCCCGGCGTGCCGTTGAAGTCGATCTGGCCTCACCGCGTCTTCTTTGCCGGCGACAGGCCAGACGAGGAGGCGCCGCTGGTCGCGGATGCGACGGGCGGTTCACGTGTTCTCTATTACGGCCCCTATCTACATCTCTCCGCCGGGCGCTGGAGCGCCAAGCTGACGCTGGGCTTCACCAAGGAAGCGATCGGGTTGCCGCTCAAGGTCTCGGCTTTCGGCCCGAATTTGCTTGGCGAGGCCCGCATGCGGCCGCGTCGGGAAGGCATCTTCGCAGCCCAGTTCAGCTTTTCGGTCGCTGAGCCGGAGCATCCCGTCGAGTTCCACATTCGCACCGAAGAGGGGGCGATCGAGGGGCGTGTCGCGCTCGGGCAGGTCGAACTCACGCACTCCGCCGCGGCACAGGGCGTTATGTGACCCATGGCGGTTCGATGGTGATCGCGCGGCCTGCTAAAGTGACGTTGTGGGCTCGAGATAAAGCAGGCGGTCTTCGCCGTTGGTCGGATCGAGCAACTCGGCATCTCCGGCCGGAGCGACTTCCGCATCATAGCCGAGCTGCTGCAGGACAGGATAGGCGTTGCGAAGCCGCGTGAGCAATCCTTGCGGGTCGCGGCAGCGTCCGGGATTGAACTCGAGAATCATGCGCGGGCGCCAGCGCGCGATCGTCTGGCTGAGACCGAGAGTGACGTCCTCTTCGGCACCCTCCGTATCGATCTTGAGGAAATCCACGCGCGGAGCCTCCGCCAGGATCGCGTCGAGGCTGCGCACGGCTACGAGCTCGCCATCCGTCACGGCACTGTCGACGATGACGGTTGCATTCTTCGGCTCGCCGTCCGGCACCCGCAACCGGCCCACGCCTTCGCCGGCGCCGGCAGCGGCCGTGACGACGGTGCTGCGGCCTGCAAATCCATTCAGCTCGAGCGACCGCGTCAGCATCTGCGCCGCCGCCGGGTTGGGCTCCACCGAGACCACGCTGCCCGATGGGCCGACGAGATCGGCCATCAGCAGGGAGTAATAGCCGAAATTTGCTCCGACATCGACGACATGCATGCCGGTTTTGAGCGACCGGGCGAAGAACTGAGTGAGCCACATCTCCCAGTAGCCGTCGAGCATCAGATGGGCGGCAAAGCCGCGGTCGCGCGGGTCGAGAAAGGCCTTGTATCGCCCCAGGACGCGCGCCAGCACGATGTGGTCGCCGAGATAGGCTGTCTGGGTCGCCGCTCGGCAGGCGCGCTCGACATGATAGCGGTCGCTATCGCAGAGATCGGCAAGCGAGAGGATCGCCCCGGGCAGAATAGGCGCCGAGGCCGAATGCGGGGGCAACGCCATGTTCGTCAGCTTTTCCATAGCTCGAACGCAAATCTCATCGCGCGGCCACTCGGCCTGCAGCTGTTGTTACGGAGATAACCGACACTGTGGCGATGTCGCGGGCACTCAGCGCTCCAGCAGGTGATCGGCGCGTTGCATCGGCTTCGGAGATGTCGTTGTCAAGGACATGGTCGGGCCTGCCCGCGTCAGGACCCTTGAGGTCATTTATGGTTTTTCGGACAGTGAGCGGTGGTCGTGTCGATCAGGCGAGTTCGTCTCCAGAACGGAGCAATCCCGCGTTTTTTGCTTACGCGTTCAGCACATTCCCTGGTTCGAGGGGTGGCGACCGCTCCTGCGGATGGCTAGTCTTGATTGCAGAAGAGCAGATTGCCAGAGGCACATTCAAACCGTGACGCTTCTCATCGAGTTTCTCTCGCTCTTTGCCATCGTCGTCGGCGCCATCGTGCTGGTGATGCTGCTGACCGGCCTGTTTTTCGAGATCATGAACGCGCGCCATCCCGAGCGGCGCATTCAGAAGGATCGCGTGAACACGCGCAAATGGCAGGAACTCAGGCAGGCGCCGGTGTCGATATTGACGCTGACGACCTGTTTCGTGTCCGGCCTCTTCGCCCAGCAGCAAGGCTGGACGATCGCCCCGCTCGAGCTCTCCTGGTGGTCGGGTCCGCTGATGCTGCTCGCTTCGGTCGTGCTGTACGATGCCTGGTTCTACTGGGTTCATCGTCTCCTGCACCGCAAGCCGTTCTATCGCTTCCACGCCCTGCACCATAAGAGCGTGGCGCCGACCGTCTGGAGCAATCATCACGAAAGCTTCGTCGAAGCTCTGCTGAACCAGGCCTATTACGCACTCGTCGTCTTCGTCCTGCCGATCCCCTGGCAGATGCTGGTCCTGCAAAAGCTCTATGATCAAGTCAGCGGCATGCTGGGCCATGCGGGCTACGAGCACTTTGCTTCGCCTGCCGGACGCGCGCCCTGGCCGCTCGCAAGCACCGTGTTCCACGACCAGCATCATGGAACGTTCCGGTTCAATTTCGGGCATACGTTTTCGTTTTGGGACCGCTGGATGGGCACCCTGCATCCCCGCTACGATGAAACGCTCAAGACCTTCGAGGCGGCGGATGCGGCCGCGCCCTCGCAGCCTCAGATGGGGTCAGAACGACACTGAGTGCGGCAGGCTCGCAATCGTCCAAATGGCGGAATAGCCGAAATGGATCGCCAGCGGCGATGGAACTCCGGTTTGGCCTTGCTGCGGGTTTTTAATGTGCCGGCAAAGACGAAGTGGTCTTCTGATAGCGGCGCGCGACATAGACAACTCCGCCCCCAGTCAGCTCGTTGTAGAGAATCGAGCCCTTCGCTCCGGCGAATTCCGCGATGAAGCCTCGCATCAGGCGCGCTTTCGCAATGCGCTCGCGCTTGCGCAGATCGGCCGCGTCGAGGGCGGCAACGACGCCGGCCGAAAGGTCTCGGTCTTCCCTCAAGGTCAATCCCGATGCCGCGAGCTGGCGGTCGAGCTCCGGAAGCGATGCCTTGCCGCGCATGTCGGCGAAGGTGAACCAGCCGCCCGGGGATAGCACCCTCCCGACCTCCTGCGCGAAGGCGGCGACGTTGCCGTAGCAATGCGAGGATTCGATGTTGACGACGATGTCCATCGAACCGTCGGCGAAGGGCAGCCGCTCGGCATCGCCCGTCTGGAAGGTGAGCGCCGGCGTGTCCCGGTTAAGCCGTTGTGCAAGGCGCACCGTCGCCGGCGAATAGTCGAGGCCGGTCACTGAGGCGGGCGCGTGATAAAGTGCGATATAGCGAGCCCCTCCGCCACGACCGGAGCCGACCTCGAGGACATGCGAGCCAGTGACCGGCAGTCCTGAGACGGCCTGGTGATAAAGTCCGATGAAGGGGCGGTCGGCTTCGTCTCCCGGTTTCAGCGGGAACATCGCCTCAGCGGGCAGGAAGCCGTAATTCATGAAGCGCCAGTCGTGGTCCCGCCATGAGCGGGCGAGCATGTCATACAGGCGCCGCCACAGCCATTTGCGCGCCCTGGGGAAGGCGCCCCTGTCCATTGCCTCCAGCATGCCGGAGAACATGCGGCTCGCCATGACCGGCCTCTCAGACGGCCGGATTTGCAGGCGCAGCCGCGCGCCCCGGCGGCATGTCGTTGGCGAGCCACTCCCGGCCCTTGCGCATGAGTTCGGCATCGTCGCTGTTGCGCGGATCGAAGCCCGGCAGGTAGTAGCGCAGCACATTCGGCATGCAGCGCCGCCAGTAGCCGGGCGCGACCAGCGTCACCCAGATGAAGCGCAGCCAGAAGCGAAGCCCGGTCTTCACGCCATCCGCCTTCGCATAGATCGGGACGTTCCTCAGGAAGAGAACGAGGAAGGGAAACAGAGTGGCGTTCATCCCCAGGACGCGCACCAGATAGCGCTGCCAGCGCGACATGTCGGGCGTGGCGGCTTTGAGCACATCGAGCGCCACCGCCTTGTGTTCCAGCTCCTCCAGCGCATGCCACATCCACAGCCGCCGATAGGCCGGCGCCGCATTGTCCAGCAATTCCGGATGGCGGAGCGTCAGGCTCGACAGCGTGGCCGTCATGTGTTCGATCGCGCAGGTGATCGCCAGCCGATGCAGCGGATTCTTGACCACCTCGAAGCCAAGGCGAATCGGCTTCTCCATTGACTCCACGTCGTAGCCGAGCGCGGTCATGGCCCGGTTGTATTCCTCGTGCTCGCGGGTGTGGAAGGCCTCCTGGATGGCATAGCCGTTGATTTCTGCGGCAAGCTCCCGGTCGGCGATCTTCGGCCCGTAATGCTTCAGCGAGCGGATGAAGAAGCGCTCCCCCTCCGGCAAGAAGATCGACAGGCCGTCGATCAGCACCGTCTTGATGATGTCGCCGTCCAGCCAGTGCCGCTGCGCGTTCTCGAGAATGCCGAAACGGATGTCGCGCGGGATGATGTCATCCGGATTGCCCATATGCGCCGACCCGTGCACGCCCGCCTCCGCCATGACACCTGTCCATCCACTCGAAAAACGCGTCGTCCCTAACAGCCTCTAGCCTCGCGGGCCAGTCGACTGCGGAACTTCAGTCCGTCGCTCGTCGGGAGACCGCGCCAGCATAGCGTCGGCGGAAAGCACGGCAAGCGCAGCATAGATCACGTCGCATTCGGACGGTTTCGTCCGAATGCGACGTGATCGTTTCCAGAAACTTAGAGCATTGCTCTTGCGAAAAACCGGTACCCACTTTTTCGCGCAATGCATCTAGGAACCAACGTTACGAGGGCCCGAGACGCTGGCCGAGATAGGCGGCGAATTCCGCGATGGTCGGGTAGTCATGGGTGACGCCCGGATAGAGTTCGATCCCCATCCTCTGCTCCATTTCCAGGACGAAATGGACAGCCGCAGCTGAATCCAGGCCCAGGCTGGCGAATGTCGTCGAGGGCAGAATCGCGCTCTCGTCGATGTCGAGCATCCCAGCCAGACATGATGTGCAGAGTTGCTCGATTTCGGAATCCGATGGCATGAAGATCCTGTCAGCGAGTGAGGTCGGGTTCGTAACCGCGACTGCGGCGATCGGCGCTCGAGGTCAATGCGAATCCGCTGGCTGATCGGCTAGCTGGTCGGCGCTGCTCCAAGGTTCCAGCTCCCCATCCAGCCAGCGCTGCCTTGTGAGGCTGCGCTGGATCTTGCCGCTGGTCGTCTTTGGCAAGGTTCCCGGCCGGATCAGCATGATCTTGTGCAAGGCGATGTCGTGATTGTTCACCACGGCCGCCTGTACGGCAGACGCCACCTCGGCTTCCGCGAGCGAGTGCCGCTGCGTCCGTTCGACTTCCTGGACGACGATGATCTGCTCGTTGCCGACATCATCGGTTATGGCGAAGGCCGCGGCATGGTCCCGCCGCAGGGCTGGATGGCTTGTAGCGACGGTCGCCTCGATGTCCTGCGGATAGTGATTGACCCCTCTGACGATCATCACATCCTTCAGGCGCCCGGCGACATAGAGTTCGCCATCGGCGTCGAGATGGCCGAGATCCCCGGTGCGTAGCCAGTTGTCTTCCTGCTCGGCCGGAGGCTCCGAATCCGTCTCGATGCGGGCCCGGAAGCTCGCTTCGCTTTCGGCTGGCCGCCCCCAATAGCCGCAGGCGACCGAACCAGCCTGAAGCCAGATCTCGCCGATCTGGCCCGGCGGCAGCCGGCGCCTCGTTTCGGGATCGACGATGGCCAAAGACAAGCCGGCCATGGCGGAACCGCAACTCGCGATCCGGGAGATATCGCCTGGATGTTCGGGCGGGGCGACACGAGCGGCCTTCAAACCGCTGGCGCTGATTTCGCGAATGCGCGCTTCGGCTCCGCGGTCCGCAGCGCTGACCAAGAGGGTGGCTTCGGCGAGGCCATAGGCGGGGCGCATGGCGCGAGCGTCGAAACCATAGGGCTCGAAGGTAGCGGCGAAGCGCGCGAGCGTCGCCGCGCGCACCGGCTCGGCGCCGTTCAAGGCAATCTTCCAGCCGCTGAGATCGACGCCCTCCATCTGCTCCTGGCGGAAGCGATCGACGCACAGATCATAGGCGAAGTTCGGGGCGGCGGCGACTTCGGCACCGTGTTCATGGATGGCCCGCAGCCAGTTCAGCGGCCGATGCATGAAGCCCGAAGGGGTCATCAGGACGCAAGGCGCGCCGAGATAGATCGGCTGCAGCAGGTTCATGATGAGGCCGAGGTCATGATAGAGCGGGATCCAGCTGACATGCGCCGAATCCGTATGATTGCCGAGGCGTTTGCGCATCATCTCGAGATTGTCGAGCAGGTTCCTGTGGCTGACCATGACGCCCTTGGGCGTCGAGGTGGAGCCGGAGGTGTATTGCAGGAAGGCGAGCTCCGTGGTGCCGCGCAGCGGTCCTGGGGCAACGGTCGGTTCCGACGCCAGTGAGACCGGGACGTGGCGTATGCCTCGCTCGGCCAGGCGCTCCCGCAATGTGCCACGCGGGTCGGGGTCCGCAGCCAGGCTGAGCGCCAGGCGCGGCGTGCAATCGGCCATGATGGCCGCACTCGCATCGTGATTTGCATTGCGGCGCGGCGGCATCATCGGCACCGCCACCACCCCGGCCATCAGGCAGGCGAAATAGGCGACGACGAATTCCAGGCAGGACGGAAAGATCAGCAAGGCCCGGTCTCCGGGCGCGGTCTGCGCGGCCAGCTGCTCCGCCAGGCACGCGGCCTGCGCATGGAGCGTGGCAAAGGTCAGCGATGGCCGTTCACCCGGTCGGTCGGAATAGACCGTTACCGCAGCTATATCGGGTCGCTGGACGGCCTGGTGCTGCAGCACCTCCGCAAGGGACGAAAATCCGCGCATCTCACCCTGTCTTGAAAGCAAACATCGCCGGCTGCCGAGGGGGCGGGGTTTGGCGATCGGCCGCCGTGGAGCCGTCCGGTAAGGCCCTCGGCACGCGATTGGCATGTAAACGGTGGCTGGTCGAGTGAAGCGCGTCCGGATCTGTGGTCAACATCGACAAGCTTCTGGTCGCCCGCTGCATACGCTTGCAAGTGATGTTAGACGACATGCGGTTGCAGGATCAAATCTGGCGGAACAGGCGATGGGCGCGACGGCGGCAGCCGGAATGACGCAGGAGTCGGATCAGCACTGTCGGCCTGCCGATGCGCGGCCGCTGCTTGCGTCGATGGAAGTGCGCGAGCCGGCGCGGCGCTGGGCCAATGGCGCCGTTTCGGTCCTCCTGCTGATTCCGGCGCAGGCTTTTCTCTATGGTCCGTTCCTGCGGCTTTCGCAGGGGCGGTATCGTATCTCCTTCCGCTGCGGGGTGCGGATGCCGTTGCAAGGCGATCACCCCGTGCTCGGCCTCGAGGTCGTCGCGCAAAACCGGATCTTGCGTGCGTGGCGCGATTTTACCGCGGCGGATCTGCGCAGTGGCGAGCAGAGCGTGACGTTCGACGTACCGCTGGAGCTGAGCATCGAGGGCGGGGCGGATGCACCCTTCGAGTTCCGCTTCACCCATTTCGGAAACGCCTGGTTGACGATGCTCGACGTCACGCTGCACAGCGAGGCGCCGGGCGATCCCTCAGACACCCTGCCTGCGGCGATCGAGGCCTGGCGGCTGCTGGGGCGGCTGCGCACCTTGCCGCGTCCCGGCGGTGTGAGCCTGTCTCCGCTCTCGATCAGCCGGCTGAAGCTCGGCCGCAGCTCGGGGATATTGCGGCTTCCGGTGGGGACTTATCGCGTCGATCTGACCTGCGACCTCAAGGGGGCCCGGCGCCAGGCGGACCCGGCTCTCGAAATCGCCGTCAGCACCCGCGACGGCATCCCTCTTGGCCTCGGCAGGTTCAACGCGGGCGATCTCGCGAAAGGTCATGTCTCGTTCGCGTTCGGCGTGCCGATGGATCTGAGCATGGATGTCGGGGTCCCGCGCACGATCGATTTCCGGCTACGGCATTTCCGCAATGCCTCGCTCCTGCTGAGATCGATCGACATGCGCAGGCTGTCGCCGCAGGTCACGATGCCCTCCCTGTCGGAGCGAGGTGAGCCGCGGCCCGTGCGTCATCCGACGCGGAAGCGGATCGTCATCTTCGGCAATTGCCAGGGTAACCTGCTGGCGGAGGCGCTGCGCAGCCATTCCGGGTTCTCGCGCCAGTTCTCGGTGAAGCACCACTACATGGAGTTGCCGGCCAATCTGCACGAGCAGGGCAAGCGCGACCTTGAAGAGTGCGACATGCTGCTTGTCCAGGATATCCGGGAATGGGAGCAGTATCCGCTGCGCGACCATGTGCCGGAACAGTTGCCGACCTTGCGTTACCCATGCGTTCGCTTTGCCTCGCTCTGGCCCTTCGACGCCTTCAACGGGCCGGACGACAAGCTGGCGCGCAATCGCGATCTCCCGAATTTCGAGTTCACCTATTTCGACGGGTTGCTGGCGCGCCTGCGAAGGGAAATTCCCGACCATGAACGCCGCTTCAAGGCCTATGAGTCGCTGCAGATCGAACGGGTCATCGATTTCAAGCGCCTGCACATGTTTGAAGAGCGCCGCCTGGAGGAGATGGACCGCAAATTCGCCGCCGGCATCGGGGCCTATATTCTCGAGAATTTCAGGAGCAGGCAGGTGTTCTACACCACGGCCCATCCGAATGGCGCGATCATGAAGATGTTGGCGAAATACGTGACCCGAGAGCTCGGCCTCTCCCTGCATTTCTGGCTGCCGGGCTCGCTCGATTCGCTGCGCCGACTACAGGTTCCTGTCCACCCGAAGGTCGCAGCCGCCCTTGGAGTCAAATGGGCCGATGCCCGGAAGACATACCTTGTCCGCGGCGAGCGGGTCACCTGGGAGGACTATGTCCGGAAGTATATTTCCTATTATGGCTAGCTGGGGCGTTTCCGAGCGAAGCGGATAGAGGTTCGCGTGAAGGCAACGCGCTAAAACAAAGGCTTTCAGCAATTGAACGATCCAGGTGGATCGGACATCGCTCTTAGCTGTGCATGCCTTTCGACGCGGTCTCGGAGTCGACGCCTTCCTCCCGAGCAAGCCTGCGAGCGTAGCTTACCAGGAAATAGACAAATGTGATGAAATAGCCGGCGGTCATCAGGATCACGGTGATGTCGCACCACGTCATCGCAATCCCACCGACCATGAATAGCGGGGCGCCAAAAAAGAAGATCATCGTGTTCATCATGACGATGAGCAGCCGCGTCTCGGTCGGCCCCGTCCCGGCGAGCGAAACGTGGAATTCTCCGGAAACGCAGGCGCGCACGAGCGAGTAGATCGACAAGGCGTGATAGCCCGCCATCGCGAGCAGCGCCGCATCCATGCGAACATAGGCGGTCAGCCCCATCCCCACGCAGATCAGCAGGTTGCCGATCACGTCGATCGTCTGATCGAGAAAATATCCGTATCTCGGCCGCTCGATCTTCCTGAAGCGCGCAAGGCTGCCGTCGAGCGAATCGCCGAACCAGTGAAACAGCAGGCCAAGCGAGGCCAGCCAAAGAAAGGCGGGAGACCAGGCCGTCAGCGCGTAGCCGACGAAGCTCACGAAGGCCCCAAAGACACCAAAGGCGGTCAGGCTGTCGGGCGTGACACGCGCAGGAATGCGCCTGACCAGCCAGGTCAGCGCCTGCCGCTCGACACTGGCTACAAGGCTGTTATGGATCCGAATCAAGGATGGCTGCTGTGCTGGCGGAAATATCGAAGCCACCTATCCCCGAGCATGGCGACCGTTTCAAGGGTGTCGTGGTGCGCACGAACCACGACGAATATGCTGCAGCTCATGCCCGTATTCCTGAGACATGATCCATATCGCCCTCAACCCTGTTCAGCCCACCGTAAACTAGGACCGCACTGTGCCGATCGCATATGATGCGACACGATTGTTCCTCGGACCGTTGTCGCTGACCCCTCGCGGGATCGACCGGGTGGAACTCGCTTATGCCCGCCATTTCTTCCAGGATTCGCGTGAAGAGTGCTGCGCCTTGCTTCCGACGGCCTGGGGTGTCCGGGCGTTTCCACGAGAGCGCGTTCTGCGCGGATTGACTCGGCTGGAGGAGCTTTGGTCCGAAAACAAGCGGCATGACGAGGACGAAGCCTGGAGGCATCTGAAGCTGCGCCTGCAAGGCCAGGCGGTTCCCTTGCGGCGGCCTCCGGGCAGTTCCCTTGCTCTCGCGCAAAGGATGACGTCGTTGCTGCGGGCGACAGGGTTTGAATGGGGCGACAGCGTGGTCGACGCGCTCAAGCCTGGTACGGTTTATGTCAATGTCGGGCAGATAGGGCTCGCGTTTCCGCTCCTGCTGCGCTGGCTGGACCGCCGTCCCGACATTCGGCCGATCTTCATGCTGCATGACGTGATTCCCCTGGAAACGCCGGAATACGTGTCGGCGACCGCAGCGAAGGGGCACTCCGCCATGGTCGACCAAACGGCGCGACGCGCTGCGGGCGTGATCGTCACGACCCGCACCGCGCAGGCCGCCGTCCAGGCGGAACTGGGCCGCCGGGGAGCGCATGCGCTGCCGACGCTGGCGCTGCCATTGCCCGTGCCGACGCTGTTCCGCGAGTCGCCCGACCCGGAGCCCGCGCTTGCCGGTATTGCTTACTTCGTGGTGTGCGGAGCCATCGAGCCGCGCAAGAACCATGCAATGCTGCTCGAGGTCTGGAAGCGTCTCCATCGCAAGCTCGGACCATCGACGCCTCACCTGGTCGTCGCAGGGGCCTCGGGCTGGCAGGGGCAGCAGATTCGCGACGGGATGCAGCGTTCGGGCGCGGTCAGCGCGCATATTCACATCGTCAGCGGCCTCTCGACACCGGCGCTGAAGCGGCTGATCAGCGGTGCCCTCGCCTTGCTCATGCCGTCCTTCATCGAAGGCTTCGGCTTGCCGGTTGTCGAGGCCGCCTCGCTCGGTACGCCCGTGGTGGCGTCCGACATCCCTGCGCATCGCGAAGTCGCCCATCCCGCGACGGTTTTCGTCGATCCGATCGACGGCCCTGGCTGGGAAAAGGCGATTCTGCGCTTCCTGGATGACGATGCGGCGCCGATACGCCTCTCCCGGGAGTTTTCTCCTTACACGTGGGGCGAGTATTTCGCGTCGCTCTCGTCATTCATTCAAACGATTGAGAGGGACGATCGACCCCAGCGGGCATTGCCGTCCGTGAAGAAAACCGTCGGTTGAGAGAAGCCCCTTTTTCGCGGATTGTCATTGGCCGGTGATTTGCTTATCGGTCAGTTTGACGGCTGGTCAATGTCGGGACGGGAGCGACCGATCGGTTGCGGTTGAGAGAGACGTCAGGACAGCTCGGAAACTTCATGCCTCGTTCAATCCAGTCGCCTGCCGAAGAGGTCGCCATTATCGGCGCCTCCTGTATACTTCCGGGCGCGAAATCTCTCGAAGAATTCTGGAAGCTATTACTGGCAGAGCGTAATGTGATTTCACCGCGTCCCCATGGGCGGTGGAACGTCGAGCGCTTCCTGAGACCTGGCAAGCCGACCTCCGGTTTCTCCTATACGTTTGCTGGTGGCTATATCGACGACGCCTTTGCGTTCGACCCCATTCCTTTTGGTATTTCGCCGCGAGAGGCGCAGCAGATGGATCCGCAGCAGCGCCTGCTGCTCTGCGCGACATGGCGGGCGTTTGAGGATGCAGGTTTGCCGCCCTCGTCCCTGGCTGGTCAGAATGTGGGCGTGTTCGTCGGTGCATCGGCCGCCGATTATCAAAGCGTGGGGGCGTTCGATCCGGCGGTGATCGGCAGCCACTTCATGACTGGCAATGCCCTGTCGATCCTCGCAAACAGGGTATCTTATGTCTTCGATCTGAAGGGGCCGAGCTTCACCGTCGACACGGCGTGCTCCTCCTCCTTCGTCGCGCTCGCGCAGGCGATGGCCGCGCTGCGCGCCGGCGATGTCGACATGGCGATCGTCGGCGGCGTGAATATGCTGCTTTCGCCGGTGCCGTTCATCGGCTTTTCGCAGGCGCGCATGCTGTCGCCGACCGGGCTCTGCCGGCCGTTTTCCGACGAGGCTGACGGCTATGTTCGCTCGGAAGGCGCGGTTGTTCTGGTTCTTCAGCGATTGTCCGACGCATCCGTGCCAGGCCGGCGTGTGCGCAGCGTCGTCGTCGCGGCCGCGACGAACTCCGATGGCCGCACGAACGGCATTTCGCTGCCTTCGCAGCAATCGCAGCAGCAGCTCATCGAGGATGTCTATGCGGCCGCACAGGTAGACCCCGAAAACCTCGCTTTCGTCGAGGCGCACGGCACCGGAACGAAGATCGGAGACCCCATCGAAGCTGCCGCGATAGGCCAGGGGCTGGGGAAACGGCGGTCTGCTCCCCTGCCGATCGGCTCGGTCAAGTCCAATATCGGCCACCTGGAAGCGGCCTCGGGGCTGGCGGCGCTTTTGAAGGCCTGCATGGCGCTCGAGCACGGCGTGGTGCCACGGTCCCTGTTTGCCCGCAGCCGGCATGGTGCAATCGATTTCGAGGGGCTGAACCTCACGCCGATCACCGGCGCGCTGCCGGTGTCAGCCCGCGACGGCAGCATCTTCGCAGGCGTCTGCAATTACGGCTTCGGCGGCACCAACGGTCATGCGATCCTTCGTTCGGCCTCTGTCGCGAAGGTCATCGCGGCGCGACCGCTGCCGAAACGCGAGGCTGAAGTGCTGCTCGTCTCGGCAAGCACAGCGGAGGGCTTGCAGCTTCGTGCGCATCAGATTGCGGGGGGGCTTGCTTCGGGGCTCGAGGCGCCGCAGGTCGCGACTGCTCTCGCTTATCAGCACGAACTCATGCCGCACCGGCTGGCAATCCCGCTGTCGCCTTTGGGCGACGCGACGCACGACGCGGCCGACGCCCTACGCGCCTTCGGCGCGGGGACACTGCAGCAAAGTCGAGCCTTGAGCGCGATCGTCCACGGCGCGCCGCGCCGGGCAATCTTCGTCTTCAGCGGCAATGGCGGACAATACCCGCAGATGGGCAGGCTCGCCTATCAGAGCAACGCGGCCTTCCGGCGGGAGATCGACGAGATCGACCGTCTCTACCAGCCCCTTGCGGGCTGGTCGCTCGCGGAGCGTCTCCGCGACGGCGTCTCAGTGGAGCAACTCGAGCAGACCTCTGTCGCTCAGCCATTGATTTTCGCCGTCCAGTCGGCCCTGTCGGCCGTTCTCAAGCAGTATGGCGTCGAGCCTCTGGCCGCGATCGGGCACAGCGTCGGGGAGATCGCCGCTGCCGAGTGCTGCGGCTTCATCTCCAGGGTCGATGCGCTCCGCATCCTGCAGATCAGGAGCGAGCACCAGGAATTCGTGCGCGGCATGGGGCGCATGCTGGTGCTGGCGGCCGATCCGGCGTCGGTTCAGGATCTGATCGACGGGGCAGGGGCATCGGCCGTCGACTTCGCCGCCTATAACAGCGCGGCCTCGGTGACCGTCTCGGGCCCGGCCGACCAGATTGCCGCCATCGCCCAATTGGCGCGGCAGCGCCGGGTGGCGAGCGTGCTGCTGAATGTCGACTACCCCTTCCATTCCAGAGCGCTCGACGGCGTGGAAGCGAAAATCGTCGAGGATCTGTCGGGCTTCGCCGCCTCCGCAGCGAATACGCCGCTCTACTCGACCGTGACCGGTCGGTCCCTGGCTCATGACGAGCTCGATGCGCGCTATTGGTGGGACAATATCCGCCGTCCCGTTCGTTTCGTCGACGCGGTGGAAGCGGCTTTGGCCGCTTACCCCGAGGCTGCGGTCATCGAGCTGGCGCCGCGCGCCATCCTGCTCGGGCCGATCTCGGATATCTTGCGGGCGCGGGACGTGCAGAACCCGCTGCTGCAGACATTGTCGGCGAGCGATCCGGCCGCGCGGGACCCGATCCGGGGCATCGCGGCACGGATCGCGGCCCATGGGCTGAAGCATGACATGGCGGCCGTCTTCGGCGATGCGCCTCGCGGCATCGAACCCTTGCTGCCCTATCCTTTCCAGATGGGGGAATATCGCTTCGAGGCGACTTCGGAGGCCCTGAGCGCCCATGGCCGCCTGATCGCGAGCGAGCCGCTGCATCCGCTCCTCGGCGCTCGCGTGTCGGATGGCTCTCTCGAATGGCGCAACCTGCTCGATCCGGTTCTGCTGCCTTACCTCGACGATCACAGGGTCGATGGCGGGGTCGTCCTGCCTGCCGCCGCGCTGATCGAGATGGCGTTGGCTGCCGGCACCGACATGATGGGATCGGTCCCGCTCGAGCTCGGCGAGTTCGACATCACCAGGGCGATGACCTTTGGCGATGACGAGACCCGCGAGGTTTCGACCCGCTATTTCGAGCATACCGAAACCGTCGAGATCTGGAGCAGGCGGCGCTTCGCAGGCAATGATTGGCTCCTGCACGCCCGCGGAACGCTCCGGCGCGTGCCGGGCCTCGCCGGGACGCTGCAGCCTGAGATTCCGAAAGTCGTGGAACCCATCCATAGCGAAGCGGCGGAAATCTACGCGGCGGCCGAGCGTGCCGGCTTGGGTTACGGACCGCGGTTCCGCATCGTCACCTCCACGCATAGGGATGAGACCGTCGGCGAGAGCCGTATGATCGTTCCAGCGGGCGGTGTCGGCGCCTATGACGACCTGCATGTTCTGCATCCGATTTCGCTGGATGGGAGCTTCCACGGCCTGTTCCTGGCGCGACCTCAGCGGGACGGCGAACGCAAGGCCTATCTGCCGATCCGTTTCCGGCAGATCCGCGTCTGGAAGCCGGGGACGGCCATAACCCATTCGGTGACGAAGCTGCTGAGGGAAACGGAGCGCTTCAAGACTCTCTCGGTAGCTCTGCTCGACACGGAAGGCACCCTCGTCGCCTCCATCGAGGAGGCGGTCTTCCGGTCGGTGCATCTGGTCAAGCCGTTCATGGCGGAACGGACCTTTCGGGACGAAAGCATCGCGCTCGGCGCGCTTTCGCTGCCAGCGACCGGGATCCTTGAGGAAGACGAGGGCACGAGCCGGCCGGAAGACATCCGGCAGATCGGATTGCTGCTCAAGGCCTTCTCCATATCCTTGGCGTGGACGCACTGCCAGGAGTTGCTCCCGGCCGGCGGCGACAACAGCTTTGAGGCTATCGCGGCCGATCGCACCGTGGCGCCAGCGGCTCAGCCTCTCCTTGGAATGGCGCGCGACATTCTGGCGATGGCCGGCGGCCTGGAAAGCACGGTCGACGGAGCCCGCCTGTCGCAGGTCTTCGCCATGCCGTCCCCGGAGGTGATCCTCGGCACGCTGCTGCAGCGCTTCCCCCGTGCGAACCGGGAGATACGGCTTGCGGCGCAGGCGCTGAGCGAAGCCGGGGCGTTTCTGCGGACAGGCAAGCCAGGGCTGCGCTCTTCAAGCTTCGCCTACGATCAGTGGAGCCTGTGCACCATCTCGGTCCCGTTGCGCCGCGCTGTTGCAGGCGCGCTCGCGGCGTGGACGGCGTCGGCTCCGCGAAAGCTGCGGGTTCTCGTGGCCGGTGACTGGAATGGTGGTCTCATCGAAGCCTTGGTCGGGTTGGTGCAGCAGGGCAGGATTTCCGTGACGCTCGCCGTCGCGAACGCGGCAAGGGCCGAAGAGCAACGACACTGGCCCGGAGTTGGCAGTCTCTTCGATATTCTCGTTCTCGACGGTAGCGAGAAGAGAGTCTTCGCGGGGTTCGACGCCCTGATCAGCTTCAGCATGCCGCTCTCGCCGTACCACGCGACGAATGATGCGGCAGTGAGCGGTGCACTCGGCCTTCTGAGCGAAGCTGCGCCGATCCTGCTCGCGGAGCCCAGCGACGATGTGCACCTGGCATTCCTGCTCGGTGCCTCGACCCCTGCCGTCTGGCAGGATCGGGAGGGGTCCAGTCGCGCTGCTCCAGATACGCTCCAGCAGCGTCTCGAGGCGGCCCGCGCCACCGACATCGTCACGCAGCAGGTCGGCGAGGGGAGCCTCAATCTGGCCAGCGCTCGGGCGGGCCGCCGCCAGGCCCCCGAGGCGAAGCCGGACCACGTCGCGATCGTGGCCGAGCCGGCCGGCGGTGACCTGCGTGCTCGATTCGGGCTGGTGACGGCCGAAGTCTTTGACCGGGACCAGCTCGACGCGCTGGGCTCCTGGCTCGCCGCGCTGCCGGCGGGCGAGCCCGCGACGATCGTGGTCGCGCCGGAGGCGCCCGATGCGGCGCCTTGCGGCAGGCTTGCCGCCCGCATCGAGGCCCTGGCCGCGCTGTTGAAGCTTCTGGGCGATGTCGAGCGCCCCTGCCGAATGATCGTCCTGACCGAGGCTGCACGCGTCGGCACCATGGACCATGCCGGCGAGGATGCCGGCGTCTGGGCGTTCATGCGCGTCGCGATCAATGAGTTTCCGGAGATCGATCTGCGGCTGGTCGATGTCGAAAGCGCCTCAGCGGCTGCGCGCGTCAGCGAGATCCTGTCCTTCGATGATACCGAGCGCGAATTGCGGATCACGGCGACCGGTATCGAGGTCAATCGCATCAGGCGCGGCCTGGTCAGCGACACGCCCCTTGGCCAGGACGAGCGCGCGGTGCTGCACTTCGCCGACGGCGTGGGGCTGGACGGCTTCGAGTGGCACAGACAGCCGCGCCGCGCGCCGGCGGATGGCGAGATCGAGGTCGAGGTCGTCGCGGCGGGCCTGAACTATCGCGACGTGATGGTCGGCCTCGGCGTTCTGGACGACGATCTGCTCGGCGCCGGACTGACGCGCGCCGCACTCGGCTTCGAATGCTCTGGGCGGGTCCTGCGGGTTGGGCCTGGGGTGACGCAACACCGCCCGGGCGATGCGGTGATGGGCTTTGCAGCAGGCGCCTTCGCTTCCCACATCGTTTGCCCGGACTGGCATTTCTTCCCGGTTCCCGACACGCTCGATCTGGAGGCGGCGGCGACGATCCCCGTCGTCTTCGCGACCGCCTGGTACGCCCTCGTGGAGCGGGGTCATATCCGTCCGGGAGAGGATGTGCTGGTGCATGGCGCGGCCGGCGGCGTCGGTCTTGCGGCCATCCAGATTGCCAAGCTGCATCAGGCGCGGGTTCTTGGAACGGCGAGCAACGAAGCGCGGCGCGCCATCGCCAAGGCCGCCGGTGCGGATGAGGTTTTCGATTCGCGGCAGGAGCGGTTCGCAGGCGCCATCCGGGAGCATGTCGGGAGCGTCGATGTCGTACTCAATTCCTTGGCCGGCTCCGCCATGCTGGCCAGCTTCAAGCTGCTGAAGCCGTTCGGCCGCTTTCTCGAACTTGGCAAGCGCGACTTCCTGGACAATACGCAGCTCGCGCTGCGGCCCTTCCTGCGCAACATCGCCTATAGCGGCGTTGATCTCGATGAGCTGCTCGCCGCCGATCCAGGCCTTGTTCGCGAGATGATGTCGAAGCTCTCCGAGGCGTTCCGAAGCGGCGCCTTGCGGCCGCTCACCTATCGGAGCTTTGAATCCTACGAGGTCGGCGCGGCGTTCCGGAGCATGCAGGCCTCCGAGCATGTCGGCAAGATCGTCATCAGGCCGCCATCGGCGGCGCGCGTCGATATCGCCTCGTTGTCCTATAAGGTGCGCCCGGGCCTCTATGCCGTTGTCGGCGGGACAGCAGGTCTCGGCTTTGCGACGGCGCAATGGCTGGCACGGAAGGGGGCCTCGCATATCGCATTGCTGTCCCGGCGCGGGGTGGTCGAAGAGGCGCTGGTTCAGCTTCTGGCCGAGATGCGAGCGAGCGGCGTACAGGTCGTCGTCGAAGCGCTGGACGTCGGTGACGCCGCAGCGGTGCGAGAGGCCGTCACCCGGCTGACCGAGGCTCACGGCCCGCTTCGCGGCGTCGTTCACGCCGCCGTGCATCTCGATGACGGGCTGATCGCCAATCTCTCGCCCGAGCGCCTCCAGGCCGTCCTGCGAACGAAGGTGGACGGCATCGTCAATCTCGACGAGGCGACCCGCGATCAGCCGCTCGATGTCTTCGTGGCCTATTCCTCGGCGACGACGCTGGTAGGCAGCCCGGGGCAGGCCGCCTATGTCGCAGCCAACGGTTTCCTCGAAGGCTTCATGCGCCGCCGCCGCGAGCTTGGAAAGCCGGCTTTGGCGATAGGCTGGGGCGCGATTTCGGATGTCGGGATCATCGCGCGCGACAAGCAGCTCGGACAGCGCCTGCGCCGGACGACCGGAGTCGTCCCGATGCGCTCCTTCGAGGCGCTTGCGCATCTGGGGCGGCTGCTGAGCCTCGGCAACAGCATCGAGCCGGTTCAATTCCTGGCCGGCATCGCCCAGGGGGGCGGAGCCGAGAAGCTGGCCTTGTTGAGGAGCGCGGCTTTCATCGATCTGGGTTTTCTCGACAGCGAGGCCAGGCGAGGCCAGACCGAGGAACTGGCTTCCGACCTTCATGGCAAGAGCCGGGAAGAGGCGATCGAGATCGTCACCGGTATCCTGCGGCGCGAGGTGGCGGAGATCCTGCGCATGGCGGAAAGCAAGATCGACCTCGCGCGCCCCCTGGCCGAGCTCGGCCTCGATTCGCTGATGGCGCTGGAACTCCATATGGCGCTCGAGACGGCGATCGGCGTGCAGATTGCGGTGGTCGGGGCCGGCGACCGCAACCTCGGCGACATGGCCGCCGCCATCGTGGGGCAGCTCAATCAGGCCCAGGACGAGGTTGAAGAACCCACGGGCGAGAGCATGCAGTCGACGATCGTCAGACTTGCGAGCGTGCATTCGACGATGGAATTATCTCAAGAGGAGGCGGGCCAGCTCGAGCAGATGGTTCGCAAGTCGAGCCGCGGTGTCGCACGATGATCCCTAGTGACGGCAATCCATTGTCTGATGATGCCCTGGCGGATCTGCTGGCGCGGATGAGCGAGGCCCCGAAGGCTGCCCCAGCGACCCCTGCACGTCCGAGCCGGCCTGCGAGGCAATACAGCGTCGCCTTCGAAGACCACCCGCTCTATCAGCAGATGAAATTCCAACGCGGCTTCGCAGCCTTCGCGGGATTGCAAAGCCCCTATTATCGACAGCACGATGTCAGGGCCGGTGCGGTCTCCGTCATCGAAGGCAAGCCCGTCGTCAACTTCGCCTCCTATGACTATCTGGGCCTCAACGGGCATCCCGAGATCACCCAGGCCATCGCGAAAGCGGCGGGCGAGTTCGGCAGCTCGGTGTCCGCCAGCCGGATCAGCGCGGGCGAGCGCAGCGTCCATCGCGCGTTGGAGCGGGCGATCGCGCGGAACTACGAGGCGCAGGACTGCATCGCTTTCGTGTCCGGCCATGCCGGGGCGGTCTCGACGATTGCGACCCTGCTCGGGCCGAAGGACCTGCTCGTCCATGATGCCCTCATCCACAACTGCGTCGTGGTCGGCGCGCAGCTCGCGGGCTGCACGCGACGGCTTTTCCCCCATAACGATCTCGACGCGCTCGAAGCGATGCTCGCGGCGGACCGCCATCGCTTCGAGCGGGTGCTGATCGTCAGCGAGGGGTTGTTTTCAATGGACGGCGACGGCCCCGATCTCGGCCGCCTGATCGCCATCAAGCAGGACTTCTCCGCCTGGCTGATGATCGACGACGCTCATGGGCTCGGCGTCCTCGGCACGCGTGGACGCGGCGTCTTCGAGCATCAGCAGGTGGCGCCGGACGGGGTCGATCTCTGGCTCGGTACGCTTTCGAAGACGCTGGTCAGTTGCGGCGGCTATGTCGCGGGCTGCGAGGCGGTGGTCGATCTGCTCAAGCATCAGGCGCCCGGCTTCGTCTACAGCGTGGGCATGCCGGCGCCGGCAGCCGTCGCGTCCACCGTGGCGCTTCAACTGATGGAGCGCGAGCCGGAGCGTGTCGAGCGTTTGCAGCGCCAGTCGCAACGCTTCCATGCGCGCGCCGTGGCGGCCGGGCTCGACACCGGCGCGAGCTGGGGCTTTGGCGTCATTCCGATCATCATCGGCGAGACGGTTGCGACCCTGGTCCTTGCCGAGCGGCTGCTTGCCAAGGGCATCAACGCCTTCCCGATCGTGCCGCCCGGAGTTCCGGAGAAGGCCGCGAGGCTGCGCTTCTTCATCAATGCAACGCATAGCGACCAGCAGATCGACGATGCGGTCGATTGCGTGGTGCAGGAAGTCGGCGCTCTCGCTGATGTCTCGCTGAAGGAGATCCTGCGTCGCTGAGAGAGGCTAAGCCAGAGGCGTTTGGCTGGCAGCGCGACAGAGGGCGCAGGCGCCTCTCTCGAAGCTTGCCGCATTCCCCGACGCAGGAAGCTGCCTTCCTGCGCGCGACGAAGAGTTCTGGACAATTCACCTGACTGCGACGTGATCTAGCGCAAAGAGGCGGCTAACGGTGTCAAAGAGCATCCTTCTCGAAGCCCACGCCCTGACCCTGAAGCAGGGCACGGGGATAGCCACCTATGCGCGCAATCTGGCCCATACGGCGAGCGGGCTCGGCCATGATGTCGAGCTGCTGATCGGCATCGACCGTGCGGTCAACCGTCGGAATCCTCTGCTGTCGGAGGTCGCCCTGAGCGATGTCGTCGATCCGAAAGCGATCGATCCGCTGCAATGGGCAGGTCGCGCGGTCGACTGGACGATCGGTGTCCCCGGCGGGGCGAAGGCGCAGCGATTGCCCGCGCCGCGCATCGTCCTCGATCCGAGCTCGGGCGCAGCCGCCGAAAGGCGGCATCCGATGCATGGCGCCGTGCGGCTATGGGAGCGGTCCTATCTGCATTTCAATCGCTTCGGCCGGCGCATGGCGGTCGTGCCTGAGGGGCGCCATGATCTGTTTCACGCGACGCGTCCGACGCCGGCTTTTGTAAAGAATTCAGCTAATGTCTATACTATACATGACATAGTTCCGTTGAGATTGCCTTATTCAACGCTCGATAATAAGAAATATTTTTATAATATGATCAAGCATATCGTCGCCAAGGCTGATCATATCGTTACGGTATCGGATTTTACGAGGCGGGATGTGCTTGAGTTTTTTGATGTTCCGGAGGATCGTATAACCAATACGTGGCAGTCCGTTTCACTGGACCCGGCCGCATTATCGATCTCGGATGACGATGCGGCGCGCGATATCGGCAATCGCTACGGGCTGGACTTCAAGGACTATTTTCTTTTCCTGGGAGCAGTCGAGCCGAAGAAGAACATTTCGCGCATGGTCGAGGCCTTCGCGGCTTCAGGGACGACCCGGCCCCTCGTGCTCGTGGGCGGGCTTGGCTGGCAATATGAGCGTGACCTTGAAGCGCTGAAGGACGAGCGCCTCCTGAGCTGGCGCTTCGATGGCACGCATATCAAGCCGGAGCGTCGCGTCCAGCGCTTGCCTTATGTTCCCCTGGCGTCGCTCCTGTCGCTGATCCGTGGTGCGCGGGCGGTGCTGTTCCCGTCATTATATGAGGGCTTCGGGCTGCCGGTTCTGGAAGCGATGCTGCTGGGGACGCCGACGATCACATCGAATACGAGCTCCCTGCCCGAGGTTGCCGGAGATGCTGCGCTGTTCGTCAACCCCTACAAGATCGAGGACATCCGCGATGCCATCAAGGCGATCGACGCGGATGCGGATCTGCGCGCCGAGCTGTCCAGCCGTGGGCGCAAACGCGCGGAGTTCTTTTCCTCCGAGCGCTACGCCGAGCGGATGAAGGCGGTCTATGATCGCGTGCTGGGATAGAGCAGCCGCCCGATCCGTCTGGCGTACAACGGATCTGAGGAGGATCCGCGCCATCGCAATCAAGTCAGATGCGGAACCGCCTTCTGAAATTGATCAGGTGCTGAATCAGCTCGCCCGACGGGCGCAGGGCGCGCCCCTTCTGCTCTTCCGCGACCCGGCGGGCGTTCGCGGTCTCGAATTCGAACGCTTTATAGAGATCGGCATATCGTTCGAGAAAGATGTCCTGGTCTTCCGAGCTCATCTCCGTGTACCGCAGCGCCTTGCCTTTGCTGAACTGCCCGATCGTTGTTTTGCTTTTGAATTTATTCAGAACCTTGTCGGCATCGACCTCCGCGCCGATATGGCTCGCGACGCCCGTTACAACCGACGCGCTGTCGTAGCAGATATCGTTGTATGTGAAGATCTTGACGCCCTCTATGTTCGCCCAGCTCTGGAAAATGCCGATCTGGATATCGAGGGCGTTCAGCGTGTCATCGACATGGACGAACTCGGAGAAGCGAGCGCTCTTCCATTGTCGCGAGCGGTGGCCGTGGTCGATCATCGACAATGCGATCTCGCGCGGATCTCGAATCGATGAACTCGCAAGAATATGCCCGGAGGCGATGAGCTCGGCGATTCCCGCCAGTGGCGGCCCATGTGTTTTCAGGACGACATCGCGTCCTTTCGCGAGCTCTCGGATTTGGCTCAGAAGATTGACATTGATGAAATTGAAGTAGTTTTCGACGGAGTCGCTCGTCCTGAGCGGCGGTCCAAGTCGTACGATTTTTCGACCGGCGGAACGAAAGGTTTCTTCCGTCAGCTGATAGAGGAAGGTGCTCGCTGATTTCGTGATGCCATAACAAATATATATCATTCAGGCGCTCATAGACCATTCCATTGCGATAGGAGCTTTGCTGTGCTCCGGCTCGAAGCGGTTTATCCGGATGAGGCTCGCTGCAACCCAAGGCGTTTCAGCAGGCGTCGCTGCTGCCAGGCAAAGAGCGGCCCGTAGAGGCTATGAAACCGCGCCAGGAATGCGATCGGCCCTGACAGGGTCAAGACGAACGCGCCCGTCTCCGCGCGGCTGATGATGCCTTCGGCCACCTGTTTGGCCGTCATCACCCCCGCTTTCTCCGAAACCAGGCGTGTCACCGGGGGGCGATTTCGCCTCTCGCGTTCGAGTTGCGGCGTCTCGGTATCGGGCGGGAAGGCGACGCTGACCACAATGCCCTCGGGTTCGAGTTCCAGGCGCAGGATCTCCGCCAGCGCTCGAACCGCGAATTTGCCTGGCGCGTAAGCGCTGTAGCCGGCAATGCCGAGGAAGGCTGCCCCCGACGACACCAGCGTGATCCTGCCGCCCGTCTGTCGCATCACGGGGGCTGCCGCCTGGACCAGATGGAGCGTGCCGAAATAATTGGTCTGCATCTGCGCCCGGTGGGCGGCGAGATCGAGATCGAGGAACATCCCCGGCTCGACGATGCCGGCCGAGGTGATGAGCCAGTCGATGCGCCCATGCCGATGCGTGACGGTCTCGATCGCCGCCTGACAGGATGCAGGGTCGTCGACATCGGTGGGGATGAGTTCGACGGAGGCCGCGAAATCCGGTCCGAGCCCCGCCCGGGCATCCTGGAGCCTGTCCATGTCGCGCGCGAGCAGCACGACCTGGTAGCCTCGCGTCAGGAGACAATGGGCGCAGGCCAGGCCTATTCCGCTCGACCCGCCGGAGATGACGGCGACCTTCACCCCTGGAGTTGCGGGCATCGGACCTCCTCCGGCCGGGCGGGCAAGAGCCATCGATTATGCGATCGGTCCGATGGAATCATCCAGAGATTACCGCTGATCAAGATGCTTCAGGATGGTCGGTCCGATCCGGGCCTTGAGCTGCGCGATATCGGCGAGCGGGGCGTCGTCCGGGCCGAGGATGAAGGGCATGCCGGCAGATCCCATCGTCACATGAGGCGGGCGGTCGGACGCCGCATCACGCGCGCCGGCAGCCCGCCATTGGGGCGAAGCGTCAGCCGGCAGACCGGCTCGACCTTGTAGCCTTCGCGCGGGGTCACGGTGAAGCGTTGCGCCAATATGGCCAGGCAGAGCGTGGCTTCGTCCTGGCCGAAATTCATGCCCGGGCAGATCCGCGGCCCGACCGCGAAGGGGATGAAGGCGAAGGGGTTGATACTGGCGCCCTCGAGAAACCGCTCCGGCAGGAAATGGTTCGGCTTGTCCCAGAGATCGACCGCGCGGTGCAGCAGCCAGGGCGCGATCATGATCAGCGCCGATTTCTCGACGGCGATATGGCCGATCCTGTCGGCCTCGATCGCTTGTCTCGGCAGCAGCGGCACGGGCGGGTAGAGGCGCAAGGCCTCCTGTATGACCGCGCGGCACCAGCCTAGCTGCGGCAGGTCCGACAATGTCGGCGGGCGGCTGCCGCAAACCGCCTCGATTTCCTCATGGAGCTTTTGCGCCACCCATGGCGCGTTCGCCAGGAGGTACCAGGCCCAGGTCAGCGTCGTCGCGGTCGTCTCATGCCCTGCCATGAAGATCGTCGCCGCCTCGTTGCGCAGGGCGGTGACGTCCAGCGGGGCGGCAGTGCTTCGCTGGTTGCGGCGGATCAGCAGATCGACCATCGAGCCCGCATCGCCTTCGCCGGCGAGATGGGCGTTGACGACGCTCTCGACCACGCCGTGCACCATCGCGATCGCCCGGCGTCGTCTTCTGCCGCCAAGGGCGGGCCAGCCTTCATCAGCGCCGAGGAAATAGCCGAGATTGAATGAATCGGCGGCGCGTTGGTAAGTGCTGAAGCCGTCGACGACCTGTTGCGCCGCCTCGCGGGCGATGCTCTTGCCGAAGACCGCGCGGGATATGATGGCCGCCGTGAGGCGCCCCATCTCTTCGGTCAGCTCGACTTCCGTCCCCTCCGGCAGACGGGCCCATTCATCGGCGACGGAGAGGGCGGCATCCTCCATCGTCTGGCCGAATTCCGGCAGGCGGCGCTTGTGGACGATGTCCGCGACAAGGGGGCGGCGCTTCTTCCAGACATCGCCGTCGCTGATGAAGAGACCGTCCCCCAGCAAGGCTTCGAGCGCCCGCCGCATCTGCGGGCTCTTCCGCTCGAAATTGGCGTGTCGCGTGACGAGGACGTATTTGATGTGTTCGGGCGAGTTGACGACGACGATCTGCCGGCGCGCGATACGGAAGCTGTCGATTCCGGAGCGATAATGGTCAGCCATCCACCCGCCGATCAGATTATGGCGCGCGCCGAGCACGATCTGAACGAAATTGGGATCTTTCCGCAACGGCTGCGGATGGCAGGGAACGAACTCACCGGGGCTGCGCCGCTCGACGATCGGCGCCGGCCGATAGAGCCATGACGTGGCCTTGTTCCAGAATGCGCCCGGCTTCGACAGGGGGCCCGCTGCGGCCAGGCCGCTGGCTGAATCGGAGGCGGGGGGACGATCGTGCATGTAAGCCCGATAATTGCAGGGGCGATCCTTGAACGCCAACGATTCCGCGTTAAGACACGATGCGCAGCCTGTCCACAGGCATGGCGGTGACACCGTTTTTCGAGCGTCGCCACCAGCCCATCCGTTCGGGCCGTGACCGCGAACTATGCCTCCTCACCAGCGCCTTGGATCCTCCAGCTTGACCGTCATGCCGAGAACCTCGCCGCCCGCATCGGCCCGCAGACAGGAGCGACCAGGCGCTCTCCGGAGCAGGGAGGCGATGACCCATCTCGACGCGCTGGAAGCTGAATCGATTCACATCATGCGCGAGGTCGCGGCCGAGTTCCGCAAGCCGGTGATGCTCTATTCCATCGGCAAGGATTCGTCTGTCATGCTGCATCTCGCGGCAAAGGCCTTCCACCCCTCGAGGCCGCCTTTTCCCCTCCTGCATGTCGATACCGGCTGGAAGTTCCGCGAGATGATCGCCTTCCGCGACGCAGCCGCGAAGCGGGCGGATATGGAGCTCCTGGTCGCGCTCAATCGGGAAGGGCGCGATGCCGGCGTGACGCCGTTCAGCCACAGCTCCTCCGTCTACACCAACATCATGAAGACCGATGCCCTGAAGCAGGCGCTGACCCAGCACGGCTTCGACGCGGCCTTCGGCGGCGCCAGGCGCGACGAGGAAAAGAGCCGCGCGAAGGAAAGGATCTTCTCGTTCCGGACGCAACATCACGGCTGGGAGCCCAAGAACCAGCGGCCGGAACTCTGGAACCTCTATAATACGCGGATCGACAAGGGCGAATCGATCCGGGTCTTCCCGCTCTCGAACTGGACCGAGCTCGACATCTGGCAATACATCATGCGGGAGAGCATCCCGATCGTGCCGCTCTACTTCGCGGCGGAGCGGCCGGTCGTCGAGCGCGGCGGCCAGCTCATCATGGTCGATGACGAGCGCCTGCCACTGCTGCCGGGCGAGCAGCCGCAGCTTCGCAGCATCCGCTTCCGGACGCTCGGCTGCTATCCGTTGACGGCGGCGATGCCGTCCTGCGCCACCACGCTTCCAGAGATCGTGCAGGAGATGCTGGTCGCGCGCACCTCCGAGCGTTCGGGCCGGCTGATCGACCACGATCAGGCCGGATCGATGGAGAAGAAGAAGCGCGAGGGCTATTTCTGATGTACGAGCCCGCCTTTCCCGTCGCTGCGCCGCCGCTGCCCCACCCGACCCAGCTCAAGGACCTGCTGCGTTTTCTGACATGCGGCTCGGTCGATGACGGCAAGTCGACACTGATCGGGAGGCTGCTCTACGACACCAAGCTGCTCTTCGACGATCAAGTGGCGACGCTCGAGCGCGAGTCGAAGTCAGGCAGCGGCGCGGGGGCGGAGATCGATTTCTCCCTGCTCGTAGACGGGCTGGAGGCGGAGCGCGAGCAGGGCATCACGATCGATGTCGCCTATCGCTTCTTCTCGACGGCCAAGCGAAAATTCATCGTGGCCGACACGCCGGGCCATGAGCAATACACACGCAACATGGCGACCGGCGCATCCAATGCCGATCTTGCGATTATTCTCGTCGATGCCCGAAAGGGCGTGCTGACGCAGACGCGCCGGCACTCCTTCATCGCATCCCTGCTCGGGATCCGGCATGTCGTCCTGGCGGTCAACAAGATCGATCTCGTCGGCTATTCCCAGTCGCGTTTCGACGAGATCGTCGCGGATTACGAGGCGTTCGCCCGTGACCTCTCCTTCGAGACGGTCAAGCCCATCCCGGTTTCGGCCAGGCTCGGCGACAATGTGATCGGCCGAGGCGCCAATCTCGATTGGTATGCCGGCCCGAGCCTGCTCGGATATCTCGAAGCCGTCGACATCGCACGCGAGGCGCGCCATCACCCGTTCCGCCTGCCCGTTCAATGGGTCAACCGGCCGAATATGGACTTCCGCGGCTATAGCGGCACGATCGCGAGCGGCAGCGTTGCGGTGGGTGATGAGGTCGTCGCCTCCCTGTCGGGGCGCACATCCACGATCCGCTCGATCTCGACCTATGACGGCGATCTTCAAGAGGCCCAGGCCGGCCAGGCCGTGACGATCACCTTCGACGACGAGATCGACGTGTCGCGCGGCGATGTGCTGAGCGACGCGGATCAGCGGCCTGATGTCGCCGACCAGTTCGCGGCACATCTCATCTGGATGCATGACGACCATCTCATTCCGGGGCGTCCCTATCTGCTGAAGATCGGCACCAAGACCGTCCTCTGCAGCGTCACCGAGATCAAATACAAGGTCGATGCCGACAGCTTCCAGCACCTCGCCGCAAAGGACCTCGGCCTGAACGAGATCGGCGTCGTCAACATCTCGACCCGCGAGCCGGTCGCGTTCGACTCTTACGCCGAGAACCGGACGACCGGCGGCTTCATCCTGATCGACCGTGTCGGCAATCACTCGGTCGGCGCCGGCATGGTCGACTTCGCGCTGCGGCGCGCGACCAATATCCATTGGCAGCCCGTCGATATCGACAAGCAGCGGCGCGCCCAGGCCAAGAGCCAGCGGCCGGTCGTTCTATGGTTCACCGGCTTGTCGGGTTCAGGCAAGTCGACGATCGCCAATCTGGTCGAGCAGCGCCTCTTCGCGCTGGGCTGCCACACATATCTCCTCGACGGCGACAATGTCCGCCACGGGCTCAATCGCGATCTCGGCTTCACGGAGGTCGACCGCGTCGAGAATATTCGCCGGGTGGCCGAGACGGCCAAACTCTTCGTCGATGCCGGATTGATCGTGCTCGCCTCCTTCATCTCGCCTTTCCGCGCCGAACGCCGGATGGCGCGCGAGTGCCTGGAACCCGGCGAATTCATCGAGATATTCGTGGACGCGCCGCTGTCGGTGGCGGAGGGGCGCGATCCCAAGGGGCTCTACAAACGGGCCCGCGCCGGGCAGATCAAGAACTTCACCGGGATCGACAGCCCCTATGAACCGCCCGAAGAACCCGAAATCCACCTCGATACGGACAGGGTTGCAATCGAGCGCTCGGCGGAGCTGATCATCGATTTCCTGAAGAAGGGTCGCTACCTCAAACCGGGCTGACGAAACGTCGCATCGGTCGGTGCGAGGCCACCGTTCCAGGGGCCAGGCGGCTACCGGGTGCGGAGCGCGGCGCGGACGCGCCCGACACCGCGCAGCACACGAATATGGAAGGCCATGGTGGCGAGCTTTCGCCTGGCTTCCGGCGTCATCGGCTTGTCCGATAGCGAACGCAGTGTTCGCAGGGCTCCATCATAGTCCCCGCTGTCCTGCTGCGCCGCGGCGAAGCGCAGTTGAACCGCAGCGACGTTGGGAGCCAGCTCCGCCGCCTTGTGGTGAGCCACCAGCGCCTCCTCGTGCTTTTGCAGCTTCGAGAGCAGATAGCCGAGGGAATGCCAGCCAAGATTCCTGTCGGGGGCGATTTCGGCCGCTCTCCGCGCGATCGCCACTGCAACCTCATTGCGTTTTGCTCGGTGCGCCGCATGGGAGAGTGCAATCAGGTAATGCTGTGATTGCTTCCGCCTTGTCCGCGCACGGCGCCCAAGCGCTGTCAGGTCAGCCGAGCCCCGAATCACCTCAAGGACCAGCTCCGCAAGAAGCCCGCATTCCGATAGATGGGCAGCCATGGCATGCCCCGCATGAGGCAATGCCAGCCTCTCCACGACCATTTCACGTGCGATATGTTCTGCATGCAGTCGTTCGGATGTCATGGCGGGATCGTAGGCCAACACGACAGGCACTTTCGCCGACAGGGCCCCCGATAACTCGGGCAGCCACTTTTCACGCCTCTGCTCGGGCCAGCGATCTTCGAACGGCGCCTTGCGAGGGTCACGGCTATATTGCGGGGAGAGAGCCAGCGCGGTCGATGCCCCGATATGATCTGCGAAGCGCAGCGCGGCATAGGCCCCCATGCTCGAGCCATAGGTGACGAGGCGAGCATAGCCGGACGCGGCCTTGCGAACCGCGTCGATCGCCTCCCTCCAGTCGGGCTCGTGATACCAGCGGTTCCTGCCGTTCACGACATGGATGGCCGAGATCCGGTTTTGGGCGAAGAACTCTTCGCCGAAGGCGCGGCGCTCAAGATCGGCGGTGTCGGTATAGGAGTCGAACGTCACGACGCAGGCCGCGCTCGCGCGATGCGCGACCTTCACCAACAGGTGCTCTGAGCGATAGACGACCGATAGCAATTTCAGCCCTTGTGGGACGTTCCAGTCCGGCTTCATGAAACACCCAATCTCGGTGTCCATGAAGCTGGCAGCAGCCCAGATCGCTAATTCTTAGACTGGATGGAGTCACCGGCCTCTTCGATAGCCTGCGTCTCTGAATTCCTTTTCTGGGTCGCGCCCAGGAGCGCATCGACCGGATCGCCGCCGCGGAAGCCGGCTTGCGCCAGAATCTCGTCGATGATCGGTTTCTGTGCGCCGAAGCTGAGCAGCTGGCTGCTGAGGTCGGAGATCGGGCTCTGGCCGCTCTGCCCCGGCGAACTGTTGTTCATCGCACCCAGAAGGTTGCCCGCGCTGAAGATTTTGATGTCCGAGATTTTCTCGATTGGCTTCATCGCCTGTTCGAGCGCCTCGGGGATGATCGCGATGCGCTGCTTCGTGAGTTCGAAATCGACCATCTGCGGCGACAATGCGTTGCGGGCCTCATTCAGGGCACGTTCGCGCTTGGCCTCGGCCTCGCCGAGCTCGATGATGCCGCCGGCCTTGATCTTGTTGGCGTCGGCCTCGGCGGTCGCCTGCGTGAGCAGCGCCTTTGCGAGGTTGTCGGCGGCTTCGCGCTCGGCCTGGGCGTTCACCGTGACGCGGGTGGCGTCGCGCTCGGCCTCGCGGCGGGCGTCGATGACCGCGATCTGCTTGGCGCGCTCGGCGATCTCGACGGCGCGGGCGGTCTCGACCTGCTCCTCGGCCGTGACGGCGTCGGCCTTGGCGGATTCAGCCTTCGCCTTGGCCTGCGACTCTGCCTCGCTTTTCTCGGCGATGGCGATGGCGGCGTCGATCCGCGCCGTTTCCGTCGCCCGCTTCGCCAGAGCCTCGCTCTGGGCGATGCCTTTCTCGGCCTCGATCCGTGCCGTGGCCGTCGCCTGCTTGGCCTCGGCCTCGCTCTTGGCGATGCCGCGCTCGGCGTCGAGGCGCGCGGTCTCTTCCGAGAGCCGGGCCGTCTGTTCGGCCCGCGCCTTCTCGGCGCGCGTCTCGGCGGTCTTGTTGGCGATGTCGCGTTCCTGGCTGAGCTCGGCGTCGCGCTGCTCGCGCTGGATCGTCAGGCGCTGCAGGGCGGCCTCGCGGTCCTTGGCCGCGATCGTGACCTCGGTCTCGCGGACGACGTCGTTGCGTTCGCGCCGGCGCGTCTCGGTGATCCGGGTCAGCGCGGTCAGGCCCTCGGCGTCGAAGGTGTTGTTCTCGTTGAAATGCTTGATGTCGGTCTGGTCGAGCCGCGTCAGCGAGACGGTTTCGAGCTCCAGCCCGTTCGATTGCAGGTCGGCAGCGACGGCCTCCTGCACCGATTTGACGAAGTCGGCGCGTTTCTCCTGGAGGTCTTTCAGCGTCATCGTGGCCGCGACCGAGCGCAGCGCGTCGA
Source organism: Allobosea psychrotolerans (assembly GCF_002917105.1). Taxonomy (GTDB): domain Bacteria; phylum Pseudomonadota; class Alphaproteobacteria; order Rhizobiales; family Beijerinckiaceae; genus Allobosea; species Allobosea psychrotolerans. Next base: position 318,927 of record NZ_PQFZ01000004.1, read on the forward strand.
CGAACTTGGCCTCGACGAGTTTGCGCAGCAGGTCGGCATCGTTGGTACGGTCGCCCAGCGTCTGGGCGGCGAGCGCGATGTTCTCCTCGTCGGGCTTCACCCGGACATAGAATTCGGCGGTGATGTCGGCCCGCATCCGGTCGGCCGTGATCAGGGATTCTGCCTCCGAGCGCTGGACTTCGAGGCGAAGCGTGCTGAGCTGGACCCAGGCATAGGAGTGAAAAATCGGCAAGATCAGCGAGCCGCCGTCGAGCACGACGCGCTTGCCGCCGAGCCCGGTGCGGACATAGGCCTTGTCGCGGGTCGAGCGCCGGTAGAGCGCAGCCATCGCCACGCCGATGCCGACGATGAGGGCGACCGCCGTGCCGGCGATGGTGAGGATGGAGACGTAGTTCATGACTGTGTCGCCCCGGGTTTCAATGAATTGTCCGCGCCGAGCTCCATCGGCGCGGGAATAGCTTCGAAGAGACCGCCCGTTCCATCGACGATGAGCACGACTGCACCCAGCGCGATGATATGCGACCCGGCAGCCTTCGTTCGCAGGAGATGGACATTGCCATGGGCGTCCCTGACGCGAACCCGGCCGGGCATGCCCTGATCGAGCGGGCCGAGCACGACGGTTCCGGTCAGCCCGATGAACTCGGCCTGGCTGACGACGGAGGTTTCCTCACGGGGAATGATGCGAGCCGTCCAGCGCGACAATGTCCGCGTTGCGGGAGTGGCCAGCACCAGCGCGCCGAGGCTCGCAACGAGCGTCGGCAGCATCGCAAAGACAGCCTGCGCAATGCCCTGGATGGCGAAGCCGGCGATGGCGAAGCAGGCCAGCCATATCATGATCAGAACCAGCAGCGGGACGCCGCCGGCGTTGAGCCACGACATCCACGCCCCCAGCGGGCCATGCTCGGCATGCCCATCGATCGCGTGTCCGGACAAGCCGTGATCGACGAACGCGGAAACCGACATCCCGACGAGCATCGCGACGAGCTCGACGGCGACGAGGCCGACGAGGATCAGCGCCGCGATCGCGAAGGGATAAGTGCCGGCTCCCGCGAGCGCGTCCATCAGCCTCGGCTTCCCTTATAGCTGTCGAGGCGGTCCTGTATCGCCTTCTCGCGCTGCAGGCGAGCCAGTTCCTCGACCTCGGAGGCGCCGGTCGCCGGGCGGCCGGGGACGCCGGTAACACGCGAGATGGCGTCGAGCGATCGGGCCAGACGGTGCTCATTGCGGACCGAGGCGCTTTCGCCCTCGAGTGCGCTGGCTGCGCCCTTGCTCTTCTTGAGCGCGCTCAGGCGAGCGACGGCGTCCTGCCGTGCCGAAGCGACGGCCTGGAGCGCCTTGCCAGCCTCCTCGATCCGGTCGGAGACCTCGGCCAGCGCGGTTTCAAGGGCTGAACGCTGCGCCTCCAGATCGATCTGCAGGCCGACGACCGGCTTGACCAGATCTTCGCGGCCGCTGGCGAGCCCGGTTTCGATCTTGCCGGCAAGATCGTCGATCTCGTCGTTGATTTCGGCGATCTTGGCCTTGATGCGATGCTCCTCGGCGCGTGCTTTGCCGGCGCTCACCCGGGCTTCCTCGGCAACGGCGTCGATCTCGCGGATCGACTGCTCGACGGTGGCGGTCGCGTTTGCGCCTTCGAGCGTGTCGGCCGCGCCATGGGCGAGGCCTGCGATGACGCGTCCGATGCGCGATAGGATTCCTTCGGTGGCCATATTGGTCTCCTTGGGTCTGGTGGCGGTGGCGATGCCGACGAGGATCAGCGTCTTGCCATCCTTGAGGACGAGGCGGGCTTCGGCGTGGTCGAACCAGCCCGGTTCGTAACCGGCTACGGCATAGGGGATCAGCCTACGCCCCTCGACGGTGGAAAGGCTGAGATGCGTCGGGCTCTTGATTGCGTAGAGACGTCCGTCCAGCGGTAAGTCGTCGATTGCGGCGCCTGATCCCTGGCGGTTGGCATGGTCGCGCAGGCCCAGTGTGACGAGCCGCGCCGGCAGACGGGTCTTCTCCCGGATCGGCGCATAGGCCTGTTCATGCAGTGCAACGAGGTTGGAGCTTGCCCCGCGTTCGCGCCCGATTTCGTCGAGCAAGCCCATCATCACGCCGTAGTCGTCGAGCGTGGCGCGGATAGCGCGATCGTCCTCGGGTGAGGGCGACAGCGTGTAGCTCATGGTCGATTGGAAGCGTCCGCTCATCCCAAAGACATAAAGCACGTCATTTGTGCTTTCAAGGGTCGCCGCTAAAATAACTGCCGTTAGGTTAGATCGCGCGCGCGCTCAGGGTCTTCGGCGATTTCAAAGGGATTAAGCTGACGCAGTGAGAGGGGGGCGAATTGGCTATTTTGCCAGCCCCTGCAATTTGGCGCGAAGCGCGACATAGTCGACCTTCGACCTGTGGCGCCTGTCGAGAGGGATCTCGTCCATCCCGACCACACGGACGTCCCCGATCTGTGCTGCGGCTCGCGTCCAGACCGGCATCTTGTCCTGATCGCCCTCGACCGCGAGCTGCGCCCGCCCGCCGATCTCCACGAGCGCACTGCGGCGCACGCCCGGCCAGAAGCGGGAGGCGGCCTCGATGCCGAAGGGCAGCAGCTGTCCGGCGCGGCCATCGAGCCGGCCACAGAGCCAAAGGCGGCCCTTTGCATCCAGATGGCCGGAATCGCCCGTCCGATGCCAGACCTGGCCGGCGCGCTTCAGCTTGGTCGAGGCATCGTCGGCCGGGTCGAGATAGCCCTTGTTGACGTGATCGCCGGTGACCACGATCTCATCGTCCAGGATCGCGAGCTGGACGGCGTCGACCGGGCACCCCGCGAGCAGGCCTGCGCCTGATTTCATCGCGCTCCAATCGTTGGGACCGATATCGCGGTGGTGTAGATGGGCGATCGGTTCGGCCTCGGTCGAGCCGTAGACGGCCACGATCCCGGCTTCGGGGATTTTTGCCGAGAGGCGCTCCAGGAGGTCGGGAAACACCGGTCCGCCGCCTGTGAAGACCGCGTCCAGCCTCAGCGGCGCATCGGCGCGCGCCAGCGTTTCGCAGATCGACGGCGGCAGCAGGGCGCGCGTCACCCCTTGGGTCGAGATCTGCTCGGCGATGAGGCTGGCCTCAGCGCGGTCCTGGCGCCGCAGGTTCCAGCTTGGCAGCACCGAGGTCACGCCGAGGCCGAGATTGGCGACGACGAAGACCGGGAAGGCGACGAGGTCGGTCTCGTCCTCACGCTTCGGCGCCAGCAGATCGGCCAGCACGGCGCTCTGCGCCGCAAGGAAGCCATGGCTGCGCTGGATCGCCTTGGGGCGGCCGGTCGAGCCGCTGGTGAACGAGATCAGGGCCGGATGCTCGGGCGTCAGCGCTTCCAGCGGTTCGCCCGAAACTCTTGCATCGTCGGGCGTCAGCATGAGCCTGATCGGCCAGAGCTCCGGCACGAGATATCGCAGCGCGCGAAACCAGCCGGAGCTCAGATAGGCTTTTGGGGCGGTCGCGCGCGCGGCGTGACGCAAGCCGGCGAGGCCAAGCGCCGGCTCCGGCAGCACCGCCACCGCGCCGATCCGCCAGAGCGCGGCCAGGCCTGCATAGAGCGAAGGTCCGAGCGGCATGGCGATCAGGACGCGGTCACCCCGGCCGATGCCGGCGCGGCGCCAGGTCGAGGCCAGCGCCGACGATGCCCCGATGAGGTCGGCGAAGCTGGTCCGCTCGCCGTTTCCCGCCACGATCGCGCTGCGGTCGCCATGCTGCTCGGCATTCCGCAGGAAAGGCTCGAGCAGGTTCATGCGCTCAAGCGTCCAACAGGCGGCCGAGCAGGGCGTAGCGGCGGAAGACCGTGCCGGCGTGCCGGGCGCTGCGCTCCAGCGAGACGTTATCGACATGCATCAGCGCATGGATGGCCTGCGTGAATCCAGCCTCGCGCGCAGAGCGGTGGAAATGGTCGGCCAGGAGATGACCGACGCCGCGCTGGGCGCTGGCATAGGTCTTCAGGATGATGGTCCTGGGCGCCGCGCCCTCGAGCCGGTCGGGCATGCCGAACAGGAAGCCGATCAAGGCGCCCGCTTCGTTGCGCGCAAACAGCACGAAGCGCGGATCGACCAGCGGCATGACGGGCTCATAGAGCTTGAGGAAGCCGTCCTCGGCGAGCGGCTTGAAGAAGGCGTTGTTGCGGAAGGCGGCGGCCGACATGGCGTAGAGCTGGCGCACAAGCCCGGCAGCGTCGCTGCCGTCCCACGGCTTCACCGAAACACCCGCGATCGAGACCGCCTCGGGTGCGATCGCCGCATCCAGCGTCGTCCGCGTCGAGACATAGCCCGACAGCGGCGCGAAGCCCGCCGTCGTGAAGGCTTCCGCGTCGAAGGCGCCGCTGACCGGCTCCATCAGGAAGGGCGGCGAGCCGTCGCTCTCCGTCACCAGCCGGTAGCTGTGCCAGGTGTCGCCATCCATGGGGCCGATCAGCGCCTCAAAGCCCTCAGTCGCCAGATCGGCCGCGGCGCGGGCGAGCAGATCGCGGCCCGCCATGGCGCTGTCGCAGCGGAAACGGCCGATGCTGGCCGTGCGGCGCCCCTCCCAGGAGGGCGCGTCCCTGAAGATCAGGCAGGAGGCACCCTCGATCGCGCATTCCATGGGGGTTTCCGTCATAGCGTCGGCGTCCTCGTCGCAAGCTTGGCCAGGAACAGGGTCAGCGGCACGGCGAGCGAGAGCGCCATCACGCGTGCGGCGCGGTAGCGGTCGAACCGGGCCGGCAAGGTCGCGATCGTGATGAAGCACAGCGCCATCGACCCCAGTGCCCAGGGCCAGAGCGGGCCGTGCCATTGGCTATGGGCCGGATTGGCCGAGGCGACGAGGAACAGGATCGCGCCGATTGCGGGGACGCCGACCGCGCTCAGCAGCATCAGCCGGCGCGGCAGCAATGCGAGGAACCCGATCGCCGCGCCCGCGAAGCCGAGATTATAGGCGTTGAGCGCGTTCTGGCCGGTATAGTCGCCCAGGAACAGCCAGAACAGCGCCGTTCCGCTCAACGCGGCGATGAGGTCGAGGTCGGGATAGGGCGATCGGCATGGCCGCGTATTGCGGGCGAGGATATGCGTGAAGACGGCTGCGACGGGCAGGATCGCGTTGTGCGGCGCCGTCACCGAGCAGATCAGGAAGACCAGCACGGCATAGGCCCGCGCGGCATGGTTGGTCAGACCGAGCAGCGGCGCGAAGGCCAACATGAAGACAAGCGTGGCGAGGAAAGCCAGGACGAGCAGGCCCAGCGCCAGCGGCTCGGTGCCGAGATTATTGGCGAGCAGGAGATGGATGCCGATCGGCACGAAGAGATTGTCGAAGCCGCGCCAGGAATCGGCCTCCACCAGCGCCCCAAATGCCGCGATCATGACCGAGAAGAGCACGACCTTGGATCGGTCCATCTCCGTCATCAGCAGGAGCAGGATCAGCGCCAGGATCCAGGTGACCAGGAAGAACATGGTGACGCCCTCCCAGGTCTTGGTCCCGGCCTCGACCTGGAAATGCTTGCGGCCATAGCGCGTGCCGGTGAGCGCGGCGGCCGCGTCCGAAAGCGTCAGCACGAGGATCGGCAGCGCGTAGAGCACCGGCTGCCCCTGCGAGGCGAAGAACAGGAAGCCGACGCTGAGCGCCAGGAACAGCTCGCCATAGGATTTCCGGGCGACGCCATGGACGGCGGAGCTGATGCCGTCGCCGGCGAAACGGCGCAGGCGCAAGCCGAGCAGGACGATGAGCGACAGGCCGATCAGCAGGACGGCCGGCCAGCGCTCGGAGAAGGTGAGCGGCAGCGTCAGCGCATAGAGCCCGGTGCCGATATGCACGCATTTGCGCTGCAGCTCGACCGACAGGCCATGGCGGCGGCCGAGCCATTTCACCCCGGCCAGGAGGCCGAGCATGGCGGAGATCGAGCCCGCGACCAGCAGCAGGTTCACCGCCACGCTCACGCCCGAACCTCCTCGACGACGAAGTCGGAGTAGAAGAACGCCTTGTCGGCCGCCTTGCCCGAGGCCTCGAGGTCCTGCCGGCGCAGCATGCGCTCGGCATGGGCCGGCGGCAGGCGGCGCGGCGCCATCATGTTCCAGTAGACCAGCCTCGCGCCCGGATGGGCGGCAGCGACGACGCTGCCATAGACGGTCTCGAAAACCTGCGGATTCATGTACTCGAAAATATCCGAGAGGTTGAAGCCGTCGGCCTTTTCGCCGGTCGAGACGAAGGCCTCGAGCGAGCCCTGGCGGATGTCGAGCCGGTCGAGCCGGCCGCGGATCGTCTCGTAATGCTCCGCTCGCCAGGCCATCGGCAGCGCCTCGCCATGGCTCCCGGTCAGGATCCAGCGCAGATAGGGGTTCAGGGCCGGGTCGAGATCGACCGCGGCGTGGCGGATGCGGCGGGCGACATGGTCGGCGACGCTGCCCTCGACATGGTCGAAGAAGGCGGGGTCGCGGCCGAGCCGCCCCATGGTGAAGCGCGAGAAGAAGCCGCGCAGCAGCAGGTTCCAGCGCCAGCTGTTCCAGCGCGTATCGAGGAAGCGCTCGCGTTCCTGGCGGCTCTTGCCCGGCTGGAAGATCGCAGCGATCGTCTCGCGGGAATGGACGAGCGGCAGCAGGTAGCGCTGCATCACCCGGAAATAGCGCTCGAACTTGCCGACGCCGCCCAGACCGTGGGCGACGACGTCCGGCCGCCTTGCAGCCCAGAACGCGTGTTCCGCTTCCGGCAGGTCTTGCGTGACACGGTCCAGCAGGTCGCCGCGTCGATCGCTCGGGCGCGAGCCCATCAGTTCCAGAAACGCGGCATGATCCAGCCTGCGATAGGCCGCGATGCGGATGCGCAGGCAGGCGATCTGCGCCGGCGACAGGTCGACGACCACGACGCGCGCCGGGTCGAGCGTCAGCATGGCGAGCGCGTTGTCGCCGGCCGAGCAGATCGAGACCAGCGTGGCGCCGGGCGATGTGCCGAGCGCGGCGGTCAGCACATCGGCATCCTCCCAGAGCTGAGCATAGCGGATCGCCTCGAAGGAGGCCTTGCCGGCGATTTCGCTCTCAGCCATCGGCCTTCCCCACCTCGCCCGAAGCGCCATCGACGCTGATCATCTCGCCATCGACGATCCAGTCGAGCGCGCCCTTGAGCCCGACCACGCAGGGGATGCCCATCTCGCGCGCCACGATCGCCGAATGCGACAGCAGGCTGCCGCGCTCGACGACGATGGCCGAGGCATTGCTGAACACGGCGATCCAGCCGGGATCGGTGTGCCGCGCCACCAGAATCTCGCCCTGGACAAGCGCTTCGCGGCGCGGGTCGCGGATCAATCGTGCCCTGGCGCGCACCGTGCCGGCCGAACAGCCCGTGCCCTTGCGGACAGTCTCCGATGCATCGGTGCGTATCGGCTCCGAGGCGGCCTCGCCGTCCGCTCTGAGGCCGGCGGGGCCGGTCACGGTGACACGCTCCGGCGGATCGCGTCGCTCAGTCGCCCGCGCCATCTCGGCCTTGCGGATCGTGACGAGACCCTTGAGGTCGGCCGTCGTGCCGAAGCCTTCGATCGCGCCGAGCAGTTCGGGGACGGTCAGCAGGAAGACGTCGCGCGGCGCCTCGATCGCATCCAGCGCGGCGAGCTGTTGCCCCATGGCGACCAGCACGCGCCTGGCATGGCCGAAGATGCGGGTGCGCTCGAAGCGCAGGTTTTCGCGGTCGCGGACCCGGTCGCGTGCCCAGCCCAGCATCAGGCGTGCGATCCTGCGCCGGATCGGGCGATCCTTCAGGATGCGCTCCAGCGCCGCCATGCCATCGCCGCTCTGGGCATGGGCTGCGCGCGGCGTCAGGGCGGCAGCGGCGATTGCTGCGAGCAGCGGCGCGGGGTCCTGGTCGAGCGTGATGCTCTCCAGCTTCAGCTCTTCCGTGCAACGGTCGGAGAATTTGGCGAGATAGGCATCGATCTCGCGCCCCAGAGCAGCATCGGCCTTGCTGGCCGTCAGATCGCCACGCTGCAAGGCGGCGATCAGTTGCGACTTGCCTGCAGCCAGCGCACCCATGGTCGCGATGCGCCGGGCCGGTTCAGCCGAGACGATGTCGCCCTGTCCGATCATGACCGCGTTGTGGATCTCGACGCCGTCGGGCCCGCACCAGCGCTCCAGCAGCTTTCGCGAGGCCCCGAAGGCGATCATGCAGAGGAAATCGTTGACCAGCGGCGCGTCCCAGCGGTCGAGCAGCCGGGCCTCGATCGTGCGATACTCTGTCGCCAGCGCCGAGAGCGGCATGGCTGCGATGGTCTCGGGCTTGACCCGCAGCGCGCCGTTGAGCCTGGCATAGAAGCCCCTGATCGTCCGTTTCAGCCGCAGCGCCTCGACGGCGAGGCCCAGGCCCGCGCGGCCCATCCGGGCGTATTCGGCCGCTTTGGCAAAGCCGCGCACTGGGCCCGGTCCGATGCTGGCGCTGATCGCGGCCGGCAACGGCTCGCTCACGCCCATCATCGTCTCCATATGGGCGCGGTTGAGGCTGAAGCCCGGCAGCAAGGCCAGCGCGCGATACCAGTTGACGAGGTTGTAATAGACCCGCCCGTCCACCCGTCCGAGCATGTTGTCGAAGATCGGTGCGCTCTCGGCTATTCGCACGGGCGAGACGCCGAGCAGCGCGACGAAGCGCCGGTAGACGCGGGCATAGGCGTATTGCGCGAAGCTGTAGGTCAAAGGCGAGACGAGGCCCGGATAGCTCTCGACGATATTCGAATTGTCGAAGATCGTCACAGCCGGGTCCGGCAAGGCCGGGTCCCGCAGCTGGGTCGTGATCGGGCGCGCCTGCAGCAGGAAGAGCCGCTCGCCCTCGAACGCCCATTCGATGTCCTGGGCCGAGCCTCTCGCGGTGGCGACCCGTGCGATCAGCCCGGCGAGCGCGGCGATGTCCGCGCTGCCGAGCACGCCGTCCCGGGGCCCCTCCAGCATGGTGCCGGTCGCAGCGTCGACCACATAGTCGTCGCCATCCGCCTCGCCGCCGACGAGCTTGTCGCCGAGGCCGGCGATGGCGGAGATGACGAAGCGATCGCGCCGGCCGCCGACCGGATCGGCGGAGAAGGCGACGCCGGCCGCGCGCGCCTTGACCAGGCGCTGCACGATGATGGCGGGCGCGCCGCCCTCCGGATCGAGGCCGCGCGAGGCGCGGTAGGCCTTCAGGCTGTCGGTGCTGCCCGAGCGCCAGACCTTCAGCGCGGCGGCCGCGACTTCGGGCTCGGCCATGTCGAGCAGGGAGAGGAACTGCCCGGCGTGGGAATGGCTCGCGCCATCCTCCTCGCGTCCCGACGAGCGAACGGCGAACGGGCCGGGTCCAATACCCGGCAATGCGGCCTGGAGCCCCTTGCGTGTCTCCGCCTTGAGGCCGCGCGCGGACGCGCCTTCGGGCAGGATCACCAGGAAGGGCGGAACGTCGAAACCCGCCTGCGTCAGCGCCGAAAGCGCTGCGGCCTTGCCGCCGGCGACAGCCGGATCGCCTGCCTCATGCGCCTGAAGGATGAAGCTGCTCACATCCTGCCTCCGGCCAGCAGCGGCGCGAAGCCCGCCGCGCCATAACAGACCAGCACCCAAAGGCCGGCCATCGCATCCACCGTCTTCTGCGTGCCGCCAACGGGGTTGCGGGCATAGCGAAGGGCGCAGGCCAGCGTCGCCACGAGTGCGACCGTGCCGACGACGGCGACGGGCAGGAAGGCCTGGACCGCATGGCCGACGCCGAGCAGGAGCCCATAGGCCAGGAGCGCGCAGGCGCTCCAGGCCAGGGCGGCGCGTCCGGGGCCCAGCAGGGCGGAATAGGTCTCCACGCCCGGTCGCTCATTCCCACGACCATAGAGCTTGCGGCCGATCTCCAGGACGCAGCCATTGACGAAGCTGAGCGCCAGGAAGAGCCAGAGCCCCGGCGGCGGCGCACCGGCGCGTGGCAGCCATTCGCAGGCGGTCACGAACAGGTCGATCAGCGGCATGATCGCCATATGCGAGACGAGATAGAGGAAGGGCCGCGCCTTCAGCCAGTCTGGCGCGAAGAACTCGAAACTCATCATCGCAAGCCAGGCCCAGACGAGAGCCAGCGGCCAGATCAGCGCTGGCGCAAACAGCACCGTCACCAACGCCGCGACGGGGACACCGGCGATGCCGAGATTGACGATCAGGCGCAGGCTGACGAGGCCGCGCGGCACCGGGCGTTCCGGCCTGAAGCGGCGATCATCCTCGGCATCCTTGACCTCGTCGCAGGCGCGCAGCTGGAAGAAGATGATCAAGGTCACCAGAAAGGCTGTCGCGAAGGCCGGCCAGGCGGGCAGCGTGCGCCCGCCGAGATGGGCGGAGACACTGATGCTCGCCGCGGTGAAGACCACGAGCAGGAGCGAGGTCCTCGCCAGCGGGAAGCGCTCGGCCTGGTAGATCCAGAGCCGGTGCAGCAGGGGCAGCGTCTGCTCGCCCGATAGGCCGGCGCTCACCTGCGCCTCGCAAGCTTGTCATGGGCGGAGGCGAAATGCCCGGCCGTGATCGCACCCATGATCGAGATCTCCCCGCACAGGCACAAAGCCGCTGCGACCTCCGCCAGCGCCGCGCCGTGGCCGGTGCCCTTCAGTCCCAGCAGCGAGAGCGCCGCCGACTGGCTCGGCAAGCCGGTGCCGCCGCCGACCGAACCGACCAGGATGTTGGGCAGCGTGACGGAGATGAAGAGATCTGCGCCGCGCCGCTCCATCCGGGTGAAGCCGACGGCCGACTCGGAGACGCAGGCGGCGTCCTGCCCCGTCGCGATGTAGAAGGCTGCCAGCCCGTTGGCATAGTGCCCCTGCGCGCCGAGTTGCCCGCTGAGCAGGGCGCCGAGATTGGCCATCTCGCCATAGGCCATCATCCGGTCGACGCTGACATGCAGGTGCTTCTCGACGAGCGGGCCTGGAATGATGACGCTGGCGCTGACCTTCCGCCCGCGGCCGGTGAGCAGGCCGAGATAGGAGGCCTTCTTGTCGCCGGAGAAATTGGCCTCGATGAACCAGTGCAAGGGCTTGATGGGGCAGGTTTGCTCGATCCGGCGGCAGAGCGCGTCTGTGGCGATCGTCACCATGTTCTGGCCGGCGGCATCGCCGGTGGTGTAGCGGCAGAGCAGAAAGACGATGTCGTTGTCGATCATCGGCTCGAGCGAGATGAGCTTGCCGTGACGCGTCGTCGCCTCCGCCGCCGCCTGGAGATCGTCGACATTGCGCGTCACCCATTCCACGAACAGGCCGGCATCGACGAGACCGGCGAACTTGAAGCCGGGGCTGCGCAGGACGCCCTCGTTCAACAGAGCCGTCGTCACGCCGCCCGACTTTGTCGCGACCGCCGCACCACGCGCATAGGAGGCAACCAGCGCCGCTTCCGTGGTGGCCAGCGGCAGGTAGTAGGCGCCGTTGGCGTTGAGGCCGTTGATCACGAGCGGACCGATGACACCCACCGGCAGCTTCAGCGTCCCGATCATCGCCTCGATATTCGCGCTGTAACGCGCGGCGTCAGCGAGCGTCTGCGTGTCCGCCAGAACGGGCTCAGCGGCTTCGGTCGCGACACCGACCGCGTGGAGCTGCCGCCAGAGCGAGGCGATGCTGGCAGCATCGGTCTCGCGCGCTGAGCGCAGGGACCGCTGGGGCGCCAGGTCCACCTTATGGCTCATGCGGCTGCGCGCTTGCTCGGCCGTATAGGACGCGCGCAGACGGTCGAGCAGACGTAAGACCGAAGATGGGATGATCGACATGCCTGAAAGCGCCCGGCTGGAGACGTAGTCTTGTCGGCCATAGCGCGCAGCTTGTAAATTTCCGACCTGTCGTTGCGGCAGGATGCCGGCATGCTGAAGACTTCCTCAACCGCAAAGCCGCATCGGACACATGGCGCCATCGGCTAGAGGCCGCCGATCTCATGGCAGAGCCCCAGCGGCGCTCCCGGCCCGCCACCGTGACAAAGGCTGGAAAGCTCCAACCTCCGGCGGCGCGGAAAAGGGGACCAGATCGAGTCGACCATGCCGGTCGAAGCCGGGCCGCTCAAAGGGGGCAGGCAATGGACGCAAGCCCGTGGCGTCAAAGGTACCAGCTATTTCAAAGGGGATTTGCTGGTGCTGCGGGAGAGAATTGAATTCAAAATAAGTATTGTAAATCAATTATTTAAGGAAATTATTTCGGTAGTGTAGTGGGTGGATTTCGCGGCGGCCGATCTGTTGATGAGCGCATCAGTATCTTGACTCGCGGTCAGATCATGTTCCTATTTTGTTCTCATTCGCGAGGAGTGGGAGATGTCAGCCAAGCCAGCCGAAATTGAGGATGGTCGCGACGCGATCGAGTGGGAACTGATCGAGCTGGTCGAGGAACACGGCAGCGAGCGGCAGGCTCTGCGGGCGCTCCTGCACGACTTCCATGCGCTGCTTGCCGACGCCGACAAAGCAGTGCCGCGGGGCTTCCTACGCGCGGTGTTCTCTGAGGGGGCAAGGGCGCCTCGCGATGACGTTGGCGACGATCAGTGATGGTCCAGAGATCGAAGCGCTCACTCGATACGGGCAAGATCGAGGAAATGCAGCGCGAGGTAAAGGCGTTCGAACACAAGGTGCGGACATGGGCAGCGGAGGTGCCGATTGGCAGCGCGGTCTATCTCGGGTTGGATCCGCTCAACCACTCACTTGGCCTGATGACGCGCATCCTGAATGGCGAAAAGGATGGCCGGGGCTTTGAGCGGCGCTATGGTGAGGGCGGGATTGAGTGAGCAGCGCTGACAGCGCTCCGTGTAATACTGCTTCTACTGCATGACATCGCCACGTTTCAGCTTGCGAATCATTTTTTCTTGGCCGCGGTGATGTGATCCCGCAGCATTCGCGGAATTCTCTCATGATTTCCAAGTCTTAGGGTACGCTCTATAGCCTATCCGCGTGACGCCCTCAGCCTACCAGATGTCGTGTCCACAGGGTTTGCGCGACCCTAATCCTTGACGGAAAGCGCTATCCGGGACTAGATATCAACCGTCGCGTGACGACGGCGGAAACGCCTATCGACACCCGCAAAAGAGTTTCCAGACGGATCGAGGCGAATCTAGCGGTGCACTCCGGAGACGGTGACGCCGGGAAGTCGCTCGCGTTTTTTCTGGTCGCAACCGGACGAAGCGAGGCGGGACACAACGCCGAGGCGTCCACGGGGCATCAAACCGAGTTGGGCTGACATCAGGAGCCGGTGATCAACCGGCCACGTGAGGCATTCGTGTCCGCGGCACGTTCTGAGAGACATCCGTCCATGATGAAGACGCCAAGTCGCGGTCGAGTTGCAGGTCCACAGGGTAGGGTTCCTAAATCTAGGAAGCCGGCTGTTCCTCGCGTCTCGAATCCTAACCTCGCTCTATCCAGCATCATCAATACGCTCCGCAACAACCGCGGCTCCAGTGATGCATACAGTAGGGGATCGCTGCATATTAACGACCAGCAAAGCGGGCAAGAAGTCCGTCTCGAATGGGAGAGCGGTATCCCTGAACGTTGGTGGCAGGGGCTGTATCGCGTAATTTCCGTTCAGATCAAGGCGAGCATCAAGGGGCGGATTAGTCTCTGATACTGGGTTACCCGAGGATGTCATGAGGCCCGCCGATCTGCACCGGCGGGCCTCATGGCGTAAATCGCCCGCTGTGCTGCGTCACGCCCGGATGCTCACGAGCGCCTTGAAGCACGTGTCGCGAAAGGCGTTTTACGCCCGCTCGCGCATCGCTTGGATCGGTGATCGCGATGCGAATGAGATCGTGTCTCCCAAGATGTCAGCGAATTCCCTTAATTCGGCCTCATCGGCAGTCGCCGACGCCATGTCCAGAATTTCAACATCGACGGGATGCGGGTGGCGCCCGCGCTTGGTGGTCACGATGACCGCCAACTCGCGAACCTTACGGTGCACGGTCGTCATGCTGCCGCCGGCGGCCTGACATAGGCGTGGTCCCGAAAGCGCGTATCGCGCCCCTTTTTGCGGTAATGGAATGGGCATAAGTGCCCGAAATCAAGCGATATTTGCGATTTCAAGGGGTTAAAGCCCGGAGGCCTGCTGCTGCGAGAAAGGATTGAACTCTCAGCAGCGGAGAGAAAGCGTAGGCGTTTCAGTTGCTTCCGGTAGGTCGAGCTGCGGTCTGTGTATCACCCGTGGGGGCAACGCAGTTTGCCGCAGTTCCGAGTTGCTAAGCCGAAGCTAATCGGCAGTTACCCCGCCGCCGCTCGGCCTCCATGCGATGCGTTAAGCCAATGCTCGCGGCAACGGTCTGTCGCATCGGCATGAGCGGTCATTGCCGCAGAGCCATATCCGCCGGTATGGTCGGACGAGAACGAACCCTAAGGTTGGTAAGCGAGCATGAAGAAGCCAGAACGCAGCAATTACACGACGTTGGACTTCATGCAGTGGAAGGCTATCGATACTCTTGTCATCTCCCCAAAGTTTCAAAGAAGGGGAGTTTGGGGCCGACCCGCGCAGTCTTATCTGATCGACACGCTTTTGCTTGGGCTGCCGGTGCCCCCGATATATTTGCGGGTCGCTCAGGACGCCAAAAAAGGCATGATACGTGAGGTCGTAGACGGCCAGCAACGCCTCTCCGCTGTTCTGTCGTACGTCAATGATGGCTTCGCGCTGTCTAAGAATATCGAAAGCCCTGCGATTGGTAAGCGCTTCAGCGAGTTAGATCAGGATCAGAAGGACGCGATCCATCAATTTTCGTTCATTTGTGAGGTTTTTTATGGGGTTGATGATAGCGACATACTGCGAATTTTTGCTCGGCTAAACACTCACTCTGTCAAGTTGAACGCGCAAGAATTGCGAAATGGGCAGTTCTTTGGAGAGTTCAAGAGATCAGCATTTGGCCTCTCTTTCGAACACCTCGAATTTTGGCGTACCCGTAAGATTTTCAGCGAGCAAGCTATCGCTCGAATGCAGGAGGTTGAGCTAACAAGTGAATTAATGATTGCGATAATGAATGGATTGCAAGACAAGAAGAAGTCGATCGATATTTATTATAGGACAAACGACGATAATTTTAATGAAAAAATTATTGTGGAACGAAGATTTAAAACTGTAATTGACGCTATAAACGAAAGTGTTGGTGATATAATTTCTCTTACCGAATTTAGACGAGGGCCTTTATTCTACAGTTTGTTTGCAGCGGTGGCTCATAGAATGTTCGGACTTCCGGGGGTGGAGCTTGCGTCCCCTGCAACTGGGCACTTGACGCGTGCTGATATGGACGGACTCCAAGAAGCCGTACGCGAGCTCTCGCACGTCGTTGAAGCGGCGAAAGATAAAGATGGTCAGATAGTAGAGCAATTCCGTAATTTTATTACGGCATGCTTGAGTCAAACCGATAATATACGTCCTCGCCGAATTCGACTTGAGACGTTGTACTCACACGCATTTCGGTAATGCCTAGGCGTTTGCCGAGATTTGACGCAGATTTTTCGGCGCAGATCGTGGCGTCACTTGCGCTTGTTCAGCGCTTAGAGGCTGCTTTAGCTTTGCGTGGACAAAATGGACTTTTAATTACTCTTACTGACGTCGAGCTTGCATACGAGCTCGCCTATCTCCGGGTTTTTGTGGCTTGGGAGAGCTTTCTTGAAGAGGCATTTTTGCGGTTGATGTGTGGTTACGAGCATTCCGCAGGGCAGGAACCACTTCTCCCCGGAAGCGCATACCACAGCAAAATCTCTGATGCCGAAGCCGCGTTATTGAACGGCCGCCAGTACGTTCTTTGGCACAACGTCAGTTCTGTGATTGGCAGGGCGGCTGGCAATTTCAGAAATAGCCGATTTGAGAACATCTTGGCCTCCGCTCAACAACGGTTGGCCCACTTTGGCGCTATAAGGCATCGGATCGCGCATGAGCAGAAGGACGGGGCTCAAAAGTTCAACGCAGCAACCATGGCCTTGGCCGGAAAGCGCTACCGTGCAGCCCGGCCGGGACGCTTTCTGCGGGATGCGCAAGCGAACGCCATTCCGCAGACAAGATGGATGTCACAGGTATGCGCGGAGCTTGAGGCCTTGGCACAGCAGATATGTATTTAAGGCCGATATTTGGCCGAAAAATCCCAGGTGGCTTCCTCGCTAAAGCGAAGCCGAAGTTCCCCCATGCCCCTTCACTCATCGTTCTGGAGCCCCATGTCTTGACCAAGGGAGACACCGGCAGGACCGTGCTGACGGTCCCAGGGATGGTGGCGGAGATTGAGCGGGGCTTCATCAAGTTTCGCCAGCGCTACGGCATTGCCAAAGCCAAAGAAGCTGAGGTCTGCACACGCGGCAAGCGCAGGATCGGCGCAGACAGCGCGCGGAGCCTCCGGACGGAGGCAAGGGACCGTCAGAGATTGCCAAGACGCTGGGGATCAGCAGGATACAAGCCCACCGCATCTTGAAGGCGGCCGACGTACCCGCGACCTCGTGAGGAATAATGTCAGACGGAGCCGAGGACGCCCATTTCGAGAAGTGGACTCGCTACCTGCGCGAAACTCGCGCTGCCGCCGAACCATGGGAGAAAGCGGCCGTCGAGTATCAGAAGTTCGCGGTAGAGTATTCCAAGCTACTTGTGACGAACTTGTACGTGTTGAACGCTGGCGGTCTTATTTCGCTCCCAGCTCTTTCCGTTTTCCTTGGCGTCAGCTCGTTGCCGCGCCCCGAACGAATGTGGATACTTGGACTTTCCGCGTCAGGTTTTGCTGCCGGTCTCGTGCTTGCGGCGTTATGTTCTCTCTTCGTCTACTTCAACTTTCAAACTCATGGCCAACTCGCCCGCATGAGGAGCGAGCAAGACAAGTTCTACGTTGGCGTGGTTCTCGGCATTGTCGGGCAGCACGAGGAGGAACGAGCTAAAACTCAAGCCGAACTGGCGAAGAAGCTCAAAGAGCTTGGGCAGAAGGTCAATGGCACGTTTCGAGCCGCTCATGTCTGCGGGTGGTTGTCGCTATTCTCCTTTCTGGCAGCCGCCGGCTGGCTGGCAACAAATCTGCGTTGATGGCGGTCGTGGGGGCTACGTCCCTCACCCAATCGCATTTGGCGGTGCGCGGGGCGGATCCCGCCGGCTCCCCGGTAGGGAGCCACGTGTATCGCCTCTGTGTATCAACAGAAGCGACCTAACCCGTTGTTTCTCTGATTTTCTTTGCCGCATCAAGGGGATGGGCTGGTGCTGCGAGAGAGGATTGAACTCTCGACCTCTCCATTACCAATGGAGTGCTCTACCACTGAGCTACCGCAGCAGGATCGATGGGCCTTGAAGCGTCCAGCATGTCGCGAGAAGCGATTGCCAGAGCGGGCGTCGTTCCGAAGCGGCGTCCTGATGCCACAAGCTCCCGGCCTATGCAACCCGGGAAGCTCAATCAGCTAACAGCAACCGCTCATCAATGCGGAAGAGCCGGCCGTCGCCGAGCAGATGGGCGCTCAGGCCCTCCAGGAAAAGCGGCCGGAAGGCGGCGTCGCGCAGGTTCAGGCCGCCGGCATAGGCGCCCATCGCCGGCATGATGCAGCGGCGCGGCGACAAGGCGAAGCAGCGCCGCCGCAAGGCGCGCCCGCGCATCCTGACTTTCGCGGCCGGGTGGAGATGGCCGGCGATCTCGAAACCGGCCTCGTCGCGGTCGGGTTCGTGGCGCAGGGCGACGCCGGAAATCTCGATGCCGGCCACCGTCTCGCCCCCCATGGCGGGGCCGATCTCGCGATCATGATTGCCGGTGATCCAGAGCCAGTCGCGGCCCTGCTGGAGCTGGCGCAATGTCGCGAGGTTGCCGGGCGCGATGCGGCTTTCGGCGTGGATATCGTGAAAGCTGTCGCCGAGCGCGATCACGCGGGCAGGCGCGTGGCGCAGGATCGCGGCCGCGAGCGCAGCCAGCGTCGCTGCCGAATCATAGGGCGGCAGGAAGACGCCGCGCGCCGCATAGGCCGAGCCCTTCTCCAGATGCAGGTCGGCGACGACGAGCGTGCGCTCGTCGGGCAGCCAGAGGGCACCCGAGAGATCGGGTACGAGCGCCAATCGCCCCAGCATGAAGGCCGGAGTCGATCCTTGCGTCTGCACTGTCCCGGATTGGGCCAGCCAAGATCCTGCCACCAAGGTCACGCCATCGCCTCTTCGATCAGCATCGCTTCGGCTTCCGCCAGGATTTCGTCGGCCGCCTCGCCATAGACCGCCTCGCGCCCGATCTCGAGCATGACGGAGACACTGAGCGGCGAAACATGGTCCAGCGGCTGATGCACGATATGGCCGCTGATTCGTGTCAGCATCTGACCAAGCCGCTGGATGTCGAGCAAGCCCGTGGCGGCGTCGGCGCGTGCGGCCTTGAGCAGCACATGCTCGGGCTCGTGCCGGCGCAGCACATCATAGACCAGGTCGGTCGACATCGTGACCTGGCGGCCGCTCTTTTCCTGGCCGGGAAAGCGCCGTTCGATCAGCCCCGCAATGACGGCGCAGCTGCGGAAGGTGCGCTTCATCAGGGCCGATTCGGCCAGCCACGCCTCCAGATCGTCGCCGAGCATGTCCTGCGCGAAGAGCTCTGCGAGGCTTAAGCGCCCGCCCGCAATCGCGGCCGTCATGTCGCCGAGCCCCCAGACAGCGATGCCATAGTCATTGCAGACGAAGCCGAGCGGCCGCATCCGCCCCCGCTCCAGCCGCCGCGTCAGCAGCATGCCGAGCGTCTGATGGGCCAGCCGCCCCTCGAAGGGGTAGGCGACGAGGTAGAACTTGCCGCCGCGCGGAAAGGTCTCGACCAGGAGTTCGCCGGGCTTGGGCAGGCGCGATTTCAAGCGCTGCGCATGCAGCCAGGACGAGACCTCCTCGGGCAGCGCGGCCCATTCCCTGGGGTTCGCCAGCATGGCGCGGACCCGGGCGGCCAGAAAGGTCGAGAGCGGGAATTTGCCGCCATTATAGGAGGGGATCTTCGGGTCGGTGCCGGGCGGGGCGCGCGAGCAGATCGCCTCATTGCCGCTGATCCCCTCGAAGCGCAGCACCTCGCCGGCGAAGACGAAGGTGTCGCCCGGCGTCATCGTCTCCGCGAAATACTCCTCGATTTCGCCCAGCATCCGGCCGCCGCTGGTGATCCGGGAGGGCTGGCCGGGCTTAGCCGCTCGCGCCCGGCCGAGCCGGACCTTGAGCATGGTCGATTCGACGATGGTGCCGACATTCATGCGGTATTGCTGGATCACGCGGGCATGGCTCGCGCGCCAAAGCCCGGCCTTGTCCTGCCGCAGCTTGGCGAAGCGTTCATAGGAGCGCAGCGCGTAGCCCCCGGTCGCGACGAAGTTGACCACCGCGTCGAAATCGGCCCGCGTCAGCCCGGCATAGGGCGAGGCGGTGCGGACCTCCTCATAAAGCGCCCCGGCCTGGAAGCCGTCGGAGCAGGCGACGCCGAGCACATGCTGGGCCAGCACGTCGAGCGCCCCGATGCGCGGTTCGGCCGTGTCCTGGGCGGCCTCCGCCACGGCATCGAGCGCGGCCTTGCATTCCAGCAGCTCGAAGCGGTTGGAAGGCACCAGCAGGGCTTGCGAGGGCTCGTCCATGCGGTGGTTGGAACGGCCGATGCGCTGCATCAACCGGCTCGCCCCCTTGGGCGCGCCGATATTGACGACGAGATCGACATCGCCCCAGTCGATGCCGAGATCGAGCGTGGCGGTGCAGACCACGGCCTTGAGCTTGCCCGCCGCCATCGCCGCCTCGACCTTGCGGCGCTGCGCGACGTCGAGCGAGCCGTGATGCAGCGCGATCGGCAAATTGTCGTCATTGATGCTCCACAGCGCCTGGAAGGCGAATTCCGCCTGCATGCGCGTGTTGACGAAGACCAGCGTCAGCTTGTGCCGGCCGATCGCCTTGTAGATCTCGCCCATGGCGTGGCCGGTGGTGTGGCCCGCCAGCGGCAGCCGGCTTGCGGTCTGCAGGATGCCGATGCGCGGCTTCGCCCCACCGGTGACGGTAACGAGCCCTGCCGGGGTCTGCGTCCCCCCAAGGAAGCGCTGCAGATCGGCGGGCTCGCGCACCGTCGCGGAGAGGCCAACGGCGCTGACCTGCGGTGCAAGCGTCCGCAGCCGGGCGAGATCGAGCGAGAGCAGGTCGCCGCGTTTCGACGTGACGAGCGCGTGCAGTTCGTCGAGCACGATGCGGCGCAAGCTTGCGAAGAAAGGCTCTGCGTCGCGATGCGAGACCAGCAGCGCCAATTGCTCCGGCGTCGTCAGCAGGATATCGGGCGGCCGCTCCATCTGGCGCGTGCGCTTGGCCGCCGAGGTGTCGCCGGTGCGGGTCTCGACCTTGATGGGGAGGCCCATCTCCGCGATCGGCATGTCGAGATTGCGGGCGATGTCGACGGCGAGCGCCTTCAGCGGCGAGATGTAGAGCGTATGCAGTCCCTCGCGCTCGCTCCCGCGCTCGGTGAGCTCGACCAGCGAGGGCAGGAAGCCGGCGAGCGTCTTGCCGGCGCCGGTCGGCGCGACGAGCAGGGTCGAGCGCCCGGCGCGCGCTTCCTCGAGCAGGGCAAGCTGATGCGGCCGCGCGCTCCAGCCGCGGCTGGCGAACCAGGCGGAGAAGGCGGGTGGGAGCGGGGAGGGCACGGCCATGCGCTCCAGAGATAGAGCGTGCAGCAGGAGAACGAAAGGGGAATGGCGGGCGTCAAGGCTGCTCGGTCTTGAATTCGGCTGCGATATCGCGATGGCGTTCGAGGATATTGACGACCTCGACCGTGTCTTCGACATACCGGAAGAGGATGACATAGCCCTTGAAGGCAAAGCTTCGAAGGTCCGATCGAAGTTCGGAGCGAGTCCGTCCAATCGTTCCCGGCAAGGTTGCGATCTTCTCGCACTGAATTCGTAAGCTGCTTACGAATGAACGTGCAATTTCGCTGTTGCCGCTGCTCAGGCGAAAATATCACGCTATCGCGAGAAGGTCATCTCGCGCTGCGTCATTATATCGAAGCTGCCGCATCAGCGGCTTGGTGCGGCGATGTCGATCTCGTCCAGTGCCGCTTCTATGGCTGCAGCGACGTCTTCGCCGGTATGCGAGCCGCCACGTGCGATGGATTCCTCGACCATTTCGCGCAGGGCCTGCAAACGCTCCTCGCGCTCTTGCACGAGGCGCAGCCCCTCGGTGACGACGTCGCTGGCCGAGACATAGCGGCCCGTCTCGACCGCAGCTGCGACGAAAGATTGCCAGCGCTCTCCGATTGGGACGTCCATCCGGCTGTCTCCTTCATTCATCCGCATAATAGCGCGAAATCCGGCGATGCTAGCAGTCTCGTCCGCGTTCAGCCCCGCTGCGCTACCACGATCAGCCCGGGGACAGCCACGCCGCGATCCTGCCTTGTGCTGGCGGCCTCGACCAGCAGCGGCTTCAGCTTCGCCTCGGCCAGCCTGTCGCGCAGCCAGCCCTCCGCATGGGCGAAGCGCCGGTCGGCTCCGACGATCACGCCCTCGCCCCCATGGCTCTGCACGGTGAAGGCGATGAGGCCGCCGGGTTTCAGCACGCGCGCGCTCTGGGCGAAGGCGGCCGCGAGCTCGCCGAGATAGACGAAGACATCCGCCGCGATGACGAGGTCGGTCGAGGCGTCCGGCCGGCTCACCAGGAAGCCGGTCAGGCCGGCGACCGCGAGCTTGTCGTAAAGCGGCGTGCCGTCGCCTTGCAGCTTGACCCGCGCCCGCTCGATCATGCGCGGCGAGAGATCGCAGCCGGCGAGGAAACCGGTCTCAGTCCGGATCGCCTCGCCCATCAGCCCGGTGCCGCAGCCGAGATCGTAGACGGTCTCGAAGCGGAAGGGCCTGCCGGCCTCCTGACAGATGCGGGCGAGCGCCTGCTGCAGAAGGGCAGGGGCGTTGTAGCGGAGGGTCTCGACCAGATGGCTGTCGAAGCGCTCGGCATAGCCGTCGAACAGCACGCCGGAGAAATTCTCCGAGGTCGCCTCCTCCGCCGACAGCGCGCCGATGCGGGCAAGGTCGAGCCTTGCGCCGAAATGGTCGTTGGGGTCGAGCGTCAGGCATTGCCGCCAGGCGGTGGCGGCGTCCTCATTGCGGCCGAGCGCCTCCTGCGCCAGCCCGTAGAGATGCCAGGCGGCGGTGAAGTGGTAGGCTTGCGCCAAGGTCTGGTCGAGGATCTCGACGCAGGCTGCGGCATCGCCCTCCTTGAGCGCAGCCTCCGCCCAGGCGTAGCGGCGATCCAGCGTCGGATCGCCCGAACTGGCGGAATGCGTGGCGGAACCCTTTTCGATCATGCGCGTCGGTCTATCTGAGGAGAATGACACTGGCCAGACAGCGCTCCCAGAACCTGCGCCCTTCGGAACTGCTGATCCCGACGCCGGCCGGGCTCTATTGCCCGCTGGCCGATATCCATATCGATCCGCTGCGCCCCGTGGCGCGGGCGCTGATCACGCATGGCCATTCCGATCATGCGCGCGCCGGCCATGGCGCGGTGCTGGCGACGCCCGAGACGCTCGCCATCATGGCGCTGCGCTATGGCGAAGGCTTTACGGGCGAGCGGCAGGAGGGCGTGCCCGGCGCGGTGACGCGGATCGGCGCGGTCGATTTCCGCTTCGTGCCGGCCGGGCATGTGCTGGGCTCGGCCCAGATCGTGGTCGAGGCCAGGGGCCTGCGCATCGTCGTCTCCGGCGACTACAAGCGCGAGCGCGACCCGACCTGCGCCGGTTTCGAGCCGGTGCCATGCGACATCTTCATCACCGAGGCGACCTTCGGCCTGCCGGTGTTCCGGCATCCGCCGGCGCATCTGGAGGTGGCGAAATTGCTGGAATCCGTCCGGCTCTTTCCGGAGCGCAGCCATATCGTCGGGGCTTATTCGCTGGGGAAGGCGCAGCGCGTCATGGCGCTGATCCGCGAGGCCGGCTTCGAGCGACCGCTCTACATCCATGGCGCGATGGAAGCGCTGACGGAGTTCTACCTGTCGGAGGGGGCGAGGTTGGGCGAGATCCGCAAGGTCGCCGCGACCGACCGGAAATCCTTGGGCGGCGAGATCGTGATCTGCCCGCCGAGCGCGGTCCAGGATCTCTGGGCCCGCAAATTTCCCGATCCCGTCACCGCCTTCGCCTCGGGCTGGATGCGGATCAGGGCGCGCGCTCGGCAGAAGGGCGTCGAACTGCCCTTGATCATTTCCGACCATGCCGATTGGGACGCTCTCCAGGCGACCATCCGCGAGGTCCAGGCCGGTGAGATCTGGGTCACGCATGGCGAGGCCGATGCGCTGGTGCATTGGTGCGGCACGGTTGGCCTGAAGGCCAAGCCGCTGCATCTGGTCGGTTATGGCGACGAAGGCGAGGCCGAGCCGGCCGGGGAGGCGGACAATGCCGTCGCCGGTTGAGAGACTGTTCGGACATTCCAGCCCTCATCCTGAGGAGCCATTCCCTTGGGAATGGCGTCTCGAAGGATGTTCCAGGAGGCTCCCGAACCATCTGGAGCATCCTTCGAGACGCCGCTTCGCGGCTCCTCAGGATGAGGGCTGGAATGTCCGAACAGTCTCTAGGATGAGGTTAGCGGGCCGTCTGCGCCATCACGGCGCGCGCGGGCGCGGTCATGCCGACGAGCGCGGTCGCCATGTCGCGGGCGAGGCAGTCATAGCCGGCATCGCTCATATGGAAGCCGTCGGAGGACAATGCGCTGGTGAAGGCCTGGGCGTCGTTGCGATACCATTCCCGCATGGCGTCGTAGCGGGTGAACACAGGCACGTTCTGGCCGCGCGCCGTGTTGGCGATGGCCGAGACGAAATCGCGATAGCGCTCCGGCTCGCGGATGCCGGGGAAGAACTGCGGATCGAGGAGGGCAAGGCTCACCCCCGCCTGCTTCACCATGGCGATGCCGTCGCCGACCATGGTCTTGAAGGCGCCGAGATCGCCGCCATTGACGGCGTCGTTGGTGCCGACCTGCCAGATTACCAGGTCGTAACGGCGCGCACCGAGCGCGGTCTTCAGGCGGGTGAGCGTCTGCGGAGCGGTCTCGCCGCCGATGCCGGCATTGACGATCTCGATCGGGAGACTGGGCCAGGCCTTGCCGAGCAGCGCCTTGAGCCGGGCCGGGTAGGTCTTGTCCTTGGCGGAGGCGCCGATGCCCTCGGTCGAGGAGGAGCCGATCGCCAGGATCGTCAGCGAAGGACCCTTCGCGATCCGTGCGGAGAGGGCCGAGAGCGAGGCGACAGGCTGCACGATCGGCGTTTCGCGGCAGGAGAAGGTTCCCGCCTGTGCGGTGGCCCCGGCCAACATCGTCGCTGCGAAGAGATTCAAGGCAAGGAACCGCATCGCGGCGCGCATCGGCATCGTCCCCCCAGATACGCCTTCGTCGGTAAGGTTTCCTTCATGAATGGTGGCTGAACGATGCAGCGCAACATCTCCACACTTGCCGGCCGTGGCGGGAGCGCGACGCGATGAACCGCTTCGCCTGGCTGCTCGACCGCCTGGCCTATGAGCCGCGCCGCAACGCCAAGCTCGCCCTGATCGCCGATTACCTGCGCACGACGCCCGATCCCGATCGTGGCCTGGCGCTGGCGGCGATGACGGGCGGGCTGGTCTTCCGCAATGCCAAGGCGGGCCTGATTCGCGCGCTGATCGCCGAGCGGGCCGACCCGGTCCTGTTTGCGCTGTCCTATGACTATGTCGGCGATCTCTCGGAGACGGTCGCATTGATGTGGCCGGCCAGGCACGGCGCCAATGACGTGCCGCATCTGCCTGATGTCGTCGCCGGCCTGCGCGAGGCCGGCAAGACCGATCTTCCCCGCCTCGTTGCCGGCTGGCTCGATGCGCTCGACGAGACCGGGCGCTGGGCCCTGCTCAAGCTGATCACCGGCGCGCTGCGCATCGGCGTCTCCGCGCGCCTGGCCAAGACCGCCGCCGCCAGCCTTGGAGGCGTTCCGGCCGACGAGGTCGAGCAGGTCTGGCATGGGCTGGAGCCGCCCTATACCGGGCTCTTCGCCTGGCTCGAGGGCAGGGCGCCGCGGCCGGAAGCCAGCGATCCCGCGCCGTTTCGGCCGGTGATGCTGTCGCACCCGGTCGAGGAGGGCGATTTCGGCAAGCTCGACCCGGCCGATTTCGGCGCCGAATGGAAATGGGACGGCATCCGCGTCCAGGCGGTCAGCGGCACGAGGCCGGACGGCTCGCGCCTGACGCGGCTCTATTCCCGCACCGGCGAGGACATTGCCGGCGCCTTTCCCGATCTCGTCGAGGCGCTGACGCTCGACGGCGCGCTCGATGGCGAGTTGCTGGTGATGCGCGACGGCGCGGTCCAGAGTTTCAACACCTTGCAGCAGCGCCTGAACCGCAAGACGGTGACAGCGAAGATGCTGGCGGAATTCCCCGCCCATATCCGCGTCTACGACCTGCTGCTCGATGGCGACGAGGATATCCGCGAGCTGCCGCTGGTCGAGCGCCGCGCCCGGCTGGAGGCTTTTCTCGGCAGGCTCGGCAGCGCGCGCTTCGATCTCTCGCAGGTCGTCCCCTTCGAAAGCTGGGACGACCTTGCCGCCGCCCGCGCCGATCCGGCTGCCGCCGGCGCAGGCACTGACGCGGAAGCCGTCGAAGGCTGCATGATCAAGCGCAGCGATTCGCCCTACCTGCCCGGCCGGCCCAAGGGCTACTGGTGGAAATGGAAGCGTGAGGCGCGGCTGGTCGATTGCGTGCTGATGTATGCCCAGCGCGGCCACGGCAAGCGCTCCTCGTTTTATTCCGACTACACCTTCGGCGTCTGGCGCGAGAGTCCGGAGGGGCAGGAGCTCGTGCCGGTCGGCAAGGCCTATTTCGGCTTCACCGATGAAGAGCTGGTCGAGATCGACCGCTATGTGCGCAAGAACACGCTGAACCGCTTCGGCCCTGTGCGGGAGGTCACGCATGACGCAGCCAGCGGCCTCGTCTTCGAGGTCGCCTTCGAGGGGTTGCAGCGCTCGACCCGGCATAAATCCGGGCTCGCCATGCGTTTTCCCCGCATCAACCGCATCCGCTGGGACAAGCCGCCTGGAGAGGCTGACCGGATCGAGGCGCTGGAACGGCTCCTGCCGGCCGGAGGCTGAGCCGAAACCGGCAGGAGCTAAGCCGAAAGGCCGTCTCCTGATTGCATTGCAACATGCGCCGATCTGGTTCAGAGCCTTGATGATCGCGCGCCGGCCTTGCGACAGCAGCAGGCCGGTGTGCTTGAGATCGCGGTCATGCCTGAGGCAGTATGCGCGACCGGCAGACGAACAAGGATATGCGCGATGACGAAGCAGCCTTCGACGCGGATCGTGATCGCGGACGACCATCCCTTGTTCCGGGGCGCCCTGCGCCAGGCGGTGTCGCATGCGCTGGAGGGCGCGGAGGTCAGCGAGGTCGGCTCGCTGGAGTCGCTGACCGAGGCCTTGTCGCAAGGGGCCGACGCCGATCTCGTCCTGCTCGACCTGACGATGCCGGGCGTGCAGGGCTTCTCCGGCCTGCTCTTCCTGCGCGCCGACCATCCTGAAGTGCCGGTCATCGTGGTCTCGGCCAATGACGAGCCGACGGTGATCCGCCGCTGCATCGAGTTCGGGGCGCTCGGTTTCCTGCCGAAGACGGCCGATGTCGAGCAGATGGGCGAGGCGATCCGCGCCGTGCTTGCCGGCAGCGTCTGGACGCCGCCGGGCGTCGACCTGTCCTCGCCGGTCGATGTCGAGGTCGCCGACATGGTGCGCCGGCTCTCGACGCTGACGCCGCAGCAGGTGCGCGTGCTGATGATGCTGTCGGAGGGGCTGCTCAACAAGCAGATCGCCTATGAGCTCGGCGTCTCCGAGGCGACGGTGAAGGCGCATGTCTCCGCGATCCTGACCAAGCTCAACGTCGACAGCCGCACGCAGGCCGTGATCGCCGCCTCCAAGATCGCCGGCACGGCCTGGGCGACGGCAGGCGCATCCGCGACGATATGATTGTGGCGTGAAAGCGGGCCGCATCGGCATTCAGCCCCGGTTCAACCGGGCGGTGGTCTGATCGGTTCGTGTCTGGGGGATTTTTCGCGATGGCGAATGGCAATATCGAACGCTTTCTCGGCGGCTCCGTGCTCAGCGTTCTGGTCCGATTGATCTTCATCTCGCTGCTTGTGGGCGCGGCTATGGCGTTTCTCGGCTTGTCGCCGCGCGGGCTTTACGAGGTCGTGGCGCGCTTCATCCGCTCGCTCGGGGATCTCGGCTTCGGAGCCGTCCGCGAGGTCGGGCAATGGGTCATCGCCGGTGCGCTGATCGTGGTGCCGCTCTGGCTGCTCTCGCGCCTGTTCGCCTCCCGGCGCTAGAGCCGGATGATTTGACTCGGAAAACACCGCCGTCATTCCGGGGCGATCCGAAGGATCGAGCCTGGAACCCAGAGCCGATGCGGGGTCTCGATCATGCGCGCGCATGGCGAGCCTCAAAGGTCGAGGGCATCGGTTCTGGGTTCCAGGCTCAGGCCTGCGGCCTGCCCCGGAATGACGGCGTGGTTCAGACCATCGTCATCTGACGTCTGGGCCAGGATGCGAAAACCCGGTTCCCACGTCTAGAGCATTTCCGCGTTTCTCCAAATCGCGGAGATGCTCTAGCTCCTTGTTTTAACGCGTTTTCTTCATGCGAACCGGTGTCCACTTCGCTCGAAAACGCTCTAGCCTGCGAGCGTTTCGCCGCGCGCGATCGCGGCGGCATCGCGTCCGACAAGGGCGCTGAGCCTGCCGACGCCCGTCTTGCGGGCCTCGGCCGTGAGGCCGGCCTTGATGGTCGCGACCAGCGCCGGCCCGTGGAAAACCAGGGCCGAGTAGAACTGCACGAGATCGGCGCCGGCCCGAATCTTGGCGAAGGCGGTCGCGGTCGAATCGATGCCGCCGACGCCGATCAGCGGGAACTGACGCTCGACGCGCAGGAAGGTTTCGGCGAGCAGCCTGGTCGAAGGCAGGAAGAGCGGCTTGCCAGAGAGGCCGCCGGTCTCGGCCTTCGCCGCGTTGCGCAGGGTTGCCGGGCGGGCCACCGTCGTGTTCGAGACGATCATGCCGTCGATGCCGCGCTTGCGCGCCACAGCGACGATGCCGTCGAGCTCGGGCAGGCTTAGATCCGGCGCGATCTTGAGCAGCATGGGCGTAGCCCGGCCGGCACTCTTCGCCGCTTCGTCCCGCGCGGCCAGCGCCCGCGCGATCAGGTCGTCGAGCGCCGATTCGGCCTGCAGATCGCGCAGGCCCGGCGTGTTGGGCGAGGAGATGTTGATCGTCAGGAAGTCGGCGACGGGCGCGAGCCGCCGCGCCAGCACGGCATAATCGGCGGAGCGGTCGGCTGAGTCCTTGTTGGCTCCGAGATTGACGCCGACGATGCCGCCACGGCCGCGCCGCGCCTGGAGTCGCGCGGCGACCGCTTCCATGCCCTCGCTGTTGAGGCCGTAGCGGTTGATCACCGCCTCGTCCTCCGTCAATCGGAAGACGCGCGGGCGCGGATTGCCCGGCTGGGGCAGAGGCGTGACGCCGCCGACCTCGACGAAGCCGAAGCCCAGGCCCAGCGCGCCGTCCACCGCTTCGGCATGCTTGTCGAAGCCGGCCGCGAGTCCGACCGGGTTGGCGAAGGAGAGGCCGAAGGCCTGCGTCGCCAGGACCGGGTCGTCGGCGGCGGGCTTCAATGCCGGCGCGACGGCGAGCGCCGCGATCGTCATGCGATGGGCCGTCTCGGCGTCGAGCCGGTGGATCAGCGGGCGGGCGAGATTGAACAGGGCGCCGATCACGCGACATCCTCCGGAAAGCGATGGGTGCCGTCGGCCGCCAGCGGAAGCGGCGCGATCCAGCGGACGGATTTGGGATCGAGCGGGGCGTAGAGATGGGGAAACAGAGCCCCGCCGCGCGAGGGCTCGTGGCGCAAGGCTTCGCCGAGGCGTGAGGCGTCGACCGCGATCAGCAGCAGGTTGCGCTGGCCAACGAAGTGCCTCGCCGCGGTGTCCCGCGCCTGCGCTCCGGTCGAGAAATGGATGTAGCCGTCGGCGAGATCGATCGGCGCGCCAATGAAACGGCCCGACATCTCGGCTTCGCGCCACAATGCCTCGGGGCAGATCTTGTAGATGAGCGGCACGCACAGCCTCGCTGGATTCGCACGGGTCACGACATAGAGCAGGATGCGAAAAAGTGGGAACCGGTTTTTCGACCCGGCTCTCGCGGATGGCATGAGGATTGGGCAAATCCTGTCCCGCGTTTCCGCGAGAAGCGGATTGGAATCTTATCGGGTAGGGCGTACTTCCTATTCCTAAGGTTCTTATGTCCCAGCCTAACGGCAACATCTGGAACGAGGCCTCCGCGATGCTGTCCCATGAGCAGATCTGGAGCGCCATCGATGCGCTCGCCCAGCGCTATGGCTTCACGGCTTCGGGGCTGGCCCGCAAGGCCGGGCTCGACGCGACCACCTTCAACCGCTCCAAGCGTGTCGGGCCCGATGGCCGCGAACGTTGGCCCTCGACCGAATCGATCGCCAAGATCCTGGCCGCGACCGGCGCCTCGCTCGATGAATTCATGAGCGTGGTGATGCGGCGCGGGCCGGCGCCCTCACGCACCATTCCCCTGATCGGCTTCGCCCAGGCGGGCTCGGGCGGCGTCTTCGACGCCGATGGCTTTCCCGTCGGCGCCGGCTGGGAGGAGGTCGCCTTTCCCGGTGTCGCCGACGAGAAGGCCTATGCGCTGGAGATCGCCGGTGATTCGATGCTGCCGCTCTATCGCGACGGCGACACCATCATCGTTTCGCCGAACGCGACGGTGCGGCGTGGCGACCGCGTCGTGGTCAAGACGGCCGAAGGCGAGGTCCTGGTCAAGCAGCTCAGGCGCCAGACCGCCAGGACCGTCGAGCTCGCCTCGCTCAATCCCGAGCAAGCCGACCGGGTACTGGGCCTGAGCGAGATCGCTTTCATGGCGCGGGTGGTCTGGGCGAGCCAGTAGCCCTCGTCGTGGCGCTTGCAATGGCCGCTACGGCCGCCGCGCTCAATTCCCGTTCTGCTTGCGCGCCGGCAGCGTCACCTTGAACACCGCCCCCGTCTCCGAGGGCTCGAGCTCGATCGTGCCGCCATGCAGCCTGACGAGTTCGGCGGCGATGGCGAGGCCAAGCCCTGTCCCGCCTGGCGTCACCGAGCCGCGAAAGGCCTGGAACAGGTTGGCCTTTGCCCGTTGGGGCACGCCGGGGCCGTTATCGGTGACACGCAGAAGCACCGAGCCGCCGAGCTGCTGCGCCTTGACCGTCAGCATGGGCTGGCCCTCGCTTTCGGCTCCTTCCCGCGTCAGCGCCTGTACCGAGTTTCGCATCAGGTTGAGCAGGACGCGCGCCATCTGGTCGGGGTCGCAGCGGACGATCAGTTCGGCTGGAACCTCGTTGACGAAGCTGAGCTGCCTGTTCTCGGGCAGGCCGAGCATCTCCGCCTGCTCGGCGACGAGCTGGCGCAGCGCAATCTCGCGCAGCAGCGGCGTCGCCTCCGCTGCGCGGCCATAGGCCAATGTCGCCTGGCAGAAATCGATCGCCCGGCCGAGCGTCGCGATCAGGCGCGGCGCGAAGCGCCTGATCTTGGCGTCGCGGGTGTCGACCAGCCGATCGGACATCAGCTGCGCCGAGGCCAGCATGTTGCGCAGGTCGTGATTGACCTTGCTGACGGCCAGCCCGAGCTCGGCGAGATGCTTCTTGGTGCGCAATTCGCCGGCCAGCGTCATCTGCATGCGCGCCAGCGCCCGTTCGGCCTCGCCGATCTCGTCGGCGCGCCGCGACGGCTGGATGATCCGGTGCGGATTCTCCGGATCGGCCTCGAATTCCATCACATTGGCGGCGAGCTGGCGAATTGGTCCGACGATCATCCAGTTCAGCGCGAGATAGACCAGCCCCGCCGTCAGGACGGAGATCAGCAGCGAGATCAGCAGGATGTTGCCGGAGAAGACCAGCATCGCGCGCCGCAGCGGCGCCTCGTCGATGACGATCTCGACGAAGTCGGCCCCGCCCATGGCCTCGCCGATGACGCGGATCGGCATGTCGTGCGGCGGGGCCACCAGAATCTCGACGGCCTCCTTCAGAGCGGTGATCCAGCTTGCATCGCGGAGATCGACCTTGCGGGCGACCGTGGGCGGCATCGAGTCGAGGCTGAGCAGGCGGCGTGCTCCCCCAACGCGGGCGGCGATGGCGCGCGCGCCGACCCCCATCAGCAACCGGGCTTCGCTCTCTTCGGGCAGGCGTTCATCGGGAGCGCCTTCCAGGACCAGCACCGCGACCTGGGCCGCGGCGAGCCGGTCGTTGAGCCAGTTGCGTCGGAAATTCGCGACCGACGGCAAATAGATCAGAATTTCCGCGAGCATCACGAACAGCACGGTCAAAAGCAGCAGCTTGGCCGAGAGGCCGAGCCGCGTCAGGCTGCGCGGCAGGCTGACCGAGAGTTGCGACGTGTCGAGATCAGGTTGCTGCATTGAATCGGAGCTTAGCCGAAACGGCTGAGAAAGCCGATGAGCCGGCGGATTCCGGGCTTTGCCGCCAGCGGTGCGTAGAAGGACATCGCCGCCCGCTTCGAGGCCTCCGAGAAGGTTGGATAGGGCAAGGCGAGCCCTGCCATGTCCTGGACCGTCAGGCCCTTGCGCACGGCCATGCACCAGGGCGCGATCAGCTCGCCTGCACCGGGACCGACGATGGTGGCGCCGAGGACGCGGCCGCGTCGGTCGGCGACGAGCTTCACGAAGCCATCGGTCTCGTGCTCGGCCTGGGCGCGGTCGTTCTCGGCATAAGGCCAGCGCAGGATGGTGATCGCAGCGCTGCGCCTGCGCGCCTGCGCCTCGGACAGGCCGACGCTGGCGAGCTCGGGATGGCAATTGGTCACGCGCGGGATCGCTATTGCCTTGGTCCTGATCGGGAGGCGGAACAAGGCGCTGCGCAAGACGAGACCCGCCTGGTCATGCGCGGCATGGGTGGAGTGCAGCCCGCCGCCTGCCCCGCTGGCACAATCGCCGATCGCGAAGACGCGGCGGTTGCCGGTGCGCAGCCCCTTGTCGACGATCACGCCCCCGGCGTCGCTGGCGATGCCGCCAAGTTCGAGGTCGAGCGCCTCGATATTGGGGGCGCGCCCCGTCGCGACCAGAAGATGCGTCCCGTCGAGCTTATGGTCGGCCCCGCCCTCGGGGCCCGCCAGCACCAGCCTGACGCCGCCCTTGACCGTCTCTGCACGCAGCACCCTGGCCTGCTCGTGCAGCGTTATGCCGTCGCGCAGCAGCGCGCGGCGCAAGATCAGCGCGGCCTCGGGATCGACATGGGACA
This sequence comes from Allobosea psychrotolerans, assembly GCF_002917105.1. Taxonomy (GTDB): domain Bacteria; phylum Pseudomonadota; class Alphaproteobacteria; order Rhizobiales; family Beijerinckiaceae; genus Allobosea; species Allobosea psychrotolerans. Next base: position 351,070 of record NZ_PQFZ01000004.1, read on the forward strand.
AAAGGTCCCCGGTCTCGACGATGGTGACCGTGCTGCCGAGCCGAGCCAGGGCTTGCGCGAGCTCGACACCGGTCGATCCGGCGCCGAGAACCAGCAGGCGCTCGGGCCGGCGCGTCAGCAAAAACAGGCTGTCGCTCGTCAGGAACGGGACCGCGTCGAGCCCGGGAAGCGGCGGAGCGGCCGGCCGCGAGCCGGTCGCGATCACGAAGCGCCGCGCCTTGATCGCCTGGTTGCCGGCCATGATCGTGCTGCGGCTGATGAAGCGTGCCTCGCTCCTGACGACATGAATACCGAGCGCACCGAGACGCTCCGCCGAATCATTGGGGGCGATCGTGGCGACGACGCGCCGAACATGATCGTGGACCTGCGCGTAGTTCACTTGCGGCTCGCCGGCCGAGATACCGAAGCGCCCGGCCTCCCGGACGGCCAGCGCCCGCGCGCCCGCTGCACTGAGCGCCCTGGCCGATACGCCGCCGGCATTGAGATGGCTGCCGCCGATCCGGCCGTGCTCGACGAGGACGACAGGCACGCCGAACGCAGCCGCGGCCGTGGCGAGCGACAGCCCGGCCGCACCCGCCCCGATCACGCAGATATCGGGCGTCAGCGGCGCAGGTGCCGGCGCTGTTGCTGTGGTCGTGCTCACGCCGCTCCTCCCGATCCGCTCGACCAGGTTGCTCGCATTCGGACGGTGCCGTCCGAATGCGAGCAACCTGGTCGATTCCAAAAGTTGAGAGCAATGCTCCTGGAACTGCTGATGCGTCGCGAGACCGCCGGAATCAAGGCCGCGCGACTCGCAAGAGCGTCAGAGCTGCACTCAGGCGATCTTGCGGCCCTTGTCGGGGAAGAACGCCGAGAGCGGCTCCGGCCGGCCGAAGAGATAGCCCTGGGCCCGCTGCGCGCCGAGCAACTGCACGGCGATGCGCTGCTGCTCGGTCTCGATGCCCTCGACCACGACATTCATCGAGAGCCGGCGCGCGAGCTGGCAGACCGCCTCGATGATCGCCTTCGAGGCCTCGTTAGTATGGACGTTGCGGGTGAAGCTCTGGTCGATCTTCACCTGCGCGAAGGGGTAGGTCGAGAGATAGGCGAGCGAGGAATAGCCGGTGCCGAAATCGTCGAGCGCGAAGCGCACGCCGAGTGCCCTGAGCTCGTCGATGACGGCCAGCGTGCTCTTATTGTCCTCGATCAATAGCGATTCCGTCACCTCCAGCGTCAGCCGGTGCGAGCCGAGATGAGAGGTGATCAGCGCGTCCTTCACCGTTTCGACGATGCGGCGCGGTTCGCGGAACTGCAGCGGCGAGATGTTGACGGAGACGCCGATCTCGTTGCCCCATTGCGCCGCATCCTTGCAGGCCTGACGGATCGCCCAGTTCCCCATCGCCGCGATCAGGCCGGATTGTTCGGCGATCGGAATGAACACGCCGGGCGGGATCATGCCGCGCGTCGGGTGGTGCCAGCGCATCAGCGCCTCCCGCGTCACGATCTCATGCGTCTTCAGGTCGATGATCGGCTGGTAATAGAGTTCGAGCGCGCCATCGTCGCAGGCCTTGCGCAGATCGACTTCGATCTCGTGCCGGTCGAGCATCTCCTCCGCCATGGCCGGGTTGAAGAAGGTCAGCGTGTTGCGGCCGGCGGCCTTGGCCTTGTAGAGCGCGGTGTCGGCGTGCCGCAGCAGATCGACCGGCGTCGCCCCATCATGGGGCGCCATGGCGATGCCGACGCTGGCCGTGACGTAGACGCTCTTGGTGTCGAGGTGGAAGACCTTGGACATCGCGTCGATCATGCGCTGCGCGATATTGGTGACGACGGCGTGGCTGGCCGAGGGCAGGATCAGCAGGAATTCGTCCCCGCCGAAGCGGGCGAGCAGGTCGCCGCCGCGAATGGTGCTCTTCAGCCGGCTCGCCGTTTCGCTCAGCACGCGATCGCCGATATCGTGGCCGAGATTGTCGTTGACCTGCTTGAAGCCGTCCAGATCGACATAGAGCAGGGCGAAGGCCTCGCCGGTGCGCTCCAGCCGGCCGAAGGCCTCGGTGATGTGGTTGTTGAATTCGAAGCGGTTGGCGAGCCCGGTCAATTCGTCGAAGCGCGCCATCTGCTCGATGCGCGCCTCGGTCGCCTTCCGCTCGGTCGCGTCCTCCGTCAGCATCAGCACGCCGCCCTCGGCCGCGGGCGCGATGGTGATGACGAGCACGCGGCCGCCCCGGGTCTGGAGCTCGCGGGTCATCGTCTGCTGCATGTCCTGCACCGCCACGAGCGCGCCCCTGACGTCGCGCACCTGCTCGGCGCCGATAATCTGGCGTTCGATCAGGAAACGGGCGATCGCGGTCAATGGCGTGCCCGGCAGCGCCAGCGTTTCGGGAATGCCGTAGAGCGCGCGATAGGGCGCGTTGCTGACCGCGAGCTTCAGATCGCGGTCGAACATCGCAAGCCCGTGGATCATCGTGTTGAGGGCGGCATCCAGGGTCAGGTTCTGCGAATGCAGCGCCGAGGCCAGGGCCTTCGACTGCTTGGTCGCGTCGCTCAGCGCGAGCAGGTTGCGATGCAGCGAGTTGGTGATCGCGATATTGGCCGCGACATACAGAAAGGCGAAATAGCCGATATACTGATAGTAGACATTATGGGCCTGGATCAGGCCCACAGCCATCGGAATGCAGAAGGTCAGGATCTGCACCGCGACGAATTTCGGCCGCCCGGCATTGCGCGAGACATAGCCCGAGGCGAGCGCGATGGTCGAAGCGACCGAGGTGATATGCGCTGCCGCGTCGTCGGTCAGGGCCAGCGCGGCATAGCAGCTATAGCCGAGGACCGCGCTGAAGGCGGTGGCGCCGAAGAAATACTCGCGATCCCAGCGCCGCGTTTCGCGCAGGCTGTCCTCGGAATGATCCTTCCGGCGATAGGAGATCACCGTCATCAGTCGCAGCGAGACGATCAGCGCGACCAGAACGGTCAGATTCAGGAACAGGTGCTTGTCGCTCGAGAGCCAGCACAGAAAGGGCGTCAGGATGCCGGCGATCCCGCCAGGGACGATCGAGGCCGGCGACGAGAAGAGCGAGCTGACGAGCAGGCGATAGCCGGGCAGGTCGAAGTCCTTGCCCGGATCGCTCAAGCCGCCATCCGCTGATCGCCTGAGGGCTTCCGCCATCGCTCCCGCCCTTTACGGCGACAAGCGGAGATCGCGCATCTCTCGCCACAAGTCGCTCCGTTTAAATGCTTTATGGCGGCAGAAGTAAATGTTTGGTGTGGGTGTTCTCCGAATTCGCAGCGGCCGCATACGGCCTCGATACAGACTTGGAGACCGTTCTAAGGGCTGACTGCAACCGCAGGTGGGCGCTGGTAGACGCGGGCGAGCATGCGGTCCTGCGTCTGAGCGATGCGTTGCAGCTTCGAGATCGCGCTAGGGTTCAGCCGCAGCATGCAGTTGGTCCAGATCTCCCCGAGATGCTCCAGCTCCTCCTTCAGATCGCCGGCACGGCGGTTGAAGGCCGAGAACAGGGCGGTCTTGGCGGCATGCATGGGCAAGGAATCGGCGGCGTATTTGCGGATCCAACTCTCGCCCGTTCCCGTCGGGACGACCGCCTCGAGGCCGCCCGCCGCCATGAAATCACGGGCGCTGAGCTCCTCGCCGGAAAGCAGCATCTGTTCGGCGGCGCGCGGCCCCATGCGGCGCGACAGGATCGCGACCGCCGTGATCGGGAAATGGTTGAACTTGATTTCGGGGTAGACGAACGAGGCCTGCTCCTCGGCGATCATGATGTTGCAGGAGCGCGGCGCGTCGATGCCGCCGCCGATCGCCTTGGCATGAATGGTCGAGAGCGTGACCACGAGGCCGTTCAGGCCGCTGGCGTTCCAGACCGCGCCCTCGATCGAGAGCCGCGCATATTCGGCCAGCGCCGCGCGATCATTCTTGGCCAGACAGTCGAGATAGAAGTCGAGATCGCCGCCGAGCGTGAAGAACGGGCCCGTTCCGCGGAAGGCGAGAAAGCGGACCGGAGCGCGGTGATATTGGTCCGGCGCACCCCATAGCGCGAAGATCGCACGCTGAATCTTGCCCAGGCTGTCGAGCAGCTGAAGCGTGAAAACCGGCTTCAGCTCCGGCCGGATCGTCACCCACAAGGTCAGGATGTCGGGTTCGTAGTCGATCTGCACCTCGGGCAGGAAGCCGGCCTGATGCCGGATGGCGTCGATGACGTCGCAACTGTCCAGCGTCGTCACGGAACCAGTCTTCGGAACTGATGAAAGAGACTGGAACATGCCGCTGACCTCCCGCTTGCCGCGCGTCGAGAACGCCCGGTCAAGGTAGTTGAAGTTAAGAAACTGTAAACAAGATCCCGTCGAAATGGTTAATTTCGTTAAGCTTTATTCCGTATCGTCAACTCGGACCCGGTGTCGTGAACAAGGCCTTGAACGATGTGGAACAGATCCCGATCGCGTCCTCGCCTTGAGCAAATCATGTGCTGCCGGGCGCGCACGCTCGGCGAAGGAAAGATTCGGGCGCGCGTTCTCGCGAGGGCGGAACATTCGTTCTCGCGGCTTGCCGATCGTGGTGGATCGTTTCCTTTTCAGGGGGCGTATCGTCCCGCGCGAAGCCCGATACGAAGCCAAGGGACAAGCCGGGATGAGCTGCTGCGGCACGCAGAGCTGTCGCAAAACGGGACAAGGCCGGCGGCGGGCTTACGTCTTGCCGCGCGCTCCCGCTTGTTCAAAACCACAACCACGGCTAACGATGCGCCGCGAATTCGCCGTGATCCGAGCGTTGAAACGTTGATGCCGAGTTGATGCCGTGAACCGCCCACCATCCGCAGAAGACGAGAAGAGAGCGCGCCTGGCCGCCGCTCTCCGTGAGAACCTGAAGCGCCGCAAGGCTCAGGCTCGCGCTCGCCGCACGGATGAGGCGAAAGCGCAGGAACCGGTATCGCAAGCCCAGGCCGAAACCTCCCGGTCCTGATTCTTATTATTCATGCGCAAGCCCTGCGTTTCGCGGCGGCAGGCCAGCAGGTCATCACGATGGACAAGATCCGCATCACCGGCGGCCAGCGCCTCAATGGCAATATCCAGATCTCGGGGGCGAAAAACGCCGCTCTCCCGCTGATGATCGCAAGCCTGCTGACCGACGAGACGTTGACGCTGGTCAATGTGCCGCGCCTTTCCGACGTCACGGCGCTGTCGCGCATCCTCTCCAATCAGGGGGTCGATCGGACGGTCGCGGGCAAGCGCATCGGCCAGTCGGCCGAAAGCGGCCAGACCATCTCGCTGACGGCGCGCCAGATTACCGATACCTGCGCACCCTATGAATTGGTCTCGACCATGCGTGCGAGCTTCTGGGTCATCGCCCCGATCCTGGCGCGCATGGGCGAGGCCAAGGTCTCGCTGCCCGGCGGCTGCGCCATCGGCACGCGCCCCGTCGATCTGCTGCTGATGGCGCTGGAGAAACTCGGCGCGCAGATCACCATCGAGAACGGCTACGCCCTGGCGCGGGCGCCCAAGGGCCTCAAGGGAGCCGAGATCGTCTTCCCGAAAGTGACGGTCGGCGGCACCCATACCGCGCTGATGGCTGCCGTGCTGGCCGATGGCACGACGGTCATCGAGAATGCCGCGCGCGAGCCGGAGGTGACGGACCTTGCCGCCTGCCTCGTCAAGATGGGCGCCAAGATCGAGGGGGCCGGCACCTCGCGCATCGTCGTCACCGGTGTCGCCCGCCTCGGCGGCGCCCATCACGCGGTCCTGCCCGACCGTATCGAGACCGGCACCTATGCCATGGCCGTCGCGATGACGGGTGGCGACGTGCTGCTCGAGGGCGCGCGGCCAGACCTGCTGCAATCGGCGCTCGACGTCCTGACCAAGGCGGGCGTCGAGATCAGCTCGACCAATGAGGGTATCCGCGTGCGCCGCAACGGCCAGGCGCTGAACGCCGTCGATGTCGACACCGACCCCTTCCCTGGCTTCCCGACCGATCTCCAGGCACAGTTCATGGCGCTGATGACACGGGCCAAGGGCACCTCGCGCATTCGCGAGACCATCTTCGAGAACCGCTTCATGCACGTGCAGGAGCTGGCGCGGCTGGGCGCCAAGATCAGGCTCGACGGCGATGCCGCCTATGTCGAGGGCGTCGCCAAGCTCACCGGCGCGCCGGTGATGGCGACGGATCTGCGCGCCTCGGTCTCGCTCGTCATCGGCGGCCTCGCCGCCGAAGGCGACACCACGATCAACCGCGTCTACCATCTCGACCGCGGTTTCGAGGCGCTCGAGGCGAAGCTGACGCGCTGCGGCGCCGTTGTCGAACGCATCAGCAGTTGACGTTACCGCGCGGCCTCGCCAGAACATCGCGATGCCGATTGACGCCGCAGACCCGCTGAAGCTGATCGCACTCGACACCGACGATCTGGCGATCCTCTCCGCTCATCTCCAGGATGCTGTCCTGAAGGTGGCCGATATCGCTTATCTTCCAGGCGAAAAGCGTTTCGCGCTCGCGGCGCGCCGGTTCGACTGGGCGGGCGTGCAGGCCGGGCAGCGTCGGCGGCGTCTCGCCGCGCTGCATTTCGAGCGGGTCACCACGGCCCGCAGCACCGGGATCGACACTGCCGCCCCGGGCACGGTCCTGAATCTGCTGGCGATCACCTTCGACGAGCGCGACGGCCCGGCTGGCGACGTCACATTGCACTTCTCGGACGGCGCCGCTATCCGGCTCGCCGTCGAATGCATCGAAGCTCAGATGAAGGATCTCGGCCCGGTCTGGGAAGCGGTCGCGACCCCCGACCATCCCAACGGCGCCTGACCTCTTCCACGCCATAGCTCTTAAGGTTTTGCGATGCCGATCAGGCTCGACGACAGGGATGCATGCTTCGAGCAGGATTTCCAGAACCTGCTGGGCGCCAAGCGCGAGGTCTCGGAGGAGGTCGATCGCGTCGTCGCCGACATTATCGCCGAGGTCCGCGCCCAAGGAGACGCAGCGCTCATCGCGTATACCAGCCGCTTCGACGGGCTCGACCTGACGCCGCAGACGCTGCGCGTCTCCGAGGCGGAGATCGATGCCGCCGTCAAGGCCTGCCCGCCCGAGCAACTTGCGGCGCTGGAAACGGCGCGCGCGCGCATCGAGGCCTATCATCTGCGTCAGAAGCCGCAGGATGCCTGGTTCACGGATGAGGCCGGGGTCGCAAGCGGCTGGCGCTGGAGCGCGATCGAGGCGGTCGGACTCTATGTGCCGGGCGGCACGGCGAGCTACCCGTCCTCGGTGCTGATGAACGCCGTTCCGGCCAAGGTCGCGGGTGTCGATCGGGTGGTGATGGTTGCGCCGACCCCGCGCGGCGAAACCAACCCGCTGGTGCTGGCCGCGGCGCGGCTCGCCGGCGTCGACGAGGTCTATCGCATCGGCGGCGCGCAGGCCGTTGCCGCGCTCGCCTATGGCACGGCGATGATCGCCCCGGTCTCCAAGATCGTCGGCCCGGGCAACGCCTATGTCGCCGCAGCCAAGCGGCGCGTCTTCGGCCAGGTCGGCATCGACATGATCGCCGGTCCCTCCGAGGTTCTGGTCATCGCGGACGGTTCGGCAAATCCTGACTGGATCGCCGCCGACCTGCTGGCCCAGGCCGAGCACGACGTCTCGGCCCAGTCGATCCTGATGACGGACGATGCCGGTTTGGCCGGCGAGGTCGAGAAGGCGGTGATAGGGCAGCTTGCAACGCTGCCGCGCGCCGAGATCGCAGGCAAGAGCTGGGCTGATTACGGCGCGGTCCTGCTGGTCGCGGATCTGGAGGCCGCGATCCCGCTGGTCGACCGCCTCGCGCCCGAGCATCTCGAGATCATGACGGCCGAGCCCGAGCGCCTTGCCGCCAGGATCCGCAATGCCGGCGCGATCTTCATCGGCGGCCATACGCCCGAGGCCATCGGCGACTATGTCGGCGGGCCCAACCATGTCCTGCCGACGGCGCGCTCGGCCCGCTTCTCTTCCGGGCTTGGCGTCCTCGACTTCATGAAGCGGACCTCGCTGCTGCAATGCGGGCCCGAGGCGCTGCGCGCGCTCGCGCCGGCTGCCGTCCGGCTCGCCGAAGCCGAGGGCTTGCAGGCGCATGGTCGTTCCGTGACGATCAGACTGAATCTGTGAATCGATGTCCCAGAGCGTTTTCGAGCGAAGTGGGCACCGGTTCGCGTGAAGAAAACGCGTTGAAACAAAGAGCCGGAGCAGGATGCGAAAAAGTGGGAACCGGCTTTTCGCATTGATCCGGCTTTAAGAGTCCGTTTCGAAACTCGCTCAGGCGGCCGCCGGAGTAAAGTTTCGGGACAGGCTCTAAGGCCGTCCGGTCCGATCGGAGACTGCATGTCGGAGACGAAATGCCTGATCGGCGTCACGCTCGACGAAGCCTCGCTTGGGCGCGGTTCTCCGGATCAGGAGCATGAGCGCGCGGTCGCGATCTACGATCTGATCGAGCGCAATCGCTTCGCGCTTCCCGGCCATGATGGCGGGCCCTATCTGGTGCATCTGGCGCTGGTCGAGCGCCGGCTGGTCTTCGACGTCCGACAGGCAGATGGCGTTCCCGTCGTCGCGCATCACCTCTCGCTGACGCCATTGCGGCGCATCATCAAGGACTATGCGCTGGTCTGCGAGAGCTACTACGCCGCCATCCGCACCGCCACGCCCTCGCAGATCGAGTCGATCGACATGGGCCGGCGCGGCCTTCACGACGAGGCGGCGCACATCCTGGTGGACCGCCTCGCGAGCAAGGTCGAAATCGATTTCGACACGGCGCGGCGGCTCTTCACGCTGATCTACGCATTGCACTGGAAGGGCTAGGGAGGGTGGAGCCCGCCGCCTCGCGCAAGGTTCAGAGCGTGCTGTTCATGTGTGCGCAGAACGCGGTGCGTTCGCCCATGGCCGAGGCGATGGCCAAGCACTTCTTCGGCAAGTCGATCTATGTCCAGTCGGCCGGGGCCAGACGGGGCGAGGTCGACGGCTTCATGCTCACGGTTCTCGACGAGATCGGCATCGACGCGCACAAGCACAAGCCGAAATCGATCGAGGAGCTGGAAGAGTGGGAGGGGTTGAATTTCGACCTGATCATCTCGCTCTCGCCGGAGGCTCACCATAAGGCGCTCAATCTGACGCGCACGGTTGCTGCCGATGTCGAATATTGGCCGACGATCGACCCCACGGTCGTGCAGGGCTCGCGCGAGCAGGTGCTGGAGGCTTATCGCGAGGTGCGCGACGGGCTGATGCGACGCATCAAGGACAGGTTGAGGGCCTGACGAGTCCTTTCAGCGCACCAGCAGGGAGCCGCCGCAGCGTACGCCGGTAACCCAGCTGTCGGCCTGGCCGAGGCCGATGCCGAGCGTTCCGAGCACACTGGTGAGCAATTGGTCGATCGGGGTCGCCGCCGCCGTGACGATGCCGCTGACGAGGTTGCCGACGCCGCCGAGGTCCAGTCCCAGCGGGTCGAGACGGACCACGAGATCGCCGAAGAGGCGTGACAGCAAGGTCGCGATGAAATCCTGCGTCGAGGTCGTGCGCTTGTCGCCGCGCAGGATCTCCGGATAGGTGAAGCTCACCGGCGTCTCGGCCAGGTTCGTCATGGTCGCATGCGCCCGCAGCGTCACTTTGAGTCCAAGGACGTTCAGGACCACGGCGGCGGGCGGGTTCGGCGCCGTGCTGAAGTTGTTGAAATCCGTCAGCGAGACCTGCCCGATCCAGGCGTCGACCACGGCCGGTGTCACGCCGAGCGTGACGCGGGAGGTGGTGACGTCTCCGGGGGTGCACTGGACGCTCGTAAGCTTCGCGGTCGCGGCTGCGAGCTCGAGATAGAGCGGCAGGCTTACCAGCGAGGCTTGTCCACTGCCGACGAGGTTGATCGTCAGCATCAGGCGGGTCTGGGCGGTGTGGACGGTCGCGCCCGCCCGTCCGACGCTGACGAGGCTCGTACCCACTGGCCGCTCGCCGATGGCGAGCTTCAGCGAGACCGCCGCGAGGCCGGGGATGTTGATGGACAGCCCCGTGTCGATCGAGCGCGTACCATTGGAAATCTGGGCGACCGCCGAGACGAGGTCCAGCGCCGTAAGCGAAGCCACGATCTGCCCCGGCAGCGACAGCGCTGTCTGGCCCGCGGGGCCAAAGGAGATGAGCTTGGTCAGGTCGACGCGCTGCGTCGAGTTGGCCGTCGCCGCGGCCAGCTGCGAGAGCGCGTTGTTTGCCGTCACGCTGCTGGTGCTGTTGTCGCGTGCGGCCTGCTGGGCGGCATAAAGCACGTCGCCGAGTTTCACATTGGCCTTCAGCACGTCGTCATAGGTCACGGCCGACAGATTCGCGCGCACCGCCAGGTATTTGGAGAATGTGAACAGGTCGATCCGCGCCTGTGCCAGCCCGTTGTAGTCCATCACGGAAAGGGAGACGCTGCTGCCCAGGAGCGAACTGAGCAGGCTGTTCAGGAGACCGCCGTCCAGTTGCGCCAGCCGCGAGCCGACCGCGAAGGCGGCCTGCGCATCCTGCACCGCGATGGCGCTGCTGCCGATCGGCACATCGCCGCTCGAGAAGCTCGCCAGCGTCGTGCTGGCCTGGGCCGTGCTTGACGGGCTGGCCGCGAGAACGCGGCCGAGCAGCATCTGCGTGACGCCGCGCATCTCGACCTTGACGGCGTTGGCGGTCGTTCCCGTGCTGGGCGTGAAGCGGTTGCTGACCGGTATGGTCGCGTCGGCGTTGTAGATACCGGTCTGCACGGTCAGGACGGTGTTGGCCGGGTAGCCGTTGCTGCCGGCGGTGGCCTGCGCAGCAGCCTTGGCGCGCGGCAGATCCGCCGCGGCTGCAAGTGCCGCGAGATCGTTGGCGGTCTGCTGCCGCCTCTTCTCATAGAAGAAGCTGCCGACATCGACCGCCATCGCACCAAAGCCGAAAAGGACGAAGATTCCGGCAGCAAAGAGCAGAGCCGCACCACCGCGCTCGTTCTTGGCAAAGGCTTTGAAGCTGCGATTCATCACGGCCTCCTGCGAGGGGCGAGAGCAAGGATCTGGGTCAGTAGCCGCCGCGCTGGATGACAGCTTGGCGCACAACCGTAGGTGGTGGCAGTGAGACGAGGGAGGCGAGGCTCTGGAAGAGCGTGCCGGACATGTCATAGGCGACCGCGACCGAGAAGGTCTGCTGCGGCGGGCCGCTCTGGGCCGTCGTCACGGTCACCTTGGTCGGATCGAGGAAAGCATAGGAGGATGCGTTGGCCGTGACGAAAGCGCGCGCGATCTGGGCGCGTTCGGCATCGGTTACACCGGAAACGGAGGCGCGAGCGGCTTCGGAGGCGACTTGCTGGATGCCGTGATAAATGCCCAGAACATAGCCGTAACCGATGATGCCGAAGATCATCAGAAGCAGGACTGGCGCGACCATCGCGAATTCGACGGCGCTCGTGGCGGCTTCGTTCCGACGGAACCGGTTTGCTGAGGTCCACATGGGATGCGCCTTCCGGTATTTAAATACTATCTACAGTTGTAATCCTCAACCTCTTAAAAACTGTAAACGGAAGCGCTCAGAACCAACGCGGTTAGGCCTTGCCTTCATCTTTAAGTAAAACTTTACGGTAGTGGCCCCAGTTCATCCGGAAACGCGCAGAAACCTTGCCGCCTCCGGAGAGACTTACGTCCCATGACATCGGGAAGCCTGATCGGAGCCTCCGCCAATAGCGGGCGGGCTGCGGCGCTGCGGGATGGCTGCATCGTGGCGCTGGCTCTCATGGCTGTCAGCCTTGCTGCCGTGCTCAGCTTGCCTCAGGCCTCGATCGGTCGGGCCGTGCCGCAGGCGATCATCTTCCCACCATGGCTGCCGCAGCAGGACGCGATGGCGCGAAGCCTCGCGGCCGGGCATCGCGTCCTGCGTGGTGGCATTTCACCTTTCATCGTGATCGTGGCCGAGGCCGGTGCCGAGGCGGCCAGACCGCGAGGCGCCCTGCTCATGCTGGCGCTCGCTGGACTCGCCGGCTGTCTCGATTCCCGCGTGTCCATGGAACCATCCCTATGATCTGGACCTTGACGGGCATTCGCGTCGCCGTCGCGCGCGTGCTGCTAGGCCTCGCATTCCTGCACGTTCCGATCCTGGCGTTGAGCATCGGGTTCCGCGGCGGGAACATCCTGCTGCCTGCGTCCTGTGCCTTATTGCTGGCTGTGGGTGCTTTGCTGCTCTATCTGCGCCACGGCGTCGCCATCGTCACGCAGCTCGTCATTGCGCTGGTGCTGATCGGTCAGGTCTCGATGCTGGTCTACAGCTTCGCCGGCCATCCCTGGCAGCCCGATACGCATATGTATTATTTCGCGGTGCTGGCCTTGCTCGCCGGCTTCTGCGACTGGCGCCCCATCATGATGGGCGCCGCCTTGACCGCGCTGCACCACCTCGCCCTGCAATATATCTTGCCGTCGGCCGTGTTCTATCAGGGTGGCAGCCTCCTGCGCGTGCTGTTGCACGCTGTGATCGTCATCATCGAAACCGTGTTCCTGGCGGCACTTGCCGTAATCCTGGGGCGCATGTTCGCGACCAACGAAAACAGCTTGCAGCGCGCCAACGAAATCGCCGAGCGCGAGCGGATGGCGGGCGAACGCGAAAAGCGCCAGGCGGAAGAACTCGGGCGGCGCGCGGAGGCGCTGCGCGAGATCGTCCAGAACTTCCGCTCCCAGATGGAGCGGGCCATGGCTGTGCTCGATCGCTCGGCCGAGACCATGCAGGGCGGGTCGCGCGAACTGACCGGCACGTCGGATCAGGCGCGCCAGCAGATGGCGTTGGTCTCGGAGGCCGCGGGCGCGACGACGCGCGGCATCGATCAGCTCGCCAATGCGAGCGGTCAGCTCGCGGAATCGATCGGTGAGATCGGCCGAAACGTCACGCATTCCGCCGACGGTTCCAAGAACGCAGCCGATCTCGCGCGCCGCGCCAGCGATGAAATCGAGGACCTTGCCCGCAACAGCGAGAATGTCGGGGCCGTCGTCGAGATCATTCGCGGCATCGCGGCGCAGACCAGCATGCTGGCGCTGAACGCCACGATCGAGGCGGCGCGCGCCGGTGAGATGGGGCGCGGCTTCGCGGTTGTCGCCAGCGAGGTGAAGACATTGTCGGCGCAGACCGCTCGCGCCACCGACGAAGTCTCAGGCCAGATCCATGCAATGCAGATCGCCTCGCAGCGCTCGCTCAAGGCCATCCGCGACATCGTTGGCGCCATGGGCGAAGTCGAGAAGGTGGCCGAGGCGATCGCGGTCGCGGTCCATGAGCAGGATCGCGCGACCGCGGAGATCGCGCGCCAGGTCCAGCTTTCATTCGAGGGCGCCAGGCGTGGCGTCGACGTCGTCGGCAATTTCGAGCTGATGACGGTGCGCACACATGATGCGGCGGAACAGCTGCAAGAGGCGGCCGATATACTTGCCGCGCAGGCACACAGCATCCGCCATGAGGTCGCAGCGTTCTGTACTCTGGTCGCGGCGGCCTGAGCGCTACCAGGGGCGGCCCGGCCCCACCGCGCCGATCTCGAGCCAGGTTCCCAGCGTCGCCGCGATGTCGGCGAAACTCTCGCGCCGGCCGATCGAACCCGGAGCTACGCCAGGGCCGAAGGCGAGAATCGGCGTGTGCTCGCGCGTATGGTCAGTGCCCGGCCAAGTCGGATCGTTGCCATGATCGGCGGTGATCATCGCGATATCGCCCGGCCTCAGCCTAGCCTCCAGAAGCGGCAGTGCCGCGTCGAAGGCTTCCAGTGCGGCGGCATAGCCCGGCACGTCGCGGCGATGGCCGTATTCGCTGTCGAAGTCGACGAGGTTGACGAAGCAGAACCCGCCATCGGGCAGGCGCTCCAGCGCCTTCAGCGCGGCCTCGAACATCGCGGCATTGCCGAAGGGCTTGATCTCTTCGCCGGTCGCGCGATGGGCGAAGATATCGCCGATCTTGCCGACGGTGATGACCGTGCGCGCCTGCGCCGCCAGCCGGTCGAGCAGGGTCTCGTCAGGTGGCGGGATGGCGAAATCCTTGCGGTTCCCGGTGCGCTTGAAGCCATCCTCGGCCGTCCCCAGGAAGGGCCTTGCGATCACGCGGCCGATCTTCAGCGGGTCGACGAGAAGGCGCGTCTTGCGGCAGAGCTCGTAGAGCCGCTCCAGTCCGAACAGCTCCTCGTGAGCTGCGATCTGGAGCACGGAATCGACCGAAGTGTAGCAGATCGGCTTGCCCGACCGGATGTGCTCCTCGCCGAGCTCGTCGATGATTGCGGTGCCCGACGCATGCTTGTTGCCGAGGATGCCGGGCAGGGCGCCTTGCTTGACGATTGCTGCGACCAGATCGGGCGGGAAGGAATTCTCCAGCGCGGTGAAATAACCCCATTGGAAGGGCACGGGGCAGCCGGCGATCTCCCAGTGGCCGGACGGCGTGTCCTTGCCCTGGCTGATCTCGACGCCGTAGCCATACTGGCCTTCGGGAGCGATGGGCTTGACGATGCCGGCGAGCGGTCTGCCGGTGGAGGCTTCGCAGGCATGGGCAAGGCCAAGGCGTACCAGATTGGGCAATTTGAGCGGCCCCTTGCGCAGGCCCGCGCGATCACCCCTGCCATCCGCGCAGGCTTGTGCGATATGCCCCAGCGTGTCGGCACCCTCGTCGCCGTAGAGATGTGCGTCCCGCGCTCCGCCGCAGCCGACGGAATCGAGCACGATCAGGATGGCGCGAGCCATGCTCAGTCCTTCACGGCGGCGACGCCGACGGGTTCGAGGTTGAGCGCCGCTGCGAGCAGGGCCTGGGTATAGGCCTCGCGAGGCCGGGCGAAGATCTCTTCGGCCGGCCCCTCCTCGACGACCTTGCCGTTCTGCATCACCATCACCCGGTGCGAGAGCGCCCGCACGACCTTGAGATCGTGGCTGATGAAAAGATAACCGAGTTTGCGCCTGGCCTGGAGATCGCGCAGCAATTCGACGATCTGCGCCTGAACCGACATGTCGAGCGCCGAGGTCGGCTCGTCCAGCACGACGAATTTCGGGTCGAGCGCCATGGCGCGCGCGATCGCGATGCGCTGGCGCTGGCCGCCGGAGAATTCATGCGGGTAGCGGTCCATCGCGCTCGGATCGAGCCCGACATCATCGAGGGCCCGGGCGACGATCTCGCGCCGCTGGGCATAACTCAGCCCGGTTTGCTGCACGGTCAAGCCTTCGGCCACGATCTCGGCCACCGACATGCGCGGCGAGAGCGACCCGTAGGGATCCTGGAAGACGACCTGGAGATCCCGGCGTTCGGGCCGGACGGCGGCGCTGGTGAGCCCGTCGATGCGGCTGCCGAGGAAGACGATCGGCCCCTCCGACGAGATCAGGCGCAGGATGGCGAGGCCGAGCGTCGTCTTGCCGGAGCCGGATTCGCCGACGACGCCGAGCGTCTCGCCCTCGCGCACCTTGATCGCGATGCCGTCGACCGCCTTCACATGCCCGGTGGTGCGGCGCAGGAAACCGGATTTGATCGGGAACCAGATCTTCATCGGTCCGGCCTCGAGCAGCGTGGCGGCGCCCTCCGCGACGGGCGCCGGGCGGCCCTTCGGCTCGGCTGCGAGCAGCCGCTTGGTGTAGTCGTGCCGGGGATTGCCGAAGATCTCGTCGACCGGTCCCTGCTCGACGATCTGGCCCTTGAGCATGACGCAGACCCGGTCGGCGATGCGCCGGACGATGCCGAGATCATGAGTGATGAACAGCATCGCCATGCCGAGCCGGCCCTGAAGCTCCTTCAACAACTTGAGGATCTGGGCCTGAACCGTGACGTCGAGTGCGGTCGTGGGCTCGTCGGCGATCAGCAGTTCGGGTTCGTTGGCGAGCGCCATCGCGATCATCACGCGCTGGCGCTGCCCGCCCGAAAGCTGGTGCGGATAGGCCTCCAGGCGACTTTCCGCATCGCGGATGCCGACCAGCGCCAGGAGTTCGAGCGTGCGGGCGCGCGCCTTGTCACCGCGCAGGCCTTTGTGCAGCTCGAGGATCTCGCCGATCTGCCGCTGGATCGTGTGCAGCGGATTGAGCGAGGTCATCGGCTCCTGGAACACCATGGTGATGTCGTTCCCGCGCACCTTGCGCATGGCATCCTCATCGGCCGCGATCAGATCCTGGCCGTTGAACATCACCTTGCCGGAAGGGTGATGCGCGGAGGGGTAGTTCAAGAGCTTCAGGATCGAGAGCGCCGAGACCGATTTGCCCGAACCCGACTCGCCGACGATGGCGAGCGTCTCGCCCTTGGCGATCTGGAAGGAGACGCGGTCGACGGCCAGCGTCTCGCGCCCGCCCTGGCGGAAGGCGACGGAGAGATCGTGGACGGAGAGGAGGGGGGCGGGGGTCACGCGAACGTCTTTCTCGGGTCGAACGCATCGCGTACGGCCTCGCCGATGAAGATCAGCAGCGACAACATCAGCGCGATCACGACGAAGCCCGAGAGGCCCAGCCATGGCGCCTGCAGGTTCGATTTCCCCTGCGCCAGCAATTCGCCGAGTGAGGGCGAGCCGGGCGGCAGACCGAAGCCGAGGAAGTCGAGCGAGGTCAAGGTGGTGATCGAGCCGTTCAGGATGAAGGGCAGGAAGGTCAGCGTCGCGACCATTGCATTGGGCAAGAGGTGCTTGACCATGATGGCGCGGTTGGAGAGGCCGAGCGCACGCGCGGCGCGGACATATTCGAAATTGCGCGCCCGCAGGAACTCGGCCCGCACCACGCCGACGAGCGCGACCCATGAGAACAGCAGGAGGATGCCGAGCAGAACGAAGAAGCTCGGCGTGATGATCGCCGCCACGATGATCAGCAGGTAGAGCGCCGGGATCGAGGTCCAGATCTCGATGACGCGCTGGAAGATCAGGTCGGTCCAGCCGCCGAAATAACCCTGGATGGCGCCTGCCGCGATACCGATCACGGACGAAATCGAGGACAGGATCAATCCGAACAGGATCGAGATGCGGAAGCCGTAGATCAATCGCGCGATGACGTCGCGGCCCTGGTCGTCGGTGCCGAGCCAGTTCCATTCGAGGTCGCGGCAGCCCGTGCCGCCGCTGCGCTCGGCGATGACGCGGCATTGCTCGTCCTTGAGCAGCCAGGTCGGCGGGGCCGGTGCAGGGACCGGCAGATCGAGATTATGCGTCTGGTAGCTGTAGCGGATCAGGGGCCAGACAGCGTAGCCATTGGCCGCGATCTCCTTGGCGATCACCGGGTCGCGATAGTCGGTCGTGGCCAGGAAGCCGCCGAACTTCTCCTCAGGGTAGTTCACCGCGACCGGGAACAGCCATTCGCCCTTGTAGCGTACGATCAAGGGCCGGTCGTTGGCGATGAACTCGGCGAAGAGCGAGAGTACGAACAGCGTCAGGAAGATCCAGAGCGACCACCAGCCGCGCCTGTTGGCCTTGAAGTTGTTAAGCCGGCGCCGGTTGATCGGCGAGAGCTTGAGCCAGCCCTGGTTTGCCTCCGGCGGGGCCAGCGGCGCATGGCTGCGCAAGGCTGGCGGCGGCGCGTCGATCAGCGTGTCGCTCATTGCCTCAGGCCTCCCGCGTCTCGAAATCGATGCGGGGATCGACCCAGGTATAGGTCAGGTCGGTGATGAGGTGCACGACGAGGCCGATCAGCGAGAAGATGTAGAGATTGGCGAAGACGACCGGGTAGTCGCGGTTGACGATCGCCTCGAAGGACAACAGCCCCAAGCCGTCGAGCGAGAAGATCGTCTCGATCAGCAATGAGCCGGCGAAGAGTGCGTGCACGAAGGCGCCGGGGAAGCCGGCGATCACGATCAGCATGGCGTTGCGGAAGACGTGGCCATAGAGCACGCCGCGCTCGGAGAGCCCCTTCATCCGGGCGGTCAGGACGTATTGCTTCCTGATCTCGTCGAGGAAGGAGTTCTTGGTCAGAAGGGTGGAGGTGGCGAAGGCGCCCAGCGCCATCGCGGTGACGGGCAAGGCGATGTGCCAGAGATAATCGATGGTCTTGCCGAACAGGCTGAGCTGCGCCCAGTTCTCCGAATGGAGCCCGCGCAGCGGAAAGATCTGCCAGAACGAGCCGCCGGCGAAGAGCACGATCAGCAGGATCGCAAAAAGGAATCCGGGGATCGCGTAACCCACGATCACGATTGCGCTGGTCCAGGTGTCGAAGCGCGAGCCGTCCTTCACCGCCTTGCGGATGCCGAGCGGGATCGAGATCGCATAGGACAGGAACGTCATCCACAGGCCGAGCGAAATCGAGACCGGCAGCTTCTCCTTGATCAATTGCAGCACGGGCGCATCGCGGAAATAGCTGCGCCCGAAATCGAAGCGGATGTAGTCGCCCAGCATTTTCAGGAAGCGCTCATGCGCCGGCTTGTCGAAGCCGAACTGCTTTTCGAGCTCCTTGATGAAGGCGGGATCGAGCCCCTGCGCGCCGCGATAGGCGGAATTCGAATCACCGCCCAATTGCGCGCCGGCATCGCCGCCCTGGCCGCCGCCGACGCGATCCGACGCGCTTCCGGCCGCCGGATTCTGCAATTGCGCGATCACGCGCTCGACCGGCCCGCCGGGCGCGAACTGCACGATGATGAAGGAGATCAGCAGGATGCCGAACAGCGTCGGCACCATCAAGGCGATACGTCTCGCGATATAGCTCAGCATGCTGGTTCACTCGGTCCTTCTGGCTGGGCCAATAACGCCGAGATGAGTGTCAGCGAAGCGCGTAGCATATTTCAGTCCATAGCCCAGCGCCCGGTCGAACTCGACATGAGCGGCCCAGATCAAGGCCAGGGCCAGCATCATGGTGGATCCCGAAGCCGTGGCGGCAACGCCCAGCAGGACCGGGCCGATCAGGCAATGGGCGGCGTTGTAGATGGCGGAACCCAGCCGGGGGCCGGAGAGATAGCCGAGCATGGCGAGATCAGGCGCCAGGATAAGCCCTGCGAAGACCCACCACGAAACGCCCGTGCGGGCAAAAAGCCAGACGCTGAGCCCGCCGAGCAGGGCGCCTTCGAGACGCAGGAGCAGATTCGGAGCTCCCGTGACATGGCCCTGCATGAGCATCGCCATGTTCAGGCTTTCCCGATGCGTTTGGCTTTTTCGGCGTCGTACCACCAGATCCCCGGCGCGCCGGAGGAGTATTTCGGCTTGGTCTGCGGCCTGTCGAACATGTCCCAATAGGCCAGCCACTCATGGGCGTTCCACCACATCGGAATCCAGTAGCGCCCGGCCCGCAGCAGCCGGTCCAGGCATTTGGCGGCGATGACGACCTCGGCATAGCTGTGGGCCTGCCCGATCTTCTCGATCATCGCGTCGATGGCGGGGTGGGCAATGCCGGCGGCATTGCGCGAGCCCCGCGTCTTGGCGGCCTCGGAGCCATAGACGATGCGCATGCTGTCGCTCGGGATCGAACTGCCTGTGAGCGCGCGGCTGATGATGTCGAAATCGAACTCGTCGAGGCGGCGCTGATATTGCGCGGCATCGACGATGCGCGAGGTCGCATTGATGCCGAGGCGCTTGAGGTTGGCCTGGAAGGGTTGCGTGTGCGGCTGCAGCGCCGGTTGCGAATCGAGGAATTCGATCTCGAAGGGCTGGCCATTGGGCAGCTTCAGGACATTGCCCTCGCGCTTGCAGCCGGCGGCGCGCAGCATCTCGTCGGCCCGGCGCAGCAGATTGCGGTCGCTACCCGAGCCGTCCGAGACCGGCGGCAGGAAGGGCTCGTCGAAGACCTCGTCGGGCACCTGGCCGCGGAACGGCTCAAGCAGCTTGAGTTCCTCGGCCGAAGGCTTGCCGACGGCCTTGCAGTCGGAATTCTCGAAATAGGAGGTCATCCGGCTGAAGGACGAGAACATGATGTTCTTGTTGGTCCATTCGAAATCGAAGCACAGCCCCAGCGCCTCGCGGATACGCGGGTCGGAAAACTTGTCGCGGCGCAGATTGAAGATCCAGCCCTGCGAGCCGATCGGCTCCGTCTTGGGCAGGGATTCCTTCTTGACCTTGCCTTCCTTGATCGAGGGGAAATCGTAGCCTGTCGCCCAGATGCGCGAGGTGAACTCCTCCTGGAAGGTGATGATACCGCTCTTGAAGGCCTCGAACGCGACCTGCCGGTCGCGGAAATACTCCCAGCGCACCCGATCGAAGTTATTGGTGCCGATATTCACGGGCAGATCCTTGCCCCAGTAATCCGGCACGCGCTCGAACTCGATGAAGCGCCCCTGCTCGAAGCGGCCGACCTTATAGGCGCCCGAGCCGAGCGGCGGCTCCAGCGTCGATGCCTCGAAATTGCGAGTCGACCAGTATTTTTCGGAGAACACCGGCAGGCCGGCGACGATGAGATGCAGGTCGCGGCTGCGCTTGGGGGAGAGCTGAACGACGACGATGTCGTCGCCCTCGGCTTTCGACGAGACCAGTTCGTTCAAGGTCAGGCGGAAGGAGGGGTGTCCCTTGCTCTTGAGCAGATTCATGCTGAAGGCGACGTCGGAGGCGGTCACCCGCGTGCCGTCATGGAACCTTGCCTCCGGCCGAAGCCGGAACCGATAGGTCAGCTTGTCCTGCGAGATCGCCACGCTTTTGGCCAGGAGGCCGTAGAGCGAGCCCGGCTCGTCGCCCGAGCCCGCCATCAGGCTGTCGAAGCAGGCGTCCATGCCCGCCGCGCCGTCGCCCTGGAGCACGAAGGTGTTGAGCGTATTGAAGGTGTCGAAGCCCTGGTTGCCGCCGGCGCGCTTGATCTGCATCGTCAGCGTGCCGCCCTTGGGCGCCTTGGGATTCACATAGGCGAAATAGGGAAAATCGGCGGGCAGCGCCAACTCACCGAAGGTCGAGAGGCCATGGATTTCCGGCTCCTGCGCGAGGGCAAGCGCAGGCAGGCTCGCGCTTGCCGCCAGGGCGCCTCCGGCCTCGATCAGCCTGCGGCGGGTGATGCGCATCGCCATAGTCTCGGATCTCCCTTCGATTCGCCGGTGCATTATGTCGTGCATGGGCGCGGACGCCAGCAATTGCCGGATTTGCCGTCATGGTGACGGCAAGAGCGTGGCGTCGGCAAGAACTTGGTGACGATGAGAACTTGGTGACGACAATGACTTGGTGACGACAAGCAAAAGCCGGGCGCGACGGCCCGGCTCGATATCGTCCCCGATGCGTCTGGTTTACGCAGGATTACTTCGGCAGCGCCTTGGGCGAATCCGACAGCGTGTCGAGATAGGCGATCACGTCGGCGCGCGTATCGGGCTTGCTCAGGCCGGCGAAGGCCATGATCGTGCCGGGCATATAGGCCTTGGGGTTCTTCAGGAAGCCGTCGAGCTGCTCGGCCTCCCATTTCTCACCGGCCCGGCCCTTCATCGCGGCCGAGTAGCCGAAGCCTTCGACAGAACCCTTGGGGCGGGCATAGACGTCGTAGAGATGCGGGCCGACCTTGTTGGGGCCGCCCTTGTCGAAGCTGTGGCAGGCCTTGCAGGCGCCGACGGCCTTCTCGCCCTTGGCCGGATCGGCCTTGGCGAGACGCACCGTGATCGGCTCGTCGGCTGCGGGTGCAGCCGCCCCACCCGCCGCGGCGGGTTCCTCGCTCGGCAGGTCGAAACCGGGCACCGCCGGCTTGTGAGGCGTAAAGACGATCCCGGAGATCATGCTGAGTCCCATCACCACGAGCAAAGTGGAGAGAACCGCTCCGGCGATCTTGTTGGTTTCGATATCCATCGTATCCGAACCCTCGGCCCACCGACGCAGGTAGCGCGGGAAGCAAGACAGCACTTTGGCCGGGGCCTGGAAGCGCCGACACCCGAGCGTTGCTTAACCGCTTTGCGCGCTGCAATGCAACTCGTATAAGCACCCTCCGCTTTGAGACCTTTTGACGCTTCCCGCCGTACCCCCTGCGGCCCAGCCGAGCCTGCCCCGATGTCCGACCCGCTGATCCTGATTCCCGCCCGCATGACCGCGACGCGTCTGCCGGGCAAGCCGCTGGCCGATATCCATGGCGAGGCGATGATCGTGCATGTCTGGCGCCGCGCCATGGAGGCCGGCATCGGCCCTGTCGCCGTCGCGACCGACGAGGCCCGCATCGTCGACGTGATCGAGAAGGCCGGTGGCCGCGCCGTGCTCACCCGCGCCGATCATCCCTCGGGCTCGGACCGGATCAAGGAGGCGGCCGACATCCTCGATCCCCAGGGGCGGCACGATGTCATCGTGAACGTTCAGGGCGACCTGCCCACCATCGATCCGCGCGTGATCGCAGCCTCGGTCGGGCCGCTCTCGGATTCGGCTGTGGATATCGTGACGCTCGCCGCGATCATCACGCGCGAGGACGAGAAGACCGAGCCCAGCGTCGTCAAGGCGATCGGCAGCGAGATCGCGCCCGGGCGCATGCGCGCACTCTACTTTACCCGCGTCACCGCGCCGGGCGGGGAAGGGCCGCTCTATCATCACATCGGCCTCTACACCTATCGCCGCAAAGCGCTCGACCGCTTCGTCTCGCTGCCGCCCTCGCCGCTTGAGAGGCGCGAGCGGCTGGAGCAATTGCGCGCCATCGAGGACGGCATGCGCATCGACATCATCGTCGTTGACGACGTGCCGCTCGGCGTCGATACCCCCCATGATCTGGACCGCGCCCGCGCGATCCTGTCAGCCCGCGCCGGAGCCTAGAGTTTCATGCCTCTCATCGTGTCCTATCAGGGCGAACCCGGCGCCTTCTCGTCGCAGGCGGCCCTGCAGGTCTTCCCCGATTGCGAATTGCTGCCTTGTGCGACCTTCGAGGACGCGCTGGCGGCAGTCAGCGACGGCACGGCGCGCTACGGCATGATCCCGATCGATAATTCGATCGCCGGCCGCGTCGCCGACATCCACCATCTGCTGCCGCGTTCGGGGCTGCACATCATTGGCGAGCACTTCCTGCCGATCCGCTTCCATCTGATGGCGCTGAAAGGCGCGACGCTGGCCACGTTGAAGACGGTGCAGAGCCACATTCACGCGCTCGGCCAGTGCCGAAAGATGATCCGCAAGCTCGGCCTCAAGGCCGAGGTCGCGGCCGATACGGCGGGGTCCGCCCGGCAGGTCGCCGAGGCCGGCGACCTGACCCGTGCCGCGATCTCGCCGCGCATCGCCGCCGAGGTCTATGGCCTCGAGATCCTGATGGAGGATATCGAGGACGAGAAGCACAACACCACACGCTTCGTGATCCTGTCGAAATATCCGGAATTCGCCCGCCAGGGCCCGGCGAAGACGGTGACGACCCTGGTCTTCCGCGTCCGCAACATCCCGGCCGCGCTCTACAAGGCGCTCGGCGGTTTCGCGACGAACGGCATCAACATGACCAAGCTCGAAAGCTACATGGTCGATGGGCATTTCTCCGCGACGATGTTCTACCTCGACGTCGAGGGCCATCCGGACGATCCGCATCTGAAGCGGGCGTTGCAGGAGCTGGAGTATTTCTCGAAGGAGATGAAGATCCTCGGCGTCTACCCGGCGCACGCCTTCCGGGAGAGTTTCACGGAGGCGGGCGAGTAAAAAGGCGAACGGCGAATAGCGAGTGGCGAATAGGGCGCAGGGCGCATTTGCCACTCGCTACTCGCCATTCACCTCTTCCCCCTCCACGGCCCAGGCCCTGAGGATCGTGTTGGCAATCGCCAGATGCTGGGGGCTGGTGAAGCCTTCGGGGTGATTGCCCTCCAGCATCTGCAGAGCCTCGGCCCGCGAGAACCAGCGCCCGGCCTCCAGCTCCATGCCGTCGAGCACGATGTCGTCGTTGAGGGCCTCGACCAGGCAGCCGATCATCAGCGAACCGGGAAATGGCCAGGGCTGCGAGGCGATGTAGCGCACCGTGCCGGTGCGCAGGCCCGCCTCCTCCCAGGTCTCGCGGCGCACCGCATCCTCGAAGGTCTCGCCCGGCTCGATAAATCCGGCGATGCAGGAATACATGCCGGGCGCGAAGCGGGCCTGCCGGGCCAGCAGGCATTTGTCGCCGCGCGTGGCGAGCATGATCACGACCGGGTCGGTGCGCGGGAAATGCTGCGCGCCGCAGGCCGTGCAATGCCGCTTCCAGCCGGCCGAGTCGAGTTCGCTTGGGCCGCCGCATTGCGCGCAGAAGCGGTGGCGCGCATGCCAGTCGAGCAGCGCCTTGCCCTCGCCGAGCGGGCCGAGTTCATGGGCGGGCACGAGCCGTTTCAGCGCGACCGAGCGCAGATCGGTCAGCAGCACTTCAGGCCGTTCGCGCAGGGGGTCGGCCAGCGCCTTGTCGATCAACCGTGCGAAGCGCGGCGCGCCGTCAGGGTCGAGCCCGAGAAAGGCCTCTTCCAGCCCGGCGCCGAGCAATTCGGTCTCGCCATGGCTGAACCAGACCGATAGCGCCTCGCCCTCGAGCCGCTTCAGCACCGGCATCTCGCCCGCGAGCACGGTCAGCCGTGTATCGGAGCGATGGCGCAGTGCTGCGATCGCATCCGGCTTGTCGCGCAGATCGGCCCGGCGATCGAGATGGCTGGTGGCGAAGCCGGTCTGGGCCGAGCGTTCGCGGCGGTTGGAAGCATCGTTCATGGCTTCCGTCCTAGCTGCTCGTCACGGGGCCGCGCAAGCACGCTTCACGAAAAGCAAGCGCGCTTCACGAAAGGTTGCGCCCTCGCAGAAGGTGGATGATGGCGGAGAAATCGGCGCCGCCTTCGCCCCAGGCATTATGGATGCCGTAGAGCTGTGCGGCGGCGGCCCCGAGCGGCGTCGAGGCGCCGGCTGCCTGTGCGGCTTCCTGCGAGAGTTTCAGGTCCTTGAGCATCAGGGCCGAGGCGAAGCCGGGCTTGTATTCGTTGTTGGCAGGCGAGGTCGGCACCGGGCCAGGCACGGGACAATAGGTCGTCAGTGACCAGCATTGGCCCGAGGAGGTCGAGGCGACGTCGAACAGCGCCTGATGCGAGAGCCCGAGCTTCTCGGCCAGCACGAAGGCCTCGGAGACGCCGATCATCGAGATGCCCAGGATCATGTTGTTGCAGATCTTGGCGGCCTGTCCGTTGCCGGCGTCGCCGCAATGCACGATGCGCCGGCCCATTGCCTTGAGAATGGGTTCCCCCAGCGCGAAGGCGTTGTCCGCGCCGCCGACCATGAAGGTCAGCGTCGCGCCCTTGGCCCCGCCGACGCCGCCGGAGACCGGTGCGTCGAGCGAGAGGCAGCCGTGCTCGGCCGCCAGCGCATGCGCCCTGCGGGCGCTCTCGACATCGATGGTCGAGGAATCGATCAGCAGCGCGCCCGGCTTCACCGAGGGCAGGATGTCGGCCCAGACGGAGAGCACATGCTTGCCGGCCGGCAGCATGGTGACGACGATGTCGGCTTCAGCGACCGCCTCCTTGGCCGAGCCGGCGATCCCGACGCCGAGCGCGGCGGCGGCGTCCTTGGAGCTCTGGGCCAGATCGAAGGCGCTGACCATTTGCCCCGCCTTGACGAGATTGCCGGCCATGGGGCCGCCCATATTGCCGAGGCCGATGAAGGCGATTCTGGTCATGGTCGTACCCTTTCATTCCTCTTGACGGAATACTCAGTGCGGAATATTTTTCCGAGGCTTTGATCCGATCGTTTGCTCACAAGGAAGCCGGACTCCTGTTTCACGACAGGCCTGTCCGGCGTTTCGCCGCGATCGAGCGCGCGGTCCGGCGTAAGCTGTTGCTGCTGCATGTCGCTGCCAGGCTTGATGACCTGCGCGTGCCGCCGGCAAACCGGCTGGAGGCGTTGCGGGGCGATCGGGCAGGACAGCACTCGATCCGCGTCAACGATCAATGGCGAATCTGCTTCATCTGGAAGGAGGGCGAGGCGCATGACGTCGAAATCGTCGACTATCACTGAACCCTTGGCGACCCTGTCGCCCCCGCTGCTCTCGACGGGGAAGGAGGAGATCTTGCTCGCGCCGATCCCGCCCGGCGAGGTTCTGCTCGAAGAGTTCATGAGGCCGCTCGGTGTCAGCCAGAACCGGCTCGCGCGCGATATCGACGCGCCGGTCAGCCGCATCGCCGGCATCGTCAAGGGCGAGCGGGCGATCACGGCCGACACCGCGCTGCGGCTAGCGCAGTTTTTTGGCACGTCGCCGGAGATGTGGATGGCACTGCAGAGCGACTATGATTTGCGGGTCGCGCGGCAGGCGTCCGGCCGCATGATCGAGAAGCGCGTGAGGCCGTTAGCTGCATAGGCTCAATTCCCCTTCGCGCGTCCAACCAGCCCGCGCGCGACGATCATCCGCATCACCTCGTTGGTGCCTTCGAGGATCTGGTGGACCCTGAGGTCGCGCACGATCTTCTCGATGCCGTAATCGGCGAGATAGCCATAGCCGCCATGGATCTGCAGCGCCTGGTTGGCGACCTCGAAGCCGGTGTCGGTGGCGACCCGCTTGGCCATGGCGCAGAGTTTCGTCGCATCGGGCGCCTTGGCGTCGAGCGAGGCGGCCGCTCGCCAGAGGAAGCTCCGCGCCGCTTCCAGCTCGGTCGCCATGTCGGCAAGCTTGAACTGCAGCGCCTGGAAATCGGCGATGCGCGAACCGAAGGCCTTGCGCTCCTGCGCGTAAGCCAGAGCCTTGTCGAGCGCTCCCTGAGCCCCGCCGATCGAGCAGGCGCCGATATTGAGCCGCCCGCCATCGAGCCCGGCCATGGCGATCTTGAAGCCGATGCCTTCCGGCCCGATCCGATTGGCGACGGGAATGCGGCAATTCTCGAAGATCACGGCCCGAGTCGGCTGCGCGTTCCAGCCCATCTTCTTCTCGTTGGCCCCGAAGGAGAGGCCCGGCGTGCCCTTCTCGACGATCACGGTCGAGATGCCCGAGGGGCCGGCTTCGCCGGTACGCACCATCACGACATAGATGTCGGAGACGCCGGCGCCCGAGATGAACTGCTTCTGCCCGTCGAGGACGTAGGTATCGCCATCGCGAACCGCCCTGGTCTTCAGGGCTGCCGCGTCCGAACCGGCGCCAGGCTCGGTCAGGCAGTAGCTCGCCAGATGCTCCATGGTGCACAGCTTTGGCAGGAAGCTCTTGCGCTGGTCGTCGGAGCCGTAGCGGTCGATCATCCAGGCGCACATATTGTGGATCGAGATGAAGGCCGCGACCGTCGGGCAGCCCGTCGAGAGCGCCTCGAAGATCAGCGCAGCATCCAGCCGCGAGAGGCCGGAGCCGCCGACATCCTCGTTGATGTAGATGCCGCCCATGCCGAGCGCGGCGGCGGCGCGCATTTCCGCGACCGGGAAATGCTTCTCCTCGTCCCAGCGCATGGCGTTGGGGGCCAGCGTGTCGGTGGCGAAGCCAAGCGCCATCTCCTGGATGGCGATCTGGTCTTCAGTGAGCGAGAACGGCGTCAAGGCTGGCGCTCCTGGCGGCTGGGCGGTTTCCATGGCGCTTCGCCGAGTTGCAGGCTCCTGCCTTCGGGAAGCGCGCCTTCATATTGCGCCGCGCGCCTCCTGTGTGGAGAGCGCGGCGAGGCCAGGGAGACGAAATCCCTGATGTCGGGGCTGTCGCCGGGGCGGCCGACGAAGACCCGCGGGCCGCCCTCGATGACGACGACATCGCCATAGGCGAGCAGGCCGTCGCTGAGGAAGGTTTCGAGCGTGGCCGGTGGCCGTTTCGCCACGGCGCTGCGCGTTGCCAGCAGGCGGGCGGTCTCGATCATCTCCGCCCGTTCGCGCTGTGCCCGCATTTGCGCGAGCACTGCGCGCCGGCGCGACATCTCGACGGCGTCCTGCCAGAGCTTGCGGCAGGCGTTGGTCTCGGGCTCGCTCAGCGGTGCCTGGGCGATCCTGTCCGGGGTGCAGCGGCTCGCATCGGAGGCGACGATCGCCGGACCATCAAAGTCCGGCTGTGCCATGGCATCAGGCGCGCAGCACAGGAAGACGAGCATCATCGTCTGAACCTGTGGCAATCGCGTCATCGCCGCCTCCGCGCGTCCGCTCAGCTCATCGTCGGAATGACGAAGCTCGCCCCGTCCTTGATACCGCTGGGCCAGCGCGCCGTCACGGTCTTGGTCTTGGTGTAGAACCGGATCGAGTCCGGGCCGTGCTGGTTGAGATCGCCGAAGGAGGAGCGCTTCCAGCCGCCGAAGGTGTAATAGGCCAGCGGTACCGGGATCGGCACGTTGATGCCGACCATGCCGACCTGGACCTTGGAGGCGAAGTCGCGCGCCGCATCGCCGTCGCGGGTGAAGATCGCGGTGCCGTTGCCGTATTCGTGGTCGTTGGTCAGCTTCAGCGCCTCGTCATAGGTCTCTGCGCGCAGCACGGAGAGGACCGGCCCGAAGATCTCCTCCTTGTAGATGCGCATGTCCTTGGTGACGTTGTCGAACAGGCAGCCGCCGACATAGAAGCCGTTCTCGTAGCCCTGCATCTTGAAGGCGCGCCCGTCGACGACGAGGCTGGCGCCCTCTTCGATGCCGACATCGACGTAAGCCTTGATCTTTTCCATCGCCGCCTTGGTGACGACCGGGCCGTAATCGGCGGCGGTGTCGGTCGAGGGGCCGATCTTGAGGCTTTCCACGCGCGGAATGAGGCGCTTCACCAACTCGTCCGCGGTGGCCTTGCCGACGGGAACCGCGACCGAGATCGCCATGCAGCGCTCGCCGGCCGAGCCGTAGCCGGCGCCGATCAGCGCATCGACGGCCTGGTCCATGTCGGCGTCGGGCATGATGACCATGTGGTTCTTGGCGCCGCCGAAGCACTGCACCCGCTTACCGGCCGCGCAGCCGCGGGCATAGATGTATTCCGCGATCGGGGTCGAGCCGACGAAGCCGACCGCCTTGATGTCGGGGTCGTCGAGAATCGCGTCGACCGCGACCTTGTCGCCATTGACGACGTTGAGGATGCCGGGAGGTCCGCCCGCCTCGATGAAGAGTTCGGCGAGCCGCATCGGCACGCCGGGGTCGCGCTCGGAGGGCTTCAGGATGAAGGCGTTGCCGCAGGCGATCGCGGGGCCGAGCTTCCAGAGCGGGATCATCGCCGGGAAGTTGAATGGCGTGATGCCGGCGCAGACGCCGAGCGCCTGGCGCAGCGAATAGATGTCGATGCCGGGGCCGGCGCCGTCGGTGAACTCGCCCTTCATCAGGTTGGGCACGCCGAGCGAGAACTCCACCACCTCGACGCCGCGCTGGATGTCGCCCTTGGCGTCGGGAATGGTCTTGCCGTGCTCGCGGGCGAGCAATTCGGCGAGCTCGTCATTGTTCTGCGCGATCAGGTCGAGAAACTTCATCAGCACGCGGGCGCGGCGCTGCGGGTTGACCGCAGCCCATTTCGGCTGGGCGGCGGCTGCGTTCTCGACGGCTGCGCGCAATTCGGCGGCCGAGGCCAGCGCGACCTGGCCGATGACGCTTCCGTCCATGGGCTGATAGATGTCGGCAGTGCGGCCCGAAGTGCCCGCGACATGCTTGCCGCCGATGAAATGCCCAACCTGACGCATCGCGCCCTCCCTACGAATGGTGATGTCCTGAGACCGGTGTCACCCCTACCATTCTCGTTTGCGCACGGCTATAGCGACGATGGATAGGATGCCGTGCGGAAAAGCGAATATCGGGGAGAGCGCCTTTGGAGCGGTTCGACTGGGATGACCTGCGCTTCTTCCTGGCGGTCGCGCGCTCGGGCCGTTTGACGGCGGCGGCGCGCCGGCTCGGGGCCGACCACGCCACGGTCTCGCGCCGCATCACCTCGCTGGAGGAAGCGCTCAAGGCCAAGCTCTTCGAGCGCCGGCCGCAGGGCTACACGCTCACCGCCCATGGCGAGCGGCTCCTGGCCAAGGCAGAGAGTATGGAGACCGAGGCGCTGGCGATCCAGAGCGATATCGGCGGTGCCGACATGGCGCTCGCCGGCACGGTCCGGATCGGCGCGCCCGACGGCTTCGGCACCACCTTCCTGGCGCCGCGCCTGGCCAAGCTGGCGAGCGCCTATCCCGGCCTCGAGATCCAGCTCATCGCCATGCCGCGCCTGCTTTCGCTGTCGAAGCGCGAGGCCGATGTCGCGATCACGCTTGCCCCGCCCAAGGAGGGCAAGGTCGTGGCGCGCAAGCTCTCCGACTACCGGCTCGGGCTTTATGCCGCGCGGGAGTATCTCGACGCGATGCCGAAGGTCGAGAAGCCGGAAGATCTCTTCGATCACCGCATCGTCGGCTATATCGACGACCTGATCTTCACGCCCGAGCTCGACTATCTCGACGAGGTCGCCAAGGGCCTGCGCGCCCAGGTCCAGAGTTCGAGTGTGCTGGCACAGATGAACGCGGTCGTCGCCGGGGCCGGCATCGGCGTGATCCACCATTTCATGGCCGAAGGCGAGCCGCGCCTCGTGCCGGTCCTGCCCGAGACTGTCTCGATCACGCGGTCCTTCTGGCTCCTGGTCCATGCCGATCTGAAGGATGTCGCCCGCGTGCGCGCCATCGTCGATTTCGTCGTGCGCGAGGCAAAGGCGTCGCGGGCGCTGCTGATGGGCGAACAACCCGCCGCAGCGGCACCGCGGCCCGCCTTGGTCGAGGGATAGAATCGCATTTTCCTTGGACCGAGGCGTCAGCCAGCGGCAAGGCAGACCCGGTTCCGGCCTTGCTGCTTTGCCGCGTAGAGCGCCTGGTCCGCGCTGCGCAGGCAATGATCGAAACGATCCGCCGGATCGGCCTCGGCAACGCCGATCGAGGCTGTGACGGAGATCGTCTCGGCCCCGATCTGCAAGGTTGCATGCGAGATATCCAACCGGAGGTGATCGCTGAAGCGCATCGCGGCGGTCGGGGCCATTCCGGGAAACAGGATGACGAACTCCTCGCCTCCGAGGCGGGCAAGCAGGTTGCCGGTGCCTTCGACCGCATCCCTCAGGCAACGGGCGACCAATTCGAGCACCCGGTCGCCGATGTCATGACCGTGCGTGTCGTTGAGCTGCTTGAAGTGGTCGATATCGAGAACCGCGACCGTGCTCGAAGGGCGCGCCTGCACGGTCTTGATGAGCTTCGGGCCGTTCTCGAAGAAATGCCGACGGTTGAAGAGACCGGTGAGATAGTCGCGGGACGCCAGTTCCTGCAGCTGTTTCAGTTGCAGGAGCGTGTCCGCATTGTTTGCGATCCGGCATTGCAGCTCTTCAGGCATGAACGGCCGCGAAATGAAGTCGTTGGCCCCGGCTTTCAGGAAACCGGCGGAGACGGCGATGTCGGTCGTGGATGAAACCCCGATCACGCGCAGCTTGTCCGGTCCGACCATGCGGCGGATTTTGCGCGTGAGTTCGTATCCGTTGATATCGGGCATATTGTAGTCGGAAACGACGATCTGGATGTCGGGATTGGCCTCGATCAGCGACAATGCCTCCGCGCCGGACCCGGCCTCGATGACCGAGTACTGCTGCACCGCCAGCATCCTGGCGAGGTGCTTGCGCGCAGTGGTCAGGTCGTCGACGACGAGAATGCGCATCTCGCGGTTGGACAAGGCGCGCTTGACCGCGGTGACCAGCGTGTCCAGCGCGAACTCGTTGTTCTTCAGGACATAATCGATGACGTCGCGCTCCATGATCCGGCTGCGCGTCTGCAGGTCGAAGCTTCCCGTGAAGACGATGGTCGGGATGCCGCGTTGGACCGTGAAGTCGATCGCTTCACCGTCGGGCGCATCCGGCAGGTTCAGATCGACCACCGCGATGCCATAGGCCTCGGGCTCTTCGGTGACGACCTCGTGCAGCTCGTTCAGCGATGCGCATGTCACGACGGAGAGCCCCGTCTCCTCGGCGAGAAGCTTGCGCAGCGCCTTCGAGAACGTCTTCGAATCCTCGACGATGAGAAGCTTGCGCATATCGGCGACCGGCTCGGACTTGCGACGATCAGCGGCGCGGTACTTCATCGGCGCAGAATCCTTACGGCGCGTACTGGCACCTCGTCATGGTTCGAGGCGGCATACCAGCTCGGTTGTCCAGGGAGCAGGGCGTTTTCCTGCTCCGGCCGAAACTGGCCAACCAGGGTAAATGTCTGATTAACCTGCGGTTGTCGGTCGCATTTGTTTCACCCGCTGGAGCGCTTCGACAGGGCGAGGCCGGCTTGGACCGTGTCATCGGTCGGGGGCTCCGTCAGATCCGCCAGGGCAGCACGTTGCAGGGCAAGCGCTTGCCGCACAGGTCAAGTCCCAGCATCACCGCGAAAATGATCAGGGAGGCGCTGATCGCGACCGCCGCCGCCTCGCCGGCCAGCCCCGCCTCCTTCAGGCTGAACAGCACGACGCCGAGGGTCTCGGTGCCCGAGGACCAAAGCAGCGCCGAGACGGTCAACTCGTTGAAGGCGACGAGAAAGACCATCAGGCCCGAGACGGTTGCCGCCGGAGCCAGGATCGGTGCCACGACGAAGCGCAGCATCTGCCAGAGGCTCGCGCCGTCGAGCTTCGCCGCCTCCTCGTGATGCGCCTCGATCTGCGCCATCGCCGCGACGGGCGCCTTCAGCGCCAGCGGCAGGAAGCGCGCCAGATAGGCGAAGATGATGATGAAAGGCGTGGCGTAGAGGCTCACGCCGAGAAGCGGCAACGGCTTCAGGAAGAGCAGGATGCAGGCGATGGCGAGCACGACGCCGGGCAGGGCATAGGGCAGTTCGATGACGAGCTCGACGACGCGCCTGAACCTGCCCATCCGCCGCTCCAGCGCATAGGCGAAACCGATCGAGGTCAGCGCGAGCAGCAGGGCGGCCGCGCCGGCGAACAGGAAGGAGTTGCGGAAGGCTCGCATCGTCACATCCTGGCGCAGCAGCACTTCGGTGAATTTATCCAGCGTCAGGCTCTGCCAGGACAGGGCGACGCCGAGCGCCGGCGTCAGCGCTTCGCAAAGCAGCGCGAGGAAAGGCAGGCCGAGCTTCAGCGCCAGCAGCGTCCACAGTGCGCCGGCAACCAGCGGCCGCGCGCGCCCGAGCGTCCAGAACGGCTGCAGCGGCCGCTCGATCTCGACCTTGCCGCCGGCGCGCCGTGTCGCCAGCACGCTCGCCAGGATGCCGCAACCGGCGACCAGGGCGACCAGCAGGGAAAGCGCGGCGGCGTCGGACAGTCCGGCCGGTCCGAAGCTCGCCAGCCGCCGATAGATCAGCGTCGGCAGCGTCAGGTAGTTCACCGGCAGTCCTAGCAGCGCCGGAATGCCGAAATTGCCGATGCCGGCGACAAAGGCGATCAGCGCGGCGGCGATGATCTGCGGCCGCAGCACCGGCAGCAGGATGCGCGCGACGATCGTCGCCGGTCCCGCGCCTTCCATCTGCGCCGCCTCGACCAGCGAATGCGGCACGCTGCGCAGGCCGGTCCAGAGCGTGATCGCGACCAGCGGCGCATGATGCAGCGCCATGACGAGGATGATGCCACCGCGCCCGAGCAGCGGGTTTGGCGTGCCTGGGGCGGGCGACAGGCCAAGCGCCCCCAGGATCGGCGAGTGCGGCGCGAACAGGCTCAGAAATGCAAGAGCTGCGACTTGCGGCGCGATCATCATCGAGAACACGAAGAAGAAGGCGAGGGGGCGCTTATGGCGCAGGTCGGTGATGCTGAGCGCAAGCGCGACAGCGCCGCCGATCAGCAAGGCTGCGAGCGCGGAGAAACCCGCTGTCTCCAGTGTATGGAGCGTCGCATTGACCGCGGCGCGGCTGCCTATCTGTTCCAGCGCGGCGTCGGGAGCGAACCGCCAGCCCGGTGCAAGGGCGGCGATGGCGAGCCGCAGGAAGGGCAGGGCGCCGAGCAGCAGGGCGGCGAGCGTGACAGCCGTCGGCAGCCCAAGCCCCTCCGGCAGGCGCAGAGGCAGACGCAGACCTGGCCAGGTCGGGCGCACGGCGTCGTGCTGCCAGCCGGGGCGGGCGATCAGCGTCATTGCGTGGGAGGCGGGTTGCGCGTCACGCCGGGCTCACTCGAAGATCGCGCTGAAGCGCTTGCGCGCTGCGGCCTCGCCGGCAAGCGCCTGGGCGGCGTCGAATGGCATCAACTTGATCGCATTCCGCGTCGGGTAGCCAGCCGGCAGCGCGACATCGGGGTGGGCCGCGACATAGCCCTGGCGCAGCGCCAGCGCCTGGCCTTCCCGGGAGATCAGGAAATCGACGAAGGCTTTCGCGGCTTCCGGGTTCTTCGTCGATTTCAGGATCGCGACCGGCTCGCCGACGGCGGAGACGCCTTCGCGGGGAAAGACGAACTCGACCGGCGCGCCCTTGGCCTTCTCGCGGATCGGCATGAAGTCGACGATCATGCCGTAGAGCTTCTCGCCGGTGGCGACCTGGCGCAGGATGTCGCCATTACCGCCGGCCGCGAGCGCGCCATTGTCCCTCAGCTGCTCGTAATAGCGCCAGCCGCCAGGCAGGTTGCCGGCCAGCGTCATGGTGTGGATCAGGGCGGCGCCCGAGTTCAACGGGCTCGGCATGGCGAGCAGGTTCTTGACCTCGGGCTTCGTCAGGTCAGTCCAGCTCGTCGGCTTCAGCGCAGCCTTGCTGTTGTAGACGATGCCGGTGGTGATCAGCTTGGTCGAGAACCACATCTTCTGCGGGTCGTGGATACCGGCCGGATAGGCGGAGACATCGGCTGCATCATGCGCGAGCAGCCGGCCCTCCTGCTTCAGGCCCTCCATCGTCACCGAATCGGCGATCAGCAGGACGTCAGCCTGCGGGCTGCCGGCTTCGATCTCGGCGCGCAGCTTCGCCATCACCCGCGGCGTGCCGTCGCGCACGAAGCTCACTTCGACTTTAGGATAGAGCGCCTTGAAGGCATCGATGGTTTGCTGCGCGTCGGTGTTGGGCTGGCTGGTGTAGAGGACGAGCTTGCCCTCCGCGGCCAGCGCCGTTGTGGAGGCGAGCGCGCCTGCGGCAGCCAATACGATCAAGATGTTGGCGCGCATCGCCGCCTCCCATGGGCCTCGACCCGGCCGGGTCCGTCAGGGCCGTTAGGCCCCCTATATGACATATCCATGAAAGCGCCAGCGATCCTCCGCTGCGCCGCGCCGGTGATGGGGGCTGCCCGAATTTCCCGCATTGCAACGGCTTGTTTGTCCCAGCTTTTCGACTAGTGTCCTCGACAAGACGTCCTAAATCGTCGGCATTAAACGTTTTAAATGGGAGGTTATCGATGAAATCGGTTCGTTGTCTCGTCACCGGCGCGGCCTTCGCGGCGATTGCCGCGGGCTGGTCCGGCGCGGCGCTCGCGCAAGAGACCGTCACGGTCTGGTTCACCAAGGGTTTCTACAAGGGCGAGGATGACGCGCTGCTGGCCGTCGTCGACAAGTTCCAGAAGGCGACCGGCGTCAAGGTCGATCTATCACTCTACGCGACCGAGGATTGCGTGACCAAATCGGTCGGCGCCATCGAGGCCGGCACGCCGCCCGATGTCGGCTTCTGCACGACCTACGACTTCCGCACCACCGGAAAATGGGCCTTTGACGGCAAGCTCGAGGACGTCACCGACGTGATCGAGCCGATGAAGGCCGAGTTCCAGCCGCAGGCGCTGGCGACAACCTTCCTGATGAACAACAAGACCGGCAAGAAGTCCTATTACGCCTTCCCCGTCGAACAGCAGATGATGCACATCACCTACTGGAAGGACATGCTGGAGGAGGCCGGCTTCAAGGAAAGCGATATTCCCAAGGGCTGGAACGGCTATTGGGACTTCTGGTGTGACAAGGTCCAAGGCTCGCTGCGCGCCAAGGGCAAGCGCATCTACGGCGTCGGCCATCCCATGGGCATCGCGGCGTCCGACACCTTCTACAGCTTCCTGACCTTCGCCAACGCCTATGGCGCGCAGGTGGTCGACGAGAACGGCAAGATCGTGCTCGACCAGCCCAAGAACAAGGCGGCGATGATCGAAGCGGTGAAGTCCTATGCGAACATCTTCCAGCGCGGCTGCACGCCACCATCCTCGGTCAATTGGCTGGATCCCGACAACAACGTCGCCTTCCACAACCGCACGACCGTGTTGACGCACAACGCGACGATCTCGATCGCCGCCAAGCATCTCGACGACATGAACAACCCTGCGCTCACCGCCGAGCAGCGCGCCCAGGCCAAGAAGAACTACGAGGACAACATCCGCACCGCCGAATTCCCGCTCAAGCCCGATGGCGGCGTCATGCCGAACCTCGCTGCGGTGAAGACGGCCGTGATCTTCGCCGACGCCAAGAACAAGAAGCGCGCCAAGGAATTCATGGCGTTCCTGCTCAAGGACGAAAATCTGCGTCCCTTCGTCGAAGGCTCGGTCGGTCGCTGGTTCCCGACGACGATCGCGGGCGCCAAGAGCCCGTTCTGGACTGACGGCAAGGATCCGCATCGCGCGATCGTCCATAAGCAGTACAGCGATGGCACCGTGCCGTTCCAGTTCGTCTACAACTACAACTTCACGACCGTGAACGCCGAGAACGTCTGGGCCAAGGCGGTGAATCGCGTGGTTCAGGACAAGATCGCGCCTGACGTTGCAGTGGACGAGATGATCGCCCGCATCAAGCAGATCGCCGGCTGACGCCGCCGATCCTAACGAACAGGCGCCCTGCGGCCGCAAGAGCCGCGGGGCGCCGACCCGTCCCAATATGACGGCGAGACCGAGGGAGTAGGTTATGACAGCGACCACGATGGCCGCACCGGTCGCGGCAGCGAGCGACGCGGTCTCAGGACATACCCGTGACCGTGCTCTCTGGGGCGCGATCATGCTGGCGCCCTATGTCCTCGTTTTCCTCGTGATGGTGGTCTACCCCGTCGCTTACGGCCTCTGGCTCGGCCTCAACTGGAATTCCTATCGCGCGCTCTTCGCCGACCCGATCTTCATTCGCACGGTGGTCAACACCATCGTCTTCCTGTTCATTGCGGTGAACCTCAAATTCCTGATCGCGCTCTGGCTCTCGGGTTTCTTCGTGGCCCAGCGCGCCTGGGTTCGCATCGTCCTGGTGATCTTCATCCTGCCCTGGGCCGTGCCGTCGATTCCGACCATTCTCTCGTTCCGGGTCATGCTCAACCCCGAGAACGGCATGATCAACCAGCAGCTTTTCCACCTGTTCGGCATTGTCGAAGGGCCGGGCTGGCTGACGGATCCGACGCTGGCCTTCGCCAGCTCGATCATGGTCCATATCTGGAAGTCGCTGCCGTTCTGGACGTTGATCCTGATCACCGGGCGCTTCGCCATCGCCCAGGATCTCTATGAGGCCGCCAGCGTCGACGGCGCCAACAAATGGCAGCAATTCAAATTCATCACCTGGCCCTCGCTGGCGACGCTCTACGTCACCTCGACCATGCTCTCGATGATCTGGACGCTGGGCGACTTCAACAGCGTCTACCTGCTCACCGGCGGCGGTCCCGGCGATTTGAACCACGTGCTTTCGACGCTCGGCATCCGCTACATGCGCAACAACAATCTCGATCTCGGCATCGCCTCGATCATCGTCGCCATGCCGCTGATCCTGCCGATGGTCTATTTCATGGTGAAGCGTCTCTCGAAGGGAGCCGAATGATGAAAAAGGCTCTCGACGAGGGAAAGCTGATCCTGATCGCCATTCCCGTCCTGCTCTGGACGCTGCTGCCGATCTACCACCTGTTCGTGCTCTCGATCTCCAGCCAGGAGGCGATGCTGGCGGGCACATTGTGGCCGGCCAAGCCGACGCTGCAGAATTTCCAGATCGTCTTCCAGCAGCAGCACTACTACCTGACGAATTTCTGGCGGCAGATGTTCAACAGCTTCTTCATCGCGATCACGACCGGGCTGCTCACGTTGTTCATCGCCACCTTCGCCGCCTTCGCGATCTCCCGCCTCAAGGTCAGGGGCGGCCGCACGATCATGAACCTCGCTTTGGCAACCTATCTGATCCCGGCCGCCTTTCTCGCCATTCCGATGTACAAGGCGATGGGCTCCTACGGCCTGCTGAACACGCAAGCCGCCTTGATCCTGGCCATGGTCGCATTGGCCTCGCCCTATGCGATCTGGGTGCTGAAACAGGCCTCCGACAAGCTTCCCAAGGAGCTCGACGAGGCCGCGATCATGGACGGCGCAACCTCGCTGCAGCTCTTCCGGCTGGTCTATCTGCCGCTGATGAAGCCCTCGATGGTGGTCATCGGCATCTATGCGCTGCTGCTGGCCTGGAACGAGTATCTCTACGCCTTCCTGCTGCTGTCCAACGAGAAGGCGGTTCCGCTTGCCGTGGGGCTGGGGTTGTTCCTCTCGGCGGACGACGCGCCGTGGAACCTGCTGATGGCGGCGGGCCTGCTCTATGCGATCCCCCCTGCGGTGATCTATTACGGCTTCCGCAAGAACATGGTCGGCGGATTGACCGCGGGCGCCGTCAAGAGCTGAGCGCGCTGTCATTCCGGGGCGCGCCTACGGCGCGAACCCGGGACGCAAGACCGCGGAACCCAAGACCGGGTGCGGCGTTTGCCGATGCGTTGGAAAAGTGCTCACCCGGTCGTGGTCTCCGGGGTCTTCGCCGAGTTTGTCTTTGGGCCGACTGGAGGTCGGACCCGAGGGCGAAGCCCGGGAGCGACAAGGGATGCATGCCGGAAATGCTTCATCCCCCTCGCCAGACTGCCGAACAGACGTCACATTGCGGGCGTTAGCCTTAAGCCGAAGACTGCCAGGAACCGATCATGACCGCTTCCAAGCTTGACCAGCTCCGCGAGATGACGACCGTCGTCGCCGATACCGGCGATATCGAGGCGGTCCGCCGGCTGAAGCCGGTCGATTGCACCACCAACCCGACGCTGATCCTGAAGGCGGTCGAAACCCCGGCCTATGCCCATCTCGTCGACGAGGCGATCAGCTGGGGCAAGAAGGCCGGCGGTGGCGAGAAGGCCGTGCATGCGGTCTGCGACCGGCTCGCCGTCACCTTCGGGGCGGAGTTGACCAAGATCGTGCCCGGCCGGGTCTCGACCGAGGTCGACGCCGATCTCTCCTTCGACACGCAGGCGACGATCGACAAGGCGCGCACCATCATTGCCGCCTATCAGGAGCGCGACATCGAGCGCGACCGCATCCTGATCAAGATCGCCTCGACCTGGGAAGGCATCCAGGCCGCCAAGGTGCTGCAGGCCGAGGGCATTGACTGCAATCTGACGCTGCTCTTCGCTCTGCCTCAGGCAGTCGCCTGCGCGGACGCCAAGGCCTTCCTGATCTCGCCCTTCGTCGGCCGCATCCTCGACTGGCACGTCAAGGCGGGTGGCGGTCCCTATACGGCCGAGACCGATCCAGGCGTCGTCTCGGTGAAGGGTATCTACGCTTACTACAAGGCGTTCGGGATCAAGACCGTTGTGATGGGCGCCTCCTTCCGCAACACCGGGGAGATCGAGGCGCTGGCCGGTTGCGACCGGCTGACGATCGGACCCGGCCTGCTCGACGAATTGGCCGCGGCGACCGGCGATCTGCCGCGCAAGCTGTCGCCGGCCTCCTCGCCGCACGTGGCCTCTCCCGGTGGAGGCAGGATCGTCCTCGACGAGAAGGCCTTCCGCTTCGCCATGAACGAGGACGCCATGGGCACGGAGAAGCTGGCCGAGGGTATTCGCGGCTTCGTCAAGGATTTACGCGGATTGCGCAAGCTGGTGGCGGCCAGGCTGGGCTAAGCGGCGCAGTTCTGTCCCGACGGATTGCCCGATCGGTATGGGTCGTTAGCTGTTGGGCTTCGCACCGCGTAACGTGCGATACGCTTTCTGCGAAACAGGGGAGGGTTCAATGCCCGATACGACCAATCGACCGGCAACAGAGTCATTCGGTACGAAACTGGTTTCGTTGCGACAGAAGTCGGGTTGGCTCCTGGCGGCGGGTGTCTCGCTTGTCGTGCTCGGCGTCCTCGGCCTGCTGATGACGGCGGCGCTCAGCATTGCCAGCGCGATCTGGTTTGGCGCGATGGTGCTCGTGGCGGGCATCGTGCTGGTGGCCGACGCGGTCCGCCATGGCGGCTGGCGGAGCCGTTTGCTGCACGGTCTGATCGGCCTGCTTTATCTCGTGGTCGGCATCGTCACCTTCTCGAATCCGCTGGCGGCCACGGCATCGCTGACGCTATTCGTCGGCGCCGCGCTCTTTGCGACAGGCATCTTGCGCATCGTGATCGCCTTCCAGACGCGGCCCAATCCCTCCTGGAGCATGATCCTCGTCTCAGGCCTGCTCTCGCTGGTTCTTGGCGTGCTGATCATGATCCAGTGGCCGGCATCCTCCCTCTGGGTGCTCGGCACTTTCCTGGCGATCGAGTTGATCTTCCAGGGGATCGCGACCATTACGCTGGCCCGTGCGATCCAGTCGACCTTCGATGGAGTCATCGCCAAGCGGAGCACGCCCGCGGCGGAGGCGTAGAGCGCTTTTAGACGAAGTAGGCACCGGGTCGCGTGACGAAAACGCGCTAAAGCAAGGAGTTGGAGCTACTGAACGATCCAATCGGATCGGAAACGGCTCCAGCATCACCTTTGCGTGTGCGGTGGCACGCCACCATGGCGCGGCCATCATAGGCGCGATAGATCGCGGCCATGCTATACCGCTTATCCGTTGCGATCTTCGCTCTGTTCCTTGCCGGACCTGCCGCGGCGCAGGCGACATGGCGCTTCGACCGCGCTTCGACCGAGATCAGCTTCGTTGCACGCCGCTTCGGCGCAGTCGTCGCCACGGGCCGTTTCGAACGTTATGACGGCACGCTGGCGCTGGATTTCGACCAGCCCGAGAAGAGCCGGATCAGGGTTACGATCGAAACCGGTTCGATCAAGGCGGGCTCGGCGCT
Source organism: Allobosea psychrotolerans (assembly GCF_002917105.1). Taxonomy (GTDB): domain Bacteria; phylum Pseudomonadota; class Alphaproteobacteria; order Rhizobiales; family Beijerinckiaceae; genus Allobosea; species Allobosea psychrotolerans. Next base: position 391,584 of record NZ_PQFZ01000004.1, read on the forward strand.
GATGGACGGCTTCATCACCGGCGAGAGCATGCTGGATTCCGCCCATAGCCCGACGGCGAGCTTCAATTCCGCCAGCGTGATCCGAACAGGCGAACGCAGCCTGCAGATCGGCGGCCAGCTCACCATCCGCTCAGTCACCCATCCCATCATGGTCGATGCCGTGGTGGATGGCGATCTCGACAAGGCGCGGCGTGGCGAAAAGCTGCCTTTCCACGCCAGCGGTTCGTTCATGCGTCCCGCCTTCGGCATCGGACGGGACGTCAATGTCGTCGATGATCTGGTCGAGATCGCGATCAAGGGGCAGCTTTCGCGATGACGGCTGCGGAGGTAGGCCGTCCAATGCGATGGCACCCCGCGCTCATCGCCCTGCACTGGCTGACCCTGCTGCTGATCGCGCTCCAGTTCGTGCTCGCCAGGCTGATGGGCGATGAGACGCGCGACCTCGTCGGCCGCTTCGAGCTCTATCAATTGCACAAATCCATCGGCCTGACGGTCGCGGTTTTCGTGCTGCTGCGGCTTGCCTTGCGTCTCGCCTTGCCGGCTCCGCCGCCGACGCGGCCCGAACCATGGCAGCGGCTTGCGGCCGGCGCCGTCCAGGGCGGGCTTTATCTCTGCCTGGCTGCCTTGCCGCTGACCGGGATGCTGATGGTCTCGGCCGCGCCGATCCAGATCCCGACCTTGTATTTCGGCTGGTTCGCGGTGCCTCATCTCATCGGCCCGGACAAGGCGACCTATGAGATGATGCTATCCCTGCATGAGCGGGTCTTCGACCTGCTCATCGTGCTCGGCCTGATCCATCTCGGCGCGGTCCTGTTCCACCGCCTGGTCTGGGGCGATGGCCTGCTGCGCCGGATGTGGTTCAGGGGCTGAGGTTCAGGGGGAGGACTACGCGCCCTTCCGCGCCTGTTCGGCAAAAGCCTCGGCCCGGATCGTCGAGAGCGACTTCGCCGGCGTGATCGCCTCCGGATCGAGCAGGCAGTGGATGATTGCCGGCTTGCCGCTGGCGACCGCGCGCTCGAAGGCGGGACCGAACTCGGCCGTGGTCTCGACGCGTTCTCCATGGCCGCCGAAGGCCTTGGCATAGGCGGCGAAATCCGGGTTCTTCAATTCCGTCGCCGAAACGCGGCCGGGATATTCGCGTTCCTGATGCATGCGGATGGTGCCGTACATGCCATTGTCGATCACCACGACGACGACCGGCAGATCGTACTGAACCGCGGTGGCAAAATCCTGCCCGTTCATCAGGAAGCAGCCATCGCCGGCAAAGGCGACCACCGTTCTTTCCGGAAACAGCCGCTTGGCGCCGATGGCGGCGGGCACGCCATAGCCCATCGAGCCGCAGGTCGGTGCGAGCTGCGTCGCGAATTTGGTGAAGCGGTGGAAGCGGTGCACCCAGGTGGCGTAGTTGCCGGCGCCGTTGCACAGGATCGCGTCGTCGGGCAGGTAGCGCCGCAGCCAGGTCACGGCCTCGCCGGGGTGGAAGGCGCCGGCCACCGGCGCGGGCTGCTCGGTCCAGCCGAGATAGGCCTCATGGGCTTCCGCCGCGGCCCCGGCCCAGGGGATCTCCTGCGGCGGATGCACCGTCTCCAGCGCGGCGCAGAAGGCGGTCGGCGAGGCGTTGATCGCCAGCGACGGCCGGTAGACGCGGCCCAGCTCCTCGGGATCGGGATGGACATGCACCAAGGGCCGGCCGGGCTCGGGGATGCCGAACAGCGTGTAGGATTGGCTCGGCATCTCCGAGAGCCGTCCGCCGACGAGCAGGACGAGATCGCTCTCCTTGATCCGCTTCAGCAGCTTGGGGTTGGGGCCGATGCCGAGATCGCCGGCGAAGTTCGGATGGTCGGCCGGGAACAGCATCTGCCGGCGGAAGGAGACCGCGACAGGCAGGTCGAAACGCTCGGCGAAGCGGGTGAAGCGTTCGATCGCCTGCGGGCTCCAGCGCGAGCCGCCGAGGATCGCCACCGGCGACTTCGCCGCCCAGAGCCGCTTCTGCAGATCGATGGTCTGGAGCAGGGAGGGGTGCGTCTCGGTGACCTGATAGGGCTGCGCATCGGCCACATCGGCGAGGTCGGTCAATACGTCCTCGGGCAGCGCGATCACCACCGGGCCGGGCCGGCCGGCGGTCGCGACATGGAAGGCGCGGCTGATGATCTCTGGGATGCGCGCGGCATCGTCGATCTCGGTCGCCCATTTCGTCATGGTGCCGAAGACGGCACGATAGTCGAGCTCCTGGAAGGCCTCGCGCTCGCGCATGCCGCGCTCGATCTGGCCGACGAAGAGGATCAGCGGCGTCGAATCCTGGTCGGCGATATGGATGCCGGGCGAGGCGTTGGTGGCGCCTGGGCCGCGCGTCACGAAGCAGATGCCGGGCTTGCCCGTCAGCTTGCCGGCGGCCTCGGCCATCATGCAGGCGCCGCCTTCGGCCCGGCAGATGGTGACCTTCAGGCTCGCATCATGCAGCGCGTCGAGCACGGCAAGGTAGCTTTCGCCGGGCACGCAGAAGGCGTCGGTCGCGCCGTGAATCAGCAATTGGTCGACGAGGATCTGCCCGCCTGTGCGATTAGCCATGGTGCGGCCCTCCCCAGGCCGGGTCGTTCAGGATGTCGTCGTGATGTTCGCCGAGCCGTGGGCTCGGTCGTCCCGCCACCTGCCTGACGCCGTCGATCACGATCGGCGAGGCGACGGTCGGGATCGTCCCGCCCTTGGCGGCGGCGCTGGGCAAGTCGACCTTGACGCCGCGCGCGATGATCTGCGGATCGGCGAAGACCTCGTCGACGGAATTGATCGGCCCCGCCGGCACGCCGACCGCCTCGAGCGCCGCCAGCAGGTCAGCCTTGCCGTAGCGCTGGGTCAGGGCGTGGAGTGCAATCGTCAGCGGCACGCGATTGACGACGCGGGATTTGTTGTCGGCATAGTCCGGGTGGTTGGCGAGCTCGGTGCCGCCCAGCACGTCGCAGAGCTTGCGCCACTGCCCGTCATTGCCGGTGGCGATGATGATATGGCCGTCGGCGACGGGAAAGACGTCATAGGGCACGATGTTCGGGTGCGCATTGCCGAGCCGCGCCGGCGGATTGCCCGAGACGAGATAGTTCATCGCCTGGTTGCCGAGCACGGCGACCTGGGCATCGAGCAGCGCCATGTCGAGCGTCGCGCCCTCGCCGGTCAGGTCACGCCGGCGCAGGGCGGAGAGGATGCCGACCGAGGCGTAGAGCCCGGTATAGATGTCGGCAACGGCATAGCCCGCCTTCATCGGCGCGCCCGTCGGTTCGCCGGTCACCGACATCGGCCCGCCCATGCCTTGCACCAGGAAATCATAGCCGGCGCGCGGCGCATAGGGGCCGGTCTGGCCGAAGCCCGTGACCGAGCAATAGATCAGGCGCGGGAAGGCTGCGCGCATCGCGGCGGCGTCGAGCCCGTATTTCTCCAGGCCGCCGACCTTGAAGTTCTCGACCACGACATCGGCATGGGCGGCGAGGCGATACACCAGCGCCTGGCCTTCCGAGCTGCGGAAATCGGCCGTGATCGAGCGCTTGCCGCGATTGGCCGAGTGGAAATAGGCGGCCGAGAGATGCTCGTCACCGACGCCCTCGACGAAGGGCGGCCCCCATTTGCGGGTGTCGTCGCCCTCGGGCGCCTCGACCTTGACGACATCGGCGCCGAGATCGGCCAGAAGCTGGCCGATCCAGGGACCGGCAAGGATGCGCGCGAGTTCGAGGACGCGCAGGCCGGCGAGAGGGGGAGATGGGGACATCAGGCTTGATCCGGACCGTCATGGTCGGCCTTGAGCCGACCATCTCTGCGGGAGTCTGGTTCTGGGAGAGATGGTCGGGTCAAGCCCGACCATGACGTGGATGGCGTCTCAGAAAAACGCCTGCAGGCCGGTGATCGCCCGGCCGAGGATCAGCGCATGCACATCATGCGTACCCTCATAGGTGTTCACCGTCTCGAGATTGGCCGCATGGCGCATCACCTGGTACTCGATCGAGATGCCGTTGCCGCCATGCATGTCGCGGGCCTGACGGGCGATGTCGAGCGCCTTGCCGCAATTGTTGCGCTTCACCAGCGAGATCATCTCCGGGGCCATCTTGCCCTCGTCGAGCAGACGCCCGACGCGGAGCGAGCCCTGCAGGCCAAGCGAAATCTCGGTCAGCATGTCGGCGAGCTTCTTCTGGTAGAGCTGCGTCTGGGCCAGCGGCTTGTTGAACTGCTTGCGATCGAGCCCGTATTGGCGGGCGCGGTGGAAGCAATCCTCGGCGGCGCCCATCACGCCCCAGGAGATGCCGTAGCGGGCGCGGTTCAGGCAGCCGAATGGACCCTTGAGACCCGAGACATTCGGCAGCAGGTTCTCCTCGGGGACGATGACGCCATCCATCACGACTTCGCCGGTGATCGAGGCACGAAGTGAGAGCTTGCCGCCGATCTTGGGGGCGGAGAGGCCCTTCATGCCCTTTTCCAGGATGAAGCCGCGGATCTGGTTGTCATGCGCCGCCGATTTCGCCCAGACGACGAAGACATCGGCGATCGGCGAATTCGAGATCCACATCTTCGAGCCGGTCAGCTTGTAACCATCAGCGACCTTCTCGGCGCGGGTCTTCATGCCCGCCGGATCGGAGCCGGCATCGGGCTCGGTCAGGCCGAAGCAGCCGACCCATTCGCCCGAGCCGAGCTTGGGCAGGTACTTCTTGCGCTGGTTCTCGTCGCCATAGGCATAGATCGGGTACATCACCAGCGAGGACTGCACCGACATCATCGAGCGATAGCCGGAATCGACGCGCTCGACCTCGCGGGCGACGAGCCCGTAGGAGACGTAGTTCGCGCCGGCGCAGCCATATTCCTCGGGCACCGTCACGCCGAGCAGGCCGAGTTCGCCCATCTCGTTGAAGATGGCGCGGTCGGTGGTCTCGTTGAGATAGGCTTCCGAGACACGCGGCTGCAACTTCTCCTGCGCGAAATCGCGGGCGGTGTCGCGGATCAGGCGCTCATCTTCGCTCAATTGCTCGTCGAGCAGGAAGGCGTCGTCCCAGGTGAACTCGGCCAGCTTGTGGCTGGTGGAGTGGCTGCGAGCGGCTTCGGCCATGGTGTGTCTCCCTCTTGTTCGCTGCTCACCGTCATTGCGAGGAGCGAAGCGACGAAGCAATCCAGGGGGACGTAGAGCGCTGCCGCTCCTGGATTGCGTCGCTTACGCTCGCAATGACGGCGTGGTTCCCTAGCTCAAATCGTCACGCATCCACATCGAAGCTGACGCCCTGCGCCAGCGGCAATGTCGTGCCGTAATTGAGCGTATTCGTCGCGCGGCGCATATAGGCCTTCCACGCATCGGAGCCGGCCTCGCGGCCACCGCCGGTTTCCTTCTCGCCGCCGAAGGCCCCACCGATCTCGGCGCCGGACGGGCCGATATTGACGTTGGCGATGCCGCAGTCGGAGCCCTCGGCCGAGACGAAGATCTCGGCTTCGCGCATGTCGAGCGTGAAGATCGAGGAGGACAGGCCGGCGCCGACCGCGTTCTGCAGCGCGATCGCCTGGTCGAGCGTCTTGTACTTCATCACATAGAGGATCGGCGCGAAGGTCTCGCGCTCGACCGGGCCGGTCTGCGAAGGCATCTCGACCAGGGCAGGGCGGACATAGAAGCCGCCTGCGCCGACCGTGACCTGCTCGCCGCCATGGACCTTGCCGCCGGCAGCCTTGGCCTCGGCGAGCGCGGCCTGCATGCCTTTGAATGCGGCCTCATCGACCAGCGGTCCAACCAGCACGCCGGCCTCGCGCGGATCGCCGATCTTGACCGAGCCGTAGACCTTGATCAGCTTGGGAACCAGCGCGTCATAGACGCTCTCATGCACGATCAGGCGGCGCAGCGTGGTGCAGCGCTGGCCGGCCGTACCCATCGCCGCGAAGGCGATGCCGCGCAGCGCGATGTCGAGATCGGCCGAGGGCGCGACGATCGCGGCATTGTTGCCGCCGAGTTCGAGGATGGCCCGGGCAAAGCGCGCGGCGAGCTTCTGGCCCACCTCCTTGCCCATCCGGGTCGAGCCCGTGGCCGAGACGACCGGCACGCGATGGTCGCTGACCAGGATGTCGCCGATCTCGCGGCCGCCGATCAGGATCTCGGAGAGACCGACCGGGGCTTCGGGGCCGAAGCGCTTCATCGTCTTCTCGACGATCGCCTGCACGGCGATCCCGGTCAGCGGGGTCTTCTCCGAGGGCTTCCAGACGACGCTGTCGCCGCAGACGAAGGCGAGCGCGGCATTCCAGGACCAGACCGCGACCGGGAAGTTGAAGGCCGAGATCACGCCGCAGACGCCGATCGGGTGCCAGGTTTCCATCATGCGATGGTTCGGCCGTTCGGTCGCGATGGTCAGGCCATAGAGCTGGCGCGAGAGGCCGACGGCGAAATCGCAGATGTCGATCATCTCCTGGACCTCGCCGAGGCCCTCGGAAACGACCTTACCGGCTTCGAGCGTCACCAGCAGGCCGAGATCGGTTTTCGCAGCGCGCAGTTCTTCGCCGAGCAGGCGCACGAACTCGCCGCGGCGCGGTGCCGGCACCTTGCGCCAGGCGAGATAGGCGGCCTGGGCCCGGCCGATCGCGGCCTCGGCCTCGGCGCGGCTCGTCTCGCGGAGCGTGGCGACAGCCTCGCCCGTGATCGGCGAATGGGCGGGGAGGCCTGCCTTGGCGAAGGCGGCGTCGGTTACGCCGAGGCGCTTGAGCAGCGCCAGCGCGTCTTGCGGCAAAGATGAAGCCATCTGTGAATTCCAAACCCGTCGCTAGAGCCGGAAATCTGAATCCGGCTCTCATCTAAAAGTCAGGGCAGGATGCGAAAAACCGGTTCCCGCTTTTTCGCATCCTGCCCTAGCGAAACACGCCAAGCGGCGCGGGACTTCGAGCCGCCGCGCCGGAAGAGCGGAGAATGCCCTCTTCCACCCCGCATGGGCAATCGATATGTTCTCACGACTTGATGAGAGTTTCTCATGGACTTCGACATCGTCCCGGGCCGGCTTTCGGTGCCTTCGCTCTCGGCGCTCGCCGCCTTCGAGGCGGCGGCCCGGCATGGCAGCTTCACGCGCGCCGCCGAGGAGTTGAACCTGACGCAAGGCGCTGTCAGCCGGCAGGTCGCGCATCTCGAAAAGGTTCTCGGCGTCGGCCTGTTCCAGCGCGTCAGGCAGCGCGTCAGCCTGACGCCGGCGGGCAGCGCCTATGCGGCCGAGATCCGGGACGGTCTGTCGCGGCTGGCCGCGGCCACCGTCTCGGCCATGGCCTTTCGCGGCGCGGCGGGCGTACTGCATCTGGCGATCCTGCCGACCTTCGGCACACGCTGGCTGATCCCGCGCCTGTCGCGCTTCATCGAGGCGCATCCCGGCATCACGATCAACTTCACCACCAAGCTGGTGCCCTTCGACTTCGCGCGCGAACAGGTCGACGCCGCGATCCATTTCGGCGACCCCGTCTGGGCCGGCGCCAGGCTGCACCGCTTGATGGGCGAGGAGATCATCCCCGTCGCGGCGCCGTCCCTGGTGGCGCGGCTTGGCCTGGCGGAGCCGGCGGACATGCTGCGCGCGCCCCTGCTGCAGCAATCGACGCGGCCGCGCGCCTGGGCCAATTGGCTGGAGCAGCAGGGCCTGCCTCCCGAGCGCGCCTTGATGGGGCCGCGCTTCGAGCAGTTCGCCATGGTCTCGCAGGCCGCGGTCGCAGGATTGGGGCTCGCCATCGTGCCGCGCTTCCTCGTCGAGGAGGAGTTGCGCCTGGGTGCGCTCGTCATCCCCGTCGATCGGCCGGTGACCGGCTCCGAGGGCTATTATCTGGTCTATCCCGAGGCCAAGGCCGGCTTGCCGGCGGTGATCGCCTTTCGCGACTGGCTGCTCGGCGAATGCGGTGCGTGAGCCAGAGCAGCATGCGAAAAAGTGGGAACCGGTTTTGGCATTGATCCTGCTCTGACGTCTTGACGAGAGTCGGCTGCCGGCGCGTCTGCGCTCGGAGGCTGCCGGGGCTTTGCTCGGTGGCACCGAGATTGCTTTGCGAGGCCTGCGACGACAGCCCTCGACAAGGCGTCATTGTCGCGTCATTCATGCGCTGAATTCACCAACCTCGGTCGCAATGCATCGCGGCCATGCTCCGCGGGACAGCCATGTCGTCTTCGTCCGAAAGCGCCGATGTCGTGATTTGCGGCGGTGCCGCGATCGGCTCCTCCGTCGCCTATCACCTCGCCGCCGATCCCGGCTTCAAGGGCAAGGTGGTGGTGGTCGAGAAGGACCCGACCTATCGCCTGGCCGCCTCGGCGTTGTCGGCGGCCTCGATCCGCCAGCAATATTCCAGCGCGGTCAACATCCGCATCTCGCTCTTCGGCATCGATTTCCTGCGCAATCTCGGCACCCATCTCGCGGTCGACGGCGAGACGCCCGTCATCGATCTGCATGAGGGCGGCTATCTCTATCTCGGGGGCGACGAGGGCGCCCCGATCCTCTCCGCGAACCAGGCGCTCCAAGCCGCCGAGGGCGCGGATATCGCGCTTTATGCTGCGGATATGCTGCGCAGCAAATTCGGCTGGCTCAATACGTCGGACCTTGTCTGCGGCACCTATGGCGTCAGCGGCGAAGGCTGGTTCGACGGCTGGGCGCTGCTGCAGGCCTTCCGCAGGAAGGCGCGTTCGCTCGGCGTCGAATACCGCCAGGGCGAGGTCGCCGGCTACAGCGTCGAAGGCGGTCGCGTCACCGGCGTCGAGCTCACTGATGGCAGCCGCATTGCCTGCGGCGCGGTGGTGAACGCCTCGGGTACCCATGGCGCGCGGCTAGCAGCCACGGCCGGCGTGGTGATCCCGGTCAAGTCGATGAAGCGCTATGTCTTCTCCTTCACCTGCAAGGGCGAGGTCGACAACTGCCCGCTGCTGATCGACACCACCGGCGTCTGGTGCCGGCCCGAGGGCAAGCGCGGCGGCGAGGGGCAGCTCTTCATCGGCAGCTCCTCGCCGGCGAACGAGGCCGACCAGGAATGGATCGAGAGCGATCCGGGCGTCGAGGACGTCGACTGGTCCTTCTTCGAGGAGACGGTCTGGCCGGCGCTGGCACATCGCATCCCGGCCTTCGAGCAGATCAGGCCCGGCCGCGCCTGGGCGGGGCCCTATGACATGAACGGGCTCGACCACAACGCGATCATCGGCCCGGCAGTCGGCGTGCCCAATCTCTATCTCGCCAATGGCTTCTCCGGCCACGGCCTGCAGCAGTCGCCGGCAGTCGGGCGCGGACTTGCCGAGCATATCCTGCATGGCAGCTATCGCACGCTCGACCTTGCCGACCTCGGCCATGAGCGCATCGTCGAGGGCAGGCCGCTGAAGGAAGCCAACATCATTTGAAAAAGGCCTGCGCGATGATCGACCCTGCCTTCGTCCAGACCATGGCGCGCTACAACGCCTGGCAGAACGACAATCTCTATACCGCCGCAGCGTCGCTCACCGACGAGGCGCGCCGGCAGAATCGCGGAGCCTTCTTCAACTCGATCCATGCCACGTTCTGCCATCTGCTCTGGGGCGACCGGATGTGGCTCTCGCGTTTCGCCGGCACGCCGAAGCCGTCGGTTCCGGGCAGCGAGTCGGCCCGGATGATCGAGGGATGGTCCGAACTCCTTGCCGAGCGGCGAGTCACGGATGCGCTGATCGGCGAATGGGCCGCGACGCTCTCGCCGGACTGGCTTGCTGGCGATCTGACCTGGGTCTCGGGCATGGCCCGTCGTGAGTTCACCAGGCCGAAAGCGTTGCTCGTCATGCACATGTTCAACCACCAAACCCATCATCGCGGGCAAGTTCACGCCATGCTGACCGCCGCCGGGGCGACACCGCACGACACCGATCTGATGCTGCTCGAGGCACTGTGACGCTGGGCCGCGCCCGCCGGTCACGCAGATTTGACGTGCCAATGATGGTGTAGAGCCCGATTTGGAAGACCCTAGCGCGGGCGCCCTCGCTTGCGCCACAGATGGATGGCCATGCATGCCCAACTCAGAGACGATCACCACCGGCGCGGAGCTGATCGCGCGAGGCCTCGCTCAGGCTGGCATCCGCCACGCCTTCGGCATTCCCGGCGGCGAGGTCCTGGCGCTGGTCGAGGCCTTCAGTGCGGCCGGCATCGAGCCTATTCTGGTCAAGCATGAGAACGCGGCCGGCTTCATGGCCGAGGGCGTCTGGCATGCGACGGGCGCGCCGGGCCTGTTCTACGCGACGCTCGGCCCGGGCGTCGCCAATGCGGCCAATGTCGTCGCCAATGCACTGCAGGACCGTGTGCCCTTGATCTTCGTCACCGGCTGCGTCGACACGGCCGAGGCCGAGAGCTACACCCATCAGGTCTTCGACCATCAGGCGCTGCTGCGTCCGATCGTCAAGGCGAGCTTCCGCGCCACGGCTGAGACCGCCGCCCTCGTCGTCGAGAAGGCGCTCGCCATCGCGCTGTCGGGCCGGCCCGGCCCGGTCCATATCGATGTGCCGATCGGCGTGGCGGAAGGGCCCGCCAAGGCGTCCGCGCGCCCGCCGGCTCCGCTGCCTCTGCCGGTGCGGCCGGCCGAGGGGCCGGGCCTGGAGGCGGCTCGCGGGGCTCTGGCGAATGCCGAGCGCCCGCTGATCATCGCCGGTCTCGATGTCGTCAACCAGGGCGCGGCCGATGTGGTCGCCGATTTCGCGCGCGACCGCGACATCCCCGTCATCACCACCTACAAGGCCAAGGGCGTGCTGCCCGAGAGCGATCCGCTCTCGCTTGGCGGGGCTGGCCTCTCACCCAAGGCGGACAAGCTGCTGCTGCCGCTGGTCAAGGCCGCGGATGTGATCGTGCTCGCCGGCTATGATCCAATCGAGATGCGCCTCAACTGGCGCGATCCGTTCTCGCCTGGAACCCAGATCATCGACATCGTCGCCGAGGCGATGCTCCATGGCGTGCATCGCAGCGACCATCTCATCGTCGGCGACATCGCGGCCAGCCTGTCGGGCTTGAGCGTCGCACCGGCCAGGAGCCATGTCTGGCCGGGCGGCGAACCGACGACGGCGCGGCAGGCGCTGCGCGACAGCTTCGCCTCCCCGGCCGCCTGGGGACCCGATGTCGTCTTCGAGACGGTGCGCGCCGCGACGCCGGCAGACACCGTCATCACCATCGATTCCGGCGCCCATCGCATCCTGCTCTCTCAGATCTGGCAGACCGACATCCCGCACGCGATCCTGCAATCGACCGGGCTTTGCACCATGGGCTGCGCTGTGCCGCTGGCGCTCGGCTACAAGCTCGCCAGGCCCACGACGCCGGTCGTCGCCTTCGTCGGCGATGCCGGGCTGGAGATGGGGTTGGGCGAGCTCGCGACCGCGCGCGAGCTGGGCTTGCCCGTCGTCATCGTCGTCCTGGTCGATGAGAGCCTCGCCTTGATCGAAATGAAGCAGCGCGCGAGCCAGCGCCCCAATGCGGCGGTGGATTTCTCCGGCAGCGATTTCCCGGCCGTGGCGCAGGCGCTCGGCGGTGTCGGTCGCTGGGTCGACGACGCCGGGGCGCTCGAACGGGAAGTCGAGGCCGCGCTTGGCCGCTCTGCATTCACCGTGCTGGCCTGCCGGATCGCGCGGCGCGCCTATGACGGGAAGATCTGAGGCGACGAACAGGCCGCTTGGCTGGAGCCGGAGAAGCCGCGGGCGATCTTCGCTTGAAGTCGCCCACCAACTCGGCAGGATGACGGCTGCCTGCCAGCGTTGCGGGCGCTTGCGGAGGCTTCAGCCGTGCTTCGTATCCTGACCGCCATCTCGCTCGGCCTCGCCTTCACTGCCGCGGCGCTGGCGCAGGAGGCCCCGGCAAAGGGCGAGCTTCGGCAGGCGCCGGCAGTGCTTGCGCGCTATGCCGATGTGCCGGTGACATTGCGCTCGCCCTTCTTCGCGCAGGCGCGCGCCCGCAGCTATGATCCGGGCCGGGAGGCTGCCGGCTTCACCACCCAGGCCGAGATGGAGGCCTTCATCGCGGCGCTGGGCAATGCCGCCAATCTTGGTATCGGTTCGCTCGGCCGCTCGCTCGAAGGCCGCAACATTCCCTATCTTCTGTTCACGGCCGAGGGTGCCCGCAGCCTGGAGGAGGCGGCCAGGAACCAGCCCGCCGACCGGCCGGTGGTCTGGCTGATCGGGCAGCATCACGGCAACGAGCCGGCGGGCGGCGAGGCGATGCTGGCGCTGGCGAAGGACCTTGCCGCGGGCGGCGAGCTCGCCGAGCTGACGCGGGCGCTGACCATCGTCATCGTGCCGCGCTCCAATCCCGACGGCGCCGCGGCCTTCACGCGCGACACCGCCGCCAAGGCCGACCCGAACCGCGATCACCTGCTCCTGACCCTGCCCGAAACCCGCGCCCTGCAGACGGCGGTTGCGACCTTGCCGCCGGACCTCGTCATCGACGCGCATGAGTTCACGGTCGGCGGCCGCTGGCTCGCCAAGTTCGAGGCGCTGCATGCGACGGACTTCGTCTATATGCGCGCGACGCATCCGCTGGTGCCGGCGCGCGCCACCGCGCTGGCCGACCAGCTCTTCCTGCCTGCGATCGAGGCCGCGGCTGCAAGCGCCGGGCTGACGGCCTATGTCTATCAGACCTCTCCGAACGCCAGGCCGGAGGACAAGACCGTCGCGACCGGCGGCAATGCGGCCGGCATCGCGCGCAACGCCTTCGGATTGATGGGCGCGGTGTCGATCCTGCTGGAGACGCGCGGCGTCGGCATCGGCACGCAAGGCTTCCAGCGTCGTGTCGCCACTCACTATCTTGCCGCCATCGGCGCCTTGCGGGCAGCGGCTGCCGATCCTGCCCGGCTGCGGCGTGCCGTTGCCGAGGGCCGCCAGGAGGCGGCGCGTTCGCATGCGGACCTCGTCGTTGCGCATCGCGTCCCGGTGGTCCAGGGCTTCGTGCCGCTGGTCGATCCGGTGACGGCGGCGCCGCGCCCGACCGCGGTGCCTTTCATCGACGCCCGCCATATCGAGCCGACCGTGGTGCGCCCGCGCCCGGCCGGCTACTGGCTCGCGGATGGCGAAGCGACGGCGCCGGTGCGCGAGGCGCTGGCGCGGCGCGGCATCCGTTCTTGCATCCTGATGGCTCCCGCGACGGTGTCGGGCGCGGAAGCCTTCACCGTGACGGCGCGCCGGCAGGTCGACCCCCGCGCCATCAATCCCGAAGGCGGCGTCTCGACCAAGGCGGAGCGCGACGCTGCGCCCGTCACCTTGCCGGCCGGCTCGCGCTATGTCCCGGTCGAGCAGCCTCTGGTCGGCCTCGTCGTCGCCTCGCTCGACCCTGATGCCGCCGGCGGCTTCGTCAGCGCGGGCCTGTTCCCCGGCGAGGTCGGCGCCCGCCTGCCGCTGCTCCGCTTGCCGGCCGGCGCGGGCGCGATCGACTGCCCCGCCAAGCCTGGCTGAGCAGGCCTCGGCAGCGTCGCTCCGCGCGCGACCCGAGCAGGTTACGCTTGCGCTGCATGAGAGGGGCGCGTCGCCGGATGATTGTCGGGGCCGTCCGGATGCGGGCATTGTGCGCGCCATTGCTGGAGCGGTTTCATGCCCGAGATTCACAACCTGCTTGCTTTCGTGCTCCTGGCCTTCGGCATGGTGCTGACGCCAGGTCCGAACATGGTCTACCTGATTTCGCGTTCGATCTCGCAGGGCCCCGGCGCCGGCCTGATCTCGCTCGGCGGCATCGCGCTCGGCTTTCTGTTTTATGTGTTCTGCGCCGCCTTCGGCATCACCGCCTTCGTCCTGGCGGTGCCGTTCGCCTATGACGCGCTGCGGCTCGCGGGCGTCGTCTATCTCCTCTATCTCGCCTGGCAGTCGCTGAAGCCCGGCGGCCGCTCGCCCTTTCATGTGCGCGAACTCGCGCCCGATGGCCCGCGCAAGCTCTTCGCGATGGGCTTCCTGACCAGCCTGCTCAATCCCAAGATCGCGGTGTTCTATCTGGCGCTGCTGCCGCAATTCATCGATCCCGCCGCCGGCAGCGTGCTGGCGCAGTCGATCATGCTCGGCTTCATCCAGATCGCGGTCAGCGTCAGCGTGAACACGCTGATCACGCTTTCTGCCGGCAGCATCGCTCTGTTTCTGCGGACGCGGCCGTTCTGGTCCCTGGTGCAACGCTGGCTGATGGGCACCGTGCTCGCGGGCTTTGCCCTGCGCATGGCGATGGAAGCCCGGCGCTGATCGCTCGGCGCAGCCAGGTCGCCTGCGGCTCGAGGATGTGGTGGTGGCTGTCCAGCGCGGCGATGTCGGCGCGGGTTTGAGTGGGGATATGATCGGACGCCTCGAGATCCTATCGCTGCGCGCCGGCCTTGATTAAGCTCGGGACATTGTCCCGTCTGGAACGATTGCGAGTATGAGCGATGAGCGATTTGACGCCTGAGGAAGCGAAGGTCACGGCCTGGCTTGCGAGCCGCAAGGAGGCGATGGTCGCGCTGCTGCGCGAAATGGTCGACACCGATTCAGGCTCCTACGACAAGGCCGGCGTCGACCGGGCAGGGCAGGTTCTGGCGCGCTTCCATGAGGCGAACGGGCTGTCTGTCGAGATCGTGCCGGATGCCCGCTATGGCGACGCCGTCAAGGCGCGCCTGCCCAATCCGTCAGCCAATGACCAGCGCCCGGTCCTGCTGCTCGGCCATCGCGACACCGTCTTCCCGCAAGGCGAGCCGACGCGCCGGCCCTTCACCATCAAGGGCGGCCGGGCCTACGGGCCAGGCGTTGCCGATATGAAGGCCGGCCTCGTCATCGAGGCTTTCGTGGCCGCCGCCTTCGCCGAATGCGGCGGCCTCTCCGCGCCGCTTCTCATGCTGACGACGAGCGATGAGGAAATCGCCTCGCCATCCTCGCGGCCGATCATCGAGGCCGCTGCTCGCGAGGCGCGCTGCGTCTTCAATGCCGAGCCGAGCCGCCTGCCGGCCGGTACCGAGTTCAGCCGCGACCAGAAGCAGTCGATCACCTCCGGCCGTAAGGGCGGCGTCTTCATGCGCGCCGAGTTCACCGGCAAGGCCGCCCATTCCGGCGCGAATTACGACAAGGGCGTCTCGGCCATCGTCGATCTCGGCCACAAGATCCCCAGGCTCCAGGGCCTCACTGATCTGGAGCGCGGCGTCACCGTCAATGTCGGGTTGATCGGCGGCGGCCAGACCGTCAACACCATCGCGCCCCATGCCTGGTGCGAGATCGACCTGCGCTATGTCACGGCCGCGCAGCGCGACGAGCTGGTAGGCGCGATCCGAACCATCGTCGAGACGCCTGTGGTGCCGGGCGCGACCGGCGCCCTGACCGTCAAGGGCGAATTCGTGCCGCTGGAGCGTTCGCCCGAATCGGCTGTCCTGTTCGAGACCTATCGCGATGCGGCGGCGGGCTTCGGCATCAGCGTCGCCGCCGAGTTCACCGGGGGCTGCGCCGATTCGGGCTTCACCGCCGCGCAGGGCTGTCCGACACTGTGCAGCGTCGGTCCGATCGGCGGCCTGGCCCATACGCCTGACGAGTTCCTGGAGGTCGAGAGCATCGTTCCCGCCGCGCAGGTCCTGGCGCTGGCGGTGATGCGGACCGCGGCCAGGATGGAGTGAGCGACGCTCAACGGCAGAGCAGGGCGATCTTGTGCGGCAACGAGGGCTCGTTCTCGCTTAGCCGGTCGGTCAGCACATGCAGCCAGTTGAAGCCGACCCAGAGTTCGAGACGGTCGTCGATCTCGTCGGCTGGGAACTCGCTGCGCTCGGCAGCCCGCAGGAACATTTTGCGGGGTGAAGCCAGCCTTTCCGGCATGAACTTGAAGCGCAAGGCGGCGAGTGCGCCCTCGCTGGTCTGCGCTTCGGCGATCAGCCCCCGAAAGACGCGCCCCGCCGTATCCTCGCGCCAGAAGCGCCAGAGATCCTTCGTGTAGAGCAGGAGATCATCACGAAGCGATCCCGTGTCCGGCACCGGGATTGCGGCGTCCTTGTCCGCCCCATAGATGGCGATGAAGAGGTCGGCCTTGCTTGGCCACCAACGGTAGATCGTCGGCTTGCCGGCGCCGGCGCGTCGCGCGACCTCCTCGATCGAGAAGCCGGCATAGCCCTTCTCCGCCAGCAGCTCCCGGGCCGCTGCCTTCACGGCCGCCTCTGTCTCGGGGCTGCGTCGTGCGCCGATCGAGGCTCGGCGCTTCGTTTTCGGTTCCATCGTTCCACCTTCCGCAGGCGCGACCACCACCGTCTAGCGTGGCGGACAGGCGGGAGCCGGCCGGCCGTTCGAGCCGTGGCACTATGCAGGTAAATTCCGCGCTGCGGTCAGGCCGGCGCGTTCATCACTCGCTCCTTGACATAACGAAACGGCCCGTTTAGATCAACAAATAGAAACGATACGTTTCGTTATGAATGGAGTTGCCCGATGGGCTCACCTTCTTCGACCTCGCATACCGCAGTCCTGTCGCGCCTCGTAGCGCGGCTGCGCTTCTTGATTGTAGCGACGCTGGGCGCTTATGCCGCCATCAATCTGCTGCTGGCGGCGCTTGCGCCCTTCACCCAGGGCTGGCCGACTCTCGGCGTCACGGCAGTGGCCGTGCCGCCGATGGTACTGGTGATGGTCTACGCGGTGATTCCGGTCGCCTTCCGCTTCGGTTCGCCGCGCTGATCCGGCACGTGCGGGCTCAGAACGCCTCTTCCCAGTTGCGGCTGAGCCGCATCGCCGAGTTGATCAGCCCGACCATCGAATAGGTCTGCGGGAAGTTGCCCCAGAGCTCGCCCGTAGTGAGGTCGGCATCCTCCGAGAGCAGGCCGAAGCTGTTGCGCCGTTTCAGGATGCGGCCGAACAGCTCCTTGGCCTCGTCGACCCGGCCGATGGCGAAGAGCGCATCGACATACCAGAAGGCGCAGATCAGGAAGCCGGTGTGCATGAAGCCGAAATCATCCTGCGTCGCATAGCGCAGCAGCAGGTCGCCACGCGTGAGATCGCGGCCGATCGCCTCGACGGTCGCGATGTAGCGCGGGTCGTCGGCCTTGACGAAGCCGAGCTCGGCGAAGAGCAGCAGCGTCGCGTCGAGCTCCGTTCCGTCGAAGGTCGAGACGAAATGGCCCTTCTCCTCGTTCCAGATGCGTTCGCCGATGATGCCCTTCAAGCGCTTGGCCTCGGATCTCCAATACTCCTTGCGGTCGGCCCGGCCGAGCGTGCCGGCGATGCGGGCGAGGCGGTCGCAGGCGGCCCAGCACATCACGCTGGAGAAGGAGTGCACCACCTGCCTTTCGCGCAGCTCCCAGGGGCCGGCGTCGGGCTTGTCGAAATAGGTGATGGCGAGCTCGCCCATGCGCTCCAGCTGGGCGAAGAGCATGTCCTTGCCGGGCTGGATCAGGCGCTGGTCGAAGAAGGAATGCGTCGCCGCGAGCACGACCGCGCCATAGCCGTCATTCTGGATCTGTGTCGCCGCGCCATTGCCGAAGCGCACCGGCTGGTGGCCGCGATAGCCTGAGAGATTGGGGGCCTCGAACTCGTCCAGCGCCCCGCTGCGCGTGATCGGGTAGAGCGGCGGCAGATGCTCGGCCCCGCTTTCGGTGAAGGTGTCGACGATATTGGTGATGAAGCCGAGATAATCCTCCATCGTTCGCGTCGTGCCCAGACGGTTGAGCGCATGGACGACGAAATAGGCGTCGCGCAGCCAGCAGAAGCGATAGTCCCAGTTGCGCTGCGTGCCGGGCGCCTCCGGGATCGAGGTGGTGAGCGCGGCGACGATCGCGCCGCTCTCCTCGAAGGAGCAGAGCTTCAACGTGATCGCGGCGCGGATCACCTCTTTTTGCCAGTCGAACGGGATCGAGAGCGAGCGCACCCAGTCGCGCCAGTAATCGGTCGTCTTGTCCAGGAATTCGCGCGAAGTCGTCTCGATTTCGGCGCGCAGTGCCTCGTCCGAGCCGATGAAGAAGGAGAAGGGCCGGTCGACCGCGAAGGGGATGCTGTCGACGACATAGGAGACCGGCGCGTCGGTGGTCAGGCGGATGGTCTGGTCGGCGCCGACGAAGCGGACATGGTTGGAGCCGCGCGTGATCTCGTCGGGCTCTTCGCCGAGGCCCAGGCAGGGCTTCAGCACGATGCGGATGCGCGGCCGGCCCGAGATCCGCCTGACCCGCCGCACCAGCTGCGGCGGCCGGAAGAAGCGCTCAAAGCGCACGAAACGCGGCGCGAAATCGAGGATCTCGATGGCGTTGCCGTGATCGTCCGAAAGGACGGAGGACAGGATCGCGGTGTTGTCGAGATAATTCTGCTCGCAGCGTGTCATCCCGACCAGCTCGATCGCGAAGACGCCCTTCTTCGGCATCGCCCCGTCATCGTCCGGCTGGTTGTCGATCAGCGCGCAGAATACCGGGTCGCGGTCGAGGCGCGGAAAACAGCCCCAGACAATGCGGGCGCGCCTGTCGATCAGCGCGGCGATCGTGCAATTGCCGATCACGCCGAGGTCGAGCGAGACGGAGTTCCGTCCCGCGATCGTCGTCGAAACTGTCATCGGTAACCTTATGAGAAGCTGGAAGCGGTCAGACGGCCGTGTTCTGCCGCGGTGAGAAGGATCGTGCGCAGGGCGGTCGGCGAGGCAATGCGGTGCGCGGCACAAGTCTCGCCATCGCCGATCCGGATCGAGAGCCCGCCCAATGCGTTCACCGCCTTGAAGCCGGCTTCGTCGGTGATGTCGTCGCCGATGAAGACGGGCCTGCGTCCGGCATAGGGTGCGCTCTGCATCAATTGAACGATGGCGCCGCCCTTGCTGGCGCCGGCGGGAACCAGTTCCGCCACCGACTTGCCTTCCTGGAGCCGGACGGCCGGCCCCATGCGAGCAGCAATCGTGCGGATCAGATCCAGTGCTTCGTCCTTCAGCGTGGGCGCCAGCCGCCAGTGCACGGCAATGGAAATGTGCTTGTCCTCGACGATGATGCCGACATGGCTGTTGGCGAAGCGCACCAGATCGCGGGTCGCCTCGCGCATCGCGTCGGGCACCGCGAACTGCGAACGGATCTCGTCACCGACCCGAATTTGCGCGCCGTGCAGCCCCGCGGCATCGAACCGGTAGGGCGCGAGAATCTCATCGAGAAAGCTGACGGGCCGGCCGGAGACGAGCGCCAGCGCTCCCCCAAGCGAGTCGCGCAGGAACCCCAGCGCCGGAGCGACCTGCCGGTCGAGCTGCACGGCGTCGGGCACGGGCGCGATTTCGACAAGCGTACCATCGAAGTCGAGAAACAGGGCGATCTCGGCCTCCGCGGGATCGATGTCGTGGATATCGTGAAGCAATTCAGTTTCTGCCAGTGTCATCATCTTTGTCTATCTGCGCGAGATCTCGATCTGTCTGAGCCATGAGTCGGGCGAAAACACGGCCCTTCACCTTGAGAATTCCTTGTGCCGAAACGCCGCCATGCCTGGCGGATCGCGACTCGGTTCGCGAACTCGCCACATTTATTGTCCAGCTTCCCGTTACCGTCACGTTCTCGACGTGACGTTGCCACCGCTTCGCCATCTGCGAAGACGGAGGCCTCGGAAACATTACGTGCTCAGCCGCGTTCTGTTCCTGCCACCGGTGTCGAAATTCTGGCGACCGGTCGCAATTCAAAAAGGAGAGCTGTCGCGCCATGCGTCTCGTCATCGTCTCGAATCGCGTCACCATTCCAGATCGTCACGAGAAAGTGGCGGCAGGGGGATTGGCGGTGGCGCTGCGCGAGGCGCTGGAGAAACGGGGCGGGCTCTGGTTCGGCTGGAGCGGGGATGTCAGCGACGCCCCTGGTGGCCAGGCTGTCCGCACGGTTCAGCGGGGCAAGGTGACCTATGCGGTCACGGATCTCAGCGAGAGCGAGCGCCAGACCTATTATCTCGGTTTCTCCAACCGTGCGCTCTGGCCCAATATGCATTACCGGCTCGGCCTGACCGAGTTCTCGCGCACGGATTATGCAGGCTATCTCGCGGTCAACCGCCGCTTCGCCAAGGCGCTCATCCCGCTGCTGAAGCCCGATGATCTGATCTGGATCCACGATTATCACCTGATCCCGCTGGCCGCCGAGCTGCGCCGGCGCGGCGTGACCAACCGGATCGGCTATTTCCATCACATTCCCTGGCCTCCGGCGGAGGTTTTCGGCGCGCTGCCCTTCAGCGCCACGCTGATCAGCACGATGGGCGCCTATGATCTCGTCGGCGTGCAGACGCAGGTCGATGTCCGCAATCTGATCAGCGGCCTGGTCTCGCTCTGCGGCGCGAGGGTGGAGGGCGGCAAGGTCAGGATGGGCCGCCGCGAAACCACGGTGCAGGCCTTCCCGATCGGCATCGATGTCGAGGCCTTCCGCAAGCTCGCCGCGGCCTCCGAGCGGGCAGCGACGCGTCCGATCAAGGCCACCCGGGAATCGCTGGGCGCCCGCAAGCTCGTCATCGGCGTCGACCGGCTCGATTATTCCAAGGGCATCGTTCAGCGGCTCGAGGCGTTCGGTCAATTCCTGCGCAGCCATCCCGAACATCGTGGCCGGGTCGGCTTGCTGCAGATCGCGCCGCCCTCGCGAAGCGACGTGCCCGAATATGCCGAGCTCGACCGTCAGTCGGACGAAACCGCGGGCCGCCTCAACGCCGCGCTCGGCGAGTTCGACTGGACGCCGATCCGCGTGGTCAAGAAGGCCTATTCGCGCAATGCGCTGGCGGGGTTCTACCGGCGTGCCCAGGTCGGGCTGGTGACGCCGATGCGCGACGGCATGAATCTCGTCGCCAAGGAGTATATTGCCGCGCAGGATCCCGCCGATCCCGGTGTGCTCGTGCTGTCGCGCTTTGCCGGCGCGGCGCAGCAGATGGGCGAGGCGCTGATCGTCAACCCCTATGACACCCATGAGGTCGCCGAGGCGATCCGCACCGCGCTCGCGATGCCAAAATCCGAGCGGATTCGCCGGTTCGAGCGCCTCTACGAGATCATCGAAGCGACCGATATCGGCTGGTGGACGCAGTGCTATCTCGATGCGCTCTCGGGCATCGAGGCGCCCATCCAGGACAACGCTCCGAAATCCGGGCCAAAGCGCAGCGCGTCGAAAAAAGCGGCGCCCAGACTGCAGGTCGTGAGGCCGGCGCCCCAACCCGAGATGGAGGGCCCAGGCCAGGGGGAAACGGTTCGGAAAACGGCTCTGGAGGCGGCCCCGCCGGCGGCGAAGCCGAAAGGCGGGGCTTCGGTGAAACCCGCCGTCGCCGCCACGCCGGCGAGCAACGGAGCCGGGCTTGGACCAGCCTAGAGCCGGATGATTTCAGGGGGAGTGACAATGCGACCCCGTCTGAAATCTGAATCCGTCTCTCATCTGAAAGTGAGAGCAGGATCAATGCGAAAAACCGTTTCCCACTTTGTTGCATCGTGCTCTTTCCCCCGAACTGACGATTTGCCGAAGATAAGGCCTTGCCCCGGCGCACAGCCCTTGCCGAACAGGCCCTTGCCTCGCTAGAAGCGGCTGGAACCGAGGTTCGCTTGCGACTCGGCCACGACAGGTGTCAGGTCTGCGATGGACATCGGCCGCAATGGCTGAGGAGGCGGGCGGAGGGCTGGGATTGATGCGAGGCGCTCTCGGAGGACCAGGCGTTCTGCTGCGCCGCCTCCGCGAGGTGATGGCAGCGTCGATCAGCCCGCAGGAGCGGCTGGATCGGCTCGTCGTCCTGATCGCAGGCAATCTCGTCGCCGAGGTCTGCTCGGTCTACGTCCTGCGTGAGGACGGCTCGCTCGAACTCTATGCCACCGAGGGCCTCAACCGCGAGGCGGTCCATCTCACCTTGATGCGCGCCGGCGAGGGCCTCGTCGGCCTGATCGCGCGCGAGGCCGAGCCGCTGGCGCTGTCGGACGCGCAAAACCACCCGGCCTTCTCCTACCGCCCCGAGACGGGCGAGGAGATCTACCGCTCCTTCCTCGGCGTGCCGATCCTGCGCGGCGGCGCGGTCATGGGCGTCCTCGTCATCCAGAACCGCGCGACGCGGCTCTACAGCGAGGAGGAGATCGAATCGCTGCAGACCACCGCCATGATCATGGCGGAGATGATCGCGGCCGGCGGCTTGAAATCGCTCGCGCCGCCCGGCGCCTCGATCGGCCTCGACCGCCCGATCCATGGCATCGGCGTCTCGCTTGCCGATGGCGTCGGCCTTGGCCACGCCGTGCTGCACGAGCCGCGCGTCGCCATCACCAACCTGATCGCCGAGAATCCGGCGAGCGAGGTCAAGCGGCTCGAAGCCGCGATCGCCGAGATGCGGACCTCGATCGATGAATTGCTCGAGCGCGGCGACGTCGCCCATACCGGCGAGCACAGGGAGGTGCTCGAGACCTTCCGCATGTTCGCCCATGACCAGGGCTGGCTCAGGCGCATGCGCGAGGTCGTGATGACCGGCCTGACGGCGGAGGCCGCCGTTGAGCGTGTCCAGTCCGACACGCGCGCCAAGATGCTGCGCCAGACCGACCCTTATCTGCGCGAGCGCCTGCACGATCTCGACGATCTCGCCAACCGCCTGCTGCGCACGCTGATGGGCAAGGCCAACGGCGTCGCCCGCGAGGAGCTGCCCGAGAACGCCATCCTGATCGCGCGCTCGATGGGCCCTGCGGCGCTGCTCGACTATGACCGCGCCAATCTGCGCGGCCTGGTGCTGGAGGAGGGCGGCCCCACCAGCCATATCGCCATCGTTGCGCGCGCGCTCGGAATCCCGGCCGTCGGCGAGATCGTCAACGCGACCGCACTCGTCCAGCCGGGCGATGCCGTCATCGTCGACGGTCAGGCAGGCGAGGTCCAGATCCGGCCGCAGCCCGACGTCGAGAACGCCTACAAGGACAAGGCGCGCTTGCGCGCCCGCAAGCAGGAGCAGTACCGCAAGCTCAAGAGCATGCCCGCCGTCACCAAGGACGGCGTCCCGATCCTGCTCCAGATCAATGCCGGGCTGCTCGTCGACATGCCCAATATCGAGGCGACGGCGGCCTCGGGCATCGGCCTGTTCCGCACCGAACTGCAATTCATGGTCGCCGAGCACATGCCGACGACCAGCGAGCAGCAGGCCCTCTACAACGCCGTGCTTGACCAGGCGCAAGGCCGGCCCGTGACCTTCCGCACGCTCGATATCGGCGGCGACAAGGTGCTGCCCTATATGGAGCGCGTCGAGGAGGAGAACCCGGCCCTGGGCTGGCGCGCCATCCGCATCGGCCTGGACAAGCCGCGGCTTCTGCGCGCGCAGCTGCGCGCGCTGCTGCGCGCCGGCGCCGGCCGCGACATGAAGATCATGCTGCCGATGATCGCGACGGTCGACGAGTTCCTGCGCGCCCGCATGATTGTCCGGCGCGAGCAGGCGATGCTGGCCAAGCAAGGCCATGCGCCGCCGCTCAGCCTCCAGCTCGGTGTCATGGTCGAGGTGCCCTCGCTGCTCTTCGAGCTGGCGGAAATCGCGCGCGAGGCCGATTTCCTCTCGATCGGCACCAATGACCTGATGCAGTTCCTGTTCGCGGCCGACCGCGAGAACAAGCGTGTGGCCGACCGTTTCGATCCGCTGAGCGTGAGCGCCTTGCGGGCGCTGCGCAGCATCGTCGAGGCCGCCTCCGAGGCGAATTGCCCGGTGACGGTCTGCGGCGAGATGGGCGGCAAGCCCTTGGAGACGATGGCGCTGATCGGCCTCGGCTACCGCGCCTTCTCGATGTCGGCGGCCTCGATCGGCCCGGTCAAGGCAATGCTGCGCGCGCTCGACGTGGAGAGGCTGCGCGAGCGGCTCGACTGGATGCTGGCCTCGCCGGACGGCGTCGCCAGCCTGCGGCCGCAACTGGCGGCGCTCGCCGCCGAATTCAAGGTTCCGGTCTAGAGGCTGTTATGAGCCATGGAGTCGATTTGACGCTGGCGATTTTGCGCGAATGCCAGGAGTTCGAGGACGCAAACCTTCCGGTTTGCTACGAAGAACGACGCCGCAGTCGCGCAAAAGCGCCGCGCCCTACGGGTGAGGTGAAAACGACGGAGCTGCAGCGTCGCATCGCTTGCCGATACGGACGTATTGGCGGCGCGATGCTCCTCCCATCTCCGTCGTTTTGACCTCATCACATCGGCCCCATGGTTCATAACGGCCTCTAGCGACGCCTTTCGCCGCCCGAACCCTCACGTTGTCACCTGTCCGAGTTCCGTTATGTCCCTTCAGCTTCCGCAAGACCGTCTCGATGCCATCATGGCGCGCCATGCCGCCGCCATGGCCGAGATCAACAGCGCGACCGATGCGGTGCGGACCGTCGAACTCGCCAAGGAGCTCTCCGAACTCGATCCGGTGGTGGCCGCCATCGCCGCCTGGCGGCAGGCGCTCACGACGCTGGATGAGGCGCAGGCGCTGATCGAGGATCCTGCTACCGACGCCGAGTTCCGCGATCTGGCCTATGAGGAGCGCGACGCCGCGCGCAGTGAGATCGAGACCCGCGCCCGCGAGATCCTGATCGCGCTCTTGCCCAAGGATGCCGCCGACGAGCGCGGCGTCATCCTCGAAATCCGGGCCGGCACCGGCGGCGACGAGGCCTCGCTCTTCGCCGGCGATCTCCTGCGCATGTATCAGCGCTATGCCGCGCAGAAGGGCTGGAGCGTCGACATCATGTCGGAAAGCGAGGGCACGGTCGGGGGCTTCAAGGAGGTCATCGCCGAGATCTCGGGCAAGGGCGTCTATGCGAAGCTGAAATATGAATCCGGCGTGCACCGCGTCCAGCGTGTGCCCGATACAGAGACGAGCGGGCGCATCCACACTTCGGCGGCGACGGTGGCGATGCTGCCGCTCGCGGGCGATGTCGACATCGTCTTGAAGGACGACGAAATCCGCATCGACACGATGCGGGCCGGCGGGGCCGGCGGCCAGCACGTCAACAAGACGGAATCGGCGGTCCGCCTGACCCATCTTCCCAGCGGCATCGCGGTCGTGGTCCAGGACGAGCGCTCCCAGCACAAGAACAAGGCCCGCGCCTATGAATTGCTGCGGGCAAAGCTCTACGACATCGAGCGCAGCCGCGCCGATGCCGACCGTGCCGCCGACCGGCGCTCCCAGATCGGTTCCGGCGACCGCTCCGAGCGCATCCGCACCTATAATTTCCCGCAAGGGCGCGTCACCGATCACCGCATCAATCTGACGCTCTACAAGCTCGACGAGATGATGCAGGGGCTCGTGCTCGACGAGATCATCGATGCGCTGACGGCCGAGCAGCAGGCGAGGTTGCTCGCCACCGAAAACGGCGCCTGAGCATGGCGATGAAACCTCCGCGGCCCTCAGGCGTTGATCTGGTACCAAATCAAATATCGGCGGGAGGCAACCATGATCAAACTCGTTTCGAGCATCGCCCTGGCGGGCATGATGACATTGACGATCGCAAGCGCGGGGCAGGCGCAGGAACGCACGTTTCGCCGCATGACGGCGGGCCCCTCGGCTCCGCTGGGGAAATCCATGACGCAGAGCCAGGCGCGCCGACTCTGCCAGATGGAGATGCGCGGCACGCGCGAGAGCCGCTCCGCCATCCGCCAGAAGATGGCGATCTGCATGCGCAAGCGCATGGAAGGCATGTGAACGGCGACGCCCCTGGCGTAGACGACAAAGGACCCAACATGTTCGACGCGCGGCGAAATCTCGCCGCGCGTCTTCGCGCGGCCGGCGTCGAGACGGCGGCGCTGGATGCGCGCATCCTGGTCGAGGCGGCGATGGGCGAGAACGCCGATCTCGATGCGCTCCAGCCACTCGACGTCGCCATGCTCGGCAGGCTCGATGATTTCGCGACGCGGCGGCTGGCGGGCGAGCCGGTCTGGCGCATTCTCGGCGAGCGGGAGTTCTGGAGCCTGCCCTTTCGCCTGTCGCCGGCAACGTTGGAGCCGCGTCCCGACAGCGAGACGATCGTGGAGGCAGCGCTTGGCGTGCTGGCGGAGCGCCGCGATCAGGCCATCTCGATTCTCGATCTCGGCACCGGCACGGGCTGCCTGCTGGTCGCTTTGCTGAGCGAGTGCAAGGCGGCGCGCGGCGTCGGCGTCGATCTCTCGGAGGAGGCGTGCGAGACGGCTGCGGGCAATGCCGAGCGCAATGGCGTCGGCGCGCGCGCGCGCTTCCGCCAGGGTGACTGGATGGCCGGTTTGAGCGAACGCTTCGACCTCATCGTCTCGAACCCGCCTTACATCCCGGCCGGAGACATCGCCGGGTTGGATGCCTCCGTCAGGAACTACGACCCGTTGCGCGCGCTCGATGGCGGGGAGGACGGGCTCGTCGCATATCGGGCGCTTGCCGCCGGCCTGCCCCCGCGGATTGCTCCGGGAGGTGCGGTCGTGCTTGAGATCGGCGCTGGTCAGGAGGCGGATGTGGTCGCGATCATGGCAGCCGTCGGGCTGATCCATCGCGGCTCGCGGCGCGATCTTGGCGGGCATCCGCGGGCTCTGATCTTCACGCTTGAATGATATGCACAGGCATTCGTGCGAATTTGCTTGGAGGCGGGCAGGAAAACCGCTATGTAGGTCGCAGCCGAAGCTGGTGTTGTCAGAACCGAGCCTTGGCCAGCCCCCTCAGTGGCAAGGCCTAGCTTCCGGAAGCGTCCGACGATCGACGTGACTGACAGACCAGATTAGACATCCGAAGGCGTCAAGACGCCCATCGGCTCATGGGGCGGAGAGGCCCTTTTGGAAAGAGCGCGTGAAGACCAGGAACGGCGTATCGCCCCTTCAGGTCAACTCCACCCGGTGCAGCGTCGCAACCCGCTGTGCGCCGGAGCGCGCATGACGATCCAACGGTTGCTTTGAACACAGAGCGCGAGACAGACGCGAATGAGACCAGGTCAGAACCGGCGTATGCGCGGCCGTAACAACAATAATAATAGCAGCAACAATAGCGGCAATCGGAAAACTCCCAATCCGTTGCAGCGCGGCTATGAGTCGAACGGGCCGGACGTCAAGGTTCGCGGCACTGCGCAGCATGTTGCCGAGAAGTACTTGCAGCTGGCGCGCGACGCGCAATCCTCCGGAGACCCGGTGGCGGCCGAGAACTACTTCCAGCATGCGGAGCATTATTACCGCATCCTGCTCGCCGCCCAGGAGCAGATGTCGCAGCAGTTCGGCCACAGCTTCCCGCCCAATCGCGGCTTCGTCGATGATTCCGAGGAAGGCGAAGAGGATGGGGATGACGATGGTCAGTCCTTCCAGCCAGGTGGCCAGCAGCCCGACACCCGCAATGCCGGTGTGAACGGCAACAGCTACTCCGGCCATGGCGCGCCGCGCCATGACGGCGATCAGGGCGAGGGCCAGCAGAACACCGGCCAGCGCTTCGATCGGCAGCCCCGCAATCAGCAGGACCGTCCGAACAACGATCGCCAGAACAACGACCGTAGCGGCAATCGCCGCTTCGACCGTAATGATCGCAATGATCGTGGCGAGCGCAGGTTCGACCGTCCCGAGGGCGGCCAGAGCAATCAGGGTGGCTACGCGCCGCGTCCCGATGCGCCGCGCTCCGATATCCCGGTCGTGTCGTCCGAGCAGCCCGAGGTGGTCGCGGCTCCGGCGCCAAGCGAGCGTCGCTTCGAGCGCGCGGATCGCCCTGAGCGCACGGATCGTCCCGAGCGCGCACCGCGCCCCGAGCGCCGCCCCCGTCGCGAGGTCGAAGCCGAGCCGGCTGACGATGTCTCCGGCGCGCTGCCGTCCTTCCTGACCACGCCGGTCAGGGTTCCGGCCGCGGTTGTCGAAGCGCCTGTCGCGGTAGCGCCCGCGCCGGCGTCTGCGGAAGAGGTTCCGGCCGTCGAGGCCACCGCCAAGCGCCCGCGCGGCCGTCGCCGTTCGCCGCGCGAGGTGATGGATGCGCTCGGATCGGACGCAGACAACATCACGGAGTGAGGCTTGCCCTCACTTCGCTGTAGGATTGAGGGGCCCGCGAGGGCCCCTTTTTCATGTCGTCAGGCGATGCCTGAGCATCGGCCCGAAAAGTGGGAACCGGTCTTCGGGACAAGCCGATGCTACAGAACCGGCTGCGCCGGTGCGGGTGCAAGATTCAACGCTTCACCCTCCGCCAGCACGCCGCCTTCGAGAACCTCGCAATAGACGCCGCAATCGGCATGGCCATAGGCGTCCATCAGCGCCTTGGGGATCTGCTGGTCGCGCAAGCCTGTCTGCGGATCGACATTGGTCGCGGCGCAGCGGACGATCCGCTTGGTCACGCGCAGTCGCGCGCCCGAGCTCGTCGCGAGTTCCTGCCCGACGAGGTCGAACTCGGCCCAGGGCGCCAGCCCCTCGACCATGACATTGCCGCGGAAGCGCAAGGGATCGAGCGGCGCGCCGACACGGCTTTCCAGCTCGGCGATGCTGGCGAGGTTGATGATCGAGACGAAGCCCTTCGGCGAATCGGTGAAGCGGTAGCCCTCCGGCGCGCCGAGCCAGCGCGGCGTGCCGCGCAGCTCGTCGGGCATGAACGCTTCGAAGAAGGCCGTGATGCGCTCGTGCCCCTCAGTGGTGACCGTGCTGGCGCGCAGCGCCTGCTCGCCCTCATGGTCGATGACGAGATCGCCGCTGGCGTCGTCATAGCGCGTGCGCAGTCGCGCCAGCGCTTCGTTGCGCATCAGCATCAGATATTTGATCTTGGGCTGATGGACCGGCTCGGCCGGGTCGAAGCCGGAGGGACCGTTCTCGATCGCGAACAGGCGGTCTCCCGGAAAATACTGGCCTCTCGTCAGGGCGGCGCGAGGCAGGCGTTCGGGCGACAGCCCCTTGACCGGATAGCGATAGAGCGAGGCGATGCGCATGAAGATGGGTCCAAAGGCTCGTGATGCGGCAGATTAACGGCTTAGCGCCGGCATGACAGATCAAATCCTTGCATCGGTTCGATCATCACCGCTGCAGGCGCTCCTTGAGCGCCTCCTCCTCCGCCTCTCCGCCTTCGCTCACGGAACGCTGGCAGCCCCAGCCCGCAAGCACCGCGTCGGTCTCGTCGGCGACGAAGAAGCGCGCCGCCTCGCGCTCATAGCCGTCGGCAAGCAACTGCTCGTAATCGGTATGGACATGGCGGATATGGCTGCCCAGTGCGAGCCAGAGCGCGGTCGCGGGCGGCAAGTCCTTCATGTGGCGGCGCTCGGCGAGCGCCAGGACGGCCTCGGCGTCCGATAGCGGGATGCCGGGCGCGAGCGCCCGCAGCGCCTTGCGAATCGCCTGCTGCCGTTTTGTGCCCGCCATGAGCCGAAGCTGCCCTCGCGATTTGATCGCCGTCAATGCTTAGCGTCCGATCCCCTCTTACGTTGCGCGGATGCCACACCTATCTCTGTCGGGAAGGGCGTCCCCGGGGGAGTCCTATCCTGACGAAAGGCAGCCGGACAGCGTCGCTACGGGGCGCGCCGGCGGGCGGAGAAAACGGAATGAATATCGAGAAGTACACCGACAGGTCGAAGGGTTTCCTGCAGGCGGCGCAGACCATCGCGCAGCGCGAAGGCCACCAGCAATTCACGCCGGAGCATCTGCTCAAGGCGCTGCTCGACGACAATGAGGGCATGGCGGCGGGCCTGATCGGGCGCGCGGGCGGCGACGCGAAGCTTGCCCTGCAACTCACCGACACGGCGCTCGCCAAGCTGCCGAAGGTCTCGGGCGGTGGCGCCTCGGGCCCGCATCTGACGCCTGGCCTTGCCCGTGTCTTCGACACGGCGGAGAAGGCTGCGGAGAAGGCGGGGGACAGCTTCGTCACGGTTGAGAGGCTGTTGCTGGCGCTAACCATTGAGAAGGATTCCGAGGCCGGCAAGGCGCTCGCCAAGGCTGGCGTCAATCCGCAGGGGCTCAACACTGCCATCGAGGCGATCCGCAAGGGCCGCACTGCCGATTCCGCTTCGGCCGAGCAGAGCTATGACGCGCTGAAGAAATACGCCCGCGACCTCACCGCCGCGGCGCGCGAGGGCAAGCTCGACCCGGTCATCGGCCGCGACGAGGAGATTCGCCGCACCATCCAGGTGCTGTCGCGCCGGACCAAGAACAACCCTGTGCTGATCGGCGAGCCCGGTGTCGGCAAGACCGCGATCGCCGAAGGGCTGGCGTTGCGCATCGTCAATGGCGACGTTCCCGAAAGCCTCAAGGACAAGGAACTGCTCGCGCTCGACATGGGCTCGCTGATCGCCGGCGCGAAATATCGCGGCGAGTTCGAGGAACGGCTGAAGGCGGTGTTGAACGAGGTCTCGGCTGCCGATGGCGGCGTCATCCTCTTCATCGACGAGATGCACACGCTTGTCGGCGCCGGCAAGGCGGATGGGGCGATGGACGCTTCCAACCTGCTGAAGCCCGCCCTGGCGCGCGGCGATCTGCATTGCGTCGGCGCGACCACGCTCGACGAGTATCGCAAATATGTCGAGAAGGACGCCGCGCTGGCCCGCCGCTTCCAGCCGGTCTTCGTCGATGAGCCCTCGGTCGAGGACACGATCTCGATCCTGCGCGGCCTGAAGGAGAAATACGAGCAGCACCACCGCGTCCGCATCACGGATTCGGCGCTGGTCGCGGCGACGACGCTCTCGAACCGCTACATCACCGACCGTTTCCTGCCCGACAAGGCGATCGACCTGATGGACGAGGCCTCGGCGCGGCTGCGCATGCAGGTCGATTCCAAGCCCGAGGAGCTCGACTCGATCGACCGCGAGATCGTGCGTCTCAGGATCGAGCAGGAGGCGCTGAAGAAGGAGAGCGACGCCGGATCGAAGGAGCGGCTGAAACGGCTTGAATCCGAGCTCGCCGACCTGGAAACCCGCTCGGCCACGATCACGGCGAAGTGGAAGGCCGAGAAGGACAAGCTCGGCCAGGCTGCCGAGATCAAGACCAAGCTCGACAATGCCCGCAACGAACTCGCGCAGGCCCAGCGCAAGGGCGAGTATCAGCGCGCCGGCGAGCTTGCCTATGGCGAGATTCCGCAGCTCGAGAAGCTATTGGGCGAGATCGAGGCCATCGGCGACACGTCGGGCATGGTCGAGGAGGCGGTCACGGCCGACCACGTCGCCCAGATCGTCAGCCGCTGGACCGGCGTGCCGGTCGATCGCATGCTCCAGGGCGAGAAGGAAAAGCTGCTGCACATGGAGGATGCCTTGGCGGCACGCGTCGTCGGCCAGCGCGAGGCGGTCGAAGCCGTCGCGACGGCAGTTCGGCGTGCCCGCGCCGGCTTGCAGGATCCCAACCGGCCGATCGGCTCCTTCATGTTCCTGGGCCCGACCGGCGTCGGCAAGACCGAGCTGACCAAGGCGTTGGCGGCGTTCCTGTTCGACGACGACACCGCGATGGCGCGTATCGACATGTCCGAATACATGGAGAAGCACTCGGTCGCGCGCTTGATCGGCGCGCCTCCCGGCTATGTCGGCTATGAGGAGGGCGGGGCGCTGACGGAAGCCGTGCGGCGCCGGCCCTATCAGGTCGTGCTGTTCGACGAGATCGAGAAGGCCCATCCCGATGTCTTCAACGTGCTGCTGCAGGTGCTCGACGACGGGCGCCTGACCGACGGCCAGGGCCGCACGGTCGATTTCCGCAACGTGCTGATCATCATGACCTCGAACCTTGGTTCGGAGTATCTGGTGAACCAGCCCGAGGGCGAGGATTCAGACGCGGTCCGCGACGAGGTCATGGGTGTGGTCAGGCAGGCCTTCCGGCCGGAATTCCTGAACCGCATCGACGACATCATCCTGTTCCACCGCCTGCAGCGGGCGGATATGGGCGCGATCGTCGATATCCAGATGACCCGCCTCGCCAAGCTCCTGACCGATCGCAAGATCACGCTGGAGCTCTCGGCCGATGCGCGCGAATGGCTGGCTGAGAAGGGCTACGACCCGGCCTATGGCGCGCGCCCGCTCAAGCGCGTGATCCAGAAGTCGGTGCAGGATCCGCTGGCCGAGTTGCTGCTGGCCGGGAAGGTCCATGACGGCGAGACCGTGCCCGTCACGGTCGGCCCGACCAGCCTGATGCTGGGCGACGTTGCGGCCGTGAAGGAGAAGCGGCCGCCCGGCGTGGCGCTGAACTGACGCGGCGAAAGCCGCGTTATCCCCGGGGCGTCGCGCAGCGGCGACCCGGGGATTTCTGACAGGAGATGCTCGGGGCAAGCCCGAGCATGACGAGGTGGACTATCCCCGCTTCAGCAGGAACACCGCCTGTGCGCCGAACAGGTTCCAGAACCACCAGGGCGCGCTGACGCCGACCTTGCCGCCGGCGGCGTCGAGGGCGACGGCGCGCTCCTTTTCCGCACCGATCGTGTCGCAGAGCGTCATGAAGTCGCGGATCGTGCAGAAATGGATGTTGGGCGTGTCCCACCAGGCATAGGGCAGGGACTCCGTCACCGGCATGCGGCCCATGAAGAAGACCTGTGAGCGCATCCGCCAATGCCCGAAATTCGGGAAGGAGACGATGGCGCGGCGGCCGATCCGCAGCATCTGCTCCAGCACGAGGCGTGGATTGCGCGTCGCCTGGATGGTCTGGGACAGGATCACATAATCGAAGCTGTCGTCGGGATAATCGGCGAGGTCGGTGTCGGCATCGCCCTGGATCACGGCGAGGCCGCGCGCGACGCAACTGGCCACGCCCTCGCGCGAGAGCTCGATACCGCGCGCATCGACATTGCGGCTATCGGCCAGCAGGGCCAGCAATTCGCCATCGCCGCAGCCGACATCGAGCACGCGCGAGCCCGGGGTCACCATCTCGGCGACGAGCTTCAGGTCGATGCGGTTGGTCTGGAGATCGGTCAGGGCCATAGCGCGCTTTCCATGTCATTCCGGGGCTTCGCGCAGCGAAGAACCCGGAACCCACGACGGGGCACGACGAATACGGCCGACCGGTCGTTAGGGCTCGCCCGGTCGTGGGTTCCGGGTTCGGCCCTTCTGGCCGCCCCGGAATGACGGTGAAAGGCATCAGCCATCAAATTCCCCTTGCCCGTGCCGCCGCGCCGATGAAGCCGCGCGTCGTGGCGAAGAGGTTGGGCTCCTCGAGCAGGAAGGCGTCATGGCCCTTGTCGCTCTCGAGCTCGACGAAGGAGACCGACGCACCGGCGGCGTTGAGCGCATGCACGATGGCGCGTGAATCCGCCGTCGGGAACAGCCAGTCGGAGGTGAAGG
Organism: Allobosea psychrotolerans; assembly: GCF_002917105.1. Lineage (GTDB taxonomy): Bacteria > Pseudomonadota > Alphaproteobacteria > Rhizobiales > Beijerinckiaceae > Allobosea > Allobosea psychrotolerans. The sequence continues at coordinate 424,568 of NZ_PQFZ01000004.1, forward strand.
AGGCGACGCAGAAGCGCGTCTTCGTGCCTGCGAAGGCTTTTGCCAGCACGCCGCCATGGTCGTCGGCGAGATCGAAATAATCCATGGCGCGGGTCATGTAGAGATAGGAATTGGCGTCGAAGCGCTCGACGAAGCTGACGCCCTGGTAGCGGAGGTAACTTTCGACCTGGAAGTCGGCATCGAAGGAGAAGGTCGGCGCCTCGCGGTCCTGCAGCTTGCGGCCGAATTTGCGGTGCAGCGCCGGCTCCGAGAGATAGGTGATATGCGCGCCCATGCGGGCGACGGACAGGCCCTTGGCCGGGCGCGTGCCTTCTTCGAGATAGCGCCCGCCGCGCCAGTCGGGATCGGCCATCACCGCCTGCCGGCCGACCTCGTGGAAGGCGATGTTCTGGGCCGAATGCTTGGCGCCGGTCGCAAGGGGCAACGCCGAAAACACCCGCTCGGGATAGCTTGCCGCCCATTGCAGCACCTGCATGCCGCCCATCGAGCCGCCGGCGACGCAGAACAGCGTCTCGATGCCGAGCGCGTCGATCAGATGCCGCTGGGCGCGCACCATGTCGCGAATGGTGACGACGGGAAATTGCAGGCCCCAGGGCTTGCCGGTCGCGGCATTGGTCGAGGCCGGGCCGGTCGTGCCGGTGCAGCCGCCGATCACATTGGAGCAGATCACGAAGAAGCGCTCGGTGTCGATCGGCTTGCCTGGCCCGATCATCGCCGTCCACCAGCCGCCCTTGCCGGTGATCGGGTTGCGGTTGGCGAGGTGCTGGTCGCCGGTCAGCGCGTGGCAGACCAGGATGGCGTTGGACCGGGATGCGTTCAGCGAACCATAGGTCTGGTAGGCGATCTGCCAATGGTCGAGCGAGACGCCGCAATCCATCAGCAACGGCGTGTCCGGGCCGAAGCGCGCGACCAGGCTCGAAGGCTCGTTGGCCTCCTTCAACGGATCTGCGAGGCTGGGGGAGAGATCGCTCATCATCGTCCGCTTTGACAGGATGATTTGTCTTGCCGGTCAACTTGTTCGAAAGATCGAACCCTAGCGATGCCGCGATGCAAGCATTCTGTCAATGCGCGGATGTGCGCGGCGGCTTCGCCAAGGCCCCGCGACGGCGCAAGAGCAGGATGCGAAAAACTGGGCACCGGCTTTTCGCATTGATCCTGTTCGCGCTCTTGGTTGAGAGACGGATTCAGATTTCAGATCGGATCACTTTGTGATTCCATCTGAAATCATCCGGCTCTAAGAGCCTAAGCAGAACCCAAAGCCCTCATCCTGAGGAGCAGCCCTAAGGCTGCGTCTCGAAGGATGCTCCAGTTCCGGCTGGAACCATCCTTCGAGACGCCGCTTCCGCGGCTCCTCAGGATGAGGGCTGTCCCTCCGATCGCGCAGCCATCATGACCGAAGCCGCTCCGACCACCCTTGCCGATCTGCGCGCCGAGATTGATCGCATCGACAGCGAGATGCATGCGCTGTTGATGGAACGCTCCTCGATCATCGAGACGCTGATCGCGATCAAGAACACGCAAGTCTCGGGCTCGGCCTTCCGTCCCGGCCGCGAGGCCGACATGATGAAGCGCCTGGCGCTGCGCCATAAGGGCCTGCTGCCGCTCGACACGATCGAGGGCATCTGGCGCATCATCATCGCGACCTTCACCTATGTGCAGGCGCATTATTCCGTCCATGCCGATGTCTCGGGCGGAGACGCGGCGATGCGCGATTCCGCCCGCTTCCATTTCGGTTTCACCGTGCCCTTCGTCACGCATGAGGATGCGCGCGCCGTCATCAAGGCGGTGGCCGACTCGGCCGGCGATCTCGGCATCTTCCGCATGGACCAGGGCGCCAGCGCCGGCATCTGGTGGCGCGACCTGATCGGCAGCGATGCGCCCAAGATCATCGCGCGCCTGCCCTTCATCGAGCGGCCGGACCACCCGGCCGGCACGCCGGTCTACTGCGTCGCCAAGCCCCTGGCCGATGCCGCGGTGCGCGAGATCGTGCTCTACGCGGCGCGTGTCGAGCGCTGGTCCGAGGTTTTGCGCTCAGGGCTAGCCCAGCATCTGGCCGAGGTCTCGGCTTCGGCCGCCGACGGCTCGCATCTCTCGCTCCTGGTCGCCGCCTCCGGCGAAGTCGACCAGAGCGCGATCCGCAAGGCGCTGGAGCCTGCCGGCCTCAGCGATTTTTCCGAGATCGGCAGCCACGCCGCCCGCTTCGCCGTCAAATCCGTCCGCTGATTCAAAGCCGTCTTTCGCAAGGTTCCGACCGTCATGGCCAATGCCGCCTCCCGCCCCGTGCCCCGCCCCGGCGTCCTCGATATCCAGGCCTATGTGCCGGGCAAGTCCGCAGCGCCTGCCGGCGTGAAGCTGCACAAGCTTTCCTCGAACGAGACCCCGCTCGGCCCGAGCCCCAAGGCGGTCGCGGCCTACGGCTCGATTGCCGGCAAGCTCGAGCTTTATCCCGACGGTTCCTCGACCAAGCTGCGCGAGGCGATCGCTGGCCGCTACGGGCTCGATGCCAACCGCATCCTCTGCGGCACCGGCTCCGACGAATTGCTGCAACTCATCACCAAGGCCTATCTCGGCGATTGCGATGAAGGCGTCTTCACCGAGCACGGCTTTCTGGTCTACCGCATCGCGATCCTGGCCGCGGGCGGCAAGCCCGTCGTCGTCAAGGAGAAGAACTTCACCGCCGATGTCGACGCCATCCTCGCGGCGGTGACGCCGAAGACGAAGATCGTCTTCCTCGCCAACCCCAACAACCCGACCGGCACCTATCTGCCCTTCGACGAGGTCAAGCGCCTGCATGCCGGCCTGCCCGGCAATGTGCTGCTGGTGCTCGACGCGGCCTATGCCGAATATGTCCGCCGTAACGACTATGCCTCGGGGCTCGAACTGGTCGCGGAGAGCGAGAACGTCGTGATGACGCGCACCTTCTCCAAGATCTACGGCCTCGCCAATCTCAGGCTCGGCTGGCTCTATGGTCCCGCCCATGTCGTCGATGCGCTCGACCGCATCCGTGGCCCGTTCAACGTCAACGGCGCGGCGATCGAGGCCGGCGCCGCGGCGATCGCCGACGAGGCCCATGTCGCCTCGGCCATCGAGCACAACGACAAATGGCTCGCCTGGACGACAGTCGAGCTGGAGAAGCTCGGGCTTTCGGTCACACCCTCCGTCGGCAATTTCATCCTGATCCATTTCCCGGCGACGCCCGGCAAGACCGCCAGGGAAGCCGACGCCTTCCTGACCCAGCGCGGGCTGATCCTGCGCGCCGTCGCGGCTTACGGCCTGCCCGACGCGCTGCGCATGACGATCGGCTCGGAGGAGGCCAACCGCCTCGTCGTCGCGGCGCTCACCGATTTCCTCGCGGGCAAGGCATGACGACCTCCTCCGAGAGTTTTGCGCCGCGCCGCAGCGAGCCGATCTTCGGCCGCCTTGCCATCATCGGCATCGGCCTGATCGGCTCCTCGATCGCGCATGCGGCCAAGGAGCTCAACCTTGCCGGACGGATTGTGTTGTCCGATCGCGATGAGGCCGTGCGTGCCCGGGCGCGCGAACTCGGCCTCGGCCATGAGATCGCGGAAACGGCACTCGAGGCCGTCCGCGATGCCGACCACATCATTCTCTGCGTGCCGGTCGGAGCCTGCGGTGTTGTAGCAGCCGAAATCGCGCCCGCGCTGAAGCCCGGCGCGATCCTCTCCGATGTCGGCTCGGTCAAGAACGCGGTGGTCGAGGCGGTCATGCCGCATCTGCCCGAGGGCGTGCATTTCGTCCCGGCTCATCCCGTCGCCGGCACCGAGAATTCCGGCCCCGACGCGGGCTTCCCGAGCCTGTTCCTCAATCGCTGGTGCATTCTGACCCCGCCCGAGGGCACGGATGCGACGGCGATTGCCCGCACTCGCCAGTTCTGGGAGGGCATGGGCGCGCTGGTCGAGATCATGACCGCGCAGCACCACGACCTCGTGCTCGCCATCACCAGCCATCTGCCGCATCTGATCGCCTACAACATCGTCGGTACGGCCGAGGATCTGGCGGCGGTGACGCAGTCGGAGGTGATCAAGTTCTCCGCCGGCGGCTTCCGCGATTTCACCCGCATCGCGGCATCCGACCCGACGATGTGGCGCGACGTCTTCCTGCACAACAAGGAGGCGGTGCTGGAGATGCTCGGCCGCTTCAGCGAGGACCTCTCGGTGTTGACGCGGGCGATCCGCTTCGGCGACGGCGAGACGCTGCACAAGCACTTCACCCGCACCCGCGCCATCCGCCGTGGCATCGTCGCACTCGGCCAGGAAAAGCCCGAGACGGAAAAACTGCGGAAATCCTGAACCGGGCGGCGATCATCTCCGGCTTCGCCTTGCCAAGAATCGGCAGGGCTGGTAGACGCCTCGCGTGTCGCCGCTTTAGCTCAGCTGGTAGAGCACCTCATTCGTAATGAGGGGGTCGGGGGTTCGAATCCCTCAAGCGGCACCATCCAACCTTCGCAAGTATCCGCAACCGCCCCGAAAGGGCGGTTTTGTTGGCTTTGGCCTTGTTACGAAGCGTCGGCGTTCTCGGGCGTTCATTGGCAGCCGCGCGCCTCTCAGAGGTCGACGCCAGTAAGGCATGGGCTCCTTAGGCGGGTTTGGTCGGTACCGCGACGATGCGGGGTGCAGTGTCGGTGGTGATGCGCTCGCCAGCGAGTATTAGACCAGCATCTCCAAGGTGAGCGTGCTCAACAATGTCAGCGTCCTCGGCGGCAACAACGTCGCCAACAATGTCGGCAACGGCAACAAGGTGAACGTCGTCGCCCCGGTCAAGGCGGTCGTCGGCGGCCTCGGACGTGGCCATGGCTGCGGCTGCAACTGATCCAGCCAAACGATCCTGAACGGCCCCGGCCGCAGCTTCGGCCGGGTCGGGCGGGACGGGGCCGGTGCAGACCGGCCCCTCTTTCTATGGGCTCTATGGGCGGCGTTCTTTCAAGCTCCGTGCCGGTCAGGCGCTCTCGATCGCGATCAGCATGTCGCCGGCCGCGACGGTGGCGCCGGCCCGCGTGCCCAATCGCCTGACGGTGCCTGAAGCCGGGCTCTTCAGCTCCATGAACAGCTTCATCGATTCCAGCACGGCGACGATCTGCCCGGCCTCGACGCTGTCGCCCTCCGCTACATGAAGCGAGACGACGGTGCCCGGCATGCTGGCGCGCAGCGTGTCGCCGGTCTCGCCGCTCGCACCGCGCTCGGCTGCAGCAGCGATCACAGTCAATGCGATCCCGACGCGGCCCTCGAAATCGCCGTAGCGAAGGAACACCCCCTCCGCGTCGCAGGCCGCATCCACGGCCGTGTTCACACCGTCGATCGTGACGCTCCAGCGATCCGGCCCGGCCTTGCTGACGGTGACGTCATGCACGCTGCCGGGGCCGGCCACGCGCAGGAAGCCGTCTTGCGTTTCGACAGCAAGCTGCGTCGCTTGCCTTCCCAGCTGGACTGACAGATGCGCCGTGGCGGGGCGTCCCGCCGGAGCAAGCAGCCTGAAGCCGGCAAGTGCATTCCAGGGGGCGCTGCCTTGGGTCGGCCTGTTGGCGGTGAGCCAGATCGCCGCGGCGACGGCATTGCGCTTGGCCGCGTCGACAGGCCGGGGCGTCCAGCCGCCGGGCCAGGTCTCGGCGATGAACAGCGTCGTCGCCTCGCCCATGGCGAAGGCGGGCTGGCGCAAGGCATCCGCGAGAAAGGGCCGGATCGTGCCGGGTCCGAGCACGCTCAGGCGGTCGAGGCCATCAGCGAGCCTGCGAATGGCGGCTGGGCGGCCGGGCGCATGCGCGATCAGCTTGGCGAGCAGGGAATCGTAATGCGACGAGACCTCGCTGCCCGCCGTGACGCCGCTGTCGATGCGCAGGCCTGCCGGCTCGCGCCAGAGCTGGATCCTGCCCGTATCGGGCCGGAAGCCTTCATCCGCGCGTTCGGCGGTCAAGCGCGCCTCGATCGCATGGCCGGTGCAGGTGATGTCCGCTTGAGCCAAGGGCAGCGTCTCGCCGGCCGCGATCCGGATCTGCCATTCCACCAGGTCGAGCCCGGTGATCGCCTCGGTGACGGGATGCTCGACCTGGAGGCGGGTGTTCATCTCCAGGAAGAACACGGCCTGCGTCTGCGCATCGACCAGGAACTCGACCGTGCCGAGATTGTCGTAGGAGATCGCCCGCGCGAGCCTGAGCGCATGCTCGTGCAGGGTCGCGCGCGTCTGCGGCCGCAGATTGGGCGCCGGCGCTTCCTCCAGGAGCTTCTGGTTGGCGCGCTGCACCGAGCAGTCGCGCTCGAACAGGTGGACGATGCTGCCGTGCCTGTCGCCGGCGACCTGCACCTCGACATGGCGCGGCCGCGTCACGAATTTCTCGATCAGCAGCCGGCCGTCGCCGAAGGCGGCCTGCGCCTCGCGCGCGGCGGCGACGATGGCGCCGTCGAGCTCGTCCTCGTGCTCGACCTTGCGGATGCCCTTGCCGCCGCCGCCGGCCGAGGCCTTGACCATCACCGGCAGGCCGATGCGCAGCGCCTCCCTGCGCAAGACCTCCGGCGACTGGTCGGCGCCGTCATAGCCGGGTACGCCGGGCACGCCGGCATCACGCGCGATCTGCTTGGAGCGGATCTTGTCGCCCATCGCGTCGATCGCCGCGCTGGAGGGCCCGATGAAGACGATGCCGTTGGCCTCGCAGGCGGCGATCAGGTCGAGCCGTTCGGACAGGAAGCCGTAGCCGGGGTGGATCGCCTGCGCGCCGGTGGCGAGCGCCGCCGCTATGATCTTGTCGGCGCGCAGATAGCTCTCGCGGGCGGGTGCGGGGCCGATATCCACGGCGTCGTCGGCAAGGCGCACATGCAGCGCCTCACGGTCTGCCTGCGAATGCACTGCGATGGTGCGGATCCCCATCTGCCGGCAGGTCTTGATGATGCGGCAGGCGATCTCGCCGCGATTGGCGATCAAGATGGTGTCGAACATCAGCGCGCCCCTGTCATTCCGGGGCGGCCCGTCAGGGCCGAACCCGGAACCCACGACCGGGCGAGGCTTGGCCGATGGCCGGAGGACCGGCGCACCCGGTCATGGGTTCCGGGTTCATCGCTGCGCGATGCCCCGGAATGACAGCGAAGGTTCCTGAGCATCACCATCACATTCTGTACACAGGGCGGGGCGAGGTATCGCGCGGCTCGCCCGCGGCCAGCGAGAGGCACAGGCCGAGCACGTCGCGCGTCTGCGCCGGCTCGATGATGCCGTCGTCCCAGAGCCGGGCGGTGGCGTAATAGGGGTCGCTCTGCTCCTCGAACTGGGCGCGGGTCCTGGCGTCGAGCGCAGCGATCGCGACCTCGTCGGTAGCGCCCTTGAGCGACTGCCGGCGCAGCTCGGTCACGACATTGGCCGCGACCTCCGGGCTCATCGTGGCGATGCGGGCATTGGGCCAGGAGAACAGGAAGCGCGGGCGGAAACCGCGCCCGCACATGCCGTAATTGCCCGCGCCATAGGAGCCGCCGATCAGCACGGTGTATTTCGGCACGCGCGCATTCGAGACGGCATAGACCAGCTTGGCCGAATGCTTGGCGATGCCGCCGCGCTCGGCCTCTGTGCCGACCATGAAGCCGGTGATGTTCTGCAGGAAGATCAGCGGAATCTGGCGTTGGTCGCAGAGCTCGATGAAATGCGCGCCCTTCACCGCGCTTTCGGAAAACAGCACGCCGTTATTGGCGATGATGCCGACGGGATGGCCGTGGATGCGGGCGAAGCCCGTCACCAGCGTCGCGCCATAGTCGGGCTTGAACGCGTTGAAGGCGCTGTCGTCGACGATGCGGGCAATGACCTCGCGCACGTCGTAGGGGCGTCGCAGGTCGGTCGGCACGAGATCGACGAGATCCGCCGGGTCGAGCCTGGGCGGGGTGGGCTCATGCGGCGGCTCGGCCAGCCTGCCTGCATCACCGAGCGCGCCGACGATCTCGCGCAGCTTGGCCAGCCCTTCCATTTCCGTCAGCACGAGATGGTCGGCGACGCCGGAGATCTGCGTGTGCATCTCGGCCCCGCCCAGCGTCTCCCCGTCCACCACCTCATGGATCGCCGCCTTAACGATCGGCGGGCCGCCGAGATGGATGCGGCCGGTACCCTTGACCATGATGACTTCGTCCGACAGCGCCGGGATATAGGCCCCGCCCGCCGTGGCGCCGCCGAAGACCAGCGAGATCTGCGGAATGCCCGCCGCCGACATCCGGCACTGGTTGTAGAAGGAGCCGCCGAAATGGTCGCGATCGGGGAAGACGCGATCCTGCTCGGGGAGATAGGCGCCGCCGCAGTCGACGAGATAGAGGCAGGGCAGGCGATGCTCCCCGGCGATCTCCTGCGCGCGCAGATGCTTGCGCACGGTTTCGGCGAAGAAGGAGCCACCCTTCACCGTCGCGTCATTGGCGATCAGCATGCAGGCACGGCCCTGCACCATGCCGATGCCGGTGACGATGCCGGCGCCCGGCACCTCGTTGCCATAGAGCCCCCAGGCGGCGAGCGGCGAGAGTTCGAGGAAGGGCGTCTGCGGATCGAGCAGGAGATCGATGCGCTCGCGCACCATGATTTTTCCGCGCTGCTCGTGGCGGGCGCGCATCCTGTCGCCGCCGCCTGCGGCGACGAGCGCATGGCGTTCGCGCAGCGTGGCGAGCATCGCGGAAAGCGGGGGAGGGGGCGTGCTGCTCGCCTTGCTGGTCTCGGTCATGTCTTCCCCGGCCATTGCTGGCGATTGCCTCCCTCAGCCCTCATCCTGAGGAGCAGCCGAAGGCTGCGTCTCGAAGGATGCTCCAGCGCGCACCAGAGCCTCCTGGAACATCCTTCGAGACGCCGCGTGCCGCGGCTCCTCAGGATGAGGGCTGGTGGTGGGAATGGCTTGATCTCGCCATCTCATTCACCTACCGTCCGTTAGGTAGGCGGATTGAAGCGCACAGGTCAAGCGCGGGGAGAACAGACCATGACGGCAGCCGGGACGATCAAGGCTGGCAGCGAAGCGCCGCGCCGCTCGCCCTATTTCACTGAGGAGCATGAGGCGCTGCGCGACCAGGTCCGCCGCTTCGTCGAGACCGAGATCAAGCCGCATGGGCTGGCCTGGGAGGAAGCTGGCTTCGTGCCGCGCGAGGTGCTGAAGCGCATGGGCGCGCTCGGCTTCTTCGGCATCCGCTACCCCAGCGAATATGGCGGCTCGGAGATGGACACGCTGGCGACCGTGGTGCTGGCCGAGGAGCTCGGCCGCTCGACCTTCTCGGGCGTAGCCATCACGGCGTTGGTCCACACCGACATGGCTTCGGTCCATATCTTCAATGCCGGCAGCCAAGCCCAGCGCGACACATTCATGCCCGACATCATCGCCGGCGAGAAGATCGTCGCGGTCGCCGTCACCGAGCCCGATGCCGGCTCGGACGTGAAGGGCATCCGCACCACGGCGCGGCGAGAGGGCGACCACTACGTGCTCAACGGCGCAAAGATGTTCATCACCAATGGCGTCCATGCCGATCTCTACTGCGTCGCCGCCAAGACCGACCTCGCGGCGAAACCGTCGCAGTCGGTTTCGATCTTCCTGGTCGAGAAGGGCACGCCGGGCTTCCGCGTCTCGCGCGCGCTCGACAAGCATGGCTGGCGCTCCTCCGACACCGCCGAGCTGGTCTTCGAGGACTGCCACATCCCGGCCGAGAACCTGCTTGGCCAGGAGGGACGCGGCTTCTATGCGATCATGAGCAACTTCCAGAACGAGCGCACGGTGATCGGCGCCATGGCGATCGGTGAGGCCCAGGCCGCGATCGATCTCACCCTCGATTACGTCAAGACCCGCAAGGCCTTCGGTGCGCCGCTCTGGGACAAGCAGGCCATCCGCCAGAAGCTGGCAACGCTGGCCGGCAAGGTCGAGGCCGGCCGCCAGCTCGTCTATCACGCGGCCTGGCTCGATGCGCAGGGCTTTGACGCGACCAGGGAGGTCTCGATGGTCAAGGCCTATTGCGGCGAACTGGTCAACGAGGTGATGTATGCCTGCCTGCAGTTCCATGGCGGCATGGGCTTCATGCGCGAAAGCACGATCGAGCGCATGACCCGCGACGCCCGCGTCCAGTCGATCGGCGGCGGCGCCACCGAGGTGATGCTGGAAGAGGTCGCGAAGCGGCTGTGAAAGCCCTTTGTCATTCCGGGGCGGCCCGCAGGGCCGAACCCGGAACCCACGACTGGGCAAACCGCGAGGAACGGCCCCGGACGAGCAGATTTCGAAGGGCGGCGGGGTTACGCCCGGTCGTGGGTTCCGGGTTCTTCGCTTGCGCGAAGCCCCGGAATGACAGGGGGGCTGAATGAGCGTCGCGGTCGAACGAGCAGCCCGAGAGCCCGTCGAAGGCGGTTCGCGCCGGCTCATCCTCGACACTGCCGCGCGTCTTCTGCGCTCGGGCGGCTACCATCAGACGACGTTGCGCGAGATCGCCGAGGCCGTCGGCATCCGCAAGGCGAGCCTTTACTACCATTTCGCCTCGAAGGAGGAGATCGTCGAGGCGGTGGTCAATGACGGCGTTCGCTTCGTCCATGAGGCGGTCGTCGCGGCTCTGGCCGCGCATGCCAAGGCCACGCCGCGCGAGCGGTTGGAGGCGGCCATCGGCGCGCATCTCACCGCGCTCCACGGCCATGGCGACTACACCTCGGCCAGCATCAAGACCTTCACCTTCGGCGCGTCGCCCGCGCCCGACAGCGTGCGCTGGGTGCGCCGCGCCTATGAGGAGGTCTGGCGCGAGCTTGTCGCCGAGATGCAGGCCGCGGATGTGCTGCCGGCCGAGCGCGCGCCCGAGGCGTTGCGCAATTTCCTGCTCGGTGCGCTGAACGGCTCGACCGACTGGTATCGGCCCGGCCGCTACGAGGTCGCCGAACTCGCCGCCGAATTCGCAGCGCTGATTGCGCCGAAACCGACGCCGTAACGGCCTGGCTTGGACGCGCGTGATGCTTTTCGTGGCATTTGGCGGGAGCAAGGCTTTCCCTGCGGCGGCCGTGGCTGTGGCTTCGCGCAGGGCAACCGCTGTTCGAAGCCTGTCGCGGCGAGCCGCGTGCCCTGGCTCATCGGCCGGCCCAGCCTGATGCCGGGCGAACCCCTCGACTGGTGCAGGGCGGGGCAGCGTCGTTACGGCCTGACGGCACGGCGCGGGCTTTGCTAGCATCCGTCCCCTCTGCTCAACTATCCCGCCTTCGCTCGTTCCAGGGACCGTCTCACGCATGCGCGCCTTCTATCACCCCGACCAGTCGCTTCATGACCCGCAGCAATATATGCGCTTCGGCAAGATCGTGGCGCCCAAGGACCTGCCCGAGCGCACGGCGCAATTGCTCGGCGCGCTGAGGAAGCACGGCATCACGCCCGAGCAGCCGGCGGCCAGCGGCACCGACCCGATTCTCGCCGTCCACAGCGAGGGCTTCGTGCGCTTCCTCGAGACGCTCTGGCCGCGCTGGCTGGAGCTGCCCGAGCGGGGTCCGGAAGCCTGGCCCAACACCTTCCCCTATTGGAGCGGGCGCACCGACGAATCCGTCCGGCCGCCTTGCCGGCCGACCGGGATCATGGGCCAACTCGGCTGGTATCTCGGCGATCTTTCGGTCCCGGTCGGCGAGCATTGCTGGACCTCGACCCTGCGCTCGGCGGAGACGGCGGTTGCCGGCGCCGACGCCATCCTGTCCGGCGAGCGCGCGGTCTATTCGCTCTGCCGCCCCTCGGGCCACCATGCCCGCGCCGACCGCGCCACCGGCTTCTGCTATATCAACAACACGGCTGTCGCAGCGCAGCGCCTGCGCTCGAATTTCGGCAAGGTCGCGATCCTCGATGTCGACGCCCATCATGGCGACGGCACGCAGCAGATCTTCTACCGTCGCGACGACGTGCTGACGATCTCGGTCCATGCCGATCCGGCGAACTACTATCCCTTCTTCACCGGCTATGCCGGCGAGACCGGCAACGGTCCCGGCGAGGGCTTCAACCTCAACCTGCCGCTGGACCATGGCGCGGGAGGAGAGGCGATGGCGGCGGCGGTCGACAGGGCCGGCGCGGCGATCAAGGCTTTCGGGGCCGAGGCGCTGGTGATCGCGCTCGGCTACGACGCCCACAAGGACGACCCGATCGGCGTGCTCAAGCTCGACGCGACGGATTTCGGCACGATCGGCGCGAAGGTGAAGGCGTTCGGCCTGCCGACGCTGGTGGTGCAGGAGGGCGGCTACGCGATCGAGGCGATCGGCGGCTGTCTGGATGCGTTCCTGGGTGGGTTCAAGTAGTCAGGGTGAAAGAGCGCGGGGAACCTTCTCCCGCGGCTTCAGAAAGAGGCGCCCTTTTCCCTTCTCCCCTCGCGGGAGAAGGTGGATCGGCGAAGCCGAGACGGATGAGGTGGCGCTGTGAGCTTTCCGACTAACCGAACACGACGCCAGCCGGGTAAGGCACGGCGCCCCCTTGTATCTTTGATTTGCCAGTCGGTTTTGTACCGGCGAGGTTTGAGGCGGAAGTCAGCCCGGTCCCCCCTTGGGTGAGTTGAGCCCGTGGATGAGCGAGGTGCGGCTTCCGCCTTTTTGTCCCGAACCCGGACAGCCGCTTGGGCCCGAGCCCGCATTTGCAAGGATGGGTCATGGATGAAGCTCTCGCTGTTTTCGTCGGCATCGACGTATCCAAGGATCGCCTCGACGTTC
>NZ_PQFZ01000005.1:0-51684 GCF_002917105.1 Allobosea psychrotolerans
AACGCAATCGTCAGAGACAACACACCCTGGCGAACACAAAACCCTTGACCAACAACACAGCCGCTCATCCGGCGCTGCGCGCCACCTTCTCCCGCGAGGGGAGAAGGGAAAAGGCGCGCGTCATTCTCGGGCGTAGCGCAGCGAAGACCCGAGAATCTCAGGCCGGGAGAAGCTCCGGCAAAGACAGGCTCCTTCGGCACGAGATGCTCGGGTCAAGCCCGAGCATGACGGAAAAGCGCGGAAACAAGGCAAGACGCGCCACGGTTGTTCATTCGCCACATTCGCAGGCACAATGCCGGCGCGTTGCGGGGCATGAACCGGGAGACCGAAGCCTTGACCATGATGGCCGACGCCGCCGCCGAGATCGCCCCCGAAATCCCGTTCCGGAGCCGGCGCTCCTCGCTCGCCGTGCTGACCGCGCTGCTGCGCAACCCGCTCAGCGCGATTCCGCCGGAGGCGTTCTCGGAGAAGCTCGTGCTCGCGCGCGTCGCCGGGCGGGACAGCCTCTATATCTGCGATCCCGCATTGATCCAGGAGGCGCTGCTGCGCAATGCCGACGCGCTCGGCAAGGGCGACACCATGCGCCGGGTGCTCGGACCCGCGGTCGGCCAGGGCCTGCTGACGGCCGATGGCGCACATTGGCGCTGGCAGCGTCGCGCGGTCGCCGCAGGCTTCCAGCATGACAGCCTGACCAGCTTCCTGCCGGCGATGATCGCGGCGGCCGAGGCGACGCGCGACAGCTGGCTCGGCAAGGCGGGGCCGCTCGATATCGGCCAGGAGATGATGCGCACCACCTTCGCCATCATCGTCGAGACCATGCTTTCGGGCAGTGGCGATTTCGACGCCGGCAAGGTCGAAGGCGCCATCACCGACTATCTCGAACCGAGCAACTTCATGTTCGCCTACAGCCTGCTCCGCACGCCGGAATGGCTGCCTTATCCCGGCCGCAGGCGCGCCTTGTCCTCCGTCGCCTATCTGCGCGAGACCCTGGGTGCGATCGTCGCCAAGCGGCGCGCCAGCGGCGAGCACCGCAACGACCTCGTCGACATGCTGCTCGCCAGCGCCGACCCCGAATCCGGCCGCGCGATGAGCGACGCCGAGATCGTCGACAACCTCTTGACCTTCGTCACCGCCGGCCATGAGACGACCGCGCTCGGCCTCGCCTGGACCTTCCACCTCCTGTCCCGGCATCGCGCGGTCGAGGATGCCGTGCTGGCGGAGATCGAGGCGGTGACCGGCGGCGATGCGCTCAAGCCGGAGCAGGTCATGGCGCTGCCCTTGACCAGGGCCGTCTTCCAGGAGGCGATGCGGCTCTATCCGCCCGTGCCGGTCATCACCCGGCAGGTCGAGGACGCCTTCCAGCTGGGCGGCGTCACGCTCAACAAGGGCATGGTGCTTTATGTGCCGATCCAGGCGGTGCACCGGCATGAGCGGCTCTGGGACCTGCCCGACCGCTTCGAACCCGCCCGCTTCCTGGGCGAGGCCGCGCGCCTGCGGCATCGCTATGCCTATCTGCCCTTCGGGGCCGGACCGCGCATCTGCATCGGCAGCGCCTTTGCCACCATGGAGGCGGTCGCGATCCTGGCCGTGCTGCTGCGCGCGATCAGGCTCGAGCCGCTGACGCAGGAGCCGCCCGAGCCGACCTTGAAGATCACCTTGCGGCCGAAACGGCCCTTGCTGATGACGGCGACGGCTCGCTGAGAGACGTGTGGAAACTCCAGCCCTCATCCTGAGGAGCCGCGCAGCGGCGTCTCGAAGGATGGACCAGGACGCTCTTGAACCATCTGGAGCATCCTTCGAGACGCCATTCCTCGCGGAATGGCTCCTCAGGATGAGGGCTGAGGAACATCTCTAACAGGCGCTGAGGCTCAGGCGGCGACGTGGACGCTGGTGAAGCGCCGCGCCGCGAGCCAGGTCAGCACGGCAAAGACGAACAGCACCACGCCCTGCGCGATGGCGAAGGGCGGCTCGCCTTGCGTCGGGGCGAGCGCACGCAGCGCCGGCACCTTGAGGAAGGCCTGGGCGACGGCGACGAAGACGAGCAGATAAAGCGCCAGCATCGCGGTGATCGCATAGATCCGCCGCCAGCCATCGGCGAGGCCGCGGCCATAAAGCGAAAAACCGGCCACGATCAGCAGCGCGAGCGAGATCGCCCCGACGATATGGGAAGGCAGCACGCCGGTGAAGGGAAAGCCGAAGCCCGTCGCGCTCGTGGCGAAGGCGGTGGCGAGATAGACGCCGGTCCAGCGCGGAACGGTGTGGCCCTTGAGCAGGCCGATCGCAACGGGAATGCCCGCCAGGATGGCGATGATGCTGAGCCAGGTGTGAAAGCCTACGAATGTGGTCGGATCGAACATTGGAAGCCCCCGCTTCGGCCATTGGAGCCACCGGCTCCACCATGGTCACGATGCAGGAAGCACGCCACAGATGCGAGTGGTTTTAAACAGGGCCATTCCCTTCTCCCTTCCCTTCTCCCCTCGCGGGAGAAGGTGGCTCGGCGAAGCCGAGACGGATGAGGGGGCGCTCGACGATTGCCGTTTTGCCTTGTGACGCCCGCTGGACAGGGCACGGCGCCCCCTCATCCGGCGCTGCGCGCCACCTTCTCCCGCGAGGGGAGAAGGAAGAGGCCTACTCCGTCAGGCTGACCCTGACGCTCGGCGCTTCCTCCGCGGTCGCGCGCTGCAGCGTCGCCTTGGCCTCGTCGACCTGGCGCTGGCGGTTCCAGAGCGCCGCATAGACGCCATCGGCCGCGAGCAATTGCGGATGGCTGCCGCGCTCGACGATCAGGCCCTTATCGAGCACGATGATCTCGTCGGCATTGATCACGGTCGAGAGCCGGTGGGCGATGACCAAGGTGGTGCGGCCCTCGCTGACCCGGTCGAGCGCATCCTGGATCTCCTTCTCGGTGAAGGAATCGAGCGCCGAGGTCGCCTCGTCCAGAACCAGCACGGGCGGGCCCTTGAGGATGGTGCGGGCGATCGCGACGCGCTGCTTCTCGCCGCCCGAGAGCTTCAGGCCGCGCTCGCCGACCGAGGTGGCGTAGCCGTCCGGCAGGGATTTGATGAAGCGGTCGATCTGGGCGAGCCGCGCCGCCTCCTCGACCTCTGCTTCGCTCGCATCGGGCCGGCCATAGCGGATGTTGTATTCGATCGTATCGTTGAACAGCACCGTGTCCTGCGGAACCATGCCGATCGCCGCCCGCAGGCTGACCTGCTGGACATCCGCGATCGGCTGCCCGTCGATCAGGATGCGGCCGGCATTGGGCTCATAGAAGCGGAACAGCAGGCGCGAGATCGTCGACTTGCCGGCGCCGGAAGGCCCGACGATCGCGATGGTCTTGCCCGGCGGCACGGTGAAGGAGATGCCCTTCAGGATCGGCCGCTCCGGGATATAGGCGAAATGGACGTCCTCGAAGCGGACCTCGCCGGCATCGACCCGCAGCGGCAGCGCACCCGGCTTGTCCTGGATCTCGGGATCCTTGCCGATCAGCGAGAACATCTGCTCGATGTCGAGCGTCGCCTGCTTGATCTCGCGATAGACGGTGCCCATGAAATTCAGCGGCTGGTAGAGCTGGATCAGCATGGCGTTGATCAGCACGAAATCGCCGACCGTCAGCGTGCCCGCGCGAAAGCCCTGCACCGCCATCACCATCGAGAGCGTCAGCCCGGCGGCGAAGATCGCGGCCTGGCCGAAATTGAGCCAGGCGAGCGAGGTGTAGGCCTTGATCGAATTGCGCTCATAGCGCGCCATGGAGAGGTCGTAGCGCGCCGTCTCGCGGGCTTCGGCGCCGAAATACTTCACCGTCTCGTAGTTCAGGAGCGAGTCGATCGCCTTGGAATTGGCGTCGGTATCGGACTCGTTCATCTGCGAGCGGATGGCAATGCGCCACTCCGTCGCCTTGATGGTGTAGGTCATATAGGTCGTCACCATCACGACCAGCACGACGACATAGACCCAGTTGAAGATCGTCAGCAGCACCGCGATGATCAGCACGAGCTCGATCACCACCGGTACGAGCTGGTTGAGGCCGAGCCGGACCATCTCCTCGATGCCGTTGCGCCCGCGCTCCAGGACCCGGGTCAGGCCGCCGGTCTTGCGCTCCAGATGGAAGCGCAGCGAGAGATAATGCAGATGGCCGAAGGTCTGCAGCGCCAGCGTCCTCACCGCATGCATGAAGACCGGCGCGAACAGCGCATCGCGCAACTGGATGAAGGCGGCCGAGCCGACGCGCGCCAGCCCGTAGATCACCGTCAGCGCCAGGGGCGCGCCGACGAGCCAGGGCAGCCAGCGCTCCAGGCTGCTCGGCGTATTGGCGAGCGCGTCCGTCGTCCATTTGAAGGCGAAGGGCACGCCCATCAGCACGATGCGGCCCGCGACGAGCAGGGCGAAGGCGAGCACGACGCGCTTGCGCAGATCGGCGCGGTCGGCCGGCCAGAGATAGGGCCAGAGCGCGCGGAAGGTCGCGACGAAGCCGGAGCCGGGTTGCAGCACGGCCGAGCGGGCGAAACTCGGCGGCGGGTTGGACGCGGCTGGCGCAGACATCTTGAAATGATTCCAGTTGGCCGGGTGATATAGGCGCATTCGCGCGGCAATGCATGCCCATCCCACGCAAGGTTCCGATTGCGCCGGCGTGCTGCCTTGTTCTCGTCCCAAGCCCGGTGTCAGATACCGGCGGAGAACGCCAAAGCTTTGCCAATGGGGACGAAACAATGATGAAGTTCCAACGCGTTATCGCCACCGCCACTGCGGGCCTCTGCGCCGGGCTGATGCTCGCAGCCGCTCCCGCCGCGGCGCAGAAGGCCAAACCGCCGGCGCAGATCAAGATCACCAATATGCGCGCCTCGCCCCTGACGACCTTTGAGATCGCCACGACCGGCGACCAGTCGCGCCTCGTCGCCAAGCTCGCCAAGCCGCTTGAGCCGGGCAAGAGCACGTCGATCAAGCTCAACAAGCCCTCGGGCTGCAACTACTACGTGCTCGCCCGTTTCGGCGACGATGCCGAGAGCGATGGCGAGAGCATGGATCTGTGCAAGGATCGGGTCATCCGCCTGACGGAGTGAGGACGCGCACGCGCTTCTTCCCTTCTCCCGGATGGGAGAAGGTGGCGCGGAGCGCCGGATGAGGGTGTGCCCTCTCAATAGAATGCGCTGCGGCGCAGTCGCGCTCCAATAATCAGCGGCAGCCCCTCATCCCTGCCCTTTTCTCATCCGGGAGAAGGGTTCCCCGCGCCTAGATCGTTATTGGTCGAGTGCTTTCGCCCCATTCAGCTGTTTAAGCCGTCGCGCCCTCGCGCATCAGCTTGTAGGTGATCGAATCCACCAGCGCCTGGAACGAGGCGTCGATGATGTTGGCGCTGACGCCGACCGTGGTCCAGCGCGCGCCGGTCTCGTCGGCCGACTCGATCAGCACCCGGGTGACCGCGTCCGTGCCGCCCTGGAAGACCCGGACCTTGTAGTCGACGAGGCGCAAGCCCTCGATCAATGACTGGTAGCGGCCGAGATCCTTGCGCAGCGCCAGGTCGAGCGCGTTGACCGGGCCGAGTGCGCTTTCGGCGACCGAGATCAGCACCTCCTCGCCGACCTTCACCTTCACGATCGCCTCGGAGAAGGTGACGAGCTCGCCCAGCGCATTATGGCGACGCTCGACATTGGCAGTGAAGCGCTCGATCTCGAAATAGGCCGGCAATTCGCCGATGATGCGCTTGGCAAGCAGGAAGAAGGAGGCGTCGGCGCCCTCGAAAGCGTAGCCTTGCGCCTCCTTCTCCTTGACCTCGTCGAGCACCCGGCCCAGCCGCGGATCGTCGCGGCCGAGCGTCACGCCGATGCGCTCCAGCTCGGCGACGAGGTTGGATTTCCCGCCCTGGTCGGAAATCAGAACCTTGCGCAGATTGCCCGTCGCCTCGGGCGGGACATGCTCATAGGTGCGCGGGTCCTTCAGCACGGCCGAGGCATGAATGCCGGCCTTGGTGGTGAAGGCGGAGGCTCCGACGAAGGGCGCGTGGCGGTTGGGCGCCCGGTTCAGCATCTCGTCGAGCGCCCGCGAGACATGGGTGAGCTCGCCGAGCTGCGCCTCGCCGACGCCGATGGCGAAGCGCTCGCGATAGCGCTCCTTCAGCTTAAGCGCGCCGATCAGCGTCACCAGATTGGCATTGCCGCAGCGCTCGCCGAGCCCGTTCAGCGTGCCCTGGATCTGGCGCGCGCCGGCCTCGACGGCGGCCAGCGAATTGGCCACCGCGCAGCCGCAATCATCATGCGCGTGGATGCCGAGATGGTCGCCGGGAATGGTTTTCGTCACTTCTGCGACGATTGTCCCGATCTCGTCGGGCAGCGTGCCGCCATTGGTGTCGCAGAGCACGACCCAGCGCGCCCCGGCCTCATAGGCCGTGCGGGCGCAGGAGAGCGCATAATCGGGATTGGCCTTGTAGCCGTCGAAGAAGTGCTCGCAATCGAGCATGACCTCACGGCCGGCGGCCCTGGCGGCTTCGACGCTTTCAGCGATGCCGATGAGGTTGTCTTCGAGCGGAATCTCGAGCGCGACATGGACATGGTAGTCCCAGGCCTTGGCGACGAAGACGATGGCGTCGGCCTTGGCCTCCAGCAACGCTGCGATGCCGGGATCATTGGCGGCCGAGCGGCCGGCGCGCTTGGTCATGCCGAAGGCGGCGAATTTGGCCTGCGTCGTCGGTTTCTGCGCGAAGAAGGCCGTATCCAGCGGATTGGCGCCGGGATAGCCGCCCTCGACATAGTCGATGCCGAGCTTGTCGAGCATGGCGGCGACGCTGCGCTTGTCGTCGAGCGAGAAATCGACGCCCGTCGTCTGCGCGCCGTCGCGCAAGGTGGTGTCGAAGAGGTGGATGCGGGCAGCGCTCATCGCTCGCGCCTCAATTTGAAGCGCAGCACACGCGGCATCACCATGGCGAGCATGACGAGCTTCATGGCAACGGAAAGAGCGCCGGCGGGGCGGATCTTCGGGGTGGGGGTCATGATCTCATCTCCGCCGTCTCTGTCGGCTCAATACGGGCAACACCGTCCAGGTCGTGCCAAAGCGTGTCTCGCACTTCGTCGGGGCGCTGGAGAATGTCTGCGTTCCAGAAGCGGCGGATGCGAAAACCCTGCACCGCCAGCCAGGCATCTCTCACGACATCATGCGCATTCTCGGCATGTTGGCCGCCATCTGCTTCAACGATCAGGCGCTTTTCCAGACAGACGAGATCGACGATATAGCGCCCGATCGGCACCTGCCGGCGGAACTTGAAACCGCTGAAACGCCGATCGCGCACCAGATGCCAAAGCTTGCGCTCGGCCTCGGTCGGCTCCTTGCGCATGGCGCGAGCGCGCCCTCGCAGGGTCTGCGAAAGCGTCGCCGCGTTCTCCCCTTCTCCCCTGGCGGGAGAAGGTGGCCGCGCAGCGGCCGGATGAGGGGGCGCCGTGACGTTTCCGGGTTGCGACTTTGCAGTCGCTGCACGGTGACCGTCGCGCGCCCCCTCACCCCAACCCTCTCCCGCGAGGGGAGAGGGGGCAGGTTGGCGATTCATCGCTTTACCTCCCAGGTCGTGGTCGGGTTGCCGTCAGCATCCTTGCCGTCCTTGAGCTGGATGCCTTGCGCCAGAAGCACGTCGCGAATGCGGTCGGATTCGGCGAAATTCTTGGCGCGGCGGGCTTCGAGACGCGCGGCGATCTGCGTTTCGACGGCAGCACGAAGCGTTGTGTCGTCCAGCGCGTTGCCCTGGGCACGCAGGTCGATGCCAAGCAGCGACAGCGCACCGCGCAGCCGGGACAACTCCCCCGCCTTGCGAAGCGCATGAAGCTCGGCCAGCGCCTTGGCGATGTTCAGATCATCAGCCAGAGCGTCAAGAAACGCCTGCGACGGCTGTCCGACCTCCGCATCGGCGGCGACATCCGACCATTCGGCAAGCGTCTTCTCCGCCTCCTCCAGCGCCTTCACCGTCCAGTCGATCGGCTGGCGATAATGCGTCTTGAGCATGGCGAGGCGCAGCACTTCGCCCGGCCATTTCCGTCCGCCAAAGACCTCGGTCTCCAGCAATTCGTTGATGGTGACGAAGTTGCCGAGCGATTTCGACATCTTCTCGCCCTCGACCTGCAGGAAGCCGTTATGCATCCAGATATTGGCCATGCGCCCTGCCCCGGCGGCGCCGCCAAAGGCGCAGCAGGACTGGGCGATCTCGTTCTCATGATGCGGGAAGACGAGATCGATGCCGCCGCCATGGATGTCGAAGACATTCTTGGCCGGATCGTCGCAGGACAAGCCGCCGCCGAAGGGCGCGAGCAGCTTCGCCATCGACATCGCCGAGCATTCGATATGCCAGCCCGGACGGCCGGGCGTCTTGATCCCTGCCGGCGAAGGCCAGCCCGGATCGACGCCCTCGCGGCTCGGCTTCCACAGCACGAAATCCATCGGATCTCTTTTGTAGGGAGCGACATCCACCCGTGCGCCGGCGATCATCTCGTCGAGCGGCCGGCGCGCCAGCGAGCCGTATTTCGGCGCGGCCTTGAGATGCTCGACGGCGGGCACATGGAACAGCACATGCTCTTCTGCGACATAGGCGACGCCGCGCGCGATCAGGCGCTCGATGATCGCCTTCATCTCCTCGATATGGTCGGTGGCGCGCGGCTCGGAGTCGGGCGGCAGGTTGCCGAGCGCGCCGATATCGGCATGGAACTGCGCCGTCGTCGCTTGCGTGACCCCAGCGATCGCCTGGTTCAGCGGCAGGCCGGGATAGTCGCGCGCCGCCCGCGCATTGATCTTGTCGTCGACGTCGGTGAGGTTGCGGGCATAGGTGACATGGTCGGCGCCATAGAGATGCCGCAGCAGCCGGTAGAGCACGTCGAAGACGATGACCGGGCGAGCATTGCCGATATGGGCATAGTCATAAACCGTCGGGCCGCAGACATACATGCGGACATTATCGGGATCGATCGGAGCGAAATCCTCCTTCGTCCGCGTCAGCGTGTTGTAGAGCCTCAAGGTCGGCGACATCGGCGGGTGTCCTGGCGAAACGGCGGAAGGCATGGAGACGAGCAAATCCTGGCCGCTGGCCGGGGCGCTGTCTGTCTTTCCGTTTCAGGACGAGGACGTGAGCAGCCGGCCAGCGAAAGCTAGCGGCAAATAATGCAAATCGGGTTGGCGGCTCGCGTCATGAAAAACTGATTGCCTGCATGCGGGCTTTGCGTCAAGAGGGCGCCCCGCTTGTTGCGCCGCAACATGGCCGGCACGAGTTCATCCAAATTTAACCGGTTGGAACCATCCTCGCGATTTGAGGGTTGAGCGCCCGACCGGGTCACGAGGAATATCTGAAATGCGCCGCGCCATCGCTCTTGTCGGCCTCTTCGGGATCATCGGCGCGGGCTTGTCCCTGTCGATCCTGCCCTCGACCAAGACGGTCGCGGCCGCCAGCGACCAGCGCACCTTCCTGATCCCGGCCAGCGACGGCTACGGCGTCGCCGACTGCATCTCGACGAAGTCCGAATGCGGCAAGATCGTCGCCAATGCCTGGTGCGAGGCCAAGGGCTTCGCCTCGGCGACGAGCTTCGGCCTCGCCAGCCGCGAGGATTTCACCGGCACGCTCGCCAAGGCGACCGTGACGGCCGAGCCCGAGCGGCCGCTGGTCATCGTCTGCGGCTAGAGCAATTTCCGATCCGACTGGATCGTTCAATTGCTCCAGGCCTTTGTTTTAACGCGTTTTCTCCGCGCGGACGCTTCGCGGTTGTCGCGAGCGAACCGGCATCCACTTCGCTCGAAAACGCTCTGAGGCCGCCCCTCACTTCACCCATTCCGCGCATTTCGGCGCATCGCCATTCGCGCCCCAGGGCATGATCGGCACGGTCGAGGTCGAATTCTGCGGGGAGCCGTCGATCAGCTTGTCGGTATAGACCATGTAGATCAATACGTTGCGCTTGGCGTCGCAGCCGCGCACGATCTGCATCTTCTTCCAGATCAGCGAGCGGCGCTCGCGGAAGACGACATCGCCCTGCTCGGACTTGTCCTTGAACCTGATCGGACCGATCTGCCGGCAGGCGAGAGAGATGTCCGAGACCTGCTCGGCGACGCCGAACATGCCGGCGACACCGCCCTTCTCGGGCACGGTATAGTGGCAGGCGACGCCCTCGACGACCGGATCATCGATACCGTAGACGGCAAGCTTGTCGTCGGGCGTCAGCATCTTCCAGACCGTGGATTTCCTGAAGATCAGGTCTTCCTGGGCCTGGGCCGGAACGGCAAAGACGGCAAGGCTCAGAGCCACCGCTATCGCAGCAGTGATGGCGGAACGGAAGCGCATCTTGATCTCCTCTGGGGGACGCGGTTGAACCCTCGGGCTGCGATATGGTTCCGCAGGCCCCGCCGCGCCAGAGCCTTGGTCACGCCGCCAGCGGCTTGAACACCAGATAAGCCGCCACGATCGCGCCGATGATGCCGAGCGAGAACAGTACCAGCTTCAATCGCGTGGTCCCGCTGGCGAAGGCGACATCACCGGCCTCGACCTTGGGATATTTGTCGAGCAGGCGCGCAATGGCGAAATTCTCGGCGACGTCGCAGAGCCCGCCGAGCAGCCAGCCGCCGCCGCACAGCGCCGCGACCCACCAGGGCTGCCCGCGCATGCACAGCCCGGCGATGATGACCGCGCCGACGATCGCATAGACGAAGGCGACAGCGACATCGGCGGGCAGCACGCGATGGCGGTATTTCGCGCGGCGCTCATCGCCATAGGCGGCGAAGAGCTTCTCGACATCGGCGACGGTGAAGCCGTTCCAGTCGCTCTCGAGCAGGCGCGCCACGCCTTGCCGGCTCGCCCAGACACCAACCAGCCAATACAGCAGCATCACCAGCGCCGGGCCCCAGACGAAGAAGGCCAGCGGAATGGTGGTCGGGTAGAGCGGCACGGATTCGATCATGGCAGGCAGAACTCTCGCGGCAAGCGGGTTGCGAACAAAGCCTAGAACATCAAGCTGAAACGTGGAAACCGGTTTTCCGACGCCTCCCCGATTTGATTTGGTGTTGAAGGCGCTTCGCCGACCCGGGATTGCCCCGGGCCGGCCGTCGGCGTCACTCCGCGTGAGGCAGGATCTCCTGTTCGATCGCGCCGAAGATCGAGTGCCCGGCAGCGTCCTTCATCTCGATGCGGATGCTGTCGCCGAAGCGCAGGAACGGCGTCGCCGGCGCGCCGCGTGCGATCGTCTCGACCATGCGCTGCTCGGCGATGCAGGCATAGCCGACCCCGCTCACCGCCAAAGGCTTGCCCGGGCCACCATCGGCGCCGCGATTCGAGACCGTGCCAGAGCCGATGATCGTGCCGGCCACAAGCGGGCGGGTGCGCGCCGCATGGGCGATCAGCGCGCCGAAATCGAAGGTCATGTCGACGCCGGCGTCCGGCCTGCCGAAGGGCTTGCCGTTGAGCTGCGTCAGCAGCGGCAGATGCAGCTTGCCTCCGGTCCAGCTTGCGCCCAATTCGCCGGGCGTCACGGCGACAGGGGAAAAGGCGGTCGGCGGCTTTGACTGAACGAATCCAAAGCCTTTCGCCAATTCGTTCGCAACCAGATTCCGCAGGCTCACATCGTTTGCGAGCATGACCAGGCGGATATAGCCAAGCGCACGGGCGGGCGAGACGCCCATCGGCACGTCGCCGGTGACGACCGCGATCTCGGCCTCGAAATCGATGCCGTCGAGCTCGCTGCGGGCGCGGATCGCCTGGCGCGGCCCGAGATTGGAATCGCTGCCGCCCTGATACATCAAGGGGTCGGTCCAGAAGCTCTCCGGCATCTGCGCGCCGCGCGCCTTCCGGACCAGTTCGACATGGTTCACATAAGCGGAGGCGTCGAGCCACTGATAGGCGCGCGGCAGCGGAGCGGCGCAATCATGCTCGTGGAAGCGGAAGGACGGGACCGAGCCATGCTCCAGCGTCTCCGCCAGATCGGCGAGGCGCGGCGCGTAGCGGTCCCAATCGTCGAGCGCCGCCTGCAGGGTCGGCACCACCGGGAAGGCGTCGGTGGCCCGGGTGAGGTCTTTCGAGACCACGACGAGTCGGCCATCCCGGCCATGCATAAGCGACGCGAGTTTCATGTCTTTTCATTCCTCCCCGGACGCGCCAGAAAGAGCGCAACACGCTTTTTGGGAGGTGACCATATGAAACGTCGCGACTTTTTGAAAACAGGGGCACTTGCTGCCGCCGCGACCCCGGTCGCGATGCCTGCGATCGCGCAGTCGGCCCCCGAGGTGAAATGGCGGTTGACGTCGAGTTTTCCGAAGTCGCTCGATACGATTTACGGCACCGCCCAGCAGTTCTCGAAATTCGTCAGCGACGCCACGGACGGCAAGTTCGAGATCCAGGTTTTTGCGCCCGGCGAGATCGTGCCCGGCCTGCAGGCGCTCGACGCGGTCTCGTCGGGCACGGTCGAATGCGCGCATTCGCCGACCTATTTCTATATCGGCAAGGATCCGACGCTGGGGCTGGGCACCGGCATCCCCTTCGGGCTGAACGCGCGCCAGCAGCATAGCTGGTGGTATTTCGGTGGTGGCGAGCAGATCGTCAACGGCGTGCTCGACCGCTTCAACGCCTATTCGATTCCCTGCGGCAATTCCGGCTGCCAGATGGGCGGCTTCTTCCGCAAGGAACTGACCGGGCTCGACGACCTCAAGGGCCTGAAGTTCCGCATCGGCGGCATGGGCGGGGCGGTGCTGGCCAAGCTTGGCGTGGTTCCGACCCAGATCGCGCCCGGCGACGTCTATCCGGCGCTGGAGCGCGGCACGATCGATGCCGCCGAATTCGTCGGCCCCTATGACGATGAGAAGCTCGGCTTCATCCGGGTCGCGAAATATTACTACTACCCCGGCTGGTGGGAGGGCGGCGCGATGCTGCACCTGATCATCGGCAAGGAGGCCTGGGCCAAGCTGCCCAAGCATTATCAGGCAATCGTCCAGAACGCCTGCGAGGCGGCCAATAACTGGATGCTGGCGAAATACGACTTCGTGAACCCCGGCGGCCTGCGTCGACTGGTGGCGCAGGGCGCGCAGTTGAAGGCGTTCCCGATGCCGGTGATGGAGGCAGCGCTCAAGGCCGCCGAGGAATACTACGCCGAGACCTCGGCCAAGAGCCCGGACTTCAAGAAGGGCTACGACTCCATGGTCGCCTTCCGCGGCGAGAACCTGCTCTGGTGGCAGGTGGCGGAGCTGTCCTACGACTCGTTCATGAACCGGCTGCGGGCGCGCTGAGCGAAGGCGCCCTCGTCCGGCGACAGGACAAGCCGTGCCGGGTCAGCTCAGCGTGACCTGGCGCGGCTCCGTCATCGCCAGCATTTCACCCAGGCGGGCGCGCAGAGCCTTCGGCCGTTCGTCAAGCAGCCGGCGCGCCAGCCGTGCCGCCTTCCCGCGTCGCCTGGCGATTCGGCGGGCGATCCTGTGCTCGGCCTTCTTCTGCTCGGCCGTCTTGTGCTTGGCCTTGCCCCCGTGCGCGGTCGGCACCAGCGTGTCCAGATGCCTGCGGGCCAGATCGAGATCGACAACGGCGCCGAAATGCGAACGCAGCCGCTCCACCAGCTCGCCCCGCAGCGCAAGCTCTGCCGCCTCGGTCGGGCGAAAGAACTGGAGCTGATAGCCGAGATCGACAACCGCCGTCCGCGACGCGTGCAGGCGTTTCAGGCTCATCCGGAGCGGATCGCGCTGCAGGCGCCGACGCGTTTTCCGGCAGGAGCGTTCGAAGCCCTTCAGCAGAAAGGCGCCACCTTCCCCCGCCACCGACCAGCGCGCCATCTCGGCCGAGAGCCGGTTCAGCTTGATGCGAGCAGCCTCCAGTTGCTGTCGCAGATCGGGCAGTGCAGCCGGCGATACGGCTTCGCCCTCCGGCTTCGGCAGGCGCTGGAAGAGGCTCGTCCCCAGCGCGTCCTGGAGGGTCCTGGCCAGGACGACGGCATCGCGGGCGGCGCCGAAATCCCGACGGAGCGCCCTGATCTCGGCGCGCATTATCCTGGCGTCCTGCGCCAGCGAGTCCGGCGCGAGCTTGAGCAGGGAGCGCCATGCCTTCATCAGGCGGCGGAACGCATGGACCTGCTTCTCGGGATCGGCCTGTGCATCATCGATCAGGCGAAGCGCGTGCTTGGGCATGTCGCGGCAGCTGCGCAGCCAATGGCGGGCCCAGCGCTGCATCATCTGGGCTGCGTCGAGAGGTTTGTTTGGCTTGCGGTGCATGATCGGCCCGTTGCCGGCACGAGCCCGCCTGGCCGGCGCTTTCGCTCGAACACCCACAACGTCCTCCTTGCCCCTTGCCGGAGAGACAAGCCCAAACGCCGGGCAGCCGCAAGCCCAGCCCCCTGGCTCTTGCGCAAGGCGGGGCGAAAGGCGATCACCTGCCCGGAGGCCCTAACAGCCTCTGGGCTCCAGAACCATGAGCCCGCATCATACCATGCAAACTGAAGCCGCCGGACGCAAAACGCGATGTCGACGAACAATCCCCCTTCCGCCGCCACCCCCCTGCTTCGGCTGGAGCAGTTCCTGCCCTACCGGCTCAATGTCGTCGGCCTGCTCGGCAGCCGGGCGCTCGGACGGATCATCGGCGAGCATTTCGGCATCGACATTCCGCAATGGCGGGTCATCGCGCAGCTCGGCGAGTTCGGCAAGCTGACCTCACGCGACATCGGCGAACTCGCCGAGATGCACAAGACCAAGGTCTCGCGCGCCGTCACCGAGCTGGAGAAGCGCGGCCTGGTCTCGCGCGCGGAGAACCGGCAGGACCGGCGCGAATCCTTCGTGGCGCTGACTGCGGCGGGCGGGCGCATCTACGGCCAGATCGTGCCGCTGGCGCTCGCCTTGCAGGCGCGCTGGACGGAAGGCATCGCGCCCGAAGAACTGAAAGTGTTCGAGCGCGTGCTCTCGACCCTGACCGAACGCGGCCGCCATCTCGCCGGCGGCTATCGCGGCGACGAGGCCTGATTGCCGCCTACAAGCAAATATGGCATGCGGATGCGAGATGCGGCTCCCAGCGAATCCGCGCCAGAGCCGGATCAATGCGAAAGAACGGTTCCCACTTTTTCGCATCCTGCTCTCGGTCGCCGCAGGCGCCGACCTTAGTTCCGTCGCGTTTGGCAGGTGTTCTCGCGCGTGAGCAATCGGCGCGGCAAGCGCCTGGACCAGCAAAACAGGTGATGTGGCCCGACCCGCGATGACAGTTCCGTTTTTCCGACGCTTCGGCGCCGTGCTGGTGGCGCTGGCGAGCCTGGGCGGCGCGGCTTTCGCACAATCGCCGGCGTGCAATGCCTGGCGCTCCGAGCTCGCCAGCCTGCAGGGCCAGCGCGGCGGCGATCCGCGCGCAGCCCAGGCCGCCCAGCGCGTCGGCGCGCAGCTTGCGCAGGTGACCGGCCAGTACCGCGCCATGGGCTGCGACCGCGGCTTCTCCCTCTTCGGCGAGGGTCCGCCGCCGCAATGCGGCCTGCTGCGCTCGCAGATCGGCCAGTTGCAGGCGCAATATGGCGCGGCTCAGCGCCAGGCCGAGGGCGGCGGCGTCGAGCAGCGCCGCGCCCAACTCGCAGCGGCGATCGACAACAACTGCCGGCCGCAGCAGCGCGGCTTCTTCGAGACGATCTTCGGAATCGAACCGCGCCGCGGCGAGATCGACACGACACTGCCGGAGCTCCAGCCCGATCAGCCGCCGCAGGAGCCCGAAAAGCCGCGCATGGGCGGCGCCTACACCGTCTGCGTGCGCAGCTGCGACGGCTTCTTCTTCCCGCTCGCCAACAATCCCGGCAATGCCGACGAGATGTGCCAGGCCCTGTGCCCGGGCGCGGAGACCACCGCCTTCGGCATGACGAGCGGCGGCGACATCCAGAACTCCGTCTCCCGCAGCAGCGGCCAGCCCTATACCTCGCTGCCGAACGCCGGAAAATACCAGCGCAGCTTCGACGCCGCCTGCACCTGCCGAGGCCAGGGCCAGAGCTGGGCGCAGGCGCTGAAGGACGCCGAATACCTGCTCGACAAGCGCAAGGGCGACATCATCGTCACCGAGCAGCGCGCGGCTGAATTGTCGCGACCCAGGGTCGATCCCAAGCGCCGGGGCGCGACGCCTGCGATCGTGCAGCCCGCCGCGATTCCCGATGTCCCCGACGAAAAGCCCATGCCCTCCGAGAACTCGCCGACGGCGGGCACGGAATCGGCCGGCGTCGGGCCTGACACGATCGGCGAGAAGGTTCTCGACAAGGGCGACGGGGTGAAGAGCGAGACGAAGAGCGTCACCGGCGAGAAGCGCACGGTGCGGATCATCTCGCCGAACCTTGCGCCCAATCTCGGCCCCTCGGCGACGCGGCAATAGAGCCTTGCGCGAAAGAGTGGGTACCGGTTTCTCGCGTGAGCAATGCCGACAACGTCGAGAGTCGATCATGGTCTCATGCACAGGAACCATGACGCTACGCCGCCAAGCGGGCAACCCGGCACTGGACGCATGACGAGCCAGCGCGCATTAAGGGGCGACCCCTCATATGGGGACGCCGCCTGGCCGCAGAATGACGCGCCCGTCGCCCGACGGCGCGAGGCCGCCTCCGTCCCCCAAAGACCCAGAGGCCGCCATGTCTGACGACGCCATCCCCGCCCATCCCCATCCCATCGAATACAACGACGCCAAACGCCGCCTGAAGGCGATCTTCATGGGCTCGGTCGGCAACCTCGTCGAATGGTACGACTTCTACGCCTACACGGCCTTCGCGCTGTATTTCGCGCCGCATTTCTTCCCGTCCAGCGACCCGGTCGTGCAGCAGCTCAACGCCGCGACCCTGTTTGCCGCGGGCTTCATCGTGCGCCCGATCGGCGGCTGGCTGTTCGGCCATCTCGCCGACCGCTATGGCCGCCGGCTCTCGCTCACCGTCTCGGTCGTGCTGATGTGCTTCGGCTCGCTGATCATCGCGGTGACCCCGACCTATGCCTCGATCGGCTTCGCCGCGCCCGCATTGCTCGCCTTCGCCCGCATCGTCGAGGGCCTGAGCCTCGGCGGCGAATACGGCGCCAGCGCGACCTATCTCACCGAGGTCGCCGACCCCGAGCATCGCGGCTTCTATTCGAGCTTCCAATACGTCACGCTGATCGGCGGGCAGCTCACCGCGATCCTCGTGCTGCTGCTGCTCCAGAACGTCTTCCTGACGCATGAGCAGCTCGTCGCCTGGGGCTGGCGCATCCCCTTCGTCATCGGCGCGGCGCTCGCCATCATCGCCATGCTGATGCGCCGCCACATGCACGAGACCGAGAGCTTCGAGGCGCTGAAGGGCAAGAAGCGCGAAAGCTCGATCCGCGGGTTGCTGCGCTATCCGCGCGAGGTCGCGATCGTGGTCGGCCTCACCGCCGGCGGCACCGCCGCCTTCTACACCTTCACCACCTATATGCAGACCTTCGTGAAGCAGACGGTGGGCCTCAACGACCTGACCACGACCTATGTCATCGCCGGCTCCCTGATCTTCGCCGCCGCCCTGCAGCCGATCTATGGCGCGATCTCGGACCGGATCGGCCGCAAGCCGATGCTGATCTTCTTCGGCGTCGCCGGCACGCTGCTGACGGTGCCGATCCTGACCGCGCTCGCCGGTACGAAATCACCCTGGATCGCCTTCCTGCTGATTTCCGGCGCCTGGGTCTTCGTCGCCGGCTACACCTCGATCAACGCCGTGGTGAAGGCCGAATTGTTCCCGACCTCGATCCGCGCGACGGGCGTCGCGGTGCCCTATGCGCTGACAGTCTCGATCTTCGGCGGCACGGCTCCGGCGATCGCGCTCTGGTTCAAGACGCTCGGCCATGAGCAGTGGTTCTACTACTACCTCGCCGGCGTGATCTTCCTGTCGCTGCTGGTCTACACGACGATGCGCGACACCAAGCACAGTTCGGCGATGCACCGGCACGATTGAGGGCGCAGGTTCACTCGCAAACACCACGTCATCCTGGGCGACCGAAGGTCGTCCCGGGATCCATCGTAGAGCCGGGATCCATCATAGAGCACTGCGCGCCCTATGATGGATCCCGGAGCTGCGCCGCTCCGCGGCTTGTCCAGGATGACGGCGCGGGTGTGAAAACGCTCAGGCCGCCTCGCCGGCCAGCCGCTTCAGCGCCTTCTCGCGCCCGATCAGCGGCAGCAGGGCCGCCAGCTCCGGGCCGTGCTCGAGCCCGGTCAGCGCCAGGCGCAGCGGCATGAACAGGGCCTTGCCCTTGGCGCCGGTCGCGGCCCCCACGGCCTGCGTCCAGCTCTTCCAGCTCGTCGCGTCGAAAGGCTCGGCCGGCAGCACGGTCGCCGCCGCAGCGGCGAAAGCGGGGTCGGTGACGACCGGCTGCAGCGGCCCTTCGACGACCTGCCACCAGCCCTTCACATCATCGAGCTTGCCGAGATTGCCGCGCACGGCGAGCCAGAACGGCTCGGTCGCCGGCACGCCCAGAACTGCCAGCCTCTCGGCCACGGCGTCATAAGGTAATTGGTGCAGCGTGCGGGCGCTCAGCGCCTCCAGCTCATGCTCGTCGAACTTGGCCGGGGCGCGCGAGACATGGGCAAGATCGACGAGGCCGGAGAGCTCATCGAGGCTCGCGACGGGCCTGACCGCATCCGAGGAGCCGACGAGCACGGCGAGCGCCGCAACGGCCAGGGCCTCGACGCCGCTTTCGCGCAGGCCGCGCAGCGAGAGATGGCCGAGCCGCTTCGACAGCCCCTCCCCGCTCGCCGTCGTCAACAGATTGTGGTGGCCGAAGAGCGGCAGGGCTGCGCCCAGCGCCTCAAAAATCTGGATCTGCACCGCCGTGTTGGTGACATGGTCCTCGCCGCGGATGACATGGGTCACTCCGGTCTCGGCATCGTCGACGACGGAAGGCAGATGATAGAGATAGCTGCCATCCTCGCGGATCAGCACCTGGTCCGACAATGAGGCACAATCGACATGGGCCTCGCCCCGGACGAGGTCGTTCCAGGCGACGATGCGCGGCTCCAGCAGGAAGCGCCAATGCGGCTTGCGGCCCTCGGCCTCGAGCTGCGCCCGGTCCTCGGCCGTCAATTTCAGCGCGGCGCGGTCATAGACCGGCGGCAGGCCGCGCGCGAGCTGGCGCTTGCGGCGGCGGTCGAGCTCGTCGGCGGTCTCGTAGCAGGGGTAGAGCCGGCCGGCTTCGCGCAGGCGGGCGGCCGCCGCGTCATAGATCGCCAGCCGGTCCGACTGCCTGATGACGAAGTCGGGGATGACGCCGAGCCAGGCCAGGTCTTCCGCAATCGCATCTGCGAATTCCGGCTTCGAGCGCGCCAGATCGGTATCGTCATAGCGCAGCAGGAAGCGGCCACCATGGCGGCGCGCAAACAGCCAGTTGAACATGATCGACCGGACATTGCCGATATGCAGGAAGCCGGTCGGAGACGGTGCGGTGCGGACGAGCGGAGAAGTCATGCGCGGCTTATGGCGCGTTTGGCCCCGGGCCACAATCGCCCGTGGTCCGGCGCGGTTGCGGCTGGACAGAACCGCCCTGCATTGCCCGAACGAACAAGCGCAGCAATAATATCCGGAAGAGGGAGCTGGCAGGATCTCATGGACGAGATTGAATTCGAGGATCCGCGATTCTCGACCTGTGGCTGCTGCGGGTCACGGACGACGCGCCTAGCCCGCTTTGTTTATCGTGAGGGTAGCGCGTTCGCCGTCTACAACCTCATGTTCTCGGACGGTCCGAAGCATTTCTGGATCGACGGCATTGCGATCTTCGGTAGTTGGGGCGACGATGCGATGCCGGATCAGCGGGTCTGCTTCACCTTCCGGATGTGGACGGTCGCCGGCATAAACAATGTCGGCCTGATCGACGCTGCGGAATCGCCTTGGCACGACTCGACTCTCGGCCGTTTACTGACACGAGCGCAGGCGCTCGAACATCCGCTGAAACAGCAGCTCTTCGGTCTGACGGACCAGATTGCCGTGCACGACCAGCGGGTCGTCGAATTCCTGGAGGCGAATTCGCAGCGGCATGCGCCTAACGCGCAGCACTAAAAGTCGAAACTCTCCCCGCCCGGCCGACCCACGCCCTTCACCAGCGTCGCGTCAGGCTCATAGGCGCCCTCGCCTCCGTCGCTGAAAGCGTTGACGATCGGATAGCGCCGGTCGCGGCCGAGATTGCGGCCCGTGACCTTCACGCCCGGCGCGGCCTGGCGGCGCTTGTATTCGGCACGATGCAGCAGGCGCTCGACCGCCAGGACGGTTTCACGCTCATGGCCGAGCGCAACAATGTCGGCGACGCGCATCTCGCGCTCGATCAGGCAGGCGAGGATGGCGTCGAGCACCTCATAAGGCGGCAGCGCATCCTGGTCGGTCTGGCCCTCGCGCAGTTCGGCGCTGGGCGGCCGGGCCATGATGCTCTCGGGAATGACGACGCCATCGCGGCCAAGCGCACCCGCCGGCTGCCAATGGTTGCGCAGCTGCGCAAGGCGGAAGGCCTGCGTCTTGTAGACGTCCTTGATCGGGTTGAAGCCGCCATTCATGTCGCCATAGAGCGTGGCGTAGCCGCAGGACATCTCGGATTTGTTGCCGGTCGTCACCAGCATCCAGCCGAACTTGTTGGAGAGCGCCATCAGGAGCGTGCCGCGCGCCCGGCTCTGCAGGTTCTCCTCCGTGACATCGGGTTGCGTGCCCGCGAAGAGCCCGGCCAGCGCCGCCTCGAAGCCTGCGACCGGCGCCGCGATCGGCAACGTCTCGTAGCGGACGCCCAGCGCCTTCGCGCAGGCCTTGGCATCGTCCAGGCTCTGCTGCGCGGTGAAGCGGGAGGGCATCATCACGCACGTGACGCGCCCGGGCCCGAGCGCATCGACGGCGATCGCGGCACAAAGCGCGGAATCGAGGCCACCGGAGAGGCCGAGCACGACGCCGCGGAACCCGCTCTTGCCGACATAATCGCGCAAGCCCAGCACGCAAGCCGCGTAATCCGCCTCGTCACCGCTCTCGATCGCTGCGATCTCGCCCGGCTGGGCACGCCATTGCCCGGCCTCGCGCGCCCAGTCGGTGACGACGACCGCCTCGCGGAAGGCCGGCAATTGATGCGCCAGCGTCCTGTCGGCCGCGAGCACGAAGGAGGCGCCGTCGAAGACGAGCTCGTCCTGACCGCCGAGCTGATTGAGATAGACCAGCGGCAGGCCGGATTCGACCACACGCGCGACCGCGACATTCATGCGCTCGTCGCCGACATCGCGGCGATAGGGCGAGCCGTTCGGCGCAAGCAGGATCTCGGCCCCGGTCTCGGCCAGGCACTCGACCACCTCCTCGCTCCAGATATCCTCGCAGATCGGCAGGCCCAGCCGAACCTTGTCGCGGAACACCACCGGCCCGGGCAGCGGGCCGGGCGAGAACACGCGGGAATCGTCGAAGACGCCGTAATCGGGCAGCGCCACCTTGAAGCGCACCGACTGGATCAGGCCGCCATCGAGCAGCGCATAGGCATTGTAGAGCTTGCCGCCCTCGGCCCAGGGCAGGCCCAGGAGCACGGCGGGACCGCCATCCCCGGTCTCGCGCGCGAGCGCCTCGCAGGCCTTGCGGCAGGCATCCTGGAAGGCCGGCTTCAGCACCAGGTCCTCCGGCGGATAGCCGCAGAGGAAGAGCTCCGGCAGCATCAGGAGCTCGGCGCCGGCATCGCCTGCAATGCGGCGGGCGGCGCGGACCTTGTCGGCATTGCCGCAGATGTCGCCGATGGTCGGGTTGAGTTGCGCAAGCGCAAGACGAAGGGAGGTCGCAGTCATGACCTTGCCTGTAGCGCGGCGCCCCAGAGCCAGCAATGCGTGTGGCGCGAGCTTAACTGCCCGTTAGGGTTAATCGGGCATGAATAGTGACGTGTCGGACAGTGACGATGGTCGACCGGCTTGGAGAAGTCTCATGCGCATCCGCTCCCTTATCCTCACCGGCGTCGCGGCAGCCGGCCTCGTTCTGGTCGTGGACCGGGCCGCTTCGGCCGCGGACTACCCGGTCCTGCGCGGGTCGCAGCAGACCGAGGATACACCGCCGCGCGATTTCGACTCCGGGACCTTCAACTGGTCGGGCTTCTACTTCGGCGGAGGCGCTGGCGTATCCGATACCAAGTTCCAACCCGGTAGCGGCACCATGCAGGATCTGGCGCGCTTCGCCTTCCGCAACACCACGCTGGGTAATGAGGTCGACATGGGGGCACTGGTTTCCGACCTGCCGTCCAAACGCGACAGTGGAGCGACTTTTTTTGGATTTACAGGCTATAATTATCTGTTCGGCGATGCGATGCTGGGCTTCGAGGCCGATTATACCCGCTCCGGGCATAGCTATAGCGTGAATGACTACATCGCGCGGCGCTTTATAACATCAGATGGCACAGTCAACGACTTTTCACTGAGTTCAAATCAGGGTGCGAAACTGCACGACTACGCGACCGCCCGCCTGCGCATGGGCTGGGCCTATGGTCGTATCATGCCATTCGCGACGATCGGCGGTGTCGTCGGGCGCTTCGATACGACATCGACCATTGATGCGACCTGGCGCTTTACCCGGACCGACACCGTCACCGGCGCGATTCAGAACAATGTCGTCGCCAGCGGCTACCCGCTCCGCGTTGGCGCGACCAAGAACGATGTCTACGGCTTCGGCCTGGCCGTCGGCGGCGGCATTGACATGGCGCTCACCGACAATCTCTTCGTTCGAGCCGAGTATCAGTTGATCCGCTTCGCAGATGTCGAAGGTACCACGACGACGATCAATACAGCCCGGGTCGCGGCCGGCTTGAAGTTCTGACGCTCGCTCCAAGGCTACCGACAAAAAAAGGGCCGGGCTTTTCGCCCGGCCCTTTGCTTTTCTTGACGACCTCGAAGCGACCTTTATTCCGCCGCCTCGACCTCCGGGCGCACCCGGCCCGAACGCTCGCGCTTGACCAGTTCGGCGACGAGGAAGGCCAGCTCCAGCGCCTGCTCGGCATTGAGGCGCGGGTCGCAGACCGTATGGTAGCGGTCGTTGAGGTCCGCATCGGTCATGCCGCGTGCGCCGCCGGTGCATTCGGTGACGTTCTTGCCGGTCATCTCCAGATGCAGGCCGCCGGCATGGGTGCCCTCGGCCTGGTGGACGGCGAAGAAGTTCTTCACCTCGGTCAGGATCAGGTCGAAGGGCCGCGTCTTGTAGCCGCTCGCCGCCTTGACCGTGTTGCCGTGCATCGGGTCGCAGGACCAGACGACATTGCGCCCTTCCCGCTTGGTGGCGCGCACCAGGGCCGGCAGGTTGTCGAAGACCTTGTCGGCGCCGAAGCGGGCGATCAGCGTCAGACGGCCCGGCTGATTCTGCGGATCCAGGACATCGATCAGCTTCATCAAGCCGTCGACGGTCATGGACGG
This sequence comes from Allobosea psychrotolerans, assembly GCF_002917105.1. GTDB lineage: Bacteria > Pseudomonadota > Alphaproteobacteria > Rhizobiales > Beijerinckiaceae > Allobosea > Allobosea psychrotolerans. The sequence goes on from NZ_PQFZ01000005.1 coordinate 23,321, forward strand.
CCCGCATTTCAGGCCGATCGGATTGCGGATGCCGCGGAAGAACTCGACATGGGCATGGTCGAGCTGGCGCGTGCGATCGCCGATCCAGACCATGTGGCCCGACGTGTCGTACCAGTCGCCGGTGGTGGAATCGACGCGGGTCATCGCCTGCTCGTAGCCGAGCAGCAGCGCCTCATGGCTGGTGTAGAAATCCGTCGTGCGCATCTCGGGATGCGTCTCGGGATCGATACCGATGGCGCGCATGAAGTCGAGCGACTCGGTGATGCGCTCGGCCACCTCGTTGTAGCGGGACGAGGCCGGCGCATCCTTGACGAAGCCGAGCATCCAGCGATGCGCATTGTCGAGATTGGCGTAGCCGCCGGTCGCGAAGGCGCGGATCAGGTTCAGCGTCGCCGCAGACTGGCGATAAGCCTCGAGCTGGCGGCGCGGATCGGGAATGCGCGCCTCCGGCGTGAACTCGATGTCGTTGACGATGTCGCCCTTGTAGCTCGGCAGTTCGACGCCGCCGATCGTCTCCGTTCCAGCCGAACGCGGCTTGGCGAACTGGCCGGCGACGCGCCCGACCTTCACCACCGGCGAACCGCCGGCGAAGGTCAGCACCACCGCCATCTGCAGGAAGAGCCGGAAGAAATCGCGAATATTGTCGGCGGAGTGCTCGGCGAAGCTTTCCGCACAATCTCCGCCCTGGAGCAGGAAGGCCTCGCCGCTTGCGACTTTCGCGAGAGCCTTCTTCAACTTGCGCGCCTCACCCGCAAAAACGAGCGGCGGAAAGCCGGCGAGCTGCTGCTCAACTGCCTTCAAGGCTGCCTGATCCGGGTATTCCGGCATCTGCTGAACGGGCTTGGCCCTCCAGCTCTCGGGCGTCCAACGCTCCGACATTTGTCTTGCTCCTGCTTGCGATCGCGCGGCTGTTAACCTCATCTCAGCGCGAAGCGGGGCCTATACACCCATCATCGCGGGCTGACCACCATGGCGAAGCCGCATGCCGCGGAAAGGCCAAGGCCGCCCCGCCGACCAAAAGCAAACCGTGAATCATCGCAACGTGATGGCGCGCTCGGCTCGCATGCTGAATCCGGCCTTTGAGACGCTGATTCAAGTCGCTGAGATGGCGATTCAACGCGCTCTGGTCTTGAGTCACGCCAGGCAGGGCCGGATTTTGCGCAAGCTCGGCTGCGCCATGAGCGATCGCTTCGGTCCGGGTGATGTCTCGCCGTTGACTTCCAGCAGCCGCCTCTTAGCGTCGGCCCCACGATAGAAACAGAAACTGTCAGGGAAACGCAGATGGGCTTTCGTTGCTTGGTAATGGCGGGCGCATTTTTCGCCGCCACACTCTCCGCGGCGTTCGCAGAGGAGCCACTCTCGCTGCGCGGCATGGGCTCGTTCCATGTCGGCGGCAAACTGGTCGAGATTTCGGGTCGACCGGTCAAGGAGGTGACGTTCACGCCCGGCGGCGTTCCGGCCAAGGTCGATCCCAACGGCACCTACCAGACCGGCCAGATGTATGTGCAGTATTTCTTGCCGCAGGACGAGCGCGGCGCCGCCCCGCTCCTGCTCTGGCATGGCGGCGGCATGACCGGCGTCAATTACGAGACGACGCCGGACGGGCGGCAGGGCTGGCTGGAGTTCTTCCTGCGCAAGGGCTGGGCGGTCTACAACTCCGACGCGGTCGAGCGCGGCCGCTCGGGCTGGGCGATGTATCCCGACGTCATCCCAGGAGAACCCGTCTTCCTGACCACGGCGAACCCGTTCGAGCGCTTCCGCATCGGCGATGGCGCGGGCAGCTACAATGCCGATCCCGCCAAGCGGAAATATCTCGCCGGCAGCCAGTTCCCGGCCGATGGCTACGACAATTTCGTCAAGCAGATCGTGCCGCGCTGGACCTCCACCGACCAGATGATCATCGACGCCTATATCGCCGAGGTCGACAAGGTCTGTCCCTGCGTGATCGCCTTCCACAGCCAGGCCGGGCAGTTCGGCTTCAAGGTGGCGCAGGCGCGCCCCGACAAGGTCAAGGCGCTGATCGCGGTCGAGCCGGCAGGCCTGGGCGACCCCGCCAAGGCCAACCTCCTGAAGAACATCCCCGTGCTGATGGTCTATGGCGACTATGTCGAGCAGGATGCGCGCTGGCCGGCGATCCGCAAGGCGGGAACCGATTTCGGCGACAAGATCAAGGCCGCCGGCGGCTCGGTCGACGTCGTCAATCTCCCGACTGTGGGCATCAAGGGAAACTCCCACATGATGATGCTCGACAAGAACAATCTGGAGGTCGCCCAGTTGATCCAGGACTGGCTCGCCAGGAAGGGGCTGAGCAAATAGCGCGCGGCAGGCGGCGGATAGCGCGGGTTTCGAGCCCGTTCGGAAGTCTTCCGAGCCCTCATCCTGAGGAGCCGTTCCGGCAGGAATGGCGTCTCGAAGGATGCTCCAGGAGGCTCCGGAACCATCTGGAGCATCCTTCGAGACGCCGCTGCGCGGCTCCGCAGGATGAGGGCTGGAGGTTCCAAGCAGGCTTGTGCCCGCGCCGCCCCCATCGTCACGGCAGTGCGTCCCCGCAGAGCGATGCGATCGCGGAACGGGTTCGCCACAGCGGAGCGATCGTGCCCGGCCTGTTCGCGCTGGACATCGGCAACACCCTGTTGCAGGCCGAGCGGAAGGGCCGCCTCAGCGCCGCCGCAGTCTCCGAGCGCCTGGAACTGCTCTGCCAATTGGCGCTGATCACGGATGCGGAGACGGCGGGCCGCGCCTGGCGCGAGACGCAAAATCTCGCTCGCGCGCATCGCCTGACGACTTATGACGCAGCCTATCTGGAACTGGCTCTGCGCATGGGCGCAACACTGGCGACGCGCGTCCGGGATTTGGCCACTGTGGCCCAATCGCTCGGCGTACCCCTGCTGCCCTAGCCAGAGCGTTTCCAAGCGAAGTGGGCACCGGTTTTTCGCATCCTGCTCTCACTTTTCATGAGAGACGGATTCAGATTTCGGATGGCATCACGTCGTGAGCCCATCTGAAATCATCCGGCTCGAGCCCTACCCTGCCCGTGCCGTCCGCATCGTCACGAGCTCTTCGGCAGCACTGGGATGCAGCGCGATGGTGCGGTCGAAATCGGCCTTGGTCGCGCCCATCGTCACCGCGATGGCGACGGCCTGGATGATCTCGCCGGCGTCATGGCCGAGGATGTGGACGCCGAGCATCCTGTCCGTCTTCGCATCGACCAGGAGCTTCATGTAGATGCGCTCCTGCCGGCCTGAGATCGTCGCCTTCATCGGCCGAAAAGCCGATTCGAAGACGCGCAGCTCATAGCCGGCGGCAAAGGCCTGGTTCTCGGTCAAGCCGACCGTGCCGATCTCCGGCGTGGTGAAGACCGCCGAGGCCACGAGGTTGTGGTCCATGTGCCAGGGCTTGCCGCCGAAGAGCGTATCCGCAAAGGCGTGCCCCTCCCGGATCGCCACCGGGGTCAGGTTGACGCGATTGGTGACGTCGCCGACGGCGTGGATCGATGGCACGCTGGAGGCGGAATTCTCATCGACCATAATCTCGCCGACGGGGCCGAGCTTGACCCCGGCGGTTTCCAGCCCGAGCCCGACCGTATTGGGCCGGCGGCCGGTCGCGACCAGCACCACCTCGGCGTCGATCGGGCCGCCCTTGGCGCAATGGGCGCGGCGCACGCCATCCGGCAGCAATTCGAGGCGATCGATGGTGCAGCCCAGCCGCAGCGTGATGCCGGCATGCGCCAGCGCGTCGCGCAGGCGGGTGCGGATGTCCTCGTCGAAGCCGCGCAGGATGTTGTCGCCGCGATGCAGCAGCGTGACCGCCACGCCGAGCCGCGTGAAGACGCTGGCGAATTCGAGCGCGATATAACCGCCGCCGACGACCAGCATGCGCTTGGGCAGGCTCGGCAGATGGAAGACCTCGTTCGAGGAGATGCCGAGTTCGCCGCCTGGGATCGGCGGATCGAAAGCGGGATAGCCGCCGGTCGCGACCAGGATGTGGCGGGCGCGGATGGTCTCGCCGCTCTTGGCCAGGCGCAGGCTGTGGGGGCCCTCGACCAGGGCGCGCTCCTCGCGGATCGCGACCTTGGCGCCCTCCAGGCCCTTGCGATAGAGGCCCGACAGCCGCGTGACCTCATTAGCCACGGCATCGCGCAAGGTCGGCCAGTCGAAGCTCGGCTTGGGGACGCTCCAGCCGAAGCCGGCGGCGTCCTCGAAGTCCTCGGCAAACCGGCTGGCATAGACGAAGAGCTTCTTGGGCACGCAGCCACGAATGACGCAGGTGCCGCCGATGCGGTCCTCCTCCGCGATCATCACCTTGGCGCCGTGGCCGGACGCGATGCGGGCGGCGCGGGTGCCGCCGGAACCTGCCCCGATGACGAAAAGATCGACGTCGAATTCACTCATCGGCTTGTCTCCGCGACATTTCGGCTGGCATCGTTTCGCCCGATGCTCATGAACCAGATCGCCGTTGCACCCAGCGCCGCGATCCACCAGCCCTGCCAGGCGCCATGGCCGACCGAGGCCACGCCCAGCGCCGCGGCGACGACCGCAAGGCGCGGGGCGAGAGCCCGGGCCGGCATATGGCGCAGCCGCCCCAGGAATGCCAGCCCCGCAGCCGAGATCAGCAGGACGCCGATCAGGCCGGTCTCGACCCAGACCTGCAGGAAGGCGTTATGGGGATGGCCGACATCGAGCAGCAGGCGGTGCGGCTCGGAGACCGCGGCCGCGGCCGGGTGCGTGCGCAAGGCGGCCGAGGTTCCGAAGCCGAAGCCGGTCAGCGGGCGCGCCCTGATCGCCTCGCCGAAGCTGAGCCAGATCTCGACGCGGTCGCGCGCATGGGCGCGGGCAAGCTGCTCGTAGACGCCGGCCGGCAGGACGCGGTCGGCGAGCGGGCCGAGCACGGGAGCGATCGCCATCATGGCGACGAAGGCGACCGCCACGCCGGCCAGCGCCAGGCGCGGCAAGGCCAGCGCGACGAGCCAGCTTGCCGCCATCAGCATCAGCCCAAGCTTGGCCGCACCGCTCTCGCCGGCCATGATCGCGGCGGTGACGAAGACGGCCACCAGTCCGGCAAGCGCCCGGCTGCCGCGCCCTCCCCCGGGGGCAGTCCAAAGGCCGTAGACCGCCGGAGCCAGCAGAAGCAGGCAGGTCAGGAGCGGCCGATTGAAGATATAGAGCTGGCTCCGGAGCCCCAGAGCGTCACGCAGGCCCGGGCCGAGGCGCAATTCGCCCAGGACCAGGATGCCGGTGAGTGCCAGCGACCAGCCCAGCGCCCGCCTGGCGCGCGCGGGCGCCGTCTGCGGCCAGCACAGGGCGACGACGAAGCCAGACGCCAGCGACAGGACGAGCTCGCCATACATGGCAAGCCCGGCGCGCGGGAGATGGCTCCACAGCAGCGTCACCAGGGCCCAGGCCAGGAAGCCGAGCAGCGCCAAGGCCAGCGGCCGCAGCAGGAGCGCGCGCGCCTGCATCAGCCGCTCCGACAGCCGGCCGGCCAAGGCATCGGCGGCAAGCACCGCCAGCGCTGCAAGCGAGAGCAGCAGCGGCGCGGAGCGATTGGCCGCCCACATCGCCGGCGGGAGCATGATCAGCATCGCACTGGCGATGTTCAGGGCCAACGCGGCATGGCCGAGTGGCGCAGACTCCTTCGTCGCGGGCTCTTGCGGCGCGGGCTCTTGCAGCGCGGACGCTTGTGATGTCGGGGACAAGGTCGATCGGCTCATCGGCAAGCGATTACGCGATCATGGCTGGCCCGCCTAGAGGCTGTCATGAACCATGGGGTCGATTTGACGCCGGCGCTTTTGCGAGTGCCAGGAGTTCGAGGACGCAAGCCTTCCGGTTTGCCAGGAAGAACGACGCCGCAGTCGCGCAAAAGCGCCGCGCCCTGCGGGTGAGGTCAAAACGACGTAGCTGCAGCGTCGCACCGCTTGCCGATACTGATGGTATCGGCTGCGCAATACTCCTCCCATCTCCGCCGTTTTGACCTCGTCACATCCGCCCCATGGTTCATGACAGCCTCTAAGCATCGCGCGAAAAGTGCGGGCCGGCTTTTCGCATGAAAAATGATCTAAGCTCTTGGAATCCGTCACGTTTCCAGCACCTGAGCCATTCTGTCCGAACGCGCCGTGATCCGGGGCTTGCGGCAGCAAACTCGACACCGATGGATGCCGCGGCGACAGGCCATTCTCAATGGCCAGGCGCGATGTTTCATGACATTAGATTATGCAATCACACGCAATTGACGCTTGAAGCGTCAAAGTGTCACTGCGGATCGTTCCAGATAAAATCTGCGGGAAACCCGCGAGCGGAGGAAACCCATGCTGAGATCCATTCTGAAGCGCGGCGCCGTCACTGCCGTGGCCTTGGCTGGCCTGTCGACGGCCGCTTTCGCCCAGCTCGAACTGAAGATCATGGCGCCAGCCGCGCCCGGCGGCGGCTGGGACGGAACCGCCCGCTCGATGCAGCAGGCGCTGACGGCGTCGGGCATCGCCAAGAGCGTGCAGGTAACCAACGTCAACGGCGCCGGCGGCACGATCGGGCTTGCCCAGTTCGTCAACAGCGCCAAGGGCGACGGCTCGCAGCTGATGGTCAACGGCTTCGTCATGGTCGGCGCCATCCTGCTGAACAAGTCGCCGGTGAACCTGTCGCAGATCACGCCGATCGCGCGGATCACCGCCGAGGCCGAGGTCATCGTCGTGCCGACGGACTCGCCGATCAAGAACGCCAAGGACCTGGCTGACCGCGTCAAGGCCGATCCGGCCAAGGTGACCTGGGCCGGCGGCTCGGCCGGCGGCGTCGACCACATCATGGCGGCGCTCTTCGCCGGCGCCGTCGGCGCCGACGCGACCAAGGTCAACTACATCCCGTTCTCGGGCGGCGGCGAGGCACTGGCTGCGATGCTGGGCGGGCGCGTCACGGCCGGCATCTCCGGCTATGGCGAGTTCGAAGGGCAGATCAAGGCCGGCAAGCTGCGCGTGATCGGCGTCAGCTCCGGCGCGCGCCTGCCCAACGCTCCCGACGCGCCGACGCTGAAAGAGGGCGGCGTCAATCTCGAAGTGCTGAACTGGCGCTCGGTGATGGCTCCGGCCGGCATCACGCCCGAGCAGCGCAAGGTTCTCTCGGACGCGATCGAGAAGATGGTCAAGACCAAGGAATGGGCCGAGATCCTCAAGGCGCGCGGCTGGGATGACGCCTATCTCGGCGGCGCCGCCTTCGAGACCTTCCTGAAGGACGAGGACGCCCGCGTCACCAAGGTGCTCAAGGATGTCGGCCTGGTAAAGTAAGGCTCGCCTGCAAAACCACTTGACGAAGGGGCCGTGCAAGCGGCCCCTTTGTTTACGGATCAACGCCGGATCAACCGGCGAAGCCGCGAGGCAAAGAGGGTTGGAATGAACCAGGATGTCACCAGAAGCCGGGTCGACTGGCCTGCCCTCGTCGTCGCGGCCCTGCTGCTCATCGCTGCGGCACTCGTGTTCTACGACGCCCGCTCGCAGACCATCGTCTCGACCTACGGCCTCGGCCCCACGGCCATGCCCTATCTGGTCAGCACCGTACTGGCCATTCTGGGTCTGTCGCATGTCGTCGTCGCCTTCCGCGAAGGCCTGCCCAAGCCGGAAGCGGTCGACAGCAACGCCATCCTCTGGCTGGCCGGCGGGCTGATCGGCCTGATCGCCTGCATCGGGCTCGGCGGCGGCTTCATCATTGCGACCGCGATCGTGTTCTCCTGCACCGCCCGCTCCTTCGGACGTCAGGCGCTGGCGATCGATTTCGGGATCGGCACCGTGCTGGGCCTGTCGATCTTCCTGCTGTTCTCGAAGCTGCTGCAGCTGACGCTGCCGTCCGGCCCCCTCGAAAACCTGTTCTGAGAGGCCTCGGACAATGGATACCTTCGCCTCACTGATGCACGGCTTCTCCGTCGCGCTCGAACCCTCCAAGCTGCTCTTTGCCCTCGTCGGCGTGTTTCTCGGCACCGCCGTCGGCGTGCTGCCGGGCATCGGGCCGGCCCTGACGGTCGCGCTGCTCCTGCCGGTCACCTTCAAGCTCGACCCCGCCGGCTCGATGATCATGTTCGCCGGCATCTATTACGGCGGCATGTATGGCGGCTCGACCACGGCGATCCTGATCAACGCGCCGGGCGAGAGCGCCTCGCTTGCAACCGCGCTCGAAGGCTCGAAGATGGCCAAGGCCGGGCGCGGCGGGCCGGCGCTCGCAACCGCCGCAATCGGCTCCTTCGTCGCGGGCACGATCGCGACGCTGGGCCTGGCCTTCCTCGCGCCCTGGCTCGTCGACATCGCAGTCAAGTTCGGGCCGTGGGATTATTTCGGCCTGATGATCCTGGCCTTCGTCACGGTCTCGGCGACCTTCGGCGACTCGCCCTTGCGCGGGCTGACCAGCCTCGCGATCGGCGTGACGCTCGGACTGATCGGCATCGATAAATTGACCGGCCAGGCGCGCCTGACCTTCGGCGTGCCCGAACTGCTCGACGGGATCGAGGTGACGACGCTGGCGGTCGGCCTCTTCGCGGTCGGCGAGGCGCTCTACGTCGCCTCCAAGCGCTTCCGCGACCCCGAAGAGATCGTGCCGATCAAGGGCTCGCTCTGGATGACGAAGGAAGACTGGAAGCGCTCCTGGGCGCCCTGGCTGCGCGGCACCGCCTTCGGCTTCCCGATCGGCGCATTGCCGGCAGGCGGCGCGGAAGTGCCGACCTTCCTGAGCTATTCGACCGAGCGGAAGCTCTGCAAATATCCCGGCGAATTCGGCAATGGCGCGATCGAGGGCGTGGCGGGGCCGGAAGCGGCCAACAACGCCTCGGCTGCAGGCACGCTCGTGCCGCTGCTGACGCTGGGCCTGCCGACTTCGGCGACGGCGGCGATCATGCTGGCGGGCTTCCAGCAATATGGCCTCAACCCCGGCCCGCTGCTCTTTGCCGAACGGCCAGACCTGGTCTGGGGGCTGATCGCCTCGCTCTTCATCGCCAACACCATGCTGGTGATCATCAACCTGCCGCTGATCGGGCTCTGGGTCCGCCTGCTGGCGATCCCACAGCCTTGGCTCTATGCCGGCATCCTCGTCTTCGCGGCGATGGGCACGCTCGCGGTCAAGGCTTCCGTGGTCGAGCTCTCGATGCTGTTCGTCTTCGGCTTCCTCGGCTTCCTGATGCGCCGTTACGATTATCCGGTCGCGCCGATGGTGGTCGGGCTGATACTGGGGCCGATGGCGGAGGCGCAGCTCAGGCGCGCCTTGCAGATCAGCTTGGGCGATCCGATGATCCTGCTTGAGAATCCCGGCTCCGCCATCCTGCTGGGCCTGGCCTTCATCGGCCTGATCGCGCCCTTCGTGATGAGCGGGCTGAACAGGTTCAAGGCTTCGGAGGACTGACGGCGCAGGGCGGAGAAGCTCCCCCCGGGGAAACCATTCTCAAAAAGAAACCCGCCTGCGTTCTGCGCAGCCGGGTTTCTCGATTCTTTGGACGGCTTGCGGTCCGGGCTTACATCTGGTGGCCGCGCTTGCGCATTTCCTGGGTGAAGCGGTCGAACAGGAAATTGCTGGTGTTGATGCTCCAGGGCTCCAGCACCACGTAAATCTCATCGATCGCGCTGGTGCGTGCCGCATTGTAGCGCTGGCCGACCGGCGATTTGAAGAAGGTGACGACCTCCTTGAGATCGGCTTCGTTGATCTTCCGGGCGAAGATCTCCGAGGCCGTGACCATGATCTCGGCCCGCTTGGCGTCAGCCTCCGGCTTCAGCGCGTCGATGACGGCGTCCATGTCCTTCTTGAGCTCAGGGCGGGTCGTGCCGACGAGCTGCTTCGTGCGCGTGCTGAACTCGGTGTAGATCGACTCCAGCGATGCCGAGATGCCGGTGAGCTCGGCGGCTTCGCGTGCCAGCTGGAGGTGGCTGGGCGTGATAGCCGCAGCCGGGGCAGCGGTCTGCGCGAAAACCGGCGCCGACAGGGTCAGGGCGAGCCCGAGAGCCGCGCTGGCGAGAGAGTGACGGATCATGCAGTGGTCCTTCGTCATGCGGCCGGACAACGGCCCGGTGCGCCGTCGGCCGTGGCGGGCCGTTTCGGTTTCGGGGCGATCCTTAGCGTGGTTTGCACCGATTGGGAATCACCCGGTCGCACCGAGCAGGCGCAAGCCGTCGGCGCCTGCAAGAATGGCGCCCGACGCCAGGCCGATGAAGAGCCCATGCTCGACGACGCCGGGAACCTGTCCGAGCGCGAACGCCAGAGCCTCGGGCTGCTCGATCGCCCCCAGATGAGCGTCCAGGATGTAGTTGCCGTTGTCGGTGACAACGGTCGCGCCGTCGGGCCGCTTGCGCAGCACGAGTTCTCCGGCAGAGCCGCTGCCGGCGATGGCTGCGGCCACGGCGCGGCGCGTCGCCGCCAGCCCGAAGGGCACGACTTCGATCGGCAGTGGAAAGCGGCCAAGCTTTTCAACCAGCTTGCTGTCGTCTGCAATGACGATCATCCGCACTGACGCGGCCGCGACGATCTTCTCGCGCAGATGCGCAGCGCCACCGCCCTTGATCAGGCGCAATTGCGGATCGATCTCATCGGCGCCGTCGACCGTGAGGTCGAGCTCCGGCGTCTCGTCCAGAGTCGACATCCTGATGCCGAGCGCAAGCGCCTGCGCCTGCGTCGCCTCCGAGGTCGCGACGCAGATCACGTCGAGCCCCGCAGCGACGCGCTGGCCGAGCAGATCGACGAAATGCTTCGCCGTCGAGCCCGTGCCCAGGCCAAGCCGCATGCCGGGGCGCACGAGCTCGAGCGCACGCGCCGCCGCCAGCTTCTTCAGGTCATCGGCAGTCAAACGCCCAGCCCGCCCATCAGCATGTATTTGATCTCGACGAACTCATCCATGCCATGGAGCGAGCCCTCGCGGCCGAGCCCGGATTCCTTGACGCCGCCGAAGGGGGCGACCTCGGTGCCGAGCATGGCCGAGTTGATGCCGACCATGCCGTATTCCAGCTCCTCGGCGACGCGGAAGGCGCGGCCGAGATCCTTGGAGTAGAAATAGGCGGCCAGCCCGAAGGGCGTGTCATTGGCCATCGCCACGACCTCATCCTCGGTCTTGAAGCGATAGACCGGGGCGACCGGGCCGAATGTCTCCTCATTGGTCACCAGCATCTTGGTGGTGACGCCCGACAGCACGGTCGGCTCGTAGAAGGTGCGGCCAAGCGCGTGGCGCTTGCCGCCGACGACGACCTTGGCGCCATGGGCGACGGCGTCGGCGACGTGGCGCTCGACCTTCTCGACCGCGCGCTCATTGATCAGCGGCCCCTGCACGACGCCGACCTCGACGCCGTTGCCGACCTTCATCTTGGCGACCTCGCCGGCGAATTTCGCAACGAACTCGTCATGGACGCCCTCCTGGACGAAGAGGCGGTTGGTGCAGACGCAGGTCTGGCCCATGTTGCGGTACTTGGCGGCGATCGCGCCCTGCACGGCGGCGTCGATGTCGGCGTCGTCGAAGACGATGAAGGGCGCGTTGCCGCCCAGTTCCAGCCCGACCTTCTTCACCGTCGAGGCGGCCTGCTGCATCAGGAGCTTGCCGACCGGCGTCGAGCCGGTGAAGCCGATGAAGCGCACGGCGGGGTGCGAGGTCATGACGCCGCCGATCTCCTTGGCGTCGCCGGTGACGATGTTGAGCACGCCCGCGGGAATGCCGGCTCGCTGCGCCAGCTCCGCCAAGGCGAGTGCGGTCAGCGGCGTATCGGGCGCGGGCTTGACCACGAAGGTGCAGCCGGCGGCAAGGCCGGGCGAGCATTTGCGCGTGATCATCGCTGCCGGGAAGTTCCAGGGCGTGATCGCTGCGCAGACGCCGACGGGCTGCTTCTGGATGATGATGCGCGAATTCGGGAAGGGCGAGGGAATGGTCTCGCCATAGATGCGCTTGGCCTCTTCCGCATAGAACTCGACGAAGGAGGCGGCATAGGCTACCTCGCCGCGGGCTTCGGTGATCGGCTTGCCCTGTTCGGCGGTCATGATCTGGGCGAGGTCTTCCTGGTTCGCCATGATCAGGTCGAACCATTTGCGCAGGATGACGGAGCGCTCCTTGGCGGACTTCTTCGCCCAGGGCTTGAAGGCGCGCGAGGCGGCCTCGACGGCAGCCGTCGTCTCAGCTGCGCCGAAGCGCGGCACCTTGGCCAGCACCACGCCCGTCGCCGGGTTGTCGACCGCGTCGACGCCCTCGCCGATCCAGGCGCCATCGACATAGCACTGCGACTTCAGGAGCGACGGGTCGTTGAGCTTGAGCATGACAAATCTCGAGGGAAGATCACGGGAGCCGTTGGTTTAGCATGGCGCGACGGCAGATGCCGACGGCCAATGCCGCATGGCGCCGATATCATCGGCTCAATGCAGGCCCAAAAATAGCGGGTTATTTCGCCTGGGGGGTGCAGACCACCTTGTCGTCGAAGACGTAGCAGATGCTCATTTCGCCGGTGCGGATGTTGACCCGGAAGATGCCGCCCTCGCGCTCGTGCCGCGACGGCACGAGCTGGTAGTCGCTGGGCGCCTGCGGCCCGGCCCCCTCGCCCGCCGCAAAGCAGATCGTCATGCCGACGCCACCTTCCTTGAGCTGGAACTGGCAGGCCCCGACCTCGCCTGTCGCCTTGTCGATACGGTAGACGCGGTTGAGATCGGTCTGCGGCGCCGGCGCGAATTCGAAGGGGGCGGCGACGGCCGGGCCGGCCGCCGCGATGCACAGGCTCGAGGCCGCCACGAGGCGCATCAGCTTTTCCAGGGAGTTCGACACCGCAGCATTCCTTCCAGCGAATCGGCGAGACGATATCACCATCGCTGCAGCTTTTGCCGACAGAGCGGCATCAGTGCGGCGCCGCAGCCTTTCCGAAGCGGCCTTAAGCGGGCTAAGAGACCGTTTGGAAATGTGAGCCCTCATCCTGAGGAGCCGCGTCAGCGGCGTCTCGAAGGATGCTCCAGATGGTTCCGGAGCCTCCTGGAGCATCCTTCGAGACGCCATTCCCAAGGGAATGGCTCCTCAGGATGAGGGCTCGCGGAGTGTCCAAACAGCCTCTAAGAGGCTCTATACGTCCCGCGATCCTTGCGCCCAGAAAGACCCTGCCCATGAGTCTGCCCGCCATCGTCGTGTTCGATCTCGACGGCACGCTCGCCGAGACCGCGCCCGACATCATGCGCACGCTCAACCTCATCCTGGTGCGCGAGGGCCTGGCGGCGCTGCCGCTCGATCGCGCCCGCGAACTGGTCGGCGCCGGGGCCCGGGCCCTGATCGAACGCGGCTTTCGCGTCTCCGGCCGCCCCCTCGACGAGGCGACGCTGGAGCGGCTGTTCGAGGACTTCCTGCTGATCTATGCGCAGGACACAGCCTCCAGCAGCCATCTCTTCGACGGCGTGCTGGAGGCGATGGATGCGCTTGCCTCCGAGGGCTATGCCCTCGCGGTCTGCACCAACAAGCCGATCCTGCATACGCGACTGATCCTCGATCATTTCGGCATCACCGGGCGTTTCGCCGCCATCGCCGGACGCGACAGCTTTCCCTTCCACAAGCCCGATCCGCGCCATCTGACCCTGACGATCGAGGCTGCCGGGGCCGATCCGGGACGCGCCGTGATGATCGGCGATTCGCGCACCGACATCGCCACGGCCAAGGCCGCCGGAATTCCCTGCATCTGCGTGCCCTTCGGCTATACCGACGTCGCCATCGAGACGCTGGCGCCCGATCTCGTGATCCAGCATTTCGATGCCCTGCCCGACGCGGTGCGCCAGCTCTTCGGCCAGCAAGCGCTTGGCCGCGTGCCCATGCATTCTTGACGCGTGCATTCTTGACGCCAAGGATTCTTGACGCGTCTCATTCTTGACGCCACGGCGCGCGCCGACTAGGAGAAGCGCCGGTGCGGGCGACTAGCTCAGCGGTAGAGCACTCCCTTCACACGGGAGTGGTCACAGGTTCGATCCCTGTGTCGCCCACCATCCACCTCATTGCCGGATAAGGCTTTTGTGGTGGATTTCCGCGCAACAAGCCGGCGGATTTCTCCCCCGTTCAATCGCATTTCAACAGCGGCGTCGCGGCCAGTTTTTGCAGCTCGCACCGCCCGAAATCCGCTGCCTGCGCCACATCTTCGGGCGCGTCGACGCCGAATGCCTCGTCATGTTCGGCCGTCAGCGAGCGCAACTCTCGACCGTCCTTGTCACAGGAGCGGCGGGCATTGCCTCCCAAGGCTTGACTTTTTGATCGCATCTGTTCTCTCTATGTTCTCGTCTTCGAGATGTATGATGAAACCAGCCGGGGCGGAGCCGTCCGTCGTTCCACCATCCCTCGACACGACCTTGATGCAGTACCCTTGGGTGGTGATCCGGTTCAGTTGCCATTTCTGTGAGCGCGGTGGCCGGGCGCGGCTTGCGGCCTGTGCCGCACAATTCGGCAAGCATGCAAGCCTGCTGCGGCTGCTGACGGTGTTCGTCTCGGGCTGTCCCTATGATCCTTCCAATCCGGCGCGCAAGCCGCAAAAATACGGACATCACTGCGGTGCTTATCTGCCTGATCTTGGCCGCACGTCGCCGCCTGATCTCCCGCCGGCGCTGACCGGCCTCAGCTTGATCGAGGGAGGCAAGGCGGACATGCTGCCGGCCGAACATTCTCCAAGCCAGCAGCGACGACGAGTGGGGGCAAGCGACAATGGATAGGACTAGGCGGTGAAAAATGCCGTGGTCCTGCTCCTCTTGGCGGTCGTCGTTTTCCTTTCCGCTCGCCTCGTGTCGGTTGAGAATCAACGCTATGCCGCTGCGCTCGGGATGTGCCCGATGGAATACGTGCCCGCGATTCAAGACCCGACCTGTCTATCCAAAGTCGAAACCCGCACGTCTTGGCTGTGGCATCTCTACTATGCTGTGAAAGGCTAAGCTCATGTGCAACCTCTACAGCATGACGAAGAGCGTCGACGCGATGCGCAAGCTCTTCGCAAAATTCGACGCGCCGGAGACCAACCTGCCGCCGCAGCCGGGGATCTTCCCGGACTATGAGGCCCCGATCATCCGCAATGAAGAGAACGGCCCGCACCTCGCCATGACGCGTTGGGGCATGCCGTCTCCATTCTTCGTCATCGAGAAAGCCGCGACGCTGCGGGCAGACAAACTCGCGGCGAAGGGCAAGGCCGTCGACATGGCTCAGATGCTCCGCATGGAGCCGAGCACGGGCAACACGAACATCCGGGATACGAAATACGCGCACTGGCAGAAATTTCTGGGGGTCGAGCGTCGCTGCCTGGTGCCGTTCACGTCCTTCTCCGAATTCAACAAGGACGCTGGTGGCGACATCTGGTTCGCGCTCGGGGAGGATCGCCCGCTCGCGTTCTTCGCCGGTGTGTGGACACCGCAGTGGCGAAGCGTGCGGAAGATCAAGGAGGGTGAGGTGAAGGCCGATCTCTTTGCCTTCCTGACCACGGATCCGAATGCCGAGGTCAAGGCGATCCATCCCAAGGCCATGCCGGCGATCCTGACGACGCCGGAGGAATGCGAGACCTGGATGACGGCCCCATGGGAACTTGCGAGGGGGCTTCAGCGTCCTCTCCCGGACGGTACGCTCGAGATCGTCGCACGTGGCCTGAAAAAGGATGAAGCTGGATATGTCTAAGAGTGAGCTGGACGATCGCATTGCGATCCTGCGCAAGAGCATCGCCGATTTGACCGCGCAAGCAACCGGCGTGGCTGGCGCCGCCTCTGAAGAGCTATTGGCGTCTCGAATCGAGGAACAGCAATCCTTGCTGGATGAACTCATCAAGCAGCGCGAGGCCATGGAAGAGAAGGCCGGCTGAGAAAGCCCTGCCCAACAGACGTTGCATGGAATGGGGGGATCCTCGCGGCCCGACGCCGCGTTTCCTTCCCTCATTGCGGACCCCGCCCCCCGACCGCCGCGCAAGCGTCGCCGGTGATGCTTCGTGACCGGCGCGATGGCTCGACCCGGTGCAGTCGCGCGGGCGCCGCGCGAAGGCCATCAACAGGCTGATCGCCTGATGCTCAACCGGCGCGCAGGAGGTAGGGTCTCCCGTCCTCGAGGAGATTCGCCTGTGCCGATGCCTGCCCCATCATTCACCTGGTCCGATCTCGCCGGCCGCGAGGTTTCGACATGGTCCGAGGAATGGCGGCTCGAATGCGAGGTCGCCTATCTGCTCAGCCTGCCGCTGCCTGCGCGCAACGCGATGCTGGACGGCGTGACCGGATCGACCGACCGCGACGCGCGCGGGATCAAAGGCGTTCGCGGCGAGGCGGCGGTCGTGGCGCTGCGGGCGCATATCCAGCGGCTGGCCGAAATCAGGAAGCGCGGCTGAGACGAAAACGGCCGCGGGATGACGCCGTCCCTCACGACACATCCAACCGGAACACATCCTCCGCATCGGCCTCCTCTCATAGCCCCTTACAGGAGGCGTGCCGGAGAATTCCGTCTTTGGTCCAGCCGCAGAAGGCGATCTCCGCCGGCAGGATCGGTGAGACCCAGGCGGAGAACGCTACGCGCACACACTCAACCGGCCCTCCACGCATCCGAATCGCAAACCTCCGCAGCGAGGCTTCGTTCCCGGTGGAACAAGTGCTCGCTCGCGATAGTTTGGCCGAAGGTGAGTTGCGGAGGTTTGGCGATGCTGTGGACAGAGCACCAGAAGCGTTCGGGCTGGCGGATCCCGCGCGAGGTCTATCGCGAGCGCTGCCAGGACGAAGACGGCAACCGCTATACCGTCATCGTCCTCAACGACGAGATCGGCGTCACCACCTATCGCCTCGATGACGGTTCGCCAGTGCGCTCCGTCGATGACTGCGAATTCGAGGTCATGGCGACCGGAAAGTTTCTGTCGCGCTGCGAGGGCTGACATGGCGAGGTGGACGAGCTTTGTGATTATCGCCGCGGTGCCGTTTATGGTGACCCTGTTCGTCGCGATCCTCTGGCGGGTAACCAGCCCAAAGTCCGGCCTCACGTCAGGTTGGCGTGAGGCGCAAGACGATACCGGCCACCCAGACAGATGACCGCTGCCGCGCGCTGGCGCAGCCGCCATTAAATTCCCTTGCCCATCCCGCGGCTCCGGTAGCGCGACTCAGGGCTCGCCCTTGACCTTGCGTCCCGGATCGAGAGCGCTGGGCGAGCTCGACGGTTTCGGATCGCCTTTCGGGGCGGTTCCGACTTTGGCGTCGCTCGTTCCACTGCGATCAGACGAAGGGGTACCGGAACCTGGACGGGGCCGGCTATCGCTTGCGCGGCGGGGTTGACCGGCTGTCGCATCGTTCTTGGTTTTGGCGGGCATGTGCGCTCCTCCTCTGCGAACGAACGCCTCTCCGCTGATCGGGTTCCGGAACTCGCGCGTCGACGCGCATTTACGTTCCCCTAGGCGCGAAAAGGCCGTGCCCTTTCGGAACTCGGCCAGTGGTTGGGAACAAACCGATTGCGCGGTCTGCGCTCGCCGAGCGGGCTGAGGCCCTGCGAGCAGATCCGCCTAGGCGCCGCTGCTCTGCGAGGCGCGCAGCCCGAACTGGTGCAGAACGTTCTTCTTGAGGTCATCCTCATCGAGCGCCAATGGCGCCAGGTTCGCGACCAGATAGGCAAGCCTCGTGCGTTCGCCATCGCGCTCCGGCTCAGGGATGGCATCCTTGAGTTCGTTCCACACGGCCTCCATCACCGCGCAGGCTCGGGCCAGGTCGGATGGATCTCTCAGCGACGAAAAGGGCATTCTCCTTCCCCCGGATTGACAACCCCGAGGGAAATTTAGGAGCCGCGACGCGTGCCGCAAGTGCCTCGTCGCAATGAAAAAAAGCCCGCCGCTCCCGAGGGAGCGGCGGCCTGATTGGCGAGGCTCATCGGATGAGCGCGGGAACCGCATCGCTGCGAATCCGGAACAGGTTGATCTGGCTTCGCAGGTACCTGACCTCGGCCGGCCCCCTGATTGCCGTGATGCTGCGGTGGCTTGCTCTGCGCCCGAATCCGGTCAGGATATCTTCCAGGCAATCGGGCGAAAGCGAGCAGAGAAACTCCACTTCGCGCTCGTGGCGAAATTCCTCGGAGACGTTCGAGATCAGTTCACCGGTCAAGACAGATCTGACCGGTGCCGAGCCTGCCAGATCACGGGGAGTTCTATTGGAAAACATGATGAACCTCCTGGTGAGCAACCTTTCCAGGCCGATTACGTTCCCCGGAATTCAAAATCAGGCTCCGCCGAAGTAAAACCCGAGGTCTCCGCACGATCTCGAGCCAGGTGCCCTCCGGCGATCTGGCCTGAAGGCCCGCCTTCCGCTCAGGGCGGGGCGGGCCGTCGCGCCGCCAATTCGCGCAGCAGCTGCTCCAGCGCCCGCATCCGCTCGTCCTGCGAGCGGATGCGCTCCTCATGCCGGGCCATCACCGCATCGAAACCCTGCGCCTGGTCGATGAAGCGGCTGTTCATGGCCGCGCTCTGCTCGACCAGGCCGAGCTTGACGCGGTCGGCCGCCATGTCGCGCTGCGCCTGCTGCTGGGCCGTGTTCAGCGCGGTGATGGCATCGCCCTGCCCGCGCACCGAGAGCGCCACCTGCGCAAGCTGCGAGGCGAGATCCAGCCGCACCGTGGCGATCTGGCCGTTGACGAGAAAGATCAGGCCGCCGAACAGCACCGAGGTCACCACCACCGCCGTGCCGATCATGCCGACGATCTGCGGCATGGTCAGGCGGGCGGATTTATAGGCGGCGCGGTCCTCCTCGGCCTTTTCCGACCATTCCCTTCGAAAGCTCTTGAGATCCTGGCCGAGGTTCTCGAGACTCGCGCCGAGCAGCTGGATATCCGTCTCGACCTTGCCGAGCCGGCGATCATAGTTCCGGGCTTCGGTCGTCATCGACATGGCCCCCGGCACGGCGCGCAGGCTTTCCGCCTGGGCGCCGGCATGTCGCCGGCGCTCATGTCCGGCACCAGGCGGCGCGGCGGGCATTGTTGCCCTTGACGCCGTCGATGGTCTCGGGCGTGTCCCTGGAAGACCACAGCACAGGCTTCCACACCGCGCAGACCTCAGTCACGCCGGAACCCGTCGTTTGACAGCCGGCAAGCAGGGTCAGCGAGACAGCGAGCATGGGCATCGTCAGCCATCGTTGCATCGTTCAGCTTCCTTGCGATGATGTCCGCTTGCTCGGCGCGCGCGGCGTCGCGGCCGCTCTGCTTGGCCTGATGCCATGCCCCGGCGAGCGCGAGCACGGCTGCGGCGCCGAGCGCGAGATAGAGGCAGAGCCTGGTCATGCCGCCACTCCCGCGGGCAGATCGAGCGCATCGGCCATGTCAGATGCGCGCCTTGCGGCGTACCAGCGGTAGCCGAGCCCCCCGATGACCAGGGCAGCGCAGAGGAGCGCGAGGCCGACGATCAGATAGTCGATGACGCGCGAGCTCCCGGCCAGCGGCTCCAAGCTGTCTTTGGTCGACTGGAGCGTTCCGGCGATGCCGCCCGACGCGATGCCCGCCCCGCTGGCGGCGTCGGCCGGCGCCCTGGCCGGCAACGGGCTGGCGTTCTCGATCGGCGCCTTGGCGCCCGCCCCCGTCAGGGCGACGCCCCTGCCGTCATCGTTTGCGCCGGCCGCCCAGGCCTGCCCGATCCTGCGGACCTGCCCGACGCGAGAGGACCAGCCCTTGCCGAAGCGCGCCCAGCTCCTGAGCGCCCTGAGGAAGGCCAGGCGGCGCTCGCACATGGCTGCGACCAACGCGTCATGGTCAGGATGCGCATCGATGGCAGCCAGGGTAGCGGGGCCGACGACACCGTCGATCCGCGCCACCCCGAGCGCGCGCTGCAGCCATTTGACCGATTGCTGCGGGCCCGAATTCACGGCCCCGTCGAAGACGACGATGTCGATGCCCGGCGGAAGCTCATCGCCCCTGATCTGGTTCCAGTAGCCCTCGCGATAGATCGCGTCGCGCTCCGGCACCGTCATCCTGTAGACATCCTGTCGGGGCTTGCCGTTGCGCTCCCGCCAGCCGTCATAGACGCGCTGGATCACGCCCTGGTTGGTGCGGCCGCCGGGATCATGCGGGTCGTCGACCCTGCCGCCCTCGAAGATCAGGACGTGTTTCATGCAGGCGGCGAAGTTCTTCGCGGTCATCGGCAGTTACCTTTCTGCACAGGGGAGACGTCGTTCCAGGGCGCGCCCATGCCGCCGTTGCGGCGCGCGCAGGCGCCGAGGGCGGCGCGCCAAGGCGCGCCGGCGCGGCGGCCGGGGAGCATGGGACACCCGGGAAGGTGGGGCGGGGAGCGGACAGGCGCGGGGGCCGCGACGAGGGCGCAGACAGGCAGCACCGGGGACAACGCGGCCGCGGGATTTTGATCTCTATCAAGGAGAAGGCGTCAGAAGCGCCCTATCGAATCGCCAATGGGGCGCCGTTCGAAACTGTCATTTGCATTGCGCCGTTCGCAGCTGAGGCGAGCGAAAGTGCCGCGCCCGAAGCTGTACCTCGTGAACACCGACGCCGACCCTGTGAACAGCCCAGACAGCGCCGCGCCGACCCTGCCGCCCCAGGCCCCGGCGACCGGCGGGGCAGAGGCGAGCTGGGAGACATCCCCCTCGCCCGCCGGCCTGATCCCGAGCGCCCCCTGCGCCTCCGCTTGCGACGGCGCGGCCCCCAGCATTACCGACAGCGCCTGAAGACGGCGGAGATCCGCAGGAACCTGCAGCCGCCCGCGGCTCGCTTCCCCGCTGTCGCCGCTCGCTGCGCCTTGACGATCTCGGCCGTCAGATTGCCGCCTGCGGCCACGCTGGGACATCGCGCAGATGGCGCGGCTCGTCTTGCCTGAACCGCCATCGACGCCGTTCTTTTCAGGCAGGTCTTGCCAAGCTCATAGCCAAGCGAAAGCGGCGCGCCCTCCACCTCGCGAAAATGCATAACGATGCTCCGGATGTTGGAAAACGCCCGCAGGAAGCTGAAGTTGGCTAAGGGTTGACTAAGTTCGCTCCAGCGCTTTGAAGTCGGGCGTCATGCCGGGCGGGGGGCCTTATCAATGACAGACGACTTAGATGATCTGCGTCGAAAACTGGCTATTCTTAGTGAAATCACGGATGCGCACAATCGCCCGTCCGCCGGCGCTCTTGCTAGTATTGCGCGAGATTTCGATTTTGTCCGTCTGAATACGAAATTCTTCGGCTACGAACTCGCCCATCGTATTGCACAGGAACTGCCCGACCCGGCCGCGACGCGAGCTTCGATCGTCGGACTAAAGTCGAAACCTTCGACACAAACCGACCTTGAAAGTGACTGGGCCGCGCACTGGATCAGGGAGCTTCACATCGCCCGCATCATGCACCGCAAGATCTGGGAGGTCTGCTTTCTACTTCAGGCTTTGCATGAATCCGATTTGCTCAAGCCCGGGACACGCGGTATCGGGTTCGGCGTCGGAACCGAGGCGATCCCGTCATATCTTGCAAGCCGCGGCGTCGAGGTCACGGTGACCGACTTGCCGCCATCTAGCCAGGCAGCGCAGGGGTGGCTCAGGACGAACCAATGGGCGGAAGGGGCGGACAAGCTGTTCTACCCCGACCTAGTTTCGCGCGAGGACTTCGACCGGAACATTCTGTTCCGCTTTGAAGATATGAACGCAATCTCTCCGGACCTCGAAGCCTACGATTTCTGCTGGTCGCTATGCGCGCTCGAACATCTCGGCAGCATCGCCAAGGGGTTGGCCTTCATAGAAAACTCTATGGCGACCGTGAGGCCGGGCGGAATCGTCGTTCACACCACCGAGTTCAACTTTCTCAATGACCGCGAGACTATCGACAACTGGTCAACCGTGTTGTTTCAGCGCTCGCATTTCGTCGAAATTGCCGCGCGCCTCGAAGCGAAAGGGCACAAGGTCAAGCCGCTCGATTTTAATGTCGGCCGCAAGCCGATGGACCGCTTTATCGATCTCCCGCCCTACCTGCATCAGATGAGCCCCGAGGCCCAAAGATGGTGGGGCGGCGATGAGCGCCATATCAAGCTCTCGATCGACGGATTTGCCTGCACCTGTTTCGGTCTTATCGCCGAGAAGGGTCAGGCCTGAGAGACCCTGTCCAGAGCTTGTGTCTCAGTAATGGTTCTTGCGAGAAGAGCAGCATCCTCGAGTCCGCGCGCATGCTCTGGATTTTCAGGATCGAGATCACGTGCGCTCGCGAATGCTTGGGCAGCCTTGGCATGATTGCCGACTTTCAGATGCATCCGGCCGAGGAAGTGGAAATGCCAGGCCTCAGCGGGCTGACAGCTTGTCGCCACCTCGGCCGCCCGGATAGCCGCCTCGTCATTGCCCAAGCGATATTCGATCTCGCCCAGAAAATAGGAATAGCCCGGCAGCTCGGGCATGGTTTCGGTCGAGAGCCTGCTATAACGCGCGGCCCCCGCGAGATCGCCGGCACCGAACATCACCGCAGCCTTTTGATGATAGCATTCGGCCAGCAACCGTCGGATGGCGGGCAGGTTCTCATTTAGCGCCAATGCCGATTGCGCGGTTCGAATGGCTCCATCGTAATCGCCCAGAGCCATGTGAGAATGGCTCGCATGCATCGAGTAGCGATATTCCCGAGGTTCAAGCTCTGCAGCCCGCGCAAAGTTGGCGATGGCCTCTTCGTGAAGCCCTGCCTCAGCCAAGAGGCTTCCAAGATGGTGGAACAGCCAGGGAATGACAATGAGGGTTCCCGCATTTCGGTCGGAGGCCGGCTCGATCGCCCGCCTGCCGTAATCGATGGCCTTTTCGAGGTCGCGGCCCCTGTAATAGCAGTCACTCAGATAGAAACAGGACTCCGAGTCCTGGGTCGCTGTCAGGCCACCATCTGCGATCCGAGCCGAAAAATGATCGATCGTGCTCTGGAGCGTTTGAGCGCGACGCGCCGACAAGTGCTCGATCAATCGATCTATCGCCGACACCTGCGGGATGTGAGCCCCACTGTCCATTGCGAACCGATTCATCGCGGCCTGATAGGCCAATATCGCCCTGCTGCCGAGCAGCAAGGCGGAGTCCTGGTCGCCGCGCTGGGCTTGCCCGATCGAGAGCATGTCCAAAATCGGCCCGTCATTGGCGAACCGCCCCTCGGCTTCCAGCAGCAATTGCCGGAACTCAGCCTCGCTGATCCTGCTCGGGTCTTGCAGGAACTGATATCCAAGGCTGCGGGCGGATTTGGTGGCAACGAAGCTGATCTTCTCAAGATCGTAGCCGAGCTCGGTCGGCAATGCCGGGTCGAGGCGCGACCAGAAATCCAGGACGAGGCTCTTGTCCAGAGAGCACTCCAGCCGGCGATACGCCTCGACATCTTCCGGGGCGAAAGCCAATGACATTGGAACAGAAGCGACGTGCTCGCGGGATTCGCTTGTCGTCCCCGTTCCGATGATGCGGCCGAGATAATCGGCGCCGCCCTCGAGTGTCGCCTCATAGGACACGAGCGATCCATGCCCGGCGGCGCAGACTGCGCTCCAACCGCTATAGTAGTGCGAATACACGTCGGCGAAGGATGCCGGGTTGTCCAGGCCGTCCTTGAAGAACTCAGTGCGCCGCGTGACGAGATCGCGCGGGGAATGAAGCAGGCAACTCTGCAGCCACATCACCGGATGGCGCGTGACGACCAGGAACCGCTTGCCCTCCATCTCGTCGGCGCATTCGCTGACAAAGGCGTGTTTCCAGACGCCCGACCGCGTCGTGACATCGATCCCGAACCGTTCCCGGATCAGGTTGCTGACGTAATTCGTTCCGGACCGTTGGAGGCCAACCAGGGCCGTCAAGGCGTCGGTCTTAGACATCAGTTCCCCAGGAGCATCAAAATTTGATGCTACCTAACTACCTGAAACACAACTTTTGGGAAGCTGTACTCGCAGCAAATTGGTTGCTTAATATGTCCAGAACAGCCGCATGCCGTTGTTCTGGCCGCATGGCGGAATGCCGCGAGTGCGATAGGCAGACATGCTTTCCCTGAAGCATCAAATTTTGATGCTTCAGGCCGCCTAGACCCTACTTAAACAGCCAAGCTTGGAGCCCGGCATAGTTGTTCCACAACCGCCGGTTGACACCGCCCATGTCGTTGAAAACATGCGTCAGCCCTTCTCGACTGTAGAGGCTGATGTGTCCGTTATGAGGGCCGAGATACCACCAGTCGCGATCCAGAGACGCGGGATCCCACTGCGCGGTCTGGAAGGCGAAGACACCCGGCGACTTGAGATGCCCCCGGATGAAATCGAAAATCGCGCGCGGATTCGGCAGATGCTCGATAACTTCGCAGGCGGTTATAACATCGAATTTCTTGTCGCCGAGATCCGGCAGGAACCACTCCTTGCCAACCTTGGGCGGAATAATGTCCGTTCCCCAGGTATGAAGACCGAGACTGCGGTGGCTCATATCTAGGAAGCCCCCGATGCCGCAGCCAAAATCGAGAATTTCGATCTCGTCGAGCCGCTTGTGTAAAAGCTCATTGGCTAGAGCAACTAGGCGGAATGTCTCTGTGACACGACCATACCAATCAGGATCCTGATTGTGCCAGTAGGTCTCGTCATAGATCTCGGTGTGGTCGTCCTCATCCAGCGCCGGCGTGAACAGGAAATTGCAATGAGAGCACTGATAATACCAGCAATCATCCGGCTCATCAGGAATAGGATGATTGGCTCGCTTGTTGTGGGGAAGGCCAAACTGAAGCGCCGATGGATTCCCGCAGAGTTTGCAACTTATCGTTTTAGGTGCCTGCTCTCGGGTCAGAAACTTGGTCGCCATCTGCACACGCTCTCGTACGATCCTTCTCGATCGTTCGTATCGTGAGCCTTTGTGATTTGCTAGATCAATCCAGCCTCAAAAGCACGAATGCTGGTGCACGGTCAGCTCCAGACTAGCCTCAGCTGTCGACGGGCGCTAAGCTCAGCAACACCTTGAGTTCCCGGACGATCGTGGCGCCGCTGTCGCCTTTGACCTCAACGCGAGCAAGGCCGGCCTCCTTATCCAGCAAACGGCATCCACCCAGCGGCTTGCCGTTCTGCCATGCCTCAACGGCGTGCGGGCCATGGAAGAAATCGGGGCTGTTGCTATCGACAAAAACTCGCATCGGGCGACGGTGTGGCTGTGGCACGCTCTTCGATCGCATTGAGTAGGGCACTCTCTGCACGTTGGAGCGCCGCCTCAAGTATCGTTCACGTTGTCCGCCATGGTAATGTTGGCCCCTGTCCCGGTATTGAAGCCCGTAACCACGTCGCGATAAGTATTATCCTTGATGACTCCGTTTTTCGTAGCGGCGTTGATGTTGAAGACGTACGCTGCCCGGCTGGAACAATCAAAATCGCAGCCGAGGAATTTGAATCCGCGCGCGGATGGATTAAGGTGGACAGCTGAGTAGCTGCCTGCTCCCGCTTTCGACATGTCGCTAAATGTGGTACCAATATATTGCGTCCGCTTGCCGCTTTCATCCACGGCCTGACCTTGGCAATTGGTGATCCGACCGCCAATAAACTTGGTGTCGATCATGTTTTCTCCCACAAATAAGGCCGCGATGTCCGCGCCGCCCTGCCCCACTGCACCAGAAGTGTTGCTGATATCGCAGCGGTGGAACTCAGTACGGAAGCCGCGATCCAACACCGCCGCGGCTTCCGTCGCTCGGTCAACCTCGAACTTGTAGAAGGCGCAGAATGACGGCAAATCGGCCAACGCCGTCGAGGTAGAAATCATTTGAAGGCCGCGTTTCACACCGAGCGCATAAAATCCGTTCGTATGCACGCCGGCCACACGGCCGCTAATGACGAGGCCGTGAGAGCCCGCGCAGTTTGCCTGAACCGTGAACTCGTCAAAGACGACGATATCGGTTCGATAGGCCGTCGCTGGACTGCTGACGACACGAGCGCCTATGCCAGTGACAGCATAGGGCATGTTGATATGGCAACGGTTGAAAAAGATCGAATTGCTATGCTCGACTCTGACACCTTCGACCGATCCATCTGAGATGAAATTGTGCACCTCGCAGATATTGGCATGTGTAAAAACAACATCCCGTTGGCCGGATGGCTGAGAATCCCGGTAGATGTATAGATCGCGAAGGTAGACGTAGTAGACCGGATTTGTGCCGTCCCCGACAATGAACACGTCACCACCGGCAGCTGTGACTTTAAGCCTAGCCTGCTGACCTACGCCTTGGATCTTCACGCGCGACCCAGTCACGCCTGTCTTGTGGCCGTAGATAGGACCCCCGATTTTCCAATCCACCCCCGGAGCAATTGGCGGGAGCCACGCGATACCACCGCCATTCGTGATGACGCGGTCAATACAGGAATTGATCGCGGAGGCATGATTGGCATCTGCTGCGTCGGCGCCATCGAAAAGAGGCGTGCTCCCCGTCCGCTGGATGATATCGCTCAGCGTCGCCGGGTTCGCCATATCCTCGTAGCTGAATTGGGCTCGCTCAACCGCGACGCGCACTTGCGCGGGGACCATCAGCTTTGCGGTGTCCGTCAGTGCCTCGGAATCCACGTCGACCGCCAGTCGAGCATCGATCTGCTGCTTCGTCCGTAGCGACGACATCAGCTCATCGTTGTCTGCTCCAGCCTCGGCAACTGCCTGACTGGCGAGCCGGGCCGTCGTCTGCTGAGCCGTCCGCAGCGGCGACATCAGTTTGTCGTTGTCCGCGCCGGCCTCCGCGACTGCCTGACTGGCGAGACGGGCCGTCGTCTGCTGGGCCGTCCGCAGCGGCGACATGACCTTCTCGGCGTTGGTCCCGGCCTCTGCTTCTGCCTGCGTGGCAAAATCGTCTCCAGCCAGCGGCGGCCCGACGAGGCCGGGGCGGAACCGCATTTTCAACGAAGACGGCCCTCGCGCGACGATGCTGACATCGGGCATCAGAAATTCCCCTCGGTAATGGTGACGGAGCCGTCGAAGACCTGGATCGTCTTGCCGGTTGCGGTGTGGGTGATGCGGCAGCCATGCCGGTATTGGCCGGCGCAGAGGCGCATCGCCTCAGGCGGCTGAAAGGTGATGGTGTTTTCGCTGGGGTCGACAGCCAGGCCATCGCCGTCGGTCAGCGACAGGATCGGGCGGCGGTCGCGTTTCAGCTCATAGGCGTAAGCGTAGTCCGCCCACGGGAAATCGGAGCCGTCAGCGAGCGTCCATTCGCAGGTGAAGGCGAAGGTCTCGTCATCGGTTGCGGAAACATTGAGCTGATAGGCAGCGCCGGCCATGGCGGCTCCTCATGGAAAAAGCCGCCCGGTGAGGGGCGGCTTGGGGTGGGCTTGGGTTGGCTGAAACAGCCGGGGAGTTGGCAGCGTTTGATATGCATTCTGCCCCTTACCTTTCGGCAGGATCAAAGACATGGGGATACGCGTGAGCGAGAAGCGAGCACTGATCATATCGGCGCAAAGCATCGCGGCGATTTCGTCTATAACCGCCCCCGGCGGCGCAAAAGGTGGGCTTCCGGATCAAGACCTGCAGAATGAGCAGACTGGCCTGGCCACAGGCCTTGGGTTTACGATTCGCTCTGCTTCAGAGGAAGCATTACAATTTACTTGACCGTCAGAACGTCAAGCGGCTTCCATTGAAGATGGATAGTGCCCACACCACGAAGCATGGCATGTCTTTGAGATGAAAATCACTGAACCCGGTACGATCATCGACGACGACCCGAACGCTAAGCTGCGGCCCAAGCCTATGTCGCGAACAAGGCGGGTTGTATGTTTCGTTGTCGGGCTGGTCTTCTTGGCCTTCGTGCCAGTCGGGCTCGAGATATTCGCCGCCGGAATGAGGCCCGGCGGGGTGTTTTTCATGGCTGCACTCGGTTTCGGCTTTGCCGGCCTGGTGCTTATAGGTTCAGCGCTGTTCCCGAACGCGACTCTTGCCCGTGACAGCGTCGACCGCCCCCGCAATCACTAGGCTGTCGCCTGCACCGCCTGGAGCGTTGTCTTCACGCGAAGCGGCCTCCGGTTCGCTCGAAAATCCGCTAAGCCCCGCCCTCTCTTAGCAGCATCAGCAGCCGCTCTTCCAGGCTTTCGCCCGGCTGCGTCGCAGGAGGCCGCGGCGCGGTTGAGGCGCCAAGGCCCAAGATCGCCCGAGGGCCGCGCATACTGGCCGGCTCCATGGCGGCGGCGTTCTGCGCGTAGAGGGAGCTGTGTTGGCGTGTCGCCTCGTCGATCGCGTCAGGCCCCCGCTGCGACAGCGCGTTCTGTCCCAGCCTAGCCAAGGCGCCGCCGCCCGGCACAGCCGAGCGAAAACCGTCGCCGCCGGCCAGCACAGTGTTGAGGGTCCGTAGGCCGTTGCCCGGTCCGCGGCCACCGCGACGACAAGCGGTCCGTTACCCGTATCGGCGGCGGGCTCATCGATCAGGACAGCGCCTGGAGGCGGTTCCGGCGCCATGGGCGCGGCCTTCGCATCGTCCGAGCCGGCAAGAACCGCTCCGCTAGCAGCAAGGCCGGCGGCGGGCGCCGCGATCGCGTTGAAC
>NZ_PQFZ01000005.1:51782-53736 GCF_002917105.1 Allobosea psychrotolerans
TTCCGGCGCCATGGGCGCGGCCTTCGCATCGTCCGAGCCGGCAAGAACCGCTCCGCTAGCAGCAAGGCCGGCGGCGGGCGCCGCGATCGCGTTGAACTGGATCGTCCGATTGAACGTGGGATTGGGGTTGGCGTATTCACGGATGCGGGCGGCCGTCTTTGGCGCGACCGTCTTGAGATAGTTTGGATCGGCCATATAGGCGCGGATGGCTTCAGCCATATACTCGCCCGGAATGTCGTCGCCCTTATAGCCGTTAGGCTGCGGCAGGAACGGTTTGGCGTTGGCGCGGGCATCCGTCCCCGCCGCATTCCGATGGCCATTGTTGAGGCTGTTATAGAGGCCCCTTAGCTCGTCGCTGAGGCCGGCAGTCGGGATTTCGCCGACGATCTGGTCAATGACATGACCGATTTCATGAGCGTTGACGCGCGGAAATTGCCCCGGTGTCAGCGCCTTGGAGAGTACGACCGCGGTCGGCTGACCGGTGTATGGCTTGTATCGCGTCCGACCCATGTCTCGTCCGAGGGTGGATTGCGAGACAACATCTGCCTGATGACCCATTGTCGCCGTTGCGATTTCGTCCAGTGCTTCACGCGGTAGCGCCACGTCGCTTCCGCCAGCCGCCGTTCGGCCCACGACGTAACGGGCAGTGATGGGGGCTCCGTCGATGGTGTGAGTGAATTTTCCTCTTGCATCGGCGGGGGCTCCGGCAGGGTAATCAGTCTCGAAAGGACGGAGTGGCTTGATCGGAGGATCATACCGCGAAGTGCTTCTGGACGCTAGGTTTTTCGTCCCTTTTCCAAGCACCGCGAGCGCCAGCGCCGCGCCCAGAACGGCCCCGAGCGTGTTCAGCCCGGCGCCGGTGTAATTCCCCTCCCGGTAGTCCCGATACGCCTGATTGGCGGAGAGCGGCACAGCCAGCGGCGTCAGGTCGATGAGCTACAGGCCGGTCTGCCGAGAGCCGGATCGATGCGAAAAACCGGTTCCCACTTTTTCGTATCCTGCTCTGAATCCGCCGAGCCAAGCAGGCTCGAGACGAAGCGGCGGCGCAGGGGCAAGACCCGCTCATCGCCCATGGGCAATTGGCCAAGCTGGTCGCGCCAGCTCGGCTCGTAAGGATGAAGCTCAGCCATTATTCCGGCCTCCACTGATTGTTGCGCAGAGTGATGATCGTGCCGTCCGGCATGCGGGCGCGTGAGCCTTCACGAGCCTGCGTCAGTGAGAGGTCCATCGATCAGGACAGCGCCTGGAGGCAGCTCCGGCGCCATGGGCGCGGCCTTCGCATCGTCCGAGCCGGCAAGAACCGCTCCGCTAGCAGCAAGGCCGGCGGCGGGCGCCGCGATCGCGTTGAACTGGATCGTCCGATTGAACTTGGGATTGGGGTTGGCGTATTCACGGATGCGGGCGGCTGTCTTCGGCGCGACAGTCTTGAGATAGTTTGGATCGGCCATATAGGCGCGGATGGCTTCAGCCATATACTCGCGTGGAATGTCGTCGCCCCTGTAGCCGTCATGCTGCGGCAGGAACGGCCTGGCGTTGGCGCGGGCATCCGTCCCCGCCGCATTCCGATGGCCATTGCTCAGGCTGTTATAGAGGCCCCTTAGCTCGTCGCTGAGGCCGGCAGTCGGGATCGTCCCGGCCAGTTCGTCGACAGCATGCCCGATCTCATGTGCGAGGACGCGGGAATACCGATCAGGATCGAGGTTCTTGTCTATGAGGATCGCGCGGTCGACAACCTTCCCTGAGCGCCGGTCCCTGGTTACCACGTACCGTCCCGCATCGCCTCCGATCTCGCGCGCCGCAACAGCCTGAGCGTATCTGCCCGTTCCTTCCTTTCCGATGGCGTCATATGCAGACGTTGGAATGCCGGTATCGCCCTCGCCAACGTAATTTCGGCCGGCGACATATCTTGCGGTAAGCGGCCTTCCGTCCAGACCTTGCGTGAGTTTTCCGGTTG
>NZ_PQFZ01000005.1:53833-405539 GCF_002917105.1 Allobosea psychrotolerans
TGGAATGCCGGTATCGCCCTCGCCAACGTAATTTCGGCCGGCGACATATCTTGCGGTAAGCGGCCTTCCGTCCAGACCTTGCGTGAGTTTTCCGGTTGCATCGGCGGGGGCTCCAGCAGGATAATCGGCCTCGAAAGGCCGCAGCGGCTTTACCGGAAAATCATACAGCGAAACCCTTCTGGACGCTAGATTTTTTGCTCCTTTTCCGATCCCCGCAAGGGCCGACGTCCGCCCAGAACGGCGCCAAGACCGTTCAGCGCAGCGCCTGTGTAATTCCCCTCCTGGTCGTCCCGGTGTGCCTGACTGGCGGAGAACGGCACAGCCAGCGGCGTCAGGTCGATGAGCGACATGCCGATCTGCCCAGCCCCCATCGAGCCAAAAGCAGGCCCGAGACGAAGCGGCGGCGCACGGGCGAGGCCCGCCCATCGCCCATGAGCAATTGGCCAAGCCGGTCATGCCAGCTCGGCTCGTAAGGACGAAGCTCAGCCATTATTCCGGTACCCACTGATTGTTGCGCAGGGTGATGATCGTGCCGTCGGGCATGCGGGCGCGTGAGCCTTCACGCGCCCGCGTCAGTGGGAGGCTCGTCGATCAGGACAGCGCCGGGAGGCAGCTCCGGCGCTATTGGCGAGGCCTTCGCATCGTCCGAGCCGGCAAGAACCGCTCCTCCGGCAGCAAGACCAGCGGCAGGCGCCGCGATCGCGTTGAACTGGATCGTCCGGTTGAACTTGGGATTGGGGTTGACGTATTCGCGGATGCGGGCGGCCGTCTTTGGTGCGACAGTCTTGAGATAGTTTGGATCGGCCATATAGGCGCGGATGGCTTCAGCCATATACTCGCCCGGAATGTCGTCGCGCTCGTAGCCGTCATGCTGCGGCAGGAACGGCTTGGCGTTGGCGCGGGCATCCGTCCCCGCCGCATTCCGCTGGCCATTGTTCAGGCTGTTATAGACGCCCCTTAGCTCGTCGCTGAGGCCGGCAGTCGGGATCGTCCCGGCCAGCTCGTCGATGGCATGCCCGACCTCATGCGCAAGGACGCGGGAATACGTATCGGGAGCGAGGTTCTTGTTTATGAAGATATCACGGTCGACAACCTTCCCTGAGCGCCGGTCCCTGGTTACCACGTACCGTCCCGCATCCCCTCCGATCTCGCTCGACGTAACCGCCTGAGGGAATCGGCCCGTTCCTTCCTTTCCGATGGCGTCATATGCAGACGCTGGAATGCCGGTATCGCCCTCGCCAACGTAATTTCGGCCGGCGACATATCTTGCGGTAAGCGGCCTTCCGTCCAGATCTTGCGTGAGTTTTCCGGTTGCATCGGCGGGGGCTCCAGCAGGATAATCGGCCTCGAAAGGCCGCAGCGGCTTTACCGGAAAATCATACAGCGAAACCCTTCTGGACGCTAGATTTTTTGCTCCTTTTCCGATCCCCGCAAGGGCCGACGTCCGCCCAGAACGGCGCCAAGACCGTTCAGCGCAGCGCCTGTGTAATTCCCCTCCTGGTCGTCCCGGTGTGCCTGACTGGCGGAGAACGGCACAGCCAGCGGCGTCAGGTCGATGAGCGACATGCCGATCTGCCCAGCCCCCATCGAGCCAAAAGCAGGCCCGAGACGAAGCGGCGGCGCACGGGCGAGGCCCGCCCATCGCCCATGAGCAATTGGCCAAGCCGGTCATGCCAGCTCGGCTCGTAAGGACGAAGCTCAGCCATTATTCCGGTACCCACTGATTGTTGCGCAGGGTGATGATCGTGCCGTCGGGCATGCGGGCGCGTGAGCCTTCACGAGCCTGCGGCTGGGTGCGGGGCCCCTGCCCCTGTCCGGCTTGAGCGCCGCCCGGGCGGCCGTTCACCGCGGATTCGATCATGTCGGAGGGATAGCGAGCGCCGGCCGCGCCATGCTCCTGCGCGATCAGCGCCTGCATGAAGGCCCGCGCCCGCTGCGGATTGGCGAGCTCGAGATCCTGATCCGGGGCAAGGCCCATGGCGCGCGCGATGTTGGCGGCGGCAGTGCTGTTGCCCGGCGTCCAGCCATTGCGGCTGGCGATCAGCTCGTTGGCCGTGCGCTTGCCGCCCTGGTATTTGCGCAGGGCCAGGCCGTAAGCGGCGGACATGCCGGCCTCGGGCGAGTTGAACACGCTTTGCGGGTCGCCCTGGTCGGTATTTCGGGACGGCCCGAGGACGCCGGGAAAGGCCGTGTTGCCGGCATATTTGAGATTGCCGGGGTTGTTGTTGCGCATGCCGGCCGGCAAAGCCGGGTTGCCATAGCCGAACCGATTGCGCTGCTCCATCTCGGCTTCGAGCCGCTGCGCATCGGCCTCGGTCTCGGCGACTTGCACCGGGCGATTGAAGGCGCGCTGCGCCGGGGCCGAGGGCGTGGCTGGCGCAAACGCGGCCTGCGGTTCATCCGCGGCGGGCGCATCCGGCGCAAGGAGAGGGCTCGCGCCGGCATCGCTCGCCTGCCCGCGCGCCCTCGCCTTCTCGCTGAGCGCAAGGATGCTCGCCGCGCCCCTGGCGTCGCCGCTCGCGAGCAGGCCCTGGGCGACCTTCAGATAGCCCTCGGGCGAGCCGTCGAGCCTCTGGCCGATCTCGGCAAGGCTCTGGCGCTTGCGCGCCTGGTCATAGGCGTTGTTGTAGCTTTCGCCGAGCCGCGACAGCGGCGAGAAATCGACGACGGGAGGTCCGAGGTTCCAGGGTTGCGCCATCTCAAGCCACCTTCTTTGCGCCCATGGCGCTGCCGAACAGGGACGCGCCGAGATTGGCGAGCCCCATGCCGAAATTGAGCCGGTTCTGGGCCGCGGTCTGGCCGGCCATCAGCGCGCCGGTGCCGGCGCCGATGATGGTCTGGCCGAGATTGCCGAGCGCGCCCGCATTCGAATTGGCATAACCGGTGTAGATTCCGGCCTCCTTGCCGGCGGCGTCGCTGTAGACATTCGACTGGTCGCGGCCCTGCTGGGCGTAGAGATTGCCCAGGCCCTGCTGGATGTTCGCCTGCTGCCCTGCCGCCTGCAGGCCGGTATTGGACAGGCCGTTGAGCCTGTCCTGCCAGCCGCCATATTCCTGGTTGGCGAGGTTCGAGGCGCGATCGGTGATCGCCTGCATGGTGTTGCCGGAGCCGAGCGCGCCGAGCGCCGAGGCCTTGCGCGCGACCGCATCCGTCGCCTGGTCGAGCTGATACTGGTAGCCGGGCGAGGCCTGGAACTGCGCGATCGCCGCCGCATTGCCCTCGGCGCCGTTCTGCCCGAGGCTGTTCTGATAGGTCGCAAGCGCGCTCCTGCCGGCCTCCGCCCAGGGGTTGAAGCGGTCGATCGCCGCCTGGTATTCGGGAACGGCGGCGCCATAGCCCTGCCCCAGCGCCGCCAGGCTCGATGCCCGCCCGGAATTGATGGCCGCGAGCGAGTTGTCGCGCCCCTCGGCCAGCGTGCCCTGCTGCTGGTTGTAATTGTTCTGGGCCTGGTCAGCCGCCCATATGCCCGCCAGTCGCCCGGCGCGGCCTGAAAAAACTGATGCCATGATGGTCTCCTTCGAGAATTGTCCGGGACGTCCCGAGCCCTTGTCCCGATGGGTTTCGAGACCGGTCCAGGGGCGAGGCTCCCCGTCATTGCGGAACGATCCGCGGGAGCGAGCCTGGTCCCCGGAACCGATGCGGCTGCTCGCGCCGGATCAGCGCGAGATCATGAGGACCATGATCTTGGCGAACAGGTCGCCCGATATTCCGGGCGCATAGGCGCAGGAATACTGCAGCTGGAAGGTATGGGACGCCCCCGCGCTGGTCGCGTTATAGAAGTCCGTGATGCCGTCGCCGCGTGTTCCGCCTGACGGGATGGCCAGATTGAAGATCTCGCGCTCGTATATATTCGAGCCGTTCAGCATGATCCTGTATCGGACCGAGGCATTGCCGGCGAATGCCGTCAGGTTCTCCGCGGTCGCGTTGTCGCGAATGAACAGCAGCGGATAACCGTTCCCGCCATCGGGCGTAACGGTCAATGTGATCGGCGGCCCCAGATCCGCCCATGACACCGTCCCGGCCAGGGCGGCCGTCCCGGCCGTCGAGTCGATCGCCGAGAAGCCGGAGGCAACCGCATCGGCCGTGAAGCTGCCCGACACCGCCAGATTGCCGTCGATCGCGACATCGCCGGTGAAACGGAACTTGCCGCCGGAATAGGTCAGGACATCGGTCGCCGTGCCGGGATCGGTGAATTTGAGCTGGTTGGCAGCAAGGCCGATGGCGGAACCGCCGCCCGACAGCGCCATGGCTTCCAGCCCGGCAAATGACGAGCCGGCCGTCAGGTACAGGCCGAAGGCGGACGCCGCGCCCGCGGGCGTCGCCTTGGCCGCGAAATAAAGCTCCCCGCTGGCCGTAAAACCATCCACGGCCGCTTCGACGGTCGTGATCTGCTCGGCCAGGGCCTCATCGGCTGCAACGCGCGCATTCGCCTCGGTGGTGACGGCGGCGCTCACCCCAGCGAGGCTGTCGGAGACCTCGGCAAAGCGCGCATTGGTCGCGACGACATTGTTGCGCATCCAGCCTTGCAGCGCCTGCTCGTAGTCGAGCAGCGCCTGCCTGGGGAAGCCCTGCTCATTGGTGCGCCTGACCGTCACCGGCATGACGGCGGGCACGGTCAGCGGGTCGAAATCATCCGCGATCGCCATCAGGCGGCCCTCGCCTCGAGCCGCTCGGCCGTCGCGCCGAGGAAGGCGAAATCGGCCGAACCCTCCCAGCGGAAGCGCAGGATCAGGCCGGCATGGCTGGAAAGCCCGAGATTGGCGACGCTCACCGGCCATCTGTCGGCGTCGGCAAGCGAGCGCTGCAGCTCGCTGCTCCAGCTCTTGCCGCCATCATGCGACCAGGAGACGTAGATCGCGATCTCAGCCTGGGTGAAATCGGCGGATAGCCTGGCCGCGACGCGTGCCGGAAAGTCCTTCAGCGGGCCGGACTGGATGAGGCCACTGAGGGCCGCCCCGTTCTCCGTCAGCGCGCTCGACAGCGTCAGGAGATCGCCAGACAGCGTATCGCCGAACAGCCATTGCCCATTCGAATAGATCGACCGCGTCGCGCGCCAGCGGGCGACCCCGCTGCTCAGGCGCTCATGCCAGGAGCGCTCGACCGTATCGTAGATCCAGCTCCCACCATCGCTGGACACGGCGACGAACTGCCGCCCCTGCCAGGCAAAGACATCGACCGCGACCGTGGCTGCGCTGGAGGCCGCGATGAAGCGGTCGACATCGGGCGTGGAGATCGTCGCCGTCTCATAGCCCGACAGCGCCTTGACCGTCCTGTCCGAGGCGACGAAATAAAGCGGCCCGTTCCAGGTCTCCTGGAACCCGGCGACAGCCATGGTGGTCAGGATGCCGACGGGCGGCACGGTCGCCGCCCGTTGCAGCGGGAATGGCGCGGTCCCGACATTCTGGTAGGGCTCGATGGTGGAGCCGCCGAAGCCATAGGCCAGCGAGCCCTGGACCGCGACCCTGCGCAAACCGTCCGAGCGGCTTTCCGCCGTGGTGAAGCTCAGCGCGTTGATCTGCGTCGCATTGAGCTCCGAGGCGAAGAGCCGGCCGTCGGGGATGCTGAAGAGGAAGTACCCGCCCAGGAAATCGACGCTGTTGACCGTCGCCGGCAGATCCGCATCGGGATAGGCGGCAACTGTCGTCGCGGTCAGGAGATAGGCGCCGCCGCCCTCGCGCACGGCAACGATATCGGGTGTCGAGGCGCCTGCCGTGACCTTGTTGTTGCGCGCCAGCGTGACGCCGTCTGAGCCCGGAATGGCGCCCGCCAGCGTCGTGACAGTGCCGTCAGCGGCAACCGTGACGACAGCGCCGGTGAACACGACATAGCTGACGCCGTTGACGTCGAGCAGGCCACGGATGCCGGTCTTCCCGGTCGCCACGCTGCGGCTCAGCCCCGCGACACGGCGCACATAGGAGCGATCGCCCTCCTGCACCGGGTAGCAATTGACATAGCGGCCCTCGCCCTCGCCCGGCCTAACGCCCGGCGTCGAGGATTTGGGGAAAGGAAGCGGCGGCATCAGAGGATGCTCCGAGAGTGGCGGCGGGAGACAAGCGCGCGGTCGATGCGCAGCATCCGGCCGGTTCCGCCGCCGATGCGCTGGATGGTGCGCAGCTCGTCCTCCGCGACCTGCTTGGCTGTAAGGTCGCGCGGCCGGCCGAATTTCGGGCCGCAGATCTGCGCGAGATAGGCCACGAGCGCGTCAAAGACCTCATCCTCGATCTCCTCGGCATCGGGGATATAGATGACGTTGCGCCTGGCGAGCGCCGCCAGCGCCGGGTCGATGCGCTGCTCGACGAAGGCGGTATCCTCAGCGCTGGGCACCTGCCCCGAGGCCAGCGAAAACAGCTCGCCCAGCACCTCGCGAACGAGATCGGCTTTGGTCTGGCTCATGGTGTGTCTCGTGAGTGAAAGGGGGCGGCGTTGCGTCCGAAGCGCGACATGGTCGGGCTTGACCCGACCATCTCGTAAACCAGAGCACTCTGGTCATGAGATTCGCAGGCCCGCGCCCGAGCGTGACGGCAGGGCTCGGGAACCCTTCTCCCCTGGCGGGAGAAGGTGGATCGGCGCAGCCGAGACGGATGAGGGGGCGCTGTGAGCTTTCCGCCTGCCCTGAGCGCGACGCCAACCGGACAGGGCACGGCGCCCCCTCATCCGGCGCTGCGCGCCACCTTCTCCCGCCAGGGGAGAAGGGAAGAAGGTGTCGCGCCTCCCGAATGGAAAAGGGGCGGCCCGAAGACCGCCCCTCCTGTTGCCGGCGTCAGCCCGCTCAGCTGCCCGACAGCCGGACCGCCAGGCGCGGATCGACCGTCTTGACGCCGTAGAGGATGTCGAGACGCCAGGCCGATTTGTCGTTGGTGCCGTCATAGACCGGGATCACGCGCGCATTGATGTTCTTGTAGGTCTCGCGCGAGACATCGACGGCGCCCGGCGGCTTCACCAGCGGCACCACGACCAGGGCGAAGGCATTCTTGTGGAAGACGAGATTCTGGGCGTAACCGGTTCCGGCAGTGCCGAAAAATGTCATCGCCGCATTATCCGCCGGCGCCGCCGAGACCGTCTGGAAGGCGCCAGACGTGATGATCGGCGGCGAGATCGTCAGCGTCGCATTGCCCGAGGCGTCCGAAGAAGCGTCGGCCTTGGCGACGAACATCTTCAGATGCGGCAGGGTCGCCTTGGTCACCGGGTTCACGTCGAAGACACCGGCGATGGTGAAGACGTCGCCGGCCTTGACGCGGGCGGCAGCCGCGGCCGTCCAGCCATCCGTGACCAGCGACTGCGTTCCGGTGTCCTTGACCGCGGCATAAGCCACGCCCTGCGCCGCGCCATTGACCAGCGGCGTGCCGCCGAGCGGGCCGACAATATGCGTCGGCACGTTCTGCGACATATAGGTGTCGATGCCGCCGATCTCGCCGATGCGGCCCTTGCGATAGGCGCCCTGCGCGACGTTCTGCATGTAGAGCGCCGTCTGCGAGCCGGCCATCGCCCAGTAATCGGTCGGGCTCAGCACGCCGGAGCGCATGTCCTGCGGCACGGCGCCGAGATCCATCCGCGTCGGCGCCTTGGCGAAGTCGGCAAAGGCATCCACCGTCTGGCCGGGCGTGCCGACCCAGTTGGGCACGTTCTTGTATTCCGCCATCACGTCGAGATCGATCTGGTTGGCGAGCTGGACCATGGCCGGCTTGATGACGCGCTCGGCGAGCTCGTCGATGTTCAGCGTCAGCTCTTTCGAGGTGAAGGCGAAATCGACGCCCTTCTGCTTGTCGACCGTGATCGTGGTGCGCCCTTCCGTGACGTCCTGGCTCGCCATCACGGCGCCGTCGCGCACGGTGAAATCGGTCGGCTTGCGGATGGTGATGGTGTCGCCGGCGGAGTAGCCGTTCACCTTCTTGTCGAACTCGTCCTCATAGCCGCGATAGACCATGCCGGCCATGACGAGTTCGTTTTCGAGAATGCGCACCGCCGTTTTGGCGACGATGGAGGGGGTCAGCGTGGTGTTTGCCATGTTGGCTGTTCCTGAAAGTTAGGCCCGGTCGCCGTATTGCCGCTTGAGATACGCCTCCATGCGGGCCTCCTGGCTCGCTGGGCTGGCGCCGCCCTTGGGAGCGGTTACGGGCGGTGGGGCTCTGGTTGCGGTGGTGGGCTTGGCCAGGGACAGGCGAGCCTCGATCCTGCCGATTTCACGGGCGGCGCCGAGCGGCGACAATCCGTTGAGGCGGCGCAGATCGGCGGGGTTCCTGGCGAAGTGGTATTGCAGCAGCGCGCCCTTCTCGCTTTCGAGAATGAGCTGCCCGACGACAGGCGAGACGGGATGCGTCCTGTCATTCGTCTTGCCGACGACATCGCGGAAATCGGGGATCACCTTCTCCGCGTCAGCGACGCGGTCATTGAAATCCTCGACAAGATCGCTCATCCGCTCGGCGGAATGAGCGGCGACCTGGCTTGCCAGCGCCCTCACCTCGCGGGTGACGATCCTGCGTTCCGCCTCATAGGCGGTCATGGCCCGCTCGTAAGCGAACCAATCGCCCCTGAACGCGTCTTCGCTGGGCGGGTCGCCGATTTCCCTTCGGACGAGGCCGTCGATCGCCGCGCCGTCGTCGACCACCGGGGTGCGACTGCGCAGAAGCTCGACCTCATCGCGAAGCGCATCGCGCTCCCGCTTCAGCCGTTCGACGCCGGAACGGCGCTTCTTCGGCTTGTCCTGCTCTTCCTCTTCGCCAGCGCCGTCAGCCTGCTGGCCTTCGGCGCTGTCATGCTCGTCAGTCCCTGTTTCGGACGCTTTCGCGGCTTTCGCCGTGGCTTCGTCCTCAGACTGTTCTCCGTCGGCTGGCGCGCTTGCGCTCGCCTGCCCGTTGGTCAGGTCGTCATCCCAATCGTTCATGCTGGTTCCAAAGAAAAAGCCGCCCTTCGAGGCGGCTTGCTCATCATCGCGGCCTGCGCCTCATGCGCTGGCCTGGCGTGAAGTCGTGTTTGGTCGGTGTCCGGGGCTAGTGCCTCAGGGGTCGCCCCGCCGTCATTCCGGGGCGATCCGAAGGATCGAGCCCGGGACCCAGAACCGATGCCGCTGCATGAGAAGGCATCGGTAACCTGTCCGCTTAACGAGGACACGCATCGGTTCTGGGTTCCGGGCCCATGGCTGCGCCATGTCCCGGAATGACGGCGGAGAATAACGCCAGCGCTCAGCGCTCAAGGCCGCCAGTGTCAGTGGCCAAGGCTTGCGCTTCGGCGGCCAAGGCCTGCGCTTCGCGCAAGGGAGCATTGTTCTGTGCCATCTGCGCTTCCATCTCCCCACTGCCAGCGCCGCGCCCGAGCGCGTCGATCTGCGCCAAGGCGAGCGCTCGCCTCGCTTCGATCAGCGCGATCTCCGCCTCGGTCCGGCGCGCGGCGTTTTCGGCCTCCCGCGCCGCGATCGCCCGGGCGTTCTCCGCGTCGGCGAGGTCGCTCTGCGCCCTGGCGAGGTCGATCCGGCGCTGCTGTTCCTCGGTTGCGATCTGCGACTGGGTCTTGGCGCCGTCCATCTGGATGCGCGCGCCCTCAGCTTGCGCCTGCTGCTGCGCTGCGATCGTCTCCGGTGAAGGCTGCGCGGGCGGCTGCGGCGGCAGCTGTTCGCCCGCTCCTTGCGCCTCCATCTGCTGGATGGCAGGCGGCAGGCCGAGCTTCAGCCGCTTGGCGATCTGGTCCTTCATCGGCCAGTCCTGCGCCTGGACATAGAGATCGCCGATCAATCCGAAGGTGCCGGGCACGGACTGGACGAGGGTCGCCATGCCGTCCTTGGCCTCCTCGCGCCTGGTCGAATAGGACGGCCCCTGCTCGATCACCACGTCATAGGCGCCCACCGACAGGTCGTTGAGCTTCTGGGCGGTCGCCGTCTCGCCGCCCTCGCCCTCCCCGCCGACGACCATGCCGACCGCCTGGTTGACGCGCAGCGGCGTCATCCTGCCGTCTTCGCCGACGATGCGGATGGTGCGTTCGGTGTCGTAGATATGCGGGATCAGATCGAGCAGGATCACGCCGGTGTGGCGCACGGCGCGGGCGAAATTGTCGAGATAGACGAAGGTGCCGACATCGCCCTCGCGCTGGCGGGCGAGGATCGCCCTGCCGCTCTTCTCGTTCGAGGCCTCGCCGAGCCCGGCCTGGTGGATGCCGATCACCGCCATCATGTTCTCGGCCGCAAGCTGGAGCCCTTCCGAGACGCCCTGCGAGGACACCGGCGGCTGCACGCGCTGCGGCGCGGCATTGCCGTTCGACGGATCAGGCGTGTAGCGCAGATAAGGCCTGGACTCGGTATTGGCGTTCTCCCACTCGTCCTCGAATGCTTCAAAATTCCGCTCGGTGCCGAGCCAGGGCGCCTTCGGCTGAAGCGCGATCACCTCGGCCTGTTTCGAGGCGAAATAGTTGAACATGCGCTGCGGATCGCGGGCGAAGCGCACGATGCCGTGGCGGATGACGCGCGGGCCGATGCGGATCTCCTCGCCGAGCAAGGGCACGATCGGGATATAGCGGCCGGGCCAGAGCGCGGGCTTTTCCAGGATATGGCCCTGCGTGATCAGGCAGCGATAGACCTTGAAGCTGTCGCGCTGCTCGATGCGGGCGCCTTGCTGCGCAAGCTCAGCCAGTTCCTCCGCCGCCGCCTCGGTGACGTCGCGGATCGTGCCGTCAGCGCTCAGGGCGAGCGTGATCCGCGCCGGTTTCTTGTAGAAATACTCGGCGACGCGCACCGCGCTGGTGGTGACCCAGCCCTCGAAATGGCCTTCGCTTTCCCCGCTGAAATCGGTGACCGGCGCGTCCGGGTATTTCTCCTTGTAGGCGTCGAGCGCGATATCGACGGGCACGAAGCACCACATCGCGTCCTTGCGGGTGAGATCGACCGCATCGGGATCCCAGACCACGGAGACGCCGTCCTGCACGAGCTGGATGCCGATCTCCTGGTTGAAGGTGGTCTGCGAGGCATATTCGGTGATAACGCGCCAATGGCCGATGCCGCTGTTGACCTGGCTGTCGGCGGCGGAAAAATAGGCGCCCGGCGCATCGCAGCGGTTCTCGATGTAGCGGATGATGCCGGCCCTAAGCTCCGCCGCCGCCTCGTCGCCGCCATCATCGACCGGAACCACCTTGATCGCCGGCCGGCCCTGGCGGATATCGCCCGTGACCTGGCGCACGAATTGCGGGATGCGGTTGATCGTCAGGCATGGCGCCTGGTCGGCCTCGCGCTGGGCGATCGCCTCCTTCGGCCACTGGTCCCCGGCGCGGAAGCGCAGATCCTCATAGGCCTGGTTGATGTTCTCGCGCTCGGCCTCATAGCCGGCGGCCCAGCGCCTGGCGGCCTGGGCCAACAGGTCCTCGGTCGCGGGCGCAGGAGCGTTCGCGTTATCGTCGTCTCGAGCGGTCATGTCTGGTCCTATCCGCCCATCCAGGCGCCGCGTCCGCGCGGGCTTCGCGGGCGGCGCTCCCGGGGCTGCCGATCCCTGACAGGCTCGGCGAAGGTCAATGCGATGGCGTCCCAGTCATCGGGCGACCGGATTCCGCGCGCCCGCATATGCTCCTTGCTTTCCAGGAGCAGGCGCTGGTTCGCGTCGTAGTGGTAGGACGGGCCGCAGGCATCGGCCTGCAAACCGTCCAGGTCCGGGATGTCGGCGCCGCCGGGCTCGTCGAGCCAGTCGCGCGAGCGCTTCCACATCTCGGCCCGGCGATTGCGCGGGCCGGGCTTCTTCGTGCCATCG
Organism: Allobosea psychrotolerans; assembly: GCF_002917105.1. GTDB lineage: Bacteria > Pseudomonadota > Alphaproteobacteria > Rhizobiales > Beijerinckiaceae > Allobosea > Allobosea psychrotolerans. The sequence continues at coordinate 65,554 of NZ_PQFZ01000005.1, forward strand.
GGCAGCAATTCGACCGGCTCCTGCGGCTCGGAGCCGAAATTCACGGGCACGACGACCGCGTCATAGGGCGCGCCCCAGGACTGCAGGATGTCGACGACGCCGGCGCCGACGCCGCCGACATCGACGAACACCCTTGCCGGCTTGTCCAGGTCGATCACCTGCCTGATCCAGTTCGCCCCAGTGACGACATCGATCTTCGCCTTGCTTTCTGTCCTGCTGACCTGCCGACCCCGCCGCCAGGCCAGCGAAAAGCGATCGTCGCCGAAGCGCGCGGGATCGGCGCCGATGACCAGCGGCCCGATGCCCTCGCAACTCGCCTTGCGCGCCCGCAGCACGGCCTCCGACGTGATGAAGCTGTCATGGCCGGTGAGCTGGAAGGCCTCGGCCGCGGTTGCGGGATATTCCTGCTTGAACAGCAATTCGTCCTTCAATTCGGCGATCTTGGCGCGGCGCCAGGCCATCTGCTCCAGATCCAGGCCGTGCGCGTCAGCGTAAGCCTGCTCGTCCGCATCAAGCGCAAAACCGTCGGGAACCGGCCGGCGATACTCGTCCTGCCAGAACCAGGGGATGAAGATCGCCTCATAGTCGCCGATGCCGGCCTCGGCCTGCTGCCAGCGCGCATGGAACTCGCCGCCGACGCCATTGGCCGTGCTTTCCAACACGATCTCGGTTCCCGGCAGATCGGGGATCGCCTGGACGACCCCGGCGAAATGCGTCGCGGCATTGGGCCAGAACGCGACCTCCGAACCATGGAAAAGCTGCACCGTCTGCGAGCGCCCCACCGCCCTCGCCCCGGCCGTGCCGACGGCATAGCCGCTCTCCAGCCGCGCGAAGGAAAGCTCCCGCGCATTGGCCGCCCCGGTCTGCGGCTTCAGGAGCCGCGGACAGTGCTGGTGATAGCGCTCGACCATGCCGAACAGGTTGTTCGTCGCCTCGCGCTCATGCGTCAGGATGAAGACCCTGATGCCGCGGGCATGGCTGGCGCGCCAGTAATAGCGCCCGCCGATATAGGTCGAGATGCCCTGCTGGCGGCCCTTGAGCACGAGCGCGCGGACCTTGCCGGTGCGCGCCCGCTGCGCCTCGAGGCGGCCATGCAGATATCGCTGCGCCTGGTTGAGCTGGAGCGGCGCGATCGCGCCGGTCTTGGTGCGGATCCGCAGCGCCTTTTGCGCGTAAAGCTCGAACTCAGCCCGCAGCCTCCGGCGGATCGCCCTCTCCTTCGGGCTCATTGCCTTGGGGGCCATCTCCTCGGGGCTCATCGTCTTCGGACTCATCGTCGAGTTCGGCGAGCGCATCTTCATGGCTGAGCGCGATGCCCCCGCTAGGCTCGACCGTGGCAAGCTTGGCATGGACATAAGGGGCTGCTGCCTTGGCGATCTCGAACCGAGCCTTGGGCTCGAGGCTCTCGTCGCGAAGCATGGTGAGCATATAGTCGAGCGGCGTCAGACCGCCGTCAGTGGCCGGCCCCGCCTCGGCCGGGCGCGCCGCCGCGCCGGCTTTGCGGCTCGTCCTTGCAGCGCCTCTGGCCATGTCCGGATCTTTGGATTGAAGGCTTCGCTTGCGCCGGGCCTGAAACGAAAACGCCCGCGAGCGGTTGGCTCCGGGCGGCAGGCACAGATATTCACAGTGCGATTGAGACATTAGACCCAACATAGGATTGCTGTCAACAGGCCTTTGAAAAAAATCTTATGAGAGGTGCGGCCGCTCCCCACATAAGGCTCACGTGAGCCGCGGTGGGGTTTGCGCTCCACTGGTCCAGAGGCCGACACCTCATCCCTGCCCTTCTCCTTACAGGAGAAGGGTTCCCCGCGCCCTTTCCGTCATGGTCGGGCGTTACGAAACCGGCTTCGAGACAGCATCCGGACATCGGTTCCTTGCTGAGAAGCGGACATTATCCCAAGCATGACGCAAAGACCGGCGCTACTCCTCCAGCGCCGCGATCATCTCCACCCGCGTCGCATGCCGGCCGCCCTCGAACTCGGCGGCCAGGAAGGCATCGACGATATCGAGCGCCAGCCCCTCGCCCACCACGCGCGCGCCGATCGACAGCATGTTGGCGTCGTTGTGCTGGCGGATCATGCGCGCCGAGAATGTGTCGGCGCAGACGCCGCAGCGGATGCCCTTGACCTTGTTGGCCGCCATCATGATGCCCTGGCCGGTGCCGCACAGGATGACGCCGAGCCGGCAATCGCCGGAGGCGACAAGCCGCGCCGCCGCTTCGCCGTGCCTGGGATAGTCAGTGCTCTGCGGCGTCGTCGGACCGATATCGACCACCACCCAGCCTTGCGCCGCGACATGGGCGGCAATGGCCTGTCGCAGCTGAATGGCGGCGTGGTCGCTGGAGAGGACGATGCGGTTGCTGGCTGGCAAGGAGATGTCATCCTGTGTTCCAAGGCAATCCGGCGGCTTGACCGAGCTGGATTTAGCCGCGTTGGATCAGGGGCTTCTTGCTTCGTCAATTCGTCCCATTTTCGCATAACGGCAACCTGCCGGAAAGCGAACGGCGCCGATGTCTGGACAGGGCCGCGCGCGGCCCTCGCGCCGCACGTCATGCTCGGGCTTGTCCCGGGCACAACGAGAACGGGGCGGAGATCCCTTCTCCCCTCGCGGGAGAAGGTGGCTCGGCGAAGCCGAGACGGATGAGGGGGCGCTGCGAGCTCACCATCTAGCCGAACACGACGCCAACCGGACAGGGCACGGCGCCCCCTCATCCGGCGCTGCGCGCCACCTTCTCCCGCCAGGGGAGAAGGGAAGAGCGCGCGTCACTCTAGGACGCAGGGAAGCCAAGTTGGCTTCGGGGTGGAAGGCTGACCTCAGCTCTCCTCCGCGTTGGGTGAGCCCGGCTCGAATGTGATGGAGACCGAGCGGGCCCGGATCAGGCCACTGAGGCCATAGCTCGGCTCAAGCTCGACCTCGATATCCTCCGGAGACGGGTCAAGAGCGAGATATCCTCGACGTTCGGGGCGGTCAGGCGCGCGGCGTAAGATCAGCCCAAAGATGACATTCTGGATGCTGAAGCCACAGAATTGCAGATCCATGACGCCGTCGAAAGCGAAGGTGACGATGGCATGCCGATCGCCCACAAATAAGCCATCCGGTCCGAGGGCTCCCCTGTAGAGCCAGTTATGCACGCGAAGGACGCTCTGCCCCTTGCGACGCAGGTGCAGGCTGAGGATCTCGGCATCATGGAAGCTCGGAACCTCTCCAAACCAGCGGAGAAGTTCCGGACCGCCGGGGACTTCATGATAGATAGTCGCGTCTTGATTGCTTGCCATGCCGATCATCACATCATCGTTGCGGGAGCGGGCCTAGCGGGGCGTGCCGCCGAACGGCAAGGCGACCACCGCATGTGAAGGCCCGGAACGGGTGGAAAGCCGCGATCGCCCGTCAGGCCACCTGATGATCAGCGCGAATGATCAGAAACGATGGACGCCGGACATGGTCGGTCAATTTCGGCCATTGCTGCAACGAAGCAGGATCGGGTCCAGGTTCGAGAACGCGGCGGATGACCAGGCCCGCGTCGATCAGGGCGTTCATGTAGCTGGCGACGGTGCGATGTTCCCTTGGTGTGTCGGCGCCGAGCCAGCGTACGAGCCGCGGGCCCTCTTCAAGATAGCGATCCACCGGCCAATGCTGCCGGGTGCCGTCAGCTGCCTCGGCCCATTGCCGGGAGGCGCAGGTCATGATCGGGTGCTCGACGGAGACAATGAAGCTTCCCCCTTCTCTCAACCACCCTCTGATGCGCCGCGACACCGTCACGACGTCGCGGACGTAGTGCAGCGCAAGCCCGCTGACGACGACATCGACGCTGCGATCGGGAAGCGCGACATCCTCGATCCGGCCTATCTCGTAGCGTGAACGCGAATCGCCGCCGAGCTTGATCGCCTCCCGGATCATCTGCTCCGAGGCGTCGAAAGCCTTCACCGAACGCGCGCCTTGTTCGAGCGCCCATCGTGCCAGGCCGCCCGAGCCACAGCCCAAGTCGACGACGTCCTTTCCCTGCAGCGAAGGCATCAGCGATCGCAGCGCCGGCTGCTCGATAACCTCGTTGGGACGCCCTGCTCGGGATCGCAGCTTGCCATAGGCGAGGCTGAGCAGCGGATCATCGTAGAGCGCTCGATCTGTCATGTTCAGCGCTGCTCCCGTCGTTTCAACGCATGATGGAGGCGACAATCCAGCTCCGCAATGGGCCGCGCCCTGTCCTCGCGTCAAACGTCATGCTCGGGCGGAGCGAAGCGCAGACCCGGGCATCTCGGGCCGGAACGGGCGCCGGCAAAGGCAGGCCCTTCCCTCACGAGGTGCTCGGGTCAACCCCGAGCATGACGGACGGCTTCGGACCGATAGCTGACGTCAGCCGCCCGGGCTTTGCCCCAGGCGAGGTTCTGTCCCCGCCAGCAGGCGCCCGATATTGGCGCGGTGGCGGGCAACGATGTGGAGGCCGCCCGCGACGACCAGCAGGCGATAAGGCATTGGCTGCCCCAGGCTGCAGATGAGGAGGATCGCCGTCAGCGCCGCCAGGATCGAGCCGAGCGAGACAATCCGGACAAGCGCAATGGCGACACCGAAGACCGCCAGGGCACCCATGGCCACGGGCCAGGATATCGCCAGCACCACGCCCAGGCCTGTCGCGACGGATTTGCCGCCGGAAAACCGCAGCCAAATCGAACGGCTGTGGCCCAGCAAGGCAGCCAGCCCGGCGATGCCAACAGCCCAGGGCGTCCAGCCATGCTGATCAAGCGCCGGCGGCAACGTGACGAGCGTACCGTTGAAGAGCTGGAAGCAAAGCCCGCGCACAAGGACGATCGCGGCCACGCCTTTCAGCACATCGACAAGCAGCACGACGAGCGCAGGCCCCCTGCCCAGGACACGCAGCGCGTTCGTCGCTCCCACGGATCTGGAACCGTGCTCCCGGATATCGAGGCCGTAGATCCGGCCCGCCAAATAGGCGGTCGGAATGGAGCCGAAGAGGTAGGCTCCCGCCCATCCGGCCATGGTCGCGATCCAGAATGCCGACACGGTGTCACCTCCTAGGGGCACTCAAATCACATGAGGCTCAAGCTAGCATCCAGAGTCTTGCCGACAACCAGACCTCCCCGAGGTCCGCTTTCTCGCCCGAACGCGGAGTCGCATTGCGCAAGCCGGGTCGAGATCGGAAACGGCCACACTCGGACATTGCGGCGTGCCGTCGCCGCGAGCGGAAACGACCCATGGCGCGAGACGGACCGCCTACGTAAATTGCCCTTCTTTGGGAGGTGGCACGATGTCTTTCGTTAAACGTGAGTTCCAGATTGGCAGCGCTCAAGTCTCCTGCTCGTTTGGCAAGCCAACACCCGATGGAGATGTCTTCCGGTGTGATTACACAATTGAGTTTCCGCTCAGAACCCGTGCGTTCCGTGCAATCGGAGTTGATGAAATCCAGTCTTTGCTTCTCGCGATGCAGATGGCCCACACAGACCTACTCGCCTCGCCGGAAAATCAGGCTACGGGGGTTTCTTGGCTTGGGATGACTGATCTGGGATTACCGCTTCCCCCAGGCATCGGACCTGATGACTTCAAGGCCAAGCACTAAGGTCCGCTTTCCAACCCAACCAAGACTGCTTGCCCCGACAAAGCCAATAGTCTGCCTCGCAACAGGAACGGTCTCGCCTGCTGCCGGACGGAGAGCCCTTGCGGCAAGGCCCCTACCCTAGCGCCGGTTTGGACGTGTGTGCCCTCATCCTGAGGAGCCGCGTCAGCAGCGCCCCGAGGATGGTCCCGCTCGCAGCGGAGCCTCCTGGCGCAGGCCGTTCATCCTCCAAACCGCGGCCTCACCCGCAAAAGCGGCCTCGGATCCGGCCTTCGGCCGGCCGCAGGACGCAAGCTGCTCCGCGCCAATCGCGCTGTCGCCGAAACCTGCAGCGTCGATGCGCTGCCGCTCGTCGCCGTCACTTGGCCTTCATCGTCTCCACCCGTGCGGTCATCTCTGCGATCTCGGCCTTCTGAGCCTTGATGATCGCTTCGGCCATGGTCTTGGACGCGGCATCCGCGCCGAATTTGAGTTCGATCGTCGCCATGTCGATCGCGCCCTGATGGTGCACGATCATGCCGCAGTTGAAGGCGAGGTCGGGGTCCTTGATCCGATGCGTCATCATCATCGGCATGTTCATCTTCATCATCGCCTGCATGGATGCCTTCTGGGCCTCGGTCATCGGCATCCGATCCATGCCGGGCATGCCCGCGCCGCCCATCATCTTCGACATGTCCATGCCCTCCATCATCTTGCCCTCCATCATCTTGGGCATGGCCATGTCCTTCATCAGGGCGTCACGACAGGGCTGAGGCAGCACCGACATGTCCGCGCCCATGGTCATCTTGTCCTGGGCGGCGGCGCCGGTTGCGGCAAGGCCGAGGGCGACGAATGAAAGTGTGAGAAGTCGACGCATGATGTCCTCCGGTGTTGGGGGCCGATTTGGAAAGGCCGGCCCGGGCCTTGGTAACGTGGGTCTTGGTGACGTGGGTCTTGCCTTGGCGACGTGGGTAAGGCGGTTCGTTCGGCTAGGTTGCGGGCTGGACCGTCACAAAGCGCAGGCGCAATGCATTTGCGATCACGCTGACGGATGAGAGCGCCATGGCCGCTGCCGCCAGGATCGGCGACAGCAGCAGGCCGGTGAACGGATAGAGCAGGCCGGCGGCGACAGGGATGCCCGCCGCATTGTAGGCGAAGGCGAAGAACAGGTTCTGCCGGATATTGCTCATGGTCGCCTGGCTGAGCTTGCGGGCGTGGACGATGCCCGCCAGATCGCCACGCAGGAGGGTGACGCCTGCGCTCTCCATGGCGACATCCGTCCCGGTTCCCATGGCGATGCCGACATCGGCGGCAGCGAGCGCGGGCGCGTCGTTGACGCCGTCTCCGGCCATGGCGACGACACGCCCCTGCGCCCTGAACTCCGCGACGATCCTGCCCTTGTCCTCGGGCAGCACCTGCGCCCTCACCTCATCGATGCCGAGCCTGGCGGCGACCGCCTGCGCGGTCGTCAGGTTATCGCCGGTCAGCATGACCACGCGGATGCCGGCGTCGCGCAGGGCGGCGATCGCGCCTGGCGTGGTCTGCTTGATGGGGTCGGCAATGGCGATCACGCCGGCGGCCCTGCCGTCGATCGCAACCAGCAGCGCCGTGGCACCATCCCTGCGCAAGGCCTCGGCTTCCGTTTCGAGCGCCGCGACATCGATGCCGATCCCGCTGAGATAGCCGGCATTGCCGAGCGCAACAGTGCGTCCGCCCACCTTGCCGATGACGCCCCGGCCCGTCGGCGAGTCGAAATCCTCGACCTGATCGAGCCCGAGCCCGCGCTCCCTGGCCGCCGCCACGATCGCGGCCGCGAGCGGGTGTTCGCTCGCCTGCTCGAGGCTGGCGCTAAGGCGCAGCAATTCGTCTTCCTGGAATGCGGCCACCGGCCGGATCGTCGTCACGCGCGGCTTGCCCTCGGTCAGCGTGCCGGTCTTGTCGACGACGAGCAGGTCGACCTTCTCCATGCGCTCCAGCGCCTCCGCGTTCTTGATCAGGACGCCCATCCGCGCGCCACGGCCGACACCGACCATGATCGACATCGGCGTGGCGAGGCCGAGCGCGCAGGGACAGGCGATGATCAGGACGCTGACGCCGGCGATCAGCCCGTAGACCATCGCCGGCGGCGGTCCCCAAAGCGCCCAGGCGGCGAAGGCCGCGACCGCGATCGCGACCACGGCGGGCACGAACCAGGCGGCGACGAGATCGGCCAGCCGCTGGATCGGCGCGCGCGAACGCTGCGCCTTGGCGACCATCTGCACGATCTGCGCGAGCATGGTGTCGTGGCCGACCTTGTCGGCGCGCATCACGAAGGCGCCCTGGCCGTTGAGCGTGCCGCCGATGACGCTCGCGCCCGCCGCCTTCGCGACGGGGAGAGGCTCGCCCGTGACCATCGACTCGTCGATGTTGGAACGTCCTTCGAGGATCTCGCCATCAAGCGGAACCCTGTCGCCCGGGCGCACGCGCAGGTGGTCTCCGACCTTGACCTGGTCGAGCGCAACCTCCTCGTCGCCGCCATCGGCGCGCAGCCGGCGCGCGATCGTCGGCGCAAGCTCCAGCAGCGCCTTGATGGCGCCCGAGGTCTGCTCGCGGGCGCGCAACTCCAGCACCTGGCCGAGCAGCACGAGCACGGTGATGACGGCGGCCGCTTCGAAATAGATGGCGACCGCGCCGCCATGACCGCGAAACGCCGGCGGAAACACGCCTGGCGCCACCGTCGCGACGACGCTGTAACCCCAGGCGACGCCGGTGCCGAGCGCGATCAGCGTGAACATGTTGAGCGAACGGTTCACCAGCGAGGCCCAGCCCCGCGTGAAGAACGGCCAGCCCGCCCAGAGCACGACGGGCGTTGCGATCAGCAGCTGCAGCCAGTTCGACGCGGCAGGGCTGACGAAGCGGCCGAGATCGAGGAGATGGCCACCCATTTCGAGGATGACGACGGGGATCGACAAGACCAGCCCGACCCAGAGGCGCCGGGTCATGTCCCGCAGCTCGTCACTCAGGCCTTCCTGGCTCTGGGCTTCCTCGCCCGTCACGAGCTCCGGCTCGAGCGTCATGCCGCAGATCGGGCAGTTTCCAGGCGCGGGCTGGCGGATCTGCGGATGCATGGGGCAGGTATAGATCGTGGCGGAGGCATGGCTCGTGCCCGGCGGCACGGCCGCGCGCGGCGCCGCCACAGGCTCGCCACGGAGGCTGGCCGAGGCGCCCTTCAGGGGCGGGCCTCCGCCGTGGCCGTGGTGCGGCGGGTGGCCGGCATGGTCATGGTCAAGCTTCAGCGGCATGCTCGGCTCCGTGCGTGCTGTCCGAGGCCAGGCCGAGGCCTCCGATGCTGGGAGCCGCGGATCAACCAACGGCTCACCGGCTGGCGGTCCGTTTCGATCCGCGCCCCACAACCGCATGATGCACCAACGCGGAACTCCCCCCAGTGATCCATGCGGTGACGAGATTGGCCATGACGATATTCGCGGGGATGGCGCAGAGCATGGCGGAGATCGCCCAAGGCAGCCCCATCGCAAGGACGCCCGCGACGGCCCAGTCGAACAGCCCGTACGCAATGAGAGGCGATAGCGTCATCGGCGAGCTCCTCGGGAGGCGGCGTATCACGCTGGTCGGCATCAAAGGAGTGGGCATGTTCCGCAGCGTTCGCGCTCATCGCTCAATCTACGCCGGCTGGACCAAGCTCCGTGTTGATCAACATCAAAGCCGCCACGGGAGCCACCCTCCCCGTCCCCGGTTCAAACGCGCCGGTCGCGGAGATCGAGCAGGCTTGCCGAACGGTTCTCGCGGCTCAGTTCTTACGGCCCGGATCTCGCCGCCAACTCAAGGGGCCGCGTCCCCGCCCGGCTGGAGCAAGGCCTCGCTGCGCGCCAGCGCCGTGTCGACCGCGTGGCCCCGTTCGGTCAGGCCGTATTCGACATGTCGCACGCGCTCGCTCAGATCGCGACGCTCGACATAGCCGGCCGCCTCGAGCGCCTTCAATCGCGCGGATAGGACGCGGGCCGAGATGCCCGGCGGCATCTGGCGACGCAGGGCGCCGAAGCGCAGCGTGCCGTGGCGGGCGAGCGTAAAGACGACATGGCTCATCCATTCCTGCGCGAAGAATTTGATAAGCGGGTCGACAAGACAGTGATCGTCCTGCGTTGCTTGAGAATCTACTGTGTCATTCATGGCTCGAGGTAGTATCCTGCCCGTAACTAATGGCCATTGCCGCGATGCGCCTCTAACGTCCCGGCGATTCCAACCGGAGACCCCACCCTTGTCCCACGCAATAGCAGCCCCCGGCAAACTCCTGCTCACGCCGCAGGACCACACGCTGATCCTGATCGATTTCCAGTCGCAGATGGCCTTTGCGACCAAATCGATCGATGCCGTCTCCCTGCGCAACAACGCCGCGCTGATCTCGCACGCCGCCGCCGGCTTCGGCGTGCCGACCATCCTGACGACCGTCGCCGAGAAGAGCTTTTCCGGCCCGATGTTCAGCGAGATCACCGAGGCCTTTCCCGGTCAGGCGCTGCTCGACCGGACCTCGATGAACACCTGGGAAGACGCGGCCGTGATCGCCCGCGTCAACGCCATCGGCAAGCCGCGCATCGTGCTGGCCGGGCTCTGGACCGGCGTCTGCATCGTCGGCCCCGCTTTGTCGGCGCTCGATCAGGGTTTTGAGGTCTATGTCATCGCCGATGCCTGCGGCGACGTCTCCGAGGAGGCGCATGAGCGCGCCATGCAGCGGATGATCCAGGCCGGCGCCCGCCCGATGACCGCCGTGCAATATCTGCTCGAGCTGCAGCGCGACTGGGCCCGCACCGGCACCTATGAGCTGACCACCGGCATCGCCCGGAGATTCGGCGGCGCCTACGGGCTGGGCATTACCTACGCCAAGACCATGTTCGGCGCGCAGGAAGGGCACTGAGCCATGCCGGTGATCACCACCAAGGACGGCGTCGCGATCTTCTTCAAGGACTGGGGTCCGAAGGACGCGCAGCCGATCATGTTCCATCACGGCTGGCCGCTCTCCTCGGATGACTGGGACGCGCAGATGCTGTTCTTCCTGTCCAAGGGCTATCGCGTCATCGCCCATGACCGCCGCGGCCATGGCCGCTCGGCGCAGGCGAGCGGCGGCCACGACATGGACCATTACGCTGCGGACGCCGCGGCGGTGGTCGAGCATCTCGACCTGCGCAACGCGGTCCATATCGGCCACTCCACCGGCGGCGGCGAGGTCGCCCGCTATGTCGCCAGGCATGGTGAGCCGCAGGGCCGCGTCGCCAAGGCGGTGCTGGTCAGCGCCGTACCGCCGCTGATGGTCAAGGCGCCGAGCAACCCCGGCGGCCTGCCGCTGGAGGTCTTCGACGGCCTGCGCCAGGCGCTTGCCGACAACCGCGCCCAGTTCTTCCTCGATCTGCCGGCCGGCCCCTTCTACGGCTTCAACCGGCCGGACGCGAAGGTCTCGCAGGGCGTGGTCCAGAACTGGTGGCGCCAGGGCATGGCCGGCAGCGCGGAGGCGCATTACGAGGGCATCAAGGCCTTCTCCGAAACCGACCAGAGCGACGATCTGAAGGCGATCACGGTGCCCACCCTCGTGCTGCACGGCGAGGACGACCAGATCGTTCCGATCGACGCTTCCGCCCGCCTCTCGGTCAAGCTGCTCAAAAACGGCACGCTCAAGACCTATCCGGGCTACCCGCACGGCATGCTGACCACCCATGCCGATGTGATCAATCCCGACCTGCTCGCCTTCATCAAGGGCTGATCCGGCGCGGTGCGGCACAGCCGCACCGCGACCTTGCACGAAGACCTTGCGCCAAGACATGTCACACCACGACCGGGAGACATCATGAAACTCTATCTCGCCTCGCTGGGCGCCGGCCTGCTCGTCGGCGTGATCTACAGCCTGCTCGACCTGCGCTCGCCGGCGCCGCCCGTGGTGGCGCTGGTCGGCCTGCTCGGCATCCTGGCCGGCGAGCAGATCGTGCCGATCGCCAAGCGCGTCATCGCCGGCGAGGGGCTCAGCCTCGGCTGGCTGCAGCGCGAATGCGGCGAGCACGTCTTCGGCGCCTTGCCGGCGCGGACCGCAGCCAAGGATGGCGGCCGCGAACCCGGCGCAGGCAGCCCCTCATGAACCCGACACGCAGACAGGCCGCCATCGGCGGCGCGGCCGGCGCCCTGTCGGCCCTTCTCGGCGGATCCGCCACAGCCCAGACCTCCGGCTCGGGAGCCAGCACCATGATCGCGGACCTCATTCTGGTGAACGGCCGCTTCACCACCCTCGACCAGACCAATCCGAACCCGCAAGCGGTGGCGATCGCGGACGGGCGCTTCATCGGCGCCGGCTCCGAGCACGAGATGCGGGCGCTCGCCGGGCCGGATACCGGGATCATCGATCTCGGCGGCCGGCGCGCCGTGCCCGGGCTGATCGACAGCCACATGCACATCATCCGCGGCGGGCTGAACTACAATATGGAGCTGCGCTGGGACGGGGTGCGCTCGCTCGGCCAGGCCCTGGAGATGCTGAAGCGCCAGGTCGCCGTGACGCCGCCGCCGCAATGGGTGCGCGTCGTCGGCGGCTTCACCGAGCATCAATTCGTCGAGAAGCGCCTGCCGACGCTGGACGAGATCAACGCGATCGCGCCCGACACGCCGGTCTTCATCCTGCACCTCTACGACCGCGCATTGCTCAACGGCGCCGCCTTGCGCGCCGCCGGCTACACCAGGGACACGCCCAACCCGCCGGGCGGCGAGATCCAGCGCGACGCCGCCGGCAATCCGACCGGGCTGCTGCTCGCCAAGCCCAACGCCACCATCCTCTACGCAACCCTGGCCAAGGGGCCCAAGCTGCCGCCGGAATACCAGCTCAACTCGACCCGGCATTTCATGCGCGAGCTGAACCGGCTCGGCGTCACCACCGTGATCGATGCCGGCGGCGGCTTTCAGAACTATCCCGAGGACTACGCCGTCATCGAGAAGCTCCACGCCGATGGCGAGCTCAGCCTGCGCATCGCCTACAACCTCTTCACCCAGAAGCCCAAGCAGGAGCTGGCGGATTTCCAGAGCTGGTCGAAGCAGGTCAAGCCGGGTCAGGGCGACGATCTCTACCGCCATAACGGCGCCGGCGAGATGCTGGTCTATTCCGCCGCCGATTTCGAGGATTTCCGGGTCGAGCGCCCGGAGATGCCGCCGTCCATGGAAGGCGATCTCGAGCCCGTCGTGCGCCTGCTCGCCGAGAACCGCTGGCCCTGGCGCCTGCACGCCACCTATGACGAGACCATCACGCGGGCGCTCGACGTCTTCGAGAAGGTCGATCGCGACGTGCCGCTGAAGGGCCTGCACTGGTTCTTCGACCATTGCGAGACGATCAGCGACCGCAATATCGACCGCATCGCCGCGCTCGGCGGCGGCATCGCCGTGCAGCATCGCATGAGCTTCCAGGGCGAGTATTTCGTCGAGCGCTACGGCGCCAAGGCGGCGGAGCGCACCCCGCCGATCGCGCGCATGCTGGAGGCCGGCGTGCCGGTCGGCGCCGGCACGGATGCGACCCGCGTCGCCAGCTACAACCCCTGGGTCTCGCTGGCCTGGCTCGTCACCGGCCGGACGCTGGGCGGGCTCAAGCTCTACCCGCAGCGCAACCTGCTCGACCGCGAGAGCGCGCTCCGGCTCTGGACCCAGGCCAATAGCTGGTTCTCGACCGAGGAGGGCAAGAAGGGCCAGATCAAGGCCGGCCAACTCGCCGATCTCGTGGTGCTCGACCGCGACTACATGTCGGTGCCCGAGGACGAGATCCAGGACATCGAGAGCGTGCTGACCCTGCTCGGCGGCAAGCCGGTCCATGGCGCGGGCGACTATGCCGGCCTTGCGCCCCCCTTGCCGCCGGCGATGCCGGACTGGTCGCCGGTCAGGAGTTTTGGCGGCTATCAGAAGCGCGCGGCGCTGGACGAGCGCAAATACGCCTTCGCCGCCGCCTGCGGCTGCGCCAGCGCCTGCGGCGTCCATGGCCACGCTCATGCCGGCGCGCTCGCGGCCGCCACCCCAGCCCGCGACGAGGGCGCCTTCTGGGGCGCACTCGGCTGCTCCTGCTGGGCCTTCTGAGCCTGAACGCCAGAGATCATCGAAGGATTCGCACATGTCGGCCTCGCCGCTCCCTGCCGTCCAGCCGGCCGTTGAAACCCTGCTCGGCCGCTCCTGGCTGGCGCTTCTCGCCCGGATTGCGGTCGCCCTGCCCTTCCTGCTCAGCGGCCTCGCCAAGCTCGCCGACTTCGGCGGCGCGACGATCGAGGTCCGCGGCCTGACCGGCTTAGAGCCGGCGGCTCTCTTCGCCGTGCTCGTCATCGCGACCCAGCTCGGCGGCTCCGCCCTGCTGATCGCAGGCGGCCGCCACGCCTGGATCGGCGCGGTGGCGCTCGCCGGCTTCACCGCCATCGCGACGCTCTTCGCCCATGCCTTCTGGGTGAAGCCGGCTGCCGAGCGCGTGCTGCACCAGAACATCTTCTTCGAGCATGTCTCGATCATCGGCGGCCTCGCGCTGCTGGCGATCCTGGCGGCGCGCTCCAGCGGCAAGGCGCGACCGTGATGGCCGAGACCCCGAACACGCCCCCGAAGGCGCCGGCCCCCTCGGCCTTCTCGCCGCTGCGCCGGCCCGTCTTCGCCGTGCTCTGGGCGGCGACGATCCTGGGCAATATCGGCAGCTTCATGCGTGACGTCGCCAGCGCCTGGCTGGTGACCGACCTTTCCGGCTCGCCCTCGGCCGTGGCGATGATCCAGGTCGCCGGCACCTTGCCGATCTTCCTGCTGGCGATCCCCGCCGGCGTGCTCTCCGACATCGTCGACCGCCGCAAGCTCCTGATCGGCGTGCAGATCCTGCTCGGCCTTATCAGCACCGCGCTGCTCACCCTGGCGCTCGCCGACAGGCTGAGCGTCGCGATCCTGGTCGGGCTGACCTTTCTCGGCGGCGTCGGCGCGGCGCTGATGGGGCCGGCCTGGCAGTCGATCGTGCCCGAGCTCGTGCCGAAGCCGGACCTGCGCAATGCGGTGGCGCTCAACTCGCTCGGTTTCAACATCGCCCGCTCGATCGGCCCGGCGCTCGGCGGCGCGCTGCTCGTCGCCTTCGGGGCGGCCGCGACTTATGGCGCGGACGTGCTGAGCTATGTCTTCGTCATCGCCGCCCTGGTCTGGTGGCGGCGCCCGGCCGAGGCCGATGACGCGCTGCGCGAGCATTTCGGCGGCGCCTTCCGGGCCGGGCTGCGCTATGCCCGCGCCAGCCGCGAGCTGCATCGCGTCCTGCTGCGCGCCACGCTGTTCTTCATCTGCGCCAGCGCGGTCTGGGCGCTGCTGCCGCTGGTGGCGCGCCGGCTGCTCGAAGGCGGCGCCGGCTTTTACGGGCTGCTTCTCGGTGCGGTCGGCGCCGGGGCGATCTGCGGCGCGGTCCTGCTGCCGCAGATCCGAGGGCGAACGGGCGTCGACGGCCTCATGCTCGGCGCCGCCCTCGTCACCGCCGCGATCATCGCGGCGCTGGCAGCCGTGCCGCCGCAATGGCTCGCGGTGATCCTGCTCTTCATCCTCGGCGGGGCCTGGATCGCGGCGCTGACCACGCTGAACGGCACCATCCAGGCGATCCTGCCGAACTGGGTGCGCGGCCGCGGCCTGGCGCTCTACCTGACGGTGTTCAACGGCGCCTCGGCCGCCGGCAGCCTGCTCTGGGGCATCGTCGCGGAGGCGATCGGCCTTCACGGCACGCTGGTCGCGGCGGCGCTGGCGCTCAGCGTCGTCGCCTTCGCCGCCCTGCGCCTGCCGCTGCCGGCGGGAGAGGCCGATCTGACGCCGTCCTCGCATTGGCCCGAGCCCGCCATCGTCGAACCGGTCGAGCATGATCGCGGCCCGGTGATGATCACGATCGAATACCGCATCGCCCGCGAGAACCGCGCCGGTTTCCTGGCGGCCATCGCCCGGCTCGCGCCGGAGCGGCGGCGCGACGGCGCCTTCGCCTGGGGCGTCGCCGAGGACGCCGCCGATCCCGAGCGCATCGTCGAATGGTTCATGGTCGAGTCCTGGGCCGAGCATCTGCGCCAGCACAAGCGCGTCTCGCGGGCCGATGCCGATATCCAGGCCGAGGCGGCGCGCTTCCATGCCGGGCCGGAGGCGCCCGTCATCCGGCACCTGCTCGGGCTTTCGGCGCAGCGCGAGGATCGCGCTGCCCCGGCGGAGCGCGGGGCATGAGCGCCGCGTGCCCGGCTTTCCGGCGGGGTCGTTGCCTGCGGCGCCTCGCCGGCCCGGCGCTGCTCGCGCTGCTCGGGCTGCTCGGGCTGGGGGGAACGGCAGCGGCCCAGAGCTCTGCCGGCCGGCCTGCCTATGAAAGCCTCCGCTTCAACGAGGATTGGTCGCCGCTGCGCGACCCGGCCTTGCGGACCGACCCGTTCGACCCGCTGAAATGGATCCCGCTGAACGGCACGGGCTCGGTCTATCTGACCCTGGGCGGCGAGCTCAGGGCGCGCTATGAATCCGCACGCGCTCCGGTCTTCGGCCTCGGCGCTCCCCGGCGCAACGACTATACGCTGCTGCGCTCCTTCCTGTTCGCGGACCTGCATCTGGGCCCCTATGCCCGGGCTTTCCTCGAACTGGCCAGCGGTTTCGCGCCGGGCTGGGCCGGCACGCCGCCGCCGACGCAGAAGGACGAGCTCGATATCCTGCAGGCCTTCGGCGAGGTGACGCTCCCGACGGCGGGCGGCCAGATCATGCTACGCGGCGGCCGCCAGGAGATGAGCTTCGGCTCCTCGCGGCTCGTCTCGGTGCGCGAGAGCCCGAATATCCGCCGCGCCTTCGACGGCGTTCGCGCCGCCTGGATCGGCGCGGGCGATACGCGGATCGACGCTTTCCTGGTTCGCCCGGTCTCGCCGCAGCTTGGGAACTTCAACGACAGCAATGACAGGACCCAACTCTTCTGGGGCGCCTATGCGACGACCGCGATCCCTGCCCTGCCCGGCCTCAAGGCCGACCTCTACTATCTCGGGCTGGAGCGCGACGAAGCCCGCTTCGCGCAAGGCACCGCAACCGAGCATCGGCACACGCTCGGCACACGGCTCTTCGGCAAGCGCAGCGGCTTCGACTGGAATGTCGAGGCGGCCTACCAGTTCGGCAGCTTCGGGACGGCCGATATCCGCGCCTGGACCGTTTCGGCCAATCTTGGCTACAGCTTTGCCGATCTGCCCTTCTCGCCGCGCCTGGGCCTGAACGCCGACGCGATCAGCGGCGACAGGAACCTGCGCGACAACCGGCTCGGCACCTTCAATCCGCTGTTTCCGAAATTGCCCTATTTCTCGGAAGCGAACCTCGCCGCGCCGGCCAACCTGCTCGACATCCAGCCAAATCTGACCGTGTCGCTCACGCCGAAGCTGAGCCTGACGCTCGGCTGGAACCCGCTCTGGAAACAGGCGGAGGCGGACGCCTTCTATGCGCCGCCGCTCAGCCCGGTTCGGGGCAGCGCTGGGGGAACCGGCCGCTTCATCGGCCAGCAGACCAGCCTGGCCCTGAGCTGGAGCGCGACCGAGCACCTGACCATCGGCGGGACTTATGTCCATTACACGCCCGGCGAGCGGCTGAAGCAGGCTGGGGCCGGCAGCGGCGAGTTTCTTGCCGGCTGGGCGCAATTCATCTTCTAGTGCCGAGGGCAAACCGCTCGCGCGCTTCCGCCTGGACGGGACGTACGGACGATAGCCTGACCGCTTCCAGCGATTGAAAGGGACAGGCCGCCGTCGCAAGTCGCTATTTCAGCGGCAGGAACAGCTCGGCGACCGCCTCATGCTCCGGCACCTCCGGGAACAGGCTCAGCCGCTGGCAGTAGATCGGGAAGTCGCGGGCTTCCTCGCCGCTGGCTGGGAGCCAGTCGCGATACAAATAGAGCGCGGCGGGCTCCAGATTATGGGTGTTGCCGACGACGCGCAGCACCGCGCAGCGTCCGCCTGGGATCTCGCCGGCCTTGATCGGCTCGCCATGCGCCTCGATCGGCCGGTCGGTCCCGGCACAAAGGTCGTTGCTGTAGTCGGCCGGAGACGCGGGCCGCCGCTCGGAACGCCAGACATTGAAGGTCGGGCTCGTACTGGGGTGCAGGCCGGCGGCCTTGCGCCAGGCGATGAAGCGCTGGATCGTGGCGCCCAGCGTCGCCGGATCGCCGCGATGCTCCATGATCGCCACCGGCGTTGTCGGCACATCGCGGATGATCACGTCGTCAGCGGTGAATGTCGTCTGCATGAGCTTGCTCCTCGCATCGTCGAAAGGCCCGAAGGCCGCAAGCCACGGCTCCCAGTCGGGAGATTTCCGGAATGACGAAGGCGATTGTCCGAACCGTTGCCGAAAGGCGCGGGCGAAGGCATCAGGCGCATCGTAACCGGCATCCATCGCAATGTCGGTGACGCTTTGGGCGTCCCTGTAGGCCAGCCGGTACGAAGCGCGCTTCATGCGGGCAAGCTGGACATAGCGATGCACGGACACCCCGAAGGTGGACATGAACTGCCGGTGGAAATGGAATTTCGAGAAGGCCGCGACGCCGCTCAACACGTCCAGACCGAGATCATCGTCCAGGTGCCGGTCTATATGGTCCAGCACCCGCTGCATCCGGGCATGGTAG
Organism: Allobosea psychrotolerans; assembly: GCF_002917105.1. Taxonomy (GTDB): domain Bacteria; phylum Pseudomonadota; class Alphaproteobacteria; order Rhizobiales; family Beijerinckiaceae; genus Allobosea; species Allobosea psychrotolerans. The sequence goes on from NZ_PQFZ01000005.1 coordinate 83,709, forward strand.
TTTTCAAGCGCCGCCTTCATCGTCTCTTGGTCCCTTCCTCCGTGGCGCCGCCAGTTAGTCGCCGATGGCCGTAATCGGCTCGACCGATCTTGCGGTTTGAAGGGATAGACTCAAGGCGCTCCGCAACCGCTTGCCGACCGGCGGCGTCCCACCGGCTTCGGCGCGACGCCATAGGCGCGCTTGAAGGCCGTCGTAGCGTAAACCCGGTCGGGCCGACACGCTGTCGTTACAGGGGCGCCGGGTCGTGGCAGCGAGCCGAGCTCAGAACGCGATTGTGAGAGCGGAGAGCGGAACGGCCCGGCAGGTCAGGCATTGATCGGGCTCGCCGTCGACATCGAGCATATGGGCGAAGCGTCCCTCGACGACGCGACCCGAGCAGCTTTCGCATTGGCCGCCCCGGCAGCCGCTCGGCAGCGACAGGCCAACCGCGAGCGCGGCATCGAGGATGGGGCCGGCTGCGGGCGTCCAGAGGAAGGATTCTCCCGTTCCCGCGATCGTCACGGTCTGCGCTTCCAGTTCGGCGGGCATCTCGCCCGGCGCAGAACAAGCCTCGGTGAAGATGTCGAAGCGCGGCAGGGCTAGCCGCAGCAGCGCATCCGTCATCGCCTTGTTGACGCCCGGCGAGCCGCAGAGATTGGTCGGGATCGCGCTGCGCATCTTCTAGAGCATTTCCGCGTTTCTTCGAATCGCGGAAATGCTCTAACTTATTGTTTTATCGCATTTTCTTCACGCGAACCGGTGCCCACTTCGCTCGAAAATGCTCTAGGGCGGCGTTGATATTCGTCGTGTCGGAGCCGGTGATCGCGCCGCCGCCGAGCCCCGGCCGCACGCATGCCTCCCACCAGCCGATTCCGCCACGATCGTCCGGTCGTCGAGCGCCGTGTTGATGCGGACGCGCAAGCTACCGGGCTCCATTGTATTGAGGGAGCTGGGGCTTACTTCCAAGAATTAACCGCTGCGGGTCCCGTTCAACTGCCCGTAAGTTACGACTAAAGCCTGTTAGCGCGCGCCGTCCGTCGGTCGTCAAGGTTTCAACACTCCTCAGACCGGCACCCGTTAAGCGGGTGATTTCAGCGGTAATCTCTGCCGTACGCTGGTCGAGGTTGTCGGCAAGCACGCGGATCGACTTCGCGACATCCCTGATATCGGAGAAGGCATTGCGGCCGTCCTGGCCCGAGGCCGTGTTCAGGAAGGCCTGCGCACCCTTCAGCACGTCCTCTACGTGATTGGCCGACCTGTTGAGCTTTTCGGCAATTGAGGCGACATCCTTCACTCTCTTGCCGACATCACTACCAGCGCCTCCCAGCGTCGCGGTGAACTCCTCAACGTTTTCGACGACCGACGTGATATTCTGTTGATCCACCGAGCGAATGGTCTCGGTTAGTTCCTGACTGAACGCGCCTAGCTTCTGCGTAAGCGGGGCGGTGAACTCGGCCACTGAACCGATGCTCTTCATCAACTTATCGACGCCGCCGGAACTGTCGCCGAGTGCAGCCGCGAATTGTTCCGTGCTCCTAATCGTGTCGCTGATCGGGCCCGCATTGTCCTTGACTAGCCCCTCGATGCCGCCAAGGGCGTCGTCGACGCGCTTGGCGATCGTGCGAGCCGTCTCGAGGATATCTTCGGAGCGTTCGGCGGTTATGGTCGGAAAGGGCTCACCCGCTTGTGCGGTCAAAACCGGCGAATTGGGGTCGCCACCGAGAAGCTGCACGGCGACAACACCGGCAAAACCCTGGGCCTCAATGCGGGCGCGGGTATCGGCGCGGAGTGGTGTCGACTGGTCAACCTTGATGATAGCATAGATTTGGCGTGGATCGTCAGGCTGGAGGCTGATTTGCGTCACCTCGCCGACGCGCAGGCCGTTGAAAAGCACGTTGGTACCCTGCCCAAGGCCCGAGACTTTGTCGTTGAAGAGAAGGCGAACTTCCGCCTTATCGACGCCGCCGCCGCTGCTGAACCAATAAGCGAACCCGAATAGCGCAGCCAGAACCGCGAGGGTCAACAGCCCAACCAACGCATGACTCGCTCGCGATTCCATGGCCTAGACAGCTTCCCCTTTGGGTAGGCGACAGGCGGGCAGGCCCTCACTCGCAGCCGAAATCGGTGTTGCGCGGTGCGCTAGAGGCGCCCGAGATTCAAGGTTTCGGTATAGGCTGTTGGGCAGCGACCTCTGACGAAGGCAGGCTCTGATCCGGCGAAACGAGGACATCAAAAATATCGGGAGAGGAACGCCGGCAAGAAGTACCCAACGCCTCCAAATGCTGCGAGTAGCGCGAAAAGGATCGTCCCGGCCCGGAAGCGGCTGAGCAGCGAGCGAGACGAGTCAGTCTCGACGATCAACTTTAGAAAGCCATGCAGCGGCCGGAATCGTATGGGCACGGGCTTGGAGTCCCCGCCATCCAAAGCATCATCGGTGGAAATCGCTTTCGGCATGACGTCGCCTCCCCGGCAACGCTTCAACCGTCAGCCGACCGGTTCGTTCCGCTGAACCGCATGCGTCATACAGTCCCGTCGACCACACATATCTCCCCCGCCTCCGCATCGTCTCTCCTTTTGGTCAGGACAAGCCCGACATTCGGGCTCCGCAAGACCCTAACAGCCTCCAGGGGCTAATCAGTTGATCATGATGTCCACAAGCGATGCCGCCCGCCGTGCTCATCCTGGCGTCGGGCCGCGTCTCGCCGTTGGTCGCCGACATGCCAGAGAAGATCGTGTTCGTCAGGAAGCCATATGCGGAGTACGACCTCCTAAAGGTGCTGGCCGCATTCGATTAGTTGGCCAGCTTCGCGACCCTGAGTGTCAGCGTCACGATGAGCCCCTCCGGTTCCCATGCGTAGTCGATCACTCCATTGAGCTGCCCATTAACGCTGCGGGCAACCAGCCTGCTGCCATAACCGTTGACCTTCGACGGCTCGACGCTGGGGCCGCCCCGCTCCATCCAGACGATCTTGATGTCGTCGCCCTCCAGCGAGCCGGATACGTCCAGCGTCCCCTCGTTGGACGACAGTGCGCCGTACTTCACTGAGTTGGTGGCCAATTCGTGGATGACTAGCGCCAGCGTGGTCGCCGCGCCCTCACCGACACCCATGCGGGGAACCGCGACACGGATTCGACCGCTGAATGCGCCCATATCCTCATATGGCGACAGCAGGATCGACAACAGGTCGCCGAGCAGGGCTGCGGTGCCCTGATGGCCGGGAAGTGGACGCACCAAGTCGTGGGCCCTGCCCAGCGACGTCAGGCGGGTCGTCAGGTCCTTGGCCATCTCGGCAGCCGTGCTCGACGACCGGGAGGCGATCTGGGTCAGTCCCGATGCGATCGCCAACAGATTCTTGACCCGATGGCTCATCTCGCCGGCGAGAAGCTCATGGCCCTCCTCGGCCTGCTTGCGGCCGGTCACGTCCAGGAAGATCCCGTACAAATGACCCTCATGCATGCCGGAATCGTTGCCCAGGCCGCGCGCGGAAATCCAGCGGATGTCGTCGCCGACCATGATGCGGAAGTCGGTTTCGTAAGCGCCCTCGACGCCGCGCGTCGCAGTGAAAGCGGCACGGACACGGTCGCGATCCGCTGGGTGGATGCGCGCCGACAAGTCCTCGAACTTCAGGTCATCTGTCTGCTCCACGGACCACATCTCGAAGCCCTGTTCGTCCATGACGAACGTGTCTTCCGCGACGTTCCATGACCACAGGGCGACGCCCGCAGCATGGATGGCTCGGCGCAGGCTATCTGATGTCCAGTGGCGAAACGGCACAGTGAGCCTCGATTGGAAAGGTTGCGGGAGCACTGAACTCTATACGGTATCGAGGCTCTCTACGCCTTGGGTGTGTCGCAAGGCACCGATTACGGCTCTTTAAGGCGAGTGAGGCGGGCAAAAACGCCCCCCAGGTCAACTGCACAATGTGCCGGGTATACGACAAATCTCGTTTCTCAATCTGCCGCATCTCAAAGACTGCCATTAAGCGTGACGTATCGGTCTCGAAAGCAAATCGTCACAGCCAACAGCAAATTCAGGTAATCCGGCCAAGAATGAACCTCAGATGACCGGGTCAGGTTTGGCGTGCAGATTCAAGGACCTGGGGCGTCCTTACAGGCGGGGCAGAACAAGCCGTCGCGTCCTCCAGGCAAAATCGAACTGCCTCGCGGAAGGTCACGGCGACGCGATCGGGCTTTGCCGCATCCATGAGCTGGTCGCCAGTCTCGTTTGGCGCAAGCGTTAGCACCACGATCACGATCGTCGCAGCCGGCATCTTCCGGCGAAGGCGCTTTACAGCATATCGCATATTCGCAATACTATTGCCGTTGAGATAGCAAAGACAGACAAGCGCCACACCATCGGTGCTGAGCGTGAAAATATTGCGCGTCGACAGGCTATTGGATGGTTCGATACGCGTTGAGACACCATGCTTCTCGACGACTTGTGCCAGCATCACTGCGATGGCTTCGTCGAGCTGGTTTTGCCCTGCTATGAACAGGACCGGTTGCGGCGTCCTGTAGGTTTCGGCCAGGTCTTCGGGAGCCAGAACCTGTAGGTCCGCCGTGCCCTGCATCTCGTTTGTCTCGATGACGGTTGCTTCGGTCTCGGCGTCCGTCGGGGTTTTTCCGTTCTGCGGCTTCATGTCGTCGTGATCGGCAAGATCGTCGACGACCTCGCGAACGGCTTCGAGGAGACCTACCATTCGGGCATCGTCAAGGACGCCGCGGAGGGCATCCGCGGAGGCCAGTCGCAATCCCTCCACTGCAACGGTCTCATAGTAAGCCGACAGCGATCGCTCCTTCAAAACCTGTTCGGCCTTGTCGGCTGCCTCGGCGGGATCGCCAGCCAGGATACGCTGATAGAAGATTTCTGGCGCCGACAGGGCTGGACGGTCGCCTAGAAGGACGTCGAGGAACTCGAGCCGCTCGACGTGCCGGCCAAGTACAACCAGGCAGACCGTTAGAGGCGTCGCGAGAACGAGGCCAATCGGTCCCCACAGCCATGTCCAGAACGTCGCGGCGACGACGATTGCAACGGGGGACATCCCTGTCGACTGCCCATAAACCAGCGGCTCGATCACATGTCCCGCGACCGGCTCGGCGATCAGAAACAAGGCTGCGGTCCAGAGCAGCATCGTCCAGCCTGGATCGACGGCCGCTGCGATCGTCAGAGGAAAGGCTGCGGAGAAGATCGCGCCGATATAGGGAATAAATCTCAAGACCGCCGTCAGGATGCCCCATAGCGCGGGGCTCGGCACGCCGATCGCCCAGAGGCCGAGGCCAATGACAAGCCCGAAACCAGCGTTCACGGCAAGCTGGGTCAAAAAAAGCCGGCTCAAGCGCGACGCCGCATCGTCGAATGCAGCCGTGGTCTTTTGCAGATCATAGGCACCGGTCAGCCGAATGAATCGATTCCGGAGATCCTCACGCTGAAGCAAGATGAAGATAACAAAGATCACCACGATGCCCGTCGTCGCCAACGGGTGAATCAAGGGGACCAGAAACGCCCGAAGCGTCTGAAGCGCGCCAGGATTGGGCTGATGGACCTCGACGGGAATGGGGCGCTGTTCAGGAGGAGCCTTTGGCGCTCCAAAAGCCTCGGGGACCGGCTGTTCGGGCGCCCTATCAAGCTCCTTCCCGAGTTCTTGAAGGACGTCGGCGGCCCGTGAAAGAACGCCGCCGCCGGAACCCGAACCGCGCAGCGATGATATTTTTTCGCGGATCGTGTTCTGGTACCGCGGGAGATCGGAGGCCAATTGCGTCGCCTGCGTCGCCATCATCATTGCCAGCGCGCTGACCCCTGCAAACGCGACGACGACGATGGTTATGACGGCGAGCGAGCGTGGAATTTTCAGGCGCCGCAGGACTTTGACCAGAGGAGCCAACACGAAGCTGAACAGGATCGCCAGGGCGACCGGGACGAAGACGTCGCGACCGACGTAAAGCGCGGTGACAATCAACGCGATCACGCCGAAGGTCCCTAATCCAGGGCCATGAGGCGCGAGCGCCTTAATTTCCTGGGTCGGACCAAGCTTGGCCGGAAGCGTCATCGGCAGGAACCCCAATTGCACAGCTAGCCACAGTCGCCTGCACCTCTCCTGCTGAACGGCAGGAGATCATCGATGTTCCGGTTTCATCGACCGATCTTGCGGGTTCCCCGATTTTGCCTTGTTCCCCGAACTGCAATCCTGAACAAATATTCATATAAGTTATTGATTTAATTGTTTTTTTAACTCACCTCCATGGAACATTGCGATTAGGTGGATGTTTATTTTGCAATGCCTCGACCGTGGAGATCGTCTCCACGCCGCGCCATTGGAGGGTAAATCCATGTTCACGAAACTAGCCATTATCGGCGCGCTTGCATTCATTCCCGCCACAGCCTTCGCCCAGAATCCCCAGGGTGCTCAGGGTGGCGTTGCCGCCGGCGCAGCCACCGGTGCCGTCGGTGGCGCCATCGTCGGCGGCCCGGTCGGCGCGGTTGTCGGTGGCGTTGGTGGAGCTGTCGTCGGTGCCATCATCGGCGACAACACACCGCGCTTCCAGCAATATGTCGTCACCCAGAAGCGCCCGTCCTATACCTACGCGCAGCCCCTGTCGGTCGGCGTCGAACTGCCGAGCGACGGCGTGACGTACTACGAGGTGCCGACCGAATACGGCGCGACCCAGTATCGCTACACGGTCGTCAACAATCGCACCGTCCTGGTCGATCCGCGCACGCGGCGCGTCGTCCAGGTCATCGATTGAGCCTCCAGACGATCGGTCGCAATATTTGGCTCGACTGATCTCGCGTCGATCGCCCGGCGGCAATTTCCATGTCGCCGGGCGATCAAGCAAGCCTCGACCTAGCTGGCATCGAGCCAAGGTGGCGGCCCCGGTTGGCGACGTGCCGAGACGATGGCGGAGCTGCGCGTTCAAATCGTCGAGATTGCGGGCGATCGGTCCTAGATGAGAGCCCGAGCGGCAATGAAAAAACATGACGCGCACAGCATTATGGCATCATGAAATACATATTGCAGCCTGCTAAGCCGGGCTGGCGGCGCGCGGGGAGAGGCTGACCTCGCGGGCGCGGTCGAGATGACGGCGCAGCAGGATGGCCGCGATCTCGCGCTCGCCGGCCTCGAGCCGGGCGATGATCTCGAGATGCTCGCGGCAGGAGACCGCGACGCGCTGCGGCCCGTAGCGCCAGGAATAATTCGCATAACGCCGCAGCCGGCTCTGCTGCTGCAGGGCCAGCAGGAGAAAGCGATTGCCGCAGGCGGCGATGAGCCCTTCATGGAATTCGCAGTTCATCTCGAACAGCGCGACGCTCGCGGTTTCGCTCCAGGGCCGCGCCAGCATCGCCTCATGGCGGGCGCGCATCTCCGCCAGCCAGGCGGGATCGGGCGCGAAGCTGGCTTCGAGCAGGGCCGCAGGCTCGATGATGCGGCGGAAGGCATAGCTTTCGACGATCGCCGCGTCGTCGTTCAGCGGCGAGAAATGCCAGCCATGGCCCGGCCGGCGCTCGACCAGCCCGACTCCGGCGAGCTTGTTCAGGACACGCAGCAGCAGCGGCCGGCCGATATTGTAGCGCCGCATCATGTCGGCTTCTGAGGCCTGCGACGGCAGCGCGCCGGCGACCCGATCCCTGGCGATCGCGACGCAATAGGCGTCGAGATCGACGGAAGCCGCGGCGTATTCGCTCTCGGCGATTTCGCTGGCGGGCCGCGCCAGAGCATGGCCGCCATTGGGCAAGGCGGCGATGATGCCGCGCTCCGCGAGATGGCGCAGCGCAGCGCGCACCGGTGTGCGCGAGACCTGGAGGCGCCGCGCGAAGGCGGCCTCCGGCAGGCGCTGGCCCGGAAGCAGCGCATCCTGCCGGATCATCTCGAGGATGCGCGGCAGCAGGTCACGCTGCAGCTTGCTCGGAGGTTCGGAGGTCGCTGCGGCCGGCATGATTTTTTTGTGTCTCATGGTTTGACAAAATACATATTTCTCGCCTCCATAGAAAGCTCTGCAGCCGGAGCCTGAGATGCCGCCTGACCAGCCCCCAGCGGTATCGCCCGCCGACCGGATCGACGCGAACGCTTTGTGGCGGCTCGAGGCTCACGAACTTGCGCGACTGATCGCTCTCGGCCTGGTCTCGAGCCGCGAGGCGGTCCTCTCCTGTCTTGCCCGGATGGATGCGGTCAACGGCACGCTCAACGCCGTGATCCGGCGCTTCGATGCCGAGGCGCTTGCTGATGCCGACGCCGCCGATGCGATGCGGGCACGCGGCGAGACGCTCGCGCCGCTCCACGGCATCCCCGTCACCGTCAAATGCAATATCGACCAGAAGGGCCATCCGACCGATGGCGGCGTCGAGTCCTATCGCGACCTCATCGCCGAGAGCGACAACCCGGTCGTCGCCAATCTCCGCAATGCGGGCGCCGTGATCATCGGGCGCACCAATACGCCCTGCTATTCGATGCGCTGGCACACCGAGAACGCGCTGCATGGCGCGACGCTCAACCCATGGCATGCCGGCATCACGCCCGGCGGATCGAGCGGCGGCGCGGCGGCTGCGGTCGCGGCCGGCATCGGGCCGATCGCCCATGGCAACGACATCGCCGGATCGGTGCGCTACCCGGCCTATTGCTGCGGGCTCGTCGGCCTGCGGCCAAGCTTCGGCCGGGTGCCGTCGATGAACGCGACCGCCAAGGGGCCGGCGGCGATTTCCTCGCAGCTCATGGCGGTCCAGGGCCCGCTGACGCGTAGCGTGCGCGATTGCGAGATCGCCTTCGAGGCGATGGCAAAGCCGAGCCCGCGCGATCCGCGCTGCGTCGTGCCGGCGCCGTTTGCGCCCCTGCCCGGGCCCTTGCGCGTCGCCTTGGTGGCCCGGCCGAAAGGCGCCGTCGTCGACCCGAGCGTGACCGAAGCGGTACTCAGCGCCGGCCGCGCGCTCGCGGCTGCCGGCGTCATCGTCGAGGAGATCGAGCCGCCGGACCTGGCCGGCATCGGTGAGCTCTGGGGCAAGCTCGCCACGGCCGATGTGATGGCCAACCTCCAGCCGCTGATCGAACAGAACGGCGATGAGGGCATCCGCCGCGCGCTGGCGCTCTGGGACGAGGCCTTTCCGCGCTACAGCGCGGCCGACACGCTGGCGGCGCTCGGCGAGCGCGCGCTCGCTTTGCGCAACTGGCAGCTCTTCTTCGAGGATTATCCGGTCGTGGTGATGCCGTGCTCCTATGCACCGCCCTTCCCTGTCGGCTTCGACCTCCGGGATGTCAGGGAGACCACCCGCGTCCTGGCGGCGCAGAGCCCGCTGATGGCGATTTCGGTGCTCGGCCTGCCCGGGCTGGCGGTGCCGACCGCTCCGCAAGGCGGGATACCCGCAGGCGTCCAGATCGTCGCCGGGCGCTTCCGCGAGGATCTCTGCTTCCGCGTCGGCGCCATCATCGAGGCGCATCTGCCCCCGGCGACGCCGCGCGATCCAAACCCGACAGGAACATTCTGATGGCCTTCGTCCGGCGCCACGGCGTCAAGCTCTCGGCCTATGATTTCGGCCGCACCACGATCCATGCCTGCCAGGCCGATCCGCGCTTCAGCTGGTGCGCCTATGTGCCGGAGGATTACGACGAGGCCGGCACGGAGCGCTACCGGCTGCTGGTCTCGGTCCATGGCACGATGCGCGACATGGTCGCCTATCGCGACGATTTCATCCCCTTCGCCGAACGCAGCCGCTGCATCGTGCTGGCGCCGCTGTTTCCCGCCGGCATCACCAGCCCGGGCGAGCTCTCCTCCTACAAGCTGATGACGCCGTCTGCGGTGCACTACGACGCGGTCCTGCTCGCCATGGTCGAAGAGGTGCAGGCGCGCTACCGGATCGACGGCGATCGTTTCGCGCTGTTCGGCTTTTCCGGCGGCGGGCATTTCGCGCACCGCTTCCTCTATCTGCACCCCAAACGCCTCTCGGCCGTGTCGATCGGTGCGCCGGGCATCGTGACGCTGCTCGATTTCGAGCATGATTTCTGGGTCGGCGTGCGCGATTTCGAGGCCGTGATGGGCCGCCCGATCGATCTCGAAGCGATGCGCCAGGTCGCGGTCCAGATGGTCATCGGCGGCAACGATACCGAGACCTGGGAGATCACCCTGGCCAAAGGCTCTGCCCTATGGCGCCCCGATGGCGAGATCGCCGGCCTGAACCGGCCCGAGCGCATGCGCGCCCTCAAAGCGAGCTTCGAAAACCACGGCATCGCGGTGCGCCACGACGTCGTGCAGGGCGTTGCCCATCGCCATGCCGGGCTGCTGCCGGCGGTGACCGATTTCCTGGCCGAGGCGATGCCGCAGCCATGATGCGTGATCCTGGAGCCGTTTCCGATCCAATTGGATCGTTCAACAGCTCCAGCGCTTTGTTTTGTCGCGTTTTCTTCGCGCGAACCGGTGCCCGCTTCGCGCGAAAACGCTCCAGCTCCAACCCTTGAAAGAGACCGGCCATGCGACGCAGTACCTGCCAAGCCCTTTTCGCCGGATTGGCCCTTGTCGCCGCATCGGCCACCGGATCGGCCTTCGCCCAGTCGGCCCCGACGACCAGCCGGCTCGTCGTCGCGCTCAACGCCGATATCCGCAGCCTGGAGCCGGGCGTCAATCGCGACACCAACACCGACACGGTGATCCACCAGCTCTTCGAGGGGCTCGTCGCCTACAAGACCGACCTCGATGTCGGGCCGGCGCTGGCCGAAAGCTGGACGCTCTCGGACGAGGGCCGGAGCTACACCTTCAAGCTGCGCCCGGCGGTGTTCCACAATGGCAAGCCGGTGACCTCGGCCGAGATGAAATGGTCCTGGGATCGCCTCAACCAGTCCTCCGCCTGGACCTGCAAGCCTGTCTTCAACGGCCAGTCGGGCGCCAAGGTCGTGGCGGTCGAGACCCCGGACCCGCAGACCGTCGTGTTCAAGCTCGATCGCGCGAGCGCGATCTTCCTGAAGCAGCTCGCCAATATCCAGTGCCATGTGCTGGCGATGCATCCCGACAGCCTCGATGCCGAGGGCAAGTGGTCCAAACCGATCGGTTCCGGCCCGCTCAAGCTGCGGGAATGGCGGCGCGCCGAATATGTCCTGCTCGACAGATTCGCGGAGTATCGCGGCAGCGCCGCGCCCGCCAACGGCTTTTCCGGCGCCCGCGACATGCTGGTCGAACAGGTCCTGTTCCAGGTGATCCCGGATTCGAGCGCGCGCGAAGCGGCGCTGCTGACCGGCGCGGTCGATATCCTGCACGACATCGAGCCCGACCAGATGGAGACGATGAAGCAGCGCGGCATGCGCGTCCTCAGCACGCCGGGGCTGGGTTGGTCGGCGCTCTTGCTGCAGACCGACGATCCGCTGCTGTCGAACGTGAGGATCCGGCAGGCGATCGCGCATGCGATCGACCTGAAGCAGATCGCCGAAGCCCAGACGCTCGGCATGGCCCCGGCCAACGCCTCGGCGGTGAGCAGCTCGACCGCCTTCTACAATGCAGGTTTCGCGGCCTGGCCGGCATATGACCCGGCGCGCGCCCGGGCCCTGCTGAAGGAGGCCGGCTACAAGGGCGAGCCGCTGCGCCTCCAGACCAACAAGCAATATCAGAGCATGTATCAGAATGCGGTGATGATCGAGCAGATGCTGGCGGGCGCCGGCTTTGCCGTGAAGCTCGAGGTGATCGACTGGGCGACTCAGCTGTCGAACTATCTCAACGGCCGTTTCCAGATGCAGTCCTTCGGCTATTCCGGCCGCTTCGATCCCGCCCTGATGTATGCCGCCTTCGTCGGCGACAAGACCCGGTTCAAGACCGCGCAATATGGCGATCCCGACGCGCTCGCCCTGCTCGGGCAGCTCGATACGACCGACGACCCGACTGTGCGCGGCAAGCTCTTCGCCGCGCTCCACGCCAAGGTCCAGGCCGATGTGCCGATCGTCGGGCTCTATTTCGCGCCGATCATCGAGGCGGTGCATCCGCGCGTCGAGGGCTACGTCTCCTGGCCGGCCAACCGCCCGATCACTTGGGGCGTCCGCAAGCGCTGACGACCGGGAGATTGGGCGGAGTTTTTCGACGCAGCCGGCCGGGAGCGGATCGGCATAACTCCGGAAAGCGGACCTTCGCCATCATCCCTGCCGGGCCGGGTGTGTGCCTTGCGCAAGCAGTCGCCCGCTTCGACCCAAAAATCAGGAACGATTCATACGGGCCCTGAGTTCGCCGAAAGAGATGATCTCTCCGGCGATCGCACTCGCCGCCACGGTTGGCGGGCTAGCCAGCCAGACCTTGCCGGGCCCCGACCGGCCTGGAAAATTGCGGTTGATCGCGCTGATCGTGACCTCGTCTCCGCTCGAGGACACACCAGGGCCGCATTGGGCGCAGGCGCCGCAGGCGGGGTTCAGCAATTCGGCGCCGACCTGGCGAAAGGCTTCGAGATAACCGCGCTCCTCGCAATATCGGCGCACGGCGAGCGTGCCGAACTGGAGATAGAACGTCACCCCGTCGCGCACCTTGAGCCCACGCGCCGCCGCCCAGGACAGGACCTCGTGATATTGGTCGAAGTCATCGCGCTTGCCCGCCGTGCAGGAGCCGCCATAGGCGATGCAGACAGGTACCGGCTGGCCTAGATCGCCATAGGCGATGCCGTTGCCGGGATCGCCTGGCGCGGCGAGCATCGGCGTCAGCGACGAGCAGTCGAGCGTCAGCGTCGCGGCATAGGGAGCGCCGGGATCGCTCCTCATCCAGTCCTCCAGCACGACATCGACGCCGCGGCGCTCCTTGATGAAGCGAACCGTCTCGGCATCGGGCGCGACGATGCCGGTGAAGCCGCCGAGTTCAGCCGTCATGTTGGTCAGGGTCGCACGCTCGTCGACCGACATGGCGACAATGGCAGGCCCCGCGAACTCGAAGACCTTGCCGAGCCCGAGGCCGGCGCGGATGCTCGGTTCGGCCAGCAGCTTCAGGACGACATCCTTCGCCGTCACACCGATGGGCAGCGCACCATCGAGCCAAATCAGCAGGGTTTGCGGAACCGTGAGCCGCACGGCGCCGGTCATGAAGGCGTTTGCCATGTCGGTCGTGCCGACGCCGAAGGCGAGGCAGCCAACTGCGCCTGAATGCGGCGTGTGCGAATCCGTGCCGACGCAGATCTCGCCGGGCATGGCGTAGCTCTCCGCCATCATGGCGTGCGAAATGCCCTCCGAGCCCTCCTCCCCCGGCAGATAGCCATGATCCTTCAGGCCATAGTCGCTGACAAAGGCGCGGTGGCCCTGCGAGAGCCGGCGGATCGCCGGCAGCAGGTCGCGCCTGACATGCGTCGGAGAGCGGTGGGCATAGGAGTTGTGATCCTCAAAACAGAGGATCGACTCCGGCTCGTGGAGCCGCAGCGGCCGGCCATAATGGCGATGCAGCATATGGGCCGCCATCGCCGTGTAGACTTCGTGGATGAAACGGAAGCGCGCCCGCACGAAGCCGCCCGTGCCGGGCGCAGCGTCCCAATTCCGGCCGCCATGGCTGAGGATGTTGCGCGCGATGATCTTTTGGACGAGCGTTCGCGGCTCAATCGTCGGCGCAGCCGGCCGCGGTGAAAGACCCATCAGATTGTTCTGGCCGTATGTCAGCAGGCCGCCAGCCGACAGGATGTCCGCCGCCAGCATGTCGCGGCCTTCCAGCAGCTCGGCGAGCGGGATGGCCTCTCCCGCCTTGACCCTCTCGATGAGGCCGAGATCGGTCGAGGTGAACAGACCGATATTGTCGCAGTTCTGACGGTAGATCCGCTCGAAGCTCTCGGCGATGACCAGCCGGATTCCGGCCGTGTATTCGGCGAGCGGCGAATGCTCGCGCGACGAGCCCTTGCCGTAACGGCGGCCCGCGACAAGGACGGCGAACCCGCCATCACGAAGCCCGTCGAACGGGATGGGATGCGTCTCGCCCGCGCGGAAACCGGTATGCGCATGCCGGCCGATCTCATCGTCATAGTGGACGAGCGAAGGCAGCGGGGTGATCTCGTCAGTCGAGATATCGTCGCGCAATCGCCCAGCCCTTGCGCGGTCGATGTCCTCTCCGCGGATCTGGCGCCCGACGATATCGGGGTCGACGGAGAGGAACAGGATGCGCCCGTCAAATCGGATCGCGTGCATGGCAGGTCAGCTCTGGCTCTCGAATTGCGGTTGCCAGCGCAGCAGATAGCTCTGCAGCTGGCGCACGATGGTCGCGAGCACGATGCCGACGACCATCATGACGAAGATCGCGACCATCATCTCGGCGGCATTGGCGCGGGCCTCGGCCTCGATGATCAGCTTGCCGAGACCGCGCTCGGCGCCGATGAACTCGCCGACGATGACGCCGATCAGGGCAAAGGAGACTGCCGGCGTCAGCGAGGCGAAGACCCAAGCCAGGGCCGAAGGCACGACCACGGTCCGCAGCACGGTCAGTTCCGAGGCTCCAAGCAGCCTTGCCGCCGCGATCTGGTCGCGATCGACGGCGCGGGTGCCCTCGAAGGTGTTGAAGAAGACCACGAAGAAGACGACGATCCAGGCGGTGACGATCTTCGACATGTCGCCGAGGCCGAACATCAGGATAATGAGCGGAACCAGCGCGATGCGCGGGACCGAGTTCATCGCCACAACATAGGGCTGGAAAATCCGCGAGAGGTAGTCCGAGCGCCCGAGGATCAGGCCGCAGAGCACGCCCGAAACGGTCCCGAGCGCAAAACCCCACCACATATTCTTGAGCGTGACGAGCAGCGCCAGCCAGAGATTGTTGTCGTTGCGCGCAAAGCAGGCGCCGAAGCCCGTCGCATCCCCAAGGCAGCTCAATTTCAGGAAGCTGGTCCAGATCATCGACGGCTTGGAGATGAAATAGGGGTCGAGGATGCCGGGCACGAAGGGCTTGAGCGCAGCGACGCTGCGCAGGCCATAGCCCCACTCCCAAATCCCGAGAGCGACAGCAAGGATGCCGATCTGCCAGAACAAGACTTTCGCGGAGCTGTGTTTCATGGTCAGTCCGCCTTGGTCCGCCGGAATTCTTCGCCGAGCGAATGCCAGATATGCGAGTAGAGCCGGCCGAATTCCGGCGTTTCCCGCAGCGAGACCGCGTCGCGCGGCCTGATGAAGGGAACCTCGAAATCCTCCTTGAGCCGGCCGGGCCGGGCCGAGAGCAGGATGATGCGGCTCGCCAGCGTCAGCGCCTCGCCGAGATCATGCGTCACGAACAGCACCGTCTGGCGCTCGCGCTCCCAGATCTCCAGCAGCGTCTTGTGCATTTCGAGCTTGGTATGGGTATCGAGCGCCCCGAACGGCTCATCCATCAACAGGATTTCGGGCTCCATGATCAGGGTGCGCATCAAGGCGACGCGCTGGCGCATCCCTCCCGAGAGCGTGCGCGGGAACTTGCCGCCGAACCCCTCCAGCCCGGCCGTTGCGATGGCCCGCGCGACCTTGTCCTTGCGCTCGGCCGCAGCGACGCCGGCGATTTCGAGCCCGTAGCCGATATTGGCTTCGACCGTGCGCCAGGGAAACACCGTATCGCGCTGGAAGACGTAGCCGACCTTGCGATTGACCTCGCCCAGCCTGACCTCGTCCTGGTCGATGGCGATGTCGCCGCCGCTGCGGGGGATCAGCCCGGCCACCATGTTCAAAATCGTGCTCTTGCCGCAGCCGGACGGCCCGAGCAGCGCGACGAACTCGCCTTGCCTGACCTCGAACGAGACCTTGTCGACCGCCGTGACGCCGATTTCGCCGGAGCCGTAGCGCTTGTCGAGATTCTGGACGGTGATGCGGACGCGTTCGCTGGCCGCATTCACCGCTGCGAGTTTCATTCGCTGCGGCGCCCCGATCATGGCGTCACTTGAACCTGGCCTGGGCGGCGTCGAGGAAACTCATATCGACGATGTCCTCGTATTTCGCCGGCGGGATGTCCGTGCCGGGCCGGTACCAGACCTTGCCGCCCCGCTCGAAGGAGGCCTTGTCGATGCGCCCGTCATAGTCCCAGGTCTGCTTGTCGAAGCCGAGCTCCGCCTTGACCGCGTCGGGGTTCTGGCCGCCGAAGTATTTCTCGCCGACGAGCGCGTAGACCTCGTCGATCGGCGTCGCCTTCACCCACTTCATCGCCTGGTACATCGCGTTGACGAAGGCCTGGACCGTGGGCTTCTCCTGCTCGCAGGTCTCGGCAAGCGCATAGATCACCAGGACGGGCACCGTGCCGCCATAGGCCGAGACGAAGACGCCTGGTTTCGAGGTGTCGAAGATCGCCTTGCCGAAGCCCTTGGCCTCGGCCTCCAGGACCCAGCCGGGCACTGCCATGATGGCGTCGAATTGCTTGGTCTCCAGCCCTGGCAGCATGGTGTTCAACCCACCTCCGGCGACCCAGGTGACCTTGTCGCCCAGCCCCTTCGCCTCGAATGTATAGGTGCCGTACATCCAGGTCCCGGAGCCGATCGCGGTCGCGGCGATGATCGGCTTGCCGCCATTGGGGCGCTTATAGGCAGCGAGCTTCTCGACGCTGTCGATGCCCGCATCATACAGGTCCCTGCGGACGACGATGTTGGCGATGGACGAGATCATCTGCGTCGCCAGGATGATCTTGCATGGCTTGCCGCGGGTCGAGAGCTGCAGGGGGTGGCTCGCATCGCCATGGGCGAAGAGCGCCTGGCCGGCGGCGAGCGTCTGGCGACCATGTGTCCCGGCATTGCCGACGATGAGCTTGAAATCCAGCTTCTCGGCCTTGAAGAGGCCGCGCGCCTCTGCGATCGCGCCGAGCGCATAGACGGCCGTCGACGGACCATAGGC
Source organism: Allobosea psychrotolerans (assembly GCF_002917105.1). Taxonomy (GTDB): domain Bacteria; phylum Pseudomonadota; class Alphaproteobacteria; order Rhizobiales; family Beijerinckiaceae; genus Allobosea; species Allobosea psychrotolerans. Next base: position 100,442 of record NZ_PQFZ01000005.1, read on the forward strand.
GAGCGAGGCGATGCCTGCCTGCGCCTGAGCCGTGGCGGGGATCAAGCCGGCTCCGACGATGGAACAGCCACCGGCAAGCAGGTGGCGGCGCGTGAAATCCATGATGTCCTCCCGAGACATTGACTATCGTGACGTGCCGGTTTTCCGGTCTTGCAGTTCCGCCAGAACCTCTTGCGTGTGTTGGCCGACGGCTGGCGGATCGCGGCGCTTCTTCAGCCTCTGGCCATCGAAGGTGAAGGGAAGCGCGGGTGTCTTCACCTTGCGCCCGTCGTTCAGAGTGAGCTCGAGCAGACCTTCCGATGCGTTGAGATGCGGATCGTCGAAGAGATCGCCCGGCCTGTTCACCGGCGCGAACGGCAGGCCGAGACGTTCGAGGATGGGGCACAGCTGTGCAATGTCGTACCCGGCAATGATCGCCGCGATCTCCGGAATGATCCAGCTGCGATTGTCGACCCGGCCCTGGCTCGTCGCCAGGCGGGGGTCTTCCAGCCAGGCTTCGCACCCGAAGGCACGGCAGAACCCGTCCCAGTGCTCCTCCCCGACTATCGAGACGAAGATTTTCTCGCCACCACTCGTGTCGAAGAGATCGTAGACCGGCCAGGGCGACTCCTTGACCGACCATGGGATCGATCGCTCGCCGGTAACGCTCTCGAACATCATCGCCTGCGCCATCAGGAAGACGTTGTTCTCGAACAGCGCGCTTTGGATGTAGGCTCCCTTGCCGGTGCGGGCGCGTCGTGCCAGCGCCGCCTGGATGGCGATGACGCCGAACATGCCGCCCATGATGTCGTTGACGGAGGCGCCGGCGCGCATCGGCTTACCCGGCAGGCCGGTCATGAAGGCGAGGCCCCCCATCATCTGGACGACCTCGTCGAGCGCCAGCCGGTTCTCATAAGGGCCCGGCAGATAGCCCTTCAGCGAGCAGTAGATCAGCCCCGGAGCCTCCGAGGCCAGCGAGGCATAGTCCAGCCCGTAGCGGCCGAGCAGGCCGGGGCGGAAATTCTCGATCAGGACATCGGCGTCGATGATGAGCTTGCGCGCGGTCGCCTGCCCCTCCTCGGTGGTGGTGTCGATGACGACGCTGCGCTTGTTGCGGCTATAGGTGTTGAAGAAGCCCGAGGCGACGCTCTTGAAGTAGCGCGTCCGGTCGCCCTTGGGCGGTTCGACCTTGACGACGTCGGCGCCCAGATCGGCCAGGATCATGCCGCAGGACGGCCCCATGACCATCTGCGAGAATTCGATGACGCGAACGCCCTCCAGCGGCAGCGCGTTCATGCGGCGACTCCGTAAACTTTCGGCAGGCCCGCTTCGCGGAGATGGCTCCTGATCCGCTCCTCCGGCAAGGCGGCGGCAAGAAGCTCCGTCGCCGCCAGCAGCCGGCCGAGATCGATGCCTGTCCTCAGGCCCATCTGCTCGAGCATGAAGACGAGATCCTCGGTTGCGATATTGCCGGACGCGCCGGGCGCGAAGGGGCAGCCGCCCAGTCCACCTGATGCGGCGTCGAAGGTGGTGATCCCCGCCTCCAGCCCGGCGAGCACATTGGCGAGGCCGAGCCCCATCGTGTCGTGGAAGTGCAGGCGGATCGGCATGTTCGGGCCGACGGCGCCACGGACGGCCTTGACCAGCGAGCGCACCAGAGTGGGATCGGCATATCCAACCGTGTCGGCGAGGCCGATCTCATCGACGCCGCGCGCCACGAGCAACTCCGCGACATGGCAGACGTCGCGCTGCGCCACCCGCCCCTCGATCGAGCAGCCGAAGGCGGTCGGGATGCCGCCCATCACATGCGGTCGCGCGTCTCCGCGCGCCCTCGCCTGCAAGACGATGTCGCCGACGATCTCGGCCTGCTCGTCGCGGGAGCAGCGCGTATTGGCCACGCTGTGGCTGTGGCTGGCGGAGACGATGCAATAGAGCATCTGCGCGCCCGCCGCGATGGCGCGCTCGGCCCCCTTGGCATTGGGCACGAGTGCGCCGACCCGCCATTGCGCGCTCGCGGCCCGGGCGGCCGGCAGAATCTCGGCAGCGTCAGCGAATTGCGGGAACGCCTGCGGCGGCACGAAGCTCGTCGCGTCGAGCTCGGGAAATCCGCACTGCGCCAGCGCTGCGATCCACGCGCGCTTGGTTGCGGTGGGCATGACCTGCCGGACGAGCTGGAGACCGTCGCGAGGCCCGACCTCGCAGATGTGAATGTCGCGCATGACCACCCTAGAGATGCTTATTTTGTTATTTGTCGCGTAGAAATACAAAATAGCCGATTGGATTGTCAACGGGTGGCTGATAGCTGTTACCACGCGAAGGAGCGGAAGCGCGTTGAGTCAGCGCGAGGCGGATATGAGCGAGATTGAGCCGATTTCGGCCAAGACGATGGAGTTGGCCGGCCAGATCGTCGAGATTGCGCGCAGCGAGAACATCGGGCGCGGCGACAGGCTCTACGAACATCGGCTGGCCAATCGGCTCGGCGTCTCGCGCGGGCCGGTGCGCGCGGCCCTGCGTTCGCTCGCCCAGTCCGGCCTCGCCGAGGCGATTCCCAATAAAGGCTTCGTGCTGGCGCAGGATCTCGACTCCGAGATCGCGCTGAGGGCGCTCCGAGCCGGCGACACCAGCGAGGCAGCTTACCTCGCCATCGCCAATGACCGACTGACGGGCGCGCTGCCCGATACCGTCAGCGAGGCCGAGCTGATGCGTCGCTATGATCTGAAGCGCGCCGAGCTCCTGCGCCTGCTCGACCGGATCGCTTCGGAGGGCTGGGTGGAGCGCCTGCGCGGTTATGGCTGGAAGTTCACCCAGACGCTCAACAGCCCGCTCGCCTACGCCCAGACCGGGCGGCTGCGCATGATGATCGAGCCCGGCGGTATCCTTGAGCCGACCTTCCAATGGAACGCGGAATTGATGGGACCGGTGCGTGAGCATCAGAAGCGGGTGCAGGCCGATGGCATGCGCGTCTTCACCCTCTCGGAAATGTTCCGGTTCGGCTGCGAGGTCCATGAGGCCATCGCCGAATGCTCGGGCAATGCCTTCCTTGTCGAGACGCTTCGGCGCATCAACCGCGTTCGCCGCCTTTTCGCCTACAAGTTCATCCCCGACCTCCAGATGGTCGAACAGCACACGCGCGAGCACCTGCAGCTGCTCGACCTGTTGGAAAAAGGCGACCGCACCGAGGCTGCCGCGCTCATGCGCACCCACCTCCATTGGAGCGGAGGCGGCGACCAGATCGCCTGAACTGCGCCTGGCGCGCTTTCCTGCCAAATCCAGGCAATCACAAGTCCTGGCAATGAGACGGCAGCCATCGCCCGCTCAACCGGGCTCCGCAAGCATTGAAGACCGGGAGATCGGGCGGGCCACTTCAACACGATCGGCCACACGCCGGACATTGACCGATGTCGGAAACCGGACACGCGCATGTATCTCGTCATGTAACCACGCCAGCCGAATTCCAGCCTCCAGTTGCTGACAGCTGCCGCAGGAAATCAAACGAAGCGGCTGGCGCTTCACAAGTCGCGCGTGCCGCGACCTGGCGAATGGCAGGCCGATCGCGGTCCAGGGGTCTGAATGCTCGCCCCCATGCTCCGGAATCCACGCCACGCGGACGCCAGCCTCAGGCGGAAGCTGGTCGTCTTGCTCGTCATCTCTCCATTTCACGGCGCTGAGCCGCCCGACAAACCCAATGCAGCCCAGACCAAGTGGCGCGCATCTGCGACAAAGCAGATCAACTGCGGGTGTCTGGCGCCATCTGGACGGTTGCTTCCAAGCCGCCATGGTCGCGGCGGTTGGCGAGACGGAGTTGTCCACCCATGCGCCGCACGGCTGCATCGGCGATTGCCAGCCCCAGACCGGTTCCGATCGCGCTCCTGTTGCGGCCGCGGAAAAATCGTTGCGTGACAAGAGGCATTTCATCCTCGGGTATGCCCGTCCCCTCGTCTTCGATGATGATGCCTGTTCCGGCTGCAGCCCGGCGCCAGGTTACCGTGCCGCCCGAGGGCGTGTGCTGGACGGCATTCTCCTGGAGATTGCGGAGGGCAAGGGTCAGCAGTTCGCGGCTGGCGACGATGGTCAGGCTTCGCAGCGCCGGCTCGATCGCGACGGAGACATCTGACTTCGGAGCGGGTGCCGTAGCCGCAATCTCGTCGAAGACGTCACCGACCGTGACGGGCTCGCGCGCGTGCGGCTCGGCAGTTGCGTCGAGCTTCGCCAGAGCCAGCAGCTGGCGCACGAGGCGTGTGGTCCTGTCGACGGAAAGCACGATCTGCTGCAGCGCCCCCTGCCTGACCGCGCAGTCGCCGGCGCTCATCGCGATCTGCGCCTGGGTCTTGAGCCCCGCAAGCGGCGTCCGCAGTTCATGCGCCGCGAAAGCCGTGACCTCGCGCTCGTGCCGCCGGGCCGCTTCGACCTTGGCAAACAGACCGTTCAACGCCTGCATCAGCGGCTTGACCTCGGCCGGCGCCCGCACGGGATCGATCGGGCTCATATCGTCGGCATCTCGCCCGCCGACATCCCGGGCCATCGTCCGCAGCGGCCGCAGGCCTCGCCCCAGGCTGATCCAGATCAGCAAGGCAAGCAGCGGTGCGATCAGAAGGGCCGGCGCGAGCAGCCCCTTGATCAGATCCGAGACCAGGCGATCGCGCAGGCCGAGCCTATCCCCGACCATGACCCGCGCACCGGTGGTGGCGTTGGCGATGGTATAGATGCGCCAGGTCTCGCCATCGACGACACGGTCGGAAAAGCCCGATTCCGCTTCCGTCAGGCGGCTGTCGGGGGCGCTGCTCGACCGAGCGATCAGACGGCCGTCGAGCGACCAGATCTGACAGGAAAGCTGCCGCTCATATCCCGACGATTCCGCGGACAGGCTCGGCAGAACGGCGGCGGGAGCCGTGATATCGGCGCTGGCCACGAGCGAATTCACCATGCGCGCCGCCTCCTGCAGACGGGTGTCGAGGACGTGCTCCAACTCCCCTCGCGTCCCGACATAGATCCACAGCACGGCCGACAGCCAGATCACCCCGGTCGCGCTCAACAGGATCGCGAAGAGGCGACCACGCAAGGAGGTCATGGCGTCACCCTGATCCGATAGCCGAGGCCGCGCACGGTTTCGATCGCTTCGCGGCCGATCTTGGCGCGCAGGTGATGAATATGGACCTCGACCGCGTTGCTCTCGATCTCCTCCTGCCAGCCATAAAGCCGGTCCTCGATCTCGGCCTTGGAGCGCACCGTGCCGGGCCGCTCCATCAAGGCCGCCAGCACCGAGAATTCCCGACGGGACAACGAGAGAGGGGCGCCGTGCAGTGTCGCCGACAGGACCGCGGGGTCCAGCAGGATTCCTGCGGCGGCAAGGCAAGGCGAGGCCCGCCCCAAGCCTCGCCGGGCGATGGCACGGACGCGGGCGCCGAGCTCATCGAGATCGAACGGCTTGCCGAGATAATCGTCGGCCCCGGTGTCGAGTCCACGGATGCGGTCGGATGTCTCGTCCATCGCCGTGAGCAGCAGGACGGGGGTCCGGTCGCCTGCCCCGCGCATCTCGCGCAGCAGGTCGAGACCGGAGCCGTCAGTCAGCATCAGGTCGAGCACGACCGCATCGAAGGCCGATGTCGCCAGCGCCGCGCGCCCATCCGCGCAGCTGTCGACGCAATCCACCGTCATGCCGGCGAGGCCGAGGCCGACCTTGAGACCGTCGGCCAGAACCGGGTCGTCCTCGATCACGAGAATGCGCATGCATCTGGCTCCTGTCGTCGCGATCGACCAGCCCAGCCTTAAGGCTGGCTTAAGCTGCGCTGTCGAGATGGCGGCTTCAACCGAACGAAGGCCGCCATGTCCCGTCCGTTCCTCGCAGCGCTCGCCAGCCTCGTCCTTTACCTGATGACACTGGCGGGCGTCGCATCCGCCGCCACGCAGCGCTCGGCCGACGAGGTCTTCCGCCTGGGCGTCGAGCGGGCCGCCGATCACAGCCTGGTCCTGACATGGACGGCCTTGCCCGGTCACTATCTCTATCGCGAAAGCCTGAAGGCGCAGCGGCCGGACGGCACGCGGCTTGCGCTCGTCACGCCGGCCGGCGAGCAGAAGGACGATCTCAATTTCGGACCGACCGAAATCTATCACGGCCAAACGCAGGCTTTGATTCCCGCCGGCGGCGCGCCGGCAACAGGCACGATCATCGTGACCTATCAGGGCTGTGCCGAACAGGGCATCTGCTATCCGCCGATCGTCAAAAGTCTCGATCTGGCTACAGGCGCCGTTGCGAAGGCGGCCCCCATCGGCGTCCCGGAGCGGTCGCCGGCGGCCGCAGCCCCGGCAGCCGCACCGGCCGGCCTGTTCTCCGGCAGCCTCGCATTGACGCTGGCGAGCTTCCTCGGCTTCGGCCTGCTTCTGTCGCTCACACCTTGCATCTTTCCGATGATCCCGATCCTGTCGGGCATGCTGGCGCAAGCGGGCGGGCGCCTCTCAGCCAGGCGTGGCCTGGTTCTGTCGGGCGTCTATGTGCTTGCCATGGCACTGGCCTATGCCGCGCTGGGCGTCGCCGCCGCATTGTCGGGCCGTAACCTCCAGATCGCGCTGCAGACGCCGCTGGCGCTCGGGCTGATGAGCCTGGTCTTCGTCGCCCTGGCGCTCTCGATGTTCGGACTCTTCGATCTGCAGCTCCCGCAAAGCTGGAGCACGCGGCTGGCGGGAGGGAAGCCCGGCCGCGGCGGCTCGCTCGGCGGAGCGGCGATGCTGGGCTTCACCGCGGCGCTGATCGTCGGCCCCTGCGTGACGCCGCCGCTGGCGGCTGCGCTGATCTATGTCGCGCAGACCGGCGACATGGCGCGCGGTGCGGCGGCGCTCTTTGCGCTCGGGCTCGGCATGGGGCTGCCACTCGTGCTGTTCGGCACCTTCGGAGCCCGCATCCTGCCCCGATCCGGGCCCTGGCTCGTCAAGGCGAAGCAGGGTTTCGGCTTCGTCTTCATCGGGCTCGCCATCTGGATGCTGGCTCGCGTGCTGCCGGCCGACGTCACGCTCGCCCTATGGGGGTTGCTGGCGATCGCGGGCGGCGCCTGGTTCGGCGCCTATGCGTTGATCCGCGACCATCTGCGCCTGTTGCCTCCGCTCCTGGCTGTCGCTCTGGCGCTCTACGGCCTCGTGCTGGTCGGGGCCGCCGCGACGGGGCGGCAAGATCCTCTTCGTCTGGCCATGCGTCTCGACGGGGCGGGTGCGGTCGAGCCGGAGTCCACCGCCGCTGTGCGGGTCGTCTCGACGTCTGCAGCCTTCGATGCCGCGCTCGCCGAGGCCCGTGCTGCAAGCCGGCCGATCCTGGTCGATTTCACCGCCGACTGGTGCACGATCTGCAGGGAGATCGACCGCACCGTGATGCGTGATCCCGCGATCCGCGCCCGCCTCGACACGATCACGATCATCCGCGCCGACCTGACCGTCTATGGCAGCGATGGGCAGGCGCTGATGGACCGCTTCGGCGTCGTGGGGCCGCCGACCCTGCTTTTCATCGACGCCGGCAGCGGCCGTGAGGTCGATGAGGCCCGTACGACCGGCGCCACCACGGTCGACGCCTTTTCCGCGATGCTGGCGAAAGCCGGCGCCTGACCCCCCTCTCCCTTCCAAATCCCGTCTCTACAACCCTGGAGCCCGCCTTGAACCGCAGAACTTTGATCAGCCGCCTCGCCGGCCTGAGCGCATCGGGCATCCTCGCCGCGATCTGTCCCGCGCTGGTGGGGATTCCCGCCGCCCTGGGCCAGGAGGTCGATAGCGACGCCATCCTCAACGACCCCGAGGCGCCGACCGCCGGCAACCCGAAGGGCGACGTCACCATCGTCGCTTTCCTCGATTACAACTGCCCCTTCTGCAAGAAATCGGCGCCTGACCTCGACCGCATCGTCAAGACCGACGGCAAGATCCGGCTCGTCTACAAGGACTGGCCGATCCTGACCGAGGCCTCCGTCTATGGTGCACAGCTCGCAATCGCGGCCCACTACCAGGCCCAATACGACGCCGTGCACCATGCGCTGATGGGCATTCCCGGCATGCGGATTTCCAAGGAGACGATGCTGGAAGCCGTGAAGGCGTCGGGCGTCGACATGGTCCGCCTCCAGGCCGATCTCGGCGCCAGGGCGGATGCCATCACCGCCTTGTTGCGGCGCAACCTGGCCCAGGCGGATTCGATCGGCCTGCAGGGGACGCCGGCCTATCTCGTCGGTCCGTTCCGGACCTCAACGCTGGATTACGCCGGCTTCAAGCAGATCGTGACCGATGCGCGCGCCAAGCAGGCGGCGAAATAGGGCAGCGCTTCGCCCTCAGTCTCCTTGCTCCTCAAGCCTTACCGGAAAGACCAGATGATCCGCGTTCTCCAGGCGGCGAAGCGCTGTGCCGTCATCGCCTTGCCTCTCGCTGTCGCAGCCTGCACGACGGTCCGGCCGCAACCGCCCATGGCGGCCTCCTACTCGGCGATTCCGCCGCAGGTCGCGCAGCGCTATGCGGCGATCGACACCGAAAAGTTCAAGGTGCCGGCGGTCGATCTCGAGGATCTCCAGCCGCGCAATGTGCGCCAGCTCGTCGACTACCCGACCAAGCATCCGCCCGGAACGCTCGTCGTCGATCCGCACCAGCGCTTCCTTTATCTGGTGCAGGAGCATGGCAAGGCGCTGCGCTACGGCGTCGGCGTCGGCAAGGCCGGGCTCGAATTTGCCGGCACGGCGACGATCGAGCGCAAGGCGCAATGGCCGCGCTGGACGCCGACGCCCGACATGATCCGGCGCGACCCGCGACGCTATGCGAAATGGTCGAGCGGGATGGCGGGAGGGGAAAGCAACCCGCTGGGGGCGCGTGCGCTCTATCTGTTCAAGAACGGCAACGACACCCTCTACCGCATCCACGGCACCAACGAGCCCGAGACGATCGGCGAAGCAGTCTCCTCCGGCTGCATCCGCATGATGAACCAGGACGTGATCGACCTCTACAACCGCATCCCCAGCGGCTCGAAGGTGGTCGTGCTCTGACGCGTGGACGAACCTGGTTTCGAGGCTTGCATCACATCAATATATATTATATGAAAATATATATTGAAAATCAGCCCAGCCTTGGAGGCCGGTCATGAAGCTCGTCAAAATCTCGGAATCGCTTTCGGTCGCCGGCCAGCCCGCAACGGCAGACTTCCCGGCCCTTGCCGCGCAAGGGTTCAAGGCCGTCATCAACGACCGGCCCGATGGTGAGGAGGCCGGGCAGCCGGGCTCGGCTGCCGAGAAAAAGGCGGCCGGCGATGCCGGGATGGCTTACAGCTTCATCCCGGTGACCGGCCCGACCATCACTGAGGCCGATGTGGCAGCCTTCCGCGCGGCGCTCGCACAGGCATCGGGGCCAGTGCTCGCCCATTGCAGGAGCGGGACCCGCTCGCTGACGCTTCATGTGCTGGGCGAAGTCCTGGACGGTCGCATGTCGGCCGATGCGGTGGTCGGTTTCGGCCAGAAGCTCGGCTTCGACCTCACCGGGGCCAAGAGCTGGCTCGACCGTCGCGCGGCCCTGGCGCCGCAGGTCACGGGCTTCTACGAGCCGCGGTCCGGCAGCATCCAGTACGTCGTCACCGACCCTGCGACGAAGGCCTGCGCCATCATCGATCCCGTTCTCGACTATGACGAGAAATCGGGCGCGACCGCCACGACCCATGCCGACATCATCCTCGCCTTCATCCATGAGCAGGGCCTGCGCGTGGAATGGATCCTCGACACCCACCCCCATGCCGATCACTTCTCCGCCGCGCAGTATCTCAAGAGCAAGACCGGCGCGCAGACCGCGATCGGCGCGCAGGTCGTCGCCGTGCAGAAACTCTGGAAGGGTCTCTACAACCTCCCGGACCTCGCCACCGACGGCTCGCAATGGGACCGGCTCTTCGCCCATGGCGAGCGGTTCAGGCTCGGCTCGCTGGAGGCCTCCGTGCTGTTTTCGCCCGGGCACACGCTGGCCTCGATCAGCTATGTCATCGGCGATGCCGCCTTCGTCCACGACACGCTGTTCATGCCCGATTCCGGCACCGCCCGGGCCGATTTCCCCGGCGGCAGCGCCAGCGCGCTCTGGGCCTCGATCCAGGCCATTCTCGCCCTGCCCGACGGGACGAGGCTGTTCACGGGCCATGACTACCAGCCCCATGGCCGCGCGCCGCGCTGGGAGAGCACGGTCGGCCAGCAGAAGCTGGCGAACCCGCATGTCGCCGGGCAGGACGAGGCCTCGTTCGTCGCCCTGCGCCAGGCTCGCGACAAGACGCTGCCCATGCCCAAGCTCATCCTGCATGCGCTGCAGGTGAACATCCGCGGCGGCCGCCTGCCCGAGCCGGAGGCGAACGGCCGGCGCTATCTCAAGATCCCGCTCGATGCCTTGAGCGGAGCAACCTGGGACGAGGCGGCGTCATGATGCAGGCTCCCGTGCCACAGGCCCTCATGACGCAGGCGCCGATCAACCGGGCGGAGCTGGCGAGCCGGGCGGCGGAGGTCGCCGGCCTGCTCAAGACGCTCGCCCATCCCAACCGGCTGATGATCGTCTGCACGCTGGTCGAGGGCGAGTATTCCGTCAGCCAGCTCGAAGAGATGCTGGACATCCACCAGCCGACGCTCTCGCAGCAGCTTACGGTGCTGCGCGAAGCCGGCATCGTCGAGACCCGGCGCGAGGCCCGGCAGATCTTCTACCGGTTGACCGAGCAGAAGGCGGCGAGCCTCGTCGCCGCGCTTCACGCCATCTTCTGCCCCCGGGAGCCCACGCCATGAACACCTACTGGCCTTCTCTCATGGGCGGCATGCTGATCGGTCTGTCGGCTGGCATGCTGCTGCTGCTCAACGGCCGCGTCGCCGGCATCAGCGGCATTCTCGGCCGGCTGGCGCAAGGCACGCAGGTGCCCACCAACGCCGCCTTCGTCATCGGGCTCATGATCGGCCCGCCGCTCTACCGGCTCGGATCGGGCGCATGGCCCTCCGTGACGATCACGGCCTCCCTGCCGGTCATCGCTATCGCCGGGCTGCTGGTCGGCTTCGGCAGCCGGATGGGTTCGGGCTGCACCAGCGGCCATGGCGTGGTCGGGCTTGCAAGGCTGTCGCCGCGCTCGATCGCCGCGGTCGCCACCTTCCTCGCGACCGGCGTCGCAACCGTCACCCTGATGAGGCTCGTTTCGCCATGATGCATCCGGCTCGGATTTCGTCCGCGCAAATACTCGTCGCGCAAGTTCTGGTCGCGCTGCTTGCCGGGGCCGTCTTCGGGCTCGGCCTGTCGCTGTCGGGCATGCTCGATCCCGCGCGCGTGCGCGGTTTCCTCGATGTCGCGGGCGATTGGGATCCCAGCCTCGCCTTCGTCCTGGGCGGAGCCGTCGCTGTCGCCTTTGCGGCGATGGTCCTGCGCCGCCGGTTGCGGCGGCCCGCCTTCGCGGCCGAATTCCACCTGCCGGCGACGACGCCGATCGACACGCGCCTGATCCTGGGCTCGGCGATCTTCGGGGCCGGCTGGGGCATGGCGGGCCTGTGCCCCGGCCCGGCGCTGGCCGCTCTCTCGCTCGGGCTCGCCCCGGTCGTGCTTTTCGTTGCGGCCATGCTCGCGGGAATGGTGATCCATGACCGCCTCGCAGCGCGCCAGCCTGGCGGGAGCCGGTCATGACGGCGCAGATCCTGATTGCGATCGGTTCGGGCAGCCTGGTCGGGTTCACGCTCGGCCTTGTGGGTGGCGGCGGGTCGATCCTGGCGACGCCGCTTTTGCTCTATGCCGTGGGCATCGCCCAGCCTCACATCGCGATCGGGACCGGCGCGCTCGCCGTTTCGGTCAACGCCTATGCCAATCTGATCGGACATGCCCGCAAGGGCCATGTGCAATGGACATGCGCGATCATCTTCGCGCTGATCGGTTCTGTCGGCGCTCTGGTCGGCTCGACGCTCGGCAAGGCGATGGACGGACAGCGCCTGCTGTTCCTGTTCGGCCTGCTGATGCTGGTCGTCGGGGCGCTGATGCTGCGGCCGCGCAAGGCGGCTGGCGGCAGGGCGCGGCCGGTCGATCGACGGATGTGCGCGGCGACCGCAGCCGTCGCGGTCCTCGCCGGCGGCGCATCGGGCTTTTTCGGGATCGGCGGCGGCTTCCTGATCGTCCCGGCCCTGATCCTGGCGACCGGGATGCGCACGATCGACGCCGTGGGATCGTCGCTGCTCGCGGTCGGCACCTTCGGCCTCGCGACCGCTTTCAACTACGCGCTCTCGGGCATGATCGACTGGCCGGTCGCAATCGAATTCATCGGCGGCGGCGTGATCGGCGGGGTCGTCGGCATGCTGCTGGCGACCCGGCTCTCCGCGCAGAAGAACACGCTCAACCGCATCTTCGCGGCGCTGATCTTCGTCGTAGCGGGCTATGTGCTCTACCGCAGCGGCAGCGCGGCCGGGGCGGGCTGATACGCTCTGCCATCCGAGGTGGCGCGGCGGATGATCGGCGCCGGCCTCGGCTCACCCTCCCCTGTTCTTCAGGGCCGGCCCCTGCCGCTCAAGGCCTCGCGCCGCGCGAAGACGCGGGTAACCTCGGCGAGGTTGTCCGTGCCCCAGGCGCAGAGCGGCACGAGGGCCTCGGCCAGGCTGTGGCCCAGCGGCGTGAGGCTGTAATCCACCCGCGGCGGTATCTCCCTGTAGTCGGTGCGCTTCACCAGGCCGTCGGCCTCCAGCTCCTTGAGCTGCTGGATCAGCATCTTGTCGCTGACGTCGCGCACGGCCCGCCGCAGCTCGCCATAGCGCGTCGGGCCGCCCTGGGCGAGGAAGTACAGGATCAGCGGCTTCCACTTGCCGGCGACGACCCGCAGCGTCGCGTCCAGCCCGCAGGTGAAGCCGGGCAATATCGGGGTGCAATTCTGGACCGGCGGCGAAGTCGGTGCCAGCGGCGAGGTCGGGCTTGAACGATCTGATGACATTTTCCAGGCACTTACCAAAAGGTGCATACTTGTCGATAGGTGGGTAGGCCTCCAGCTCAGTGCAACCTCAGAGCCTTGCGCGAAAAAGCGGTCACCGGTTTTTCGTGGAAGCAATGCTCTGAGCTTTCAGTGACGGAGCACATCATGAGCAGATTACAAGGCAAGACGGCAGTGGTGACGGGCGGCGGAAGCGGCATCGGCCTCGGGGCCGCCAAGCGATTCATCGACGAAGGCGCCTTCGTCTATCTCTTCGGGCGGCGACGCGAGGCGCTCGACGCCGCGGTGACCCAGCTCGGCCCCAACGCGCGTGCGGTGAGCGGTTCGGTGACCGATCTGGCCGATCTCGACCGGCTGTACGAGACGATCAAAACCCAACGCGGCGGGCTCGACATCCTGTTCGCCAATGCCGGGACCGGGTCGTTCGCCCCGCTCGGCGAGATCACGCCCGAGCACTATGACCAGATCTTCGACGTCAATGTGAAAGGGCTGATCTTCACGGTGCAGAAGGCGCTGCCGCTGATGGCAGCGGGATCGTCGATCATCCTGACCGGCTCGAGCACGGGCGTGATGGGGACGCCGCAGTTCAGCGTCTACAGCGCGACCAAAGCGGCGATCCGCAACCTGGCGCGCAGCTGGGCGCTGGACCTGCGCGGTACCGGCATCCGCGTCAATGTGCTGTCTCCCGGGCCGACCAGGACGGAGCTGGCGATCGAGGTCGTGGGCGAGGAAGCGTTGGACGCGCTTGGGGCGACGACGCCGATCGGCCGCATGGGCGACCCGTCAGAGACAGGAGCGGTGGCCGCGTTCCTGGCCTCCTCTGACAGCAGCTTCATGACCGGCGGCGAAGTCTTCGTCGATAGCGGGCTGGCCCAGGTCTGAGGCGAACAGCCCCAAATCAGAGGCGGTCGGGCTCAGGCCTGGCGCCTGAATGTGAGGGCTTCGCCGACAGATCGAAGCCCTCACGGCTCTCGCTTGATTGCGCGATCCACCCCAGCCCGCCGATGCGCTCGCTCGACCACTTCAGGCAGCAGAGCACCCAGGAGCGGAGTCCAGCACATTACCCGAGAGCGAGCCTCCAGCGCGCCAGATCTGCTCATGAGCTAAATCCGCTCATCGGGCTCGCTGGATTTCTATCGGCCAGCAGATGAGGCGGCGAAGACCGCCAGCTATGCGTCGAAGGCACGCTGACACGGTCCATCATCCGACGCGGCACAGCAGACAAGTCAGTCAAGCCGCCGTCGGCCGTCCAGCTCCGGCGCCCGACGACACTCCGGCATTTCGCGCTTTGCACCTAGACTCGACGACCGCCTCGATGGTCATATGAGGCTCATTCGGCTGGGAGCGGATTTTCGCCTCATCGCCGGGAAGCCACCCACGCAACGTAAGCGCGCGACAGCCGTACCCAAACGCTCGACGCACATCGGTTCGTTGGCACTGTCAAAGGGCCACGACGCGCTCCTTCCCGGCATTCGGGCTCCGCCTAAGAGCGGTCGTCCGTTGTGGTCAGCACGATTTTGCCAAACCCGCCGCCCGCTTCCATATAGCGATGCGCCTCGGATGCCTTCGAGAGCGGGAACACCTTGCCGACAAGCGGCTTCAGCCGGCCGTCGGCGAACAGAGGCAAAGCTCCTTCCGCGAACCGCCTCACCATGGCGCGCTTCTCCTCCACGCTCCGCGACTTCATCACCGTGCCGATGAGGCGCAGATGTTTGTGGAGCAGGAGAGCCAGCGGGATGCTGGTGTCGTCTTGCCCGCCCAGCAGGCCGACCTGCACGAGACGTCCGCCGGGGGCGAGGCTGCGCAGGTTGCGGGCGAGATAGTCGCCGCCGACGAAATCGACGATGACGTCGACCCCGCGGCCGCCAGTGGCCTCAAGCACGCCCCGCTCGAAATCCTCGGACCTGTAGTCGAAGACGCTTTCCGCGCCCAGGGACAGGACGTCGGCGCGGCGCTCGGCGTTGGCGGTCGCGAAGACCCGGGCGCCGAGCGCATGGGCGATCTCCACGACTGCGGATCCGACACCGCCCGCCGCCGCATGAACGAGCACGGCCAAGCCCTTGGCGGTGCCGCCGAGATGCACGGCGGCTTCCCAGGCGGTGACGAAGGATTCCATCACCGCCGCCGCCCCGACATAGTCGAGGTCATCGGGAATGCGTACCGACATGCCGCGGTCGACACGGGCATATTCGGCATAGGCGCCGCCGCCGACGATGGCCATCACCCGCTCGCCCGGACGGATATCGGTGATGTCGCCACCGACGGCTACGATATCGCCGGCCACTTCCAACCCGAGCAGATCGCTCTCTCCATAGCTCTGGCGGCCGTAATAGCCCTGCCGCTGCAGCAGGTCGGCGCGATTGACGCCGGCAGCCTTCACTTTGACCAGAAGATCGCCGGGGCGCAGTTCCGGCATCGGCGCTTCGGCGAGGCGGAGAACCTCGGCCTTGCCGAAATCATCGAACATGATCGCCTTCATTTCGCGGCCGCCTTGCTGAGTGCATGGCGGGCGATGCTGGCGGCGAAGAGCGGTGTCTCCCGGCGGTTGTGGTCACCGCCCGCATCCTGACGGGCCGCAGCCGCCTGCTCGAAGGTCTGGCCGTGGGCGGCGAGGAAGTCCATGAACACATCGGTGGGGTGCGAGGTGACGCGGTTGGTGTAGCGGGTTCGGCCGCCCTCGATGGCCTCGGCGATCAGCTCCCAGACAACATTGACCTGCGTCCGCCCGACGGGAGTGAACACGTCGGAGATCGAGTTCATCCGGCAATAGCTCGCCGTCGCTTCGTCGGCGACATAATGCTGGACGACCAGCGCCGTGCCGATCATCTCGACATTGATCGACATCCGGCGGCCGTCATCCGTCGTCGTGGTGCCGGCGCCGATATGGTCGGGCGGGCAGCAGCGCAGATATTCCGCCTCCGGCAGGGTAAAGAGCCAGCCGGCGATATCGACCTTCGCGAGCGGCACGTCGATATCCGCGGAATAGGCGGATTGCGAGAGAATCTTGTCGGCGAGGACTTTCATGGCAGCGTTCCTGGTGGTTGGGCGGCTTGGAACCCGGCGCCGCCGCTGTGTTGATGGCGAGGACCATGCGACCGCGGGGGATCGGTGATAAGCCGTAACCTCCTGCAAACGGCTTTGCCTGGATCGCAAAGATGAGACCCCATTTCGCCGAGTTCCTCTCCACCTTCGTCGATGTCGTTCGAGCAGGGAGCTTTTCCGGCGCCGCCCGCCGGCGCGCGGTGACCCCTTCGGCGATCGTGCGCCAGATCGACACGCTGGAGGCGGATCTGGGCGTTGCCTTGCTGACCCGCTCGACGCGCGCCCTCACGCTTACGGATGCCGGCCGGCGGCTGCACGAGCGAGCCCTGCGGCTGCTTGACGAGCTGGCCGACACGCACGCCGAGGTCGCCGCATTCGATGGTTCCGTCTCCGGCACGCTCCGGGTCGCCTGCTTTCCGACCTTCGGCAAGCGCTATGTGCTGCCGGTCGTCGCCGCGCTGCAGGCCGAGCATCCTGCGCTCAAGGTCGAGCTCGACTTGACGGAGCGGCTGGCCGATCCGGTTCTCGAGCGTCTCGACGTGGTCGTCCGCATGGGAGCGCTGACCGACAGCACGTTGATCGCCACCAGGCTTGCGCCACTGACCCGTCTGTTGGTGGCAAGCCCGGCCTATCTGGCGCGCGCGGGTTCGCCAGACAGCGTGGCTGATCTCGCATCGCACCGCTTGCTCGACAAGCTGCATGGCGCCGATCTTCTCGGCTGGCGGGACGTGCTCGGCTGCCCGGCGGGGCATGCCGGGAACGGTGGGGTGACGTTCCGTTCAGACGATTTCGAGGCCCTGCGCGCTGCCGCCGAAGCCGGCCTGGGGATCGCGTTCCTATCGAGCTGGGTCGTCGGGCCAGATGTCAGATCAGGGAAGCTGGTCCGGTTGCGGCCCGGCGACGAACCCTGGAACGATGCGCCGGACGGGATTTACCTCCTGCGCGCCCTGCCAAAACCGAGTGCCAAGGTGCGAGCCTTCGCCGAAGCGTTACGGACCTCGATTGGAAGTCCGCCAGTCTGGGAACCATGATTTTGCGTGCGCCTCGCCGGTGGAAAGCGGAACTGCGGCACGCAACGGGAGACCATTGGAGCCGGGCGCCGCGTTGAAGGTCGGAGGGCCAGCTCAGCTGGTCCAGACCGGGTCCCTCATGCGGGCTCCGATCGCCTTTGCGTGATGCATGACGCTGGCGGCGATGCGATCCTGGGTTGCAGCGTCAGCAGCGATCGTCGGGAAAGACAGGCAGAAGCCCATGATCTCGTTGCGGCCGGGATCGGCGACAGCCGCGCCGATCGACGAAATTCCGGGCGTTATCAGGCTCGATGACCGCGCGATGCGCGTGCGCCGGATCTCGGCCAGCTCGGCCTTGACCTGCGCATCGCTCATGCCGCCGAGAACGCCGCGGTCACTGCCGGCCTTCAATTGCGCCAGCGCCTGGGCGTCGTTCAGCCGCGCCAGGATCGCACGTCCGATGATCGAGTCGAAGGCTGGCTTGCGCTCGGCGATCGAGCCGGTGTGCTGGAGCGCATAGCTGCCCTGCTGAGCGGCAAGCAGGACGCGTTCGTGGCCCGCGACGATCCCGGCATGGCCGGTGAAGCCGAACTCGCGAACGAGATCGTCGACCGCCTCCTTCACGAGGTCGAGCAGGCTGTGGCGCGCCAGATAGCAGCTTGCCAGCTCCAGGGCCTTGCCGCCGGCGGCATAGCTCTGGTCGCGGTCCTCGCGCTCGAGCAGGCCCGCTTCGGCCAGGGTCTTCAGGAGCCGCGAAACCGAAGCCTTGGGCAGGTCCAGCTCACGACAGACCTCGCCGACGCGCAGAACCGGGCGCTCCTCGGAGACCAGCGCGAGAATGCGCAATCCATTTTCCAGCGAGCTCATTGTCGTTCCATTAGCAAGAACACCGTTGACAGATATGGTACGGCAAGCTCTCATGCCCGTACAGCATCGCCATAACAGCACAGCGGGCCGGCGCCCAAACGCCATGGCCTGCAACGATTGGCGGGCAACAATGCCAGGCAACAGGAGCAGAGCATGATCGGCACGGCCAGATCCGCGAAGGGTCAGATCACCCGCGGGCATGTCGAGCTCGGCTCCTATCCGGACGGGCCGGTGCTCTCGCCGGTGCTGATCGCCCAGGGCGAGAAGGATGGGCCGACACTGTGGCTGCAGGCCTGCATCCACGGCCCCGAGGTCGTCGGGCCGCTCAGCATCCAGCGCTTCCTAAGGACCGTGGACCTGAAGCAACTCTCGGGACGCGTCGTCTGCCTGATGCTGGCGAACCCGCTGGGCTTTCGCGGCTATAACCGCCTGACGCCGCAGGACGGTTATAATCTGAACCGCGTCTTCCCGGGCGACCCGAACGGGCACCTGTCCTATCAGCTCGCCCACCGCCTGCTGGATCTCTCGCTGACGCATTCGGATGCGATGCTGGATCTGCATTCCGGCGGCGACCTGACGATCACCTGCCACTACACGCTGTTCCACAACAACGGTACGCCCGAGGGCCTGGAATCCGAGCGCATGGCTCGCGCGACCGGCTCGCCGAACATCTGGAATTCGCTCGAGGAAGGCCTGTCAGGCTGCCATTTCACCCATTACACCAAGGGCGGAAAACCTTCGCTGATCGTCGAGAGCGGCGGCGGCGCGCGCGTCACGCCAGAAGACCTGGACCGGCTGACGCTGGCGATCTTCAATGTCTGTAAGGCGCGCGGCATGCTGCCGGGCGAGCCCGTGGTGCCAGCGCGCTTCCGCCTCGGCGGTGACGCCATCCACCACAAGGCGACCCATGGCGGCCTGTTCATTCCCAAGGTCGCCCCCGGCGACGACGTCGTGAAGGGCCAGCATCTCGCCGATATCGTCGATCTCTTCGGCGATGTCGTCGAGACCGTGCACTGCCCGGTCGACAAGGCCTGGGTCGGCTCCATCAGGCGCCCGCATATGCCAATCTACAATGGCGATCAGGTCTTCGAACTCGTCGGGACGAAAGGCTATGATCCCGCCTGACAGCTAGCATCGATCGTTCGGACACGCGTCGCCCGGGCGAGTGCCCGGCACATCGGAGGGCAA
This sequence comes from Allobosea psychrotolerans, assembly GCF_002917105.1. Taxonomy (GTDB): domain Bacteria; phylum Pseudomonadota; class Alphaproteobacteria; order Rhizobiales; family Beijerinckiaceae; genus Allobosea; species Allobosea psychrotolerans. The sequence continues at coordinate 119,438 of NZ_PQFZ01000005.1, forward strand.
TTCCATGGCTGCCTACACTCCAGACCGCCGCCAGATTCTCGCAGCGCTTGCGGCATCCGCCGCGACACCTCTTGCCGCATCGAGAGGTTTTGCACAGGCGCCGTCCTTCAGCGGACGGAAGCTTGTCAGCTCCGGCTTCGGCGGCTCGACGATGGACATCATCCAGTCCGCCATCTTCACGCCCTTCGACAAGGAGAGCGGCGCGGCGAGCACGCAGGTTCCGATGCAGTCGGCCGCCGCGCTCGCCCGAATGAAGGCCGAGGCCGGCAATCCGCAGATCGACATGTTCCAGTTCTCCGGCGGCCAGGAGGCCTATGCCAAGGAAGAGGGGCTGAGCCAGCCGCTCACCGGCGTCTCGCGCCTGGCGAAAATCCCGGCCGGCCTGAAGGACCCTGACGGCCACTGGGTGACCTGGGCGGTGATCGCCGAGGGCATCGTCTACCGCAAGGACAAGATCGCGACGCCGCCGACGAGCTACAAGGATTTCCTGAAGCCGGAATATCGCGGCCATGTCGCCTTCCCCACGATCACCAATGGCTACGGCATGGACTTCCTCGTCATGCTCGCCAGAGCCTTCGGCGGCGGCGAGGACAATATCGAGCCGGGCTTTGCCGCGATGAAGCAGATCAAGAGCGAAACCATCTTCAAGGCGGCCTCGGATCTGCCGACCTTGTTCGGCCAGGGCGATATCTGGATCATGCCCTATGACACCGGCAACACCTTCAAGATCCAGCAGAGCGGGCTTCCGGTCGCCTTCGCGACGCCGCAGGAGGGCAGCCCCGCCGTCTTCATCACCGCCTGCATCGCCAAGGGCGCCAAGAATGCGGATGTGGCCAATGCGGCGATCGACGCCATGCTGAAGCCTGAAGCGCAGATCGAGATCGCAAGGACGATGCGCTGGACCGCTTCGAACCCGGAGACCAGGTTGCCCGCCGACCTGGCAGGCGAGGTCCCCGCGGTCGACAAGCTCGCCCAGCTCGACCGGGGCAAGATCAACGCGATGCGCGCAGCCTGGACCGATCGTTGGAATCGCGAGATCGCCCGGTGACGGCAGAAGGGCAAGGCGCAGGGGTACGCCGACAGGCTGCACTCGTGCCGATCCTGCTCTTTGCCCCCTGCGTGCTGGTCTATGCGATCTTCTTCATCTGGCCTCAGGCCTCGTTGCTGGCGATCAGCGCCAGCAGCAAATCCGGACTGAGCTTTGACCAGTACGCCCGCTTCTTCGGCGACGGCTATTACTGGGAGATCCTCGGTCGCACGCTGGGCATGGGTATCGCTGTCACGGCGATCACGCTCGTGCTGGGGCTGCCGACGGCTTATGTCCTGGCCCGCTCGCAATCGCGCTGGGCGAGCCTGCTGCTGCTGCTCACCACCTTCCCCCTGCTTGTCAGCGCCGTGGTGCGCTCCTTCGGCTGGATGGTGCTGTTCTTCAGGGACGGCCTGGTCAGCCGGGTTCTGCTGATGCTGGGCCTGATCGATCGGCCGGTCCAGACCATGTACACGATGACCGGCGTGATCATTGCGCTCGCGCAGGTGCTGCTGCCGCTGATGGTCCTGACCTTGCACGGCGTCTTCAAGTCGATCGATCGGGATCTCGAATACGCCGCCATGAGCCTGGGAGCACGGCCGGCCGTGGCGCTGGGCCTGGTGACCCTGCGCCTGGCGCGCGGCGGCATCGTCGCGGGCTCGCTGCTTGTCTTCTCGCTGGCGATCAGCGCCTTCGCCACGCCGAGCCTGGTCGGCGGCGCGCGCGCCAATGTGATGGCGACCGCGATCTACGAGCAGACGGTCGAACTGCTCGACTGGCCTTTTGGGGCCGCATTGGCCGCGATCCTGCTCGTCGTCGTGCTCGGCCTCTCGCTCGCCTATGGCGCCCTGATCGAGGGACGCGGCGAGCTGGAGGCGCCGCGATGACGATCGCCTGGCGCTCGCCGCTCGGAGCGGTCCTGCTGCTGCTCTGCGCGCTGAGCTTCGCCTATCTGCTGCTGCCGATCCTCGTCGTCGTCGTGGCGCCGTTCGGCGCGACCGGCTATCTCGCCTTTCCCCCGCAAGGCTGGACCCTGAAATGGTATGCAGCTGCCGTCAGTGACACGCGCTATCTCGCGGCGCTGCTGGTCAGCCTGCGCATCGCGCTCGCCAGCGCCCTGATCGCCTGCGTCATCGGCATCGCCGCGGCTTACGCCCTGACGCGCTACGACTTCCTGGGCCGGCGCCTGCTCGAGGCGATCTTCCTGTCGCCGCTGATCCTGCCGACGCTGGTTCTGGCCGTCGGGCTGACGCTGTTTTTCACGCGCACGGGACTGCTGCAGGGATCGTGGCGGCTGATCGCGGCCCATGTGATCATCTGCATTCCCTATGTGCTGCGGGTCTCGCTGCCGGTGCTGCGACGCTTCGACCGCTCGCTGGAGGAAGCCGCCCGCAATCTCGGGGCCTCGCCCTTCGCGGCCTTCTTCCTCGTCGTCCTGCCTGTCGTGCGGCCCGGCATCGTCGCCGGCACGGTGCTGGCCTTCATCACCTCCTTCGATGAGGTCGTGCTGGCCCTGTTCCTGGCCGAGCCGGGCGCACCGACCTTGCCGGTCACGATCTACTCGGCCGTGCAACTGGGTTTCGAGCCTTCGGTCGCCGCGATTTCGGGTTTGCTCGTCCTGGCAACCTTCATGGTGATGCTGCTCTACCACCTCCTGAGCGCCTTCCGGCGCCAACGGGATTGACCATGCAGATAGAACTTCGCCAATTGCGCAAGACCTACGGGCCGGCCATCGCGGTCGCCGAGATCAGCGCCACGATTCCGCAGGGCAAGATGCTGGCCCTGCTCGGACCGTCCGGTTGCGGCAAGACGACGACGCTGCGGATGGTCGCGGGCTTCATCGCACCGAGCTCGGGCTCGATTCATGTCGGCGCCCGCGACATCACCACGCTTCCGGCCCATAAGCGCGACACCGGCCTGGTTTTCCAGAGTTATGCCTTGTTTCCGCATCTGAGCGCCGCCGAGAACATCGCCTTCGGCCTGCGCCGCCGCGGCGTCGCCAGGGCCGAGCGCGAGCAGCGCGTCACCGCGATGCTCGACAAGCTCAAGCTGTCGGGGCTGGCCGAGCGCCTGCCGCGCCAGCTCTCGGGCGGCCAGCAGCAGCGTGTCGCCGTCGCCCGTGCCCTGGTGATCAATCCCTCGATCCTGCTGCTCGACGAGCCCTTCTCCAATCTCGACGCCAAGCTGCGCGAGGGCACGGGCCTGGAGCTGTCGCGGCTGCAGCGCGAGCTCGGCCTGACCTCGATCTTCGTCACCCATGACCAGAGCGAGGCGATGAGCATCGCCGATACCATCGCCGTGATGAAGGATGGCGTGCTGCAGCAGATCGGCAGCGCCAGCGAAATCTACGAGCAACCGGCAAACCGCTTCGTGGCGGAGTTCATCGGCCGCGCGAACTTCCTGCCGGGACGCATCCTGAGCGGGGACGGCCGCTCTCATGAGGTCGCGCTCGATGCCGGCATCACGGTCCCGGCCATCGCCAGCGGTCACCCGGGCGGATCGTCGCGCGTCGAAGTGCTCATCCGGCCCGAGGCGATCACGCTGACCGAGACCGGTCGAAGCGGATCACTGACGGCGACCGTCGAGGCCATCTCTTACCACGGGGCAACGGTCTATGTTCACGCGCGCCTTGCCGACGGAACGCTCGTGACCTGTGCCACGACGCCGGAATCCAGCCGCATCGCCGCGCAAGGCGATGCCATCGGGCTGCTGCCGGCCGGAACGCGCCTGGTCTCCTTCCCGATCTGACGGAAACCGGGCCAAAACGCGTCGATTGTCGTCGGGAGCCCGGCTCGCGGATGGGGAGATCAAGTGCCGGTGGCGTCAGGCGAGGTCCCAGGGATTGATCACGGAGACGCCTGTATCGTCGAAATCCGCGACATTGCGGGTGACGAGGATCAGATCGTGCACCATCGCCGTGGCCGCAATCAACCCATCGACGTCGCCGCGCGGCCGGATCGCGGCGATGCGGCCCCATTCGACCGAGATCTGGTCCGTGACCGGCAGGATGCGATCGGCATGATCATGGCGGATCCTGCGTAGCCACTCGGCAAGATGGCCGGCCGCCTTCGGATCCGACCTTTGCTTCAGGGCAATGCCGCGCATGATCTCGCCGAGCGTCAAGGTGCTGAGGTGGACACCACCGGGAGCGACCGAGCGCAGCCAGGTCAGTGCTGGCGGCGAACCCCGCCGGGCCTCCGAGATGACATTGGTGTCGACGAGATACATCAGAGCGCTGCATCGCGGCTCGGTGTCTTGGCGCGCAGCGTCACCGCCTCGGCGAAGGCGTCGTCCCAAGCCGGGCCGGACAGCAGATCGTCAACCAGGGTCGGCCGCCCGGCGCGCAGCGCATCGTAGTCGGTGGCCGAGAGCACCACAGCGGCGCGCTCGCCCCGCAAGGTGACGATCTGCGGGCCTTCGAGCCGGGCTTTCCGCACCACCTTGGAGAACTGGTTCTTGGCGTCCTGGAGCGGCCATTCCATGTTCAAGCACTCCTGGTGAGCAAGAATGTCCGGCCAGCAAGCGCCTCTGGCTAGACTGTCTAGCTATATGGCGGCGTGCCCTGATGAGGTCAATGCCCCACCCGCCAGATGTCCGGCCCAGAGCGTTTTCAAGCGAAGCGGCTCTCTATCGTTCAGCCGACGCAGCGGTGAAAACCGCCAGTTGTGCCTCGAAAGCACGCTGATAGGCCGGCCGCGCTTCAGCGCGGGCGACATAGGCGCAGAGGTTCGGATTGTTCTCCAGCAGGCCCGATCCCTGCAGCCTGCGCAGCACCGTCACCATCAGCAGGTCGCCGGCGCTGAACGCGCCGTCGAGCCAGTCGGCACCGGCAAGGCGACTGGACAGCGCGCCCAGCCGTTTCGCGATGCTGTCCTCCAGCGCATGCAGGCGCTGCGCGTACCAGGGCTCGTCGCGCTCGAGGATCGTGGCGAGGGCGCGCTCGAAGATCGGCGGCTCCAGCGTGTTGAGCGCGGCAAACATCCAGGCGATCGCGCGCGCCCGGGCATTCGCATCGCCGGGCAGCAGGCCCCCATGCCGTTCGGCGATATGCAACACGATCGCGCCCGACTCGAACAAGGCAAGATCGCCCTCCTCATAGGTCGGGATCTGCCCGAAGGGATGCAGCGCGAGATGCGCAGGCTGCTTCATTGCGCCGAACGACAGCAGCCGGACATCGTAAGCCTGGCCAACTTCCTCAAGCGCCCAGCGCACGCGCATGTCCCGCGCCAGCCCCCTGCCGCGATCGGGGGATCGTTCAAAGGCGGTGATGGTGATGGTCATGGCCAGGCTCCCGATCCCTGCACGCTGCCCCGAAGAGCCCTCGTTGACAACAAGGCGTCAGGCGAGCGCCTCGGAGACCGTTTGAGCTTCCCTCAGCCCTTACCCAGAGGAGGTCTCGGATGCGTCAGGATGAGCGGAAATCCAGCGAGCAGCACGAGCGCGATCGCGAGCGGAACGGTGGTGATGTAGCCGATCTGCTTGAAACCGACCGCGCCAGCGATCCCTCCGAGCAGGAACAGACCGATCAGCGTCGTCAGCATGCGCAGTTTTTTCCGGCTGGCCACGACCTTGAGGCGTCGCCCGGGCGCGACATTGACGTAGACCAGCTTGCCGAGCTCAATTCCAAGATCGGTCACCATGCCCGTGACATGCGTCGTGCGCATCCGGGCATTCGAAATCTTTGTCACCATCGCATTCTGCAGCCCCATGATAAAACAGAGCAAGGGGATCGCGACGGTGATGAAGACGGCCGTTCCATTGAAAAAATGACCGGAGAGTCCAAAGCAGAGCAACAGGATCGCCTCGACGAACAAGGGATAAGCGAACCGCGCCGACTTGTAGTTTCTGCGGCCCCAGTTGATCAGGATCGCCGACACGCCTGCGCCGGCGAGGAATGCCGTCAGCGCGAGGAGCGCGACGCCAACGAGCGCGAAGCTGCCAAGCACGACGTTGTCGGCGATCGACGAGACGATGCCCGACATATGCGAGGTGTATTGTCCCACCGCCAGGAAGCCGCCGGCATTGGTCGCGCCGGCGATGAAGCACAGCACTTCCGCCAGACGCAGATCTCCGATCGCGCTTCGCTCGACCGCGACCGTCGATCTCAGGTGGTCCGCCAGTCGATGGCTGATCGGAGGCCGCGTTTCCCGAGCGCTGAACATTGAAATGCCTGCTTTTCCCTGTGGCGCGCGCCGCGCCGGCTCAGCCAAATGACGCGATGCGCCGATCGTGGATATCATCCACCGCGCCAAACCTTAAGACGTTACGTCTGCCCAGGCGGGAACCATTCCATGTCAGTCCCGAAGTCGCTCCCAACCGCGCTGCGCGCCCTTGGTACGGACCGAAAACTGAAATCCGGTGAGGCGCTGTTTCGGCTGGGCGACAAGACCGCGGGGTTTGGCGAGGTCATCGCGGGTCGCCTGCGGCTCTCACGGGTCGACCGCTCCGGCCGCGAAGTCATCCTTCATGTGGCAGGCCCGGGCGAGACGATCGCCGAAGCCTCGCTGTTTGCCGCCTCATATCATTGCGATGCCATCGCCTCGACGAACGCGCTGGTTCGCGTTTATCCGAAGTCGGCAGTGCTCGCCATGTTCGAGAACGACCCGAAATCCGCGCAGGCTTTCACCGCAACCCTTGCCCGCCAGGTGATGAACCTGCGCACCCGGATCGAACAGCGAAATATCCGATCAGCACTTGATCGCGTGCGTCATTTTCTCAGCATAAGCGCCGACGAAAGCGACCGGACCGTCCGTCTTCAGGGTACACTGAAGCAGCTCGCCGCCGAACTGGGACTGACCCACGAGGCGCTCTACCGCACCTTGAGCGCACTCGAGCGCTCCGGCGAGATCGAGCGCGTCAAAGATGGAATCGTACTGCTGCCGCCACTTGAGATGTGATCTCGATCATATGTGACAACTGCAGGTTCGGCTAGAAAGTGAGCCGGGGCTAGTACGCGTCATCAAGAAAGAGACCAACCCATGCCGAAGTTTCCCTGGAAGACGACACTCGCCGCGACCACGATCCTCGGTTCAACAGCTTTCGTTTTCGCCCAGACGTCGCCCGGCATGAACGGGCCGACAGGCATGCACCGCCAGATGATGTCGGGCCAAATGGCGCAAGGCGCGGGCGACATGAGCCAGATGCACAAGCACATGATGCAAGGCAGAGGCGGCATGGGCCCAGCAATGGGCCAAGGCACGGGCGAAGGAACGCCAAACAGCATGCACGGCGCGAGTGGCGAGCCGACGATGCCGGGACAAGATGCCTTCGGTGCCATTCAGGAGGTCGTGCAGATCCTCGCGGCCAATCCGGCGACCGACTGGTCGAAGGTCAATATCACGGGCTTGCGAGACCATCTCATCGATATGAACGAGGTTACGCTGCGCGCAGCGGCAAGCGAGCGCATACTCGGCGACAGCATCGAGATCATGGTGACCGGCGAAGGCCGCACCTTGGCGGCCATCAAGCGCATGGTGCCGGCACATGTGAAAGAGTTGAAGGAGAGCGGCTGGAAAGCCGAAACTGACGAATTGCCTGATGGCGTGAAGCTGACGGTGAACGCCAGCGAGACCATGCCGCTTGCCAAGCTCAAGGCGCTCGGTTTCATCGGCATCATGGTGCAGGGCGCGCATCACCAGGCTCATCACCTGATGATGGCGAAGGGCGGATTTGCCGAGCATTGATGCAGATCTGGCGGCATCATCCAGGCAGCTCGATCGCTGCACGCCAAAGGTCGTTATGGGCTTTGGGTCAATCGCAACCGCGGGAGGCGAGCCAGCTCTTGGCGGCGCGCGGAGGCCCTATTGCGTTTGCACATGCTCAACCATGAATTCCACGAACGCCCTCTGCCTTGGCGTGATCTGGCGGCTGGCCGGCCAGAGCAGATTGAACTGATCGGTCTCGCTCACCTGCTCCTCAAGGTTTGAGACGGGACGGCAATCTATGGTGGTCGTTCCAGCACCAGTTTAGGCTGAAGACGTGGGGAGCATGACGGACCGCATCGAAGATACCGTGATCGAGGTTTACCAGCGCCACGGCTGCGCCTGGGCCAGGCTGCGCGGTGACCGCCTGGCGGAAGGTTCATGGCTCGATCGTTTCTGCGACCTGCTTCCCGCTGGGGCTGGAGTGCTCGACATTGGCTGCGGCTCCGGCCTGCCGATTGCACGCGAGCTGATCGCGCGCGGCTTCGATGTGACGGGGCTGGACGGCACGCCGGCGATGCTCGCGCTGTTTCAGCGCAACCTGCCGGGCGCCCCGGCGCATCTGGCGGATATGCGCGAGCTGGCCTTGGGCCGGCGTTTCGCAGGCTTGCTCGCCTGGGACAGCTTTTTTCACCTCTCGCCCAATGATCAGCGCGCCATGTTCGCCCGTTTCCAGGCTCATGCCGCGCCGGGCGCCGCGCTGATGTTCACCAGCGGACCCGCCGAAGGTCAGGCCATCGGTGAATTGGAGGGCGATCCGCTCTACCATGGCAGCCTTGGCCCGGACGAATATCGCGCCTTGCTGGACGCCGCCGGCTTCGCGGTTGTCGATCACGCCGTGGAAGATCCGAGCTGCGATCGAACTGTCTGGCTGGCTCGCCAGCGCGAGTAGCCGAACCGGCGGTTCCGTCATGCGACGGGCCGAAAACGCATCCGCGCGGGAAGGTCACCGCCCATGGTGGCGCCCGCCCCTTATTTAAGGGCGCTTACCTTAGCTCACTCCTTATTTAAGCAGAACGGCAATTGCTTAAATAAGATCGCAGCACCATAGTGGGCTCATGCTCGAACCCGCGCCCGATCACCGGCTAGGCCGCTTTGTCGAGACCCCTGTTGCGGGCGAGATGGTGCGCGCCTTCGTGCCGCCGCCCTTGCCGCCGGAGCCGCCGATCGACGTGCTTGCCCTGCTGGAACGCTTGAGTCTGGCTGAGCGAGCTTTGGGGCGTCTCGACGGCATTACCATGCTGCTCCCGCGCCAGGAGCTGTTTCTTTACATGTATGCGAGGAAGGAAGCGGTCCTCTCCTCGCAGATCGAGGGCACGCAATCGACCCTTTCGGACCTGCTTCGTTTCGAGACCGAGGCGCAAGCCGGCCAACCGATCGACGACATCCGCGAAGTCTCGAACTACGTCGACGCCATGATGCATGGGCTGGAGCGCCTGGAAACCCTGCCGCTGTCGCTGCGCCTGATCCGCGAGATGCATGCGCGCCTCCTGCAAAGCGGGCGTGGCGGTACGAAAAGCCCCGGCGAATTTCGGCGCTCGCAGAACTGGATCGGCGGCACACGTCCCGGCAATGCGCACTTCGTCCCGCCCCCGCCGTCCGAGATGAATGGCTGTCTGGATGCGCTCGAGCGCTTCATGCATGAAGATGGGTCGCGACTACCCGCCCTCATCAAGGCCGGCCTGCTGCATGTCCAGTTCGAGACCATCCACCCGTTTCTGGACGGCAATGGCAGGATCGGGCGTTTGCTGGTCACATTGTATCTCTGCGTCAACGGCGTGCTGCGCAAGCCGCTGCTCTATCTCAGCCTTTATCTCAAAACCCATCGCGCCGAGTATTACCGCCTGCTTCAGGAGGTGCGCGCGCATGGCGCATGGGAAGCCTGGCTCGACTTCTTTCTCACGGGTGTCGCGGATACCGCCAATCAGGCCTTCGACGCGGCCACCCGGATCGTCGCATTGTTCAAGGAAGACCGCGAACGCATCACGCTGGAAAGCGATCGGGCTGGCTCGGCGCTGCGCATCCACGATCTGTTTCAGCAGAATCCCTATCTGACGGCCAACCAGCTCGTTCAGCAAACGGGCCTCTCGGCCCCGACGGTCAATGCGGCGCTCGCCGATCTGGAGCGGCTCGGCATCGTCGAGGAGGTCACCGGCCGCAAACGCGGCCGCGTCTTCAGCTACCGGCAATATCTCGCCATCCTGAGTGAGGGCACCGATCCGCTCCCCGCCGCTTCCTGACAGGAGGGACCGGACCGACGGCTCCATCATGCGACGGGCCGAACGCTGCCAGAGTGCGGACCACCGGATGGCAAGCCTGTGGATCATGCGTCGCCATCGGAGGCTATCGATCGACTCAGATGAACGGTGATATGAGAGCTCCGACCTCAGCGGCGCGGTATCCAGCGCCAAGCCCGGATACGCATGAGCGATGCGAATTCTCCTCGTCGAAGATGAGCCGGAAATGGCAGCCGCGCTTTGCTCGACGCTGAGTCAGCACGACATGGTCGTCGACCATGCCGCGACGCTGGCGGAAGGTGCGGAAGCGATCGAGGCCCCGGTTCACAACGCGATCCTTCTCGACCGCCAGTTGCCGGATGGCGATGGTCTCTCGCTGATTCCCCGGCTGCGTGCGAGAAAGCACCCCGCGCCGGTGATCGTCCTCACCGCCCGCGGCGATGTTGCAGATCGCGTCACAGGCCTTGACCTCGGAGCCGATGATTATCTCGCCAAGCCTTTCGCGATCGACGAATTGCTCGCGCGGCTGCGTGCGGTGCTGCGCCGGCCGGCAGGGCTCGCGCCCGACATTCTACGGGCCGGCCGCCTGGAGTTCGACTGGCGCGACCGCTGTGCGAGCATCGATGGCGCGACGCTCGATTTGCCGCGCCGGGAACTTCTCGTGCTGGAGGCTCTGTTGCGTCGGCGCGGCCGCACCGTGCAGCGCGCTGCGCTGGAGGAGGCGGTTTACGGCTTCGACGACGAAATCCAGTCGAACGCGCTCGACATGCATGTGTCGCGCCTGCGCCGGAAACTGGCCGACGCCGGAGCCGGGCTGGAGATCCATGGCATTCGGGGCGTCGGCTATCTCCTGAAGCAGGCGATGTGAGCAAGTCCCCTGCCCCGGGCCACTCGCTCAAATGGCGCCTCGTCCGGCGCTTTCTCGCGTTGCAGGCCGCAATTCTCTCGCTTCTCGTCGTGCTCGTCATCGGCGCGCTCTATATGGGCGGCCATCTCTTCAACTTCGAATCCGAGGATGTGACCGTCGAGGCGCTGAAGACGGCCGTGGAGCGCAAGGCCGATGGCGGGCTCATCTTGCGGACGACACCTGCTCTGGAGACCTTGCGCGCGGAGGTTCCCGATCTCTGGTTCATCGTGCGCGATCGGCAGGGGCACACACTGGTCGAAGGCATGCCGCCATCGCATTTCGCCCGCATCGGTGATGCGCTCGACGGCGTCGGCAATGCGCGGCTCGGCTGGAACCTGGGTGATCCGCCGCGCGCCAGCGCACTGGTCCGCTGGGTCAAGGGTGCGGCTGGAGAGATCCAGATTGCGACCGGGCCAGGCGCGAACGCCCCGCTGAGCTGGCTCGTTCAGGGAGTGCTGATCGTCTTCATGAGCTTCGTTCTGCCGGCGCTCGTGATCATGGGGCTCGTAACCATCATCGCGACGCCCATCGTCGTGCGCCGGGCTCTCGTCGGCCTCGGGGACGTGGCGGACCAGGCCGAACAGATCGATATCGATCGGCAAGGCACGCGGCTATCCACCGATGCCGTGCCGAGCGAGGTCACCCCGCTCGTTGTGGCCGTCAATCGCGCCTTGCAGCGGCTGGACGAGGGCCATGCCCGGCACAAGCGCTTTCTCGGCGATGCCGCCCATGAGCTTCGGACACCGATCGCTATCCTGCAGACGCGGCTCGAAGCCCTGCCGGAATCAGTTCAGCGGGCCCGCCTTCTGGAGGATGTGGCGAGGCTTGCCGTGATGGCCGAGCAATTGCTCGACCTGCAGCGGATCGAACACAACCGGGACGAGTTCGCCAGGCTCGACATCGTCGCCATGAGCAGGCGCGTCGCTGCCGATCTCGCGCCTCTGGCCATCGCTTCAGGCTACCAATTCGCATTCGAGGCGGAGGCCGAGCCTGTCGCTGCATGGGGCGACGAAGCCGCGCTTGAACGGGTCCTGGCCAATCTGGTTCAGAACGCCATCGAGCATGGCGGCCGCAGTGGCACGATCACCATCACCGTCGGGCGAGAACGGACGATCGAGATCGCCGACGAAGGGCCCGGCATACCGAGCGAGCAGCGCAGGCGCATTTTCGAGCCGTTTTTTCGGCTGGCGCCGCGCGAGCGAGGCGCGGGCCTGGGGCTGCATCTCGTCGACGCGATCATTCGGCTTCACGCGGGGGACGTGGCCGTTCTGGATTCATCGTCGACGGGCGCGCGTTTTCGCATCACCTTGCCTCCACCAGCAGCCTGACTTCGGATCTGCGTGTTTCTTTGAAGCCTCCGCAGGCCGCATAATGCTGGGATAATCGACGCAGCCGAGATGTTGCCCCCCCGGCGAGCGTTACCTTTCACGAGGGACGATCTCGCCGCTGAGAGGGGCCCTCACGCGTCGAATGTCGATTCTCCGTTCCAGAACAGCCGCTGCCGGAAATCGGCGCCACGCCAGAGCGACACGCCGTCTCCTGAAAGCTGCAGCGCTCATGCTGTGCGTTGCGGGATGTGCCGGGCCCGCCAATAGGCCATCGAATGCCGTGCTGACGCATATCGGCGTGCCTGCTGCGCCAAGGACCCCGGCAAAACCCAGTGACACCGCCGTCATCCTCGCCTTTTCCGGAGGCGGGGCACGCTCGGCTGCCTTTGGCTACGGTGTCCTGTCGGCACTGGCCGAGCAGCGCTCTCCGGGCATGGCCACCCGCACGCTCGCAGATGATGTCGCCGTGGTGGCCGGCGTTTCCGGCGGGGGCGTTCTTGCTGCCCATTTCGCGCTCTACGGGCCAACCGGGCTTTCCGGGTTCCGCCGCGATTTTCTCGATCAGGATCCGGAGGCGTCACTGCGGACCTCATACACGCCGGAAAACCTGCTGCGGGCCTATCGCGGCGGCATCAATGATCTATCCGGCTTTGCAGCCTGGCTCGATGACCGTCTCTATCACGGCGCGACCCTGCGCGATGTCGAGCGACGCGGGCGCGCGCGGCTCGTCCTGCACGCGACGGACCTCTATAACCGCGCGCCCTTTTCCTTCGATCGCAAGAGTTTCCTCGCGATCTGCAGCGACTATGACGGCTTCTCCCTGGCCCATGCGGTCGCCGCTTCATCAGCTGTGCCGGTCGCGTTCACGCCCATCGTCATGCGGAACTTCAACGATGCCTGCCCTGTCGCCGGACACAGGACAAGCCCGACACGGCCGGTCGTCGAGGCCTCGCTGTTCGAAAGGCATATCTCGGATTCGCAGGAGCGCTATGCCAGCGCAAGCGACCTGAACTATCTCAAACTGCTCGACGGCGGCCTCGTCGACAACCTCGCGACGAGCAATCTCGCCGGGCTGATGAAACAACCGGCGCCCGAGCCGCTCCAGCCTGCTACGGCGCGGCAACTGCGGCGCGCGATCATCATCGTCGTCGATGCCGCGACGCGGGTCGGCGGCGACATCTCGAACGCCACTGAGGGCCCCATGGCGACCGATACCGTCGTCGCTGCCACTGATGCCATGATCGACAATGCAAGCCGGATGAGTTTCGACGTGCTCGAACAGGAGGCGACACGCTGGCGCGATCGGCTCACGCACTGGCGCTGCAACACGCGCTCACCACAGGCGGGATGCGACAAGTTCGAGGTCAAGGTGGTGCGGTTGTCGCTGGCCGATGTGCAGGAGGCCAATGAGAAGGCGCGCATCATGCAACTTCATTTCAAGCTCAGCCTGAAACCCGGCGAAGTCGATTTCCTTGCCGGTCTCGGCCGGCGGCTCCTGCGGGGCAGCGCCGTGTATCAACGCTTCATCCGCGCGGGGGGTTGAAAGCCATCCGGGGACGGCTGAATCAGGATTCGGCGATGATCACATCGGCGGCTCCGTCATGCGACGGGCTGAAACCGCATCCGCGCGGGAAGGTTACCGCCCATGGTGGCCGCCGCCTCGGCCGATGACATGCCCTGGCGCGATCATCCTGGGCGGTATCGGCCAAGCGGCCGAAGCCCACCGTTCTATGCTCTGTCGGAGCTTCGAACGCAGCCAAACCTCATCCGCGGTGGGCCTCGTAGAGGGCGACCGCATCGGCCCCGGCCGGAAAATGCAGCTGGCCGGACGTATCGTGGATGGCAGCCCAGACAGCCTCGGCGACATCCGTCTCCTTCGTCGTCAGCGCAGGTCTGGCGAAGGCCTCGAAGATGGGTGCCGCGAAACCGGCATAGGCCAGTGGAATCAGGTCCTCGACACGGACGTCGGCGTTCTCGGCGAAACGGGTGGTCGGCGCATATCCCGGCTCCACCAGCTTCACGCGAATATCGAAATGCCCGAGTTCATGGGCGAGCGAGCCGGTGAACCCTTCGATGGCCTGCTTGCTGGCAGTATAGGCCGCCGCCAGCGGCATCGCGGTGAGGGTGACGCTCGACGTCACGTTGACGATGACGCCGGATCGACGCTCGCGCATCTGCGGGATGAGCGCCTGGCACATCGCCATGACGCCGAAGGTGTTGGTGTCGAACACCTTGCGAATATGCGAGAGCGGCGTGGCTTCGAACGCGCCGACGACGCCGATGCCCGCATTGTTGACGAGCGCATCGATCGGGCCGGCGGCCGCGACCATTGCCGCGATGCTCTCCTGGCTTGTCACGTCGAGCGGCAGGATGCGCAGGTTCGGCGAACGCGGCAGGGCATCCGCATCGGGCCGCCGCATGGTGGCGATGACACGCCAATCCCTGGACAGGAAATGACGCGCGGTCTCAAGGCCATAGCCCGATGATGTGCCGGTGATCAGGATCGTCTGCATGGGAACCTCCATCTGTTGCTGATGGGTCCTTGTAAGTCCCGACGAACGGACGATACATAATTAACAATCCAATGTTGTTTTCCAATCGTCCAGATTGACGCTGTCGCGATGGAGGCTCCCCTTGGCTCGGCCGCGGCCGCGAGAAAGGGGAGCGGATGCAGGCGACGCTACCGACAGGACTGGTCTGCCCCTCGATAGAGGCGCAGCTATCCCGAATTTGATCAGGGCGGCCGGGCGCATCCGCCATGGCCCGCATGGGACGCCACGGCATCGACGGGGAGACGGCGCGCTCGATTGGCCAGGCCCAGGGCGCCCGCGACCGTGGCGCGTCCATCCCTGTATCCTGCGACTGGCAGGCCCGACCCGAGCGCCCTCAGGCAGACTCTGCGACAGCGCTGATCCGGGCGAACTTGCCGGGCGGACAGCCCAGCCGCTTGCGGAATGCCGTGCTGAAGGCGCTCGCGGATTCATAGCCGATCTCGTCGGCGATCCTGTCCAGCGTCTTGGCGCTGCGCATCAGCGCGTCTTTGGCGAGCGCCATCCGCCAGCGGGCGAGATATTCGATCGGCCCGCAGCCCAGCACCTCGCCGAAGCGCGCGGCGAAGGCCGAGCGGGACTGCCCGGCAACCTTCGCCAGGGCAGCGACCGTCCACCCGGCCCGGACATCGGCATGCATGGCGCCGAGGGCGCGGGCAAGGGCGGGATCGCGCATCCCCTTGAGAAGGCCAGCCTGGGCATCATCAGCCGCCATGCCGCGCCAGCGAAGGGCTTCGACTAGCAGGACTTCGAGCATACGCTGGAGGATCATCTCCCTGCCGGGTTCGCTACCGGCACATTCTTCCGCGATCAGTTCGATCACCCGGCCCAGCCGCGCCGATCGCGGCTCCGTGGCTGGGATGTGGATCATGCGCGGGAGAAGCGCGAGCAGCAGCGGCGCGTTCACCGATTCGATACGAAAGCTGCCGCCCAGCGATTCGAAATCAGCCTCGCCCTCCTGCTCACCGTGGCGGATGGGCCCGTGCATGGGGTCGCGCAGTTCACAGGCCACGTCTGGATTGCTGCTCAAGGTGAATTCCGGCGTGGCGGGCAGGAGAAGGAACGCACCTTCCTGCAACCGCAACGGCTCTTGCCCCGCGAGACAAATCCAGCATTCGCCCTTCAGAATGATGGTGAAGCCGGGAGCGTCGTGCGCCGCATAGCGAACACCCCAGTGGCCCCGCCCGGTAATGGGCTTGGAGATGGCCGTGCTCGGCCGGAGCAGGGTTATGAGGTCGCTCAGAGGGTCCACGCGGGACGATCCGTAATAAAAACCGGACAATATTGTTATATCGTCTTGGAGCACTCGTCCAGCGCATCGGGGAACCGCGACCTTACCGTGACTGCCGAGAGGGCGTGCCTTTGCCCGCCGAGCGGAAATGGCCTCCAGGGGTTAAGCTGGAGGCCACTTGCCGGCTCGACATCACAAGAGAGGAAATCGGCCCTGGAGCAATGTCGGATCCAGTTGGATCGTTCGATGGCTCCAGCTTTTGTCATGACGCGTTTTCTTCGCGCGAACCGGCATCCGCTTCGCGCGAATACGCTTTAGTCGACCGGGAGCTTGGGCCGGGCCAGGTCGTCCGCCACACGGCTGTTCGGCGCGGCCTTCTCGTCGAAGCGGGTCCAGCCTTCCCCGCGGTATTCGGCTATGCGGGCATCCCGATTGATCGGCGCGGCGCCGTCCATGATCGCCTCCACGGTCGCGCGGTGTTCATCCGGCGCCTTCACGGATACGACGGAGCCGCCGCGACGGACTGTCTCGGCGTAGTAGTGAGCATCGTCCTCGCTGACTCCGGCGCTGATGAAGGAGCCAACCAGGCCGCCGGCTGCCGCACCTGCGACGGCACCGGCTGCTGTGGCGGCAAGCCATCCGGCAGCGACCACGGGACCGATGCCCGGAATGGCCAGCATGCCGATGCCGGCAAGCAGGCCGGCTGCTCCGCCAACGCCGGCGCCGATGCCGGCGCCCTCGGCGGAATTGCTGGTCTTGGCCCGCTCGTCGCGGCCGATGACGCTGATGTCGTCGCGCGCTATGCCGGCGCCTTCGAGGTTCCCGACGACGATGGCGGCGGTCTCGTAGCTATCGTAGGAACGTGTGATCGTGCTGGTCATGTGTCTCTCCTGAGTTGGTGAAGGCGCGGTATCGATCACTGCCCGACGATGTTGCCGCGATAGTCGACGGAGACGGTGACCTTGGCGCTGCCCTTCATGGCCGAGCCCTTCCAGACGCCGTTCTCGTCCTTCTTCAGACCGGTGACGTTCGAATAGCCATTGGCTTCCAGACGGCTCTTGGCCTGCCCTTCGGTGAAACTATTGGCGCCTGGGAGTGGCGCGTTCTTGTCCGCATCAGCCTTCGGAGCTGGAAGCGGAGACGTTGTCGAGGTTTGTGCCAAGGCCCCGAAAGACAAGACTGAAGCGAACACCGTAGTTATAAGAAGATTCTTCATTTTTAAGTCTCCGTATACATGTCGATTTACTGCCGTTCGCCAATTCAAACGTACGGCGGCACGATCTGGTTCCGGAAAGAAATAAGCTCTTGCGATGGAACCCTCGGCTGTCTCTCTCGGTTTGACCTGCGAGGCCCCCCCAACGGAGACAAGCCATGGTCACGACCCCAAAACCACTCGACGAGCTGTTCCACGACATGCTCAAGGACGTCTATTACGCCGAGAAGCAGATCCTGAAGGCGCTGCCTAAAATGGCTAAAGCGGCAAAGGCGCCGGAGCTCAAGAAGGCGTTCGAGACCCACAAGACCGAAACCGAAGGCCAGGTCGAACGCCTGAGCGAGGTCTTCGAGATCATAGGCAAGGCACCGCGCGCCAAGACCTGCGACGCCATTCTGGGCATCCTCGAAGAAGGCAAGGCCGTCATGGAAGACTATGCCGACAGCCCGGCGCTCGATGCCGGCCTGGTCGCTTCAGCCCAGGCGGTCGAGCACTACGAGATGGCGCGCTACGGCACGCTCAAGGCCTGGGCGCTGCAGCTTGGCCACAAGGATGCGGTCCGGCTCCTCGACGAGACCCTCGCGGAGGAGACCAAGACGGACAAGGCGCTCACACAGCTCGGCGGTCCCGCCAATTCGGCAGCTGTCGCAAAAGCGGCCTGAACCCGTTGGGTTCTCCATCTGAGCCCCGGCACGTGTTGCCGGGGCTTCAGGGAGCCGCAATCGATTTCGTCAGGGATGCCTTCGGCCATCTCAAGGCGATCGGCTTCAGCCCTGATGCGAAGCCTTTGCTCGACAAATCCGGCGTCCTGGCTGATGCCGGCATCGTGACTCTCGGGGACAAGGCCGATGCCTTCATGAAGCCCGCCCGCACCCGGCAATGGGCACGTGAACCAGGCGTTCGCTCCCTGGCGTAGGCCGCGCTCGCCCTCCTCTCTTGATATCCGCGTTCAGACATCCATATACCATCCATATGGATGGTATATGGATGCAAGATGAAAACGCCCGATAGCGAAAAGCTGACCCTGAATCTGGGTTTCGTCGACCTTGGCCGTATCGACCTGCTGGTCAGGGACGGCTTTTACTCGAACCGCTCGGATTTCATTCGCACGGCGATCCGTAACCAGCTTTCGACGCATGCCGAAGTCGCGGAGAAAGCCACGACGCGGCTGGCGCTCGAACTTGGACTGCGAACTTTCACCCGGCAGGATCTGGAGGCGGCCGTCGCCGCCGGTGAACGACTCGAGATCCGGGTTCTAGGCCTGGCGATCATCGCCAACGACGTCTCTGCGAAGCTTGCAAGAGATGCCATCGCCTCCCTGACGGTTCTCGGCGCGCTGCATGCTGCTCCCGAGATCAAGGCCGCTCTGGCCGACCGCCTGACATGACACCAAGGACATTCTCCATGAACCCACGTTTTCACGCCGCTATCGGCGAAGCCATGCACCGTCTGCGAACGGCCGATGTTGCGGGTGCAACGGCTGCAGTGCAACGCGCGCTCTCCGGTGAGGCCCCGCCCATGCGGCGACGCGCCGAGGACGGCAAGGCAAATACGGTCGGGTTCAACGCGCCTCTCCCGCGCCGGCTTGGTGAGGTCCTGCGAATGCTCCGCAGCGAGCGGGGTCAGTTCGGGCAAGCCGCAGGGGAGACCAAGCGCGCTCCCGACGCCTCGGAGGATAACGAGCGCTTTTGCCAGCGCAGCTTTCAAGCTGCGGCGGGATCGGTGACGTACAAGCTCTACATGCCCGCGGACCATGCCGAGCGGGAGCTGGCGCTGGTCATGATGCTGCATGGCTGCACGCAGGACCCCGACGATTTTGCGCGAGGAACGCGGATGAACGCGCTGGCCGACGAATTCGGCCTGATCGTCGCCTATCCCCACCAACCGCGATCAGCCAATGCGCAAGGCTGTTGGCATTGGTTCGATACACGTCATCAGAAGCGTGGTTCGGGCGAGCCCGCGGTGCTGGCGGGTCTGGCTCTGGACGTGGCCACGGACTTCAAGATCGATCGAAAGCGAATTTTCGTTGCAGGCCTGTCCGCAGGCGCAGCCATGGCGGATGTGCTGTCTGCGACCTATCCTGACGTCTTTTCCGCGGTGGGCATCCATTCCGGCTTGCCGCATGGGGCAGCCTCCGACGTCATGTCGGCATTCGCTGCCATGAAGGGCGCCTCCAAAGGGGGCTCCCAGACGCACGAAGCGGATGGCAGAAAGATCATCTTCCACGGCGACGCCGATGTCACGGTCAACCCGTCAAATGGCAAGATGGTGTTCGACCGCGCGCGGTCTCGCCACGGCAAGCTGCCGGAGGTCTCGACCGATGGCATGGTCAACGGCAGGCGCGTCACCCGGATGGTGCACGGCCCGGCAACCGGTCCCGCGACCGCCGAATATTGGATCGTTCATGGCAGTGGCCACGCTTGGTCGGGCGGCGACGACAGGGGAAGTTTCGCCGATGCAGCAGGCCCTGATGCCTCGCGTGAGATGATCCGATTTTTCCTCCAAAGCTGAGGAGAGCCTGGGGAAAGCGAAGGGCGGGCGGAGCGCTTCCCAAGCGCTGATCCGAACCGATGTCGCATATTGCGAGGGGCGGAGGCTGCACTCCAGCCCAAGCATCGCCCTCGGCATCGGCCCTGCCGCGCGCGCCGCCCTGCGTTATCCAATCCTCACAGACCGAGGCGGCGAGCAACCTGCTCGGACGCGCCCGCTTATTCGACTGTCCACTGGCACATCCGAAAGTCGCGCGAGCGCTTTCGCATGTCGAGGTGGAGGTGGTCCTTATGGGCGCTGTCGGATCCCGGCCCGAGCACGGTCGTAAACCTTGCGCATGCGCTCTTGCTGATCGCGCCGCGCATCGACAGCGTCGCCGCGTCGCGGCCGGCCAGCGGGATGATACGCCCGTCCTGCATTTTCAACGCGCTGACATCCAGCGCGTTGCCGCTGGCATGCTCGCTGATCGGAGCGCCCGCGACACCGTTGCGCGGACGGCAGGCATGTCCGCTGACACCGGCCAGAGCGGCGAGCTTGGCGTTCTCGCCTGCGACGATCGCCGAGAGGTCGTCGCGAATCCATCCCTGGACCTCGAGCGCAAACGAGCAGCGGACCGTGATCGCGCTGTCCAGTTCGACCTTGGAACCGTCCGGCCTGTCGATACGCTCGAACGTGACCGGATCGTCAATACCGCAGTCGGCTGTGCTGCTGGCTGATGCCAAGGGGAGTGCAACGCCCCCGCGCTCCTTGAACGTCCCGACACAGGCTGATGGGCCCGGTGGTGTCTCCGGCATCTGCGCCTGCGAAGGAATGGAGGCGGCCTTCGCCGCAGGATCAGGCACGAGCTCGGCCGGGCGCCGCGGCGGCAGCGGCATGATCATCAAGCTTTGCGTCGGGCGCGCTGGTCGCTTCACCCCAACGGCACGGTCAGGCGCTGCCGGCGCAGACAAGGCCGGTACAAGACACATGAGCAATGCCGCCGAGGTTGCGACGGCTTGCCAATACGGGCTGGGGACGCGCACGCGCTCAGTCCACGAAGCGCACCGCCACGCCCGGCTTCACCAGATCGGCGAGTTGCTCCGCATCCCAGTTCGTCAGCCTCACACAGCCATGCGACGTCGTCTTGCTGACCTGCGAGGGTTCGGGGGTGCCGTGGATTCCGAAAGTCGGCTTGGACAGCGCAATCCAGATCGTGCCGACCGGGCCGTTGGGGCCGGGTGGGAGCACGAGAGTCTCGGTGTTCTTGCCCTGCTGGAAGTTCTTTTCGGGGTCGTAGGTGTAGTTTGGATTCCGTGCCACCCTCTCGACCGTGTATTCGCCCGTAGGAGACGGGGTGTTCTCGCTGCCGATGGTGGCCGGATAACTCGCCAGAACCGTGTCATCCGCGGCGAAGACGACAACCATTCCGGTGCTCTTGACCGCGTCGATCCGCCAGGCGCTGCCCTTCTCGAGCGAGCGTTCGGCCGAGACCACGAAGAGCGCCGCGCCTGCCGCTGTGAAATCCGCTCCGGGATTGAGTGCCCTCAGAAGCTTCT
Organism: Allobosea psychrotolerans; assembly: GCF_002917105.1. GTDB lineage: Bacteria > Pseudomonadota > Alphaproteobacteria > Rhizobiales > Beijerinckiaceae > Allobosea > Allobosea psychrotolerans. The sequence goes on from NZ_PQFZ01000005.1 coordinate 140,656, forward strand.
CGCTCATGTGGAAGCGCTCTCCAAGCATCTCCTCGGGGCTGGTGTAGGAGAGGCGCTTCATCTTGGCCTGCTTGGCATAGTCGCGCGGTATAGCGTCGGCGAAGTCGTATGCTGTGTCCTTTTCCGAGAGCTTGTATTCGGACACGACATCGTTGGCGCTGTCACCATCAAGGCCGAGCCAGGTGAGTTCATCCATCTCATCGCCGCCGCCAAGGTTCGCATGACGCCGGAACTGCGCGACGGCCTTGCGAAAGTTCTCACCGTCGCCACCGTCGATGACACCTGGCGATATGCTGCGACGACTGAGCAGCACCTGGGCCTTGACGATAAACGGATCCGGTCCGGCCCCCGACTGGCGCTGCCGGTCGGCGAAGGTCACCTGGTTGATCTGCTCGGCAGTGAGTGCGAGAGCCGAGTTTGTTCTGAGCCCCACAACCACCGCCAGCATCGCCATGCACAGATTAGCGGTTTTCATGGAAGCCCCTTGAGCGAAGGATCTCTATCAATCTGAAACGCGCGCGGACGGGGAAAGCGCCGAGCAAGGCTTGCGAAAGCCTCGCCCGGCGGGATCCGTTCAACGCCGGCCGAACAAGGCGCTGAGGTCCATTTCCTCGTCGCGATGCTTTCCGCCGAGCTGGGCAGCCAGCCAGGCCGCGGCAGCGCCGAGCATCAACACGGCCGCAGTCAGGAAGGCCGTGATGACCGCCGTCTTGCGGGCGCGCTCGGCGGCCTGCTTGGCGGTTTCCTTGGCCTGTTCGAGCTTGGCGAAGGCATCGTCGACGCGCTTCTGGGCCTCGGGCTGCGGGATATTCATCCGCGCAGCGACACGAGCGGCAATGTAGTCGCGATCCGCCTGTTCGAGCTTTCCGGAGCTCAGCCCCGTCATGAGGATGCGCGAGGCCTCCTCCCGCTCGCCTGCGGTCGGGGGCGTCGTTCCCGTGGATCTCATGACCGAATCCAGTGCCGAGCCCAGCGGGTCGGCCTGTTGGCTGATCAAGGCGGCGGCTCCCCCGGACGCCGCGGCTGCGCCAGTGACGGCAGTCTTGGCTGCGCCCAGGAGCGACGAGCCTGTGATCATCGTGACCAGCAGCGCCCCGGCAGCCCAGACGACCAAGCCATGCGCGCCGTCCCGGACATGGCGCTCGTGGTCGCTGGCGTCGCTGGCCGGGCGACGCATGCGGCCGGCGAGATAGCCGCCGGCATAACATGCCGACACCGTGATCCAGATGGCCCAGAGGCCGCCGGCAATGGTGAGGGCAATCAAGCTGGAGGAGCGCGCCGTATCGGCCGAGACCATCGACAGGCCCAGAGCCGAGCCGAAAGCGGCCATCACCGTGGTGATCGCGGCCGAAAGCACCGCGCCACCGAGAATGGCGCTCCATTCGAGATAAGAGCCGTCAGCGCCGCTCTTGGCGGTGGCTGGCGAGACGACGACGACGTCCGTTGTGTCCATCGACATGATGCCGCCCCTTATCGCAAGCCGAGGAACGAAAGGATGGCCAACACGACCACGACAAGCCCGACGAGATAGATGATACCGTCCATGATGCCCTCCCGTTGCATCGTCACGCATGTGACGTCTCTAGAACGAGATCGGTGGTGACATGGTTCCACCAGGAACCGAGATGAATGGAACCCTCCGGAAGATCGGGACGTTGATCAGACACGAAGCGGGAGGCTCGATCATGGGACGCGGCATATTACTTTGGATGTTGGGGGTTCCCCTACCGATCATTATTCTCCTGGCCTTGTTTCGATAGGCGCGCGACAGCGCGATCTTACCGGGACGCCCGAGCACGCAACCTGACGGATCTTGGTTTTTCTGGCGCCATTGGCGGCGGAAACATTGGCATAGCAGAGCAGCAATGGTTCGCCTTCAGCACTTGCCTGGGAACAGCCCGGCGCGGGGAACGTTGAAAGGGTGGCCTCTTTGGGAGTGGCGTCATGCATCTGACGGCGAAGGACAGGTTGATCGCGGCTCTGGTTGCGCAGCTCCGCGCCGAACGCGAGACGCGCGATGCGCTCGCCTTCGTCATCGCCAACGGCCAGCTCGATGGCGATGTGCTCACCGCCATCCTGACCGACCCGGTTCCGGTGTTCACGCAGGACGATCTCAATCGCGCCGATGCTCTGTCCCGGCAGGATCTGTCTGGGCAGGACCTGTCCGGGAAGGCTCTTTCCCGGCAGAATCTGTCGCGGAAGAAGGCGCCTCGCCGTGGCGGCCAACCAGCGCAGCGGGAGGCGGCATAATGGCTCCGCGCCCCGCCTGGAAGGGCTATCTCAAGCTTTCGCTGGTGTCCTGCGCCGTCGAACTGACCGGTGCGACGGACCATAGCGAGAAGGTTTCCTTCCGCATCCTGAACCGCAAGACCGGCAACACCGTCCGGCGGCAATATGTCGACAGCGTCACCGGCAAGCCGGTGCCCGACGAGGATGAGGTCAAGGGCTACGAGATCGGCGACGATGAGTATCTGCTGGTCGAGGAGGATGAGATCGATGCGGTTCAGATCGAATCCTCGCACACCCTGGCGATCGAGCATTTCGTCGACCGCAACGATATCCCGCAGATCTATTTCGACACGCCCTATTACGTCACCCCGTCGGACAACGCGTCGGAGGAAGCCTTCGCGGTGATCCGCGAGGCGATGGCGCGGCAAGACAAGGCAGGGATCGCGCGCATCGTGCTGTATCGCCGCGAGCGTCCGGTGATGATCGAACCCTTCGACAAGGGTCTGCTGCTGACGACGCTGCGCTACGACAAGACGGTGCGCAAGCCCGACGAGGTCTTTGCCGGCCTCGCAAAGCCCAAATTGGATCCGGAGCTGATCGAGCTGGCGACCCACATCATCGACAAGAAGCAGGCGGCGTTCGACCCCTCCCATTTCGAGGATGGATATGAGGCGGCGCTGCTGGAGCTGATCCAGGCCAAGCGGAAGGGCAAGAAGCCGCCGGTGGTGCAGGCGACCGAGCGCCCGGCCAATGTCGTCAACCTGTTCGACGCGCTCAAGAAGAGCCTTGCCGGGGACAGCGGAGTCGAGATTCCCGCATCGAAGTCTCCGGCATCAAAGACTCGGGCATCAAAGACCCCGGCAGCGGAGAAAGCGGCCGCCGTAAAATCCGCCGCAAAACCCCGCAAGGCCGTCAAAACCCGCAAGAGCGCCTGATCGGCGGAGGCCCGGACCATGGCCAGTCTCGAGCTTTATCGTGCCAAGCGGAATTTTTCGCGCACCGGCGAGCCGAAAGGCGCGGCAGCGCGAAACAAGGCGGCGAGCCGGGGCGGTGCCTTCGTCATTCACAAACATGCGGCGCGCCGCCTGCATTACGACCTCAGGCTCGAACATGACGGCGTGCTCTGGTCCTGGGCCGTGACGCGCGGGCCCAGTCTCGATCCCGACGACAAGCGCCTCGCCGTGCATGTCGAGGACCACCCGATCGAATATGGCGCCTTCGAGGGAACCATACCCGAGGGCCAATATGGCGCCGGCTCGGTCATTATCTGGGATGAAGGCCAGTGGCTTCCCGAGGGCGACCCTGCCTTGGGCATGAGCAAGGGCCATCTCGCCTTCACGCTGGAAGGGCATAAGCTCGCCGGCCAATGGCATCTGGTCCGGCTGAAACCCCGGCGCGGCGAAAAGCGCGACAACTGGCTCCTGATCAAGGTCAGGGACGAATTCGCCAGGGATGACGAAGACATCCTGGAAATCGCGCCGCTTTCGGTGAAATCCGGGCGAAGCATCGAGGAGATCGGCGCGGACGGCACGAAGCTCTGGCCGACGACGAAGCGGCCCGGAGCCGGCACCCGCAAGGTGGCGGACACGAAACGGCGCACGGTCAAGGGCACGGCCGAAGCCGACGCGGCGCTTCCGTCGTTCGTCGCGCCCTGCCTTGCGACCCTGCAGGACAAGCCCCCCGTTGGGGAGAACTGGCTGCACGAAGTCAAGTTCGACGGTTACCGGCTGCAGGCGCGGATCGACGCCGGGAAGGTGAGATTGTCGACCCGCTCGGGGCTCGACTGGACGGGGCGCTTCGGCGCAGCCCTTGTGGACGCTCTCGCGAAGCTGCCTTGCGAAACCGCATTGATCGACGGTGAGGTCGTGGCCCTGGGCGAGGCCGGCATTTCGTCTTTCTCGGCGCTGCAGGAGGCGCTCGCCGAAGGACGCACCGGCGCTCTCGTCTTCTTCGCCTTCGACCTGCTGCATCTCGACGGCGAGGATCTGCGGGCCGAGCCGCTGCTGGCGCGCAAGGAGCAGCTCGAAGCCCTGCTCCAGGCCGCCGCGCCCGATGGCCCGCTACGCTACAGCGAGCATTTCGTCGAGCCCGGCCAGACCATGTTGCGCCATGCCTGCCGCATGGGGCTGGAGGGCGTCGTCTCCAAGCGGGTCGACGCGCCCTATCGCAGCGGCCGCGGGCGCGACTGGATCAAATCGAAATGCACCCAGCGCCAGGAATTCGTCATCGCCGGCTATGTGCCCTCGAAGGGCTCGGGCCGTGAGCTCGGCTCGCTCGTGCTCGGCTATCACGCCGATGGCGCGCTGCAGCCGGCTGGACGCGTGGGGACCGGCTTCACCCGCAGATCCGCCGCCGCCCTCAAGCGAAAGCTCGATGGGATAAGGACTGAAGACCCGCCCTTCGCGGGAACTGCCGGGCGTGACCGCGAGGTAATCTGGGTCGAGCCCGAACTCGTCGCCGAAATCGAGTTTCGCGCCTGGACCGCCTCGAAAACCCTGCGGCATGCGTCTTTCCTCGGCCTGCGCGAGGACAAACCCGCCACCGAGGTCGTCGCGGAAACGCCGGTTTCGCCCAAAGCGACCTCCAAAGCTCCGGTCTCGAAGGCCGCGGCCTCGAAGGCCAAGGCCGTGTCGGCAAAGCCCATCGCCGCCAAGCCTGGGGCGGCGCCGGTCCGAGCCCGGACCGAGGTCAGGCTCAGCAACCCCGACAAGCCGCTCTGGCCCGATATCGGGCTCACCAAGCAGGGCCTCCTCGATTATTACGCGACCGTCTGGCCATTGATGCGGCCCTTTGTCATCGACCGGCCTCTCAGCCTGCTGCGCGCTCCCAACGGCATCGCCGGCCCCGCCTTCTTCCAGAAGCATGCCGGCCCCGGCCTGAACAAGGCGGTCGCGACACGCAAGGACACGGATGGCGAGGAGCTTTTGTATATCCGCGATTTTGACGGGCTGGCCGCGCTGGTCCAGCTCGGCACGGTCGAAATCCATGTCTGGGGCGCGATGATCGACACGATCGAAACCCCCGACCAGGTGATCTTCGATCTCGATCCCGATGAAGGCGTGCCGCTCGAGCGTGTGCGCGAGGCGGCGCTCAGCATCCGCGAACGACTCGGCGAGCTGGGGTTCACCAGCTTCCTGAAGACCTCCGGAGGCAAGGGCTTCCATGTCGTCATTCCCCTGAAGCCCAAGGCCGACTGGACCCAGGTCAAGGGTTTCGCCCGTGATTTCGCCAAGGCGATGGAGCAGGCGGACCCCAAGCGCTACACCGCGACCCTGTCGAAGAAGGCCCGCAAGGGACGGATCTTCATCGATTACCTGCGCAATGCGCGCGGAGCCACCGCGATCGCGCCCTATTCGACGCGCGCCCGCCCAGGCGCTCCGGTGGCCATGCCGATCGGCTGGGAGGCGCTCGCCAGCAGCGAGCCGAACGGCGCGAGGGCAGCCGATATCGCCGCCGAGCAAGCTTTGAGCGACACGGCCTGGAGCGGATTCTGGCAACCCGCGCGTGGGCTCAAGCGCGCCTAGGGCAATCTCACGCGACCGGAACGCCGGCTTGCGTGAATACAACGCTTTTAAAACAACGCGTTAGAGACGATTCCTACCAAATTGAATCGGAAGCTTCTCGAGGCGGATGAGGCGACCATGGTCGGAGAGCAACAGCCGGGCGCGCGATTGCGCAGGGTGGCGGCGGACGAGCTGACGATCCGCCGCGTGCGGCGCGGCACGGGTTTCAGCTATCGCGACGCCGCGGGGCGCGCGATCCGGGATGCCGACATGCTCGCCCGCATTCGCTCGCTGGCGGTTCCCCCCGCCTATCAGGATGTCCGCATCGCAGCCGATCCGCGCGCCCATTTGCAGGCCGTCGGCAGGGACGAGGCCGGGCGCGTCCAGCATCGCTATCACCCCGCCTGGGAGAGAATGCGCGAGCGCCGCAAATTGAAGCGGCTCATAGGCATCCTCGATGCGCTGCCGAAACTTCGCGCGAGCGTCGCGCGCGACCTGAGGACGCGCGGGCTCGGGCGGGACAAGGCGCTGGCCTGCGCCGTCGCCATCATCGATCGTTGCCATATCCGGGTCGGCAACGAGGCTTACGCCACGGCCAATGGCAGCTTCGGCGCCTCGACCCTGCTCAAGCGGCATGTCGAGTTGACCCGCAGGCGGATCGCTCTGGTGTTTCGGGGCAAGAGCGGGGTGCAGGTCGCATGTGCTTTCGAGGATGCGCCCCTGGCGCGCGCGCTTGCCAGCATCATGACGCTGCCAGGGCGCCGGTTGCTGCAATATCGCGGTGAGGATGGCGCGGTCGCGCCAATCCGCGCCGGCGAGGTCAACGCGTATCTGCGCCGTGTGTCGGGGTGCCCCGTCAGCAGCAAGGATCTGCGCATGCTGGCCGCCAACGCCACTGCGGCGGAACATCTGCTCGCGAGCGGGAGCGGGGCCGCACCGGGCGACCACAAGCGCGAGCTGGCTCTGGTCATGCGCGAGGTCTCGGAGCGGCTCGCCAACACGCCGGCGGTGGTGCGCAAGAGCTATGTCCACGAGATCGTCGTCAACGCCTATGCGAGCGGCAGGCTCAAGGCCTGCTATGACGGCGTGCGCGGCCGTGCCGGCTGTTCGCGTACCGAGCGGGCGCTTGCCCTGCTGGCCGCCGAGGCCGCGAGGCGATAGGGCGCAATCTGGAAGACCGGCAGCGCCACCGGCTGTGCTCGGACTGTTTGGGCTTCACTCGGCCCCATCCTGAGAAGCCGCGTAAGCGGCGCCTCGCAGGCCCCTCCAGAAGCAGGCCGCTCAGCTCCGGGTTTCATCCTAGAGCGTCATTCTCGGGCTTGTCCCTGAGAATCTCATGACCAGAGCGCGCTGGTTTGCGAGATGGTCGGGTCAAGCCCGACCATGATGCGCTACGCCGCTGGGCCGGCTCCCGCCCCTCCGGACCGGATCGCCCGCCAGACGGCCTGGGGCGTCGCCGGCATGTCGAGATGGGTGACGCCATGGGGCGCCAGCGCATCGACGACCGCGTTCATCACCGAGGGCAAGGAGCCCGCGCACCCCGCCTCCCCGCAGCCCTTGGCGCCGACCCGGTTGTTCTGCGTCGGCACGCCCTGGCTGACGAAGGAGAAGAACGGCACATCCGCCGCCCGCGGCAAGGCATAGTCCATATAGGAGCCGCTCATCAGCTGGCCGCTCTCGTCATAGACGGTGCGCTCGAACAGGGCCTGGCCGATGCCCTGGACGACGCCGCCATGGAGCTGGCCCTCGACGATCATCGGGTTCACCACCGTGCCGAAATCATTGACCATGACATAGCGCGCGATCGCGACCTGCCCGGTCTCAGGATCGATCTCGACCTCGGCGATATGGCAGCCATTGGGATAGGCCGAAGGCGCGGATTTGAAGACATGGTCGACATCGAGCGACTGCGGCAGTCCAGGCGCGAGCGCCGTGCCGGCCCGCAGCCGCGCCGCCAGTTCCATGATGCCGATCGCGCGGTCGGTGCCGACGACGCTGAACTGGCCGGCGGCAAAGGCGATATCGGCGCTATCAGCCTCCAGGACATGGCCGGCGACGAGCTTGCCCTTTTCGATGACGAGATCGCTCGCCTCGAGGATCGCCGAGCCGCTCGCCATCAGCGATTTCGAGCCGCCTGTGCCGCCACCCGCGATCAGCCGGTCGCTGTCGCCCTGCACGAGCTTGATCTTGTCGAAGGGCACGCCGAGCTGGCTGGTGAGCAATTGGGCGAAGGGCGTCCAATGGCCCTGGCCGTAATCCAGAGTGCCGGTGACGATGGTCACGCTGCCATCCGGCTCGAAATGGATGCCGCCCATTTCATTGCTGGGTGGCGCCGTGACCTCGAGATAGCAGCCGATGCCGCGCCCGCGCAGCAGCCCGGCCTTCTGGCTCTTCTTCAATCGCCCGGCATAGCCCTTCCAATCGGCGGCTTCGAGCGCCCGCTCGAACAGCGCCGGGAAATCGCCGCTGTCATAGACCGTGCCCACCGGCGTCGCCCAGGGTAGCTTCGCGGGCTGGACCAGATTGCGCCGGCGCAAACTCGCCCTGTCGATCCCCATGCCACGCGCGGCCTTATCGATCAGCCGCTCCATCAGGTAGTTGCCTTCCGGACGGCCGGCGCCACGATAGGCGCCGATCGGGGCCGTGTTGGTCACCGCGCAACGCGTCTTAACCTCGACGAGCGGGGTCTGGTACATGCCGACCGAGTTCTTGCCGATATTCAGCGTCGCCATCAGCGGCCCGGCCGGCGTGACATAGGCGCCCATATTCGCCACCCCGGTGAAGCGCGTGGCGAGGAAGCGCCCGCGCGCGTCCAGCGCCAATTCGGCCTCGAAGACCATATCGCGGCCATGATGATCCGAGACGAAGCTCTCCGAGCGCTGATCGGTCCATCTGACCGGCCGCTTCAGCATGCGCGCCGCGTGCAGCAGCACGACATATTCTGGGAACACGGCGGCCTTCATGCCGAAGGAGCCGCCGACATGGCCGGTGACCAGGCGCATCTGCGCAGGCTTCACACCCATCGCCGCGGCCAAATTGTTGCGCATGCCGAAGGCGCCCTGGCTCGGCGCATGCAGCGTGTAGCGCTTCGATTTGCCGTCAAAACTCGCAATCGCGGCGCGCGGCTCGATCGGGTTGACGACGACGCGGTTGTTGACGATCCGTAACCGGGCGACATGCGCGGCATCAGTGAAGGCGGCTGCGACCTTGGCGGCGTCGCCGGAGTGGAAATCGACGATCAGATTGCCGGTGACGTCGTCATAGAGCTGCGGAGCCCCAGGCCTGAGCGCCGCCTCGGCATCCGTCACGGCGGGCAGGATGTCGATGTCGAGCCTGACCATCTCCGCAGCGTCGCGGGCCTGCTCGGCGCTGCGCGCGACGACGAGCGCGACGGGGTCGCCGACGAAGCGGACCTTGCCTTGCGCCAGCGCCGCGCGCCCGGGCTTTCGCATCGTGGTCCCATCGCGGGCGGGTATATCGACCACCGTCAGGATGGCGTTGTAGCCGTGCCCGTCGAGGTCGGCTGCGGTATAGACCGCGACGACGCCCTTCATCGCGCGCGCCTCTGCCGTATCCACCGCCTTCAGATCGCCATGCGCGTGCGGGCTGCGCACGAAGGCCGCAAAGAGCTGCCGCTCGACGCTGAGATCGTCGGTATAGCGCCCCTGCCCCTGCACCAGGATCGCGTCCTCCCGGCGCGGCACGCGCTGGCCGATCTCGACCGAAGCCGCGGCAGAGCTACCAAGGGAAACGTCAGCAGGAGAAACGCGAGAGTTCATCAGGCACCGGCCATGGGAGGACAGGAGAGATGGGTGAACGGGGAGGAAAGCTCCACCTCCTTGATAGGGCGGGAACTGGACCCGCTGAAAGAGCGCGTGATGCAGCCCCGCCAAGCGCCCAGCGGTTGCGAAACGCGCTGAGCATGCCAAACTCACGGACTGAGCCAAACTCACAGACCTTGCCGAACTCACAGGCTGAACCGGCCTGCCGACAAAGGCACGCTGGTGAAGGCCTGCTCGCGACGGCGGGCTCGCAATGGCTTGGCGGTTGGCTGCCCCGCAACTGGGCGAACGGAACAGGTGTCTGATGGGCCTTCGCTTCATTTTCATGCTCACACGCAACGACCGCACGGTCAGCGATGCGATGGAGCAGCTTGGGATCGCGCTGGCGCTCGGCGTCCGGCATATCGGCTTCAAGGATATCGGCCTTCCGCTCGACCGGCTGAAGGAACTCAAGACAGCGATCAGGGCGGGCGGCGCGACCTCCTATCTCGAGGTGGTTTCGCTCGATCGCGACAGCGAGATCGCATCGGCGAAAGCCGCCGTCGAGATCGGCATCGACATTCTGCTCGGCGGCACCAGGGTCGACGAGGTGCTGCCGATCCTTGCCGGCACGACGATCCAGTACTGCCCGTTCCCAGGCAGGATTTCCGGGCATCCCAGCGTTCTCGAGGGGACGATCGACGAGATCGTCGCCAGCGCGCGGGCGCTTGCCGCGCGCGATGGCGTGCACGGGCTCGATCTCCTGGCCTATCGCTCGCATGAGAACGTGCCGGCGCTGATCGCGGCCGTCTGTGGCGCAGTGTCCAAGCCCGTCTATGTGGCGGGATCGATCGACACGCCGGGCCAGATCGCCGCGCTGAAGCAGGCCGGGGCGGCCGGCTTCACCATCGGCACGGCCGCGCTGGACGGGAAGTACCCAGCCGACGGCACGGATGTGCCGCGCCAGCTGGCGACGATCATCCGCGATGTCGCGAAGCTCAACCGGCACATCTCGCCGTTTCACAAGGATAATCTGACGCACGCTTTCGGACGCTTTTCCGAGAGGCGATTTTCCGACGCCTGGCCCCCTCGCCTCGCCGCTTCGGTCAATAATCCGCGGATCAAGCTGGCGAGGCTCGAGGGCGAGTCCGGCTGGCATTTCAACAGCCGGGAGGACGAGGTCTTCTTCGTCCATAAGGGCCGGCTCTTGATGAAGTTCCGCGACCGCGACGAGGTGATCGAGGAAGGCGAGTTCATCCTCGTGCCGCGCGGCGTCGAGCGCTGCCCGACCGCGCTGGAAAAGCTCTGCGAGGTCGTCATGCTCGAGATCGACGCGACGCGCCGCGACAGCCAAGGCGGCAAGGAACAACGCGCCTGACGCTTGCGCCCGGGCGCAGACCTCAGATCAGTTTCTGATTCAACTGGATCAGGAACTGATTCAGTTGTTTATCATAATGCCTTGTTTTAACGTGATTTCTTCACGTTAGTCAGTGTCCACGTCGCTCGAAGCCGCTCCAAGGCATTGCGCGAAAAACGGGGCATCGGTTCTTTGCATGGGCAATGCCTCAACTCCTGGTACGGATCACGCCCTGAGCGGCTGACGATCTCTTGAAGTCGCCGAGCTTCCGCGGGCCGCTCGCATATGGCAATCATCGCCCCATGAAGCTCCGGCTCCTCGCGCATTGTCTGGTTCTGGCCCTGTTCGTCACGGCCAGCGTCCTGACGGCTTTCGTCAGCCCGGCCAAGGCCGGCTATGGCCGCGTGGAGGTCGAAGCGGCGATACCGATGGCGGTCGACATGCCGTGCTGCCCGCCCGATCAAGCTGGGTCGCTGGACTGCAAGACAAACTGTCCGGCATTGACCTTCTGCCTGGCCAAATGCTTTGCCAGCGAGCCGATGACGGCTTTTGCCACGCTCGCCCAACCGATCATCGTCGCGCTTGGAATGACGGGCGACGATGCCGCCCAGGCCTCGCGGCCGTTCGAGCCGCCGGCACGACCTCCTCGAACCTGAGACATCGCCGGCGCCAGCGCGTCGGCTTCGACCGCACGGAAGCTCTGGGCGGTCGATGAACTGTGGCTCGCGCCACGTTCAGGGCCGCGCGCACGCGCGGCGGTCCGATTCCACTCAGGACTTCGAACATGACCATCATTCGCATTTTGCGCGCGCTCGCCGCTGCGCTTCCGATCGCCGCCGTTGCGGTGCCAGCTCTGGCGGACATCAAGGATTATGAATTCCGGCTCGCGCAGAACGAGCTCAAGCAGGGGAACGGCGTCGTCGTCACTGTCCAGCTCATCGACAAGCGCTCGGGCAAGCCTGTCCCGGACGCCGTGATCTTCGCCCAGCGCATCGACATGGCGCCGGACGGCATGGAGATGATGGCGTCGCCGATCGAGGTGATGCCGTCGACCGAGCCCGGCACCTACCGCTTCAAGACCAACCTCACCATGGCGGGAGGCTGGCGCCTTTCGCTCGGCGCCAAGATCCAGGGCGAGACGGGCACACTCGAGAACAAGCTGACCCTCAAGGCCGTGCCATGAACCGCATTGCCCTCTCAGGCCTCGCCCTCACTGTTGCCATGGCGGCGGGGGGCGCAGGCTATTGGGCGGGGCACCGGGGTGTTCCGGTGCCTGGCCTCAGCGAATGGCGCAGTGGCGAAGGAACGCGCGTAGCCGGGGAGCCTGCCGCGACGGGTGCGGTGATCTACTATCAGGACCCCGACGGGAAGCCGCTCTATTCGGCAGAGCCGCGCCGAACGGAAGATGGCAGGGCGTACCGGGCCGTCCGCGCCAGCCAGGACATCAGCTTCGACGAGCCGACAACGGCGCAGGCCGCCAAGGCGAATGGCGAGCGGAATCTGCTCTATTACCGCAACCCGATGGGGCTGCCCGACACCTCGCTTGTGCCGAAAAAGGACGCGATGGGGATGGATTACCTCCCCGTCTATGCCGGCGAGGATGTCGACGAGACAGTCATCAAGCTCTCGCCGGGGCGCATCCAGCGCAGCGGCGTCCGCTCGGAGCGCGTCGGCCGCCAGCTCATCACGCGGCCGATCCGGGTACCAGGCACGGTGCAGCTCGACGAGCGCCGCATCGCCGTCGTCGCGACGCGTTCGGATGCCTTCATCCAGGAGGTCGCAGCCGTCACGACCGGCGATCATGTCGCCAAGGGCGATCGGCTGGTCAGGATCTATTCGCCCGAGATCACGGCGGCGGGTGCGCAGTTCTTGACCGAACTCAATGCGGCCGCGCGTGGCGTCCCGGAAGGTGGGGCAAGGCAGCGGCTGGAGAACCTCGGCGTGCCGCCCGAGATCGTCGCCGAGATCCAGCGTAGCCGGAAGGTGCCGCTGACGATCAACTGGTCTGCTCCACGCGACGGCATCGTGCTGGAGCGAAACGTCGTCGTCGGCATGAAGACGACGGCCGGCGACAGCCTGTTTCGCCTCGCCGACCTCTCGACCATCTGGGTCATTGCCGATGTTCCCGAAGGCGATCTCGCTGCTATCCGCATCGGCGCGCCAGCGACGATCCGGCTGCGCGGGCGGCCCGGAACCGTCTTCGAGGGCAAGGTCGGCCTGATCTATCCGCAGGTCGCGGAGGCGACACGCACCACCAAAATCCGCATCGAGCTCGCCAACCGCGAGGGCATGCTGCTGCCAAACATGTATGCCGATGTCGAGATCGGCTCCGGCGATGCAGCCCCGGCACTCGCTGTCCTCGACAGCGCGGTGATCGATACCGGGACGCGCCGCATCGTCATCCTCGACCGCGGCGAAGGCCGCTTCGAGCCGCGCGAGGTCAAGCTCGGCCAGCGCGGCGACGGCATGGTCGCGATCAGCGAGGGCATTGCGGAGGGCGACCGTGTCGTCGTCTCCGCCAATTTCCTGATCGATGCCGAAAGCAATCTCAAGGCGGCGCTGAGCGGGCTCAGGCCCACGGAGACCAAGCCTTTCGAGGTCAAGCCATGATCGCCCGCCTGATCGCCTGGTCGGCGCGCAACCTCGTCCTCGTCTTTGTCGGCACCGCGTTTGCGGTCGCGGCCGGGGTCCATGCGGTGAAGACGCTGCCGCTCGACGCCATTCCCGATCTCTCCGACGTCCAGGTCATCGTCTACACGGAGTATCCCGGCCAGGCGCCGCAGGTGATCGAGGATCAGGTCACCTATCCGCTGACGACCTCGATGCTGACGGTGCCGAAAGCCCGCGTCGTGCGCGGCTTCTCCTTCTTCGGCGTCTCCTTCGTCTATGTCATCTTCGAGGACGGCACCGACCCCTATTGGGCGCGCTCGCGCGTGCTCGAATATCTCAACGCGGCGGCCCGCCGCCTGCCGACCGGCGTCACGCCCACCCTGGGGCCGGACGCGACCGGCGTCGGCTGGGTCTATCAATACGCCGTCATCGCCAAGGAGATGACGCTGGCCGAACTGCGCTCGACGCAGGATTGGGTGGTGCGCTTCGCCGCCTCGCGGGCGGAGGGCGTGGCGGAGGTCGCCAGCGTAGGCGGCTTCGTCAAGCAATATTCCATCGTGGTCGACCCGGTGCGGCTGCGAGCCCAGGGCGTCTCGCTGGCTGCGCTGCGCGAGGCCGTCAGCAACAGCAATAGGGATGTCGGCGGACGCACCGTCGAACTCGCCGAGTTCGAATTCATGGTGCGCGGGCGCGGCTATCTGCAATCGATCGCCGATATCGAGAACATCGTGCTCAGGAGCGAGCGCGGCGCGCCACTTCGCCTCTCAGATGTCGCGCGCGTCGAACTCGGCCCCGACGAGCGGCGCGGTATCACCGAGCTCAATGGCGAGGGCGAGGTCGTCAGCGGCATCGTGCTGCAGCGCTTCGGCGCCAACGCGCTCAGCGTGATCGGGCGCGTCAAGGAGCGCCTTGCCGAGATCGCACCTGGCCTACCGGGAGGCACTGAGATCGTGCCGGTCTATGATCGCTCGCAGCTGATCGAGCGGGCAATCACGACGTTGAAGGGCACGCTGATCGAGGAGAGTCTCATCGTCGCGCTGGTCTGCGTCGTCTTCCTGCTGCATCTGCGCAGCGCCCTGGTGGCGATCCTGATGCTGCCGGTCGGCATCCTGATGGCGTTCGCGGCGATGAAGACGCTGGGCCTGGGCTCCAACATCATGAGCCTGGGCGGCATCGCGATCGCGGTCGGGGCCATGATCGACGCCACGATCGTCATGATCGAGAACGCGCACAAGCATCTCGAACGCAGCCCTCCGGACAAGCCGCGCGTCGAGATCCTGATCGCGGCGGCAAGCGAGGTCGGGCCGGCGCTGTTCTTCAGCCTGCTCGTCATCACCGTCTCTTTCCTGCCGATCTTCACGCTGGAAGCGGAGGAAGGCCGGCTGTTCGGGCCGCTTGCCTATACCAAGACCTTCGCCATGGCGGCTGCCGCCTGGCTCTCGGTGACGCTGGTACCGGCGCTGATGGTCGTCTTCGTCAGGGGCAGGATCATTCCCGAGCGCAGGAACCCGATCAATCGGGTGCTGATCGCGCTCTATCGCCCACTCATCCGTGGCGTGCTTGGGGCCAAGACCCTGACGATCCTGCTGGCGCTCGCCGCGCTCGGCATCAGCCTCTGGCCGGCACGGCAGCTCGGCTCGGAGTTCATGCCGACGCTGAACGAGGGCACGCTGATGTATATGCCGACGACCTTGCCCGGCATCTCCGTGACCAAGGCTGCGGAATTGCTCCAGACTCAAGATCAGATCATCCGCTCCTTCCCGGAGGTCGCCTCGGTCTACGGCAAGGCCGGCCGGGCCCAGACCGCGACCGACCCGGCGCCCATCGAGATGTTCGAGACCATCATCAACCTGAAACCCAAAGCCGAATGGCGCGAGGCTGTCACCATCGACGGCCTGAAAGCCGAGATGGACAGGGCGCTGCAGTTCCCCGGCGTCTCCAATGCCTGGACGCAGCCGATCCGCGCCCGCATCGACATGCTGGCGACCGGCATCCGCACCCCGATCGGCGTCAAGGTCTTCGGCACCGATCTCGCCCAGATGGAGGGGATCGCGCGCCAGATCGAAACCGTGCTGAAGACGGTGCCGGGCACGAGCAGCGCATATGCCGAACGCGTCATCGGCGGCTACTTTCTCGACATCATCCCCGACCGCATCGCGCTTGGGCGCTACGGGCTCTCGGTCGGCGATGTCCAGAACGCGGTCGTGATGGCGATGGCGGGCGAGACCGTCACGACCATGGTCGAGGGTCGCGAGCGCTACGGCGTCACGATCCGCTATCCGCGGGATTTGCGCTCCGACCCGCAGGTGATCGCGCGCGAGGTGCAGGTGTCGATACCGGCGGGCGGCAGCGTGCCGCTCGGCGAGGTTGCAAAACTCGAGCGCAAGCGTGGCGCGACCACGATCCGCACCGAGAATGGCGAGCTTGCGACCTACATCTTCGTCGATATCGCCGGGCGCGATCTCGGCGGCTATGTCGGCGAGGCGCAAGCTGCGATCGCGCAGTCGGTGAAGCTGCCGTCCGGATACCGCGTCGCCTGGAGCGGGCAGTTCGAATATCTCGAACGGGCCGAGGCGCGGCTGAAGATCGTCGTGCCGCTGACGCTCGCGATCATATTCCTGCTGCTCTATCTGAATTTCCGCAGGCTGACCGAGACCTTCATCGTCATGCTCTCGCTGCCTTTCGCGCTGGTCGGCGGCGTCTGGCTGCTCTGGTGGCAGGGCTTCAACCTGTCGGTCGCGGTTGCGGTCGGCTTCATCGCGCTTGCCGGGGTCGCCGCCGAGACCGGCGTCATCATGCTGATCTATCTCGACCATGCTTTGGCGGAGGTGAAGCTGCGTCGCGCGGCGGAAGGCAGGCCGTTCACGCGAACCGACCTGCACGACGCGATCATGCTGGGCGCGGTCGAGCGCGTGCGACCCAAGATCATGACCGTAGTCGCGATTATGGCGGGCCTCCTGCCGATCCTGTGGAATACCGGCACCGGCTCGGAGGTGATGCAGCGCATCGCGACGCCGATGATCGGCGGCATGGTCTCCTCGACCGTGCTGACGCTGCTGGTGATCCCGGCGATCTATGGCCTGGTCAAGGGCTGGGGGCTGCCGAATCTGGACGCCTCAAGCGCCACCGTCGATGCGCCGGCGCCCACCGGGGCTGGACCGCTTGCACTGCCACAGGAGCTACCGTGACGGCACCGGGATGATCTTTACACCGGTTGCCGATATCAGCTCGACGCCATGCCACATCAGGCTCCGGCCCTGTGCCTTCCGTTCAATGAAGCCGGGAGCAGAAGACAGGCCAGCACGCCGCATGCCGACGCGGCGGCGGCAAAGCCGAAGGGCCAGACGAAGCCGGCCGCAGCAAGATCGAACGGCGTGAGGGCGCCAAGCGCGGCGACGCCCATCGCAAAACCGGCCTGTCTCGCGATGACGGTGACGTCCGATGCCATGCCGCTGGCCTCCGGCGGCGCAAGCGCCAGCACGGCTCCGGACAGTTGCGGATGCGACAGGGCGGCCCCTGTGCCGATCAGTATCATCCCGGCGAAGGCCCATGCGAGCGCCGGTACCGTTGCTTGCGTGAGCGCCGCGGCGGCCAGGGCGCATCCGCCGAGCGCGACCAGCGTCAGCGCCGCCGCGAACAGCCGCCGCCAGCCCAGCCGCGATGCGAGGCGACCGCCAAAGGGCGGGATGACAAGCATGGGCAGGGTCGCGGCCAGCAGCCCCAGCCCGGCCGACCTGGCCGTCCAGCCGAAGGCGGCGCCCAGGAAAAGCGGCAGGTAGACCAGGACGGCCCAATATCCCGCCGAGACGGCCAGCAGCAAGGCGGCGACGCCGGCCATCGGCCGGCTCGCGAAAACGGCCGGATCGAGCATCGGCCGCGGCTGCCGCCGTTGCCGGGCGGCGAACAACGCGACAAGCCCGGCCCCCGCCGCGAGCCCGATCGCCATGCGGATCAGCGAATGGCGGGCCTCGAGGATGGCTTCGATCACCAGCCCCAGCGTCAGGATAACGACCCCAAGCCAGTCCAGCGGCTTGTCCGTGTCGTCGCGCGTCTCGGCCACCATACGCGGCACCACAAGCGCGATCAGGGCGCAGAACGGCAGATTGGCCAGGAAGATCCATCGCCATCCCAGCCCGGAACTGATCATGCCGCCCAGGCTCGGCCCCAGCGCCATGGCGACCCCGGAAACGACGCCGACGATGCCGAAGGCGCGGGCCCGCGGTCCCGGCGCAGGAAACGCGGAGGCAATCAAGGCGAAAGCCCCGGTCACGAGAAAGGCCGCGCCGCCGCCCTGAGCCGCGCGGGCCATGAGGAAGAGCGGACTGTTCCACGCAAGGCCGCAGGCAAGGGATGCCAGGAGGAACCAGGCGTTTCCGATGATGAGCGTCCGCCGCCGGCCGAAGCGGTCGGCCAGGGCGCCGGCCACGAGCAAGGTCGCGGTAAAGGCGATGCTGTAGGCATCGACGATCCAGGCCAAGCCCTCCACGGGGACGCCGAGATCCGTCCCGATCGCCGGCATGACGACCACGACCGAGGTCACGTCGAAATTGGCCAGGAAGGCTCCAAGGCCGAGCGTGGCTGCGGTCAGCCGGCTACGGGCGTTCCAGAGATCGTCTTCCAGACAGTGCTGCATGGCTCCGGCATGGCGTGTCAGGCCAGCCCGCGGCAAATGAGCATTGCTCCGCCCGGCATGAAGCTGTTTCATGCGGTGTGCGTTCCATCTCAGCCCAGATGCCGCCCTTTGCGGGCCTGCTCACTTTCGAGGCTGTGCTGAGGCTCGGCAGCATGACGCTCGCCGCCGATGAACTCGGCCTGACGCAGAGCGCCGTCAGTCACCGGATCCGGGCGCTGGAGAGCTTCTTCGGCGTCCCCCTGCTTGAACGGCTCAACCCCGGCCTGCGCGCGACCGAAGCAGGCCTGCGGCTCGCCCGCGAGCTCGCTCCGCTGCTGGGCACGATCGCGGGTCTGCGACGCCGGATCGCGGACCAATCGGGGCCGCGGATCTTCCGGCTCGGCCTCAGCCCGTCACTGCTGGCTTGGTGGCTGTCGCCCCGCCTGCCCTCTCTCTGCAATGCCTTTCCAGACCTGTCCATCGAGGTTTGCACCTGGGACACGGCGGCCGAGGCCGCACGCGCCGAGGTTGACCTTGCCCTGCTCTGGCTGCCGCAGGCCGGCAAGATGCCGACTGACAAGACGGAAGACGCCCGCGAGTTGCCTTTCCCGTCCGAGAGCGTCTTCCCGGTCGTCGCACCGAGGCTGCTGGGGAGCATCGGCCCGGGTCAGGATTGGCGGGCGCTGCCGCTGCTGGCGAAAGGACGGCGAGGCGAGGAGACGGAGCGGGAGTGGTCCTGGGCGACCTGGCTGCGGAAAGGACCCGGCCATGAAACGTTGCGCTTCCGTGATATCGGCAGCTCCCTGCAGGCGGCGATGGATGGCAACGGCGTCGCTCTGGCGCGCTCGCTGCTCGTCGCCGATGCCTTGCGTCAACAACGCCTGATGCGCCTGACCGGCTTGGGCGAGGCGCAGGCCTGCTCCAACAGGCAGGTCGCCCGCTGGAGGGATCCCCAGGACGGGACGGCCGAGCGCATGGCGGCGTGGCTCGTATCGTCGGCAGGGCAGGACATGACCGCCGATGAAGGCGTGACGACTGGTGAAGGCATGTCGACAGGTGCGGGCATGGCGGCTGGCGCATCGTGATTCAGCCGTCGGCGGCGAAGCGACGCCATATCTGTCGCCCGCCGATCCCGGTCGCCCTGGTCATGAGTTCACGGCCTGCCCCTTGGGGTGGCGAACCCCACCATTCACAGCCAGCGGCATCGGCCGCGCGAGCAACTCGTTCACGCGCGCCTTCACCTGTTCGACGGCCTTGTCCTTGACCGGGCCATAGCCGCGGATGTCCATCGGCGCCCTGGCGATCTCCGCCGCCTCCGCCGGCCCCTGCCGCGGCAGGCGCTCCAGCAGCTGCGCGACGATCCCTTCGTACCAGCCTATCAAGCCCCGCTCCATCCTGCGCTCGTCGGTATAGCCGAAGACGTCGAAGGCGGTGCCCCGCAGCCGCTTGAAGCGAGCCAGCGCCCGCAGCGGCGTCTGGATCCATTGGCCGAACCGACGCTTGAGGGGTCGGCCCCGGGCATCCCTGCCGCTCGCGAGCAGAGGCGGCGCGAGGTGGTAGTTCACGGTGAAGTCGCCTTCGAACTCGCGCTTCAGCTCGTCGAGAAACCCGCTCTGCATGTGCAGCCGCGCGACCTCGTATTCGTCCTTGTACGCCATCAGCTTGAAGAGCGAACGCGCCACCGCCTCGGTCAGTGCGGTGGACTTGAAGGGCGCCTCCGCGACCCGGACACGCTCGACAGCGTCGCGGTAGCGTCGCGACCAGGCCTCGTCCTGATAGCCGACGAGAAATTCGGCGCGGCGCGCGATCACCGCGTCGAGCGTCTCGGGGCCGACCGCTTCCTCCCTGCCGTTGAAGTCGGGATCGGCGAAAGCCAGGCGCCCCGCCGCGAAGGCCTGCCGGTTCGTCTCGACCGCGACCGCGTTGAGCGCGATGGCGCGGTCGAGCGCCGCATGCGAGACCGGCACCAGCCCTTGCTGCCAGGCATGCCCCAGCATGATGACATTGGCGAAGACGGCGTCGCCGAAAAGCGTTTCCGCCATGGCGTTGGCATCGAAAGCGCGGACGTTTCCGGCTCCGGCTACGTTCTCGATTTCATGCAGCCGACGGCGCGAGGCGAGATCGGCATCGCGGAAGCGGACGACGTCGCCGGTCGGCATCTCGGCAAGATTGACGACCGCTCGCATGCCGCGCCGATAGGTCGCCGACGCCTTCGGCGAGGAGGAGACGACGATGTCGCAGCCGATCAGGGCGTCAGCCGCGCCGTTGTCGATCCGAACCTGGTTGATGGCCGATGGCGTGCCGGCCAGGCGGATGAAGGACAGGACCGGCCCGAATTTCTGCGCGAAGCCGGTGAAATCGAGCACCGAGCTGCCCTTGCCCTCGAGATGGGCCGCCATCGCGATCAGCGCGCCGATCGTGATGACGCCGGTGCCGCCGACGCCGGTGACCAGGAGATCGAACGGCTTGTCGAGCGACACTGGCGCGGGCGCCGGGAGGACGGCGGCGCGGGCCACGAAATCGTCCGCCGTCACGGTTTTCTTGCGCCGCGTGGCGCCTTCGACCGTGACGAAGCTCGGGCAGAAGCCATTCAGGCAGGAGAAATCCTTGTTGCAGTTCGACAGGTTGATCTTGCGCTTGCGCCCGAACGGCGTCTCCTTCGGCTCGACGCTGAGGCAGTTCGACTCGACCGAACAATCGCCGCAGCCCTCGCAGACGAGATCGTTGATGTAGGCGAAGCGCTTTGGGTCCTCCAGCGTGCCGCGCTTGCGGCGGCGACGCTTTTCGGTGGCGCAGGCCTGTTCATAGATCAGCACTGAGACGCCCTTCACATCGCGCAGCTCGCGCTGCACGGCGTCGAGTTCGCGGCGGTGATGAATGGTGATGCCGGCGGGCAGGTCGCGGGTTGAGAATGCCTCGGGCTGGTCCGACACCAGCGCCAAACGCTCGACGCCTTCGGCGCGGACCTCCTGCGCGATCGCCTGCACGCTGATCGGCCCGTCGACCGGCTGCCCGCCGGTCATCGCCACCGCGTCATTGTAGAGGATCTTGTAGGTGATGTTGGCTTTGGCCGCGATCGCCTGGCGGATCGCCATCGAGCCGGAATGGTAATAGGTTCCCTCGCCGAGATTCTGGAAGATGTGGCCCTTGCCGGTGAACAGCGACGAGGCGGCCCAGTTCACCCCCTCGCCGCCCATCTGGATCAGCGAGGTCGTCTCGCGGTCCATCCAGCTCGCCATGAAATGGCAGCCGATGCCCGCCAGCGCCTTGGAGCCTTCCGGCACCTTGGTCGAGCTGTTGTGCGGGCAGCCCGAGCAGAAATAGGGCGTGCGCGTCGCGCCCGGCACCTGGATCAGGCGGTCGGCTTCGGGCACCAGGCTCGCCGCCCGCTCGGACAGGCAAAGGTCCGGAAACAGCGCATCCAGGCGCCGCGCCACGATCGGCGCCAGCATGATCGGCGACAATTCGCCGATCCAGGAGATCAGCCGGTTGCCGTCCTCGTCGCGCTTGCCGACCATGGCGTGGGGCTTGTGGCCGGGATAATCGTAGAAATACTCCTTGAGCTGACTTTCGATGATGCCGCGCTTCTCCTCGACGACGAGGATCTCTGTCTTGCCGCGCACGAAATCGAGCGCATCGCGGCGCGCCAGCGGCCAGACCATCCCGACCTTGTAGATGTCGATCCCCAGCTCTCGGCAGGCCGCCTCGTCGACGCCAAGCAGGCGCAGCGCCTCCATCAGGTCGAGATGGCCCTTGCCGGTGGTGACGATGCCGAAACTGGCGTCGGGGATGTCATAGATGCGGCGATCAATCGGATTGGCCTCGGCGAAGGCGAATACGGCCATCTTCTTGGCCTCCATCCGCTCCTCGATCTGCGGACCCGGCAGATCCGGCCAGCGATAATGCAGCCCCGTTGCGGGCGGCGTGTAGCTGGGCTCCTGGAAATCGCGTGGCGGCGGAATCTCGACAGATTGGCCGCTTTCCACGGTTTCCGAGATCGCCTTGAAGCCGACCCACATGCCCGAGTAGCGCGAGAGCGCGTAGCCATATTCGCCGAAGGCCAGGTACTCGCCGATCGAGGCTGGATTCAGCGTCGGCATGAACCAGGCCATGAAGGCGACGTCTGACTGGTGCGGCATTGAGGACGACACGCAGCCATGATCGTCGCCCGCCACGACGAGAACGCCCCCGTGCGGCGAGGAGCCGTAGGCGTTGCCATGCTTCAGCGCATCGCCGGCGCGGTCGACGCCCGGCCCCTTGCCGTACCACATCGCAAAGACGCCCTCGACTTGCTTGTCGGGGTTCGTCTCCACCTGCTGCGAGCCGAGCACGGCCGTTGCGGCAAGGTCCTCGTTCACCGCCGGCAGGAACGCGATCTTATGCTGCGCGATCAGGTCCTTGGCGCGCCACAGCTCCAGATCGACCCCGCCGAGCGGCGAGCCGCGGTAGCCGGAAATGAAGCCCGCCGTATCGAGGCCGCGGGCCTTGTCGCGCCGTGCCTGGTCGAGCGCGATGCGCACCAGCGCCTGCGTTCCAGTCATGAAGACGCGGCCGGAGCTCTTCGCGTAACGGTCGCCGAGCGCGTAGTCGCCAACCGGGGCATCGTAAGCCATGAGCGAAACCTCCCGCATGTTATTGTTGCGGTCGATTTAACCAGATTCCTCTGGAAAATTTTGCCTGACTTTATGATATTTGCCTATTGTCCGGAAATTTATACCGGAAAATGGCGCAACATCGGTGAGACCTACCAGAATGGCAAAAATCGAGCTCAGCGCCCAGGACAGCCGGCTGCTGCAGATCCTGCAGTCCGATGCGCGTGTCTCCAATCAGGATCTGGCTGATCAGGCCGGCATGTCCGCCTCCGCTTGCTGGCGCCGGGTGCGGACGCTGGAAGAGGTCGGCGTGGTCGCTGGCTACATGGCGATCGTCGATGCGGAGAGGGCGGGGTTTGGCTTCAGCGCGATCGTGCATGTGGCGCTGCTGCGCCACGAAGCCGACCACGTCTCCAACTTCATCGCACGCGTCGCCCAACAGCCCGAAGTGGTCGAATGTTTCGCGACCACCGGCGAGGCGGACTATCACTTGCGCGTCGTCTGCCGCGACAAGGACGACTACAACGTCTTTCTCGAGCAGTTTCTCTTCCGCCTGCCGGGCATCGCCCATGTGCGCACCAATCTGGTGCTGAAGGAGATCAAGCTGCACGGCAAGATTCCAGCCTAGGACGATGGCGTGGCCCCCGTGAGGGCGCGCGGTTTACACCGGGATCGTCACAGATCGTCGCGCGCTGCGCGAAGGAAGGCTGGAAAGACGGGATGCGGCGCGCTCGTCTTGGGGGCCAGTTCGGGGTGACCCTGGAGGCCCAGGAAGAAGGGATGTGCGGGCCATTCGACGGCATCGACGACGCGGCCGGCGAAGCTGGTCGCGCTGACGACGAGACCCGCCTCCTGCAGATCGCGACGCAGCGACGGGGCCAGATGGAAACGATGGTTGCAGCGCACGCGCATCGTCTGCGCTCCCATCAAGGCGGCGAGACGCGTGCCCGGTACGAGATCGACATTTGCATCGCCGGTACGATGTTCGGGCAGGATCGCAGGACCATCGGCGCTCATGTCCCCCGCCATGGCGACGAAGCTCTTGGTTTTCGCCTCGGGATCGGCTTCGGCGAGGTTGACCATGCCGTCCCCCAAAACCCGCTGCGCGAAGGCGGTCGTCATGGTCTGCATGCCCAGGCACAGGCCGAGCACCGGAACGCCGCGAGCCAGCGCAAATCGCGCCGCACGAATCTGGCCGGGGACATTGCCCATGTCCGAACCGCCCGGCAGGAGGATGCCGGCGGCATCCTCGTACAGCGCCGCATCGCTGTCCCGCGGATCGATGAAACGGATGGCGATCGCGAGATCGAGGGCTGCGGCAGCGTCCTGCAGCGAGGCGAGCGCAGCCGGATAGACGTTGCGATGGTCGTGTTCGCTCCCGACGAGACAGATTGAACGGCACGGCTGGGTGGACCAGGCGCGGGCGGGTGCCGCTTCCGCCTGCTCCGGCGCTGCGATCTCCTCATCGACCGGGATGCCGGCCTGCAGCGCGCCTTCGCGCAGCAGGCGGCCGTCCTGACCGAAGCTCGGATGGATCGGAACCACGACATCGGCCTGGCGCGCCTCGGACAGGATCTCCGCAACGCTCGCCGCCGCCGCGATCGGGCGCCCCAGGATGCGCTCGGCGAAATAGAGCCCGCTCGGCCCGAGGCCGCCGGCGGCATGGACATATTGCTCGGCGTCGGGATGGGCTGCGAGATCGAACGTCGCGGGCAGATGCATGAAGCGCGCGCCACGCCGGAGCGCCGCGACCGCTGCGGCTGCTCCAAACCGGGCCGGACGAGCCGTGTGGTCGATCACGAGATGGAGGGTCACGGCATCCCCATGGAGCAAAGCGGGCGGTCGATACGGCTCAATCCACCTGTAGCAGCGCCCTGTCGATGGTGCCGAGCACGCGGTGGCCCGTTGGCGTCACCACGATCGTCTCGCTGACGCCGACGGTAAAGCGGCCATAGATGCGCAGCGCCGGCGGCAGGTGGAACGCCATGCCGGGCTGGAGTTCGGTCTTGACGCCCTTGTTCAGGTTCAGGATCGCGCCTTCGCCCCAATCGGGCGCAAACGAGATGCCGACGCTGTAGCCGAGGCGCTTGCGGAAGGCGTCGGTATAGCCGGCCTTGTCGATCACGGCCTGGCAGGCGAGATGGGGCACCTCGCAGGCGACGCCCGGCCGGATTTCGTCCAGGGCGGCGGCAAGGGCGTCCTGGCAAGCCTTCATCATGTCGCTCGCCACGGCGGGCGGCGCACCGAGCCAGGCCGAGCGCATCAGCGCAGCGTGGTAGCGGTCATGGCAGGCGGCCATTTCGAGGAAGGCGGGGTCGCCCGCCTCGATGCGGCGGCGCTTCCAGGTGCCGTGCGGCACGCCCGAGCGCGAGCCCGACGAGACCAGCGGCTCCATGCCCATATATTCCGAGCCCGCCGCGATCGCCGCGCCCATCATCGCCGCCACGAGATCGTTCTCGGTCGCGCCCGGCTTCACGGCCGCCAGGCCCGCCTTCATCCCGGCATCGACATAGGCTGCGGCATAGTCGAGCTTCTCCAGCTCCAGCGGCGACTTGATGGCGCGCAGCGCCTCGACGATACCGGCCGCATCGCCGATGGTGCCGAGCTCGGCCTGGAGCGCTTCATAGACGGCGATCGGCAGGAACCAGCCGCGCTTGTCGATGGCGACACGCTTGCCGGCGAGGCCCTTGTCGCGGATCACCTTGGTCAGGAAGCCGACCGGATCCTCGCCATCCTGGTAGACGGCGGCATCCGCGATGAAGGTATTGGCGATGAAGTTGAAATATTCGAGCTGCCGGATGACGAAGACGGGATCGCCATCGACCGGCAGCACCAGCGCCTGGAAGGTGTAGTAGCCCGGCGTCTGCTGCCCGGTGAGGTAGAAGATGTTCTCAGGCCCGGTGACGACCATCACGTCGAGCCCGGCCGCCGCGAGACGCTGGCGCGCCCTGGCGACGCGGCCGTCATATTCGCTCTTCGGAAAGGCCGATTCCGAGCCCTGTACGACGCTGCCGATATCCATCGCTCAATTCTCCCAGAGTGTCTCTGTGCGCTCGCGCGCGAAGGAAAGGCCGAGGCCAGGCCGCGCCGGAGCGGACACCAGGCCATCCGCATAGACGAGGCCCGGCGCCGGATCGTTGCTCAGGCCGTCGGCGCCATAGAGCTCGGCGAAACGCGGCTGCGTGGCAGCGCACAGATGCAGCGCGGCGGCGGTGGCAAGGCCACCCTCGTTCATCTGCCCGATCATGCAGGGCACGCCGGCCCCAGCGAGCGCCCGGGCGGCGCGCAAGGCGGGCGCGAGGCCGCCGAGCTTCACCAGCTTCAGATGCACCATCAGCCTGTGGCCGCCAGTGGCGAGGCGCATCGCGTCGTCCTCGCCCCTGACGCTTTCGTCGAGCATGATCGGGACGGGGCTGGCCTCGGCGAGCCGCGCCAGCACATCGAAGCCCATCGGCGCGACCGGTTGCTCGACATAGGCGAGATCGAACGGCGCCAGCGCCTCAAGCCGTGCCGGCGCATCCGCCAGGCTCCAGGCCGCATTCGCATCCACCGCGATCTTGACGCCGGCGCCGAAGCGTGTGCGCAGGCTGCCGATGCGGGCGAGATCCTCAGTGAAATCGGCCGCGCCGATGCGCACCTTCAGGTCCCGGAAGCCGCGCCCGACATAGGCCTGCGCCTGGCGCTGGAAGGTCGCATCATCCGATATGAACAGGGTCTGGTTGGTCGCATAGGTGACCGGCCCGGCCTCGGATTTGGCCAGGAACGCGGCCAGCGGCTGGCCGGCGCGTTTGGCGGCGAGATCATGCAGGGCGAGATCGACCAGCATGCGCAGCGGCGCGCTGGCGCGCGACAACAGCGGCGGCGGCGCGGCCAGCAGCGTCTCAGGGGCGGGCGTCAGGTCGAGGCCCGGCAGCAGCGCGAGCGCCTCCGTGACGACATACTCCGCCGCGAGCCCGTTGAGATAGGCGATGTTGATCCGGACCTCGCCCGTGGCCGCGATGCCGTCTGCGTCCTGCAAGGCGAGATAGAGCGTGTCGAGGCCCGCGACCGGCCCCGACGAGGCCGTGTGCAGCAGCAGGCCGCCGCCATAGCTCAGCATCGCCCGGTGCAGGGACAGGCGCATCGGCTTTCCCCTCAGCCCGACAGCATCGCGACGGCGACGTCGCGATAGATCAGGCTCGCGGCCACGAATTCGTCGACCGGCACGAACTCGTCGGCCTTGTGCGCGACGGAGAGCGAGCCCGGTCCGATCACGACGCCCTCGGCGCCCGTCGCCCGGAAATGCACGAGGTCGCAGCCGCCCTGGAAGCCGAACGGTCCCGGCTCGGCGATGCCGTGGCGGCGCGCCGCAGCGAGGCTGCGTTGCACGATCGGCCGGTCGGGGGCGGTCTCGGTGGCACCGCCCGTGGTGGCTTTCCACTCCAGGATATCGGCGCGCAGGCCGAAACGCGCATGAGCCTGCTTCAGCACCAGCGCGATCTCCGCCTTGACCCCATCCTCGTCCTCGCCCGGCACCATCCGCCGGTCGAGCAGCAGGTCGCAGGCACCGGGCAAGACATTATCGGCATGGCCGCCATGGATGCGCGTCACGGTGAGGCTCGCCTCGCCGACGAGCGGGTGGGTGCGGCGCCGGACATTCGCCTCATGCTCCTGCGCGACCATGGCGAGAAGCTGCCCGGCGCGCAGGACGGCGTTCTCGCCGAGATGCGGCGTGCCCGAATGGGCGGGGACACCGTGGACGCGCACGAGCGGGCGCAGGCTGCCCTTATGGGCGCTGTAGATCGTGTTGGAGGTCGGCTCGCCGACCACGGCGACATCGATCTTCGGCCGCTTGGCGGCATAGTGCTTGGCCCCCTCGCTGGCGATCTCCTCGTCGGCGACGAAGATGGCGAGCAGCGTGCCCGACCAGCTCCGACGCGTCGCGGCCAGCATACGCACGGCCTCCAGCATGGCCGCGAGCGGGCCCTTGCAGTCGCAGGCGCCGCGCCCGTAGAGGCGCCCCTCCGCCTCGCGCAGGACGAAAGGATCGCTCGTCCAGCCTTCGCCGGCGGGCACGACGTCCATATGCGTGTTGAAGGCGAAGACCGGCCCCGGCCCGTTGAGAAGGCGCGCCTCCACATTGACGCGGCCGGGCTTGTATTCGTCGAGCGCGACGTCGAGGCCGATCTCGCGCAGCCGCGCCGCGACGTAGTCGGCCGCCTCCAGCTCGCGCCCGGGCGGATTTTCCGTGCGGATGGCGACGAGTTCGGCGAGCTCGCGCTTCATGCGGGACGCGTCGGGGGTGGTTGTCATGGCGTGTCTCGAAACCGGCGGGTCAGCAGTCAGTGCAGGATCTGGTCGAGGAATTGCCGCGCCCGCGCATTCACGGTGCCGCCGAAGAAATCCGCGCTGTTGGCGATCTCGACGATCTGCCCGGCTTCCATGAAGACGATGCGGTCGGCGGCGCGCTTGGCGAAGCCCATCTCATGGGTGACGACGATGCTGGTCATGCCCTCGGCCGACAGCTCCGCCATAACATCGAGCACCTCGCGGATCATTTCCGGGTCCAGCGCCGAGGTCGGCTCGTCGTAAAGCATCACGGCCGGCTTCATCGCCAGCGCCCGCGCGATGGCGACGCGCTGCTGCTGCCCGCCCGAGAGTTCGTCGGGATAGCTGTCGGCCTTGTCGGGGATACGGACCTTCCTGAGCAGACCGAGCGCAATGTCATGGGCATCGAGGCGCGACAGGCCGAGGACCTTCATCGGTGCGAGCATGATGTTCTCGGCGGCGCTCAGATGCTGGAACAGCTCGAAATTCTGGAACACCATGCCGATCTCCTGCCGGATCAGCGGCGCCGCCCTGAGATCCCTCCCGATATCCTTCCCCTTGAAGAGGATGTTGCCGCGGTCGGGCGGCTCCAGCAGGTTCACGCAGCGCAGCAGGGTCGATTTGCCGGAGCCCGACGGCCCGATCAGCACGACGGTCTCCTTCTCCTGAACCTCCAGGGAGCAGGTCTTCAGCGCCTGGAGCTGGCCGAAGCTCTTCTCGATGCCGATCAGTTCGAGTAGAGGGCGTTGCGCGGTCATGACGGCCTCCCGCAATCGGGACAGAATGCGTGCCTCATCGGATGTCAGCCGCCGCAGTCAGCCGCTCGACGAGCGGCTTGGCCTTCCTTCGTGCGCGGGCCCGCTTGGGGTCCAGCGCCTGCTCGAGCCAGGCCTGCGCCGCCATGAAGATGGTCGTGAGCACGAGATAGTAGATGCCGGCGGCCGAGAGGGCCTCGAAATAGCGGAAATTGGCGCTCGCTGTCTGGTTCGCGATCAAAAGCAGCTCCTCCACCGCCACGACGGAGACGAGCGCGCTCGTCTTCAGCATCCCGATCATCTGGTTGCCGACCGGAGGAAGGATGATGCGCAGCGCCTGCGGCAGCACGACGTGACGCATGACGCCCGCGCGCGTCATGCCGAGCGCAAGGCCGGCCGTGCGCTGGCCTCTGGTCACAGATTTGATGCCGGAACGCAGGATCTCCGCCATATAGGCGCCCTCGTTCAGGGACAGCGCGATCACCGCCGACATGAAGGCCGACAGGCGAATGCCGAAGCCGGGCAGGACATTGTAGATGAAGATGATCTGGAACAGGACGGGCGTGCCGCGGAACAGCCAGAGATAGAACAGCGCGAGGACGCGCAGAAGCGTCAGCCTCGCCTCCTGAAGCAGGGCGACGACCAGCCCTGCCAGGATGCCGAAGAACAGGGACGTCACGGTGATGAGCAGCGTCATCATCGCGCCGTGAAAGAAGATCGGCGACAGCACGTAATCGAGGACGAGCTGTAAGGACATCAGGACACTCGGCCATGCAGGGTTCTGAGAGTATGTTTGGACATTCCAGCCCTCATCCTGAGGAGCCGCGAAGCGGCGTCTCGAAGGATGCTCCAGATGGCTCCAGAGCCTCCTGGAGCATCCTTCGAGACGCCATTCCCAAGGGAATGGCTCCTCAGGATGAGGGCTCGCGGAGTTTCCAAACGGGCTCTGAGGTCTCGCATGGCTCTGAGATCTTGGCTGCACGGCGACGTCATGGCGGCCTCGTCAGGCGAGGCTGCCAGAGCAGGATACGAAAAAGGGGGAACCGGTTTTTCGCATTGATCCTGCTCTAACTCTTTGATGAGAGCCGGAACTCAGTTGAAGATGGAGACCGAGGCCGGCAGCTTCCACTTCGCCAGCAGGCCCTTATAGGTTCCGTCCGCGACGACCTCCGCGATGGCGGCCTTGAGCGAGGCCTGCATCGCTTCATCGCCTTTGCGGGTGGCGATGCCGATCGAGGTGTTCGACTCGAACTCCGGCCCAACCGTCTCGAAGATCCCGGGCAATTCGTCGAGTACCTTCGCGGCGCCCGGCGTCGAGTCGTAGACGGCATCGGCACGCCCCTGACGCAGGTTCAGCCAGGAATCCTGCGCGGTCGGAAAGGTCTTCACATCGACGCTCTTAAGGCCCTTGTCCTTGCAGTTCTTGTCATCGGCGCGAGCCTGGCTCTCCTGGATGCCGCCGAGCGTAACGGCGATGGTCTTGCCGCAGAGCGTCTCGTTGCGGCCGGTGATCTTGGCGGCATTGCCGGCCTGGACCACCACCATGTTGCCGATCTTCATGTAAGGCACGAAATCGACCTGCTCGGCCCGTGCCGGGTTCATGTACATCGCCGAATTGATGATATCGAGCCGCCCGCCCTGCAGCGCGGGAATGAGGCCCTTGAACTCCATGTTCATCGGCGCCGGCTTGGCCTTCAGCTTCTGGCTGATCGCCTCGATGAAATCGATATCGAAGCCGGTGAGCTTGCCATCCTTCTGGAACTCGAAGGGCGCGAATGTCGCCGCGACGCCATAGGTCAGCACGCCGGCCTCGACGAGGCCGCTCTTGGGCAGCTCGGCGGCCATGGCGGCGTGGACCAGCCCCAACGGCACTATGAAGGCTGAAGCGAGTTTTCGAAGCATGCCATTCCCCCTCGTCGTGAACAGATTGCTCTATTGATCAGCAACAGTACAAGACGGAACCGGAAAGGAGTCAACGCAACCCCCGCGCGGCGCTTGATCAAATACCGGGCAAGCACTGGTGAAATCCGCGCCCGAATCCGCTTTCCGCTCGCGCACTGTGAAGGCGAGGCTCGTATCTTTGGGAATGCCCGCTCGATGGCGGCGCCGCTGCGCTTGCCCAGAAGCGCCAGCCCATTGTATCGATTGCTCGAAGTAGTTCGATCGACGCGATCAGATAGGGACAGGATGGCCCGTGGTTCGAGCCAGCGGCGGCACAAGCTCGCCAATCAAATTCTCGATGTCGTCCGCGAGGCGCGCTTTGAACCCGGACACCATCTGCGCGAGCAGGCGCTCGGCGACCTGCTGCAGGTTTCGCGGACGCCAATCCGCTCGGCGCTGCAGCTTCTCGCCGAGCGCGGCATCCTCGAAGCGCGCCGCAACCACGGCTATTTCCTCCTAGCGCGCCCGGAAGAGCTCTACCGGCTCGAGCTGGAGGTGCCCTCGACATCCGATCAGGACCTTTATGCGCTCATCGTGCAGGATCGCCTGGTCGGGCGACTGCCGGTGACCTTCATCCAAAGCGATATCGCGCGGCGTTACGAGGTGGACCGCGCCGCGCTCCAGAGGACGCTGCTGCGCCTGCTCGACGATGGCCTCATCCATCGCAATGCCGGGCGCGGCTGGAGCTTCGTGCCGACCTTGGACACCAAGATCGGCATGCATGGCAGCTACGCATTCCGCAGCATCATCGAGCCCGCCATCCTGCTGCTGCAGGACTTCCGGGCGGATGCGGCGATGATCGAGCGTAGCCGCCTGCAGCACCTCTATCTCGTGGCCCATCCAGCGATCGAAACCGTGGACCGGGCCCAGCTGTTCGAGACGGATGCCCAGTTTCACGAAATGCTGGCGGAATTCGGCGGCAACCCGTTCTTCCTCCAGGCCATCCAGCAGCAGAACCGCATGCGGCGGCTCCTCGAATTCGGCGGCTACGTCAATCGCCGCCGGGTCAAGGACTGGTGCCGCGAGCACCTGGCCATTCTCGACGCGGTCGGTGCCGGCGCCCGCGAGAAGGCGGCCCAGATGATGGGCGAGCATCTGAAAAACGCCTTCGCGGCGGTCCCGAACTTCAGTCTCGAGGATCGCAGCCCTCACCCCGCGAAACATCGCGCCTGACAACTCGTGGCGAGCTCGTCGCGGGCCGACGACGGCCGTCGTCTCTATCGCCCATGAGGCGTGCCAAGCCTCGCAACGTTCGACCTCGGAACGGACCGATCAGGCGAGGCTTCGAGATGCGGCCCGCGCCGCAAATTGGTTCGCTGCGGCGAGGCAGGACGAACTCTGCTACTGCAGCATGTCGATGGCATCGATGACGGGGGGCTCCGCATGACGTGGTCGATCATTGCGCGGGATGCGCAAACCGGTGCGTTTGGCGTGCTGTGCGCGTCGCGGGCGCTGGCGGTCGGGGCGGTCGTCCCCTACGGCGCGGGTCGAACCGGGGCGATCGCGACGCAGGCTTTCGCAAATCCGTTTTT
Organism: Allobosea psychrotolerans; assembly: GCF_002917105.1. Taxonomy (GTDB): domain Bacteria; phylum Pseudomonadota; class Alphaproteobacteria; order Rhizobiales; family Beijerinckiaceae; genus Allobosea; species Allobosea psychrotolerans. The sequence continues at coordinate 172,855 of NZ_PQFZ01000005.1, forward strand.
CGGCGTCGACGGCCTGAGGATGCTCCGGGAAGGCTGTTCTTCCCAGGATATCGTCGGGGCGCTGGTGGCGGCCGATGAAGGCCGCGATCACAGGCAGGTGCATGTGATCGATCGTACCGGCAGCGCGGCCTGCCATACCGGCTCGGCCTGCATCGCATGGAGCGGCAGCGTCAGCGCTCCCGACGTCTCCGTCGCGGGGAACATGCTGGCGGGGCCGCAGGTCGTCGAGGCGACGCTTGACGCCTATCTCGCGGCGTCCGCACTTGATTTCGACGAGCGCCTCATCGTCGCGATGGAAGCCGGCGAATGCGAGGGCGGCGACAGCCGCGGGCGTCAGTCCTGCGCCATCCGCATCTGGAGTGATGCCCCGTTTGCGAGCTTCGATCTGCGTGTCGATGACCATGCCGAGCCGCTGAAGGAGCTTCGGCGGCTCTGGCGGCTGGCGCATCAAGGCTATGCGCCGTTTCAAGCCGCCCTGCCCTCCCGCGCGAAGCCCGCAGGTGTCACGGATCGGGACGCCGTCTATCGGATGTGCGCGGAGTATGCCGAGGCCTGGAACGCCCGACACCCGGAATAGCCGCCAGCGAACGGGCCGCCCCGACTCGGCGAGCCCCTGCGTGACGTAACAACCTGAATGATGTCAGCGATGTTCGCCTGCAATTTTAGCATTCCCTGGCACGATGTCGTTCGCTTTCTGCCCTATACGACCGGCCTGATCGTCACAATTGCGCAGGCGCCATGTATCGAACACTGACGTGCTTGACGGATGAACATGCCGCCTGGGTGCTGCCCTTATCGGCGCTGGTGTGCTGGGTGTCATGCCATGCGGCGTTCGGCCTGCTCAAACAGGCCCGCGAAAGCGCGGGCTGGGCCGCCGCCATCTGGCTCGCCGCCACCGGCGCTGCGGCCGGCGCAGGTATCTGGAGCACGCATTTCATCGCCATGCTCGGCCACGAGTCGCCGCTCGCCATCGGCTATGATGTGCGCCTGACCCTGGCCTCGCTGGGCGTCGCCATGGCGACCGCCTTTTGCGCCGCGTGTCTGATCCGGCGCGCCGCCGGCGCCGTCGCCATTGTCGCCAGCAGCATCGTGCTGACCGCAGGCATCGCCGCGATGCATTTCACCGGCATGGCGGGCGTTCGCATTACCGGCCGCTTCATCTGGGACGAAACGCTCGTCGCGGCGGCGCTCGCGTCAGCGGCCGTGCTGACCTGCGCGGCGCTGTTCGTGTTCACGCGCCGCCCGACCCGCTACCCCCGCGCCGTTGCCACGACGTTTCTGGCCGGGGCCATCGGCACCTTGCACTTCGTCTCGATGGCCGCAATGCGGGCGCTGCCCGATCCCTCGATCGCCGCTCCCGAGGGTGAGCTGGCGCGCGGGGCTCTGGCGGCCGGCATCGCGGCCGTGATGCTGACGACCCTGGCGTTCTCCGCGCTCAGCTTGTTCGCCGACCGCCTCAGGCGCGCCAACCACGCCCTCGCAGCCCATGGCGCGGCCTTGCGCGTGAGCGAGGAGCGCCTGGCGCGGGCCCTGGATGCGGGAAGCGACGGGCTGTGGGACTGGGATATCGCGACCGGCCAGGCCTGGTACTCCGACCGCTGGCTGACGATGCTGGGCTACGCGCCGGGAGAGCTCGAGGGCCTTATCGAAACCTGGCAGGGCCTGCTCCACCCACAGGACGGACCCAAGGCTCAGGGCCTCCTGCAGGCGCATTTCGACGGCCACTCGCCGGTCTATGAGTGCGAGCACCGGCTGCGCCGCAAGGATGGCAGCTGGGGCTGGGTGCTGGCGCGCGGCAAGGTCGTGGAGCGCGACGGGGGGGACCTGCCCCAGCGCATCGTCGGCACGCATATCGACATCGAAGCGCGCAAGCTTGCCGAACAGCAGATCGCCCATATGGCGCGCCATGACGGGCTGACCGGCCTGACCAACCGGGCCCGCTTCTGCGAGCTGCTGGGCCTGGCCTTGCGGGAGGTCGCGGATGAAGGCGGCACCTGTGCGGTGATGTGCCTGGATCTCGACCGCTTCAAGAGCGTCAATGACACGGTCGGTCACATGGCCGGCGACGAACTGCTGAAGCGTGTCGCCGGCAGGTTCGCCGGGCGCATGCATCCAGCCGACACCGTAGCGCGCATGGGTGGCGACGAGTTCGCCATTCTGGTCAGGAGCGACCCGAGCGATGAAGGCCTGCGCCGCCTGGCCGCGGACCTGATTTCGGTCGTCGGCAAGCCGTTCCCCTTCGGCGGACAGGCCATCGAGGTCGGCCTCAGCATCGGCATCGCGCGGGCGCCGCAGCACGGCCTGGTCGAGACGCTTCTGTTCAACCGGGCCGATCTCGCGCTGTACCAGGCGAAGGCGGAGGGACGTAACTGCTATCGCATGTTCGACGCGGCGATGGATGAGGCGATCACGCGGCGGCGCGAACTCGAACGCGATCTCAGGACGGCGCTCGCGAATGGGGGGCTGGAACTCCATTATCAGCCGCAGGTCAGGGCCGGCAGCTGCGAGCTCATCGGTTTTGAGGCGCTCGCGCGCTGGCGGCATCCGGTGCGCGGCCTCATACCGCCCGGCGAGTTCATCCAGCTCGCCGAGGAGACCGGTCTCATCTCGGCGCTCGGGGAATGGGTCCTGCGCAGCGCCTGCAGCGAGGCGGCGCGCTGGACGCGGCCTCTCAAGCTCGCGGTCAACCTGTCTCCCCGCGAGTTCCAGCAGAGCGATCTTCCCGAGCGCATCTTCGCGATCCTGGCCGAGACGGGCCTGCCGCCGAGCCGCCTGGAGATCGAAATCACGGAGACGGCGATCTTCGCCGATATGAGCCGCGCGCTCTCGATCCTGATGCGGCTGAAGGCGCTGGGCATCAGCATCGCGATGGACGACTTCGGAACGGGCTATGCGTCGCTGGCGACCCTGCAGGCCTTCCCCTTCGACAAGATCAAGATCGACCGGTCCTTCGTCGGGCAGGTCGAAACCAGCCCGCAGGCCGCGGTGATCGTTCGCGCCGTGCTGGGGCTGGGGCGCAGCCTCGGAATCGGCGTCGTGGCGGAGGGGGTCGAGACCGCGGGCCAAGTGCGCTTCCTGGTCGGCGAAAACTGCGAGGAGCTGCAAGGCTACCTGTTCGGCAAGCCGCAACCGATCGAAAGCTTCGCGGAGGTCATGGGCGGCCGGCAGGCCTGCGATCTCGCGATCAGGGCGGCCCCAGTGCGCCAGCCCGCCGCGCGCCTGGCCTTCGCCTCGTAAACGGCCGCCAGCATCGGCTGGCCCGGAAAACCGGGTCCCACTTTTCGGGCCGATGCTCGCTTTGATCGCATCGGCTGGTCCCGAAAACCGGTGCCCACTTTTCGGGCCGATGCCGGCTTTGATCACATCGGCTGGCTCCGAAAACCGGTTCCCACTTTTTGGGCCGATGCCGGCTTTGATCACATCAGCTGGCTCCGAAAACCGGTTCCCACTTTTCGGGCCGATGCTCCCGGGACGAGCCAGCCCCCGGCCCCTGTCGCAGCGCTGTGATATATTTGCTGCTCTGTAAACGCTCTGTTCGTTGTGTTGCCAGTGCGGCCTTGTCGCAACGGCCGAATCCCGGAATTCTTGCAACCTGGGGTGTTGCATTTCTTCGGAACGATCACGATGGAGGCGGATGTGAGCGGGGCTGCGGGCATGAAATATCTGGGAAAGGCGAGGCTTCTTGCAGGCGCCTCCTGCGCCGCTCTCGCCCTGGCCTGCGGGCTCCCTGCCATGGCTGCAACCTATACGGCAAGCACCGACGCCGAGCTGCGCGGCCGCATCGCCCAGGCGAATGCCGATGGCGACCCGACCTCGACGATCGTGCTGACAGCCAGCTTCACCACGGCCACCGCCAGCCTGCCGGCGCCGACCAAGCCGATCACGATCGACACCGGGAGCTTCACCCTTTCCGTGATCGGCAGCACCGGCGCGACCGCTGGTAATCCGATCAATATCCTCGGAGTTGCCGGCCTTGGCGACAGCTTCACATTGCAGGGCAATTTCAAAGGTGGCGACGCGCAAGCGGCAACTGCCGGCTCCGGCATCCAGGCTCGGCTCAACTCGTCGGTGATCAATCTCGGAACCATTCAGGGTGGAAACAGCACGGGCGGCGCCGGAGGGACCGGCGTCGACATCGGCGGGACAGGCACAGTCAACACGCTGGTCAACCAGGGAACGATCCGCGGCGGCACCGGAGCGACGGTGGGCGGTGCTGGGCTCAACGTTCGCGCTAACACCTCCTCCATCGTCAACATGGGGACGATCGAAGGCGGAAGCGGGGCCGCTGCCGTCCAAGGCAATGCCACCATTACGCTGACGAATAGCGGCACGATCCAAGGCGGGGCTGGAGCGGTCGCGATCGTCCCGACTGCGGCGAGCGCAAACCTCCTTCTCACCAATAGCGGCGCGATCCGCGCCGGCGCCGGGCAGGCCGATGCGATCCGGCTCGCTGCGGGCTCGACGGGGCTGATCGACCTGGAGCTTCAGGCCGGCTCGGTCATCGAAGGCAATGTCGTCGCAAACGCCACCGGCACGAGCGACATCCTTCGCCTCGGCGGGACCGGGACCGCCAGCTTCGACGTCTCCGCCATCGGCGCCGCGGCGCAATACCGGAACTTCGACAGCTTCATAAAGACCGGCACCGGCACCTGGAGCCTGACCGGCACTGGGACGGCCACGACGAACTGGCAGATCAACCAGGGCACGCTGCAGATCGGCAATGGCGGCACCAGCGGCAGCGTCATCGGCAGCATCACGACCGGCAGCGCCGGCACGCTCGCCTTCAACCGCTCCGACGCCTTCGCCTTCGACAATCTCGTCCTGGGCAACGGCACGCTGCGCCAGATCGGCAGCGGCACGACGATCCTGACCGCCGATAATGCCGCTTTCGCCGGCACCACCCTGGTCGAGGCCGGCACCTTGTCGGTGAACGGGGTGCTGGGCGGCACTGTGACGGTGCTGGGCGGCCGGCTGCAGGGAACCGGTACGGTCGGCGCGACCACGATCGCGACCGGCGGCACCATCGCGCCCGGCAACTCGATCGGCACGCTGACCGTCAACGGCGCCTATCTGCAGGCGGCGGGCTCGACCTATCAGGTCGAGATCGATCCCGCGACCGTGACCTCCGACCTGATCCGGGTGAACGGCGCCGCGACGCTGGCGAGCGGCGCGGCGTTCACCGTCGTCAATTATACCGGCGCCACCCTGCTGGCCGGCCAGCGCTACACCATCCTGACCTCGACCGGCGGCCTGACCGGAAGCTATGGTTCGGGCGACTTCGCCATGACGCCGTTCCTGAGCCTGCGCGATAGCTACGACGCCAACAACGCCTATCTGACGGTGATCCAGACTCGCAGCGTCGCCTCCGCCGGCGCGACGGGCAACCAGGCCGAGACCGGCCGGGGCGTCGACAGCCTCCCTGCCGGCAATTCCATCCAGACGGGCATGATCAACCAGCCGACGCTGGATTCAGCCCGCACGGCGCTCGACCAGATCTCCGGCGAAATCCACGCCTCGGCCAAGACGGCCCTGATCGACGAAAGCTGGCTCCTGCGCGCCGCCGTCAACGACCGGCTGCGCGCGGCCTTCGGCGGCGTCGGCGCGGCGCCGATGGCGACGCTGAATTACGGCTTCGCCGCCGATCTCGCCCCGAGCGTGAAGGGGCCGATGCCGACGCTGAACGCCGACCGCTTCGCGGTCTGGGGACAGGGCTATGGCTCCTGGGGCCGCAGCGACAGCGACGGCAACGCCGCCAGGCTGACGCACTCGACCGGCGGCTTCCTGCTCGGCACTGACGCCGCCCTGTTCGACACTCTGCGCATCGGCGCGGTCGCCGGCTACAGCCGCAGCACATTCGACGTGAACAGCCGGTTCTCCTCGGGCGAGAGCGACAATTACCATCTCGGCCTCTACGCCGGCGGGCGCTGGGGCGCGCTCAGCCTGAGGACCGGCGCGAGCTATAGCTGGCACGATGTCGAGACCAGCCGCACCGTCGTCTCCTCGGCCTTCGGCAGCAATCTGCGCGCCGGTTACGACGCCGGCACGGCCCAGATCTTCGGCGAACTCGGCTACCGCGTCGATGTCGGCAAGCTCGCCTTCGAGCCCTTCGCGGGCCTGGCCTATGTCAACCTGCATAGCGACGGCTTCAGCGAGACCGGCGGGTCGGCGGCCTTGACCGCCCGCGGCGACGATACCAGCCTCGGCTACTCGACGCTGGGCCTGCGCGCCTCGACCAGTTTTTCCTTGCAGGGCATGGATTTGAGCCTGCGCGGCGGGCTCGCCTGGCGCCATGCCTTCGGCGATGTCGACCCGACCACGACGCTTGCCTTCGCCGGCTCCAGCGCCTTCAGCATCGCCGGCATCCCGATCGCCCGGGACGCTGCCGTCGTCGAGGCCGGGCTCGATCTCGCCATCGGCAAGAACGCTACGCTCGGCCTGGCCTATACCGGCCAGCTCGCCCAGGATACGCAGGACCATGCCTTCAAGGGCGTGCTGGCCGTGAGGTTCTGAGAGGTTCGAGCCTGGCCGCGCAGCGTTTGCGGAACCCGGTCGGAGCTGGAGGGGCCAGCTCGCCCCTTTCGCGATCCGATTGTGGAGCCGGAGAGGCCGCCGCTATACTTTGCTCCCGCGGCTGTCGACGACCGCGAAGTTTTCACTGAGGGCGGGCTTGGCAGGCGGCTTTTTCACCGGTTCGGCTCCAGGTTCGGTCCGGTGCTTTTCGGCCGCGGTGCCCTCCGGGTCGGTTGGATCATAGGGCGCGTGCGGTCCGGTGGGATTCACCGAACGCGGGTTCGGCCCGGCGCGCCGTTCCGCATCCTCGCCGGATTGTCCGGGGCGCTGCGGCGTGCTGTAGGGCACTGGCGCATCCGTGGCGCGATGTGACGTCTTCGTCATGGGGTGGTCCTCCTTGAAGGGAGAACCGCTCATCACGGGGTCGGGTTCCCCTGCCCCGCCTGGATCAGACGCCGCTGGCGCGTTGCGCGCCCCTCCCGCCCGGCGGTCCTTAACTGACCAAGCCCGTCGGACTGACCATGCCTGCCGCGATCTCCTCGACATAGCGCAGCCGGGCCGCAGCGGTGTTGGGAGCCGAACCCAACCATGCCAGATAGGCATCAGGCTTGATCGTGATGACCTGGATCGCTTTCCCGGCAGCGAGAGCTTCGGCCAGAACGCGGCGGGCATTGCGATGCCATTCCGCATAATCGGGCGAAATCTCGTCGCGATCATGAGCGAGCGACCAGAGCCGCGCGAAATCCTCCTCCTCGTACCACGGCATCGCGACCGTGTACGCCCCGGTTAACGGCTTCATCCGTGGCTCCCCCTGCCAAACACATTGCAACGCGGCGACAATGCCGCCCTGCAAGAAGTCACCATGGAACGAAGCCTCCGTCTTGTCCGTTTTACGTTTTTGGAGGTCGCCATGAAAACGCATGTGCACCATGACCCTGCCGACCGGGCATCAGATGCTCCCACGAGAATCCAGATCGAGACGCCGGAAGATTATGCGCTGGCGCTTGATCGCATCAAGGCCCTGAACAGGTCTCAGCGCTCGCAGAGCCAGGAGGCGGAGCTTGAGGCGCTGAGCCAGGCTGTCCGCCGCTGGGACAGGCGTCACATCGCCGGGTAGAAGTCTCCGACCTGCCAAAGCAGTTGCGGGAACACGGACTGCCCCTCCAATTGCGGCCAGGCATGGAACTCCGGGCCGAGCTGACGGTTCAACGCCGGGGTAAGCTTTGTGGAGGTGTCATGACGACGCGTGCAACAAGCGCCATCGCGCCATCGATCCGCGACGATTCTGAACGCAACCGGCTCGTGATGCGTGTACCCGGCGGCGAGGCCTTCGCAACCTACCGCCGCGCGAACGGCTACCTCGTCATCTCGCATACCGAGGTTCCGGCCACGCTTCGCGGACAGGGCATCGGCTCCGAGCTGGCCGCAGGCGTGTTCGAATTCGCGCGCAGCAAGGGCGAGCATATCGTGCCCGCCTGTTCCTTCCTTGCCGATTGGGTGCGGCGTCATCCCGAATATCGCGATGTGCTCGCGGGGAAGGAGGCGCGATGATCGACCATGTCTCGGTTGGAACCAACGACATCGTCCGCGCTCGCATCTTCTACGATGCCGTTCTGGACCGCCTCGGATTGCGGCTGATCAAGAGCAGCGCCCGTTCGGCGGATTACGGCGTAAGCGCCATCCTGTTCTCCGTGGAAACGCCGCATGACGGGAAGCAGGCCTCCGCCGGCAATGGCAGTCATATCGCCTTCCTGGCCGGCGGCCGCGACGTCGTCGATGCGTTTCATGACATCGCTTTGGCCCATGGCGGCTCCGATGCCGGACCGCCCGGCCTGCGTCCGGAATACGATGCTCACTACTATGGTGCCTTCGTATTCGACCCCGACGGCAACAAGATCGAGGCCGTCACCCGCTCGTCCACATGAAGGAGGTCGAGATGCCTGCAAAATCAGCTGCCCAGCAAAAGGCCGCCGGTGCCGCGCTTGCGGCCAAGCGCGGAGACATGAAGAAGAATGAGCTCAAAGGCGCCTCGAAATCGATGGAGAAATCGATGAGCGAGAGCGAGCTCGAAGACATGGCTTCGACGAAGCGCAAGGGCAAGCCCGAACATAAATCGAAGCATTAGAACGGTTTCGAGCGAGGCGGGCACCGGCTCGCATGAGGACAAGCGTCAAACCAAAAAGCCGGGCTGTTGCACGCTGCAAGGCCAGGTCGCGTACGGTCATGCGCTGGCAAGAGACAAGACCGGCGAACCGGCGAGCCACGCTGCCACGGGCTCAGCTTGTTCCCGGAGGCGGGCGTGGAACGGCCGCGCGTTCTGTCTTCGGGGAACAGGATGCGCTTCGGGGAACAAGTTGCGCGGAAATTGGTTCGTTTCGAACTGCATCCCAGCGAAGGAGCAGCTTCATGACACGCACCATCACACGATCCTACGACGAAATCGCCGATGCCGAGACCGCCGTTTCGCGGCTTGAAGCGGCCGGCGTCCAATCCGAGGATATCAGCATCGTCGGCTACCACCCGGAGCAGCTGGAGGACGACGCCAGGCACGGGGGCGAAGTTGGGGGCGTCGTCGGAGGCGGCGCCGGATTGCTCGGCAGCTTGGCGGCTCTGCCAATTCCCGGTGTGGGCCCCGCTCTGGCGGCAGGCTGGATCTTCGGCAGCATGGCCGTGGGCGCAGCCGCAGGCGTCGCAGCGGGCAGTCTGATCGGTGCGATGACCAGTGCCGGCCTGAATGATGACGAGGCGCATTATTTTGCCGAGACCATCCGTCGCGGCGGCGCAGTCGTTTCGGTCCGGACATCGGATTCGCACGCCGCCGTCATCGAGAAGATCATGGATGGAGCCGGTTCGGTCGATGCCGAAACGCGCCGCGGAGAGTATGAGCGGGAAGGCTGGAAGCGCTTCGACGAAAGCGCCGGCCCCTATCGCACGCCGGATGATCTGTCCGGGGTCATCTCATGAGCCGCGCGCGGTGCAGCGATCGTCAGCCCGGCGCTTATGCCGGTCAGCATACGGACCACCGCCATGTACGCGAACGCCCATCCAGCCTTTGAGGCGCCGTCAGCTTCCCTCAGCGAGATCGTCTTCGGTTTGCCCGGTCCGGAGATACCGCCGGCGCCAAGCTTGGCTGAGCTGCTGGTGTCCCGGATGATAAGGGCTCGCAAGGTGCTGGTCACGGCCGAATCCTGCACAGCAGGAAAACTGGCGCATCTGATTTCGGACGTTCCGGGCGCCGCGCAAGTCCTGGAAGGTGGGTTCGTCGTCTACAGCAAGCGCGCAAAGCAGCAGCTGCTTGGTGTTGGGCGCGACATCATCGCGGATTTCACGGCGGTTTCGGAAGCCGTGGCCGAGGCGATGGTCGCTGGCGCCCTGGAACGAAGCGGCGCGGACCTCGCGATCGCAGCGACGGGCGTCACGGGCAGCGAACCCGACGAGGACGGCAACCCTCTGGGGCGGCTGCATGTTATGGCCGGATTGCGGAACGGCTCTCGAAGCCATCGGCATTGCGAGTTCGGCAGTTTCAGTCCCGATGTCCTGACCCACGCCGCCTTGCAGATGGCGCTGCTTTCGGCGCTCGAGCTGCTCGATCGGCCAAAGGACGGCAAGCCGCTCTTCGACCCAGATGCGTGAGCGCGCCCTGGTGCCTTTCTATTCGTTCGGTCGGCTCCGGAGACACCGATCATGCAACGAGCCCGCTATCCGCATTCGTCGAAGTCCGATCGATGCTCGGATGCAGCGTGCCGCTGTGCTTCTGTGCGCGCCGATTCGCCCAAAACGTAACGGCTACAGGGCTCTGTCGAACGGGCGCATCGCCTCGAGCCTGGTCAGGATTGCCAGGAACTGGTCAGGCGCGGCTGCGATGACATTGTGCCTCGTCGGCATCTCCTCGATCCGCCAGTCCGCGAGCCTCCTGAGGCGCTCGACCGTCGCAGGAAACGGGCTGTCGGCCCAGCCGGTGGCGTAGACGAAGAGCTTCTCGCGAACCTCTTGCCAGCGCCCGGTCAAGCGGATCTTCTGGAGAAACGACGCCAGGGGATGCGGCCGGCAACGCGGGTCCATATGGGCGGGCGGTCGAACGCCGAGGCCGTCCTCGCCAGCCCCCTCGATGGCGATCGCCCGGAAGTGGTCGTTGACCAGGTCCCACCAGGAACAGCCGTCCTCTGGCACAAGTGCGTCGATATAGACGAGCGCGGATATGCGCTCGGGCATGCGATCCGCCACCCCTGTGATCACCATCCCGCCATAGCTGTGCGCGCACAGGACGACATCGGAGAGATCCTCGCATTCGAGCACATTGGCTATGTCGAGAATATGCGTGTCGAGGTTGGGCCGCACTGCGGCGAGGTGCACCCGCTCGCCCAATCCGGTGAGCGTCGGCGTGAAGACGTCATGTCCAAGCGCACGCAGCCTGCGCGCGAAAGGCGTGAGCTCGCAGCCGCCATGCCAGCCGCCCGCGACGATAACGACGTTCGCCATCCCTCACCTCCCCGTCGAAGCCCTGCTCGATCATCTTGCATTCGGGGAGGTCTAGCCCTTTTGGCCATGCATGAATTTAGATATTCTGCCAATTGATTATCAAAATCGGTCAACCCATGCGGCAGCCGCTTCACTATCCATGGCCGGATTTCGATGTGGACGAAGCCGTCGCTCCGGCGATTGCGGTGCGCGTCGACGTCAGCGAAACCGGAGCGGAGGTCGCCGCTCACCAGCACCGCAAGGGCCAGCTCGTCTTTGCGCTGGCAGGCGGCGTAAGCTGTCGCGTTCCCAGCGGCTTATGGATGGTGCCGACGCATTGCGCGGTCTGGATTCCAGGCGGCATGACACACAGCAACATCGCGACCGCCGATGCGAAGCTGTTCTTCGTCTACATCGAACCCGGCGCTGCCGATCTCCCAGTGCGATGCTGCACCATTTCCATCTCGCCGTTGTTGCGCGAGCTGATCGTCGCGCTGTCCGAACGTTCCGATACGCATGATGGCGACGCGCTTCTGGCCAGGCTGCTCCTCGCCGAATTGCCACGCATGCCCGTCCAGCAGCTCTATCTGCCGATCCCACCGGAATCGCGCCTCCGGCTGATTGCCGATGCCCTGGCTGCAAACCCTGCCGACCGCACCAGGCTTGGCGAATGGGCCCGTCGCGTCGCACTCAGCGAGAGCAGCCTCGGCCGCCTGGTGATCAAGGAAACCGGATTGAGCTTCGGGCGCTGGCGACAACAGCTGCACCTGATCGTCGCCATCAGGGAATTGTCCAGGGGCGCGACAGTCCAACAGGTTTCGGCAGAGCTCGGCTACGAATCCGTCGCGGCCTTCATCACCATGTTCAAGAAGGCGCTGGGCAAGCCGCCGGCGAAATACCTCGCAAGCGTCATGCACGGCAACCGCACATGAATGATCGATGCTCAAAGTCGAGAGCATGGCTCATGCGAAGAACCGGCACCCACTTTCTGGCGCAATGCCGGGCGCGTTCGCGCGAAGCGGAGACCCGTTCGCGTGAAGACGACGCGCTGAAACAAAGAGCTGGAGCCATCGAACGATCCAATCGGATCGGACATTGCGCTAGCCGCCTGTCTCTTCCGGCAAGGCCCGCCCGCCATAGAGAACGTTCGACACGACCACCTCGTTACCTTCAACCAGGAAAGCACTCATTACGCGGCGCTCGAACCAGACGATGTGCAATCGACCATCGCGGACATCCGGCGTTCACCAGCAAGCGGAGATTGGCTGGGCAATCCAGCTAACGACCGTAGACGCGGACATAGTCGACCCGCAGCCGAGCCTGCTGATCCTCTGGTCTGAGCGGCCGCGGAAATGGGACGTCGGATCGCAAGGCGAGCGTAATCAAGGGCCAGAAAACATCGCCCTGCGCATCGATCTCGCTCGCACGCCCGATCCGCCAGTCGAGCGCGGCCCCGGTCTTTGGATCACGGATCGGCTTGCGCTCGAAATAGAGCGTGCAACGATCACCGTCGATCAGCCCGCCATAGCGGAAATAGCCGCTGGTGAGATCGACCTCCGTGGGGACGCCGACCCCCTCATGCCGCTCGCCCGGCTGCCCCCATTCGTGCAGATAGGCGCCGTAGAGCCTATGCTCCCAGCCCTTGTGCTCGACGATGTCGATTTCGACGCTGGTCTTCGGGAAGAGGATGCTGCGGCCGTTCATCAGCCAGAAGGCGGGGAAGCTCAGCGGATGGGCCGGGAACCACATCCTTGCCTCGAAATAGCCGTTACGCCAGCCTCGCAGGATGGTGCCGTCCCTGCGTGCCGTCTGGAGATTGCCGGAAATCCACTGGAACTCCGGCAGCGCGTTGCCGTAATAGCTGGGCACGTTCATCGTCCGCCCGAGATAGCGGGCCGAAATCTCGAGGGCGTGACCTTCGGAGGCGAGCGGATCGGCGACGATCGCATAGGGGTCGAAGCCCTCCTCACCGCCGCGCCGGCTGAAGGCCGAGCGACCATAGAATCCAGGCTCATGGGTGGTCGCCTTGGGGCCGGCCTGCCAGATGGCCGGATCGAGACTGGCAAAGGATTCAGCGAAGACGAGCTGGCGGCCGAGCGTCGGATCCGGCGCATCCTGCTGTGCGTCCGCCGAAATGGGACGGGCGCCTCCCGTTGTCGCGAGAGCCGCGGCAGCGCGCAGGAACATCCGGCGAGACGGCATGATCGGCATGGCTCATCTCCATGTGGCTGGCTGGACTGCCGCAAGCAGCTCCAGCGTCTTCAATTCGTACGGGGCAGTGCCGAGCCGGCCCTCCCGCCGAGCTGCAGGATCGCCTCGTCGTAGAGGTCGAGCGTCTCGCGGGCGACGCGGGCGATCCTCAGATGGTCGATCCGGAACTGGCTTCGCTCGCGCCAATGACTGATCGCGTCAGGGGTTGCGATCAGCCCGGACAGGGCGGCCGCAAGCGCTTCGGGATCGCGGGCGGGAACCAGCACGCCCGCTTCGCCGCCCTCCAGCAACTCGGGAATGCCATCAACCTGCGTCGCCACGATGGCGCAGCCCGCCTCCCTCGCCTCCGGCAGGACAAGCGGCGCGGGATCGGCATGAGAGGGCAACACAAAGATATCGGCACCGCGCATCCACGGGAAAGGATCGAGCTTGCTGCCCTCGAAACGCACAGCCTCGCGGCAGGACAAACCGTCGACCATGTCGCGGTAGGTCTGCGCGAAAGGTCCGTCCCCGACGATGTGCAGGCGCGCCTGCCGATGCCGGCGATGGACCAGATCGAAGGCGACGAACAGATCGGCCAATCCCTTGCGCGGGTGCAGCCCGCCAACGAAGAGGATGCTTGGTGAGGCGAGCGCGATCGGCGTGGTCTCGCGGTTTGCCAGGCGAGCCGAGCCGATGGTGCCGTTGAGAATGACGCGAAGCTTGGCGGCCGGGATGCCGCGCCGGCGCATCGATGTGCCGACCGCGGCGCTGACCGCGATGACACGGGTCCCGAGCCCCATGAGAATCGCGCTCTTCTCGAATTCATTGTGAACGGTCGCAACCAGCGGGATACCGGCGAGCCTGCAGACCGGCCAGGCAAGCACGGCGCTGGTCATCATATGGGCATGGACGATGTCGGCGCTGAACCGGCCGACCAGCCGCCGCAGCGCCCAGGCGGACCGCAACAGCGTCGCTGCCTTGCGCCGATGGTCGATCGTGAAAACCTTGACGCCATTGCGGGCGAGCAGCGCATCGAAATCGCCCCCGCCGCTGGCCACGGCGACGATATGGCCGAGGCGGCTCTGCTCGCAGGCAAGGTCGACCGCCGCGTGGACATGCCCGTTCGACTGCGTCGTGTGATTCAGCAGATGGAGGATACGCATGGGCCCATCACGATGCTCGGACCGCCGACTCGCCTGCGCTCGCGCCTCCGCGCCGCTGGGCAGAACGGCCCTGCATTTACTGTGCCGAGACCGCGGGAGCGCCCCGCAGCGCCGCTTCGGCCTCTATCGTCGAGACCCTTGCCGTCGGCTGGTAATTGAAACCGCCCTGGCGCCCCAGGGATTCGATCCCGAAGGCTTTCAGGGCCTTGACCGCTTCGGCAGCGCTCTCGTCTGCTCCATTGCGATAGATCGGATAGGCGTTGTCGAGGAGTTGGCTGCCTTCGAGCCTGAGATCGCCGCAAAAGAGTCCGTTCGCCGCGACATGCGCGCGGAAATCCGCCTCGGCCCGGGCGACCGACTTGCCGATATGGTTGGCGATGACCTCGACGCCGAAATACTCGCGCCCCTGCGCGCGACCATAGAAGTCGGAATACATCGTCAGGCGCTTCCAGGCGCCGTCATAGGAGAAATTGTAGATGATTTCTTCATCGAAGCCGCGCGCACCGTCGAAGCTGAAATAGAGCGCCAGCAGCGTGATCGTCTCGAGTTCCTGCGAGACCGGCAGGTTGCAGAGCGCCTGCAGCCGCGGGATCGGAATCGTCGAAACGACGCGATCGGCGACGATCGCCCGCCCCTCGCGAAACAGGACGAAACGCTTGTCGAGTTTCTCGATCCGGTCGAGCTTTGCCCCCATCAGGAAGCTGACGCCACGCGCGGATAACGTTGCGGCCGCAGTGCCGTAGAGCGCCTCGAAGCCTTCGCGCGGTCGAGCCAGCTGGCAATTGCCCGGCGGCGACGGCTTCGTCCGGCGCAGGCGGCCGAGCATGGCGCGCAGCGAAGCGTGTTCGCTGATCCATTGCATGCGCTTGCGCGCCAGTTCGATGCCGATCTGATCGGACGCAATGCCATAGAACCGGGTCATGTAGGCGTCGAGGCCCGAGCGGTGCAGCAGCCGGGCCCCAATCCAATGGCGGGCAAACTCGCGGGCGTTGCGCATACGCCGTTTGAAAAGGCGGGCATAGGCCGCCGATGCCAGGATGCGAGCGACTTCGAGCGGCCCGGCGCGCAGGATGTCGTCCTTGACCGAGATCGGATAGGCGGTGATGAGGCGCTGCGGATTCAGCCTTGCCCAACGCGGCTGGATAGGCACGTAAAGTGGCAGCAGTTCCGGGAAATGCTGCAGCAGCGGCGAGTCGTCCTGGAAGATCAGGCTACCGATGTCGAAGGTGTAGTCGCCCGACGACCAGTCGATGTGATTGCCGCCGATGTGCGGATATTCGTCAATGACGAGGATCCGCTTGCAGCCCTGCTGTGCGAGCACCGAAGCCGAGACCAGGCCCGAGACGCCCGCGCCCAGGACAATGACGTCGCAGCGCTCGGCAGCCGTGCTGTCGGCATCGTCAATCTGCTTGATCACCTCTTCCATTGCCGAGCCTCATTGACCGGGTACGAAAGAAGGCTAGCGCCCCTCAAGATCAGCCGAAAGCAAAACTCTCCGGCACACCGCGCTCTTTCCCGCTCAATCGTGCGGCGAATGCAATCAGAATGAGCAATCGCGCGCTCGATGTGCCGAATTAACCATCCTGAACTGGCACGGTCCCTGCTTCATCTGCGTAAGGCATGCGCTTTCGCATGCAGCTGTCGCTTCGTCACGACAGCGTCAACCATTGCGTCTGGGCACGGAGCATATGATGCCGGGCTGGCCACATCCGAACGAGGCGGAGCTGTTGGAGGGGATCGAGCTGGTCTCGACCGACCTGTTCGACACCTTGCTGTTGCGCACGCCGCGCTCGGAGCGCGCGCGTATCGTCGGCGGCGAACGCATCTTCGCTCGCAGGCTGACCGAACAGGGCCTGCCGGTTTCGGAGAGCTGGCTGGTCGAAGCGCGTCTGGAGGCGCAGCGGCTGGCCTATCGCGCGCTCGACATGGCCGAGCACGATGGCGAGGTCATGCTGCGCGACGTCATCGCGCGCCAGCTCGCCATTCTCGGCTTGCCCAAGACGCGAATGGCCACCCTGTGCGAGACGCGGCTCGCGATCGAGCTCGACATTGAAAAGGCATCGCTACGCCCTAACCTGCAACTCGCAGCACTGCTGCGCCGCTGCCGCGGAGAAGGCCGGCGCGTCATCGCGATCAGCGACATCGGACTGCCGACTTCGGTGCTCGGCGCGTTGGTCAGCCATTTTCATGGCCCTGAGCTGCTCGACCGGATCTATTCCAGCGCCGATCTCGGCCTGACCAAGCGGCGTGGCGAGCTCTTCCATGCCGTCCTTGCGGCAGAAGGGGTCGATGCCGGGCGGACCTTGCATATCGGCGACGATCGGCTCGCCGACCACGTCGTACCGTCCTCTCTCGGCCTGCGCACGCTCCACGTCCCGCGCCCGAAGCTGAAGCGTCACCTGTCGCGCCTTCACGGCGGGGCGAGCGAACTCGGCCGCATCATCCGAAGGCGACGGGCCCAAGCCGGCAGGCCAGCTGGCCATGCTCGCGATCCCCATGCGTTCGGGCGCGAGGTCCTGGGTCCGATCGTGGCCGAGTTCTGCCTGGCTATCTGGCTCTACGCCGACGAGGCCCGCAAGCGCGGCGACGCGGCCCTGCTGTTCTGCGCGCGCGGCGGGCTCGGCATACGGGCGGCGTTCGAGCGGGTCGCCGAGCGGCTGAACCTGCCGCTCGCAATGCCGCGCGAGAACCTGATGATTTCGCGCTTGGTTGCGGCAAGAGCGGCCATCATGGTCCGCAGCCCGGCGGCGCTCGACGAACTCGGGCGCGAATTCCGCGGCAGCAGCTTCGCGGATGTCGCGACCGCGTTGGGTGGCGGTCGCTATGAGCTGCTCGAGTCATGGAACGAACGATTCGTGCCAGAGCGCTTCTTCGCCATGCTCGACAGGCCGGCCGGTGCAGCCGTCGCCGCCGACATCGACAGGCAAAACACGCTCTTCCAACGCCATCTTTCCGCAACCAGCTGCGGCGCAAAGCGGATCATCCTGTGCGACACGGGGCTTTACGGCAGCACCCAACGCCTGCTCGCAGTCGGCCTGCCGGATTTGAGCTTCGAGACCATCCAGCTCGCGCGCTGCAACTACAAGGGCCTCAGCGAAGAGCATTTTCCGCGCGTCGTCGGACTTGCCGTCGAGCGCAGCCGCTACAGCCCCCTCGCCGTCCGCTCGACCGTGCTGCGCTATTGGCAATTGATCGAGAGCCTGTTCGAGCCGGCGATTGCATCCGTGCGATCCTTCGCCGAAGGCGCAGACGGCGCGATCATCTGCAACTCCGGCGACATTGCCTTTGGGGCCGTCGATCCTGCCGCCGGCAATCCCCTTCTGTCCGGTGCCCTCGCCTATATCGACAACGTCGACAGCGGAACCGCGATCATGGCCGATGCGGCCCGCGCCTGGCCGCGGCTCAAGCAGGCCGTCACCCGGCCGGTCGAGGCCGACCTCGCGGCGCTGGCTATCGGCGAGCGCTCCGTCGATTTCGGCCGGACCGGCACTGTCGGAGATGGCGGCGCGCTGGCGGGCAGCGCGCTGTCGCGTCTGGCATCGATCCGCACTCAGCTTTGGCGCGAAGGCGCGATCGTACGAGCCTTTCCGCGCTCGCGTTTGCCGTTGCTGACGGCGGTCGAAGCCTTTCATGCGCTGCGCGGGCTCTCCACCGGTTTCCACCGCTGATGGGATGCCGTGCGATCCAGGCGTTTGCCAAAGCGCTCGCCGCAGGCCGTGATCTGTGGCTCGGCGCGCCGCACGGCTTCGAGGACGGATCGCCATGCTGGCAATGAAGGCCCTCCA
This sequence comes from Allobosea psychrotolerans, assembly GCF_002917105.1. Taxonomy (GTDB): domain Bacteria; phylum Pseudomonadota; class Alphaproteobacteria; order Rhizobiales; family Beijerinckiaceae; genus Allobosea; species Allobosea psychrotolerans. Next base: position 190,964 of record NZ_PQFZ01000005.1, read on the forward strand.
GGGCGCTGGCTTGCTGGTAGCATCACGCTTCCTCGGCCGATTCATCGATTTCTTCACGCTGTTGATCATGGCGAGGATGCTGACGCCGGCGGATTTCGGTCTGACGGCGCTCGCCTTGTCCTGCGTCGCGATCGTCGACGTGGTGCTCGAGATTCCGGTGACGCAGGCGCTGGTCCGCCTGCCCCAAGTCGACAAGGCGCATCTCGACACCGGCTTCACGCTCGGCGCGCTGCGCGGCCTCGCAATCTCCCTGATTCTGCTCGCTGTCGCCTGGCCATTCGCCTGGATTAACGGCGATCCGCGGCTCGTCCCGGTCATTCTCGCGCTCGCCTTCGCACCGATCGCGCGCGGCCTCGCCAGCCCCGGCCTGGTCATGTTCATCCGCGAGCTCGGCTTCCTGCGCAATTTCCTGCTTGAGACCGGCGGCAAGCTCGCAGCCTTCGGCCTCGCCATCGCGACGCTCCTGCTCGGCGGCGGCTACTGGGCCCTGGTCGTCAATTTCGTCGCCGCGCCCGTCTTCAGCTGCGCAATCTCCTACCTGCTCGCGCCCTATCGGCCGGCGCTGTCGCTGTCCCGATTGGCGGATTTTGCCAGTTTCGTTGGTTGGTTTACCTGCTCCCAGTTCGTTTCAGCGGTGAACTGGCAGTTCGATCGCATCCTGCTCGGGCTCGGCGGCGCCAAGGAGACGCTCGGCCGCTATGCGGTCGCGGCCGACCTGTCGGTGATGCCGACCCAGAGCCTGATCGGGCCGGCGCTGCAACCGATCATGGCCGCGTTCGCCCGGATCAAGGCTGAGGATCAGCGCCTGCGGCTCGCCTTCCTCAAGGCGGCACGCTTCAGCATGCTCGCTTCAGCGCCTTGCAGCCTGGGAATCGCACTGACGTCGGATCTGATCGTCGAGGTCCTGCTCGGCCCGAAATGGCATGGCGCCGATTGGCTGCTGAGCCTGCTGTCGCTCTCGGTGATGGCGACGCCCTATTTCCAGACGCTGTATTCGCTGAGCCTGGCGCTCGGCCGGCCTGAGGTGATCTTCCGGCTCAATCTCTATGATCTCGCCATTCGCACTCCCGCCGTGATCATCGGCTTCCTGCAATGGGGCGCACCGGGCATGGCGGCCGCGCGGCTCGTCGCGGCTGCGATCATGGCGGTCTTCTTTCTGCGCTGGCTCCGCAGCCTGCTCTCCATCGGTATCGCCGAGCAGCTCCTCAATCTCTGGAAGATTGCCGTTGCGGCGGCCGTGATGACGGCCGGCGTGCTCGGCCTGCGTGGCATCATCACCCCTTGGCATCTGCCGGCGCCGGCCGAACTCGCACTCGTCGCGGCGCTCGGCGCGTTGCTCTACGGGCTGACCCTGCTCGCCTGCGGCATGTGGCTCGCGATCGGCGCCGGACGCCTGGAGCTCTCTGACCGTTGGTGGCGCTCACGGATTGGGGCCGACAAGCCTGGAGACGCTCGTGACCCGGAGACTTGACCATCTGGACGGGCTGCGCGGGGTTGCGGCAGTCGCGGTCGTGATCTTCCATCTGATGTCGGCGCTGACCCCGTGGCTGGTGCCGGAACAGCAGCCTGGCGCGCATTGGCTCGCCTATACGCCCCTTGCCGTTGCCTGGAACGGCACCTTCGCGGTGTCGGTGTTCTTCATCCTGAGCGGCTTCGTCGTGACCAACGCGACGCTGCGCAAATCTGACCCGATATGGATCGACGTCCCGATCCGCTATATGCGGCTTGCGATCCCGGCGACGGCCAGCACGCTTGCGGCCTGGCTCCTGCTGAGCGTTTTCCCGACCTCTGCAACGCAACTCGCCGCGCTCACCGGCAGCCGCTGGCTCGGTTGGACCTATCAGGGATCGATCCCTGGTCCGGCGGCGGCGATCTCCAACGGCATGGCCGGGGTCTTCCTGAGCGGCGGCTCGTTCTTCAACAATGTCCTGTGGACGATGCGGCCCGAGTTGCTGGGCTCGATCCTGTGCTTCGCGGCCTGCGCTTTTGCAGGACCGCGGTTCCGGCTCGCGATCACGCTCGGCAGCGCCGTGATCTTCATCGCGCTGCGGCGCTACGACTATGTCTGCTTTCCACTCGGCATCATTCTGCGCGAGGCCTGGGCTTCAGGACGATTACCATCGGCCCTCCCGATCTTCGCCATGCTGCTCGGTCTCGTGATCGGCTCGCAAAGCGGCGATGCGGCACAGCTGTTGGGCCTGGACTGGCTGCCGGAGGCCTTGAAGCCAGAGAAGAAGGGCGGCCTGCTCTATCCGATCGCCGCGACGCTCGTCGTCTACGGCTGCCTCCGCTCTCACTGGCTGGTAGCGGCTCTCTCGGGTCGGATCGGGCGATATCTCGGCGCGATCTCGTTCCCGCTGTACCTGATCCATGTGCCCTTCATCTATACGATCGTGGCGGAAGCTTGCATGCGCACAAACCTCGCTATTCCCGCGCGTGCCTGCCTTGTGACGGGAAGCCTCGTTCTGATGTTCGCCACGGCCCATGCTGCGGAGCGCTGGCTCGAGCGACCGTTTCTCGGCTTGCTCGGCCAATTGCGTGGACGACTGAGGGAGTTCAGGACCGGGCGCCGCAATGTCCGTGGCGCAGCCGGCTGAGAAGAGCTTTGCCTTGTCGCGACGAAGCTAGTCCCGGACCGGGCCGCGGAACCGCGGCGATGCGCTGCGGCCGCCTGCAGCCGCCATCACGACCTGCCACGATTGATCACGGTGCCGATGACGGTGATGCCGGCGCGCTGGAGGACACCGAGGGCGTCGTTCAATTCGTCATAGCTCGTCACGCCCTCGGCGGCGACGAGGACGACGATGTCAGCATGGGTGGCGAGCGCAACCGCATCGGAGGATTCGCCGAGTGGCGGCAGATCGATCAGCACCTCGCCACGCTGCCTTGCCTGCGCGATGACCAGCCCCGCACGCGGATCGCGGAAGTCGACGAAGCGGTTCAGCTCTGGCGTTGCCGAGCGGATAGGAAGCAGGCGGACCCCGTCAATATTGGCAAACACGGCCTGGACCGTGCTGCCGGAGGCGATCACGTCGGTCAGCGATGGTCCGGCGGGGCCACCATCCTCTCCACGCGCCGAAGATGCATCGGCGCTGAAAACGCTGACCCGCCGGCCACGATGATGGAGCAGCTGGGCCAGGTTCATCGTCAGCAGCGTAGCGCCGGCGCCCGCTCGCCAGGAGCCGATCGCCACGACTGGGCTGTCTTCGGAACGCCTCGTGGCCCAGGCGATCTCGATCGCCGTTGCCAGATCGCGGATTCCTGCCGCGAAGAAGCCGGCATGCTCGCGCGCCACCAGCATCGCGCTGTCGAAGGCCGAGGCGCGCCCCTGCCGGCGCCTGCCGGTGATCTCGGGAATGACGGCAAGGCAGGCCAGGCCGGTTTCGCGCGGGAGATCCTGGGGATGGCGGACGCGGCGATCGAAGACCGAGGCCAGCACCGCGACGAACACGCCGCCGAGCAGCCCGAAAACGCCTGCGAACGCCAAGATCAGGCTGCCGCGCGGAGCGGACGGGCCGAGCGGCGCCTGAGCCGCGCCGATGATCCGTGCATCGGCATCCGGGATCGGCTGCGCCGGCAGCGCACCGCTGCGGACGGCCGCATTGGCCGCTTGGACCTGGGCGGCGAGCGCATCCAGGCGGCCTTGCAGGAATTCGGCACCGCTGCGCGCAGCATCAGCCTTGAAGGCGACCGATTGCAGCAGATAGGCGGAGGCGGCAGCGTTGGCGATGCGGGCCGGCAATTCCGGATCGGTCGAGGAATAGGCGATCTCGAGCACATAAGACTGTCCGATGCGCCGCGCCGAGAAGCGCCGCGCGAAATTCTCGAAGGCGTTGCGCCGCGGATCGACGCGAAGCGAGGCTTCCGCGCCCGCCCGAGCCGCACCGGTCGCCGTGGTCCAGACACTGCGAAGGAAATCACGCGCTCGGCTGGTCAGCATCTGCAGCAACCCCGGGGGCTGCGGACCCAGCTCCGGATGGTCGCTCAAGGCCAGCGCATCGAAGACCGTGCTCAACAGGCGCTCCGAGCGGATCACCTGCAGTTCGCTGTCGGCAGCGTTCAGGTCGAGCGAACTCGGCGCGGCGACCTCGCGCGCCACACTCGGAACCTGCCGCCGCGGCTCGAGCAGCACGGTTGCAGCCGCGGTATAGGTCGGCGGCGTCGTTCGGACATAGGCCGCCGCCGCCGCAAGACAGAGTGCGACCCAGATCGCCAGCTTGCCCTTGTGACGCAGGCCAGCGGCGCCGATCCTGCGAAGCAAGGCGACCGGGCCATCATTGCTCTGTGACGTGAGGGGTTCCGGCTGGGGCAGGATCCGGAATGACGCGCGGGATGCGCCTGGCTTTCCCAACATCATCTGAACTTCCCCCTCGGCTGCAAGGCGGCGGCGCGCTCAGGCTGCAAGCGACCGCGCAGGATGTCGGCGATCCCCAGCAGGTTGCCCCTGAGACGGCCGCGACGATCGATGAACGGCTCGGGGCGCAGCGAGCGTCCGAGATTGCTCGACATGTTCCGGAAGAGATGGTCGGCGACCTGGCCGAGCGTCATCGTGCCCTTGCGCAGCATGTAGAGCGGATTGACGATCTGCGAGTACCCGAAGCGTTCGCCTGCCATGCGGCCGCCCTTGACGCCCATGTGGACGCCTATCGCGTCGGCGGACTTGACCAGACGCCCACCGCCCTGCCGTGCCAAAGCCGCCGCGAAATCACGGTCCTCGAGCCAGCCATAGAGCACCAGCCGCTCGTCGAAGCGCAGGTCTCCGATGCTGGCGAGGCGAAAGGCCATGTTGCATCCGTATGGGCTGTAGGGCTCGATCCAGGACCAGTCGCTCGGCGGCGGCGCGGCAACCAGCCTCATCGCCTCTGCAAGCGAGATGCCGGGGCCGGTCGCGCCGTCGGCCAGGACCCGGCCGGTGAAGGCGTCGATGCCGGCTTCGTCGCGGAACGTCTGGGCCGCCGTGGCCAGCCAGTCCTCATGGGCGACGAAGTCATCGTCGAAGAAGGCGACGATCTCGGTGCCGCGTGGCAGATGCGCGAGCGCCGTGTTGCGCTGCGCCGCCAGCCCGGCAGGGCCGGTCAGCACCACGACGTCGTTACGGCCCTGCAGGCCGCCGGCATCGGCCGGATCGATGCAGGAGACGATGATGCTGTCGGGCTTCAGCGTCTGATGGGCGAGCAGGTGCAGGACCGTCCCCGTCACCACCTCCGGCCGGCCACGGGTGGCAATGACAGCCGCGATGCGCGGGGCCGCCGTTGCGGGCAGCGTCGGCGCAGCGCGACGCATTTTCGGCGACTGCGCCAGATCCAGATAGCCCTCGGCGGTGCTGCGCCAGGAGAACAGCGGCAGGCGCCCGCGGCCGCGCTCGCTCAATTCCTGCCGCAGGGCCGCCGATTCCGCCAGCCTCCTGACATGCCCGACCCACGCGGCCGGGTCCGCCGGCGATGCGAGCAACGCGGCATCGCCGCAGACCTCGGGCATGCTGGCGCGATCGGACGAGACAACCGGGCAGCCGCGCGCCATCGCCTCGAGGATCGGCAGGCCGAACCCCTCGGTCCAGGACGGGAAGGCGAGACAGAGCGCGCGCTCGAGCAGGAAGGCGAGGTCGTCGTCGCTGACCCGCCCCAGCAGCTTGACATTGGCAGCCTGCGGAAGCCGCTCCTGCGCGAAGATGCCGCCGCCGCCTCCAGCGATGACGACGTCGAGGCCAAGCTCTGCCAGCTGCGGCGCGATCTTGACCAGGAGGGCGAGGTTTTTGTGGCGCCCACGCGAGCCCAAAGCGAGGACGAAGGGCCGCTCGGCGTCGGCCCGTGCCGCCAGCAGCCCCTGAGCCCGTTCCGACTTGGCAGGATCCCAGGCCAGCGCATGCTCGTGGCCATTCGGAAGCACGGCGATATCGGCGGCTCGAAGTGGCAGATGCCGCGCCAACTGCCGGGCCGAGGCCTGCGAGACGGTGGCGATCCGCGCGCTGCGGCGCGCCAGCAGCGGCTGCAACGCCCGGTAGGCCGTGCGAAAGCCGCAGCTATAGCTCTCAGGCGCGGTGAAGATGTTGGCGTCGTGGATGCAGACGATCTGGTCGCCCTTCATCACCGGCGCGGTATTGCAGAGGTTGAGGAGCCGCCCCGGCCAGAGCCGCGGCAGTTCGATCTGCTCCCAGCCATGCCCGCTCAATCGCCCGCTGCGGACGATGTCGATCGCCTGCAGCGCCATGACATCTGCGCCCGGTGGCGCGATCAAGGTGGCTTTCTGGCCGGCCGCGGCGAGGCTCGCATCGAGCGCCGCGACGACGTTGCGCGCGTAGCGCTGGACGCCGGTCGTGTCCTGCGACAGGAAGCGGCCGTTCACCGCGAAGCTCTCTGTCATAGCCTTGCTCCGGCGACCAAAGGGACAGGCCTGGGGACGTCCGAGGTTCGCGGCCTGATCGCCGCTGCCACCGCGGCCAGCATGCAGAAGAAGAAGCCTTGATCGATGACCGGGCCGACGAGGAGGTCGCCGATGAGCAGCCCGGCGTAGCCGTTGCGCGCGGCACCCGCGATGTCGGCCTCCAGGCTCCCCGGCTGGCCACGCGGACGCGCGAAGCATTCGAAGACGAAGACCGCGTAAAAGAACGCGCCAGGGATCCCGACGCTTGCGAGCAGCGCGACGGCGAAGCTCGAGGCACGGGCAGTGCCAAGCCCGACGCCGAGCCCCCAGCTATCCAGAAAGTTCTGGAAGGAGACGACATTCCAGGAGCTGCGCTCCACGCCGGAATCGGAACTCGCCTTGTTGAGCACGACGAGATCGACATAGCCGTAGACTTTCGCAGTCGCCTCCGGATCAAGCAGGAGCAGCAGGACCACTGCCAGCCCGATGACGGGCGCGCCGAGGACGAACATCGCGGCCTGGCGCCTGACGTTGCCCTGGACGAGCCGGGCGAAGGCAAAGCCGTAAAGCAAGAGCAGCATCATCGGCGCGCCGGCAAGCCCGGTCGAGGAGGTCGACAGGACGATCAGGACGAGCGACAACGCGGCGATCGTGCCGGTGAGCGCCGGGCGCACACCGCAGAGCCACAAGGTTCCGGTGAAGCCGAGCACGCCGAGCGTCGAGCGCGCGAAGACCGAGGCCTCGGTATATGAGCCGACGATCCGCTTCATGCCGGCGATCTCGGAGTCGGTGTGCAGCGTATAGCGGGCGTTGCGGATGAAGCCGAGGAGGTCTTGCGTTCCGGTGGCGTAGGTCGCGACGTCGAGGATGGCGAAGACAGTATTTGCGACGCAGCAGGCGAGAAGCGCGTTGAAGACGGCCGAGACGCCCTCACGCGTCGCGGCAATGGCCGTCAGTGTGACCAGACAAAGCAGGGTGGCGGAGAGATAGAGGCTCTGCGTGACATTGCTGGAGACCGGCGCCAACGGTACGGTCGAGCCCGTGTCGTCGAAGGCGGTGGTGCCGAGCGGGACGATCTCGGTCATGCCGGCGAAGACGCGCGGCATCAGGACGGCGCTGGCGACGCCATAGGCGACGAGGCAGGTGAACCAGAAGCCGGGTTCGTTTGGATGCAGCGCACGAATGGCGGCAGCGGCCTCGCGGCGGCGACTGAGGACGCCAAAGGCAAGAAACACCAGCATCACATGCCCGGGCTGGATGTTGGCGGCGCCGATGAGCATGGCTGCGGCCGCCCCGAGGACCGCCACGATCGCCAGCCCCTGGACGAGCGCGCCCGTGCCCACCATCAGGCAGACCAGCCCGATGAGGAGGGTCAGCACCCCGATCGGCTCGATGCTCATGGCGCCCGCGCCTTTCGCAGCGGTGACCTCCGCCCGCCTCCGCTCCGGTCGAGCCCGCCAGCCATGGTCATTCGGCCAAGACCAGCAGCGAATAGCCGCCGAGCACGCGCACCGTCAGATCGGGGTTGAGCGAGAAGCAGAACCGGCGCGGCAAGCGCATCAATCGGCTGCTCAGCGTCTGGTTCGGCAACTCCAGTCGGCTCGCCGTATAGGCGTGGTCGACGATTTTGTAGCCGCAATCGGCCAGGGTCGCGAGCGCGGTCTCCTTGAAGAAGTAATGCAGGTGACCGACATTTTCGCGCAGCTTGGTAATCGGCCAGCCGCGCAGCAGCGACTGGACGGAGAGATCGAGCGGGATGTGGAAGACCTTGTAGCGGCCTTTGCCGCGCAGCGCCTTGATGAAGGCAATGTAGTCCTCGACATGCTCGATCACGTCGGCAATCACGAGCAGATCGTAATCCGACGCGCCCTCTGCCGTGAAATCTCCGAGTGAGAAGGTGACCTTGTCGGTCTCCTTGTACTTGGCGCGCTGATAGGCGTGCGGCGAGATTTCATAGCCGTGGAAACGCGCCGTCGGAAAGGCCTTCGCCAGGTTGAACAGGATCTCGCCGGTCCCGCAGCCGACCTCGCACGCCTTATCGAAGCTGATCGCGTTCCTGCGCAGGATCGTCTCGATCTGCCGTGCCTTCCACGGCGAATCTTCCTCGTGCCAGCTCGGATTCAGATCGGCGTAGACTTCACTCTGATAAATCGTCTGCATCGGATTCTTTCCGGATATCGCGAGGGGACGGCGTCGATCACGCCAAACTCTGGACCAGGGCCGGGCGTTGCTGCGCCGCCGGCATGTTCATCGAGATCGTCCCGGCCAGCGGTTTGAGCAGCTGATTGATGTGGAGCCGCATCTGCTTCTCGAAGACTGCCGTCGAGAAATTGCGCGCATAGGCTGCGATCTCGCGCGGGTGCCAGGTGATCTCCCGCGCTCGCTCCTCGGCGGCGATGAGCGCGTCGACGCTCTGCTCATCGAAGAAGACGCCGCTCATGCCGTCGATCACCGTCTCGGTCGCGCCACCGCGGCGGAAGGCGATCACCGGCCGCCCGCTCGCCATGGCTTCGACCGGCACGATTCCGAAGTCTTCCTCGCCGGGGAAGATCAGGGCCCGGCAGCGCGAATAATGGTAGCGCAGCACGCTGAAAGGCTGCGGCCCGAGCACGGTCACGTTCGGCTTGGCGATGCGGCGCAGTTCGGCCAGCATCTCGCCGCCGCCGATCACCACCAGGCGCCGGCCGGTGCGGTTGAAGGCTTCGACCGCAAGCTCAGGCCGCTTGTAGCCGACGAGCTCACCGACCATCAGGCAATAATCCTCGATGAAGCCGTTCGGGAGCACTTCAAACGCATCGACGTCGACCGGAGGATGGATCACGGTCGAGGCGCGGCGATAGTAGCGGTGGAGCCGGGTGGCGACGGTCTCGGAGTTGGCGACGAAGTGATCGACGCGATTGGCCGAGACGCTGTCCCAGTTGCGTATGTAATGTGCCAGAACCGGCATGACGAAACGTGTGATCGGCCCGGAGCGCTTCCTGTATTCGTGGAACATGTTCCAGATGTAACGCATCGGCGAGTGGCAATAGCAGATGTGCATGGCGCCTGGCGGAGGCACGATGCCCTTGGCCGGTCCGGACTCGCTGGAGATGATCAGGTCGTAGCCGCGCAGGTCGAGCTGTTCGAGCGCCAAAGGCATAAGCGGCAAATAGCGCTGATAGAGCTTCGCTGCGCGCGGCAGCCGACCGATGAAGCTCGTCGTCACGTTGTGGCGCCGGATTTCGTCGGAGACTGCGTCGGGCACGTAGACATGGGTGAACACGTCGGCGTCCGGATACATCCGGCACAACGCCTCGATCACCTTCTCGCCGCCGCGCATCCCAACAAGCCAGTAGTGGACGATTGCGACTTTCATGGCCCGATGAACTCCAGGGAACCGACTTGGTCTGGGCGTGAATTTGCTTGGCAGGCTCGCGGCTCGGGACGGCCCTAACGACTGCCCTTCTGCATCAGCACCGCAGGTACCGTCTTCACCAGGATTTTGGCGTCGAGCAGAAGATGCCAGTCCGAGGCATATTGGCTGTCGAGCGAGATACGGGTGGCATAGGAGCAGTCGCTGCGGCCGCTGATCTGCCAGAGACCGGTGAGCCCCGGCGGGACCGAGAAGCAATGGGTGAAGGCCTCGCCATAGCGCTCGCGCTCGGCCGCCACGATCGGGCGCGGCCCGACGAAGCTCATATCGCCGGAGACGATGTTGAAGAGTTGCGGCAGTTCGTCGAGACTCGAGCGCCGCAGGAACGCGCCGACAGGCGTGATCCGCGGATCACGGGTCAGCTTCTGACTTTCAGCCCATTCCTGCGCTGCGGCCGGATCGGAGGCAAGCAGACTCTGGAGCGCTTCGTCGGCGTTTCTGACCATGGTGCGAAACTTCCAGCAGCGGAAGCTCTTGCCGCTGCGGCCGACCCTCGTCTGCCGGAAGAACGCAGGACCACCGTCACCCGCCCTGATCAAGCCGGCAATCAGAAGCATAAGCGGCGTCAACAGGAAGAGCAGAGCCACGGCTGCCGCAAGGTCGAATGCGCGCTTTACCGAAAACTTGTTGAGCTTGTATTCACCCCGCAATGCACGCAAGGGTAGAGAGAAGGACACCGGCAAATTTTGAGAGTCCGGAAATCGGCTCATTGCAGCACCCTACGCATAGATTGCATCTTAATATATTATTAACGCGAAACAAATACATAACAATAGGCTTTTTTGCGCTGCAGCATATTTGTTCATCGCACTTTAGAATCGGCCACGACTTGGGCGTTGTCAGTAATTTCCCTGACAAACTCTACGCGATTCCGCCCCTTTTCATGGCATTCCGGCGAGCGCGCCATCTACGTAAACAGGTCTGCGGCCGCGCCCGGTGACGCAGCTGGAGGTTCGACGGGACCGCCCTGATCAATCTGCGGAAATTATTCGATCGAGCTACTGAAACCACCCTTTGGTGATGGCGTACCGCACGATCTGTTGGCGGCTATCGATGCTCAGCTTATTGCTCGCGCGTGCCTTGTAGGTTTCGGCCGATTTGGTGGTGATACCGATACGCTCGGCTGCTTCGCGAATGCTGAACCCCAAGGCGATCAAGCGCAGAATTTCTTGCTCCCTATCGGTCAGGGCCGATCCGCGCGGCCTCTTCACTGGAGTCCGCACGGCGTCGGCGGCATCAAGATAGTGGCCGCCGCGAAGAACCGTTGCGATCGCCTTGCATATGACGGAGCCGGGCGACTGTTTCAGGACATAGCCGCGCGCGCCCAAGGCCAGCAGCTGATGGGCCCGCGCATTATCGAGTTCTTCCGCCACGACGAGCAGCCGTTGCGATGGAAGATCATTCAAAATGCCCGCGGCCACCGAGACGCCGCTGAAGCTCTCGCTCACGACCGCGACATCGGGAGCGGCCTTCTCGATGACTTGCGCGAGATGGGCAGATGAATGGGCTTCCCCTATCACGTCGAAATGAGGTTGCTCAGCCAGGCAGAATCGCAACCCCGCCAAGAAGATCGGGTGTTCGTCCGCGAGAAAAATACGAGCGGGCCGCTCGAATGGCAGCATAGGCCAACCTCCATATGGACAGGGGAGCCCGGGTACAGCCGATCGCAGATCGGCTGCAGATGTCCGCGATAGGCTAGTTCTGCGCCCCCGCAGCGGTCGGGGGCAGCGACGAAATGATCGATTTCAGCGAGGCCCGTTCCACCCTGACGACGTCGCCGGGCAGGATCGGCGACGTCTCCTCGATCGCGATCTCGTTGATCGTGCCACCTTGGCGTCGCTGAACGCTGAAGCGCATGCGCGCGAGCTGCTTCTCCTGCTGGTTCTGCAATCTCGGCGCGAGCGTGGTCGATTCCTGGATGAGCGCGCGCAGCGCCATGATCCTGTCATCCGTCTGCTTGAGTGACAGTTGCGTTTCGCGCAATTCGCGCCCGATATCGATCTCCCGTTGGTTCTCGAGATCAGACAGCGTCCGGTCGATCCGGCTGATCTCCTGTTTCGCCCTGGCCGTTGCGAGCATCAGGTCAAGCGCCTGACTCTCGGATTGCGCGAGATTCTGTTCGACGGCGAGCTGGCGCGGGCTCACTGCCAGCCCCTTGCTTACCAAGCTGTTGATATTGTTGAGTTCGCGCCGAATGAGATCCTGCTGACGCTGCTGTGTCACGGCCTTGGCGTCGAGCGTGCGCAACTCCTCTTCAAGCAGGGAGCGCATTTGCCGCAGGAGATCCCCCTGTGATCGGGCGGCCTTGCGGCGCGAGGCGAACAACGCGCTTTCCTCGCGCATCGCCTGAGCGGCGTCGTCGTTCAAACTCCGGCGGATGTCATCCGAGAAGGTAATCGCCTCGGCCTTGCGTATCTCTGCCAGAAGTCTGTCGCGACGCACTTGCAGGGCGAGCAATTGTGTCTGCTGCACATTGATTTCACCTTCGGCGACGATCGTTTCGCGCTCGAAGCGACCAAGCGCGAGCTCCGCGCGCTGGAATCCGCCGGCAATGGCGACCGCCTGCAGCGCAGTCATCGTCGGCCGGAAGGCGTATTCCCCGGGCTTCTCGACCGTCCCGACCACGTAGATCGGCCGGTACTGCGCGATCTCGACGGCTGCCGCCGGCGCATTCACAAGCCCGGCGGTGCCCTTCAGCCGTTCCGATATCAGCGCTGCAATCTCGGCGGGCGCCTTTCCATCGACCGAGAAAGTACCCACGACAGGCAGCGAGAGCATGCCGGTCGAACTGACGGCAAACTCGCCGCTGAGCGCCGACCATTCGAAAAGCTCGCGTGAGTTCGGCCTCCATTCCGAGACCTTGATCTTCAGCCGATCCTGCGCGGCGACACGGTACTCGAACTCGCTCGCGCTGACCTGCAGGTCGCCACCGGTGGCGAGAATCAGGGGCAGCGCCGCAACAAGCAGCGCCAGCGCTCGGCCAGAGGCTCGGGCGCATTTCAGCAAAAGACGGTTAGGGAGGGTGAGATACCTCACGAAACACTCCACTGCAGTGACTCCGACAGCTCCCAAGCAAATCCTTTGCCAGTTCGGCGCGGAGCGTTAGCGCGCCCTTAACCATGACGGCTCAGTCTCTTGGATATCCCTTGCGCCCCTGAAGCCTTTCGCGGGCCGGGGAGCGAAGCTATAGTCCCGAGCGATAGCGAGCCGCGAAAGCACGAGTGATGCTGATCGTCTTATTCTTGGCAGCCTTGGCCGGCGGGGCACTGACCCTCTGGCTGATGTGGGCCCATGGCTTGCTGGTGGCGTTGATCGCCACCGCTGTTGTCGCCAGCGCGATCGTCGCTGTCTTGGCTGTCGTTCTGACCGCCCTCAGATCTCGGGCCGTGACGAGCGACGAGCCGCGGCCGCGCGGCGTCCTCGATATCCTCGGGCCCCGCCCGCGGCGCTGATCGGCCGCGCGAGCGATTTTCTGGCACATGAATTGCTGATCGTCCCCGCAAGGGTGGTTGGCGCAATCGCGCTTCGGACCGCCGCCCGCCATTGCGATGGGAGACGGGGTAATGACGCTTCCGGCGCGGTTTCGTGGTTCGCATCGAGACTGCCAGACGGATCTCGACAGGCTCGGGCCGCTGTACCGGCAACTCGGGCAGGCCCTTGCCGGGATCGAACGCGAACGTACCGGGCTATCGGGCCGGCTCGATGAGGCCCGCACCCGCGCGGCAGCGTTGATGGGCAATGAGGACGGAATCTATTTTGACCGTGAACCGGCCGACGAGGCCAGGCTGGTCGAGGCAGAGGCGCAGATGATGGCGGCGTTCCGCCGGCTCGAAGAATTGCAGGCGCAAAGCGCGATGCTCACCGCCTGGCGCGCCGAGATCGAGGATTCGGGCGTTGGCGGCGCGTTGCGCCAGTGGGCGGGTTCGGGCGGATTGTCGACGTGGTTTCTGCGCATGGTGCGGGCGCGGATGGCGGCGATCAGGCGTCTCGCCCGCTTCTCCGGCTGGATGCTCCTGATCGTCATCGTCTACGCGACGGTGTCTGGCATCGAGCAGCGGCCATCGGTGTCGTGGCTGATGCCCGATGTCGAGCGCAGCCTTGCCTTCCTGTCCGCTGCGGCGGCGTTCGCGCTCGGCTATCCTCGGCAGCGGATTGCGATCTTCGCCATCGGCCTTGCCGCGGTCGTCACGCTGGAGTTCGCCCAGGCCTGGGTACCGACACGCCACGGCACCTTGCACGACGTCTTGGTCAAGGCCGTTGGACTTGGCCTCGGCCTGCTGCTCGTCTCTGGCTTGGAGCGGCTCAAACCATCTGTGAGGGCCTTGTGAAGCTCGCCCCCCCTACGCAGGCGTCGATAGTCCCCGCCGCGCCCTCCACCGTCGTGAATATCGCCGACACGATTGTACCCATCGTGCTCTGCGGCGGAGCAGGATCACGCCTTTGGCCCGCCTCGCGGGAAGCTTTTCCGAAACAGTTCATCTCGCTGCTTGGCGAGGAATCGCTGTTCCAGCAGACGCTCGGCCGAATCCGGCATCCGCTGTTTCGCGCCCCGGTGATCGTCACCCATGATGATTTCCGCTTCCTCGTACTGAGCCAGATGAAGCAGGTCGGGATGGCCGGCGAGATCCTGCTCGAGCCGGCACGCCGCGACTCCGGGCCCGCGATCGCCGCAGCCGTGAGTTTCGTCCAGAAGCGCGATCCACACGCGCTCTTGCTCGTGCTCGCTTCCGACCATTTGATCGGTGACCTCACAGCGTTCCGTGCCGCAGTCGAGACTGCCGCAGCAGCTGCCACCCAGGGCCGGATCGTGACGTTCGGCATCGTCCCCGACAAGCCCGCTACGGGCTATGGCTACATCCGGCCGGAACCGGGCAGCGAAGGCGCGCGCAAGGTGATGAGCTTCGTCGAAAAGCCCGATGCAGCAACGGCGGCGCGCTATCTCGACGAAGGCTATCTCTGGAACAGCGGGATGTTCGTGTTCCGCGCCGACAGCTTCATGACCGCACTCGCCAAGCACGAGCCGGCCATGGCGAGTGCGGCGATAGCAGCGGTGGCGGAAGCGCGCGAGGATATCGGCTTCCATCGCCTCGACGCAGAGCGTTTCGGCGCCGCGCCGCGCCAGTCGATCGACTACGCCGTGATGGAGCGGACCGAGCTGGCAAGTGTCGTACCCGCCTCTTTCGGCTGGTCGGATGTCGGCAGCTGGTCGAGCGTCTGGGAGGCTTCGGCGCGAGACGAGACCGGCAATGCCGGCGGTGAGAATGTCGAATTCGTCGACAGCCGCAATTGCTATGTCCAGAGCAGCGGCCCGCTCACCGTGCTGGTCGGCATCGAGGACGCCGTTGTCATCGTCGAGAATGATGCGGTGATGGTGACGAAGCGCGATCGCGCCGAAGAGGTCAAGAGCGCCTTCGAGCGGCTCAAGGCCGGCGGGCATCCGGCGGTCGTCAGCTCCCGCCGGGTCTATCGGCCATGGGGCTATTATCAGACGCTCGATCTCGGCGCTCGTTTCCAGGTCAAGCGCATCGTCGTCGATCCCGGCCAGAAGCTGTCCCTGCAAAGCCATCACCATCGTGCGGAGCATTGGGTCGTGGTCCGCGGCATCGCGGAGGTGACGCGCGACGACGAGACCATCCTCGTGCACGAGAACGAGTCGATCTATCTGCCGATCGGCTGCGTCCACCGGATGGCCAATCCTGGCAAGATCCTGCTCGAGATCATCGAGGTGCAGTCCGGCTCTTATCTCGGCGAGGACGACATCGTTCGCTACGAGGACATCTATCGCCGGGTGTGAGCAGCAGCCGCCATCGCGTCAGGATGCTCCGGCGAGTTCGGCGTTCACCGTGTCGAGCGACTGGCGCTCGACGCGCCCGTCGGCCGCGAGCAGGGCTCGTGCATGCGCATGCACGACCTTGTCGAGGCTGAAGCGATCGATGTAGTCGGCCCGATACTGCGCATGGCGGCGCTCGGACTCGGCATGGTCGCGGTAGTAAACCATCGCGGCGACGAAGCCTGCCATATCCCCCAGCGCGACGAGACGGCCGAGCCGCTCATCGATAATGATGTCGCTTGGTCCAAATTCGCAGTCGAAGGCGATCACGGGCAGCCCGAACCGCAGCGCCTCGCAAATGGCGAGCGACCAGCCTTCCCAGCGTGCGCCCGAGAGATAGATGTCGCTGCGCGAGAGCGGGATCGCCGGGCTTTCGGGGTGATGTTCGATCGTCACTTTACCGGCGAGTCCGAGCTCGTCGATCAAGGCACGGATCGCCGGCTCCTCTTCGCCATAGCCGACGAGGACCAGCTCGGCGCCCTCGCGTTTCTCGCAGAAGGCGGCGAAGACGCGCAGCAGGATGTCATAGCCCTTCTGGTAGGCGAAGCGGCCGACCGTGACGAAGCGGACCGGACTGCCCGGGGCTCGTGCCGGCACCGGCATGTCGAACGAGCGCACCGGATTGGGCACCCAGACATGTTCGATGCGACTCGGATAATCGGCCCGGAAGGCTTCGAGCTGGCGTGGCGACGTGCCGAAGATGCGCGCGAGCCGCGGCAGCACCAGGAATCGCATCGCCTCGAACAGCAGGCTCGCCTTGAGCGAGCGACGCTCGAGCCTGGGGTTTCCGTGAAGATAGAGGATGAAGCGGCGCCGGATGCCGAGGCAGCAGAGCCAGAACACCGCCGTCGGCTCGACCTGCGGCACGATCACGAGGTCGAATTGCCCATTGGCGATCGTTCGCCGGACCCGACGCAGCAGATCGAGCCGTCCCTCGGCGAAGCTCAGAATGACGGCGTATGGCCGCGGCTGGCCGATGATCTGCTCGAAGGGCGAGGTGTAGAGGACGGAGACCTCGAGATCCTGCTCATAATTGGTGGCCAATGCCGAGCAAATCGAGTCGGTGACGCGCTCAATGCCCGCGAACGACCGGGTCGGCGGCACGATGTAGAGAAGCCTGGTCTTCCTGCCCGACATCGCGCTCCCGATCGCCATCGTCCCAAGCCGCCGGCTGGTCGGCTCTGCGGTACAGCTCTTGCAATGTCCGCGCCAAGGAATGCCTGGCGTCCGGCAGTGCGCACCATGCCACGACTGCGCACGGCGCCGGGATCGAAGCTTTAGCGGAGCGGCGCATGACCGGCCCGACGTTCAAGATCGCGGTGATCATCAACTGCTACAACTACGCCGAATATGTCGAGCGCGCGATCCACAGCGTCCTTGCGCAGAACCGCAGCGATTGCGAACTCGTCGTCATAGATGACGGCTCGACGGACGCCTCGTGGGAGGTGATCAGCCGGACGGGGGTCACCGCCTACCGGATCGAGAATGGCGGCCAGCGCCGGGCCTGCGCCTTTGGCCTCGACCAGACGACGGCGCCGTTCGTGTTGTTCCTCGATGCCGATGACGAGCTCGTTCCCGGCGCGCTCGATACGATCATCCCACATCTGCAACCGTCGATCGCAAAGGTGCAATTCTGCCTGAGCCGCGTCGACGGCGGCAGCACCTCCCTGGGCTCGGCGGTTCCTGAACCCGAGCTGATCCGCGAGCCCGGCAACCTTCGGGAGCGTGTTCGCAGGACAGGCGTCTATGTCAGCCCGCCGACCTCCGGGAACGTGTTCAGGCGCGATCTCTGCGAATTGCTGCGCGAAGCCGAATATGACGATGCGGTCGACGGGATCATCATTCTCGCCGCCCCCTTCTTCGGTGAGATCGTATCCCTCCCGGTGGAGCTCGGGCTTTACCGTGTCCACGCCCGCAACATGTCGGGCGTGGGGCGCACGATCGACACTGGCAAGATCGAACAGCACATGAAGCGCTTCGAGCACCTGATCGACCACCTCAACTTGATCATGCCCAAGGATTCGAAATCGCGGCAACTCGATGTCAAGCGAACGTTCTTTTATCTGGAGAAGAAGCTGATCCTTGCCTCGATCAACGGAGACGCCAATCGTTATTTTCAACTTCCCCGTTTGATCGGGGTCGTCGCTCAAGAGTACTTCTCACTGCCCAAAAAACTCGTGCTCTCGCTGTTTCATATCCTCGTCGCCCTTCTGCCCGTCAGCATGTCGCGCCATCTCATCGAAATCCGCTTCCGCCCCGAGCAACGGTCAGTTGGCGCGCTCGCGAAGACGCTGATCGGCAATGGCAATTGAGTTCAGCTCTGCGCCTGGACGCTCGTCATTCTCCAGCAAGCAGACATTGCGCGAAGGGCCGCCAATCATTTGGGCGGCCAGGTGGAAACGAGACCGGTCAGTCCAGAATTCGCGCCCGACCGCGACCATTCGCGGTTGCCACGGCGGCGGCACAGCAATCATAAGGAGCGATGTTCAGCTTCTTCGATTCACTTGTTGATTCGACAGCATCGCCTCCGGGAGAGCCTCCCAACGGACTACGAACATTCTATTGGCATTTCATCCGTCAGGCGAAGGGCCTGTTCGCGGCGCTGTTCATGCTCGGCTTTGCCCTTGCCGTCGTTGACGCCGTGGTGCCTTATCTGATCGGGCGCCTCGTCTCGATCCTGTCGTCGGTCCCGCGCGAGCGCGTTTTCGACGCGGCCGGCCATCTGCTTGTGATCATGGCGGCGATCGTGCTCCTGTTGCGGCCGCTGGGCACGATCCTGTTTCGCCTGCTCGTGAACCACTCGATCGCCGTCTCTTTCACGACGCTGATCAACTGGCAGAATTACTGGCACGTCGTCCGCCAGCCGCTCGCCTTCTTTCATGACGACTTCGCCGGGCGCTTGGCCAACCGGGTCATGCAGACGGGCCGGCCGCTGCGGGATACGATCGTCTCCTTCGTTCGCGCGGTCTGGCAGATCCTCATTTTCGGCGCGACCGCGATCGGTCTTCTCGGCACGCAGGACATTCGCCTGGCCGCGCCGATGATGGCCTGGTTTCTGTTCTACGGCGCGCTCCTCGCCTACACGCTGCCGAAGGTGCAGCTCCGCTCGCGCGAGACCTCGGAGACGCGCTCGGCCATCTCCGGCAAGATCGTCGACACCTTCACCAACATGATGACTGTCAAGCTGTTCGGGCGCCGCAGCGATGACGACGCCTATATGCGCGACGGCTTCCAGCGCTTCCAGGCCGCTTTCGCCCGCCAGCAGCGGCTCAACACCGTCTATGTCTTCTGCCTGGTCTGCCTCAACGCGGTCCTGCTGGCGACGACGGGCGGTATCGGCGTCTGGCTGTTCTCGCAGGGACGCGTCGATGCCGGCACGCTGACGACCGCCATGCTCCTGACAACCCAGATCATCGCTATGTCAAATTGGGTGGCGTTCGAAATCGCAGGCATTTTCGAGAATATCGGCGTCGTGCAGGAAGGCATGAAGACGATCGCGCAGCCGCTGAGCCAGCTCGACCGGCCTGACGCGCTCCCGCTTGCGGCGCCCCATGGCGAGATCCGGTTCGAGGAGCTGCATTTTCACTACGCCCAGCCGCACCGCGTGGTGGACGGGCTGTCCTTGACCGTCGGCGCCGGTGAAAAGATCGGTCTGGTCGGGCGCTCGGGCGCGGGCAAGTCCACGCTCGTCAATCTGCTGCTGCGCTTCTACGAACCGCAATCGGGCCGCATCCTGATCGACGGCCAGGACATCGCCGGCGTCACCGAGGAATCGCTGCGCGCCCGGATCGCGTTGGTGGCCCAGGATTCATCACTCCTGCACCGCTCCATCGCCGAGAACATCCTCTACGCCCGCCACGACGCCGATGAGCAGATGATGCGTGACGCGGCCCGCAAGGCGCAAGCCGACAGCTTCATCGACAGGCTGGTGGACAGCAAGGGGCGCCACGGTTTCGAAGCCTTCGTCGGCGAGCGCGGCGTCAAGCTCTCCGGCGGACAGCGCCAGCGCATCGCCATTGCGCGGGTGATCCTGAAGGACGCCCCGATTCTCCTGCTCGACGAGGCGACGTCCTCCCTCGACTCGCAGGTCGAGGCCGCAATCCAGGATGCGCTCTCGGACCTCATGCGCGGGAAGACCGTCATCGCCATCGCGCATCGCCTCTCCACGCTGCAACTCATGGACCGGCTTGTGGTGATGGATGGCGGGCGCATCGTCGACCAAGGCTCCCATGCGGAGTTGCTCGATCGCGGCGGGCTCTACGCCGAGCTGTGGGCCCACCAATCCGGAGGCTTCATCGTGCCACAACGTCCGCAGGGTTCCCGGAAGCGGTAAATTCCCTGCCGGCGCAACGCCTGCCGGCTTGCAAGCGAGCCTTGTCCGGAAGCCGGTTTTCGTGGAGTCCGTAAAGGGCCAACCTTGGCCTCGACGCCGCCTCCGCCTGCCGATCGTCCCGCTCGATCGATGACTTTCCCGATGCCGGCAAGCGCCATGGACGGACACTGGAAGATCACCCGAAACCGGACGTTGCCAAGGGGCTCTCCTGACTTCGGCTCCCGCCCCGATCCAGTCAGAGGTGCATCGCTCGACATCACCGGTCACGATCGTTGCATGTGAAGCCTGAACGGTTGCAACTATAACAGTCTGCGAACCTTCGCGCTGGCTGCTTCGCAGCAGCTCAACAACGGACAGAGGTCTCGCGGAGCAGGATGAAGACCCTCATCGATTCCACCAATGCGCTGATCGGCGGAATGGCGGCGATACGCCGGCAATTCGGCGTGCCCGCGCAGTTTCCGCCCGCGGTCCTTGCGGCTGCGGAAACGGCTGCCCATCGCGCGCCGAGCGCGCATGTCGATCGCACGGACCAACCTTTCGTCACGCTCGACCCCGCGACCTCGACCGATCTCGACCAGGCCTTCACGATCGAGCGCAGCGGCAGCGACCTGCTGCTGCATTACGCCATCGCCGATGTCGCCTGGTTCGTCGACGATGGCGACGTGGTCGACCGGGAAGCCTGGCAGCGCGGCACGACGCTCTATCTGCCGGACGGCAAGGCCGGGCTGTATCCGCCGGTTCTCGCCGAGGGCGCAGCGAGCCTCCTGCCCGCTGTCCTGCGGCCGGCGGTGATCTTCACCACCCGGGTCGACACCGCTGGCAATGCCCATCTCGACGGCGCCGAACGGGCCGTCATCCGCAGCATCGCCAAGCTCGCCTATGACGGGGTCAAGGCGGCCGATCTGCCTGTCGATTTCGATGAGTTCGCCCGCCGTATCGAGGCTGCCGAGAGCCGGCGCGGCGCAGCGCGCGTGGACCCGCCGGAACAGGAGGTCGACGCTCTCGGCGACGGCCGCTACCAATTGGTCTTCCGCCCGCGCCTGCGCGCCGAGGATCAGAACGCCGCCCTGTCTCTGGCCAGCAATGTCGCCATCGCGGCCGCGCTGCTGGCGGCCCGGACCGGCCTGTTCCGGGTCATGCCGGAACCGGATCAAAAGGCCGTCCAGCGCCTGCGCCAGAGCGCACGTGCCCTGGGGTTGTCATGGCCGGACATGCAGTCGCTCGTCCAGTTCGAGAAGACGCTGAATCCCAACGACAGCAGCCACGCGGCCTTCATGCTGGCGGTGCGCAGGGCCAGCGGCGGTGCAGGCTATGTTCCTTATCGCGACGGCATCGTGCCCTGGCATGCGCCGATGGCGGCGACCTATGCGCACGCCTCGGCACCGCTGCGCCGCCTCGCAGATCGCTATGTGGTGCGCGCTGCGCTGGCGGTCGCGAACGGCCAGCCGGTGCCGCCGGCGGTGTCGGCCGCATTCGAGCAATTGCCCGCGGTGATGGCGCGGGCCGATGCGCGCGACGGGCAAATCGACCGAAACGTGATCGACCTCGCCGAAGCCCTGATGCTTCAGGGCAGCGAAGGAACCACGTTCGAGGCCGTTGTGACCGATGCGGACGAGCACGGCCTGCGCATCCAGCTCTGCGAGCTGCCCGTGGTCACGCGGGTTCACGGGCAAGGCGGCAAGCCGGGCGATCGGATCCGGGTCAAGCTGACATCCGCCGATCCCCTGCAACACACGGTCACCTTCGAGCGAGCAGGTTGAGGGCGATGACATTCCGAGAGCCCGTCCTGCAGCCGGTGAGGATCGCAGAGCTGCCTCGACCCAGATGACGCTCGGCGGCTTCAGGGCGGTCGAGGACAAGCGTCGGATCTGGCGCGATCGGGATGGCGGCGAGGCGCAGGGTTTCCCGGGGCGGCACACGATCCCGGTGATCAAGGGCCCAAGCATCGGCCTTACGTCCCCAGGGGGGCGACGGTCGTGGTGCTGCCAGCCTGAAGCAGGACGAAATGGGTGGGAGGGGGGCCGCTCACAACGCCCGCAGGGTTCCCGGAAGCGGTAAAAATCCTGGCCGGCGCAATTCCCGCCGGCTTGCAAGCGAGCCTGTCCGAAAGCCGGTTTTCGTGGAATCCACAAGAGGTGGGGAACTGAACGTCCCGTCAGCCGCCGCATTGGCCCGGATCGCGCCAGACGTGGACGTCAGCTTACTCGTGGCCTTCCAGACCGAACACACGACTATCATGGCACGCCTGACACCAGGAATGTTCGGCTGCCAGCAACTGCCGCCCGATCAGCCCAATCCCTCCTCAGCGAGCGCCCGGATGACGGAAGGCCTCACCTTCATACGATCGAAGTAGTTCCCCAGATTTTCCGGCAGCTCGATGCCGCTTCTCGGCGCAGCCATCAAGGCCCAGAAGAGGTAGCAATCAGCAATCGTGACCTCGTCGCTCAACAGGAACGACTGGTCGCCCATCTGGCCGGAGAGGATGGCGAAGGCCTTTCTAAGCTTTTCGCGGGCACGCACTTTCTCCGGCTCCGGGTAGTCCCTGAAGAACGGGTTATAGTTTCCATGGATTTCGGAGGACATGAAGGCGAGCGCTTCCAGCGTCCTCCACCTGAGGAGGCCGTCCTTGGGCAGGAGCTTGCCACTCCGTTCCGCAATGTAAGTCAGGATTGTCTGATTCTCGGTGAGGATTGTTCCGTCGTCCATCTCAAGTGTCGGGATGTAGCCCTTCGGATTGATCGACAGAAAATCGCGGCCGTCTTCTGTCTTTTTCTCGTGGTCGATGCTGAGGAGCTTGTAGGAAAGCCCGGCCTCGACGAGCGCGATGTGGTCGGCAAGGCTGCAGGCTGCGGGGTAATAGAAGAGGTTCATGGTGATCTCCGTGTGCTAGACCTTGCTCGACATCTCCAGCTCGGAAGCAAGGTCAGCAATGTTGACCACGGCCATTTATGAGACCAAAAAATTGCCGTCAAAGGCATATTTTCAGGAGTTGGTCAGATGGATATGACTGACAAACCGGCAGGAACCGACTGCCGTGGTGTAAGCGAGATCCTCAGCCGCGTCGGCGATAAGTGGACGATCCAGGTGGTCATCGCACTTCGCTTGGGTTCGCTGCGTTTCAACGGAATCAAGCGGGAGGTGGGCGGCATATCGCAGCAGATGTTGACGAGGACGCTTAAGACACTGGAACGCGACGGCATGGTCGAACGTACCGTTCGCCACACCACCCCCCCGCAGGTCGAATACACATTGGCCCCGCTCGGACATTCCCTATCCGAAACCGTGCGGCATCTCGCCGATTGGGCGGCAGCTCATCAAGGAAGAATCAAGGAGCACCGCAGCCAGTACGACGCTCGTCAGCATTGATCGATCCGCGATCCCGATGATTGCAGGCGATTGAGAAGCGGAGATGATTGAGAAGTCCGCTTTGGGCCAGACTCGGCCGTCAACGGCTCGCATTCCCTGAGCGCGCATCCCTGGGACATGACGCGCCCTCTTGTCGCAGAAGACGATCAACGCCCCAGCCCAGCCCGATCCCCGCCCCATAGGCCACGAGATTCCATGGCGAGAAGACGCGCCCGAGCAAGAGCGCGCCTGGCGTCGTCAGCCTGAAGGCGTCGAGCCAGGGCGTGTGCCAGAGGCGAAACAGCTCGACACTGAGCGCGATCAAGGCGGCAAGAGCTGCCAACTGCGCAGCCGGTCGTCGCACGGCGATGACGGCCAGCAGCGCATAGACCATCGTGCCCCAGAGCAGCGAGCCGCCATATTTCACGACGCCGAAGGGCAGGCCGAGACCGGGGCCGAAGCGCCGCAGCAGCAGGCCCAAGAGGATGATCGCGAGGCAGAAGACGATCATGACCCTGCGTGAGCGCGGGCTCGTTTCTGGCGAGCTCGGTTCAGCCATGAATCTCGCCTTCGACGGCGCGCTGAAAGGCTAGTTTGAAGGCCGCACCGGCCTCGGGGTCGAGAAGTTCGATCGAGCCGCTGTGCGCGTCGAGCATCGCGCGAACGATGGCAAGGCCCATGCCGGTTCCGCCGCTGTCGCGGCGCGTGGTGAAGAAGCTGTCGAAGATCCGCGCCCGATTGTTCGGGGAGACGCCGCTGCCATTGTCGGAGATGGTGAGGTGGAGCCGGTCGGCTTCAACTGCAGCGACGATGGCGAGCTCGGTCGCGCCATGGCGCAGCGCATTGTCGGCGAGATGGGACAGGATGATGCGCAGATTCTCGGCGGAGATGCGGATCAAGCCATCGAGGTCGCCCTCCGCGCGGATGGCGAGCTCGGGAACATCCCGCTGGAGCGTGGCGATGGCGGGCGAGAGGCTGGTCGCGCCCCCGGTCGGGGTGCTTTCGGCGCGGGCCAACTCGCGCAGGCGGTTGGTGATCGCGGTCAGGCGATGCGTGTCGGTGATGATGTTGCCGAGGAAGCGGCGGCGTTCTTCGTCGCTCATCGCGCGGCCCTCGCCGGCGATATCGTCGCGCAGCAATTCGGCCGCGCCCTCGATCGACGTCAGGGGCGATTTCAGCTCATGCGAGACATGCGCCGCGAAGGTCGCGATGAAGTCGGAGCGGTTGTTCAGGTTGCCGGCCATGTCGAGAAAGCTCTGCGACAGCTTGGCGAACTCGGCGGTGCCGTGATTGCGCAAGGGACGCATGGCGGCGCGGTCGCCATGGCCGATCGCGACCGTCCGGGCGATCAGTTCATGCACCGGGCGGGTGATGGTGCGGTGAAAGGCAAGGCCGATCAGCAGGGTCAGCGCGGCGACGGAGAGGCCGGCGAGCACGACCTTGCCGCGCTCCTCATAGAGATGGCGGAAGACGTTGCTGGGCGTGCGCGAGGCGTAGAGCACGCCAGCGACGTGGCCGCGCAGGATGATCGGCGTCGCCGCGAAGATGCGGATGCTGGTGCCACGGCTGAGCGAGTAGAGCGGCGGCGGCGCATTCTTCGAGACACGCTGGCGCAGCGTCGTGGTGAAGCGGCCGCTTAGCGCAGTCGCAACCTCCTCGACATGGGCCAGCGACAGGCCGGTCTCCTCGCGCCCGGCGATGACCACCCCCTGCGGATCGAGCAGGCGAAAGCCCGCCAGCGTGACGCGCTGCGTTTCCGCAAGCAGCGGCGACAAGCGCTCACCCGCGGCCCGGAAGGCCGCGCTGGCGGGCGCGGGCGCGGGCTGCGCCTCAGGCCTGCGGCCGAGCATGCCGTCACGCGTCAGGTCGAGCCTGGGCAGGATCGGCCTGAACGGCTCGTCTGATGCCGGCTCGGCTGGAGCCTGCGCCCCCAGCACGGCCTCAGTGGGCAGGTTGCTCTCGAAATCCTGCCGGATCACGGCGGCCAGAACCACGCTTTGCGCGATCAGCTCGGCCTCGGTCTGATGAACCAGCTGGTTCTCATAGATCCGGAAGAAGAACAGGCCGATGAATGGCAGCGCCAGCACCGCCGTCAGCATCAGGAAGACGATGAGGCTGAGATTGGGCCGCCATTTCGCGGCGACCCGGGCCGCAGGCGTGGCCGGCGTCTTCACGGCCCCGCCTCGCAGCGCCCGAGCCGGAAGCCGACCCCGTGCACGGTCTCGATGGCGCTGTCGCAACCCAGGGCTGCGAGCTTGGCGCGGATGTTGCGGATATGGCTGTCGATCGTCCGGTCGGCGACATGGACGGCCCCGGCATAGGCGCTTTCCAGGATCTGCTCGCGGCTGAAGACCTGGCGGGGACGCGCGGCAAAGGCCTTCAGGATCGCGAACTCGATGCCGGTCAGCGCCAGGGCCTTGCCGGCGAAGCTTGCCAGATGGGCTTCCGGGTCAAGCTGCAGCGCGCCGCGCGACAGCGGCTCGGCTGGCGCCGCAGCGACGGCCCTGCCAGGACGCGTGCGTTTCAGGATCACGCTGACGCGCGCCACCAGCTCGCGCGGGCTGAACGGCTTGGTGACATAGTCGTCGCCACCGATTTCGAGACCCAGGACCCGGTCGATCTCCTCGTCCCGCGCCGACAAGAACAGGATCGGCGCGTCCGAGGATTTGCGCAATTGCCGGCAGACCTCGAGCCCGTCCATCTCCGGCATGCCGATATCGAGGATGACGAGGTCGGCGGGCTGGCGCCTGAAGCTCTCCAGCGCCTGCACGCCATCGCGTGCGATCACTGTTGCCATGCCGGCCTTCTCGAGCGCGAAACAGATGACCTCGCGGATATGGCTGTCGTCATCGACCACGAGTATGCGGGGCGCCATTGTCGCGTGCCTGTCACTGGCCGGGCGTGGCCGGGCTGCTCTTGCCCCTGAAAGGGGCCGTGGGTGTGTTAGCCAAGTATCGCGACAGGCGCCATGCGCGAAAGCCCCAGGCCCGCCAATCCGCTTGTTCTGCGCGATGCTTGTTCGCCTTGTAGTCGCGAGTAATCGGGAGGGTGCTCACATCCCTGCTCCAGGACGAGCCTGGAAGGGCACGCTCGACTGCCGCGATGCGCGGCGCGTAGCGGTCGAGCGCGGGGATGGCCTGGGGACCAAGCGATGTCAGATAGGAGACGTCGAGACGCGGGCCGGTGCCGCGCAATTCCTGGGAATGGCGGAAATTGTAGTTCGCGATCACGGCGGGCGTATTGACGAAGCAGAAGCCGTAGAGGGTCAGCGCCAGCGCGGCGGCGTTGGCCGAGACGAGCCAGTTCGTCGATTTGCGGCCGCTGATCTGGATGACGATCAAGACCAGGCCGATGGCGACGAGCAGCATCCAGATGAAGGCGACAAGACGCAGCCAGGTCAGCGAATAGGCGGCGACATAGAGGTCGAGACGCAGCAGCGACGAGACCATCAGCATGATGTTCTGGCCGACCCAGGCGAGCACCAGCGGCCGGATCGCTGCTTTGCGCGCGGCCGGGCCGGCCGGGCGCATCGCGATCATCACGAAAACGGCCGCCAGCAGCGCGGTGACAACGAGCGGATAGGCGCCGCGATGGGCATAAGTCGCATAGCTCATGCCGTCGGGCAGCGCGACGCCGCCCCAGAGATAGGCGATGTCGAGGCCCGTCTGCACCGCAAACAGCGCGTTGAACAGGACCAGCGACCGCAGGATCGCCGCGTCGCCGAACAGCCCGTAGGGATCGAAGGTGATCGCCTTGGCCGCAGGCGCCGCCAGCTCTTGTGCTGCCAACTCTTGCGCCGCCAGTTTTTGCGCGTTGCGCTTGCGGGCCGCCCGGACATGCAGCATCGGCCAGACCAGGCACAGGATCAGGAGCCAGAACAGCATGCGCCATGGCGAGAGCAGGTCGAGGAGCAGCCGCAGGTCGATCCGCCTCAGCCAGCTTTCCAGCAGCGGATTGGCGGAGGCAAACAGCGTCGCGAAGACGCTGAGGAAGGCGAGCGGAATGATCCAGCTCGTCACCCAGCCGAACCCGCCCGGAACTCTCCTGCGCAGCCCCGAGAGGCGGCTGACGCGCCCGATATCGCCGAGCAGCCTGAAGGCGCCGGCAAGCAGCATCCGCCTCGCCTCCCGCATCTGCTCCTGCCAGCGGGCCTGCCGCTGCTGGCTGATCATCACGGCAAAGACCGCTGTCGAGAGGATCGCCAGCACTGAGGAGAGCAGATTGGCCTCCTCGACGATGGCGAGAAGCCCTGCCCCCAGCAGCAGCAGCGCCAACGCGCGGCTGCGGCCGCTGGCCCGGACCGGGTTCGCCCAGAGCGAGGCCGCCGCCAGCGTCGCGAGGAAATAGGCGAGCGAGATGCCGAGCGCATGGCCGTAGAACAGGAGATCGGCCAGGAGCACGAGGCCGGCGGCGAGCCCGAGCCGGGCCTGCAGCCAGCGCCTTGGCCGGGCTGTCGGCGGGCGCTCTATCACCTCTGCCGGGATCGGGATGGAGTTTGCGGTCGGGACGGAGCTGGGCATGGGTCTGGGGTCTCGCTGAGAGCGGGTTGCAGCGCGCGGGAGCCGCGCGGCGGCGCGGAAAAAACGGACATGGCGGTCTCGGCAGGGAGCGCGCTCGCCACAAGCCACCAGCCATCCCGGGTGAGACGCCGGGGCAAGGTTGGTGTGAAAGCGCGGGGAGCTATGATCTCTGCCATGCCGCAGTCATGCGCCCGTCGCTTGCAGCGCCGGCCGGGGGATCGATCAGGATTTCAGGATTGTCGTGCAGATTTCGTGCAGCGCCGCGCGGTCTAAGCCGTTGCGCGCGCGTTCGCTCCCGGTGCGTCAACCCGGGAGGGCTCGTGCAGGCATGCGCGCATGAAAACCAGGGCCTGCTCCCCTTCGGACAGGTCAGTAACGCCGGAACATCCCCTCGATCTCCTTGACGTCATCCGACCGCGTCAGTGCGAGCGCCAGCAGGATGCGCGCCTTCTGCGGGTTCAGGTCATCGGCGCTGAGGAAACCGCTTTTTGCAAGCCCGCTGGTCTCGGGGACGCGCCCGGTCCCTGCGCGCGTCGACTGGACAACGATGATGCCATTCGCAGCAGCCTCGCGCAGCGCTGCCTTCTCCTCCTGAGTGGTTGCTCCGGGAGCGAACCCCGCCGAGACGATGCCCCTGGCTCCGGCCCCGATCGCGGCACGGGCCAGCACATCGTCCCCGCCGACATAGGCATAGAGGATGTCGACGCGCGGCAAGGCCTCGATCTGCTCGATCGCGAACTCCGTATCGGGCGCATGCGCGCGCAACGGGCGGCGATAGAACGCGATCCGGTCCGAATCGACCTGCCCCAGAAGCCCATGGACGGGGGACTGGAAGGCCTGCACGCGGGAGCTGGAGCATTTCGTCACGTCCCTGGCGGCATGAATCTCGTCGTTCAGGACGACGAGCACGCCAAGACCGACAGCCTCCGGGCAGGCCGCGACGCGGATGCCGTTTCGCAGGTTCAGCGCGCCATCGCTCGACAGGCCGTTCGATGGGCGCATCGACCCGACCAGGACAACCGGGATCGTCACCGTGACGGTGAGATTGAGAAAATACGCTGTCTCTTCCAGGGTCGAGGTGCCGTGCGTGATGACGATCCCCGACAGCTCCGGATCATCCGCGACCAGCTTGGCGCAGAGCCGGGCAAGCTCGCGCCATTCCTTAAAGCCGATGCGCGTGCTCGGCACGGCGCTGAACGGAACCGCATAACAGACAGGGTCGCCGTCCCGGCGGGGCAAGGCTTCCAGCAATTGCCCGGCATCGAGGATGACGCCGTTGGCATCGTAATCATGGAGATCGAAGACATCCCGTCCGACCGCACCGATCGTGCCGCCCGTGCCGATAACCGCGACCCGCCCCCTGCCCATGCGCTTGTCCCATTCCGCTAGATCAGGCCACATCCCGTGCCCGCGGCAGCATATCGCGGCGCTCCGTGAGAATCTGGGCGAAACGATCGACATCCCCGGCATTATTGAACAGGCCGAACGAGACGCGGATGCCGTCGCGTTCCGGCGAGACGCGCACCTGCCGGCTGGCGAGGTAGTCGGCCCAGTCCTGCGCCGGCAGGTCGAGCACATAGATATGGGGCGAGCGGTCGGCGCGGGCGCGCGGGCCCACCAGCCGGATTCCAAGCGCGTCGATATGCTCGATCAGGCGGTCGCCGAGATCCTGGAGATGGGCCTCGATCGCGGCGACGCCGACGCTTTCGATCAGGCTCAGCGCGGCGTCGAGCGCGTGGATATCGGGCAAATTGACATTGCCGATCTCGAACCGGCCGGCACCCGGCTTCAGCGCCATATTGTCGGCGCGCGCGATATAATCGCCCGGCGGATCGGCGAGGCTCGACATCGCCATATAGGCCGGCTGCAATTCAACGAGGTCCTGCCGGCAATAGAGGATGCCGAGGCCCTGGGGAACGAGCAGCCCCTTATGGCAGCCCGAGCCGATCAGGCTCGCCCCGCTCGCCTTGACGTCGAGCGGCACGACCCCCGTCGACTGCATCGCATCGACGACGAAATACAGGCCCCTCTCCGCGCAAAGCGCGCCGATCGAGGCCAGGTCGAAGCGGTGTCCGGCATGGAAGGTGACATGGGAGAGCGAGATCGCCCGGGTCCGGCCATCGATATGGGGGGCGAACATCTCGGCCCGTGCCGTCGCGCCCGAGATCGGCACGAAGCGCACCTCGACGCCCCGCCGCCGCAGATTGAGGAAGGCATAGGCATTGTTGGGATGGTCGCCCTCGACAAGCAGCACATTGTCTCCCGCCGTCAACGGCAGGGCGTTGGCGGCGATGTTCATGCCCTCCGAGGTGTTCTTGGTGAAGGCGATTTCGGAAGGCTGCGCGTTGAGGAGCTTCGCCACCCGGGCACGAACCTGTTCGACCCGGTCGAGCCAGACGGGCTTGGGCCCGGCGGTTTCGCTGCCTTCGCGGTAGAAGCGCATGAGCGCGTCGCGGACGCTGGTGGCGAGCGGCGTCTGATGGGCGGAATCGAGATAGAGCAGGCGCTCGGTCACCGAAAACTGGCGACGGATCGCGGCGACGTCGTAATGGCGGGTCATGATCGGCTCCGGCAATCGGCGGCAAAGGCTGCGGGCGGCAAGGTCGGTCGAACAGTCGAAGGGCGAGCCGGCCGGCGCTCGTGAAGGCTGCCGCCGGGGCTCTCCTTCACGCTCGCGCCGGCGGCACGGCGCCTCAGTCGAGGCGGCATCTCAGTCGACGAAGGACGGGATCGGGTGGGCGGCGGCCAGGTCCTGCAGTCGGCGCAGCCGCGCCGGGTCCAGGGAGGCAGCGGGACCGGCGCGCAGGATGCCGGCGACCTCGCGGCCCAGGCCCATGGCCTCGCTTGGCCTGAGACCACGGATCGTCAGGGCGACGCTGCCGAAGCGGAAGGCGGTACGCGGCTCTCCCCCCTGCCCCGGCGCGCGCATGGCATTGCCGAGAATGCCGTGAGCGGCGAGCCCGGCGACGAGCTGGGCTTGCGTCCAGTTCTCGCCGGTATAGGCCATGATCATGTGGGAGTCGGTGCCTCCGGTGTAGAGCTCGATCCCGCCCTCCTCCAGGCCCGTCGCGAAAGCCTTCGCATTCGCCACGACGTCGCGCATGAGCTGCGCGAAGGCGGGCCGGGCGACCATCTCCATCTGCACGGCGCGCGCCGCGATCATGTTCGACGCCGCCGGCCCCTGCAGCCCGGGGAAGATCGACGCATCGATGTCCGCGCCAAAACGCTCCCTGGCGAAGACGAAGGCGCCGTTGCGCGGTCCGCACAGCGTCTTCTGCGTCGAGGTGGTGGAGACGTCGGAGAACGGCACGGGGTTGGCGTGGAGGCCGGCTGCGATCAGGCCCGCGACATGGGCGATATCCGTGAAGAGCAGCGCTCCGACCTCATCGGCGATGGCCCTCAACCCGGCAAAGTCGATCTCGCGTGGATAGGACGAGGGGCCGGCGAGCAGGACATGCGGCCTCACCTTACGCGCAAGGTCGCGGGCCTGGTCGAGATCGACCGCGCCGCTGCCGGTCACGCCGAAGGAGACGACCTCGCGGCCCACCCCCGTGATGTGGCGCATGGCGCCGTGGCTGACATGGCCGCCGGCGAGCTCGTCGAAGGTGAGCAGCCGCGCGCCCTCAGCGGGCAGGATCGCGCGCAGCACGGCGACATTGGCGATGGTCGAGGAGAGCGCCTGGACGTTGACGTACTCAGCGCCGAAGATCGCCTTCGCCCGGTCGATGGCGAGATTCTCGATCGCGTCGAGCTGTTCGCAATTGGCGACGCTGCGGCGGCCGGGCAGGCCCATCGGCGCGCGGTTGACGAGATGGCTTCCCTCGATCTGGCGCAGGCCCAGCGGAGCATAGGAGGCCGAGGCGATCATATTGAGGGATTGCCCCTCCCTCTCGCGATCCTGGTCGATCAGCGCGACGACATCGGCGCCGAGCCGCCGGGCGTCGGCGCCGAAGAAGCCATGCCAACCGGCATCGGGGAAGCGTGTCGGGAGGGCGGCCGTCTTAGAGGCTGTTTGGAGACCTCCTGAGCCCTCATCCTGAGGAGCCATTCCGTTGGGAATGGCGTCTCGAAGGATGCTCCAGGAGGCTCCCGAACCATCTGGAGCATCCTTCGAGACGCCGCTGCGCGGCTCCTCAGGATGAGGGCTGGAGGTTCCAACTGGGCTCTTAAGTGACATGTCATGTCCTCTGTGAAGGGAATGGCCGTCCGCTCACGGCGCGTGCGAGCGGCAAGCGTTGCGTTTCGTCAGTGCCGCAGCACGCGCGACAGGAAGGT
This sequence comes from Allobosea psychrotolerans, assembly GCF_002917105.1. Taxonomy (GTDB): domain Bacteria; phylum Pseudomonadota; class Alphaproteobacteria; order Rhizobiales; family Beijerinckiaceae; genus Allobosea; species Allobosea psychrotolerans. Next base: position 223,039 of record NZ_PQFZ01000005.1, read on the forward strand.
CCGGGTGCGTTCATGCGAGGGCCTGTCGAAGATCTCGGCCGGCGTGCCGATCTCGAGGATGCGGCCGTGGTCGATGTAGACGACGCGGTCCGCCACCTCGCGGGCGAAGCCCATTTCATGCGTCACGATCATCATGGTCATGCCTTCGCCGGCGAGTTCGCGCATGACGTCGAGCACCTCGCCGACCATCTCGGGGTCAAGCGCCGAGGTCGGCTCGTCGAACAGCATGATGTGCGGCTCCATCGCCAGCGAACGGGCGATGGCGACGCGCTGCTGCTGGCCGCCGGAGAGCTGGCCGGGGAATTTATCGGCGTGATCGCGCAGCCCGACCCGCTCCAGCAGGCGCAGCGCGCTGGCCCTCGCCTCCTCCCGTGTCCGGCCGCGGACCCTGACCGGCGCGATCGCGACATTGTCGAGGGCGCTCATATGCGGGAACAGGTTGAACTGCTGGAACACCATGCCGACGCCCCGGCGGATCCGGGCCAGCTCCTTCTCCCCGCCGATCTCGCGGTCGGCCTGGGTCGGCATCTGGAAGCCGTCGACCGTCAAGCGGCCGCTCTGGTACATCTCGAGCCCGTTGACGCAGCGGATCAGGGTCGATTTGCCCGAGCCGCTGGCGCCGATGATCACCAGGACTTCGCCGCGCCCGACATCGAGATCGACATCCTTCAGGACATGGAAGGCGCCGAAGGACTTGTTGAGGCGGGTGATGCTGACGATCGCCTCATGCGGCGGCGTGGCGGACAGGTTCTGGATGGCGCTCATCGCGACCCCCTTGCGAGATGGGCTTCGAGCCGGCGCGAGGCGTAGGTGATGGCCCCGCCAATGGCGAAGTAGACGGCGAAGAGGAAGAGGTAGATCTCGTAGGTCCGGCCGCCATTCTGCGGATCGGCGAGGATCATCTGGCCGGCGCGCAGGAAATCGGTCAGGCCGATGATGAAGACCAGCGTCGCGCCGTTGAAGATGTCGAGGATCTGCCCGACGAGGGAGGGCACGACGACGCGCAGCGCCTGCGGCAGGACGATGTCGAAATTGACCGTCCAGGTGCCCATGCCGAGCGAACGCGCCGCCTCGATCTGGCCCTTGGGCACGGCCTGCAGGCCGCTGCGGACATATTCCGCGACATAGGCCGCGAAGAAGAGGGCATAGCCCGCCATGCCGCGCAGCAGGCTCGGAACCGAGGTATCGGGCGCGAGCAGCGGAACGATGATCCAGACCCAGTAGACCACGAGGATCAGCGGCACCGACCGCATCGTCTCGATATAGGCCGTCGAGATCAGGCGCAGGCTGGCGATGCGGCTCTGCCGCCCGAGCGCGAGCAGGATGCCGAAGGGCACGCTCAGGATCGACACCGTGAGCGTCAGCACGATGCTGAGCAGCAGCCCGCCCCAGACCTCGAAGCCCGGCGCAGAAAGCACGGCGAAGATCGCGGCCACCCCGGCAAACAGCCCGGGCAGGACGAGGCGCTGGGCGCGCGCGGAATGATGGACAGCGCTCCAGGCTGCGAGGCCGAGCGCGGCGCTGCCTGCCGCGAGGACCCCGGCGCCTGCGCCGCTCACGACCGCGACGGTCGCCGCGATCAGGATGGCGACCGAGGCGACGGCCGTCAGCGCAACGCGGCCGGGGCGCATAGCGAGGCCAAGGCCCGCGCCGAACATCGCGCAGAGCATCGCCAACGCGAACCAGGCCCGCCAGATCTGATCGACGGGGTAGATGCCGGCCATCAGCACCTTGAGGCTGCCGCCGATCACCTCCCAGCGCGCCTCGACCAGCCCCCAATGGAGCGAGGCATAGATTGCCCAGGCCAGCGCTGGAATGACGACGAGGGAGAGCGCAGCATCGAACGGCTTGGCGAAGAGATTGCAGTGGAGCCACCGCAGCGCGACCGTGCTCATCGCGTCCCTCCCTGCCGGTTGATGCGGGCGTTGAGGGCGTTGACGCAGGCGCTGATGATCCAGCTGAGGGCGAGATAGGTCAGCATCACGATGATGACGCCTTCGAGATTCCGCCCGGTCTGGTTCGAGACGGTGCCGTAGACGTTGAACAGGTCGGGAAAGCCGATCGCGATTCCGAGCGATGTGTCCTTCGTCAGGCTGATATAGCGGTTGGCGAGCGACGGCAGGACGATCCGGAGAACTTGCGGAAGGATGATGTCGCGCAGCGTGTGGGAGCGCGACAGCCCCAGCGAGGCGGCAGCCTCCCACTGCCCCTTCGGCAGCGCGTCGATGGCGCCGCGCACGATCTCGGCGACATAGGCCGCGCTGTTGACGGTGATCGCGAGCAGGATCGCGGTCATTTCCGGCGAGAGCGCGAAGCCGCCGCGCGCGCCGAAGCGGGTCGCGACCGGCAGGTCGGCGCTCAGCGGGAAGCCTAGCGCAGCCGCAAGCGCGAGGGCGACAAGCGCTACAGCCAGGCAGGTCAGCTTGCGCCGCCCTCCCCGCATCACGAGCGCGGCGATTGTCGAAGCGACGGCCGCGACCAGCAGCGCCTGGGATGCGAGGCTGGCATCCTCGGAGACCGCCAGGCCCGGCAGGAACAGGCCCGAACGGCTGGCGATGAGGCCACCGAGCCAGCCGGAGGCGGCATTGGCCGGCGGAAAGCGCAGGACGACGGCAAAGTACCAGAACACGATCTGGATCAGCAGCGGCGTATTGCGCACGCACTCGACCAGTCCAAAGCACAGGTTTCGCACCAGCCAGTTGGTCGAGAGGCGGCCGATGCCGACCAGCGTGCCGGACACCGTGCACAGGACGATGGCGGTGAGCGCGACCTTGAGCGAGTTCCAGAGGCCGGCGAACAACGCCTGCGCATTGCTATGGGTGGGGCTGAACGGCTCCAGAACCGGCCAGGCGCCATCGCGCGACAGGACAAGCCCCTCGCTCAGGCTGATATTGGCGGCGTTCCAGAGATAGCCGAAGGAGAACTGGATGCCCTTGCGCGCCAGCGCTTCACGGACCGCAAGGGCGAGCCAGATGGCGAGGCCCGCCACCACGGCCACGATCGCGGCCTGGAGACACCATCTGGACACCACCAGCACGCGCCGGCGCGTCGGGGTGATGTAGGGGGCTTCGGCGATCTGCATCGTCATGACCTGTGCTCCGAAGATCGGGGCGGACCGGATGGCCCGCCCCCAATCAGGTCGCTCAGTTCCAGGGCGGCGAGTATTCGGCGCCGCCCTTGACCCAGGAGGCGTTGGGCGTGCCGGCGCGATCGATGAAATAGGGCGTCTTCGGCCCGAGGCTGCGGTCGTAGATCTCGCCGTAATTGCCGACCGATTTGATCATCGCAGCGATGAAATCGTCCGAGACGCCGAAATCCTTGCCGAAACCGCCCTTCGCGCCGAGAAATTTCTGGATGAAGGGATTCTCGTCCTTCAGCTTCTCGGCGAGATTGGCGGAGGTGATGTCCCATTCCTCGGCCTGGAACAACGCATAGCTCGCCCAGCGCAGCAGGTTGCGCCATTTGGAGTCGTTGGCGACGACGAAGCCGGCGAAGGGCGATTTGTCGAGCGTCTCCGACAGGATCGTATACTCGGACGGATTGGCCGAATTGCCGCGCCAGGCGGCGAGCGCCGATTTGTCGGTCGACATCGCATTGCAGCGGTCGCCCTGCAGGGCGGCGAACAGCTTCTCGAGGTTCTCGAAGGTCAGCACCTTCGTGCCCTTGAAGCCGCGCTGCCGGATGACGCCGGCCAGCGTGCTCTCGGTGCCCGAGCCCTGCGTGGTGCAGATCGTGGCACCGTCGAGCTCGGCGACCGATTTCACGCCCGAGGCCGCCTTCACCATCACGCCGGTGCCGTCATAGAAATTGATCGGCAGGAAATCGATGCCGATGGCGGATTCACGCACCGGCTTGACCGTGGTGTGGGCGAAGACGACGTCGACCTGCCCGGTCTGCAGGGCGTTGAAGCGGCTTTTATCGGTAACGACGACGAAATTGACCTTGCCGGCGTCGCCGAGGACGGCGGCTGCCATGGCGCGGCAGAAATCGGCGTCGAGCCCCTCGATCTTGCCCGTCCTGGTGTTGAGATAGCCGAAGCCGGGCGCGGTGTTGTCGGTGCCGCAGTTCAGCACGCCGCGCTGCTTGACGGCGTCGAGGACGGTCGCGGAGGCGCCGGTCGCCAGGAGCCCGGTCGCCAGGAGCGATGCCGTGGCAGCCAGCGCCGCGGTCAGAAATTTCGAGCGAGACAGTTTCAGGCAGGACATAGGCACACCCCTCTTTTTCGTTGTCGTTGAGTTCAGTCGCGATAGGCCGCCGAGATCATGGGCGCAGGCAGAGGCTGGCGGGACCGCTGTGGAACCGCGCTCCACGCACGCCATTGCCGCGGGACGCAAACCCCGAAAGCCGCGGCCGGGCTCGGCGAAGCGCTCCTCCCGCTCGCGAGACATCGACCGTGCGCCTTGGGCAACCCTGCGCCTTGGGGAACAGGCTACTGCCGGAAAACAATTCTGGTCTACTTAATTAACTTTGAGCTATACATTAGCGAAAGTGCATGATTGTCACCGACGAGACCATTTGAGATTCACTCAGCCCTCATCCTGAGGAGCGCTCCGCAGGAGCGCGTCTCGAAGGATGCTCCAGGAGGCTCGGGAACCATCTGGAGCATCCTTCGAGACGCCGCTTCGCGGCTCCTCAGGATGAGGGCTCGCATGATCGAACGGTCTCCAAACAGAATGGAATTTCCTGCGATGGATCTGGCCCGGCTTCGCACGCTCCGTGAGCTGTCCCTGCGAAAAACCATGGCATCGGTGGCCGAAGCCCTGCTGATCTCGCCATCGGCGGTCTCGCAGCAGATCGCCCTGCTCGAGGACGAGACGGGGATCGAGCTGGTGGAACGTCGCGGCCGGGGCGTGCGGCTTACGCCGGCCGGGCAGCGCCTGGTCGAGCATGCAGGCCGCGTCATCGGCATTCTGGAGGAGGCGAAGACCGATCTCGCGGAGCTGAAGAAGACCGTCGCGGGCGAATTGCGCGTCGCCGCCTTTCCCTCCGTCGCGGCCTCGCTGATCCCGCCGACGATCCGCGCCCTCTCGGCCCGCTTTCCCGACCTGATGACGACCTTCGAGGAGCTGGAACCGACGGACAGCCTGGCGGCGCTGCGAGCCTGGCAGACGGATGTCGCGATCGTCGACGACCTCACCACTGCGTCCGGTCTCTCGGAAGCGCAGGTCGAAACGCTGCATCTGCTGGACGACCAGCTCCACGTCCTGCTGCCGCCCGGCCACCGGCTGGCCGAGCGGGACCATGTCACGCTCGAGGAGCTGGCAAGCGAACGCTGGGCGCTCGACACGAATTCGTCCACCTATTCCGACGTCATCGTCGGAGCCTGTCGCGATGCCGGCTTCGACCCGATCATCAACGGCCGCTGCCACAGCTTCGAGGTTGTCCGGGCCATGGTGGAGGCTGGCTGCTCGGTTTCGATCAATCCCGGCCTGCGGGGACGCGACTATATCGGCAGCCTGCTGCTCAAGCAGATCCGGCCTGCGATCATCCGACGGATCTTCGTCACCTTCCGCAGCGGCGAGCGGCGCAATCCGGCTGTCGCCGGCTTCGTCACCGAACTTCAATCCGTGGCGGCGGCGATGAACACCCAGGCCGCTCCTGCGCCAGGCTGAGGCTTAGGCGACGCCGGTGAGCACGCAGCCTGCCGTCGTCTCGCTTGCGATCTGTGCGCAGACCAGATCGCGCGGGGTTATCGGGACGCGCTTGGCGATCTCATTCTCCCTTCGACAGGTAGAACATACGCGCTGAACCTTCCGGCCGGCATCGGGGCAACCGCCAGTAACGCGACCGCGCTGTTGCGATCCATCCAGACGAAAAGGCGGAGTTCGATGACGCAACGTCCGGCGGTTTGCCGGAGAGACACAGGCGCTGCTTCGCGCCCGGGGCGCGAGAGCCGGATGATTTCAGACGGAGTCACAGAGTGATCCCATCTGAAATCTGAATCCGTCTCTCACCAAAGAGCGAGAGCAGGATCAATGCGAAAAACCGGTTCCCACTTCTTCGCATCCTGCTCTAGGCGATGTGGTCATAGAAGGTGAAGCTCTGGCCGAGGAGATTGCCGAGAGCGCCGTCCGGAACCGCGACATCGTTATAGGTCGCCGAGTCCAGGTAGAGATTGCGATCGGTGGTTGGTGTGCCGTCCCAGCGATCGTTGAGGAAGTGGATGAAGACGTTGTGCGCGCCGGCGCTCCAGCTTCCCAGCACCGTGATGGTGTCGGACTGTCTCGTTCCATGGGAGGCGCTGGCCGCGAGTGTCCCTCCGACCTGCACGCCATCCACGGACACCGTGTAGAGCGCGTCGCCGAGATAGGCGTCCTGGCTGAGCTTGAGCACGAGTTTGTCGGAGCCGCTGCCGATCGTCGTTCCCTCCGGGTCCGAGGGGGTCGGGGGCGGCGTGGTCGTGGGCGGCGGGGTGGTTGCAGGAGGAGGCGTCGTCGCGGAATCCTGGAAGGTGAAGCTCTGGCCGAGGAGATTGCCGAGAGCGCCGCCCGGAACCGCGACATCGTTATAGGTCGCCGAGTCCAGGTAGAGATTGCGATCGGTGGTTGGCGTGCCGTCCCAGCGATCGTTGAGGAAGTGGATGAAGACGTCGTGCGCGCCGGCGCTCCAGCTTCCCAGCACCGTGATGGCGTCGGACTGTCCCGTTCCATGGGCGGCGCTGGCCGTGAGTGTCCCTCCGACCTGCACGCCATCCACGGACACCGTGTAGAGCGCGTCGCCGAGATAGGCGTCCTGGCTGAGCTTGAGCACGAGCTTGTCGGAGCCGCTGCCGATCGTGACCGCGGTGGTACCGCCAGGCTGGGATGGCGGGGAGCCCCCGGCGGCGGAGGCGCCGTAGAGTCCGGGGTCATAGCCGTCCGGCGACGAGACGGTGCCCAGGGCAACCGCCTGCGCATTGGGATCGGCAGAGTAGACGCGGACATAGTCGATCTTCGAGGTCAGCGGCACGCCGGCGATCTCGGCCGGATCCTGCACGGCGAGGTCGAGCAGCAGATACATCGGCGCATGCATATCGCTCGGCGTAGCCTGCGAGCCGACCAATTGCCCATCGATGTAGAAGCTGATCCGGTCCGCCTGCCAGTTCATGCCATAGGTGTGATAGCCGGACGGGCTGGGCATCTCGCTGTAGACTTGGAGATATTGCTGCCAGTGTTCGTTCGGGGCGGCGTCAGTGGTGTGGATGCCGCTGTAGATGCCCTTGTCCCACACGCCGTAGTGCTCGAGCACGTCGAGTTCCTGCCAGTGCCCGAGGTTGCTCGGGTCGGGAATCTGCGCGTTCGGCAACAGCCAGAAAGCATCCCATCCACCCGGAGCGTCGGAGAAGTCCGCACGAACCTCGAAATAGCCGTAGGTCTGCGAGAAATCTCCTTGCGTGGTGATGAGCCCCGACTCCCAGGCGCCGGGATAGCCGTAAGGTGTGCGGTCCGGGACGGCGGTGATCGCGAGCGCGCCGTTCGAGACATTGAATGGGTCGTAGCCAGAGCTCGCATCGACGAAGGAACTGATCCCGAAGCCGATGTCGGAATAGCCATCATGGCGCCACTCCTGGCGCGTGCTGGCCCAAGTCGTCCCGCTGCCGGTCAGCGAGATGCTTCGTGTATTGAATTCCTCGTCGAAGGTCAGGCGGTATCCGGTAAGATCGACCATAGGCACGTCCTCGCCATCTGAAATCGTTCCAGCGGGAGGCAGCGCCCGCTCTCGTCCATGACACTCAAGCAACCTGTGAAACGGAGACTATGACGATCCGGCCCGCGCCATCTGAATCAGAGGCGCAATTTGCCCGCCCGATCGGATCGCTCTTAGATCCGCAAGGGCGATGGGGAACTGCCGGCAGGCATATCGATAGGCATCTTCGCCGCGACGCGTATCCACTGTCGAGGGAGCTTCTTCGACCGGGTCGATGTCTTGGCTCGTCCGATCCTTGGGCATCGATTATCGTAAATATGACGCGCTGCAGCATCTGCGGCAAGTGCCCTGGCTCGATTCTCGCATGAGCGTTCGGCCTGGCCTGCCCGGGTCCTTGAGCCGAACCGGTCACGTTGAATCGATGCGGTCGGCGCGTTGGTCTTTGCCTATGCGACCGAGAGCGCACGAGCGGATCGGCACGTGCCCCGAAGTCGTCCCTGCCCGAAGTCGTCCCACCGGAATTCGCGACCTTTGCCGTTCGTCGTCGCGGCGCAGGCGATCCCGACGCGGTTTCGGAAGTCGAAAATCGCCGAAAGGTGCCTGATGCGGCGGCGCGAACATCGATCCGGGGTGATGTCGGGTGTCAGATCCGAGCTGGAATCGATCGGTTCCTGGCTCCTCTGGGTCGCGATCTTCTCCGCATTCATCAGTATTCTCTACCTCGCCGGCACGCTTTACATGCTGCAGGTATACGACCGGGTTCTGACCAGCCGCTCGCTTCCGACACTGCTGGCGCTCTCCGCGATCGCTTTTGCGGCTTATCTTTTCCAGGGCATCATCGACGCCGTAAGGGCACGCATGCTCGCGCGCATCGGAGCGCGTTTCGAGCAGATGCTGTCGCTCCGCGCTTATGCGATGACGGTCGAATTGCCGGTCCGTGGATCGCCCGATCAGCAGGACGTGGCGCCGATCCGCGATCTGGACCAGGTGCGCAGCTTCCTGGCGGGGCTAGGCCCTGCCGCATTGTTCGACCTGCCTTTCGCGCCGCTCTTCATCATCGTGGCGTTTCTGCTCCATCCCTGGCTCGGCTGGTTTGCTCTGCTGGGCGCTGTCCTCGTCGTCGCCGTGGCCGCCTGCACCGAAATGCAGAGCCGTGCGCCAGCGCGGGCATTCTCTGCAATCTCGCTCGAGCGCCAGGCGCTTCTCGACGCCACGCGCCGCAATGCCGAAGTCATCTGCGCGCTGGGCATGCGGCAGGCATTCGCCGGGCGCTACCGCGAGATCAACGACAGGCTCGCCGGCCAGGCGCTGCGCAGGAGCGATGTCGTCAGCGCGACCGGAGCGCTCGCCAAGACCCTGCGCCTCGTCCTGCAATCGGGAGCCATCGGGCTCGGCGCCTATCTCGCGATCACCGGAGCGATCTCGGGAGGTGCGATCATCGCCGCGTCGATCCTCACCGCACGTGCGCTTGCGCCGATCGAGGCCGCCATCCAGCATTGGAAAGGCTTCATTGCAGCCAGGCAGGCTCTCGGGCGTCTCGACCGCGACCTCGCGGCGCATCCGACTGGCGAGCGCGAATTCGCCCTGCCTGCTCCGGAGGCGCGCCTCGAGGTCGAGAATCTCGTCGTCACGCCTCCCCGAGCGTCGCTGCCTGTCCTCAAGGGCGTCTCGCTACAGCTTTCCGCAGGCGACGCGCTCGGGATCATCGGCCCCACCGGCTCAGGAAAATCGACACTCGCCCGTGCCCTGGTCGGGGTGTGGCCGGCGGCCATGGGGAAACTGCGCCTCGACGGCGCGGACCTTGCGCAATGGGGGGACGAGCTTGGCCGGCATGTCGGCTACCTGCCGCAGGACATCGAGCTTTTCGAAGGCACCGTGGCCCAGAACATTGCGCGCTTCCGGAACTTCACCGGCTCTGCGGCGATCATCGCTGCCGCGAGAGCCGCGGCCGCCCATGACCTCATCCTGGGCCTGCCTCAGGGCTACCAGACGCAGATTGGACCATCCGGCGTCCTGCTGTCGGGTGGGCAGCGCCAGCGGATCGCCCTGGCGCGCGCGCTCTTCGGCGATCCCTTCCTGATCGTGCTCGACGAGCCCAATGGCAATCTCGATCGCGAGGGCGACGAGGCCCTGTCGCAAGCGATCGCATCGGTAAGGTCGAGAGGCGGCGTCGTCGTGATCATCACGCACAGGCCTTCGGGTCTCGCTTCCGTCAATCTCGTCGCCCTGCTCGATGGCGGGCGGATCACCATGCTGGGTGCGCGCGACGAGATCATTCGCGCGCTGACGCGGCCGGCATCGCCCCCCGCTCCGGCGGGCCATGTCCGGCCGACCTTCGCATGAAGGCTCTCGGCCCTGTCCCGCCGACTGCCGGGGATGGCCCCGACTATCTGCTGGCGCTGCGGCGGCAGCGGCGCGTCGCGCTGGCAGCCATGCTGCTCTTTGGGGGCAGCCTGGCTGCGTGGGGCTGGAGCGCGAGCCTTCAGGGCGCAGTCGTGTCGAGCGGCCAGCTCGTCGTGGCCGACGAGGTGAAGAAGATTCAGCACCAGACCGGAGGCACGGTCGTGGCGCTTCCCGTGAAGGAAGGGCAATCGGTGAAAGCAGGAGATGTCCTGCTGCGGCTCGACGAGACGGTAACAAGAACCACGCACCAGATTCTCTCTCGTCAGCTGGACGAGTTCTCCGTCAAGTCATCCAGGCTGGTTGCCGAGCGGGAGGGGCGGGAGGCGCCCGACTTCGCGGCTGAAATCCTCGGTCGGGCGGCTTCGCCGGACATCGCGGAACTGATCGCAGCGGAGCGGAGGCTCTTCGAAGTCCGCCGCACATCGCGAGAGGGCCTGCGCTCCCAATTGCGCAAGCGCATCGTCCAGCTCACCGAGGAAATTCGTGGAACGAGGGCCCAGCAGGTCGCGAAGGACCGTGAGGCAAGGATCATCGCCGTCGAGCTTGTCGGCGTCGAAACGCTGTACAGGAAGAATCTGGTGCAGCTGACGCGCCTGAGCGAATTGCAGCGCAGCCAGGCTGCAATCGAGGGCCAGATCGGCCAGCTGATCGCCAGCATCGCGCAGGCGGAAGGCAAGATTGCCGAGATCTCGCTGCAGATCATGCAGATCGACGACGATCTGCGCGCGGAGGTTTCGAAGGAGCTCACCGAAGTCAGGGCGCGCGAGAGCGAGGCGATGGAGCGGCGTGCGGCTATTGAGGCGCAGCTCCGGCAGGTCGAACTGCGTGCTCCGGTGAGCGGCGTCGTGCATCAGCTCGCCATGCATACGATCGGCGGCGTCCTGCAGCCGGGAGAAGTGGCGATGCTGATCGTGCCAGGCGACGCCGACCTCGTCGTCGAGAGCAGGGTCGCGCCGACGGACGTCGATCAGCTTGCGGTCGGGCATAGCGCACGTGTGAAAATCCTCGCCGGAAATCGCGCCAGCGTTCCCGAGATCACCGGTCGCCTCGCGCAGGTCGGTGCCGATATCCGGCGCGACGAGCGCACCAACCTCTCATACTACGCCGCGCGAATCGCTCTGGAGCCGGCCGAGATCGCCCGCCTCGCGCCGCTCAGGCTCGTTCCCGGCATGCAGGCCGAGGTCTTCATCGAAACGGAGGCCCGCCGACCGATCGATTTTCTCCTCAAGCCGATCAGCGATCATTTCCGACGGGCATTGACCGAGCGCTAGAGCGTCTTCGAGCGAAGTGGACACCGGTTCGCGTGAAGAAAACGCGTTAAAACAAGGAACTAGGGCATTTCTGCGATTTGGAGAAACGCGAAAATGCTCCAGAGCATGCCGCGTTTTCATGGCCGCGCGCGTCATCCCGGACGCAGCGAAGCGGAGATCCGGGGCCACAAGCCCGAAGCGATCGTCGCGAGCTCGGCTGTCGGGGCCGGCGACAGTTTTCTCGGGGCGATGATCTTTGCACATGCGAAAGGATGGGCGCCGCAGGAGGCCCTGCGGCTGGGCCTTGCGGCCGGCGCAGCTGCGGTGCCGACGCCTGGCACCGCCCCGTGTGGGCGCAAGGACGCGAAGCGCTTCTATGCAGAGACGGGGCAAGGCGAGCGGATCGCTTGATTGATCAAGGTCAAGGTCTTGTGCCGGCCGAAGCCCGAGACTGGCCAAAGCCGGTGCCTCTGGGAGATGGAGCGATGTCGCAGGGATTGTCACCCATCGCCTGGTTCGAGACCGTGTCGCGCGACGAGATCGCGCGCGTCGGTGGCAAGAATGCGTCGCTCGGCGAAATGATGCGGGCGCTCGCCGCCAAGGGCATCCGGGTGCCGGAGGGTTTCGCCACGACGGCCGAGGCCTATCGGGACTATCTCGACGCCAACGGGCTGGTCGGGCCGATCACCGCGCGCCTCGCCGATCTCGATGCCGGCAAGGCGACGCTCAGTGAAACCGGGCACGCCATCCGCAGCCTGATCTTGCGCAGCGACTGGCCCAAGGAGACTGCCCGGGCGATCACCCAGGCCTACGGCCTGTTGTGCGAGCGCTCCGGAGGCGGCGAGCTCGATGTCGCGGTGCGCTCCAGCGCCACGGCGGAGGACCTGCCCGATGCCAGCTTCGCCGGCCAGCAGGAGACGTTCCTCAACATCCGCGGCGAAGCCGCGCTACTCGGTGCCTGCCGCCGCTGCTACGCCTCGCTCTTCACCGATCGCGCCATCAGCTACCGGCAGGCCAAGGGCTTCGACCACATGAAGGTGGCGCTGTCGGTGGGGGTGCAGCGCATGGTGCGCTCCGACCTCGGCAGCGCCGGCGTCATGTTCACCATCGACACCGAGACCGGCTTCGACAAGGTCGTGCTGATCGACGCCGCCTGGGGTCTCGGCGAGACGGTGGTCCAGGGCAGCGTGGTGCCGGACGAATACCAGGTCTTCAAGCCCCTGCTCGGCGATCCCGCCCTGTCGCCGATCATCGAGAAGAGCTGCGGGGAGAAGGCGCAGAAGCTGATCTACGCGGCAGGCGACGCGCCGACCCGCCTGGTGCCGACCTCGAAGGCCGAGCGTGCCGCCTTCGTGCTGAGCGATTCCGAGATCCTGACCCTGGCGCGCTGGGCCGCGACGATCGAGGCCCATTACGGCTGCCCGATGGACATCGAGTGGGCCAAGGACGGCGGAACCGGCGAGATCTTCGTCGTCCAGGCGCGGCCGGAGACCGTCCAGGCCGGGCGCAGCGCCGCCCACGCCAAGACCTACCGGATCACGCGCAAGGGGCGCCGGCTCGCCGCGGGGAGCGCCATCGGCGACGCCGCGATCACGGGCCGGGTCTGCCTCATCGAGCGGGCCGAGGATATCGGCCGCTTCGTCGACGGCGCGATCCTCGTCACCTCGACCACGGACCCGGACTGGGTGCCGATCATGAGGAAGGCGGCGGCCATCGTCACCGACCGCGGTGGGCGCACCTCGCATGCCGCGATCATCAGTCGCGAACTCGGCCTGCCGGCCATCGTCGGCACCGGCAATGCCACCGAGTTGCTGCATGAGGGGCAGGATGTGACGGTGTCCTGCGCCGAAGGTGCCGAAGGGTTCGTCTATGACGGGATCGCGGAGGTCGAGGAGGAGGCGCTCGACGTGTCGGCGCTGCCGCAGACGCGGACGCAGGTCATGGTCAACCTCGCCAATCCGGCCGCGGCGTTCCGTTGGTGGCGACTGCCGGCCGACGGCGTCGGGCTCGCGCGCATGGAATTCGTGGTCAGCAACGCCATCCGCATCCACCCGATGGCGCTCGTGCGCTACGAGGAGCTGCGTGACGAGGAGGCGAAGCGCACGATCGCGACGCTGACCGAGGGCTATCCCGATCGGACGGAGTATTTCGTCGAGAAGCTCGCCCGCGGCCTCGCCCGGCTCGCGGCGAGCGTGCATCCGAAGCCGGTCATCGTCCGGATGAGCGACTTCAAGACCAATGAATATGCCGGGCTCATCGGCGGCGCTGGGTTCGAGCCGCGCGAGGACAATCCGATGATCGGCTTCCGCGGCGCGTCCCGCTACTATTCGCCGCTCTATCGCGAGGGCTTCGCGCTCGAATGCCGGGCGATCCGGCGGCTGCGCAACGAGATGGGATTCCGCAACGTCGTGGTCATGATCCCGTTCTGCCGCTCTCCCGCCGAGGCGGACAAGGTGCTGGCCGTGATGGCCGAGAATGGCCTGAAACGCGGCGAAGACGGGCTCGAGGTCTACGTCATGTGCGAGATCCCCTCGAACGTCATCCTTGCGCGCGATTTCGCCGCCCGCTTCGACGGCTTCTCGATCGGCTCCAACGACCTCACCCAGCTCACCCTTGGCGTCGACCGCGATTCGGCCGAACTCGCCTCGCTCTTCGACGAGGAGGACGCGGCGGTGAAATGGATGATCGCGCGTGTCATCGCAGAGGCCCGCGCCGCCGGCGCCAAGATCGGCCTGTGCGGTCAGGCGCCGAGCGACAATCCGGCCTTTGCGGCCTTTCTCGTCGAGGCGGGCATCCATTCGGTATCCGTCAGCCCCGACAGCTTCGTCGCCGTCAAGCAGGCCGTCGCTGCCGCAGAGCGCAAGCTAGATCAGGAGACACGATCATGAATGCAGGCGACATCATGACGCTTGGTGCGGCCACGGTCCGTCCGGGCACGGCCGTCCTTACTGCCGTGCAATTGATGCTTCATCACGGCATCAGCGGATTGCCGGTGATCGACGATGACGAGCGACTCGTCGGCATGGTGACGGAACGCGACCTGTTGCGACGCGCAGAAGCCGGCACCGAGCAGGAGCGGCCGCGTTGGCTCTCCTTTTTGATGGAGCCCGCCGCACGGGCGGAGGACTACGTCCGCAGCCATGGCCGCAAGGTCTCCGACGTGATGACGCATGATCCCGAGAGCGTCGCGCCCGAGACTCCGCTCGCCGACGTGGTGGTGCTGATGGAGCGGCGCGGCTTCAAGCGCCTGCCGGTCGTGCGCGACGGCAAGGTGATCGGCATCGTGAGCCGGGCGAACTTCCTGCGTGTTCTGGCGCGCCGGCTCGATGACGCCGCCAAGGTCTCGGTGGATGATCTCGTCATCCGCCGGCGCATCTTCGACGAGATCGAGAAGCAGCGCTGGATCTCGACGGATTCGGTCGATGTCGTCGTCAATGGCGGCAAGGTGGAGCTCAACGGGGTGGTCAGCGACGAACGGCTGCGCGAGGCGCTGCGCGTCGTGGCGGAGAGCGTGCCCGGTGTCGGAGAGGTGGTCGACCGCGTTCGCGTCGAGCGCCCTCTGCCTCATTGGCCGATGTGACCGTCCGCCGGCCGCGACGGCGGAACGAGGTGGAGGCTGGCGCTGGCCACCATGGTGATCAGGGCCGCCTGCCGCTGATGCGCTCAGCTATCGGCCAAATGCGGCGCCCCCCAGGTCCGGAGCCCGAGGCATGTTCCAGTTCCCCGTCCTGATCGGAGACATCGGCGGCACCAATGCGCGCTTTGCGCTGATCCCCGGGCCGGGGAGCGCCTTCGTAATGCTGGCGAAGCGGCCGACTGCCGATCATTCTGATCCGTCCGCCGCCATTGCTGCAGCTCTGCGGGACACGGCGTCGGCGCGGCCGCGCACGGTGCTGCTCGCAGCCGCGACGCGGGTCGGCGCGCCCGTCGTCCATCTCACCAACGCCGCCTGGACCCTCGACGCCGAGCGGATCGGCCGTGACCTCGATATCGATCACGTCGTGCTCATGAACGATTACGTGCCGGTAGCGATGGCAATAGGCGACCCGGCACCGGGCTTTTCCGAGCAACTCGGCCCGGTCGCTCCGGGCGACGGCGGAGCGCGCCTCGTTCTCGGTCCCGGCACCGGACTCGGCGCCGCCGCTCTGGTGCCGATGGGCGAGCGCTTCGCCGTGCTGCCGACCGAGGCGGGCCATGTGGAATTCGGCGCCTGCGAGGCGGAGGAGTTCTCGCTCTGGCCTCTGCTCGAGCGGGCGCACGGTCGCCTGACGAGCGAGACGGTGCTGTCCGGGCCTGGCCTTGCGCGTCTTTACCGGGCCTTGGCGATGCGCCGCGGTGCCGAGCCGCTGCGGCTCACGCCAGCGGAGATCGTCGGCCGCGGCTTCGCCGGCGCCGACGATCTCGCCTCCGCGACCCTGGGAATCTTTGCGCAGCTACTCGGACGCTTCGCTGGCGATCTCGCTCTGATCTTCTCGGCGACGGGCGGTGTCTTCGTCGCCGGCGGCATTGCGCCGCGGATGATTCCGATGCTCGCCGATGGTGGCTTCCGCACGGCGTTCGAGCGCAAGGCGCCGTTCGAGAACCTCGTCCGAAATATCGCGACCGTCGTCGTCGTGGATCCGGAGCCGGGCCTGACCGGCCTCTGCCGCCTCGTCGCCGATCCGGGTCGCTTCATTTTCGACATGTGGGAGTGGCGCCGCCCCGGCGCCTAGACCGGATCCGATCGGACTGAAACAGGCTGATCGGCCAAGCGGTCCTGAGCGACGATGACGCGGATGCTCGTCCGCAACAGACTGCCCCTGTCAGCGCTTTTTCCGACGAAGAGCTCGATCTCTCCCACCTCGAGCACCGGTGCGAGGCTGCGCCCAGCAAAGATGAATGCCTCGCTCGTGAGCGTGAACGTCACCGTTCCGCGTTCGCCAGGCCTGAGGCGGATTTTCGCGAAATCCTTGAGTTCGAGCAACGGACGAGCGACGCTCGCGACCGGATCGTGAATGAAGAACAGCACGGTTTCCTCGCCCGCCACCGGTCCTTCATTGGTGACGTCGACCGCGATCTCGATATGCTGCCCCCGGCGTATTTCGGTCGTCGTCGAGCGCAGTCCCGACAGGACGAAGCGGCTGTAGGACAGCCCGTGGCCGAAGGGGAATTGCGGCGTCGCCGGCACATCGAGATATTTGCTGGTGAAGCGGTTCGCAGCGATCTCCGGCCGCCCAGTCGGGCGCTCGGCATAGAAGATCGGGATCTGCCCGACGTCTCGCGGCCAGGACACCGGCAGGCGTCCGCTCGGATTTGCGGCGCCGATCAGCACGTCGGCGATGGCGTGGCCCGCCTCCTGGCCGAGGAACCACGTCGCGAGCACCGCCGAGGCGCGCTCCACCAGCCACGGCACGATCAACGGTCGTCCAGAGGCAATGAGGGCGACGACCGGCTTTCCGAGATCGAGAATCGCCTCCGCGAGTATCCGCTGCGCTCCCGGCAATTCCGGGTGGGCGCGACTGCCGGCCTCGCCGCTCATCGTCTCGTCCTCGCCAAGGCAGAGCACGACGATATCGGCCGTCTCGGCAATGCGGCAGGCATCCGCGATCCCGTGCGTATCAGAGCCGGCGATCGAAACGCCGGCCGAGACATCGACGACGCAATCCGGCAATGCCAGGCGCAGGCCGTCGGCGATGGTCGTGGCGTCCGTACCCTCGCCTATGGCGGCCCAGGGCCCCAGCATCGCCCGGGCCGCGTCCGCGAGCGGACCGACCACGGCGATGCGCCGCAGGCCGGGCGGCAGCGGCAGGACACCGTCATTGGTCAGCAGGACGATGGAACGCCGGGCCGCCTCGCGAGCGAGGTCTCGGCCGAGGCCGTCATCGGCCGGCGCGTCCCGCGACAATCCGCGATAGGGCTCATCGAACAGACCGAGGCGCTCCTTGAGGCGAAGGACCCGCATGACGGCTGCATCCACGGCTTCCAGCCCAACGAGCCCGCGCGCCAGCGCGGCAGGCAAGCCGCGCCGGTAGGCATCGCCCATCATGTCGATGTCGATGCCTGCGGTCAGCGCCAGGGCCGCGGCCTCGGCGAGGTCGGCAGCAACGCCATGCGGGACAAGCTCCGCAACCGCGCCGTAATCGCTGATGACGACGCCCTCGAAACCCCAGGCGCACCGCAATGTCTTCCGAAGCAGCGTCACATTGGCGTGCGCCGGCACGCCGGCGATATCGGTGAAGGCGGCCATGATCGCGGCAACGCCTGCATCCGCGGCAGCCTTGAACGCCGGAAGGTGCAATTCGAGCAAGGTGCGTTCCGAGAGGTCGCCGGAGGCATACTCGCGTCCGGCGGTGACAGCCCCGTAGGCGCCGATATGCTTGGCGGTGGCAGCAAGGCTCGTCGGATCGGACAAAGAGCGCCCCTGAAAGCCGCGCACCTTCGCCGAGGCGAAACGGCTGCCGAGAAGCGGATCCTCGCCGGGGCTCTCGGCGATGCGGCCCCAGCGCGGATCGCGTGCGAGGTCGAGCATGGGCGCGAAGGTGAGCATGATGCCGTCGCGCGAAGCTTCCGCCGCAGCGGCTCGAGCAGTCGCCTCCCACAGGGGCGGGTCAAAGGCCGCAGCCTCCGCCAGCGGGATCGGAAAGATCGTTCGATGACCGTGCAGGACGTCGAGGCCGAAGAGGAGCGGAATCTCGAGCCGCGTTTCCTCAATTGCGAGACGCTGCAGCTCGCGCACGATCTCGGAGCCGTGCACATTGAGCAGGCTGCCCAGCCTGCCCTCGCGAATTGCCGATTGCACGTCGCGAGTCGTTCCGTGCCCGGACCCCTCGGCCATGGTGAGCTGACCGATCTTCTCCTCCAAAGTCATGGCTGCAAGGAGTGCCTCGATAACTTTGGCCATGACTGGTTGCCTCGCTGGTCTGTCGCGAGCTTCGCCCTGAGCGGTGCTGGATGAAATGACCTGGATCAAAGAATGGCGGATGGGACGCCCTAAGCTTGCCAAAGTCGACAAGGGGAGCAGGGTCGACGATGTCTCATGTCGGCGAACCGTTCACGCTTCCGCCTCGTCGGATGCCCGGCATCCGGGCGACGGGCTCGCGCGTCGGCAAATTCGTGCGCAGGCTATGGTCGACGCCGGAGGCAGCCAGGCTCGGCTGGCTCGTGCTCGGACTGTTCGCGGTCATCGTCGCCACGGTCGTCGGGCAGATTTGGCTGAACGCATGGAACCAGCCCTTCTACGATGCTCTGGCGCAGAAGGATCTGGCCGCCTTCGCCCAACAGACGCTCGTTTTCCTCTACATCGCGGGCGGGCTCCTCGTCCTCAACGTGGCGCAGAACTGGCTTCACGAGACCGTCAAGGTCAGGCTGCGCGAACTGCTCACCGGCAGCCTGCTCGACGATTGGCTCGGGCCCCGGCGCGCCGTCCATCTCGCACTGGCCGGCGAGATCGGCGTCAATCCCGACCAACGCATCCACGAGGATGCGCGCCATCTCAGCGAGCTGTCGGCCGATCTGGGCATCGGGCTGCTGCAGGCCGCCCTCCTGCTTGTCAGTTTCGTCGGGGTGCTCTGGATCCTGTCGCGCGATGTAGCCTTTGTCATGGGCGATCAGACCATCGCCATTCCCGGCTATATGGTCTGGTGCGCGCTCATCTATGCCGCCACCGGCTCCTGGCTCAGCTGGCGTGTCGGCCGTCCGCTCGTCGCGCTGAACGCTGAGCGTTACACCCGCGAGGCGGAACTCCGCTTCACCCTGGTGCGTGTCAACGAGCATCTCGATGCGATCTCGCTGCATGCGGGAGAAGGCACCGAACACAAGCATTTGCGCGAGGAGCTCGACCGCGTCATCGGTGTCCTGCAGAGCATCGTGCGCATGACGGCGCGGCTGACCTGGGTCACGGCCGGCTATGGCTGGTTCGCCATCATCGCCCCCGTCCTTGTGGCGGCGCCGGGCTATTTCGGCGGCAGCCTGTCGTTCGGCAAGCTGATGATGGCGGTCGCGGCCTTCCTGCAGGTCCAGCAGGCGCTGCGCTGGTTCATCGACAATTACGGTCGGATCGCCGACTGGCATGCCACCTTCCTGCGGATCAAGGCGTTTCGCGATGCGCTCGCGGCGCTCGACGTCGTCGGAGAGGGTTTCGACCGCATTGTCATTGAAGACCATCCCCAGGGCGGCATGGCTTTCGACCGGCTCGAGCTGACCTCGGCAGCGGGTTGCTCCGTGCTCGATAAGGTGGTGATCGATGTTCCCGCGGGCACGCGCCTGCTCATCGTCGGGCCCCCCGGCTCGGGCAAGAGCACGCTCTTCCGGGCCATAGCCGGCCTGTGGCCCTGGGGGCGTGGGCGCCTGCGCCTACCGCCGCGGGAGAGCATGATGTTCCTGCCGCAGCGACCCTATCTGCCGCTCGGTTCGCTGCGTGAGGCGCTGCTCTACCCGGTTCCGTCGAGGCCGCATGACGATGAGGCGCTGCGCGCGGCGCTCCATCGGACGGGTCTCGCGCACCTGACCCCCGCCCTCGACAAGACCCGTCGGTGGGATCGCGAGCTCACCCTGGACGAGCAGCAGCGCGTCGCCTTCGCCCGGCTGCTTCTGCACGAGCCGCGCTGGGTGATCATGGACGAGGCGATCGACACCATCGAGGAGGAAAATCGCCGCCTCGTCCTGTCGATCTTCGAGAAGGAGCTCGCCGCGACGGGAGTGGTCAGCATTGGCCGCCGCGCAGCGCTCAACGGCTTCTATCACCGGCTCGTGCATCTCGCCCTGCACTCGACCCCCTGCCCCTGGCCGAGCCGCGTGGAGGCACGCCGCATCGGGCCGGCGGCGGCAATGGTGACCGGGAATGCCCTCGATGCGCCCTGAACAGCATCCCCGAGCCGCGCCGTTCCTGGCGGCTGGCGCCTGCGCACCGTCCGACGCGGCGCTGCTCGACCTCATCCAGCGGCAGACCTTCCGCTTCTTCTGGGACTTCGCCCATCCTGTCTGTGGGCTCGCCCGGGACCGGCTCGACAAGCATGGGCAGGGCGGCGACCTCGTCGCCATCGGTGGCTCGGGCTTCGGCGTCATGGCGATCATCGTCGCCGCCGCACGCGGCTGGATCGGCCGCGACGAGGCGCTCGCCCGGATGCAAAAGATCCTGCGGCATCTCGCCGATGTGCCACGGTACCACGGCGTCTTCCCCCATTTCATCGACGGCCGCACAGGCGCGACCGTGCCCTTCGGCGCCAAGGACGACGGGGGCGACATCGTCGAGACGGCCTTCCTCTTCCAGGGGCTGCTCTCGACCCGTCAGTATTTCTCCCGGGATACGGCCGCGGAGGCGGCCCTTCGCGAGATGATCGACCGGCTATGGCGCAGCGTCGAATGGAACTGGCACACCCGCGGCGGCAGGCCGGTGCTCTACTGGCATTGGAGCCCGAACCATGGCTGGGCGCGCGACCATCAGATCCGCGGCTGGAACGAGTGCCTCATCGCCTATGTGCTGGCCGCCGCCTCGCCCGATCACGCCATCGACGCTGAGGCGTACCACCGGGGCTGGGCTGCGGGGCCCGACTTCGTCAATGGCCAGCGCTATTACGGCCTCGAACTGCCGCTCGGCCCGGCTTTTGGCGGACCACTTTGCTTCGCCCACTATTCCTTCCTGGGGCTCTCGCCCGCCGGACTCGTCGATCGCTATGCCGATTACTGGCAGCAAAACGTCCGGCACGCGCTGATCCACTATCGGCACAGCGTCAAGAACCCGAACGGACATCCCGGCTACGGGCCGCAGTGCTGGGGCCTGACCGCGAGCGACGGCCCGCACGGCTATGACGTTCATACGCCGGATCACGATCCGGGCGTCATCGCCCCGACGGCAGCGCTGTCGAGCATGCCCTATGTGCCGGCCGAGGCCATCGCCGCGCTGCGGCATTTCCTCGTGCTGGGCGACCGCATCTGGGGCGAGTGCGGCTTCACCTCCGGCTTCAGCACGCGCGGGCAGTGGGCTTCTGCGGACTCGATCGCAATCGATCAGGGGCCGATCGTCGTGATGATCGAGAACCACAGGACCGGCCTGCTGTGGAAGCTCTTCATGAGCTGCCCGGAGGTCGGCCGGGCGTTGGCGCGACTCGGCCTCAGGAGCAATGGCCATGGTGCATAGGTTTGCGGCCGGGCCCCGGCCGCGCCGGGCATCGACCGGCGTGGAAACGTCGCTCGACAACTGGATCGAACAGGAAGGCCGCTTCGCCGCCGCGGCGATGCTGCGCCTCGTCTCGGCCACCGATCTCGTCTGCGACAGACGGGCCTTCGGCCAGTTCATCGTGCCGAAGGCGGGCTCCGTGCTCGCGGCGCCGCCGGCCGTCCAGGAGGGCGATCCCGACTACACCTTCCACTGGCTACGGGATTCGGCGCTGATCATCGATGCCGTGAGGGTGCTCGTCGAGAACGACGCGCTCGGCGACGAGGCGATGGCCTCTTTTGCTGACTTCGTCGCGTTTAGTCTGGCGGCGAGTCGTCTCAGCGGCCCGGCCTTCCTCGCGGAGATCCGGGACATCCGCCGCCGGGCCGATCCGGTCTTCCTGCAATATGTGCGGTCGGATGACGAACTGGCGCGTCTGACCGGCGACAGCCTGCGCGGCGAAGTGCGCGTCAATCCCGACGGCACGCTCGACATCACCAGATGGGGACGACCGCAGAATGACGGGCCGGCCCTGCGGGCGCTGACGCTCCTGCGCTGGGCGGACATCGTCCGTGGCCCGGTGCGGCACGACATGGGCGAGTTGCTCGTCGGCGACCTCGACTACACCGCCGCCCATTGGCTCGAGCCCTGCTACGACATCTGGGAAGAGGAAAAGGGGCTCCACTACTATACTCATCTGGTGCAGCGGACGGCACTCGCGCGCGGTGCCCTCTGGGCCGAAGGGGCCGGCGATCGGCTGCGGGCCAGCCGCTACCGCGCCGAGGTTCGTGGGCTCGATCGGGCACTCGGCGCCTATTGGTCGCAGGCAAAGGGGTTCTATCTCAGCCGAAGAGACGTGACCGCCGGAGATCCCGCGAGAGAGCTCGACATCGCCACCATCCTCGCGGTCGTTCATGCCGATCTGCCCGTCGGAGCCCATAGTGTCCTCGATCCGCGGGTGCATGCCACGCTGGCACGGCTGGAGGCATTCTTCACCGAGGCACTCGCCATCAATGCCGGGCTTGAACCCGGAGCCGTCCCGGCCGTCGGGCGCTATCCGGGGGACGTCTATTTCGGCGGTGGCGCCTTCTATTTCGCAACGCTCGGCGTCGCCGAGTTCTACTATCGGCTGGCGGTTGCCGTTCAGGCCGGCCGCAGCGTGCCGCTCACCACATGCAATCGCCCGTTCTTCTCTCGTTTCCTCGGCAAAGCGATCGTCGCCGGCTGCGAACTGCCTCCGAACCGGGCAGAGCGGGAAACGATTGTCGCCGCGCTTGCAGGCAGGGGCGATGCGATCATGGCGCTGGTGCGACACTTTACCCCGCCTTCAGGCGAGTTGTCGGAACAACTCGACCGCGACAGCGGTCGGCAGACATCAGCCAAGAACCTCGGTTGGAGCTACGCCGCCTTCATCACGGCCGCGGCAGTGAGGGCCTCGGTATGTCGAGCCGATGTCGCATAGCCGAAGAAGGCCTGCCCGCCATGTGTGGCGGTCCAGCATGAGGGGGGCCGCCGGGGAGATGAACTGCGGCACGACCGGCGCCGCCCCGCCGGAGGCGGCATCATCCAGCACGGCGAGATCCTCGCGCACCGCATGGTAAGCGATCTCGGGAGGCAGCGCGTCCTTGCCGGGCACGCCTTCCAGCACAATGCGGATCGTCTCTTCGGCGGACTGCCGACGCGTCGCGCGACGGATATCCTTCGCGACCTGCTCTGCCGGCGCTTTCTCCGGCCCGGATTTCTGTCTCATCTGCGCGGCCATGAGCGGCAACTAGACCTCCCCTGGGACAGCGCAGACTTGCGTCTCGGCTGTCGCAGCGGCGACCGGCGCAATCCGGCCGTGGCCGGCTTCGTTGACGAACTTCAATCCGTGGCGGCGGCGATGAACAGCCCCACCCAGGCTGCTCCTGCGCCAGGCTGAGGCTTAGGCGAAGCAGGTGAACACGCGGCCTGCTGCTCTCGTCTCGCTTGCGCCAAGAGCGGAAATTGGCTTGATGCCTAAGCGCAGATCTAAACGCCTGTCGCTTGGATACGTGAGTTGCTCCGTTATTGAGGGCGGGATGAAAGACTGAACTCGACCCAGTTCGACCCTCCCGCAATGCTCTACGCCGCCCCGTCCGTGAGGAGCGGCGATGTGTTCGAACTTTGCACTACGCCTTGAAGGTTTGATCGATGAACGGCCAATCCAAGCTCAAAGCAGTAAAATCTTTGAAGGGATCGCCAGTATCGTCGCTAACAGTCGTGACGTGGTCGAGCCTCCGCGCTCAACGTAAGGCTTTGCGCGCGGAACGCCCCAATGACCAGTTCATGGCGTTGGTTCTCAAGGGTGCATTTAGAGTTGGAAGGGACAAAGAAAACCCAATTCGAGGCAACCTTTTCGCCGCTGCGTTGCGGGAATTGGTGACCCATGTCCTACACACACTGGCTCCTGACGACGAATTGAAGCGCTGCGAGTGGTATGCCCAGGAGAAAGATACGACAGGACCAACACGAGCGCAGCGCGCCACCTACATCTCGCAAGGCGGGCTTCTGCCGAAGTTTGTTGAGGAAGAGCTCTCGCTCGATCCGAAAGCAACGATTAAGCCGCTTACTGATGCTATGTCCAAGCTAAACGCTGTGACGCACGTTAAATCAGAGACCGTACTCAATGATAGCCGTAAAGTTCTTAATTTAGGGGCCGCCAGCCTCGAAGCTCTTCTGAATCTCTTCGAGTCTGCTCGTGAATGCCGAGCTGCCGTTGCGCATAAACTCGCCGATCACGTTGATCAAGCTGTTCTGGACCGCCTGATCGGCGATGTCGTGCAGGAACTCGACGAGTTGTCGACTCACACCATTGTGGATGAACATCAATCCGAGCACCTTTCGGTGATTGAGATCGGAGCTCGTGAAGTGAAATTTGAAGTCCAAGGCACGGTATTTGTGACCTTGCAGTACGGGTCAGGTTCGGACCGGCGCAGGGGCGACGGTGCGGAAATCGACGACGCCTTTCCATATCGCGCGACGGTTACATCAAAGGCAATCGCCCCAACAGTGTTTGCGACGGAAGCCGTTGATATCCGCGTCGACAATTCATCCTTCTACGAGTGAACTTCGCGTGCCAAAAAGCCGAGCCTTGGCAATCTCGTCAATTTGAGAAGCCCGGCGAATGTCAGCCTCCTACCCAAGTCGGCGTTCGGTGGTTTCACCGATGCCAGCCGCGGTGCGCCATAAGCAGAAATTGGCAATTCGCCAGGAAGCGGACATCAGAAAAATTGAATCCGCCTGCACCTAGCCGATCCGCAGGCTCATTTCGTCCACCGTTACCGTCCCTGCCATCGCCTTCGCATAGGTTTACTCATGCGAATAGAGGCGCCGCGATCGCCACATCCCCAGTGGGACGAACTCTGCCTGACCGGCGGCCAAGGTGTGAAAGATCCTGACTAAGCGCGTTGGTCTATCACCGCGAATGTCACCACCTAGCGTCTGGCCACTTTCGTTAGAGTGGAATATTTTGGTTTCCGAATGAGGATCCTCACTTGCGCCCGCCCCTGCATTACTTTCCTCTTTTTCACGTTGAGCGGTCCGGAATAGACTCTCTTCAACGCGGCCTTTCGGGACGACGTGCTATTGAGTAGCTTGTCGCCTCAGGGGTGGAGACGGAAACATGTCAACGCGTGGGTGCAGGAACGCGGCTCGTCGTCGAGCAAATTTTGAGTTCGCGAGATGAGCGTCCAACCGCCGGCTACTATCCACACTGCCGAAGACGCCGCCCTAGGCTTCTACTATCAGACTTACTTTGCATTTCTGACGCTCCTCCAACAGACCGGTGACGATGCGGGCGTCGGAATCGAGCGACTCGACGACGTTGAACTCAAGGTCGACGGTCATCTTCTGCTCTATCAACTGAAGCACTCGATCAAAGCGGTCCCGCCGCCCATCACGATGAAGTCGCGGGCGCTCTGGCGCACTCTGAAGGTTTGGATCGATGCCCTTATCCACGTCGAGCTCGCACAAACGACAATGCACCTGGTTGTTGTCGGTCCATTGGGTGCGGCAAGCCCGCTCAACGCCCTACTCGACCTCGACGCCGACCGCGACGACCTTGCCGCCTCGCTAATCGCCGAGGCTCAGCTAGTCCACGACGCCCGAGCAGCGGCCAAGTCCGCGGGGACGAAGCTGCCCCACGACGACCGCGCCGATGGTTGCGCCGCCTTCTTGGATCTAGAACCGGCTGTTCGCTCGAACCTGCTGCGGCGCATTTTGATCAAGCCGGACAGCCCTCCCATCGATCAGGTCGAGGTTCTGGCCGCGCAACACCTCACCCTCATCGCCCCGGAGCAGCGCGCGGACGTGGTGAAACGCCTCCTCGGATGGTGGGATACGGAGGTCGTCCACGCACTTTGCGGCAAGCGCGATCCAATCGTCACCCGCGCCGAACTCCAGGCCCAGATCACATCGGTCATCGCTGATCTCGAAAGCAGCACGCTGCAGGCAGATTTCGAACTTCTGTTGCCCCCCGGCGACTATCAGCCCGACGGCATGGTCGCCCGCCAAATCAAGCTTGTTGCAGGGGGTAACTCCGACCTTTCCAAGGCTATTCGTGAAGAGTGGCGCGCTCGGGAGCAGCGGGCCAAGTGGCTTAACGATAACTCCGCCATGGGAACTGTGGTCAGCCAGTACGATCAGGTACTCGAGGAAGCCTGGTCGGACAAGCACGGCCAGATGGTCGAGGATTGCTCTGAGGTCGAGGACACCGTGAAGCGTGAGCGGGGCCTCGAAATGCTCCGTTGGACACACGACGAAGCTCCGGCAAAGGTCAGACCAATCGCCGAGAAATGGTCAGCACCCTATTACGTTCGGGGCTCCTACCAGGTGCTCGCGATCGACCTGCGTGTTGGCTGGCATCCTGAATATGTCGACCTGCTGAAGGACGGCGGTGAATGATCGCTCATGACATTTTCGCCGAAACAAATCCGGCCTTTTGCGCACACGTCCTCGTAGCTTTCACATCCACCTTCCAGGAAGCTTGGCCTGGCGGCCCCGAAGCTCCCCTCGCCTATCTCGCCCTTCCCCTCGTCATCTCCAACGAGCTGGCCCAAACTTTCGACGGGACAAACCGCAACACTGGTCTTGCAGTATGGTTGGACCGAAACCCTGGCATTCTGATTGACTTGGCCATCCGGGTTGACGCGTCGCTCGGCATTGTCACGGAGGGCCTACGCTTCGGCTGCTTCTCCCAAGTATTGAGATGGCAAGGCGCCCACATCCTTCGCGGGCCCGCTCCGATGAAGAAGGTGACGAGCGCCAGGTCAGGCGAAGCCGTCGCCGGTGCGATGAAGCGTGCAGAGCGGATGGGTTACTGGCTTGCGGCTGTAGGTTCGCAGCGTGCGGTCTTTAGCATGATGGGGCTGACCGTATGAGCCGTTGGAATATCGCTAGCATCTTCTTTCTCGGGGTCGGCGGAGCTCGGCGCGACGTCGACCTTGAGCCTGGTGCGATGAACATCATCACGGGCGCATCCGGCACGGGAAAGTCCGCGCTGATCAAGGCGATCGACTATTGCCTAGGCTCCGGTCAGTGCGAACTGCCGGCCCACATCCGGCGTCGAAGCGTCGCCGTGGGGGTCAAATGGGTCCGCGGCAACGAGGAAATCGTCGTCGGCCGGATCATCCCGCCTGTCGGGCAGGCGACCAGCACGCAGCTTTTCGTGATGACGGGTCGAAACCTTCCAATACCCGCGACAATCAATGATTTCGTCGGCCCGACGAATTTGGAATCGGCCAAGGCGCAGATCGAGCGGGCGTTTGGCATTGGCGATCTGGGGGGTGAAGCCGAGCCGGGCCGCACGGTTCGCGGACGTGCGACCGTTCGTCATGCGACCCCCTACCTCTTCGTGACAAAGGAGGTCATCGACAGCGAGACCGTGCTGCTTCATGGGCTGGAGCGAGCCGACAAAGCCCCTGATCTCGTGGCTTCAATGCCTTACTTTCTAGGGGCAATCGACGACGCGAGCGCTATCCAGGAGCGCCGGCTCAAACAGTTGCAACGCACGCTCGACCGAGAAGAGGCCAAAGCCTCTGCCCGCGCGAAGGCTGACACGGCGCTTCGGCAACGGGCCTTTGGTCTCCTTGTTGAAGCGGGCCGGCTAGGCCTAACACCACCGCCTGCGGAGGGCGCGTCGGAGACCGAGCTTCTGGCGTCCCTACAGCAAGCACAATCGACCTCGACGGCGGCGAATGCGTACCCCGGTGAGGGCGAGATCGCCGAACTACAGCGGCGGCGGACTTCCATTTTGGTGGATATCGAAGCCGCTCGCGGCCAGCTTCGGTCCGCGCGCGCTGCGCTTCGAGACGCGAATGGCTTCGAAGCCGCAGTCACGCGGCAACACAAGAAGCTCGGCCTGGCAGAGCACCTCGACTTGCAAAAGATCGCCGGCGTCTGCCCGGTCTGCGAGGCACCCTCGGAAAAAGGGCGCGAGACCGCGCAGGCGCTGCGGCAAACGCTCGACGTCGTGCGAGCGGAGTCAGCGGCCATCGAGCGAGTGCAGCCTCGCCTGGCGGGCCACGAGATCGAGCTGCAGGACAGGATCCGAGGGCTAAACAACGGGCTGCGCGAGGTTGATGGGCAGATTCGGAGCTGGCTCCAGCAGTCCGCAGACACACGTCGGCTCGCGAGCTTGGCCCAGGCCAAAGCACACCTACAGGGTCGGGTGTCCTACTTCCTTGAAGCATCGGCCGAGGAGCCGCGGCAATCGCTTCCGGATCTCAACGTGCTGCGCGCGCAGATTGCTGAGCTTGAGGCTCAGGTTGATAGGGAGACGAAGCGCATCAAGCTCAGGCGCGCGGAGACCAAGATTTCCCAGTTTGCCTCGGATATCTTGGCTCAGCTCCCGACTGTAGCGCCCTGCGTCGGATCTGAACTCGAGTTCACGGTCAGGGGCCCGGAAGTCGTACTTATTGAGGCAGACAGCGACGCGGTTCTCCGTATGCCCGACGTTGGGTCCGACCAAAACTACCTGGCGATCCACATCGCGCTCTCCTTCGCCCTGCAAAGACATTTCGAAGCCATCACGGCTCCGGTGCCGGGCCTCCTCGTCCTCGACCAGATTAGCCGTCCTTACTTTCCCGCCCGCGACGATGATGCGGACGAGCGCGAGATCGCCGGAGGTCAAGAAGACGAAGACATCCAAGCGATGCGTCGCCACCTGGACTTCCTATTCGCGGAAATCCAAAGGCGCACGGGCCTGCAGGTGCTATTGATCGAGCACGCGTACTTCGCCGACGACCCGCGCTATGTCGGCTCGACGCGTGAGCGGTGGACGCGGTCCTCAGGCCGGGCGCTGATCCCAAATGACTGGCCTGTCCGCCCGGATGTTTGATGTCCGAAGGGCGGACCTCCTGAAGGTCTCCTATGGGAGAAAGTAGAAAGCCGCCCCCCTCTTCGGCACGTACCCGTTCCACGGACAAGCTCAAAAGAATCGCTGATAGGACGCGTCTAGAGCTGACGCCTAGTTGGCTGACCGAATAGGTCCGCTCTAAACACCAGACTGACACTTTCGATAGACAATAAGTAATCACGCATTATCAACACAGAATCTAACATCGTTCGATTGATTTAAATTTATTGTTTATAATATCATCGAGTAGATTTAATTCGGAATTTAAGTCAAAGTGAAATTCTTGCTGGTAAAAATCTAGAATCTTCGCTCCTGCTTTCCCTCGGCCAATGGTGTGCCAATCCAAAGCGCGTAACTTTCTCCCGGATGCGATTTCACGGATGGCGTGGGCCTCGATCTCAGCGCGTGTTGGGCGCCCGATACGACATAAGTCGGTCGCGACGTACTTGATCACTCGCGTGAACAGAAGAAAATCGTCGATGGTAAGACGGTCCGGAGCATTGGGTACATCAAGACCGAAGTCCGCTTTGTAGATCGGCGACCATTCCCGAGCCTTGCATAATGCGGCTTCAACCGAGGACAGTTTTACCTTGTGCGTGAACGCGTTTCGCACGACACGGTAGTATTCGAGCACGAGGTAGCGCTCCTGCCATATCCGCCGGGTGTTACGGAGTTTGCCTCCGGGCAGGACGTCCAGCGCCCAGTCAATCGGTGCTTCCTTATCACTGCGCTCGCGGGACGTCCGATGACACACCTGATCAATCTCGCGGATTAGATCCTTCAGAAAACCATCGAGTTGTTGATAGGCTCCGACAACGTAGAGAACGGCGGCGCGGGCTGGCAGTTTTTCGGTATCAAGCTCGTGAACGACAATCTTTTGCGCCCGCGCCCGCTCGATGAGATATCCTCTTGGGTCGCCAGATGCATAGGCGCCATCGATAAAATCTCGTCGGGCGACTTCTATTACCTCCGCCATCCCATCGCTGTGGCCAAGGCGCTGAAGGAGGTCATCATAGGCCTTATAGCGCCACTCCATACGCTTGCCGGACCTAGGGACGGCTGGCAGTCGGTCATCGTGACTCAGCCGGCTTCGAAGCTCATCGACCTCGTCCATCATACCCCCGAATACAAACCTACGAGACCAGCCAGCTGAGACTGTTACGACGAGGATGCTTGCTCTGGGAAGGCCTAAGGCCGCGCCAACTGAACGGCCTAAAAGATAACGTTGTGGACGTCCGCATTTGGCTGAGCAGAGCTCTCGCTCGGACTGCTCGCCAAGCTGCCCCAGAACGGACTTTCCCAGCGTCCGCTAAGGGCCATGAGCGGCAGCCAGGCGCCCCTGGGAAAGCGGAGATTTGCGTCTCGGCTGTCGCAGCGGCGAGCGGCGCAATCCGGCCGCGGCCGGCTTCGTCAGCGAACTTCAATCCGTGGCGGCGGCGATGAACACCCAGGCTGCTCCTGCGCCGGGCTGAGGCTCACGCGCCACAGGTGAACACACGGCCTGCTGTCGTCTCGCTTGCGCCCTTGCAGCGCAGCCACCTCGACCGCGTCGAGACGGCCAGGCGGGGCAGGCTTCACGCGATGTTCCTCGGCTCAGGCGCGGCCGCCGAAGTCGCGCCCCTGGCGTCGCGCCTGACCCGCCTTCGAATCCGCGATGGCCCTTTCAAGGTCCTTTTGCCAGAACGGCTTTGACAGGCGCTTGACATGTGCCGGCAGACTGCCGGGCAACTCGGCGTATCCGGTCGCGAGAATGACGGGGATGTCGGGCCACCGTTCGTTCAGCTCGGAGATCAACTGGCTCCCCGTCATATGCGGCATCGCCTGGTCGGTGATG
The DNA here is from genome assembly GCF_002917105.1 of Allobosea psychrotolerans. Classification (GTDB taxonomy): domain Bacteria; phylum Pseudomonadota; class Alphaproteobacteria; order Rhizobiales; family Beijerinckiaceae; genus Allobosea; species Allobosea psychrotolerans. The sequence goes on from NZ_PQFZ01000005.1 coordinate 253,659, forward strand.
ACGAGATCGAAGGCCGCGTCCTCGCCCATCATCCTGAGCGCCTCGCGCCCGGAACCGGCCTCGACGACCTCATGCCCCAGATCCTCCAGCAGCGCGACCGTGTTCATGAGGACCAAGGCATCATCGTCAACCGCCAGGACCCTGATCGAGGGAGTCGTTTTGGCAGGCTCGGCGTTCGCTTCCGGAGCATCTGAAAGCAACCCAGGCAACGGCTGGCTGACCGGAAGCCACAGCGCGGCGGTGGTTCCCTCGCCGACCCGGCTCTCGAGCTCGAGGCGACCGCCCAGCTGCGCCGCCGTGCCCAGCACCATAGGCAGGCCGAGACCCGTCCCCTTTCCGACACCCTTGGTGGTGAAGAAGGGCTCCGAGGCCTTCGCAAGCGTTTCCTGATCCATTCCCGCGCCGGTGTCCGTAACGGCCAAGCGGACATATTCGCCGGGCTGCAGCGGACCGGCGCTCCCTGCGGAGACCGTCTCATTCTTCGCCGAGATCGTGATCTTGCCGCCCTCGGGCATGGCATCGCGCGCATTCACGGCAAGGTTCAGAATGGCGAGCTCTATCTGGTTGGGATCGGCTGCGACCGGCTTGAGACTGATCGGAAAGGACGTCTCCAGTTCGATCGAGGTCCCGAGCGAGCGGCTCAGAAGATCGGTCATGCCGGCGACGAGCTCGTAGACGTTCACCGAGCTGACCTGAAGGTCCTGCTTCCTGGCGAAGGCGAGCAGGCGCTGGGTCAGCGTTATCCCACGTGTGGCCCCCTTGAGGGCGTTCTCGATCAGCCCCAGTTGCCTTTCGTCCGTCACCTGCTTGCGAAGCAATTCCAGGCTGCCGACGACGGCATTCAGCAGGTTGTTGAAGTCGTGGGCGACGCCGCCGGTCAGCTGGCCGAGCGCGTCCATCTTCTGGGACTGGTAGAGGGCCTCGCGTGCGGCCTCCAGGGCCTGTTCGGCCTGGCGTCGCTCCGTCATGTCACGGGTGATCTTGGCGAAGCCGATAATGTTGAGCTGATCGTCGCGGATCGGATCGATCGCGACACTAGCCCAGAAGCGCTCGCCGTTCTTGCGAACCCGCCACCCTTCCGTCTGGTAGTTTCCTGCGGAGCGAGCCACTGCCAGCGCCCGCTCCCAGACCTTGGCCTCGCGCTCCTCCTGCGTGTAGAAGACGGAGAAATGCCGGCCGATGATCTCCTCGGGCCGATATCCCTTGATGCGCTCCGCGCCCGCATTCCAGTTGGTGACGGTGCCGTGCTCATCGAGCATGTAGATGGCGTAATCGGTCACGCCCTGGACCAGGAGCCGGAAGGACTGCTCGCTGCGCCGCAGGGCCTCGTCCTGCTTCCTGCGCTCGGTCAGGTCGCGCGTGATCTTTGCGAAGCCCAGGGCACGTCCGCTCACGGGGTGGATGATAGGGTCGATGATGACATGGGCCCAGAAGCGGGTCCCGTCCTTCCGGACGCGCCAGCCCTCGTTCTCGAACCGGCCTTCGCTTTGGGCAATCTTGAGCGCCCTCGACGGCAATTCGGCCGCCTGATCCTCCGGCGTGTAGAAGCGCGAGAAATGTGCCCCGATGATCTCGTGGGCCTCGTAGCCCTTGAAACGCCGCGCTCCCGCGTTCCAGCTGACGATGTTGCCATCCGGGTCGAGCATGTAGATCGCGTAATCCGTGACCGCCTCGATCAACAGGCGATAGCGATCTTCCGTGACGTCATCCTGAAAAGCCATACTGTCGAGCGCTCCAAATCCATTCCAGGACAACCCAGAAGAACCCAAAGGCACAGGAATGGTTCCAGATGAGCGCGAGCTGCGTTGACAGATGCGCCCATGAGCTGGGTGGGGAAGCGAAATCCAAGGGTGGAGGCGACGCGACGGACTGGCGCCCGAAAGCCGCGGGCGCGTGCAGGCCATGGCAGTCTTTCCCTGGTTCGGCGCCATACCGACGCACATGCTCCGCCCACATTGCGGTCATCGGGCATGCCCGGCCTCAGGCGGCCATGACAGGTGCTGTTCGTCGCAAAGGTCGTCTCTTATCGCCACGGCGGCGAGCGCGGCTTGACCATCGCAGATACTGATCTGGTCCAGCCCGTAGACAGCGTCCGCGGCGGCATGGAATCCGATCGAAAGAGCCCACCCCGACAGGGGTGGGCTCATCTTGATCACTCGATGATCTGAACGATCCTGCGGGTCTTCGGCTCGACCAGGACGGTCTTGTCGTTGACCACGGTGTAGCGATATTCGGTCTTGCCGTAGCGAGCGGGAACCTCGCGATAGGTCACCGTTTCGGGCAAGGTGGCGCCGACGACGACCTTCTCGCGATACGTCACCGACGGCACCTTCTGCTGCGTCACATAGGTGCGGAACTCAGTGCGCTGGTCGGCCGCAATGCCGCCCACGATCGCGCCCGCAGCAGCGCCGCCGACTGCACCCACGGCTGCTCCCGCAGGTCCGCCGACGATCGCGCCGCCGACAGCGCCTGTGGCCGCGCCGCTCGCGGCTCCACCGGCCGCGCCCGAGTTCGACTGTGCAAATGCCGTCGCGGGAACAACAGCGAGCGCGGCGACCAGAACAAGATTCTTGATCATGGTTCTTCTCCCTTTGATGGCCCCTGCCGCAAATCTAAACGGCTGGCTTGATCGCCAGTTCCATGAATAACCGTTCATAATGAGCGAGTTAGCGTGCGTCTGCCCGTGTTGGCTTGCTTAGGGTTGTCTCGCCGCCGCGTTGTTGCTCATTCAGCCTTTGCGCAAGTGCCTGCTGGTCCGGCGGAACCTTGGTTTGCTGCGAAGCATCGATCGAAACAGGCAAAGACTTTGAAGGGCGCGATGATCTCGCATTTTGCAGCGCTGCGTCCGCTGCTCAGGCTGTGTCGGCTCGCAGAGAAATGGCTCACGCAAAGCCGGCCGTTCGTCGCAAGGGCGGCAGGGCTGATAGCACTCCCTGAAAGCCGACATTCTTGATGTCCGCCAGGGGCCACGAGCGGCAGCCACGCGCCCCCGGGAAAGCGGAGATTTGCGTCACGGCTGTCGCGGCAGCGAGCGGCGCAATCCGGCTGTCGCCAGCTTCGTCACCGAACCGCAGTCGCTGGCAGCGGCGATGAACACCCCCGCACAGGCCGCTCCTGCGCCGAGCTGAGGCTTACGCGACGCAGGCGAGCACGCGGCCTGCTACTCTCGTCTCGCTTGCGCCAGTAGCTGACATTGTGCCTCTGAGTGGAAGCAGCCACTTCGTGCCTACGGGCTCATCGAAAAACCCGTTCCGCGCAACGTGTTTTTTGGGGCGGCACAATTATCAGATTTCTGCCGCTTAGTGCCGCTCATAAGCGCCGAGTTCTCCTCTGAAATCGTATGAGTCTCGGGCTAGATAGATATCGAAAAGATCGAGAATCTTCTTCTCGCGATCACTACCTCCCGCCACTTGGCGGTAGAGCTCGATAAGCACCCGACTCAAATGGTGCATGGTTAAGTAGTGCCCTCGTCGGCGCTCTTCCGTCCAACCGCCCGACAGGTCGAGCACTTTTTCAACTGCTTCGAACGTCAGATTCGGCCACTGGCTTACCCGCTCTTCAAGGGCCCTCATGAGCTGATCCGAATGCTCATTGAAAGTCGGCGAGGACAGATAAGCCCTTACCAACGCCGTGCGATCAGTCGGCGCGTCGAGGACTTCTATCCAATTGATCTGAATGGTATCGCGCCGAACGTGAGGGCTCTTGTCAGAAAAAAGCTTCAGCAACCAGCCAGCGGCGCGCTGGCCATGACGGTCCGCGCCGACATTTCCGGCGCCGCGATACGCGGCCATCTGCCGCCGCAGAACGTTGTCTTCGAACCCCGCAACAAAGGTGCTGTTCCGCTCTTCGTCCAAAAGCGCCAACAGGGATTCTAAGAAATGTCCATGAGCGCGAAGGCTTGTGCTTTTTGACCCTAGGAGGTCGGCGACCAAACCCGCGACCGCGTCGGCATAATCATGCACGGCCCAGTTCAACATGTGCTGAGCCGAATAGCTTTGAAGAACGCGTAGATCTTTGGCCGCAAGCCGCTTCAGAAGAGCGACCGCCTTGTCCGCGTCGTACTTGCCGACCGAATTGACAGTATGCGCCATACACATCCGCACGGATGAGAGAGGTTCGGCCTCTACCTGGCGCTCAAGCAAATCGAGAATGGCGGGTAGTGTCTCTTTATGGTCCCAAAGGACTCCGGCTAGCGCCTCGTAGGCGGCTCCTCGCTCTCCATTGATTCCGCTCGAGTATAAATCACTATCCCGCTCCAGCAACTCGCCAGCGGTAAGACGCTTCCGCTTTTCTGTATTGAGCGTCCGCACAGCGGTGTCCGATGCCTTCCCGTGTTCTGCGCTGTGGAGAATCCAGGCAAGAATTTCGGGGTCCGTGCCCGTCGCTGGGTGGCTCTGAACGGTCCAATTGACGGCTCGGTCGAAATCGCGCTCGGGCCAACGCCGCGCCGCTTTAATGGCACGAACGACAACAGCAGCGTCTGCTTGGCTCTCGCGAAGGCCGCTGACCACGGCTTCTGCATAGTCCGCGTTGATGTCGGTCGGGAGCTGCTCGAGAAAGGCGACAAAGCGCTCCGGCTGCTCTTTGGTTCGCATCTGAAGAACCGACGATAGTTGGCGCGCGCCCCCGATGACGCCGTCGCGCTCATAAATGTGGCGCTCGTCGTTGTGATACTTCTCGATCGCCCGAAGCCACTGTTTGTCTGACATGTATTGCGCTTGGTCGGGCTTGATTGGGGAGCGAACAAGGCCGCCCCTGATCCCGTGCGCCTCCGGCAATGGCTGCCGGGCGAATTTGCGCTCAAGCTCGGCTAACCGTCGTTGGGCGGACGGGCTGAGGTGATCAGCCCCTATCGTCGCGAGAATCGCGCGTTCGTCCCGCCCGGACAGCTTCAACTGGTAGAGAAGATACTCATCTGTGTTTTTTGCGGGCCAAACCAACTCATCGGCATTTGCGCGCCGCATATATTCACGCGCCCAGTCATATTCGGGCCGGTATGCTAGGACAGCAGCCTCGATCTTGGCTTGATCTACTGGGGTAAGATGCGGCATTGCCGCTGCCGCTGCCTTCGCAAAGGGTTGCCAGTCTCCGTCGCCTTCACCAATCTTGAAGACGCGCTCATGCCCTAGAAGAGGAGCGAGCAGGTGCCCGAGGCCGGCACCATTTTTAGCAATGGCGCGAAGGCGGATAAAAAGTGCCACATCTGTCTGGCCCCCTAGCACCTGGAGAAACGCTTCGGCCTTTGCGGGAACTTTGTTGGCGACGGCTTCCACGGCAGCGATGATCGACCGCAGGAATTCCTGATCATGCTGATAGTGCGGCGGCCGGATTGTAGGATACGGAAGCGTTTCGGCAGCAAGAGCAGCCTGTTCTCGATCCAGCGCTTCGGCCAAAGGTGAAATTGTCGCTTCAAGCAACGCCTCTGCCTGGTCTTTGACGAGTTGCTCGATCCAATAAGACTCGTTGTGAGTGCGGTCATTGGCGAAGGGGTGTCGGTCGAGAAATACCGCCATCCATTTCCGCAGCCAAAGGCCAAGGACGCGAGCGCCGAGCGACGGTGATTTGTGCACCCATGAGCCTAGTTGGAAATTCTCGAAGAAATTCTCTTTGACGGCTTCTGGCGGTAGAATCGCCAAGACCTCCGCATAGAGGATTTCCACCGATCCAATCGGCCCCTCCGGGTAGAGTTGCTCGAACCATGCGATGATTTCAGATGCTCGACCCTCGGGGTCGACTTTCCACCACCCACCGATGAAGGTGGCGACAAGGTCAGAGTGACCGACGGCGGCCTTGCTCAGGAGCCAGAAGGCGAGATCCTTCTTGACGCCTCCTTCATTGGCCCATTTTGAGAGAACGCCCCCTTCATTGAGCGTCGGCAGCCAATCCCGGCCGTTAAAGATAATCCGCGCAAGGCGCTCCAGCGGATGGTCTGGCTCGAACCATTCTTCGACAAGAGACCGTTCTGCAGCGGTCGGCGCAGCCACGTCACCTAGCCAATAGGCAACCGCATCTTTGACCAGATAACGGACGTCGTCCGCCTCCATCGCTTCGCGAAGGTTCTGGATGTATCGGCGCTGCGCATCGTCGCGGAGACGGGAGAATATCTGCCGCACCTGGGTCCGCCGAAACAGGCGCTGTTCATCACTGACGAGCAGCGAATGCACCGACTGACCGCTCAGGGTGAAGCGGCGAGAGAAGCTGTGATCGAAGAAGGATTCATGGGCGAACTGGAGTTTCCCCCCGACTGCGGTAATGAGGCCGCGTGAAGCAAGCGCATCGACCGCCCCTGAGTAGGCATCCAGCACCGAGATGGAAGCCGTGAGTTCTTGGTTGTCGCTCATGCTCTGAGCGATTGATCCGAGTGCCATCTCGGGCGTCCACGAAAAACCCGCCTGACGAAGATCGCGCCCGCGTACCTCCATAAGCTTGTCAAAAAGGCGTGTACTCGAAAGCTCGCCGACTATGCCCTCACCCGCTTCGAGAACGTCGGCGAGAAGACGCAGGTTGATCGGCGTCGATAGCAATTGCTGCTCGCGCGGCGAGAACCGACTTGGATCGACCCCAAGGTGTCGCAACACTGGCTCCACCCCATCCTTCCAGTGGAGTGGCTCTAACCGCAGCGCCGTTACGCGCATCGCGTTCGACAAGGTCACGAGACGGGTATCGCCGTCTAGATCGTATGAACGGCAAGCCGCCACTACACGCATGCGCGGGAAAAAAGTGGTCTGATCGATCATGCGGAAGAACAGTTCGCGGATGCGTCCAGATCGCCCGGATGCCTCACTGACCGCATCGACTTGGTCGATGACGAGCAGTGTCGGTCCAGCCACGTTACGATTGCCGAATGCGCTGACCGGACTTTCGGCCGTCTCAAGCAGCGCTTCGCCGAGGCCGGCGAGCGTGTCGATACTCAGGTGGCGGTCGATACGGAATGCTAGGACAGGCCACCCTTGTCGTCGCGCTCTCGCGATCATCCGCGCCAGCGCGACACTTTTACCGCTGCCCGCGCCTCCAGCGACAACCGTGATAGGCTGGGAGCCTTCGATGGCAATCTGAACCGCCTCGTCGAGGGCCGCTGTCTGCAAATCCAAACCTGCAATCGTGGTAGAGAGCGTGCCAAGATATTCGTCAGTCGCGAGTCCAAACTTGGCGTCGAGCGTCTCGTCCAAATATGCCCGCCATTCGATGCCCAATTCACTGATCACCTCCGTGAGGCGGGCCGTCGTAAGGCGCTGCGCGAGATTGCCTGTCAGAAACCGCGCTAGACGATCAATCGCGACGCTCGATGGTGTCTTGAAAAGCAGGCCGCAAATTTCTTCCAGCCGTCTCAGCAACGATACGTCCGATGTGACTTCGACCCGGCACCGCTTAAGCCATGCAAATTGCGTTTCAGCATCTACCGACCAAGCAGCATTCAAGTCGTTGAGTGCGGCCTCGTCACCTTTCCCGATTCCGCCTTCGCCGTAGAAGTCCGCAGCGGTCTCAGCGACTCGCGCTTTCTCGATTAGCTTTTCAAAAGCGGGAGCAGGGTCAGAGGAGATAAAAACGCATCCCGCCTCCGAAGCTAGCTTGCTTGCGAAAGCGGACAAGATGCCAGCATCAGCCAGAGACCTGATTGTCCAGGACCCGGCGGTTCGTTGACGCTTGCATTGATGCCATTCGGCCGCGCCGACAGTTGTGATCCGAAACTCGAATCCCTCAGCATCCTCGTTAAACGGCTCAAGCCTTATCTCGTCGGCAAGGCCACGAAGCACACGTATTGCTTCGATGAGCGTCCAGCGGAGCTCGTATTCGTTCCCGACCTTATCTGCGATTCCACCACCAAGCATCCTGTTCACTTAGCAATTTCGACTTCAGTCCGTAACCCGAGTCAGGCCACAGGACAGACCGTTATTGCGTCGCATAAAGTTGGTTTCAGTTGAAGGATGACGCTTCTGCGCGGTTGCCGCAGGATACGCTTCGCTGACCGCCGCCAAGAAGCAAATGTGGCCAGTCTACCTCTCGTCATGCTGGCCTGCCGGAAAGCAGACATTCGGGACGTCGGCAAAGGGCCATGTGCGGCAGCTTGGCGCCCCTGGGAAAGCGGAGATTTGCGTCTCGGCTGTCGCAGCGGCGAGCGGCGCAATCCGTCTGTCGCGGGCTTCGTCACCGAACGTCAATCCGTGGCGGCGGCGATGAACAGCGCCGCCCAGGCCGCTGCTGCGTCAGGCTGAGGCTCACGCGCAGCAGGCGAGCACGCCGCCTGCTGTTCTCGTCTCGCTTGCGCCGGAAGCTGACGCTGGCATCTGGCCCGAAAGCAGACACAGGGCTGGAGGTTTGAAACGTGCTCCGCGAGCCAATAGCAGGCTCCGAAGCATCGTCCGAAGTGGGTCCGAAGATCAGCGATAAACGAGGTCGCGCAGCGCCAGCGAGATCCAGGGCAGGTAAGTGATCAGCATCAGGCAGGACAAGACCACTCCGATAAAGGGCAGCAGCGATTTCGTCATCCGGTCGAGCGAAATCCTGGCGACCGCGCAGGCGGCGAAGAGATTCACGCCGAAAGGCGGTGTGATCATGCCGAGCGCGAGATTGACGACCATGATCATGCCGAAATGGACCGGGTCGATGCCGAAGCTGATCGCGACGGGCGCAAGAATGGGGGCCAGCACGATGATGGCGGCCGAGGTCTCGATGAACATGCCGATGACGAACAGGAATATGTTGACCGCCAGCAGAAACGACCACCCGCTGTCGAATGTCGCGATGATATAGGCGCCGATCTGTGCCGGCACGCCGGCGCGCGTCAGCAGAAAGCTGAACAGCCCCGCCATGGCGATGATCAACATGATGACCGAGGACGACACCACTGATTTGCGCAGGATGGCGAGCACCCCTGCGAGGTCGAGCTCGCGATAGACGAAGCAGCTGACGATCAGCGCATAAAACACCGCGACGATCGATGCCTCGGTGGGGGTGAAGACGCCGCCGTAGATGCCGCCCAGGATGATCACCGGCATCATCAGCGCCAGCCCCGCGGCGCGGGTCGCCGGCAGTACGGCAAGCCGGCCGTCGCGGTCGGTTTTGCCGTAGCCGCGGATGCGGCACCAAACCCAGACTGACAGCATCAGCGCCCCGGCGATCAGGAGGCCGGGGCCAAAGCCGGCTACGAACAGCTCGCCGATCGAGACCTCGGCCGCGACGCCGTAGAGGATCATCGGAATCGACGGCGGGATGATGACCCCGAGTTCCGCCGCACTCGCCTGCAGCGAGGCCGCGAAGGAGACCGGGTAGCCGTGCTTCACCATGGCCGGGATCAGGATCGCGCCGATCGCGAAGGTGGTGGCGACGCTGGAGCCGGAGACGGCTGCAAAGATCATGCAGGTCAGGATGCAGGTGCAGGCCAGACCGCCCTGAACGCCGCCGACGAGGCTCTTGGCGAAATCGACCAGCCGGCGCGATATGCCGCCCTCGCCCATAAGGTTGCCGGCGAGGATGAAGAACGGCACGGCTGCGAGCGGAAACTTGTCAAGCGAGGCGAAGGCCTGTTGCGCCACAAGGACAAGAGGCAATGGCGTATAGAGGCCCAAGCCCGCGACGGCCGCCAGGCCGACAGAGATCGCGACAGGCACTGAGCACAGGAACAGCACGCACATCGTGACGAGCATGGTAGCGGTCATGATCGGCTCCTCAGACCGCTGTATCGAGTTCTTCGCGGCGCGGATCGAAGAAGTGCGCAACGACGGCCAGCATCGAGATCAGCGCGCCCGTCGGAATCGCTGCATAGGCAAAACTCACCGGTATCTCGAGGCCGGCCAGATTCTGGAAGCGCACCCGGTTGGTCAGGTCGATGCCAAACCAGACCAGCACGCCCAGCAGGACCAAGGTCGCCAGCGCGATCATGGCTTCGAGCGCGCGCCGCTGACGCCCGCGGACCAGCCGGTAGAGCAGATCGACCGAGATCAGCGAACCGGCCCGTACCGCGGCGGCGAGTCCGAGATAAGCCATCCAGATCAGCATCATCCGGATAAGGGGTTCCGACCAGGTCGCCGGCTCCTGCAGGATGAAGCGGGTCAGCACCTGAAACAGGCCAGCACAGGCCGCGATCGTCATGGCGACGCAGCCGAGGGCCAGCGCCGCGCCGGTGGCGAGGCGCTCGGTCGCGAGCAGCAGCGCGACCGGGCGGTTTGGTCGCGCGCTCACTTCTGGTCCTTGATGCGCGCGATGGTCGCTTCGCCGAAGCGCTTGCCGAGTTCGGCGAAGGCGGGCTTGAGCAGGTCCTGAAACCTGGCGGTGTCGACCTTCTCAACGACCTGGAGGCCGAGCTTGCGCAGCTCGTCGACACCGGTCTTCTCCACCTTGCCGACCTCGTCCTTGCAGATCGCCATGGCGCGGCGGCCGGCCTCGACGAACAGCTTCTGATCCTCAGGGGACAGGGCCTCAAAGGCGCGCGGGGCCATGACGAAGCCAACCGGCGTGAAGGCGTGGTTGGTGATGGTCAGATACTTCTGCACCTGGCCGAACTTGTTGTTGAGGATCGCGCCGATCGGGTTTTCCTGGCCGTCGACGACTCCCTGCTGCAGTGCGGTGAACACCTCCGGCAGAGCCATCGGAGTCGGCAGGGCGCCGAGCGCGCGCCAGACCTGAAGATGGATCTGGTTCTCTTGCGTGCGGATCTTCAGGCCCTTGACGTCCTCGGGACCGTTCACCGGCCGGCGACTATTGGTCAGCTGGCGAAAGCCGATACCGCCAAAAGCGAGGCCCTGAAGGCCCTTGGCCTTGAACTTCGCCAGGATTTCCTGGCCAATCGGCCCGTCCAGGACCGCTTGGGCGTGGTTAAAATCGCGGAACAGGAAGGGAATGTCGAAGACCTGAACCTCCGGCACGAAATTGGCGATGATCGAGGTCGATGGCACCGTGAGATCGACGGTGCCGATCTGCAGGCCTTCGAGCACTTCGCGGTCGCCGCCGAGAGCGCCGCCCGGATGCAATCGGATCTCGATGCGGCCATTGGTCTTGGCTTTGATTTCCTCGGCGAAGGCGGTCATCGCGATGCCTTCAGGCGCCGTGACGCGGCCGACGAAGGCCAGGTTCAGCACCTTGGGCTGCTGGGCCGAGGCGGATGCGATACTTGCAAGGCAGGCAATAGCTACCATGGCGGTATGCAGGATCGATGTCAGGCGCATGGTTCGTCTCCTCGGGGATGCGGTCGCGGTTGAATCCGACGAGCCGGTTATTCGATGGTCCAACGGTTGATGATGAACGGTTCGAGCATCTCGGCCGTCAGCTCGAGGCCAAGGCCCGGGGCATCCGGAACGGCCACCATGCCATCCGCATCGAGTGGATGGCTGGCGAAGGCAGTGCGCAGCGGATTGTCCGACGGATCATACTCAAAAAGCGGCCAGCGCAGCCGGCCACGTCGTTCCGGCAGGCAGGCGGCGAAATGCAGCGAGGCCTGGAAGTTGACGACCGAACCCCAGACATGGGGCACCAGGGCTACGTCGAACGCCTCGCACAGCGCCGCAATGCGCATGCCCTCGGATAGGCCGCCGCACAGGCCGAGATCGGGCTGAATGAAGTCGAACACGCCTGCGGTGAGATAGTCGCGGAAGGCCCGCAAGCCAAAGAGTGCTTCGCCGCCCGCTAGCGGCATCGGCGAAGCAGCCGCGAAGCGGCGGTATCCCGGCAGGTCGTCGTGCGCGATCGGCTCCTCGAGCCAGACCGGATCGACCTCGGCAAGCCTGCGTGCGATCGCCATCGCACCCTCGACCGTAAAACCCTCGTTCAGATCGATCATCATGGGCATCGCATCGCCGATCTGGGCGCGGACCTTGCGCGCCATCGCTCCATCCTGCGCCGGGTTGGTGCCCATGCGCAGCTTGATGGCGCGAAAGCCGGTGTCGAGATAGCCGGCGATATCGGCCTCGAAATCCCGATAGGGATTGCTGCCCGGCTTCATGAAAGGGCCGCTGACATAGGCTGGAATCCGGTCCCGCAACTTGCCCCCGAGCAAAGCATGGACCGGGCGCCCGGCGATCTGGCCGGCGAGATCCCACAAGGCCATGTCGAGACCGCCAAGCGCCATGGTCGAGATGCCGCGCCGGTCGTAGCCGAGCCGCGCCGCCATCGCCTGCCATCCGGCCCGTGGCGTCGTCGCGTCGCGGCCGATCAGGACCGGCGCAAAATGCTCGCGGATGAGCGCGGCCGCTGCGCTCGGATAAGCCCAGGTCTCGCCCCAACCGACAGCGCCGGCATTGCTCGTGACGCGCAAGAGCAGCGCGCCGCGACGATCGAACATCTGCCGCGAATTGCCGACAGTCTCGGTCAGCTTGGCGGAGAGCTCGAAGCCCTCGATGCGAATGATTTTCGGAAGCGCGGACAGCATGGACATGACGCGTTGAGGCAGGGACGCCATCGTAGATCAGTTTTGCAATCGCTAATCCAATTGGATTATCTGGGGCGGTATTCATCAGAAATCCAAATGTGAGCGCGTCATGGGTATGAGGTTCACGATCGCGCAGCTCGAGGCCTTCTTCTGGACGGCGCGGCTGGGCTCATTGAGCCGCGCGGCCGGCCATCTCCACATGTCGCAACCGACCATCTCGCTACGCCTGCGGGATCTCGAGCAGGCGCTGAATGTCGAGCTGTTCCAACGCAAGGGGCGCGGCCTCGCGCCGACCCCAGAAGGGCTCGCCCTGCTGCCGCGGGCTGCCGCGCTGCTGGAGGAGGCGGACCGGATCATGCTGCAGACCGATCCAGCCACGGTAACGGGCAACATCCGTGTTGGATTTGCCGAGGGCTTCGCGATGACATGCCTGCCGATGCTGCTGGAGACGGTGCGGGCCGATTATCCGCTCCTGAAGGCTGAGTATGTGGTCTCGATCAGCTATGAGCTGGAACGCGAGCTCAATGAGCGGCGTCTCGACCTTGCCGTGCTGGTCAACCCGATCGGGCGCCCCGGCATGAGGCTCGTGCCGCTGGGCGTCCAGGACACGGCGTGGGTCGCGTCGGTCAAGTGGGGGCTCGGGCCGGAGGTTCGCCCGGCCGATCTGTATCGCCTGCCGATCGTCAGCAATCAGCCGCGATCGGCGATGTTCCGGCAGATCAAGGACTGGTTTGCCACCGCCGGGCTCGAACCATTGCGCCATGACCTCTGCAACAGCGTCGCGGTGATCGGCCATCTCGTCTCCTCCGGGGTCGCACTCGGCGTGCTGCCGGCGCGGATGATGGAGACCGAGGTCGCTGCAGGGCTGGTCAAGGTGCTGCGACCGGTGCCGGAACTCAATCACGGCAGGGTCTATGCGAGCTATCCGGAGGGAGGGCTAACCGCTCCAGTGAGCGCGATGCTGAAATCCATCCAGAAGGCGCTCGATGCGATCGACTATCTAAAGGTCGATGCGCCCGATGCGGCTGGCCCTTCATCTCATTCAGCCCATTTGTGAGGTCTTTCGGCATCTGGCGAGAGGCGCCATGAGCGGACGTCGGGGCGGCTTCCGTAAGGCGACATTCGTACTGCGATGGCGCCGTCAGCCACGCGCCCCCGGGAAAGCGGAGATTTGCGTCTCGGCCGTCGCAGCGGCAAGCGGCGCAATCCGACTGTCGCCGGCTTTGTCACCGAACTTCAATCCGGGGTGGCGGCGATGCCCCCTCGCCCGGGCCGCTCCTGCATCAGGCTGAGGCTCACGTGCAGCAGGCGAGCACGCTGCCTGCTGTTCTCGTCTCGTCTGCGCCGCTCGAAAACGCTCTAACGGAGCTTGGCGATCGCGATGCCGTCGAGCTTGGCGCGGTCCTTGATGGATTCCTCGCTGCGGGTCATCGCTTTCGAAATCGCCTTCAACGCCATGCCCTTCCGGGCGAGCAGCTTCAGCTTCTCGAGTTCCTCATAGGTCCAGGGCTGGCGATGCCGTTCAAATCGCTCGGTCATGATCTGCTCCTGCCCTGCCGGAACATCTCCGGCATTCGCGCTCGTTATAGCAATGATGGCGACGGATTGGGCCGGACATATCGATGCGTGCCGAGTCCATCGCGGCGCTCAGCACCATAAGAGGCCGTTTGGGAATTCCAGCCCTCATCCTGAGGAGCCGCGCCAGCGGCGTCTCGAAGGATGCTCCAGATGGTTCCAGAGCCTCCTGGAGCATCCTTCGAGACGCACTCCTGCGGAGCACTCCTCAGGATGAGGGCTCGCGGAGTTTCCAAAAGGGCCCCAACCTGACACCGGCTCAACTCCGGTCAGCCGACATGCGTTCATCGCGATAGCAGAACCAGATCGGAACGCAGACGGCCTGAGTCCGACAATTCGGCTTCGATGGCGGCGTGGAGCTGCTTCCAGATCGGTACGGCCTCAGCCAGCACGGCCCTGCCGGCCGGTGTCAGCGACAGCAGGCGGATCCGTCGGTCCGCCTCGTCATGGCTGGTCTCGACGAGTTCGCGGCGCTCCAGCGGCTTGAGGTTTGCGGTCAGCGTCGTCCGGTCCATCGCCAGCAAGCCGGCGACGCTGCCGAGGCTTGGCGGCTTGGGGCGGTTCAGCGACATCAGCAGCGAGAATTGGCCGCTGCTGATGCCGACAGGTTTCAGCGCGAGATCGAAGCGCCGTGCGAGCGCGCGGGCCGCCCGTTGTGCGTGAAGGCACAGACAGGCATCGCGCACCAGGAGCGTCGTCTCAAAAGAGGGTTCGGTTTCAGCGCGCATCGGGTGGGTTGACATGAGGATACTATATAGGTTGATATCAACTAAATAAAGCGAGGATCGAGCGAGACCCGTGCCGATCGGCAGCGACGCTTGGATCGAAGAGGGGCTTGGATCGAGCCAGGCCTCGGATCGAACAGGGGTTCAGAACCAACAGGGAGAAGACCATGAAGATCGTGACCAGCTTGAGCTTTCAGGGGCAATGCCGCGAGGCCTTCGAATTCTATGCGACGGTTCTCGGCGGCAAGATCACCGCTGCATTTCCTTATGGCGACGCGCCTCCCGGCATGCCGATCACCGACGAGAAGTACAAGAACTGGCTGATGCATTGCTGGCTGGAGGTCGGCGATCAGGCCCTGATGGGCGCCGATATGGATGCCGCCTGGGCGCCCAACATCGAAAAGCCGAAGAACGGCTTCGACGTCACCCTGCACAGCACGGACACGGCGCAAGCGCAGCGTTGGTTCGAGCAGCTCTCCGCCGGCGGCAAGGCGGTCATGCCTTTCGGCGAGACCTTCTGGTCACCGGGCTTCGGCTCGCTGATCGACAAATTCGGCATCCCCTGGATGGTCAACACCATTCCATCAGCCGATTGGAAGCCGCAGGGCTGACGCATGCGGAGGGCGCAGCTCGATGCCGGCTCGGACCGATCCCTCATGCATCATCAGGAGATCAGCATGGACCGTCCCTATCGATGGGTGATCGTCGCCGCCGGCGGCTTGCTGGGCTGCGCGGCGGTCGGGGCGATGTTCTCGCTGCCCGTCTTCCTGCGGCCGATGGCGCAGGATACGGGCTGGTCGGTGACCGGCATTTCCACGGCCATGACGATCGGCTTTCTCGCCATGGCGGCCGCCAGCATGGTCTGGGGCGGCCTCTCCGACAAGTTCGGGCCGCGCCCCGTGGTCCTGGCCGGATCGATCGTGCTCGCTTCGAGCCTTGCCCTCGCCAGCCGGGCCAGTTCGCTCGTCGAATTCCAGCTGCTGTTCGGCCTGCTGGTCGGGGCGGCGACGGCGGCGGTCTTCGCGCCGATGATGGCCTGCGTCACCGGCTGGTTCGATACGCAGCGCGGCCTGGCGGTCTCGCTGGTTTCCGCGGGCATGGGCATGGCCCCGATGACCATGGCCCCGCTCGCGGCCTGGCTGGTCACGATCCACAACTGGCGTGGCGCCATGCTGATCATCGCCGGCATCGCGGCTGCGCTGATGATCCCGGCGGCGCTGCTGGTGCGCCGGCCGCCGGTGCAGGATGAGCCGGCCCAGACCTCCAGCGACGCGGCGGAGCCTGGCATGACGCTTGGCCAGGCGGTGCGCTCGCCGCAATTCATCACCCTGATGCTGGCGAATTTCTTCTGTTGCGCCACGCATTCCGGGCCGATCTTCCACACCGTGGCCTATGCCGTGACCTGCGGCATCCCGATGGTCGCGGCCGTCTCGATCTATAGCGTCGAAGGCCTGGCCGGCATGTTCGGCCGTATCGGCTTCGGCTTTGCTGGGGACCGGCTCGGGGCGCAGCGAGTCCTCGTCGCGGGGCTGCTGGCCCAGGCCTTCGGCGTGCTCGCCTATGCCTTCGCAGGCCAGCTCGGCGGCTTCTATGCGGTGGCCGTGCTGGTCGGCTTCATCTACGCCGGCACGATGCCGCTCTACGCCGTGATCATCCGCGAGAATTTCCCGCAGAGGATGATGGGCACGATCATCGGTGGAACCGCGATGGCCGGCAGCCTCGGCATGTCGACGGGGCCTGTGCTCGGCGGCTGGATCTACGACAATTTCGGGAGCTATGCGCCGCTCTACGTCGCCTCCTGGGGCCTGGGTCTGGCGGCGACGCTGATCCTCGCCACCTTCAGGCCGTTCCCGGCAAGATCGCCGCTGCAGATCGCCACGGCTTGATGGCGCTGCACGGGCAAGACGGGCGCCTGGGTGGAGACAGGCGCCTGGCGACCTGACCTCAGAAGACGATGGCTGGGGAGACAAGGCCGGAATTCGGCTTCAAAGCGAAAGGACGCATCATGGCTAAGAACACGATCTGTCTCTGGTACGACAAGGACGCCGAGGCTGCGGCCCGCTTCTACGCGCAGACCTTCCCCGACAGCGCGGTCGGCGCCGTCCACCGTGCCCCGAGCGACTACCCGTCCGGCAAGGCGGGCGATGTGCTGACGGTCGAATTCACGATTGCCGGCGTCGCGTGTCTGGGCCTCAATGGCGGCCCCGCCTTCAAGCACAACGAAGCCTTCTCGTTCCAGATCGCAACCGACGACCAGGCCGAGACCGACCGCTATTGGAATGCAATCGTCGGCAATGGCGGCCAGGAGAGCGCCTGCGGCTGGTGCAAGGACAAATGGGGGGTTTCCTGGCAGATCACGCCGCGCGCCCTGACCGACGCCATGGCGGCTGGCGGCGACGAGGCCAAGCGCGCATTCGACGTCATGATGACCATGGGGAAAATCGATGTCGCCGCGATCGAGGCGGCGCGGCGCGGTTGAGGCTCCGTCGCGCCTGGCGGCCGGATTGCCGCCGGAGCGTATCCGGCCTCCAGCCATGCCGGTGGTTTGCTGTGGCGGCACATCGTTCCGGCTCGACGCAAGGACCGGACGGTGAGGCGTCGCCGGGAAGCGGATATGCGCAGCCTGACTCGCCCTGTCATCCGCTTGAACCGGCGGCGACGCGGCGGCCTGGTTCAGGCCGCGCGCCCCGCGGCCCCCTCGACGACGACATAAGGCAGTTCGCCCTCCAGCACCTCGACCCGGGCGCGCACGCCATAGACATCGGCAAGCAGCGCCGGTGTCACGATCTCGCGCGGCGCGCCCAGCGCCACCAGCCGCGAGCGCGCCAGCACCATGACGCGGTCGGCGAAGCGCAGCGCCTGATTGAGGTCGTGGATCGAGATCAGCACCAGCATGCCGCGCTCGCGGGCCAGCCGCTGCACCAGCGAGAGAACCTCGAACTGGCGGTGGAGATCGAGCGCGCTGGTCGGCTCGTCCAGCAGCAGGATGTCGGGCTCGCGCGCCAGCGTCTGGGCAATCGAGACCAGCTGGCGCTGGCCGCCTGAGAGCTCGCCCAGCCCGCGAAAGGCAAGGTCCTCGATCTCGAGTTCGCGCAGCACCGTGTCGATGCGCTTCAGCTCATCGTCGCTGACCGACCAGGAGCCGCCCTGCTTGAAGGCGAGCAGGATCGATTCATAGACGGTGAGCACGGCATTCACCGCCGTGTCCTGAGGCAGGTAGCAGGCGCTCGGCCGGCTGCGGCCCGCCACCGGGCTGCGACCTTCTATCGCGACCTCGCCGACGCCGGCGATCAGCCCGGCGATGCGCCGGAACAGGCTCGACTTGCCGGCCGCGTTGGGCCCGACCACGGCGACGACTTCGCCGCCGGCGAGCACGGGCGTGGTGATCCCTTCCAGGACGCGGCGGCGGCCATAGGACACACCGACGCCGTCGAGCCTGAGCGTCACCATGACCGTTTCCTGCTCGTCATGATCAGGCTGAAGAAGAACGGCACGCCGATCAGCGCGGTCACGATGCTGATCGGGAAGATCAGGCCCGGGATCAGCGATTTCGAGACGACCGAGGAGGCCGAGAGGATCGCCGCGCCCGCCAGCGCCGAGGCCGGCACGAAGAAGCGCTGGTCCTCGCCGATCACCATGCGCGCGATATGAGGGCCGACGAGGCCTATGAAGCCGATCGTGCCGACGAAGGAGACCGGGACAGCAGCAAGCAGGCTGACGAGCAGCATGATCTCGAGCCGCAGCCGCTTGACGTTGATGCCGAAGCTCGCCGCCTTGTCGTCGCCGAGCCTGAGCGTCGTCAGCGCCCAGGCGCGATGGAAGAAGAAGGGCAGGCTCAGGGCAAACACGCCGGCGGTGATGGCGAGCTTGTTCCAGCTCGCCTTGGTCAGCGAGCCCATCATCCAGAACACCACCGCGCCGAGCGCCTGCTCGGAGGCGAAGAACTGGAGCAGTGCGAGCAAGGCGTTGAAGGTGAAGACCAGCGCGATGCCGAGCAGGATCACGGTCTCGGTGGTGACGCCGCGCGCCTGGCTCAGAAGATGGATCAGCAGCGCCGCGCCCATCGCCACGATGAAGGCGTTGATCGAGACGATATAGTCGGCCGCGATCGGCAGCAGGCCGACGCCGAAGACGAGCGCGAGCGCAGCGCCAAAACTCGCCGCCGCCGAGATGCCGAGCGTGAACGGGCTGGCGAGCGGGTTGTTCAGGATGGTCTGCATCTGCGCGCCCGCCACCGCGAGCGAAGCGCCGGTGACGACCGCCATCAGCGCGACCGGCAGCCGGATATCCCAGATCACCACCCGCAGCGCGGCCGGCACGCCCGTGGGGTCGAACAGCGCCTGGAGCACCTGGCTGGCGCTGTAGCGCGCCGGGCCCAGCATCAGGTCGACGACGAAGCTCGCCAGCAGCAGCCCGAACAGCCCAAGCAGGATCAGGCGCCGGCGGAATGTCAGGGCGCGATAGGCGAAGCGCGCCTGCATCGCGTCCCGGGCAACGGTTACGGTCATTGCCCCAGCCTGCTCTCGACCGTGACCCAGTAGCCGGGCTCATAGGGCAGCGGCAGGAAGCGCTCATGCAGCGTCTTCAGCGTCGCAGCCGCATCGATATCCTTGAACAGTTCGGGATGCAGCCATGTCGCGATCTCCTGGATCGCCACGAACTGATAGGGGCTGTTGTAGAACTGATGCCAGATCGCGTGGACACGCCCGTTCCTGACGGCTTGCGTCTGCACGAAGGCAGGGCGTTTGGCGAGCGCGGCGAGCCGGCGGCGCGCTTCGGAAAGATCGCTGCCCGGCCCGAGCCCGACCCAGGCGCCGTTGGGCACATAGGCGCTCCAATTGCCGCCGGTCACGATCACCACCTCGGGATTGGCCGCGACGACCGCTTCCGCGTTGACGGTGCCGAAGGTGCCGGGGATCAGGTCGGCGGCGAGATTCCTGCCGCCGGCGATCTCGACCATCTTGCCGAAATTCTCGTTGCCGAAGGACATGCAGCAATCGTCGGAATAGCCGCCGGCGCGCTCGATCATCACGACGGGCTTCTTCAGGTTCGGCGCCTTGGCCAGCCGCTGCGTGATGCGGGCGATCTCGGCCGCGCGGAAGGCGATAAAGTCCTCCGCGATCGCCTCCTTGCCGAAGAGCTTGCCGATCAGGCGCATCGAGGGCTCGGTGTTCTGGAACGGCTTCTCGCGGAAATCGACATAGACCACCGGGATGCCGACCGCGGCGAGCTTCTCGACCAGGCTCGCCTCGTCGCTGGCGATCTTCGCCTCGACATTGAGGAGGAGCACGTCGGGCTTGAGGGCGATCGCCTGCTCGATGTCGAAGGCGCCCTCCTTCATGCCGCCGAAGGTCGGGAGCTTCGCGATCCCGGGATAGCGCGCGAGATAGGCCTTGTAGTTGTCGGGATCGGCCTTCGGCAGGTCGTCGCGCCAGCCGACGACGCGCTTGAACGGCTCGTCCCGATCCAGCGCGGCGACGAAATACATCTGCCGCCCCTCGCCCAGGATGACGCGCCGGACCGGCGTCTCGACCTCGACCTTGCGGCCGAGAACGTCGGTGACCGCGACCTTCTCGGCCCGAGCCGGCGAGATCGCGACCAGCAGCGCTGCGGCAAGGCTGAGAGCGCCAAGAATACTGCGGAGAGAAAACATCAGAAAGCCCTTCGGGGAAGTCTCGGGCTCGTATGTCTGGACCTGTATAGGGTCAAGATTTATCTTTTTGAATTTGTCTAAACAAAGATATCATCGCGATCCAGAGCCATGGAATCTATGCGCACTCCGGCCGGATTCCACACTTGCCCGGACCAGTGCTTTCGTGCTCTGCAAACTGCCATCGACGTGACGGGCACCCCAGCCATGACAGCCTTGCATCATAATCTCAGCCTGAAGGACGAGATCCGCGACTATTGGTCGATGCGCTCGGAGAGCTTCGACAGCCAGCCCGGCCACGAGATCTTCTCGGCCGATGAGCGGCGGGCCTGGCTTGCGCTGTTCGCGCGCCATCTCGGCGAAACGAAGGGTGGCAAGGCGCTCGACCTCGCCAGCGGCACAGGCGTGATTTCGCTGTTGCTGGCGGAGCTGGGCTATAGCGTGACGGGGCTCGACCTCTCCGAGGCGATGCTCGCCCGGGCCCGCGCCAAGACCGCGGGCAAGCCGATCCGCCTCTATGCCGGCGACGCCGAAGACACGCTCGAAGCCGATGGCAGCTATGACGTGGTGGCGACGCGCCATCTGGTCTGGACGCTGCCGAATCCGCCCGCCTCCTTCCGCGAATGGTTCCGCGTCCTCAAGCCCGGCGGCAGGGTCGCGATCGTCGATGTCGACATGACCAATCCACGCCCGGGCAATGGCAGGGTGCTGCGCCTGCTCGCAAGGCTAGCAAAGCGCTTCGCGAAGCTGCCGCCGCCGTCGGCGCACGCCGCCCTCCACGCCGACATCGTCTCGCGGGTCTATTTCGCCAGGGGCTGCCGTCCCGAAGAGGTCGCAAGGCTGCTCGGCGAGGCGGGCTTCGTCGACATCCGGATCGACCGCGACCTGCATGCGATCCATCGCGCGCAAGGCCGCTTCATGCCGCTGCACCAGCGGCTGGAACGTGCCAGCCAGGACCGTTTCCTGGTTTCCGCCCGCAAGCCCGGCTGACAGGGCAAGCCGCGCGAAATCGGCGCTGGCCTGGCCCTTCACGGCGCAGGCTTGTCGCCGTTTCGCCTCCCGTCGAGCCCGACCCAGTAACCGGGCCGATAGGGCAGCGGCAGGAAGCGCTCATGGAGTTGGCGCAGCGTCTCCTCCGGATCGAGATCGGCGAAGAGTGCGGGATGGAGCCAGCTTGCGATCCGCTGGATCGCCACGAACTGGTAGGGGTTGTTGTAGAACTGGTGCCAGATGGCATAGACGCGACCATTCGCGACGGCCGCTATATGCCTGAAGGCCGGGCGCATCGCGAGAGCGTCGAGCTTGCGCCGGGCTTCATCGAGATCGGCTCCCGGTCCCAGGCCGACCCAGCCTCCCCCGGGAGCAAGCGCGCCCCAATTGCCGCCGGTCGCGATGACGACCTCGGGATTGCGGGCGATGATCGTTTCCGGATTGATCGTCCCGAAGGTCCCCGACAGCAATTCGCTGCCGAGATTGGTGCCGCCGGCGATCTCGACCATCTTGCCGAAGTTCTCCGGTCCGAAAGTCATGCAGCAATCGTCGGAATAGCCGGGTATCCGGTCGAGCATCACCAGCGGCCGCCTGAGATCCTGCGCCTTCGCCAGCCGCTCGGTCACCCGCGCGATCTCGCTCGCACGAAACGCGATCAAGGCCTCGGCGACCTCCGAGCGGCCGAAGAGCTGCCCCATCAGCCGCATCGAAGGCTCGGTGTTGCGGAACGGCGCATGGCGAAAATCGATGTAGACGACCGGAACGCCGACAGCGGCGAGCTTTTCGATGAGCTGCGTCTCCTCCCCGGCGCGCTGCGCCTCGACATTCAGGAAGACCACGTCCGGCTTCAGCGAGACGGCCTTTTCGATGTCGAAGCCGCCCTGGCCCGCCGCACCGAATTTGGGCAATGCGGCGATCTCAGGGTACTGGGCGAGATAGGCCCGGTAGGTGTCCGGATCGGCCTTCCCAAGATCGTCCCCCCAGCCGATCACGCGGCGGAATGGAGCCTCGCGATCGAGCGCAGCGACGATGTGGATCTGCCGCCCTTCGCCAAGCAGCACCCGCTCGACCGGCACCGTCACTTTGACATTGCGCCCCAGCACATCCGTCACCGTGACCTGCTCTGCACGGGCAGCCGCGGTGCAGAGGGCAAAGCTCAGCGACAGCAGGATGGACCGCGCCATGAGCGCGGCCCAGGCGATGGGGCCCAGCCGGCGCATGCGCCGGCCGATGGCTGGCCCCCTCACCCTCACACACCGTTTGGAAACTCCCTGAGCCCTCATCCTGAGGAGCCATTCCGTTTGGAATGGCGTCTCGAAGGATGCTTCAGGAGGCTCCAGAACCATCTGGAGCATCCTTCGAGACGCCGCTGCGCGGCTCCTCAGGATGAGGGCTCGAATTTCCAAACGAGCTCTCACAGGTCGACCGACATGGACAGGCGATAAGTCCGCGGTGCGCCGAGATAGAAGGTCCCGAAGGAGGCGACGCTCGACCAGTATTTTTCCGCCGTGACGTTCTGGACGGAGGCCCGGAAGGTCGTCTTGCGGCCGGCGATCTCGGTGGCGTAGCGCGCGCCGATATCGAGCCGCGCCCAGTCCGGCAGGGATTGGGTGTTGGCGGCGTCGATATACTGCTTGCCGGTATAGACCAGCGTGCCCGTCAGCGTCAGGCCCTTGAGCCAGGGCACGTCCCATTCGGCGCCGAGATTGAATTGGGTCGAGGGCACACCGATCGGATCGTTGCCGCGATTGGCGACGACGGCCGTCTTGGTCAGCTTGCCGTCGAGCAAAGCGAGCCCGCCCAGGAGCCGCAGCCCGGCAGCGACCTCGCCATAGACATTGAATTCGAGCCCGCGAACGCGCTGCTCGCCACCAACGACGAAGAGATTGCCGTTGAGCTCCCCGCTCGGCTTGGTGATCTGGAAGCCGGCAAGCGTCGCGCCGAAGCTGCCATATTGCAGCTTCGCCCCGGCCTCGTACTGCTTCGTCCGGTAGGGGGCGAAGGTCTCTCCGGCATTGCTGGCGGTGTTGGGGGCGATGTCGCCTCGGCTCAGCCCCTCGATGTAGTTGGCATAGAGCGACAGGTTCTGGTGAGGCCGCAGGACGAGGCCGACCAGAGGGGTCGTCGCGCTCTCGTCATAGGATGAGGTCGCCGCGCCGGTCGTCGTCGAATAATTGGTGGATTGGACCGACTGCCTGCGGACACCGAGCGTCAGGGCGACACGCTCGTCCAGCACGGACAGCGTATCGGCCAGAGCCACGCTCGTCAGGTCGCTGTCCGAGAGCCTGATGCGGGGGGCGCGCGTCGCGAATTGCGGTGCCGTCAGGGCCGGAGCATAGATGTTCGAGGCGAAGGCGCGCCCGGTGGTCAGGGCCCGGTCGGTCTCCTCGCGGTAGTAGGAGGCCTGGAAGGTCAGCGCATGCTTGACGAAGCCCGTATCGAAACGGGCGCGGATGCCGGCGTCATAGGTCTGCCGGGCGATCGTCATGTCGAAATATTGCGGCGCCTGGGTGGTGTCGCCGTTCAGATTGAGAATCGTGGGCAAAGGCGAATTGGCGAAGAAGCGGTTGACCCGCGTCCGCGAGCCGCCGGCATTGGCGAACAGGGTTACATTGTCGGTGAGATCGTACTCGTTCTTGATCAGCGCCGAACTATCGTCGACCTGCGAGAACTCCCAGGGCTGGATCATGTTGCGGGCGCCATTGGGCGCCTTCGGCACCGGAATGCCCGCGCTCATCCTGTAGGGGCGCGACGGCGCATCCCAGCTGTCGCGCTGCGCCAGCACATAGACCCAGCTCCTGAAGCGCTCGCCCTGATAGTCCAGCGCCAGGGAGCCGATCCCCGTGGTGTTGCGCTGGTTGTCGATCGCCGTGTCGCCGCCGCGCAGGCTGCCGTTGACGCGCACGCCGAATTCGCGCGCCGCCCCGTAGCGCCGGGCGACATCGAAGGTGGCGCCGCCATGCGCTTTTGAGGAAAGCTCCGTTCCCACACGCGTCAGATCGGCCTCGGCGCGCTTCGGCACGATGTTGATGACGCCGCCGATGCCGCCATTGGGCGCAATGCCGCTCAGCGCAGCAGTGGGCCCTTTGAGGACCTCGATGCGTTCGGCGTAGTCGGTGAAGACACGATAGTTCGGCGCCACGCCGAAAACCCCGTCGAAGGCGATCTCGCCGCTATTGCCCTCTCCCACCGGGAAGCCGCGGATGTTGAAGGATTCGACGATGCCGCCGGTCGGATGAGAACTGCGCACCGAGGGGTCGAGGATCAGCGCGTCGGCGACCGTGGAGGCCTGCAGATTTGCGATCAGCTCGGCCGTATAGCTCGTCATGTTGAAGGGTGATTTGAGGGTCTCGGCATTGCCGAGCAGGCCAAGCCGCCCGCCCTGCGCCACCTGCCCTCCGGCGAAAGCCGGCGGAACCGCGCCCGGTTTCGCCGGGCCGTCCACGACGATCTCGTCAAGCTGCAGCGCCCCTGCGCCTCGCTCCTGGGCCCAGGCTGCGGCCGGGGCGACACCGAGGCCTACGCTCGCCAGAAGCATCGACGCCAGCCCGCGCGTCCGGCGGCCCCGGACATGCCGGCAGGCGGCGGCCTCTGTGGGCGGAACATGGTTGAGCTTCATGACAATCTCTCGGAAACAGGGCGCGCCGGGCGCGTCCACAAATGGACAACCTCGTCGCCGCTTATCGTTTCCGAAAGTAATTATCGTCAATATCGCTCGTATACCTGGAATTCAATTCGGCCGTAATGTGCCTAATTGGCAACTATTACTTTTTAATTATTATAATATATTTTCTACTCGCAGAAAATACTCGCCCTTCATCGGAACAAACGAAGACCGAAGCGGCATTGTAACGCACTGGGATCCTCGCTTGCCCCGAGCTTCGACATGCTGTCGATGTCAATTTCTAGAAGCAGGGTTCTAAAAATGAGAGGCAGACCGAACGCTCAGACTGCGGAGCGATGTTCCGGCTCCCGCGCGGCCGCGATCTCGTGGCAGGTTCACGCGTCGAGGCTTGAACCTGGCTGCCCCCGGTGCAGAGGTTCGCGGCGTCGAGACAGGCGCAAGAGCGGCAGCCGGGCGTCCCTGGGTAGCGGGGATTTGCGCTCCGGCTGATGCGGCGGCATGCTGGCGGTCCATGGCTGAAACAGGCGAAGCGTCCTGGCGTTTTTCGAAACGTCGTGGATCTCTTCGAAGTGTCCTGAAACTCTTCGAAACCGATTCAGGAATTCGCGCTAACCCGTTGCGATTGTGGCGATGCGAGCCACTCGGAACTCACAATGGCAGCGCATCGCGACAGGCGTCCTGTGGATCCGACGTAGTCCCGGATTGTCGGTACGGCCGTAGAGCGGCGACGGGCGAAATGCCGACGCGGCGGATGCGCGATCATTCAGACAACAGGCTCAAATCGTCCTTCAACCGCATGGGCTCTGCCAGGCGGGCTTCAATCGCGGAGTGCAGTCGAAGCCATATCGGCAAGGCTTCGGCAAGCAGCGAGCGGCCTTCTGGCGTCAACGATAAAATGCGAACCCGCCCGTCCCTCTCGTCGATGGCCGTCTTGACCAGCTTGCGGCGCTCGAGCGGCTTGATGTTGGCCGTCACTGTCGTTCTGTCCATCGCCAACAGAGCCGCGATGGCGCCCAGGCTCGGTGATCTTGCCTGATCGATCGACATCAACAGCGCGAACTGCCCGCTGTTGATCCCGACGGGCTGCAAGGCGCTATCGAAGCGCCGCGTCAGGACGCGAGCCGCACGCTGTGCCTGCACCAACACGCCCGAGTTCCATTCAAGTCCAATCGACGTCGTGGCAGACCAGACCTTCATCCGGCGAGTTCCGCAGCGCCTTCGGCCCCCGCCGCCAATGCCGCCTGCGGTTCCGGGCTGACCGAGGGCCCCCGACTTTCGTGACCGGCCGTCGGCTTGATGCGGAACCAGGCCGTATACAGCGCGGGAAGGAACAGCAGGATCAGCACGGTGCCGACGGCGGTGCCGCCGATCAGCGTGTAGGCCATCGATCCCCAGAACACGGAATGCGTCAGGGGGATGAAGGCGAGCACGGCCGCGAGCGCCGTCAGGATCACGGGCCGTGTCCGCTGCACCGTCGCCTCGATGACGGCGTGATAGTCGTCGAGGCCGGCAGCGCGGTTTTCCTCGATCTGCTCGGTCAGGATCAAGGTGTTGCGCATCAGGATGCCGGCCAGGCCGATCAGGCCCAGGATGGCATTGAACCCGAAGGGCTGATTGAAGAGGAGCAAAGTCGGGACGACGCCGATCACGCCCAGCGGCGCCGTGAGCAGCACCATCGCCATCATCGAGAACGAGCGCACCTGAAACATGATGACGATCAAGGTGACAGCGATCATCACCGGGAAGACCTTGGCCAATGCGATGTTGGCTTTGGCGGCCTCCTCGATCGATCCTCCCATTTCGATGCGATAGCCCGCCGGGAGAGATGCGATCAGCGGCAGCAGGGCCGTCATGATCTGCTTGGAGACCTCCGGAGGCTGGGTGGCCTCATTGATATCCGCGCGAATCGTGATGACGGGCGTGCGGTCGCGCCGTTTCAGGATCGGCTCCTCCAGGCGCATTTCGGAGTGCCCGATCTGGTCGAGCGGGATCTGGCGACCGTCGCGGCTCATCAGCGAGAAGTCTGCAAGACGCGCCGGGTCGAGCCGCTCGCTGCCGGCGCTGCGCGCCACCACCGGCACGTTGCGGATATCCTCGCGAACCTGCGTGACGGTGACGCCGGTCAGCAGGAACTGAAGCTGCTGGCCAACCGCCGCGGGCGAAAGGCCGATGAGGTTAAGCCGGTCCTGGTCGGGCACGAAGCGCAGCACGGGCGTGCGATTGCCCCAGTCGCGGTTGGCCTGACGGACGTCCGCAACGCCCCGCATGACCTCCAGCGCCTGTGCGGAAATCGCATATAACTGTGCCGGATCGGGGCCCATCACCCGAAACTCGACCGGGAACGGCGTATAGGGACCGAAGACGAGCTGGGTGACGCGCACGAAGGCTTCGGGAACGAGGCCATGGGACACGGCCTCGCGCAGCCTGTGCTTCAAGGCCTCCCGCGCCCCGGCATCCGGTGTTAGGGCGACGATCTTGGCGAAGGCGGGATCAGGCAGTTCGGGCGCCATCGCAAAGAAGAAGCGCGGCGCGCCCTGGCCGACATAGCTCGTGACGATGGTCGCCTCGGGTTGGTTGCCGAGCCAGCTTTCCAGCTCCCGGACCGCCGCCGTCGTCGTCTCGATGCTTGTCCCTTCGGGCAAGCGCACCTCGACCAGCACTTCTGGGCGGTCCGATGTCGGGAAGAACTGCTGTTTGACGCCGGCCATGCCGATGCCCGACAGCGCGAACGCCACGACGACGATCCCGCATGTCACGAATTTGTGGCGCACGGCGAAGGTGATGAGCCCCCTCAGCCGCCGATAATTCGGCGTGTCGTAGATCGCGTGCACGCCGCCGGGGATCGGCTTGATGTCGGGCAGCATCTTCACGCCGAGATAGGGCGTGAAGACCACCGCCACGATCCAGGAGACGATCAGGGCGAAGCCCACGACCCAGAAGATGTTGCCGGCATATTCGCCGGCCGTGGAGCGCGCGAAACCGACCGGCAGGAAGCCGGCGATCGTCACCAGCGTGCCCGACAGCATGGGGGCCGCCGTATGACTCCAGGCATAGGCAGCCGCCTTGATGCGGTCCATGCCCTCTTCCATCTTCACCACCATGACCTCGATGGCGATGATGGCGTCATCGACCAGGAGGCCGAGCGCCAGGATGAGGGCGCCCAGCGTGATGCGGTCGAAGAACCGGCCGGTCTCCAGCATGATCAGGAAGACAACGGCAAGCGTCAGCGGCACGGCTGCGGCCACGACGATGCCGACGCGCCAGCCGAGGCTGAGCAGGCTCACCAGCAGCACGACGCCCAGAGCCATGGCGAACTTCATCATGAACTCGTCGACCGCCGAGGTGATGTTGACGGCCTGGTCGGTCACCTTGTCGAGCGTCATGCCGAGCGGCAGCGTCTGCGCGATTGCCGCAGTCTTGTCTTCCAGCGCCTTGCCGAGGGCCAGCCCGTCCCAGCCCGCCTGCATGACCGCGGCAACCAGGATCGTGGCCTCGCCCTGACGCCGGATCAGATAGGTCGGGGGATCCTGGTAGCCGCGGCGTATATCGGCGATATCTGAGAGCTTCAGCGTCCGTCCCGCGGCGACGATGGGCGTGTCGGCGATCGCCTTCAGGCCTTGATAGGCGCCGTCGACCCGAATGAACATCTGCGGACCGCTCGTATCGATCGAGCCTGCGGGCGTGACGGTGTTCTGCCGCTGCAGGGCCGTGATGATGTCCTGCGCCGATACCCCCAGCGTCGCGAGCTTCGAATACGAGAACTCGACGAAGATCTGCTCGGGCTGCTCGCCGAGGATGTTGATTTTCTTGACGCCAGGAACATGCAGGAGGTCCTGACGGATGGTCTCCGCCTGCCGCGCCAGCTCGCGCATCGGCATCCCCCTCGCCTTCAAGGCATAGAGGGCGAAGCTCACATCCGAGTATTCGTCATTGACGAAGGGGCCGAGAACGCCAGGCGGCAGGTTGCGGGCCTCGTCTCCGAGCTTCTTGCGGGCCTGATAGAACTCTTCCTCAACCGCGGCAGGCGGCGTGCTGTCCTTCAGCGTGACGGTCATATAGGCGTAACCCGGCCGGGTCGTCGTCTCGACGCGGTCGTACCAGGTCAGCTCCTGGATCCGTTTTTCCAGCGGCTCGGCGACCAGATCCTGCATCTCGCGCGCGGTCGCGCCCGGCCATACGGTCGTGACGGTCAGCGTCTTGATGGTGAAGCTCGGATCCTCCGCCCGGCCGAGCATGAAGAAGGCGTAGATGCCGGCGGCAACCAGCAGGATGATCGAGAACAGGGTGACGGCCCGTTCGCGAACCGCGATCGCTGAAAGATTGAGGCTCATTTGGTGCCCCTGCTTTGGGACACGGTCCTGACGCGCGCACCGTCCTGCAGCAGGTGAGCCCCGAGGGACACCACCGGCTCGGTCGCGCTCAATCCAGATATGATCGCAGTCTCGCTGGTCACCCGAACCAAGGTGATCGGGCGGAATTTCACGGTCGAGCTGGCAGCGTCCAGCAGCCAGACGCCCGTCTTCCGGCCATCGTCCAGCACCGCGCCGAGCGGCACTTCCATCTCGGGCTGGCTCGTCTGATGGGCCAGCCGGATCGTCACGGTTGCGCCGAGCGGCGCTGAGGCGGCCTCGCCGTCGAGCACATAGCGCGCTTCATAGGTGCGGGTCTGCGGATCCGCCGAATCCGAGAGCTGCCGGAGGGTGGCCGAGTAGCGGCGGGCCTCCGCGCCATAGAGATTGGCCACGGCCGGAGAACCGATGGCCGGCCTGATCGTCTCGGGGAGCGCGACGACCGCCTCGCGCGGGCCGGCCTGGGCAAGCCGGATGACGGTCTGCCCGGCGGTCACGACCTGGCCCGGCTCGCCAAGGGTCTCGACGACGATGCCATCGGCGTCGGCAACGAGAACCGAATAGCTCGATCCGTTCTCAGCCACTTTCTCGTCGGCCTCGGCGGCCGCAAGCTGGGCGGCGGCGGTGTCGAGGGCAGCCTTTGCCTGTTCATAGCGTTGTGGGCTGGCCGCGAAACCGTCCTTGACCAGAACGGCATAACGCTTCTCGTCGGCGCGCGCCTGAACCAGGACAGCGCGAGCCGCAGCGACGGCGTTGCGTTTGGCGGCGAGAGCGAGCCGCAGATCGGTCTCGTCGATCCGCAGCAACGGCTGACCGGCCGCGACGGCGTGGCCGACATTCACCAGGCGTTCGACGATCTTGCCGGGAACGCGGAAGCCCAGATTGCTCTGCACCCGGGCCGCGACAGCCCCCGTGAAGCGGCGTTCCACGTCCACGACCGGCGTCGGCGTCACCAGCCTGACGATCGGCGCATTCTGCCTGGGATCGCTGATCGCCGACGCGTTTTGCGGCCTCGCCGACAAGGTGACGAATGCCGCCACTGCCGCCACGGCGAGCACGACGCCCCCGGCGGCGATCACCGACTTCTTTTTCTTGCTCATCGTCCCGAACCAATTAGATTGCATGTGACCTCTATACCGATTATAGATGTCAAGTGCAATCTAATTATGGAGTGTCCCGATGCGTGTCACGCGCCAGCAGGCCGAGGAAAACCGGCAAACGGTCATCGACGTGGCAAGCCGTCTCTTCCGGGAGCATGGCTTTGACGGCATTGGCCTGAAGGATCTGATGGCCGGTGCGGGGCTGACGCAGGGCGCCTTCTACAAGCAGTTCGAATCCAAGGACGACCTGGCGGCGCAGGCCTCCAGGCGCGCGCTGGAGAGCGCCTCGGGCCGATGGTCGGCGGCCGCCCAGTCCCATCCTGAGGCCCCGCTGGCGGCGGTGGTCGATTTCTACCTCAGCATGGGTCACTGCGCCGAGAAAACCGATGGTTGTCCCATCGTCGCGCTGGGTTCGGATGCCGCCAGGCAAGGCCCGAACGTGAAGGCGGCATTCGAAGCGGGGATCACAGACCATCTGGAGAGGCTGAGCAGCTGGGTCGGCAAGGCCGATGATGACGTGCCCGATGGCAAGGCGATGGCCATTCTCTCGACGATGGTCGGCGCAGTTGTGCTCGCGCGCGCTGTCAACGACGAGCGCCTGTCGCAGCAGTTCCTGCAGGCGGCGGCCGACAGCGTCCTGGCGCAATCGTCTGCGGACAACGTGCAGCCGAGCCGGCGCCAATGACGATCTCTGCCGCCGACGCGCCCATCGCAAGTGTAGCCGGCGCTGAGCCCGTACGGGATGCTCCAAGGACCGCGCTCTCCGGCCAACGGGTGACCCGGGGGGATCCTGTTCCGGCTCGCGGACCTGGCTGTGCTGGCACTTCAGCCTGAGCCGCACGGCGGCTCAGCGATCACCAAGGACCATGAAATGCTGCATGAGCTCTACACGCGCGTCAGCGCGAAAGTCAGATCGACCTTTGCGAGCACCATTCGAAACTTCGTATTCTTCGAGAATGATACCGGAGACGTGATCGAAGCACGTCTGCAGAAGATCGCGAGATCGTCCGGATCAACGCGCAAATAGACACACGACCAACAGACCGAAAGTCGCGGCTGTAAGCCGGTCTGGGCAGATCTTTCAGCCGATTGCCGCGGCGCCAGGAAGCAGACGTCATTCGGGTCTGCAATGGGCCGGGAGCCGCACCTGGTCAGCCCTGGGAAAGCCGTGATTTGCGCTCCGGCTGTCGCGGCGGCATGCTGGCGGCCCATGGCTGAAACAGTCGC
The DNA here is from genome assembly GCF_002917105.1 of Allobosea psychrotolerans. Taxonomy (GTDB): domain Bacteria; phylum Pseudomonadota; class Alphaproteobacteria; order Rhizobiales; family Beijerinckiaceae; genus Allobosea; species Allobosea psychrotolerans. The sequence goes on from NZ_PQFZ01000005.1 coordinate 285,261, forward strand.
AGCGTCCTGGCGTTTTCGAAACGTAATGGATCGCTTCGAAGTATCTTGAATCCCTTCGGAGCAGATTCAGAAACTCCCTCTAACCCGTTGCCATCATGGAATTTAGATCGCATTCGGCCCACGCTTACAGGAGGCGTCGTTGCAAGGACCATTCGCGGCGGCGCTGCTGATCCTGGCCGTGGTCGCTGCCTTGCCGGTGTCCGCCCAGGCGCCGGAAGCGGGCTCGCCCCGGGCTTTCTACCAGATCGGCGCGGCCAGCGAGGCGGCGTCGCGCTGCCGCGGTCTCGCACTCGTCGATACGGGATCCCAGGCGCAAGCCTATCGCGATGCCAATGCCGGGGGCATCTCGTCACGGGCGATGGTGATGGGCAGCGAGGACTTCGCCAAGGAGTTCTCCGCGGCGCACGCCAGGGGCCTGGAACAGAAGGTCTGCGACAGATATCTGCGCCGCTACCCCTGGCTGCTGACGCGCCGCTGAGCCGACTCCCTGGACCATAGCAGCGCGGTTGCGCAGAGCGCGTAGGCGATCGCGAACAACACGTAGAACACCCGCGTCGAGAACGATTCCGGCGTCGATGTCGGCAAGGGCGACAGGCCGGTTCCCAGCAGGATCAGGAATGTCGTGAGCGCCCCGCCATAGACCTTTCCGGAAGGCGACGGCATCGCGGCCCGGCCGCCCAGGATGAGGCCGACCAGCAGCGTGGTGAGAAACAGGAAGTCCAGCGACGGTCGGACTTCGAGGAAGGCGAAGGCCAGCGAGGCCAGCACCCCGCCAAGCAGATTGACCGCGACGAGTCCGACCGCCGCGCGCGCGCCGCCGGCGAGATCGAGCTGCAGCAGTAGCGACGCGACGGTGATCGGGATGACGATCGCCGAGGAGAAGGCGCTGTTGGTCAGGCACAGGGTCACCGAACCCAGCAGGATGGCGGTGTTGGCCAAGGCGCGGGCGGTCGGATTGCTCAGCGCGACGCCTTGCAGAGGCGAATCGCCCGCGCGCCCAGCGGGCTCCGGCACGGCGGCATGGGCGAGCCAGGACAGCACGACGCCGCTGACGCTGCCCTGGAACAGAACCATGATCATGCTCTGGTCGAGGTCATCATGGAGCAGGTCGAGCAGCGGCACCATGACCGCGATGACCAGGGACAGGAAGATGGCCGGCCCGCCCTTGCCCTGCGCCTGAACAAAAAAGCACAGGAAGAAGAACAGCCCGAGCAGGCTGAGCAACTGCACCGGCCGGCCGCCGAACAGGCCGGCCATGACGATGAAGACCTGCCCGGCCAGCAGGATCAGCCCGACGGTTGCGGTCGCCTTGGCCAGCGGCAGCGGCCTGGCGCCGCCGAGCAGGAATTGCGCGGCGAAAAGCGGCCCCAGAAAGGGAATGAGCGCGCCGCTGCCGATGCCGAATGTCAGCCCGACGGAGACCGCCAGCGCGACCCGCAGCCCCATTCGCCGTTGCCGGGCGATCTCCAGGCTTTGCGGGGCTGCCTCAGCTGGCATAGGTCAGGACCGAGATGATCCGGATCCAGGCCGCACCGAGTGCATTGGCGACGGGATTCTGGCCGGTATACACGACCACATTGACCTGGGAGCCGAAGCGCACCCGGCCAGGCGGGTCGCCGTCGAAGATCAAGCGCACCGGGAAGCGCTGCGGATCGCGAATCCAGCCGCTGCTGTTGCGGATGGTGGGCAGGCCCGTGCTGGGATCGACGCTGTTTTGCGAGACGCCCCAGCCGATGCTCTCGACCTTGGCCTTGAAGATGCTCCCCGGCAGCGCGTCGATCACGATCTCGGCGCTGTCGGCCTGCGACATGTGCTCCAGGCTGTTTTCCTTGAAATTCGCCGAAATCCAGATCGAACTCGCATCGAGGAAGGTCAGGGCCGCCTGCCCCGCCGCGATGAACTGTCCGGTGGCGAGCTGAAGATTGGTGACCACGCCCGATGCCGGCGCCACGACCGAGGTGTGCAGCAGGTTGAGGCGGGCCCGCTCGAGCTGCGCCAGGGCGCCCCGCAATTGCGGGTTGTCGGCGCCAGCCGGTCCCAGTTCCTGGCGCGCCTTCGCCAGATCGGCCTGCGCGCCGTCGACCGCCGCCTTTGCCCCCTCCAGAGCCGCGCGCGCCTCGCCGCCCTTGGCCTTGGCGGTGATTCCGCGCTGTACCAGTTCGAGCGTGCGCTGCGTCTGGGACTGCACATTCTCGAAGTCGGCCCCCGCTTTGACCAGCCTCGCCTGGGCCGCCTCCACCGCGGCCGTCGATGCGCCCAGCGTCTGGCCGATGCGCTCGACCTGTGCCTGCGCCTCCGTCACCGCGATTTCGAAAGGCCGCGCATCGATCCGGAACAGGAGCTGGCCCGCCGCGACGCGGGCATTGTCGACGACGCCGACCTCGACGACGCGGCCGGAGACATCGGGCGCCATCCGCACCACATAGGCCTGGACCACCGCCTGCGCAGAGGACGGCGTCAGGCGTTCCATGGCGATCGACAGCGCAAACAGCGCCGCGACGACCGCCACGACCACCAGCGCCGTCTTGCGCAAGGGGTTGCCTTTAACCTCGCCTGTCGCGGGCAACGGCTCCTCCGCCAGCGGGACGCCTTGCGCCTCGGTGCTCATCGGGCTTCCTTTCAGCCGTTAGGGCAATGCCCGACCCAGTTTGATCGGACATGACTCTAGATCGTTGTTTAAAAACGGTTTCTTCACGTGAAGCGGTCGCCATTTCGCTCGCAGGCGCGCAAGCTGCTTGAACGCTCTAGCTGCTCGCGCCGCGGTCGACGACCGTGGTCGTGCGCACGAACAAGGCGCGTATCTTGTTCCAGAAATCGCCGCCCAGAACGAAGAAGCTCGCGATCAGCATGAGGTCCCCAAGCGCCTGGAGTTGCCAGATATTCGGCCGCAGTCCCGGAAAGAACTGGTCGACATAGGGTTCGAGCATCGCCGTGACGAGCGGCAGGCAGAACATCACCAATCCGATGACATGGCGTGCCGGGCCGATCGGGCCGCTCGGCGCCAAACCCTTGGCATAGCCGAAGATCAGCCCCTTGAGCTGCTGGAAGCCGGCCTTGCCCATTACCGCGATGCAGGTCAGGAGCAGGACCTTGTTGGCGATGAAGATCACACCCGTCATCGCTGCGATGCGTGGCCCCGCAACGCCCATCGAGGCAGCAAGCGGAATGAGCAGCCACAATGCGAAGGCGAAGATGAAGATGAAGATGCCGAGCTTGAACCGCCAACCGGCCGAAGCTGGTGCCGACGCATCCGTCGTCATGTTCGTCATGTCGAAACTCCCCCTGTTTTAACGCGTTTTCTTCACGCGAACCGGTGTCCACTTCGCTCGAAAACGCTCTGGCGACACCGATGCGCGGCGCCGCGCGCGGCGCTACGCATCGGCGCGTGATGGATCTATTGCTTGAAGCCGATCACGACCCCATCGGCGCCAAGCGAGATCTGGAGACCGCGCCGCTGGGTATTGAGGCGCAGGGTCACACCGTTGGCATTGCGCAGCCAGAGCCTGCCGCGCCCGGCATCGCCGATCGCCCAGCCTTCGCGCAGCTGGACATAGGGGCCGGCGAAATCATCGACGCGCTTCAGGCCATAGACCGGCCCGCGGGCAAGCAGGCGCGATGCGCCGATGCCGCCGACGCCCAGACCCGCCACGGTGATCTCGTAGGAGCGCCCGCCGAATTTGAGAACACCGCCGCCGATCGCGCCCGAACCGATGAAGGCGACCTGGAGCTGGCGGATGCTGACGGAGCCTGTCGCGGGCCCGAGATTGCGCTGCTGGGCGCCCGCCGGGGCGCTCCAGAGCAAGCCGGCGACTGCTAGGGATAGCGCGGTTTTGATCATGCTCTTCTCCTCCCGTGACGGTTCGTCCAAAGCGGCCTTCAGCGGCCTGTTATGATTTTGATCGGCAGCGCCATATGCATCGTCACTGTCCCGCTTCCGTGGACAGGGCCAGTTCGGCACGGGATCGGTTCTGGGCCGAGCTCGCCGCCGCAGCGGCGGCCTGATCGCCGCCCGCGCCCATCGTCTGGACCGCGACCATCGAGTCCGCGAACTCGATCCCCACGGTCGGGAAGGTCGTGACCATGGTCTTCACCGCGACCCGCTGGACATAGCTCGGCTGGATCGGTTTGACGGTGAATTTGAAGCGAACCAGGAGCGCATTGTCCAAGATGTCGGCAACGCCCTGCATGCGCAGCGGAGCGATGAAATCATTGGCGAATTCGGGGTCTGCCTGCATCTGGTCGCCGATCTTCTTGACCGTCTTGCGCAGCTTCTCGAGATCGGTGTCGCGCTTGAAGCGAAGGTTGAATTTGACGGTCGCCCAGTCCCGGCTGAAATTGGTGATCTGGCCGAGCTGGCCGAACGGAATGGTGTGGACCTGGCCGTTCTGATGGCGCAGCCGGATCGAGCGCAGCGTAAAGCCCTCGACGGACCCCTTCGCCTTGCCGCAATCGATGTACTCGCCGATGCGGAAGGCATCGTCGCTCAGGTAGAATATGCCGGAGACGATATCGCGGACGAGCGCCTGGCTGCCGAAGGACAAGGCCAGCCCGAACACCGACGCCCCGGCCAGCAGCGGCGCGATGTTGACCCCCATCTCCGAGAGCACGACGAGCAGGGCCAGCACGCCGATCGTGATCGCAAGCACTACCCGCAACAGCGGCAGCATGGTCGCAAGGCGGGAGCCGGAACCGCCGCCGCCCTCTCCCGCGGCTGCGACGTCGCTGGCCGCCGCGGGCGTCGCGCGGGTGAAAAAATCGACCAGCTCCCAGGCCACGAAGGCGAGGAACAGCGTCACCGCCGTCGCGAGGGACGAACGGGCGAGCGTCCGCCAGCCCTGCTCGTCGACCAGCGCGAAGACATCGACGATCCAGCTTTGCGCGACGAAGACCATGATCGCGAGCAGGATGGCCGTCCGGATGCAGCGAATGACGACATCGGTGAAACCGCGCGGAGCCGCCTTGGCCGCCGTATCGGCGGGGGGCCCTGCAGCCGGCTCGCCCTCAGCGAATTCGGGCACGGCCGCCGGACGTGGCCGCGTCAGGTAGCGCGCCAGGGTTTGAAACAGGATCAATGCGATCAGCGCATTGAGCGTCAGGAGCACGGCGTTGGGCACGGTGTAGCGCGCGACCACGGCGCCATAGATCTGGGTGAGCCCGAGCGCCAGGAAAGGCGGCGCCGCGACGGTGAGCCAGTGAGCGCCCAACCGGCCGGCCAAGCTGTTTTGAGCCGTGGCCAGCCCGGCCAGCCAGCGGCCGACGGCGACGCGCGAGCGCGCGGCCATCCAGAAGACGAAGCTCAGCACCAGGCAGGTCACCAAGATCTGGCCGGCAGCGATCGCCTCCGCCGGGGTCGCTGTCGCGATCAGCAGGCGGATCACGATCCGCAGGACCACGATCAGGAGGACGATCAGCGCGATGCGGCGATACAGGGCGGCGGCTTCGCCATCATCCATGGCCGCGAGGCGGGCGCTGGCGAGGCCCGGCCGCAGCACGAAGCGGAAAGCCAGCATGTAAAGCCGCCAGGCGAAGATCCCTGCCAGGACCGCGGCCGCCAGCTTGTCCTGGCCGACGCCGCGGGAAAACCAGATGCCGATCGCGCCGTAGCTGACGAACCAGACCGCGGCGACACCGACAAGATCGAGCGCCAGGATCGCGCCGATCGGCAGCAGTGCGGCGGGGCCGGGTGTCGCGGCCACTCTCGCACCCAGGCGCGCCCGAAGGCCGCCGAACAGCACCGCCACGAGCCGCTCGACGGCGAGCGCCAGTGCAGCGGAGATGAACAGCAGCAGGACAAACGCCGACAATCCCCGGCCGTCGCCGGCCTGGACGATCAGCTTGGGAAATTCCGCCAGCCGGCGGCCGAGCTCAGGGAAAGCCGCCAGGGCAGCAGAGCCTCTGTCGACGAATTGCGCCACCCGGGCTTCGAGCGGATCTGGCGTCGCGGCCCCGGCGGGGTCCGAGGCCCCGCCTCCCGCCATTGCAGGCACGGGAGCTTTCAGCTGCGCGACGACCGATCGACTGATAGCTTCGACAAGTGCGTCGAACTGTTCCTGGCTGATCCCCGCGGGCGGAGCCGGGGTTTGGGCGGTGGCTGGAAGCGAGAGGGCGTGCAAACATAAAAACAGGCAGAATACAGGCGCGAGCGCCATAAACCTCAAAGCTGACGTAAATGGGATCCCAACGAATTGTTTCCGACTAGACATTGACGCACGGCCTCTGGCCACAAAGTCAGAAAATAACTGAAGTCAATTTTTTACAAACAAGCTCGTACCGCCGATATCACCGGCGATATTATAGAACGAAATCCGAGAGCACACAGAGATATATATCTGAAAAGACCAATTGTACCTCCAAAGAGGCACGATCATACCATTTTACATACGAAAATTATCTGGCATCGAGCGGATTTAACCGATACCTCCTAAACGATCAAGGTTAGTCGATACGAACCGCGCCGACAAGCTTAGCCGTGTCTGTAAGTCCAAGTTTATGCACCGGCGCCCCATCGCATGCCCCGCTGGGGAGTTGCGGCAGGGTTGAGCCGGCACCAGGGAATGCGGAGCTGATGTCCCAGGAACGCGTGTCTCCTGAGCGAACGTCCAGAGAGCGCATGCCGTCTGGCGGCGCGCGGCGGCCGGCGCCGTTCAGCCGGGCGCTCCACCGGGTCCTGATGGCGCTCGCATGCGCCCTTCCCGCCCCGGCCAGCCTCGCCGAAGAGCCGCCTCGCCCGGAGGAAGCCGCCTCTGAGGCCGAGCCGTCAGCGACGGGACCGGTGATCTATATCGACGCCTCCGCGACACTGGCCCGATCGCCGGGAAACAGCTTCGTCATTGGCCGTCGCGGGTTTTTCTCGATCACGAGCAGCTCCGGCAAGTCGCTCTCCATCGATGCCCCCCTGACCATCGACATCACCGACGATCTGAGCGTCTATGCGGGCTTCGATTTCGCCAGCTCCAAGACGGCTTCCACGCCGTGGTCGCAACTGGCGCTGGGCAGCTTCACCACCGGTTTCGACTATACCTTCCTCGATCAGACCCGGTTTCTCCCCGAGCTTTCGGTCTCCGGCTCAGTCTCACGGCCGGTCAATCTTCCCGCCGGGGCGGCCGTGACGACGACCTGGTCAGGGGGGATCGATGCGGATTTTTCCCTCGACGAGTCGGGAAACCGCGGCCTCATCGCAGGCCTCGCGCTCACCTATGTCACCGTCAATTCCGGGCCGGGCCAGCTTCAGCCGCTCTATGGCGGCTATGTCGGGGCGTATCATCAGTGGGAGGCCGGCTGGAAGCTGACGGGAAAGGCAGGCTACGCCACCTTTGGCGGCGGCAATCTCGGCACGGTCATTCGCGCCACGCCGGTTCAGCAGGCCTTCGCGACGCTGGAATTCGAGAAATATGATGCCGCCGACAACAAGCTGTTCGGCCTGGGGCTGGCTGGAGCGCTGTCGCGGGGCACAACCGGCAAGACCAGCACCTCCATCCAGCTCGTCCTCTCCGTGCCGCTTTACCTGACCCGGAAGCGCTGAGTTTAGACCAAGGGGCACGGAGAGGAATTCACGAAAACCTGCAGCCCGCGCGCCGGCCGGTCACATCGATTCAGGGTCCGCTGCTTGCCAAGCCCGCTTCCTTTCAAGCCTGCTTGGGCGGCTCCTCGATGGCTTTGCCAAGCCGGTCGAGCTCAAGCGAATAGCAGAACAGGGCAAACAGCACCCAGAGCACGATGAGGCCTCTGGCTAGGGCCTGGCCGAGCGAGGGCAGCCCGGCGAGCTCCGGCACGTGCCGGAAAAACAGCACTGAGAACAGCGCGCCGCCAAAGAAAAAGCTGGAGCGCCCGGCAAACTGGACGAGATGCCCCAGGAAGGGGCTGTGGACCGGCGGCGCCACCGCGACCCAGCGATAGCGCGCCCAATAGGCACAATGCAGGATCAACGTCGCCAGCACGATTCCCAGCTCGACCAGGCGGCTCACCTGCAGCGGTTCGCCTATCCGCATGATCATCTGGCGAAACAACGGAAACATCACCCAGAACAGCGCCGTCGCCGCCGCCGTCTCGACGGCCAGGAGGCCAAAATAGGCAGCGTCCTTCCGGAACGCCGCAAAGGTCGCGCGACGGGGCATGCCCGATGGTGCAGAGCCGCACCGCTCATGGCAAGTCGGGTTATGGCAAGTCGGGTTATGGCGAGTCTGGCTGGGGCAGGTCTGGCGAGCGCCGGCGTCGTTGAGGAAGCCCGGCCGGCGTGAAAATCGAGCGAAGCCGGAGAACCTGCCCCCGACGCTGCGCCGTCCAGGCTGGCGGCCTGTGCCTGCCTTCTAGGTCGTCACAGGTCGCGAAGCAGACGGACGGCCCCCGATATCAATACCAGGTGGGTCAGGATGATCCCGAGACCCCGCAGGGGAGCGGACCCACGCCACATGCCCACCGCATGGAGCAATCGACCGCCGGCCAGGACGCCGCTGATCGACAGGACCCACCAGACCGGTGCTCCCTGAGCTTCGATCAGGCCGAGCCCGATCACGCCCAGCGACACATATTCGATGCAGTTGCCCTGCGCCCGGATGCGCCGGCGAAGCACCGCATCCGTGCTGTCGCCAACCGGGTCGCCGACCTTCACGCGCCGCATCGTGACCGGAATGGACAGGGCGACCAAAGCGAGGGCGAAGATCGCGGTGAAGGTCGCGGTGATCGGAAAGCGCATTGGCTGTCCCTCAAGGGCCGGTCTGGCAGTCGGCGCGCGCTGTCGATGTTCGCGCTGGTGATGATAGCGACCGTTCCATTCAGGCGAGCCATGACGATGCTCTTTCGGTCGCGTGGCCCTGCGTCGCCGAACGCTCGAACCGCACCGGCGCATAGGGTGACGGGGCCTCGCGTGCGGCGTTCTTGGTGAGGAAGGATGCGGCCAGGAGAACGAAGCCGACGGCCGGCGCCGCCGCCAATGGCTTGCGCACGCCAAGATGGGCCAGGCCCGACAGCAGCAGGTGATAGAGCATGCCGGCACAGGCGAGATCGCTCAGAAGCGGGCGTAAACGCCAGAGGATCGCGATCGGACCCAGGATCTTCACGACGACCATGACCGGAACGAGAGAAGTGGGGTATCCGAGCCCCGCCAGGGCCTCGCGGACCCAGGCGTCTTTGGTCAGGAAAAGGAACGCGGACGAGACTTATAAGAGCAGCAGCAAAGCGGTGCTTGCCCAATAGATGTATTGTGCGGACATGGGTTCTCATCCGCCGCGAAAGCAGCCTTTTCCAATCGAAGCGTTGCTATGGGCAGTTCAAATCAACGAGCAGCTCGTCGATGCGATCGAAATGGCGGACAATATTAATCGCTGCAAGTAGGATAAATTACTGTCACTCAGTACGGAAAACCTGACCATGGCCAATGCCGACTTCACCATGCAGGACGAGATGCGCCGAGCCTTCGGGCTGCTCTCGGGCAAGTGGAAGCTCGAGATCATGTGGCTTCTCCACCAGCGCACCTACCGCTTCGGGGAGCTGCGCAAGGTGATCCCCGGCATCACCCAGCACATGCTGACGGCGCAACTGCGCGAACTCGAAGCCGACGGGCTGGTCTCACGCACGGTGTTCGCGCAAGTCCCGCGCAAGGTCGAGTATGAGATCACGCCCAAGGCGCCGGGGCTCGGCCCGACGATCGAGGCGTTGACGGCCTGGTGGCAGGAGCACGGCAAAACCGTGCCGGAGCGGCCTACAATGCGGGGCCGCAAGCCGCGCTGATGAGAGCCGGGCGCCCTGCCCGCCTCTCGGGCGCTCGAGGCAGCCGTCAGGCTACGCGCGCTGACGGGTCATTGCCGTTCTCGGCCAAGCCCAGTTTGCCGGGGGCTCAACGCCGCGTTGTCGTGGGCCAGCTGCGAGGTCGGGCCTAGAACGTTACGCGCGAGACAATCTTGGCGCGGCTGGTGGGCACGATCTCCCGAAACGACACCCCCGTGGAACCGGGCACGATGCGCTCCGCCAATGCGAGATCTTCGGCGCGAACGGTCGAGCTGGCGCAGGCCCCGTCCACGTCCCAAAGCCTCCGCGCGACATCGGTGCCGACCGCTGCGGTTATCAGGCTGGCCGCCGTATCGTTTTCCGTGACGCGCCCGCTCTCGACAAGCGTCCGGATCGCTTCTCCGATGATCTTCGCCGAGTCATCGAAGGTGACGTCGCCCAAGCGCCGATATTTGGCGTCGTTGCTGCCATCCCTGAGGCAATGCCGGGCCGCGAAGAGCCAATCATGCACCATATAGGCCGGCGCGTATCCCCAGGGAGAAAATCCCCGGAAGGCCTGGGCGATCTTGGGGATGGAGCCGCCGTCGGTGTACATGATGCCGGGGCGAATGAGCGACCCTGGGGCCGAGACATTGCGGCGCCGAAACGTCAGCGGATTGCCGGGCTCGGGAACATAGAGGAACCTGCCATCCCCCGAGGTGCCACCTTCACCCACCCAGATCACGACGAGGGATCCTGAAAATGTTCCCGATCGCAGTTCGTCGTAATTGAGGCCTGCGCTCACGCATCCCCCGAGCAGCGCCGCACAAGCGAGGCCGATCATGACCCAAGCACGTCGTGGTTGAATCTCCATCGGCACCTCGCTATCCGGCTTCGTCTGGATCGAGCCATGATTTACGTCATAACAAGGCTGTCGCCAGCATTGAAAGCGTTTATCGACCGAACTTACGTTGGTGTACATCCTGCATCGCACAATTGACACACCCGATGACGCACGGTTACCCTTCCGACAACCATAGCGATAGGCAAATGGGGAGGCAGTCGTGAAAGCAGCCTGCTGTGTGTTCGCTGCCATGGTCCTGCTTATATCCTCAGACCCGGCGCCGTCTGAAGAGAGATCGCGGAACGCCAATATAAGAGCCGTGAGTACCCTGACATTGTCACGAATATCCCCGCGTGCCAGGGCGGATATTGTTGAATCTATGATCTCTAACTGGGACCTGGCGAAGAAAGCCGGTATTGTCGGCGCCAACAGGACCGAACACTTTATTGCCCAGTTGGCGACCGAGACTGGCGGGTTTCGGTTTCTGTCCGAAAATTTGAACTACTCCGCCTTACGTTTACGGCAAATCTTCCCGAACCGCGTGAGCGAAGACAAGGCCGCCGAACTTGCCCATCAGCCCGTCAAGATAGCCAACTGGGTCTACGGCAATCGGCTCGGAAATCATCTCCCCAGCGATGGCTGGACTTATCGCGGGTCGGGCCTGATACAGCTGACAGGGCGGGCGAATTTCAGAAGCCGAGGCTCCGAGCTCAAATTGCGCTTGGAGGAGGAGCCGGAACTGGCCCGAAATCCGCTTGGTGCGTTTCAAACGGCCGTTGCCTTCTGGAAGGCTCGCAGCATCAGCGCACTCGCAGACCGCGACGATATCGCGAGCGTTCGCAAGGCCATCAATGGCGGTTCGAACGGCCTTGCCGAGACCAGGATCTGGCTCGTCCGTGTGCGGAAATACCTGAACCCGCGCACGAACGGGTTCGAGAGTCCCGAACTCAGCGCCGATGAGCAAAGCGCGGTTGTCGACAGGCTGAAGGCTCTCGGTTTCCTCTCATCGGAGCCCGGGGCCTTCATCGACAGCGATATCTCCGCTCCGCTGAAGAAACTGCAAAGCTCGCGAGGGCTCGAGGAAACCGGCGTGCTGGACGAAGACACCCTCTATGAGATCACGGAGCCGGCATACTTCCGGGCCGAATAGAACACGCAAGCAACGGAGAGCGTGATGTTGCCGTTCCAGCAGCCGTCCGCGCAAACGCCCCCGCATCCGACTGTAGTCAAGTCGCGTCTCGCCGCAGCGCTCCTCCTGCTCGGATGTCTCGGCTTCGGAACGCCGGCTTCGGCGCAGACGCAGACTGGCGCTGCGCCGCCACCATCGGAGGCCTATTCCGACGTTCTCCGAAAGCCTGGCGACGATGCGGCCTTGCGGGCATTCTTGGACCGGCTTCCAAAGATCGAGGTTGCCGACGACGATGGCGGTACACGCGAATACTATCTCGTCGAGGGCGACGTCGTCGCGACCGCCGCAGAGGTCGAGGCTCATCTGAAGGAGCTTCGCAAACGGGTCGAGGTCAACACGCCTGCGCCGCCAAGCGGCGAATTGCTCGTCATCACCGACAGCCACGGGCAGCCGCTATTCTGGGAACGCGGCAAGCGGCATCTGACATATGCAGTGAAGAAGGCCTCCTTTCAGGATCAGATCCGTTACGACGACGTCGTCAAGCGCATGAAGCTTGCCGGGGAGGAATGGGTTCGCGTCTGCTCAGGTTGCGATCTTCGCATCGAACACAAGTCCGAATTCGACGATCAGCCTTCCCTGAGCAAAGTGACCTTCATCGTTCAGTACGAGAAGGAGCAAAACTCCTTCATCGCAGCAGCGTTCTTTCCGAAGCAGGATCGATTTCGGAATTTTCTGGTCATAGGGCCGCAATTCTTCTCAACAAGCTTCGATCGCACCGGCGTGTTGCGGCACGAAATCGGGCATATCCTGGGATACCGCCATATGCACATCGTCGGCATTCCCGGCTGCTCTACCGAAGATGCGAACTGGAAAGCAATCACCGACGTATACGACAAGAAATCTGTGATGCATTACTATTGCGGCGGCGGCGGGACCCGTGACTTGGCCTTGAGCGAGCAGGACAAGATCGATCACAACAAGCTTTACGGCAAATAACGTCAGCCAGGCCCGCCCCGGCAGGGATGGAGGCAGGAATGCACCTTGTCATCGCGACGATCGCACTGCTCACCGTGTTCGCAAGTCAAGCCCTTGCCCTGACCTGCGGCGTGGGCGAGAAGACCGAGTTCGGCGCCAGCTTCAATCCAGTCTTGAAGATCAAGCCGAATACCGGCGGCACGCGGGTCGATCACGGCCAGAGCTTCACGGTCCAGAGCGTTCGCCTGCAGCTCTCCCTGCGCGCGCCAGACAAACCCATCGACGGGTTCGTCGTCATTCGCGACAAGTACTTTCGCGTGCTCGCCACCATCACCCCAGCTGATTTCAAAGGCGACTCCGGCGGCTACGGCGTCAGCAGGTGGACGGGGCGGCTGCCGGCGCTCCACGAGATCTATCTCGAGCTGGCGACGAACGAACCCGGCGACATCCATCTTGAAGTGAACCGCGGCACCGCCACCCCTTCCGCTTCAGCCGAGACACGCCTGTTTTCTGTCATCGGCGCCCAGCCGGCCTGGGCGCGATTAAGCGAGATCCATGAAGTCGGCCCCAGGCGAGCCGGATACGCCGTCGGCATGTTGCTCACCGGCGAGACAGCCGCCCCCGGTGCGCCGGCATCGCCAACCTGGTGCTGCTCCGGGGCGATGATCACCTCGAGCCTGTTCCTGACGAACTGGCATTGCGGGGGCAGCGGCGGCATCGAAGCGGACTACTGGACACAGGCCGTGTGCAACCAGGCCATCATCGACCTGGGCTGGAATGCGGCGGTCGGCACGGACCCGCAAGATGCGCCCATCGGGCTGAGTCAGCAGGTCGGCTGCCAGCACGTCGTCGCCAAGGACCGGCGGCTCGACTACGCCATCCTGCGTGTCGGCGCGATCATCGGGCCCGGCGGGATATCGGGAACTCCGATTCCGGCAACCATCAACGCTGCGCCGGTTTCCGAAGGCGATGTCTACGTCGTTCACCACGCGCAGTGCCAACCGAAGCTGGTCAGCAAGAATTGCCGCATCCAGAATGCAGCGCTTCCGGCCTGGACCGGCCCGGATGCCCCGGCCTTGAACGCCACGCCGAACTTCTCGCACAACTGCGACACCGAGCCAGGCTCATCGGGCGGACCGGTTTTCAATACGTCGCGCGAACTGATCGGAATCCACCATGCGGGTTTCGACAGGGACGCCGACTGCAAGCCGATCGACCCCCGCGTCAACAAGGCGATCGGCATGAACGCGATCATGCAGCATCTCGAAAAGCAATATCCCAGTATCCGACGCGAGATAAAAGCTCGAGGTTTCAACGAATTCAGATGAGGGCCGGATCATGCTTCCATCATTCAAAGCAACCTGCCTTGCAGGAGGCCTGCTGTTCATCCTTCAATCCCATGCCTGGGCGCAGTCCCAGACGTTGACGCCGGCGGCCAATGCCAGTCAACTTCCACCCCAGATCATCAACGTCGAATTGGACGGCGGCCTTGCCGCCGAGAACATGGCGGAGATTCTCAAATTCCTCAGGAAGAAAGGCGTCGCGCTCGCCACGAGGCCTGCCAAGGCCGAGCCCGGCGAGACGATCTGTTCGGTCTTGCTTCGCTTCAATTACCCGACGCCATGCGGGCCGCTGGGAGACTTGATCCTGACCGAGCAGGCCAATCTGCGGCGGATCAATCAGCCCCTGATCGAATCGCGAGAGGCGGCCAACACCGTCTTTTACCTGCCGGATATCGACATTGTCCAGCGCCAGACAAGCAGAGCGATCCCAAATCGCAGCAACGATCCGTTCAGGGCTGAGAATTTCGTCAAGAACTGGAAAGATCATAAAGCGATTCTCTACGATCGGCGCCTGACGGAAGTAACCGTTCAATATGTCCTGTATCGACTCAACATCCCCATTCCAGCCGAGTTCCCGGCGGATGCCGTCCTCAAGGAACTCGCTGCATTACCGCTGAATAACGTCTCCTACGACATGACCGTGCCCGGTCAGACCCGGTTCAAGCAAAACGCCATACCAGCTGATTTTGACGAATCCAGCGTCAGAGAACTGTGCAAGAATTACAAGGATCCTGCCGACCTCCTTTCATTGACGCGGCCATATTCCGCATTCTCGGACATGGATACCGACGCTATCGAAGCGACGCGGATCTACACCGGAATTGTCGATGCGGCGCCCAAGCCGTTTGTGCACCTTCTCGATACGAAGCTCTCGCCTTTGCCCTCCTTGTACCCGGCTTACGGTGAGCAACCCGTTCCCCTCCCGAGCAAGTGCGATTGGGCCTTCACCCCGGGAGCTCATCACGCGAACCTGCTGGCTGGCATCATCGCTTCGCAGGGGAAAGGCACTGGTTTCGAAGGCATAGCTCCAAACGTCAATCTTCGTTCCTTCGATATTTTCGACCCGGACAATACGAATGCAAAGCCGATCCATGAGTATATCGAAGAGAATACTTACGATCAGCCTGGCGCCGTGTTCCTGATCGCGAATGACAGACCATCCGCTTATGACAAGGCACCGACCTTGCCGGTCCGAAATACCCGTTTCCGGGAGCCACTCGCGACCACGCTTCTGCTGAAGGGCGGCATACAGCGGCCATTCGTCGTCGTTGCCGCGGGGCAGCCCGACAAACCGGCAGATCCGGTCATCAACATCGATGCAAGGACGAATATGTTTCCACAGAATCTGGGCGATCTCCCCAACGTCGTCGTGGTCACGGCTTGCACAGATTGCTCGAAGGCGACGGCCGAAGTTTACCCGAAGGCCAATTATTCCGCGGATTCCTGGAAATTCGTCCATGTCGCAGCTCCCGGAGGGCAACCGATTTCCGGCTGGACGGGGCCGGATACCTTCGGCGCCGCGTTCGGAACGTCGCAATCGGCGGCCTTCGTGGCGGGCGTCGCCGCCAACATGATAAGGCGCCATCCCGACGTCTACGGTCATAACGGCGCGCTCAAATACAGGCTCCAGACATGCGCCTGGCCGCTGCCGCACTACAATGCGAGCGGGGTTGCCAATGGAGATGTCGCGAAGATCGCCACGGGTGTCATCGACCCAGCGGTCTGCAACCTCAATCCCCGGAAGAGTTGGGTCAAGGACGGCAATGGATGGCGCCCCGTCGACTTCAAGCGGTGGGCACCCAACACGATGTTTTCGCCCGGCCAATCGCCGCCGGGGCGCGTCCTTCGCATCATGCGAACGGCTCAGGCTCCCGCTGCGGAATGGACGCTGTACGTCGATCGGGACGGCGACGACGACGCCGACAGCCAGATCGAGCTAGGGCTCGGCCAAGTGCGCAAGGTTCCCGTCACCAAGCTCAGCACAGCCGCAGGCATCGAGCTTTGCGACGGCACGACGGTTCGCTTTGCCGATGGCGTAAGAGATTTCTACAGGGCTTCGATGCGGCAGGGATGCCCTTGAGGAAGGAAGCCGTCTCAACCAGCGCTTTTCTGGCGAGCGGCAAGAAGCTGCGCTAAATGTTCCGGTGTTCGATTTCCAACGGAGGTCATCATGCTGAGAGCGGTCGTCGTTGTTCTGTCGCTGCTGTCGATGACGACATTGGCGGCAGCCCAGGCTTGCCCGGTCGGCTATTATCGGTGCGGCAACGGATGCTGTCGCTGATCCGAATTTGATGGATGCGGCGACTGCTTTTCCCGTGCAATCGCTGCGACCACCGCGGGAACGCTGCTATTCAAGGGCCGTGATTGCTCCGGGACGGATATCCAGCCCACCTGAGCGACGTCGCCTCGACCCAAACCATTCGACCAGGACCGGGATATCGGTCAAGACGAGCAGGACGCCCCTCCCCGGCCGTCCGGCGTCATGGAGCGTTGTGCGAAAGACCTGTTCCCGGTTTTTCGCATCCTTCCCCCAGAAGCGATCGGCCGCGAAGGGCTTGAGATTGCACGGAGCCGGCAGGCAGGCCATCGCTTCCGCCAGGAGCCGCCCGGTGGCCTGCTCCTGGGTGAAGCCGTGATGGGCGGCCCCAAGGCGATGGCGCTCATCGCTGGTTCTGACGCAACTACGGCAGCAAGGATGTTACGATCCGGCTGAAGACCAGCGGAGTCCATACCGAGCTCAAATGCATCGTCTGACGACCTCAACTGCGGGGCCGCCCGGGTGCTTGGTGCTCCAGCCGGTCGCTTCACCTGGGAGAAGCCGACGATCACCGCACCGATATGAGAGAGGTCGCTCCGGTCGAGGCGCATGCGTTCGGAGCCCACTGCAACCGGGCGCATATGGACGTTCGGAAATACTCCATGCAAAATTGAGGAACCTGGGAGCGCTCACGCCGATGAAGGCCGCCCTGGCTCGCATCTGGTTGAAGTACGCGCTCGGGGCGATGACCGGGCTCGCTGCTTCGGGTCTGGCCATCTTGCTCGCGTGGGACGGCGCAACCCCAGCCGACGCTTCGCCTCCGACCACGATCGCACTGGCGGTGCTGGGCGATTCCAGCAGCCATTCCTATCAGGATAGCCTGAGCTTCCCGCCGGGGTCAGCCGACCGCGGGGGTGCGTTTCGCACCCGCACCTTCCAGTGGACCGAAGCGTTGGCGCGCCTGCGCGGCAACGAATTCAATCTTGGGCCGTGGATACGGTGGGGACAGCCTGGTCAAATGGCCTGGCTGCGCGATCTGACCGGGCTGCACGCCGGCCGGACGCCGAGGAAGGAGGATTACCTTTATAATTTCGCAAATTCCGGCGCCACCTGCAGGAATCTGATGGGTGGTCCGCTACACCGTTATCCCCAGGCGCCTCGGCTGGTCGAGCTGATGGACCATGACCCTGGGCGCTGGCGCAACGGCATCGTCGTCATCCGGATCGGCAATAATGACTGGTCGGCAGTGATGGATGAGCAGGCGCGCGATCCCAAGGCGCCTGAGGTGCTTGCTGCGGCGGCGTATTGCGTGGAACAGATCGCTGCCACCATACGCTTGATCCATGCCGCTCATCCCAGGACCCGTATCCTGTTGGTCGGCACGGATAATGAGGTGAATGAGCCGATGGTCGGCGAACGTCGTTCCGCCGCAGCCTTCGCCAACATTCAAACCGCCTTCGACGACTTCAACGCCCAGCTGCGTGAGCTGGCCGGCACCGATGCACGCATCGCCTTCTTCGATCTCGGAGCCTGGTTTGAGGGCCTTTGGGGCAAGCGCGGCCCCGACGGCACTCCAGCATTCAAGACAGTCACCATCGGCGGAAAGCTGCGCGTCACCAACACGATCGGGGACGCGCCCAACAATGCCGAGCTGGCGGATCATCACGGCGGCCTCGTCTGGAATGCGCTATGGGCACAATCGCTTGTCGCGCGCCTCCGCGAGGCCTTCAATCTGCCTTTGACACCGATCAGCGACGAGGAGGTGGCGCGCTTCGTCACCGCCCAGTGAGCAACTCAGCACTCAAATCCTGACATGATGGCGGGCGGGGTAGCGCTCGCAGGTTTCTGATTGTCCGGCCAAGCGGGTATCGTGGAGGGCAAGTGTCGTCGCGCTTGCTGCGGAATCGCGACCGAGGTAGAATATACCGGATCAGGTAGCTAGGATGTATCGGGATGGCCTTGAGCATCAAGGATTCGGAAACCGAGCGGCTCGCCCGCGCCCTGGCGCAGCGCACCGGCGAGAGCATCACGACCGCCACGCGACGGGCGTTGGAAGAGCGGCTGCGTCGGGTCGCAGGCGCGCCGCGCAAGGCCTCTCTGCTCGAAGATCTCGCGGCCAGCCGACGCCGGTGGAGCGCCCTGCCCGTGCTGGACTCGCGGACCGCCGATGCGATCATCGACTATGACGAGAACGGGTTGCCGCGCTGATGGTGATCGACGCCTCGGCGATCGTCGCCATCGCCTTCAACGAGCCGGAGGCGGCCGCTTTCGAGAGCCGCATCGCCGACGATCCGGTCCGGCTGATCTCGGCCGCCACCGTCCTGGAGGCCGCCATGGTGATCGAAACCCGGCTTGGCGAGGCCGGCGGCAGCGAACTGGATCTCTGGCTTCATAAGGCAGGCGTCGACATCGTCGCCGTCGATGCCGAACAGGCCGACCTCGCCCGGAGAGCCTGGCGACGCTTCGGCAAGGGACGCCATCCCGCCGGGCTCAATTATGGCGACTGCTTTTCCTATGCGCTTGCCGCGACCACCCAGGAACCGCTGCTGTTCAAGGGCGATGATTTCTCTCGGACGGATATACAGGCCGCCTGAGCGACGACGCCTCGACCAAGGCCGCGCGACCAGGACCTGGCGGCAGTCGAAACGAGCAGGACGCCCCTGCCCTAGAAGCGATCGGCCGCGAAGGGCTTGAGATCGCAGAAGGCCGGCATGCCGGTCATCGCCTCCGCCAGGAGCCGCCCGGTGGCCGGGCCCAGGGTGAAGCCGTGATGGGCGTGGCCGAAGGCGAACCAGAGGCCGCGATGCCGGGAAGCCGGGCCGATGACCGGCAGCATGTCGGGCAGGCAGGGCCGCGCCCCACGCCAGGGCTGCGCATCCAGGCGCTGGCCCAGCGGCATGATCCGCCGCGCGACCGTTTCCGCCTGGTCGAGCTGCCAGCTATCCGAGGGCTCGTCGCGCCCGGCAAGCTCGATGCCGGTGGTCAGGCGAATGCCGCGCTGCATCGCGCTCAGCACGAAACCGGCCTGGGCGTCGCAGAGCGGATGCTGCGGCACAGCCTCGTTCACGGCCGCGTAATGCATGTGGTAGCCGCGCTTGAAAGCGAGCGGGAAGCGATAGCCGAAGCGCTCATAGAGATCGCCCGACCAGGGCCCGAGCGCGACGACGACCTCCGCTGCCCGCCAGTCCCCGGCCGCGGTCGGCAGGCGCCATTCTGCGCCATCCTGCTGCAGGGCCAGCGCATCCCCCTTCACCAGCGTGCCGCCACGCGCGGCGAACAGCCCGGCATAGGCGCGTGTCACCGCGCCGGGATCGCTGACTGTGACTGGGTCGCGCCAGTGCAAGGCGCCGGCAACGGTGCCGGGCAGCAAAGCGGGCTCCAGGGCGCGCAGGGTCTCAGGCTCCAGCACGTCATAGGCGAGCCCGTAGCCGTGCAAGCCCGCCGCGGCGGAAACCGCCTGCCCCAGCGCGCGCGGGCTGCGATAGAGCTCGATCCAACCCTCGCCGCGCATCAGCGCCTGCGTGCCGGCGGCCGCCGTCCAGCGCCGGTGCTCGTCGATGCAGCGTTCGATCAGCGGCAGGATGGCGCGGCCCTGCCGCTCGAGCCGGTCGGGCGCCGAATTCCACCAGTAGCGCGCCAGCCACGGCGCCAGCCGCAAGAGCGTCGCCGGCCGGTAGCGCACGGCGATGGAGCGGTTCGAGGCGAAGGCGGCAAGCGTCGCCAGATCGCGCGGGAAGGCATAGGGCACGACGGAGGAGCGCTCGATCAGCCCGGCATTGCCATGGCTGGTTTCGCTTCCCGGCTCGCCGCGATCGACCAGCAGGACGCTGCGGCCGCGCTCCTGCAGATGCAGGGCTGCGCTGACGCCGATGATGCCGGCCCCGAGCACGATCACGTCGGCCTGACGTAGTTGAACCTGTGGTGACCCGGTTTGCTGTATCTGGGCCTGTCCGGTTTCGGCCTGCTCTGTCTGGGCCAGTCCTGTTGCAGTCGTCATCGCGCCGGTCAGACCCATCTCCATTCGCCCCAGACGCGGCCGCGGCTCAGGGCCCGTCTGGAATCTCCAGCCCTCATCCTGAGGAGCCATTCCCTTGGGAATGGCGTCTCGAAGGATGCTCCAGGAGGCTCCGCGCAAGCTGGAGCATCCTTCGAGACGCCGCTGCGCGGCTCCTCAGGATGAGGGCTCAAGAACGTTCCAAACAGTCCCATGGGGCGCGAGGCCCGGGGCGTTGCTTCCTGTGGCATTGCCACAGACGAGCCTCAAACCACCACTGTTTGCAAGAAAATAAAAATCCTTTGACAGCGTGATAGAAAAATTTCTTCATTGAGACATCGCCGGGAGTTCCGATGTCGCAGACGCTCCGCCAGAGATTGCAGGCCTGCCTCGCTGGGGGCTCCCGCGCCGACAAGGCGCTGGCGAGCTATATGCTGGCGCGGATGCCGAGCCTGCCTTTCGAGACGGCCGCGAGCCTGGCCGAGAAGGTTTCGCTGAGCGAGCCGACGGTCGGGCGCTTCTGCCGGACGCTCGGCTACAGGAGCCTGAAGGATCTCAAGGCGAGCCTGGCCGACGAGATCGGCGACAGCCCCTGGCTGATCAGCGACCGGCTGCGCGACTTCCAGGAGCGCAGCCGCGCCGGCGACGACCAGCTGGCGCGCAGCCTCGAGCTCGAGATCGCCGGCCTCGTCAGGCTCTACGAGCTTGCCCAGAGCGAGGAGTGGAAGCGCGTGGCGCGCCGGCTCGCCAGCGCGCCCAGGGTCTACATCACCGGCTTCCAGACCGAGCGGGGCCTGGCCCAATACCTCGCCAACCAGCTCCAGTACCTGCGCGACGGCGTGCATCTCGTCGACCTCGCCGCCGGCAATTTCTCCGAGCTCTTGCTCCCGGACGAGCCCGGGCGTTGCCTGGTGATCTTCGAGGCGCGGCGCTATTCGCGCATGGCAAAAGTGCTGGCGCGGGAAGCCAAGGCTGCCGGCATCGCCACCACGCTCGTCACCGATTCCTTCTGCGACTGGGGGCGCGGGCTGGTCGACGAGATGCTGGTCGTCTCGACCGAGTTCAACCTGTTCTGGGACTCGACCGCCCAGATGGCGAGCCTGAGCAACCTGATGATCAACGCCGTCTTCGTCGAGCTCGGCCCACAGGTCGAGCAGCGGCTGAACCGGATGGCCGAGCTCTATGGCCGCTTCACCGGCCATGTCGGCGACGCCACAGGCCCGCTCGACTGAGCGCCCTCGCCTTCCAAGCCTGCGCAGCATCTCACAACAAAAAGGGGAAACGGAATGAAGACGATGATGACACGCAGCCTGCTGGCCTTGAGCCTCGCGGGCTTGAGCCTGACAGGCCTGGCCGCGACCAGCGCGCAGGCGCAGGAGGCGACCTTCGTGATGACCGCGCGCCTCGTCGGCGCGCCGACCTACAACCCGACCAAGGCGACCAAGCTCAACACGGCGACGACGCTGATCTTCGACCGCCTCGTCGTGCAGGACGCCGACCAGAGCTTCCATGGCCAGCTCGCCGCCTCCTGGGAGGCCAGCCCCGACGGCATGCAATGGACCTTCAAGCTCAAGCCCGGCGTCAAGTTCCACAATGGCGAGCCGTTCAACGCCCGGACGATCGAATGGTGGGTGCCGCAGTTCAAGGGCACCGAGAACGCCTTCACCGTGGAGGCGATCGAGCGTGTCGAGGTCGTCGACGACCTGACCGTGCGCTTCCACATGAAGCACCCCGACCCGAACTTGCTGTTCAACCTCGCCACATCCTTCATGTGCATTCCCGAGCCCAAATCCTACACGGCGCTCGGCGACAAGTTCGGCGTGACCGAGGCCATCGGCACCGGCCCCTACAAGCTGCAGCAGTTCAGCGTCGGCCAGCAGACCGTGCTGGTGCGCAATGACGACTATGCCTGGGCCTCCGACCTCTCGGCCAATAAGGGGCCGGCCAAGTTCAAGAAGCTGACCTTCCGCGAGATCGCCGAGGAATCGACCGCCTATCTCGAATTGAAGACCGGCGGCGCCGACATGCTGGTCAATGTTCCCACCGACTTCCTGCCGCGCATCCAGGCCGACAAGGCGGTGAAGCTCGTCACCATTCCCGGCAACGAGCTGGTCTATATGCCGATCAACACCAGCGTCGAGCCGTTCACCGATGTCAGGCTGCGCGAGGCGACCGCCTTCGCCGTCAACCAGAAGGAGATCCTGACCAGCCTCTATGGCGGCAACGGTGCGGTCGCGGACACCTTCCTGATCTCCTCGCTGAAGGAGTCGCAGGTCGATCCCAAGTACAAGATCTCCTACGATCCCGAACGCTCGAAGAAACTGTTCGACGCAGCCGGCTGGAAGGCGGGTCCCGACGGCATCCGCGTCAAGGACGGCAAGCGCCTCGAGGTCAAGCTCTGGACCCAGAACGGCACCGAGTTCAAGCGCCTCGTCGAGATCGTCCAGGCCCAGCTCAAGGCGGTGGGCATGCAAGCCGATATCAGCATCATCGATGCCGGCTCGATCAACGCGCAGTACCGCAAGAAGACCGAGCACCAGCTCGCGATCCGCTCGTATCAGTGGACCAATGCCGACATCGTCGACTGGTTCTTCGCGGCCAAGCGCGCCGGCTACCCCAATGTCTCGATGTTCAACGACCCGGAAGCCGAGCGGCTGAACGACATCGCGATGAACAAGTCGAAGAGCTGGGAGGAGCGCGTCGCGAACTTCACGAAGTACCACGAGTATGTGCTGTCGCAGTACCCGTTCGCGCCGATCTACCAGCCGGCGCAGAGCCTGGCCTATGGCAAGCGCATCACCTTGCCCCAGGTGATCCGCGGCACCGGGCTCTACGGGCCGACCATGCTCGACATCGCTCCGGCGAACTGAAGCTGGCTGCGAACCGAGCCCGGTCCCGGCCGTAGAGGGGAGAGCGCCTTGCTGCATTTCGCGATCCGGCGGCTCGCCATGCTGGTGCCGGTGTTCCTCGCCGTCTCGCTGGTGATCTTCATGATCATCCATCTCGTGCCGGGCGATCCGCTGGAGCATCTGATCCAGGTCGGCTCCTCGCCCGAGCAGCGGGCGCAGATGATCGCCCGCTACGGCCTCGACCAGCCGCTCATCGTGCAGTACGGGCGCTGGCTCGCCAAGGTCGTCACGGGCGATCTTGGCGACGCCATCGTGATGCGCCAGCCGGTCGCGCGATTGATCGCGGAGAACATGCCCCACAGCCTGGCGCTGGGCGGCGCGGCGCTGATCTTCTCCACCACGGTGGGGATCGTCACCGGCGTGCTCGCCGCCTCCTTCCGCGACAGCCTGTTCGACCGGGCGGTGATGGGCTTCATCCTGCTCGGCTCGACGCTGCCGAGCTTCTGGCTGGCGCTGCTGATGATCCTGATGTTTGCCGTGCAGTTCGAATGGTTCCCGGTTTCCGGCGCGCGCAGCTGGGACGCGCTGGTCCTGCCGGCGCTGACCATCGGCATCGGCGGCACCGCGCTGATCGCCCGCGTCACCCGCGCCGCGATGATCGAGATCGCCGGCCGCGATTTCGTGCGCGTGCTCCACGCCAAGGGCCTGCCCTTCTGGCGCATCCAGCTGCGCCACGTGCTCCAGCAGGCGATGCTGCCGGTGATGACGATCCTGGGCCTGCGCATCGGCTGGATCCTCGGCGGCGCCGTCACCGTGGAATACGTCTTCGCCCGGCCGGGCCTCGGCTCGCTGCTGATCACCGCGCTCGGGCAGCGCGACTATCCGCTGGTGCAGGGCTGCCTCTTGATGCTCGCCATCGCGGTGATGCTCGGCACGCTGCTGGGCGATCTCGCCCAGGCGGCGCTCGATCCGCGCCTGCGCGAAGCCATGGGTGCGAGATGAGCCGGACTGAAAGCCCGCTTGGACGTTTCCTGAGCCCTCATCCTGAGGAGCGCTCCGCAGGAGCGCGTCTCGAAGGATGCTCCAGGAGGCTCCCGAACCATCTGGAGCATCCTTCGAGACGCCGCTGCGCGGCTCCTCAGGATGAGGGCTGGAGGTTCCAAGCAGGCTTCAAGATGAACGGGTGCAAGATGAGCCGTCCACGATGAGCCGTCCGTCTCTTGCCACCCGCCTCGCCCGCTCGCCGCGCGGCGCCATCTGCGCGCTGTTCCTGATCGCGCTCGTCTTCTGCGCCGTCTTCGCGCCGTGGATCGCGCCTTACGACTATGCCGCCCAACAGCTCTCGATCGCCAATACGCCGCCCTCACCGGCGCATTGGCTCGGCACCGACGAATTCGGGCGCGACCTGCTCTCGCGCATCATCCAGGGCGCGCGCACCTCGCTCAGCGTCAGCGTGTTCTCGATCGCGCTGTCGGTGGTCGCGGGGGCGACGCTCGGCGCCGCCGCCGGCTATTTCGGCGGCCTGTTCGACCGGGCCGTGACCGTCATCGTCGACCTGACCTGGTCGTTTCCCGAGATCCTGCTGGCGCTGATTCTGATCGCGATCCTGGGGCCGGGGCTGCACTCCACCGCGATCGCCATCGCGATCGCCTATCTCGCCCAGTTCACCCGATTGACGCGGGCGCAGGTGATGTCGCTCAAGGGCGAGCTCTTCGTCGATGCGGCAGTGGCGGCCGGCGCCCATCCCGGCCGCGTGCTCTTCCGCCATCTCCTGCCCAATGCGATGACGCCGGTCATCGTCGCCGGCATGCTGGCGACGGGCGACGCCATCGTGCTCGAGGCGACACTGGGCTTCTTCGGGCTCGGCGCGCAGCCGCCGGTGCCGAGCTGGGGGGCGATGATGAGCTCCGGCACGGCGCAGATCTTCATCGCGCCCTGGATCATCATCTTTCCCGGCCTCGTCATCGCCACGACCGTGATCGCGATCAACCTGTTCGGAGACGCGCTGATCGAGGCGCTCGATATCCGCGCCTCGCTGCGCGACGGCTGACGCGCCGCCCCACTCCACAAGAACCGCATCCAAGACAAACATCAGGGACCCCAGGGAACGCCATGAGCTTCACCGTGCTGACCGCCGAGTTCTCGCATGAGAGCAACACCTTCAGCCGCTGCCCGGCCGATTACGCCGCCTTCATGGATCGCGGCATCAGGCTGGGCGACGCCGCCATCGCCGAGCGCGGCGAGGCCAATACACCGATCGCCGGCTTCCTCGATATCGGCCGTCCGGCCGGCTGGCGGGTGGTCCATGCGATCAGCGCCGCCGCCCAGCCCTCGGGCCCGGTGACGCGCGATGCCTTCGACCGCATCGCCAATGTCATCGTCGAGGCGGCCAAGGCCCATGCCGGGGCGATCGACGGCGTGCTGCTCGGCCTGCACGGCGCGATGGTGACGGAGTTCTGCGAGGATGGCGAAGGCGAACTGCTCAGGCGGCTGCGCGCCGTGCTCGGCCCGAAAGTGCCGATCGGCGTCACGCTCGACCCCCATGCCAATGTCACCCGGGCGATGACGGAGCTCGCCGAGATCGTCGTCTCCTACAAGACCTATCCGCATGTCGATGTCCGCGAGACCGGGCGGCTGGCGGCCGGCATCCTGCAGCGCGCCATGGCGGGCGAGATCAGACCGGTGACGCTGCGCGCGGAGCGGCCGATGCTGGAGGAGGTCAATGGCGGGCGCACCGATATCGGCCCGATGGTCGCGCGCATCGCCAAGGCGAAGGCCTATGAGCAGGAACCGGGCGTCTTCGCCGTCAGCGTCAATGGCGGTTTCGGCAATGCCGATATCGCCGAGGTCGGCCCGACCGTGCTGGTCACCTGCCAGGGCGATCTCGCGCGCCATCGCGGCTTCGCCGAGGCGCTGGTCGACGACATGTGGCAGCGCCGCTTCGAGATGGTGACGCCCTTCCTCACTGTGGCAGAGGCGGTCGCGGAAGCGGCCGCCTATGTCGCGACATCGGGCCCGCTGATCATCGCCGATTACGCCGATAATCCCGGCGGCGGCGGCTATGGCGACGCGACCGGGCTTTTGAAAGCCATGATCGAAGCCGACCTGAAAGATGCCTGCTTCGGCCCGATCGTCGATCCCGAGGCCGCAGCCGAGCTGCACAAGGCGCAGCCGGGTGCGACGGTCTCGGTCAGGCTCGGCGGCAAGGTCGACCCCGAGATCGGCGGCGGGCCGCTTGCCCTCACCGGCACGCTCGTCAGCCTGAGCGCGGGCGACTATGTCGGCGACGGCCCGATGCTCGGCGGCCTGCATGCGAGCTGGGGGCCCTGCGCGGTGCTGCGCGTCGGCGATATCGAGATCCTGGTCACCACGATCCGGGCGCAGATGAACGACCTGCAGCAATTCCGCGCCTTCGGCATCGACCCCGCCGCCAAGCGCGTGGTGGCGCTGAAGTCGATGCAGCATTTCCGGGCCGCCTTCGAGCCGATCGCCGGCAAGGTCATCGTCTGCGACAGCGGCGCGCTGTGTACGCCGGACCTGACAAAACTGCCCTATCGCCGCGCCCGCCGGCCGATCTTCCCGCTCGATCGGGATTTTGCCGCTCGATAAATCACAGCCGGGTGGCCGGCGCCACTCCGGCCAGCTGTGCGCGCGCTTTCCTGTCGGCTCCACCGTGCCGACATCGAGGCAACCTCCGGACGGCCCGGGCGTTCCCCTTGCTAGCGATAACAAGGGACCATGATGGCGGTACAGATCCACATCACCAGCATGGAAATCTACCATGCCGCCAAGCAGCGCATCAGCGATCAGGAGGAAGCCGGCGAAGGCACGCCCGACAAGGCGGACCGTCTCGCCCTCGTCGAGGCCGCCGCACGATGGGACAGTGAACAGGGCGAATTTTCGAACCCTGTTGTCTGACGGCGGGCAAAACATGGCCGTTCGACCGGCGAACGGGACATTGGTGACGGAGGCGATGTGG
The DNA here is from genome assembly GCF_002917105.1 of Allobosea psychrotolerans. GTDB lineage: Bacteria > Pseudomonadota > Alphaproteobacteria > Rhizobiales > Beijerinckiaceae > Allobosea > Allobosea psychrotolerans. Next base: position 312,333 of record NZ_PQFZ01000005.1, read on the forward strand.
CATCACCAGTTCGTCGCCGCGAACGGCAGGCTCGCCGCACGCTCCAGGCCGGGTCGTCCGGCATCCACATCTGCCCGGGCGTGAAGCGGCGCAAGGCCAGTCAGGCGGCGCTCGCCGGCCTCGCCAGGTTCTTGAGCGTTGCCTGCTCCCTGAACCATTCGCGGGCGCGTCTGGCCGGCATTCCACCCCAGCGTTCGCCGGCCGGAATGTTCCTCATGAATCCCGATGCCCCAGCCAGTTGAGCGCCCCGGCCGATGTGGAGATGCCCCGCGATGGCGCTTTGCCCTCCAACGGCGACGCCGTCGTCCAGGACGGTCGAGCCTGCGATGCCAACCTGGGCCGCGATCACACAGAGGCAACCGATCCGCACATTGTGAGCCACCTGCACCAGATTATCGATTTTGGTCCCGGCTCCGATGACCGTGTCCCGCCCGCTGCCGCGATCGACCGTCGTGTTCGCACCGATCTCGACGTCGTTCCCGATCAGGACGCGCCCAAGCTGCGGCACCTTCAGATGACCGGAAGCGCTGAGCGCAAACCCGAAGCCGTCCTGGCCGATGCGAGCCCCAGGATGGATGATCACACGGTCACCCATGTCGCAGTGTGCGATGGTGACGCCAGCGCCGATCGAACAATCCCGGCCGATCACGACACCGGCCCCGAGCACCGTATGGGCCCCGACCCTCGTGCCGTCCCCGACGACGGCTCCGTCTCCGATGACGACGCCGGGATCGAGGACCACCCCGACCCCGATCCGAGCGCGGGAATGGACGAAACATCCGAAGGCCGTGCCGACCTGGCCCAGAACGGTCTCGGGCCGAAGCGCCTCCGGGTGAAGCCGGGCGAGCAGCTTGGCATAGGCCAGGTGCGGATCCCGGACGACGATGGCCACGGTTCCGGGCGGGACCATATCGGCGAAGCGTTCCATGATGACGCAGGCGCCCGCCAGGGTGCCCCGCAGCGCCTCCGCATGCCGGCCGTGATCCATATAGGCCACATGCCACGGTTCTGCCGTGTGGAGGCTCGCTCCTCCGCTCAGCCGAACCGCAGGATCGGCGGATGCCGGAAGCGAAGCCCCCGCTTCTTCCGCGAGTTCGGCCAAAGTTATTCCACGTGCCTCGGAAACTTGGATCGCGGTCATGATCGCCTTCCAGTAGTTCGGTTTTGGGTCGATGCCGCGGCTGTGAAGATTACCAAGCCCACTCGCGGATGGCGGATTCTGCAAAGCGCGCTACCGGTTCTGTGGGATGACCCGCATCGCTTGCGAGTTGCGCCGTGCATTGCGACGTTCGATTGTTTGAAGCGTGTCCAACCGAAGGCCTTATATTTCGAAACGTCAATGCGAGGACAGATTGCGAAATGCGGGCGCCGAGATTGCGGTGGTGACATCGAACCGCGTGCGGGACCAACCGCGGCCTCGCGACTGGACCGTGCATGCAGCCTGAAGGCTTGCGCCGCACACAGCGTCCCTGGAGCCGGGTGGCGTCGAGCATCACCAACCTGCCATGGCCATCCTCAGGTTTTGCAGAACTCCCGGCACACGACCCCTGACAGGCCCCAGATTCGGGTTGCAAACATAGGCCCGGGAGCGAGATACCGGCTGACAATGCGCGGCCGTCCCTCCCCAAGGGCGTTCTTTCGCGTATGCTCGACAGACAAGAATCCTGATGGGTTTGGAGCCCGAACGTCATTTCCAGCTTTCGCTTCGTTCACTGCGCGGACCTGCATATCGATGCGCCGCTCAAGTCCCTGGCGCTGCGAAACCCCGAGCTCGCGGAGCTGGTCGCGAACGCCACGCGAAAAGCGTTTGTCGCAATCGTAGATCTCTGCCTGGACGAGAGGGTCGACGCCCTGCTGATTTCGGGCGATCTCTACGATGGCGACCAGACCTCGATGAAGACCGCCGGCTTCATCGCCGGACAGCTGCGCCGCCTGGATGAAGCGGGCATCCGCACTTTCGGCATCCGCGGCAACCATGATGCCATGTCCCGGATCACGGCGGAGCTCGTCTTTCCCGACAGCGTGACATTCTTCAAGGGCTCCGCCGGGGCGATTTCCCTGCCCGGTCAAACAGGCCGCCGGGACGTCGTCATTCACGGCATCAGCTTCCCGCGGCCGCACGCCCTCGAGAGCCTCCTGCCGAAGTTCAAGCCGCCGGTCGACGGCGCGATCAATATCGGGCTGCTGCACACCAGCCTTGCCGGCGCCGAAGGCCATGATCGCTATGCCCCCTGCAACGTCGCCGACCTCGCCGCGGCCGGTTTCGACTATTGGGCGCTCGGCCATGTTCACAAGCGCCAGATCCATCTCGACAGGCCCGCCATCGTCATGCCCGGCATCCCGCAGGGCCGCGACATCAACGAGAGCGGCGCGAAATCGGTCAGCCTCGTCACGGTCAACGAGGACGGCACCATCGAGATCGAAGAGCACCGCACCAGCACGGCTCAGTTCGAGCGTGTCATGGTGGACCTGTCCGGCGTCGAGGACTGGTCGGATGCGATGCGCGTTATCGGTCGCAAACTGGCGGCTGAGTGCGAAGCCGCGGCATCCGATCATCTGATCGCTCGCATCCTGCTCACCGGCGCAACGCCCCTCAGCTGGCGCTTGCGCCGGGACACCGAGATGCTGCTCGCCGAGGCCGAGCAGCAGGCCGCGATCATCGGCAAGACCTGGATCGAAAAGATCAGCTCCGACTGTTCCGAGCCTCTCGGAGCCGCGGCAGACAACGCCAGCGCCGTCGCGGAGCTGTCGCAGCTCATCGCCAGCGACGTCCTGAAATCCGATGCCTACCGGCTTCAGGCCAGCGAGATCGTCGCGGAGCTTCGAGGCGCATTGCCTCGCGAGCTTCACAGGATTTTTGGAGAGGATGAGGCCAGCTTCGAGAAGGCCGTCGCGCAATTGACCCGTGATGGCGCGCTCGACGTCATCGCCCATCTGCATGAAGCCGATGGGGAGCCGCGCGCCTGATGCGGATCCGGCGCCTCGATCTCACGCGTTTCGGTCGCTTCACCGACCATATCATCGACTTCGGCAGCCCCGAGGATGGCAAGCCCGACTTCCACCTGATCGTCGGCAGCAATGAGGCTGGCAAATCGACGCTCACGGCCGCGATTGTCGACCTGTTCTTCGGCATTGGTCAGCGCTCGCCCTACGACTTCCTCCACGGCTACGACACCATGCAGCTCGGTGCAGCTCTCGACCTTCCCAGCGGCACGCGAGAGGTGGTGCGCGTCAAACGAGGGGCCAGGCTCCGGGATGCGAGCGGCCAGGCCATCGATGAGGGCGTGCTGACCGCGGGCCTCTCCGGCATCAACCGCGAAGCCTATCGGATGATGTTCTGTCTCGATGAGGAGACGCTGCGCCTCGGCGGCGAGAGCATCCTCGCCAGCCAGGGTGAGCTCGGCCAGTTGCTCTTCTCCGCCAGCGCCGGCCTGGCTGCCTTCGGCTCGACCCTCACCAGGTTGCAGGAGACCGCGGATGCCTTTCACAAGGCGCGCGCCCGCTCGACCGAACTCTTGAGCTTCAAGACCAGGCTCGACGTGCTGAAAGCCAGGAAGGACGAGATCAACGTCCTTGCCACCACCCATGCCCAGCTTGTCCAGGATAGGGACGACGCCGCGGCAAAATACGAAACCTCGCTGGCCGAGCGCGGCAAGTCGAAGCTCCGCCTGGACGAGATCAACCGCTACCTTTCCGCCTTGCCTGATCTGGCAGCCGTCAGGGCCCTTCGCCAGGACCTGTCGACCCTGGCCGAGGTCCCACAGCCGCCGGCCGGCTGGGCTGAACGCCTGCCGGAGCTGATCACCGCCGATGGCCGCCTCAAGGCCGCCTCCGAGATCGCCGCGGCCAGAGTAGAGCAGATCCGCGGGGAGCGGGATGGCATTCAGGTCGAGTCGTCCGTCATCGCGGCAGGCCCCGCAATCGACGCCCTGCATACCGGCGAGGCGCGCTACGTCGCGGCACTCGACATCCCGAAGCGGCAATCCGAACTCGCCGCCATGACCGGCAACCTCAGGAAGGTCGCGGAACGGCTCGATCGACCGGATGCTGACCCATCGAAACTGGTGCTCTCGGCCTCGCTGGTCGGAAAGCTCCGCGGCTTGATCGATCGGCGATCGGGCATCCGCGAAAGGCTGCAGTCCGCCAGGAGAGAACATGCCCGTGCCAGCGAGGCGGATGCAGCGGCAAGACAGGTCCTTGAAGGGTTCGGCCCGGCCAAGGCCGATGAGGCGTCGGTGGCGCGGCTGCAGCTCGTTCTCGACCAGGCGCGGGCGAGCGACCATGTCGCCCGCGAACGATCGGCGCGCCGCATCGTCGCCGACCTCAGAGAAAAGCTTGCAGACCAGCTCCCGCAGCTCAGCCCGTGGTCCGGCGAAATCGATCAGCTCAACGCGGTCAGGGTGCCGACGGCAGATCAGATCGAAGACTGGCGCGGCCGGGCTGAAACGATCCGCCAGGCCCTGGTCACGCACGGCTCTGACATTGAAAACCTGACCAACACCGCAATCGAGCTCTCCGCGAAAATCGACGCGATCAAAACCGCGACCGGGCTGGTCGACGATACGGCGGCCCTCGCATCCCGGGCCAGGCGCGACGACGCCTGGCTCAGCCATCGCCGGGCCATGGACCATGCCACGGCCGAAGCCTTCGAGAGCGCGTTGCGGCAGGACGACGCGATCACCGATGCGCAGCTTCGCCAGACAAGCCAGGCTGCCGAGCTGCGGCAGGCAATCCAGGCGATGGCGACAGCCTCCGCCAAGCTGAAGCGGGTCGAGGACCTCCAGCGCCAGGCGCTCGACTTGAAGATGGTTCTGGACCGCGAGACGGCAGGCGCGCTCAGCGCGATCGGGCTGCCGGCCGAGATGCGCCTGAGCGAACTCGAACGTTGGCTGTCGCGTCGCCTGTCGGTCCTCGACATCAATGCCAGCCTCAAATCGGCATCGACCGATCTTCGTGCGGCCCAAGATGATGCCGCCGCCCAGATCGAGCGGCTGACATCCGCCTTGAAGGCTGCTGGAATCGCGTCGCCCGACGCCGCCTTCGACAGCCTTCTCGTCAGCCTGCAGGCCATCGTCGAGCAGCGGAAGAAGCACGGTTCCGATCTCGCCAACGCGGCAAGGGCCGCAGAAACCCATGCGACTGAGCTCGGCGCCCGCAAGCGAGATCTCGCCGAGGCGCAAGCCGCCGATGACGAATGGCAACGGGATTGGAGCACGGCCGTCGGGTCCTGCTGGCTCGGTGAAGTGCCCTCCCCGCCCGGACCTGACGAGATCAATCAGATCCTGTCCCTGCTTGCGGAGATTCCGCCTCTGGAGGTCGAACGCGAAAGCCTCAGCCACCGCATCGAGGCCATGAAGCGAGACCAGGAGCAGTTCGTCCACGCCGTGCAGGCGATCGCCGGCACGCTTGGCCTCGCAGACGACGATCCTCTTGAACTCGCCTCGGACCTGCGCCGGCGCGTTGAGCTCGCGCGGCTGAACGACCAAAGGCGCCGCAGCAAGCAAGCCGACCTCGACCAGGCCGAGATCGTGCAGCGCGAGGCCATGGAAAGGATCGCGCTGCATGAAGCCGAGGCATCGACCCTGACCGCTTTCTTCGGCGTCGGTTCGCTGCTCGAGGTCAGCGCCATGATCGACCGGGCCAACCGTCGCTCCGACCTCGAGCGCCAGCTGAAACTCCTGGGCGAGCGCGTGACTGCAGCTTGTCGATCCCAATCGCTGGACGCCGCTGAAGCGATCCTGGCCGAGCTCGATCAATCACAGCTTGAAACCGAGGCAGCCACGCTCACAGCGCGGCTCGAAGGGCAGGATCGTGAAGCTCACGACCTTCACGCGCGGCACATGCAGGCTGATCGCGCGCTCGCGGCGATCGGTGGCGATGATGCTGTCGCGCGGCTCGACGAGGAGCGCCGGACATTGCTTGTCGAGCTCGAAGAGAAGGCCATCACCTTCGCGCGCCGGAAATTGGGCATCGCGGCCGCCCACCAGGCGCTTCAGATCTATCGCGAGACGCACCGAACCTCGATGCTGCAATGCGCCTCGGAGGCTTTCCAGACGATCACCAAGGGCGCCTATTCCGGCCTCAAGACCCAGCCCAGCGGCGACAAGGAAATCCTCCTGGGCGTCATGGCCGCGGGCGGCTCGAAACTCGCCACGGACATGTCGACCGGCACGCGGGCGCAACTCTATCTGGCGCTGCGCATCGCCGGCTATCACGAGTTCGCCAAGACCCGCCCTTCGCTGCCGTTCATCGCAGACGACATCCTCGAGACCTTCGACGATTTCCGCTCCGAAGAGGCCTGCCGTCTCCTCGCCGAGATGGCTGGAACCGGGCAGGTTATCGTGGCGACGCATCACCGCCACCTGATCGGCATCGCCCGCGGGATTTGCCCCGCCATCACCGTGCACGAATTGCCTGCGTGAGGGAGAAGCGAGCAGGAGGCGTCTCGGCATCGGCAAGTCAGCGACCCGGAAGCGCTTCTGCGCTTCTCTGAAGCGCGAAAATGCTCTACATCCTTGTTTTATATGACTTTCTTTGCGCGCAGCGGAGTCCACCTCGCTCGAGAATGCTCTGGCAGGCTGCTGAAGACACCAGTTGCGTGCGGCTCATGACGAGCCTGCCGCGTTGTGAGCGATCGCGGCCCGCGCCTTCGCATATCGGGCAAGGCCGATCTTGATGGCGACCAGCATGGGGGCTGCGACCACGAACAGCAGGGCGACTGCGTTGAACGCAGTGTCGAAGGCGATCACGGTGGACTGAGCTGCCACGGCGCGGCCCAGAAGGCTCGTCGCTGCCCGGCTCGCCACTGCGGCATCCATGCCCTTCGCCGTCAACATCGCTGCCATGGCCGACAACCGCTCGCTGACGGCAGGCTTTCCCGCAGCGACATTGGCGCCGAGCACCGCGACATTGGCGACGGTGTGGTGGTCGATCAGCGTCTGGAGAGCCGCGATCCCCATCAGGCCGCCGAGCTGGCGGCCGGTATTGAAAAGCCCGATTCCGCCGGCGAGCTTGCGCGCGTCGAGAGCGCTGAACGCGATCAGCGTGATCGAAAGGAACAGGAGGCCGAGACCCAGGCCGCGCAACAGCACTCCGGCCATCATATCGTCCGCTCCGCTCTCGCTGGTCGAACCGGACAGCATCCACATCGCGGCCATGAGGGTCAGGATGCCGAAGGGCACGGTCGCGAATGGCGGCAGATGGCGGAAGCGCACAAGAAGAGCGACAAGAAGGAGCGCACCGACGAAAGGCACAGCGCTCGGCAAGAGGAGGCGCCCGGCCTCGGTCGGCGTGAACGCGAGAACGGACACCGCGAACGACGGAATCAGGAATGCGCTGCCCGATAGTGCGGCGCCCGCGACGAAGCTGACGACGAAGGCGAAGGAAAAAGCATTCGGGCCGAACACGGTGAAGTCGAGCAGGCCCCGGCCCCTGGCCATCGCCTGCTGGCCGAGAAAGCCCAGCAGGGCGGCCGCGCCGATCACCGTCAGCCACAGAATGCGCGGCTCCTCGAACCAGTCCCACCGGCTGCCCTGCGTGAAGACGTAGCTGAGGCAGAAAAACGCGACCGAGATCAGCGAAAAGCCGATCCAGTCGAACGGGCTGGGCGCGCCCTTGGCGGGCATCGGGCCCTCCGCCATCAGCAGAAACCCTGCGGCCATGAGGGCCAGCGGCGCGATGCCGAAGAAGATCCAGGTCCAGGATTGCGCGTCGAGCAGCCAGCCCTGAAGCGCCGGAGCGAGTGTCCCGGGCGCAACGACGGCTCCCATCGCGAACAGCGCCTGGAGCAGAGGCTGGTGCGAGCGCGGGAAGCGCAGAAACAGGATCGCCTGGCCAGCGACGAGCAGGGTGCCGCCGGAGGCACCCTGGACGGCCCGAAGCGCGATCAGCAGGTCGAGCCGGGCCGTCATGGCGGCGATCCCGGACGCCAGGCCCATGGCCAGGGTCGCGGCGACGAGCACGCTGCGCGGGTCGAGGCGGCGCATCAGCCAGGGCGCGGTCATGAAGCCGATGAGCTTGAGCGCGGTATATCCGACGTCGAGCCAGGCGAACTCGTCGGGAGTCGCGGAGATGTCGCCGATGATGTCGCCGCGCCCGAGCGACAGGACGGTGCCGGCGATCGCCTCGGTCAAGGCGGCGAGCACGATGCCGGTGACGAGAAGGGCGCCGGCCGCAGTGCTGCCGCGGCCCGGCACGGCGGTGGCGGCCATGGTCATGAGCGGCCTCCGGGAGCGATCTCGACACGCGCGGACAGGCCGGGCACGAGGCGGCCGGGCAAGGGAGTGCCGACGAACCGGATCTTCACCGGAACGCGCTGGACGACGCGGACGAAATTCCCCGTCGCATTGTCGGCCGGGAGCAGGCTGAAGGCGGAGCCGCTGCCGGGTGCGAAGCTGTCGACCACGCCCTGGAGGGCCGCGCTCGGATAGCCGTCGACGGTGATGCGGACGTGCTGGCCGGGCCTGATCTGCTCGAGCTGGGTTTCCTTGAAATTCGCCACGACCCAGACGCCGTCGACGGGAACGATGTCGAGCAGCGAGCCTCCCGGCGCGACCAGCCGGCCGATCCGGACCTGGCGGTTGCCGACGATGCCTGCGACGGGCGCGCGCACGACGGTGCTGTCGAGGTCGATCTGGGACAGATCGCGCGCTGCCCGCGCCTGCGCCACGGCGGCAATGGCGGCTTCGCGCTGCGTGGCCAGGACGGCGATGCGCTGCTGCTGCGCCTCGATCGTCGCCGAGGCCGCCGACAGATTCGCTTCGGCCCGCGAGCGCGCGGCGTCGCTTTCGTCGAGCAGGGCCTGGCTCACCGCATTGCTGCGAATGAGCTCGCGACGCCGGCCCTGCGACCGTGTCGCGAGGGTCAGCTCGGCGATCGCTGCCTGCTTCTGGGCTTCGGCCTGCCTGACCAAAGCGTGCTGGAGCCTGGTTTCGGCGTCGACATTGGTGACGCGCGCCTGCGCGGCCTCGAGGTTGGCGACGGCCTGCGCGAGCTTCGCACGATAGTCGGCATCATCGATCCGGAACAGGATGTCGCCCGCCTGGACGGCCTGATTGTCCTCGATCTCGACCGCCGTGACATAACCGGCGATCTTCGGCGCAAGCGAGGTCAGGTCCCCGCGGAGATAGGCATTGTCGGTCGCCTCGCCACCGGAACGGGCTCTGGCCCATCCGGCGGCCCCAGCCGCCACGGCGCCCAGGCACAGCAGCAGCCCGATCAGCTTTCTCTTGCCCGGCCGCGCTGCCGGGGCGGTGCTCCCCGGGCCTTCGCCTTTGACGGCGATGCTCTTCTCTTCCAAGGCGTCCATGGTCCCATTCCCGTTGAATGCCGATGACTGCGATCAGCGCCCGGCGACGGGGAGCCCGTCGCCGTGGCGAGCTCTCGTTGCCGATCAACCTCCGGCCTGCTGCGCCCTGGACTGGCCGAGCCAGTCCTCGAAGCGGATCGCGCCGATGCGCGGATTCACGCCCGGCGTAAGCGAGCGATCGGAGAGGACGGCGCCGTAATAGCGCGCGTGGATGTCCGGAACCACCTTGCGCGCATCCTGCGTCCCTTGCAGGAAGCGCCGGACCAGCTCGTCGAGCGGCATGGCTTCGGGACCGGCGACTTCGACCGTGCCGTTGACTGGGGGAGCGAGCGCGACATCGGTGAGCGCCGCCGCCACATCGCTCGATGCGATCGGCTGGATCAGGGCCGGAGACAGGCGAATCTCCTCGCCGACGGTGGCCGACTGGGCGATGGCGCCGACGAACTCGAAGAACTGCGTGGCGCGCAGGATGGTGTAGGGGATGCCGGACGCCTTGATCAGGTTTTCCTGGGCGACCTTCGCCCGGAAATAGCCGTTGTCGGGAAGCCGCTCGCTGCCGACGATCGAGAGGGCGACATGGTGGCGCACGCCGGCAGCCGCTTCCGCGGCGAGCAGGTTGCGGCCCGACGTCTCGAAGAAGTCGAGGACGGCCTTGTCTTCCCAGACGGGCGCGTTCGCCACATCGACGACGACGTCGGCGCCATCGAGCGCCTCTGCCAGACCCTCGCGGGTGATGGTGTTCACGCCGGTGCTCGGCGCCGCCGCAAACGCCTGATGGCCGCGCGCTCCGAGATTCTGCACGAGCTTCGACCCGATGAGGCCGGTGCCGCCGATGACGACGATCTTCATGGACTTTCTCCCCTTCCTTCGACCGCAACCATTGCCGTCGACATGGCGTGAGAGTGCCCGGCCGCCTGCGGGAAGTCCTTGCGGCGGGCTTGAATTGCCCTTCAAGGACGCTTGCTTTCTTGTCCAAGACCGCGCCTTGCGGCAGAAGGGCGAGCCAGGGCGCTTCTGTCAGTCTCGGACTGTTCTCGACCAACCGCCTCGGTCAGTGAAACGACGGCATTCGGCCAAGGGACGACCGACGTGCAATTCGCGTTTGGAGATTACCGGCTCGATCCCGAGCGCCGGGAGCTGACCCTGGGCGCGCAGGTCGTAACGGTCGGGCCGCAGGTCTTCGACCTGCTGCTGCATCTGATTGGGAACCGCGACCGCGTCGTCAGCAAGGACGAGCTGCTGCAGGCGGTGTGGGGCGGCCGGATCGTCTCCGAATCCACGATCACCAGCCACATCAACGCGGTCAGGAAGGCCATCGGCGACAAGGGCGACGAGCAGCGCCTCGTCCGGACGATCGCCCGCAAGGGTTTCCGCTTCGTCGGCGAGGTCGAGCAGGCCGGGGAAGCGCGACAGCCGATCGGATCGGGCGCCCCCGAGCGGGCCGCAAGCCCGTCGACGGAACTGCGCTCAGTGCCGCTCCCGCCGGACAAGCCCGCCATCACCGTCCTGCCGTTCCAGAACCTGAGCGGCGATCCCGAACAGGAGTATTTCGCCGACGGCGTTGTGGAGGACATCATCGCCGCCCTGTCCCGCATCCGCTGGCTGTTCGTCATCGCGCGCAATTCAAGCTTCGCCTTCAAGGGCCGTGCGGTGGATGTGAAGGAGATCGGCCGGGAGCTCGGCGTGCGCTACGTCCTGGAAGGCAGCGTCCGCAAATCCGGAAGCAAGGTGCGCATCACCGGGCAGCTCATCGATGCCGCCACCGGGACGCATCTCTGGGCGGAGCGTTTCGAGGGCCTGCTCGACGACATTTTCGAATTGCAGGACCGGATCGCCGAAAGCGTCGTCGGCGCGATCGCACCGCAGCTTGAACGCGCGGAGATCGAACGCGCCAAGCGCAAGCCGACGGAGAGCCTCGACGCCTACGACTATTACCTGCGTGGCACTGCGAAGCTGCACTCCGGCACCAGGGAGGCCATCGAGGCGGCGCTGCCGCTCTTCTACAAGGCCATCGAGCTCGATCCGGACTTCGCCTCCGCCTATGGCATGGCGGCCTGGTGCCATGTGTGGCGCAAGGTGAATGGCTGGATGGTCGATCATCCCCAGGACATCACTGAGGGCGTGCGGCTGGCGCGACTGGCGGTCGAGCTCGGCCGGGACGATGCGGTCGCCCTGACGCGGGCCGGACATGCGCTTGGCCATTTTACGGGCGATCTCGACGGCGGTATCGCGCTCATCGACAGGGCGGTGCTCCTCAATCCGAACCTCGCCCCCGCCTGGTTCCTCGGCGGCTTCCTGCGCGCCTTCAACGGCGAACCGGCTTCAGCTCTCGAGCATTTCGCGCACGCTGCCCGCCTGAGCCCGCTGGATCCCGAAATGTTCAGGGTGCAGCTCGGCATGTCGCTGGCGCATTTCGTCGCGGGAGACTTCGATTCCGCCGCGGCCTGGGCCGAGAAAGCCGCCGGGAATCTCCCCAGCCTCCTCGTCGCTGCCGCATTGATGGCCGCAAGTCACGCGCTCGCCGGGCGCCCCGACGAGGCGAGGCAGGCCATGGAACGCCTGCATGCGCTCGATCCATCCATGCGCATCGCCAAACTCAGGGACTGGCTTCCGATCCATCGCCCGGACGACCTGGCGCGCTTCGCGGACGGGTTGCGGCTCGCCGGGCTGCTCGAGTAACCCGAACCCTTGCCGAGACATCGCATTTTTCGAGAGGCAGCTTGCCAGTTCCGATAGCTGCCTGCGATCGCTGCCTGCCCCCTGCCGGAGGCGAGCCGTCACGCCTGCGCGTGCTTGATCAGATTGTCGCGGAGCTTGACCACCGCCTTCTGCGTCCCCGCAAACTCATCGGCCTCCATGCCGGTCGCCTTGACCAAGGTCCTCTGCGCCCCCTTCTCGCGCAGGCGGCGCCCCTCCTCGGTCAGGCTGACGATGACCTGGCGCTCATCGCCGGGGTCGCGCCGGCGGCGCAGATAGCCGAGCTCCTCGAGCTTCTTGAGCATCGGCGTCAGCGTGTTCGACTCGAGGAACAGCTTCTCGCCCAGGCTCTTGACGGTCTGGTTGTCCTCCTCCCACAGCGCCACGATCGCAATCCACTGGGTGTAGGTGAGGCCGAGCGCCTCGAGGATCGGCTTATAGGCCCGGCCATAGGCGAGGTTGGCCGAGTAGACCGCAAAGCACATGAAATCGGCGAGCTTGGGCGTTGCAGGGCCGGCAGCCTTCGATGTGGTCATGGACGTCTCCCGCTTCGGCCTGGGCCGGACAGGAGCAATATAGATCGCATGCGATTAAATCGGAAGGGGGTTGACAATCCGGGATGCACCGCCCATTTGCATCGTATCCGATTGACGCGGATACGATGCAAATCGAAAGAACACCGCCATGACCACCAAGGTCCTCTATACCGCCAAGACCCACACCACCGGCGGGCGTGAAGGCGCCGCTCGCAGCTCGGACGGGCGCCTCGACATCGCCCTCTCCTCGCCCGGCTCGTCGGGCGCCGGCACCAATCCCGAGCAGCTCTTCGCCGCCGGCTGGTCCGCCTGCTTCATCGGCGCGCTCGGCCTTGCCGCCGGCGCACACAAGATCCGGCTTCCCGCCGACACCGCCGTCGATGCCGAGATCGATCTCGCCAACACCGACGGGGCCTATTTCCTGCGCGCCCGGCTTAACATCAGCCTGCCCGGCATCGCGCGCGAGACCGCCCAGTCGCTGGTCGAAGCCGCGCACCAGACCTGCCCCTATTCCAAGGCCACGCGCGGCAATATCGAGGTGGAGACCACCATCGCCTGACCCGCTGCACGGCTCCGGCGGCCGCACCGCCATCGCGACAAGGACACGCGACAAGAGTGCGGCCGCCCGGCCTTGGCTTCCACGCCACGCCGACGCAAGCCTTGCACCGAAACCCCGTTGGACATTCGAGCCCTCATCCTGAGGAGCCGCGTCAGCGGCGTCTCGAAGGATGCTCCAGGAGGCTCCGGAACCCGCTGGAGCATCCTTCGAGACGCGCTCCTGCGGAGCGCTCCTCAGGATGAGGGCTCAGCGAGTTTCCAATCTAGCTTTGAGAAAGAGGGCATCGATGTCCCTTTTCATCCCGGCCTATCTCGCAGGCGTGCTGACGATCCTCTCGCCCTGCATCCTCCCGGTCGTGCCGTTCGTCCTGGCGCAGGCGAACCGGTCCTTCCACCGCCAGTCCTTCCTCCATAATGCCTTGCCGATGCTGCTGGGTCTGGCTCTCGCATTCGCCGCGGTGGCGAGCCTGGCGGCGGTCGCCGGGGGCTGGGCTGTCCAGGCGAACCGCTTCGGGCGCGCCGTCGCCCTGGTCCTGCTCGCCGGCTTCGGTCTCAGCCTGGTCTTTCCAGCGCTCGCCACCCGCCTCTCCTCGCCGCTGGTGGGGGCTGGATCGCGGCTGGCGGCATGGACACAGAGAGGGCGGGCGCAGGGCGGACGGGCGGGCATGCTCTCCTCGGTCGTCCTCGGCGTGGCCACCGGACTGCTCTGGACGCCCTGCGCGGGCCCGGTGCTTGGGCTGATCCTCTCCGGCGCGGCGCTGAGCGGGCCCGGTCCGCAGACCAGCGCGCTGCTGCTCGCCTATGGCCTCGGCGCTGCCACATCGCTCGCCGCCGCCATGCTCGCCGGGCGGCAACTTCTCGCCCGCCTGCGGCCATCGCTGCCCTGGGTCGAGCGGGCGCGCCGGCTCACTGGGGCCATGGTCATCGGCAGCGTGGCACTGCTGGCGCTCGGCCTCGACACCAGCCTGCTGCAGCGCCTCTCGGCCGAGCAGACCGCCAAGCTGGAGAACACGCTGATGACAAGCATCGCACATGTCGTTGGCAGCTTCGGGCAATCCGCCGGCGCCGCCGTCCCCGATACAGTGTCGGCTCCTCTCGCGGGCCCACTGGCTGCACTGCTCGACAGGCAAGGCTGGATCAATTCGCCGCCGCTGCGCACTGAGGCGCTGCGCGGCAAGGTCGTCGTCGTCAGTTTCTGGACCTATTCCTGCATCAACTGCCTGCGCGCGCTGCCGCATCTGAAGGCCTGGGCGGACAGGTACAAGGATCAGGGCCTCGTCGTCATCGGCGTCCACGCGCCGGAATTCGCCTTCGAGCGGGACCGCGACAATGTCGCCCGGGCCAGCCTGTCGCTCGGCCTGGGTTATCCGGTCGTGCTCGACAATGATTTCCGCATCTGGCGGGCTTTCGGCAATAGCGGCTGGCCGGGCATCCATATCGTCGGCAGCGACGGCCGCATCCGCCATCAGGCGACCGGCGAAGGCCGCTACGACCAGTCCGAGCAAGTCATCCGGCGCCTGCTGACCGAGGCCAATGCGACCGGCACCGCCGGCGCCAGCCAGCCGGTCGATGGCCAGGGCACCCAGAAGCAAGCGGATTGGAGCAATCTGCGTTCGCCTGAAACTTATCTCGGCCATGACAAGGCCGAGCGCTTCGCCTCGGCGGGCTCGCTCACCCCCGACGAGCCGCGCGAATACCGGCACCCCGCCACGCTGCCGGCGAATTTCTGGAGCCTGTCGGGCAACTGGACGGTCGGCCCCGAATTCGCCGCGCTGAACCAGGCCGGAGGTGGTTTGCGCTACCGCGTCCATGCCCGCGACCTGCATCTCGTGCTGGTTCCGGGCTCGCCCGACCGCCCGGTCCGGTTTCGCGTCAGGATCGACGGCGCAGCGCCAGGAGCAAGCCACGGCTCGGACATCGACGAGCAGGGTTTTGGCACCATCCGCGACGGGCGGCTCTACCAGCTCGTGCGCCAGGCCGGCCCGGTCGCGGAGCGGACGGTCGAGATCGAGTTCCTCGACCCGGGCGTGCGCGCCTACGCCTTCACCTTCGGCTGAGAACGTCGCCCCGGCGCAGGCTCTCAAGACAACCGGACAATCCCAGCAAGACAATCCCAGGAGAATGACAATGCAGCCTCCCCGCTCCGCTGAACCCGTCGACCACAACCGCCGCCGCCTGCTGGCAAGCGTGGCCGCTGCGCTGGCCGCCACGCAGCTTGGCCCGATCAGCCCGGCCATGGCCCAGCCGGCGGCCGCGCCACGCGGCGCCTCCGGCTTCCCCGCCCTCAAGCAGATCGAGGCCGGGGTCCTCACGATCGGCCATGTCGACGCCGGCCCGAGCGACGGCCCGGTCGTCATCCTGCTGCATGGCTGGCCCTACGACATCCACAGCTACATTGATGTCGTGCCCTTGCTGACGGCCAGGGGCTACCGGGTGATCGTGCCGCATCTGCGCGGCTACGGCACGACCCGGTTCCTCTCGGATGCGACGCCGCGGAACGGACAGCAAGCGGCGCTCGCCGTCGACGTGATCGCGCTGATGGACGCACTCAAGATCGAGAAGGCCGTGCTCGGCGGCTATGATTGGGGCGCCCGCACGGCCAACATCGTCGCCGCGCTCTGGCCGCAGCGCGTCAAGGCGATGGTTTCGGTCAGCGGCTATCTGATCGGCAGCCAGAGCGCCAACCGGATGCCGCTGCCGCCCAAGGCCGAGCAGGACTGGTGGTACCAGTATTATTTCGCGACCGAGCGCGGCCGGCTCGGCTATCAGCAGAACACGCATGATTTCGCGCGATTGATCTGGCAGACCGCGTCGCCGCGCTGGGCCTTCGACGACGCCACCTTCGCGCGCAGCGCAGCCTCCCTCGACAATCCCGATCACGTCGCGATTACGATCCACAACTACCGCTGGCGGCTCGGCCTGGCGGAGGGCGAAGCCCGCTATGACGATCTCGAGCAGCGCCTCGCCCAGGCTCCCATGATCGCCGTGCCGACCATCACGCTGGAAGGCGACGCCAACGGCGCCCCGCACCCGGCCCCGGCGGCCTATGCCGGGAAGTTCTCGGGCTGGTATCAGCACAGGACCCTCTCCGGCGGGATCGGCCACAACCTGCCGCAGGAGGCGCCGGCAGCCTTCGCGGAGGCGATCATCGCGGTCGATCGCGCTTGAACCCGGTCGGGGAATGACCGAGTTTAAGCGCCTCGCAGGGGTGCCAGAGCATTTTCGAGCGAAGTGGACACCGGTTCGCGTGAAGAAAATGCGATAAAAGCAAGGAGGTAGCGTATTTCCGCGTTTCGGAGAAACGCGGAAATACGCTGGGGCGTGCATGGATCGCATCGATGCGATGAGGGTGTTCATCGCCGCCCTCGATGAAGGAAGCCTCGCCGGTGCGGGCCGCCAGCTCGGCCGCTCCCCGGCGGCGGTCAGCCGGGCGGTCGCCTTCCTCGAGCAGCAGGTCGGCGCCACGCTGCTGCACCGGACCACCCGGGCGAGCAGGCTCAGCGAGATCGGCGAGCGCTATGCCGCGGCCTGCCGGCGCGTCCTCGCCGAATTGCAGGAGGCCGAGGCCGTGGGAGCGGACGAGCGCGTCGCGCCCCACGGCACCCTCACCATCACGGCGCCGCCGATCAGCGGCGAGGAGATCCTGCGCCCGATCATCGACGCCTATATCGAGGCCTTCCCCGCCGTCTCGGTCAATCTCGTCCTGCTCGCGCGCAGCGCCAACCTGGTCGAGGAAGGCATCGACATCGCGCTGCGCATCCTGGAGCTGCCGGATTCCGCGATGACGGCGATCCGCATCGGCGGAGACGTCAGGCCGGTCATCGTCGCCTCGCCGCGTTATCTCAGCCAGCATCCCCGGATCGACGAGCCCGCCGACCTGACCAGGCACAGCATCATCGCCTGCACCGATTTCGGGCGCGAGGCCTGGGTCTTTCCGCCTGTGAAGGGCGGCTCCATCCCCCGCTCCATCCCGTTCAAGCCAAGGCTGACGGTCAACAGCGTCAGGGCGGCGCTGGGCGCTGCGGTCGGCGGGCTCGGCGTCACGCGCCTGCTTTCCTATCATGTCGCCGAGCGCGTGCAGGACGGCTCGCTCACCCTGCTCCTGCGAGACGCCGAGCCGCCGGCCCGCCCGGTCAATCTGGTGCTGCCGCAGGGCCGCTCCTTGGTTCCCAAGGTCCGTGCCTTCCTGGACTTCGCGGTGCCACGGCTGCGCGCCGACTTCGCCCGGCTCTCGGCCGAGTCGAGCGCGATGCATGGCTGACAAGAAAGCTGGCTGACGAGAGACATTCTTCCGTTTGACGGAAGAATGTCTGCCGAATGACGGGTATTCAGCCGATCCGCGAAATCGCCAAAATGATCCTCACCAGGCCAGACGGGCCCGGCAGCGGCCATTCCGCTCGCTGTCGAAGCGATGAGGATCATCATGAGCAACGAACGGAAGGTGGCTATCGTCACCGGCGCGTCCCAGGGCATCGGGGCTGCGCTGGTGAAGGGATTTCGCGACCGCAATTATCGCGTCGTGGCGACGTCGCGCTCGATCAAACAGGGCAGCGACCCCGACATTCTCGCCGTTCCCGGCGAGATCGCCGATCCGGCGACGGCCGAGGCGGTCATCAGCGAGGCGCTCGCGCGCTTTGGGCGGATCGACACGCTGGTGAACAATGCCGGCGTCTTCATCGCAAAACCCTTCACCGACTACACCGCCGCCGATTTCGAGAGCAAGATCGCAACCAACCTCGCCGGCTTCTTCCACATCACGCAGCGGGCCGCGGGCGCGATGCTGCAGCAGGGCTCCGGCCATATCGTCAGCATCACCACGAGCCTGACCGACCATGCGATCGCAGGCGTCCCTACCGTCCTTGCCAATCTGACCAAGGGCGGCATCAATTCGGCGACCAAGGCGCTCGCCATCGAATATGCCGGGCGGGGCATCCGCGTGAACGCCGTCTCGCCGGGCGTGATCAAGACGCCGATGCATCCGCCGCAGACGCATGAATTCCTCGCCGCGCTCCACCCGGTGAAGCGGATGGGCGAGATCCGCGACATCGTCGAGGCCGTGCTGTTCCTGGAGAGCGCGGGCTTCGTCACCGGCGAGATCCTGCATATCGATGGCGGCCAGAGCGCCGGGCACTAAAGCGTTTTCAAGCGAAGTGGATACCGGTTCGCGCGAAGAAAACGCGTTAAAACAAGAGGATAGAGTATTTCCGCGTTTCGGAGAAAGGCGGAAATACTCTAAGGAGGGACACCATGCCGATCGTCACCATCCAGGTCACGCGGGAGGGCTCCGGGCCCGGACGCAGCTCGGTTACGCCCGAGGAGAAGGCGCAGCTCATCGCCGGCGTCAGCCAGCTCCTGCTCGATGTGCTGCACAAGCCGCTCGACGCGACCTTCGTCGTGATCGAGGAGGTGGAGCTCGAAAACTGGGGCTGGGGCGGCCTGCCCGTGCCCGAATACCGCAAGCGGCGCGCCGCGAGCTAGAGACACCGGTTCGCTCAAGACCATGCGATGAAACCAGGGAGCTGGAGCATTTCCGCGCTTCGGAGAAACGCAAGGAACGCTCTGGTCTCGCCGACCTCCCGACCCCACCATCTCTACGATACAGCGTTGAGGGAAACCGCCATGACCACGTCAAGCCAGACCCGACTGCTCGCGCTTCTCGGCGTCGAGCTTCCGATCATCCAGGCGCCGATGGCGGGCTCCTCGACGCCGGAGATGGCCATTGCTGTCAGCGAGGCCGGCGGGCTCGGCTCCCTGCCGAGCGCCCAATATGACGAAACCGGGCTGCGGGCGGCGCTGGACCGGGTGCGGGCCGGCACGCGCCGTCCGATCAATCTCAATTTCTTCAGCCACAGCAATCCGGCCAATGATCCCGGGCGCCAGGCCGCCTGGCTGAAGCGCCTCGCCGGCTATTATGGCGAGGCCGGGCTCGACCCCGACATGCCCAAGCCCGCCACGGGGCGCAACCCGTTCGACGCGGTGGCGGCAGGCGTGGTCGAGGATTACAGGCCGGAGGTGGTCAGCTTCCATTTCGGGCTGCCCCCGGCCGATCTGCTCGCGCGCGTGAAGCGCACAGGAGCGAAGATCCTCTCCTCCGCGACCACGGTCGCCGAGGCGCGCTGGCTCGCTGAGCGCGGCGTCGATGCCATCATCGCCATGGGCGCCGAGGCCGGCGGCCATCGCGGCAGCTTCCTGACCGATGAGATGTCTGAGCAGATCGGCACCTTCGCGCTGGTGCCGCAGGTCGTCGACGCCGTCTCCGTCCCGGTGATCGCGGCCGGCGGCATTTCCGACCGGCGCGGCGTCATCGCCGCCTTTGCGCTCGGCGCCGCCGCCGTTCAGGTTGGCACGGCCTATCTGTTCACGCCCGAGGCGAAGATCTCGCCGGTCTACCGCAAGGCGCTCGGCATGGGCGAGCGGCCGACCGCGCTCACCAACCTGTTCACCGGCCGGCCGGCGCGCGGCATCGTCAACCGCGCCATGGCGGAGCTTGGACCGCTCAGCGACCTCGCGCCGCCCTTCCCGACCGCCGGCACGATGCTGGGGCCGCTGCGCAGCGCCGCGGAAACCGCCGGCCGCGACGATTTCAGCCCGCTCTGGGCCGGGCAATCCTTCCCGCTCGCCCGGCCGATGCCGGCGGCGGCACTGACCAGAATGCTCGCGGGCGTGGAGGTCTGAAGGGGCAGTGCGTGGGACCCGGCATCCGGGCCGCGGCCCGCTGGCCGATCGTCCCGCTCGCTCGATGACGGCCCGGCGGCGGCCTTTCCCGATGCCGGCGAGGCGCCAGGAGCGGACATTCGATGTCCGCCAGGAAATGGACGGTTGGCCTCATTCCAACTATCGCAATTCTCGCACATGATCGATGAACGCTGCTCTGAAGAAAAGTCAGACGGTTCGAGCGACGATCTCATCATGGGTCTTGGAGAGTGCCGCGGCGATCGGGGTGAGGTCGCCCTCGATCCGAAGCGAGCCTGCAGCAAGCGCGGCAGCCATCATCCGGTCGAAGCCGGGCTCTGCTTGGGGGAGCCGGTTGAGCTCGCGGGCCGTCGCAGACGTCACGTCGACCGTTGCATCGCCGGCTTCTTCTCTCCCGACACCGACGCGGTAACGAGCCTCGCCACTGCGGATATCGAGGCGAATGCCTTGAATCAAGCCGGGCGCCAGCTCGAAACCGTCCGAATAACGCTCGACGAACGACCATTCGAGATGTGGATCCGGTCCTTCCTGGGCGATCGCCTCGCAAAGCAAGGCTCCGATCATGTCGAACCAGCCAGGCGACCCTTGGACATATTTCGCCGGCCGGCTCATGCCGCTGCTCCGTCCGCGACGGTCAGGACGATCTTTCCCTGAAGATGGCCGGCGGCGGCACGCTCATGGGCCTTCCGGGCCTGGGCGAGCGTGAAGATGCTGTCGATCGCAACGCGGATCGTCCCGTCGCTGAGCAAGGGCGCGATCTCGGCCAACTGGCCTCCATGAGAGTTGACCTGGGTGGTGGAGACGGTGACGCCGAGCTGCGCGGCCTCGTCATGTCCGTCGAAGCCGAGGCCGAAGATCGGGAACAGCGCGCCGCCTCGCTTCAGCGTCTTCAGGAAGCGTGCGCTCTTTGCGCCGCCGACCGCATCGACGACGAGGTCGAGCCCGGTCACAGCAGTCTCGACGTCCACGGCCTTGTAATCAAGGAACAGGTCGACGCCGAAATCGCGGAGCATCGCCTCATGTTTGCCGGAGGAAACCGCGGTGACATGGGCGCCCTGCCACTTCGCCAACTGCACGAGCAAATGGCCGACGCCACCGCCGGCACCGTTCACGAGAACCCGTTTTCCGTTCAACGGCACCGGGAGATGCTGACGAGCCTGAAGCGGGTTCGGCACGTCATGGCCCTGCGCGATCAGGAATTGCCACGCCGTTAGTAGCGACATGGGAGCGGCGGCCGCCTGCACATGATCGATCCCGGCTGGCTTCAGCGCGAGCTCTCCGACGGGCACGGTGACATACTGGGCATAGGCCTGACTTCCGCCGGCGAGGCCGCTGGGAAAGCGTACCATCGCATAGACCTCATCCCCCGCTGAGAATGACGTCACGCCGTCGCCGACGGCCTCCACGACGCCGGAGATGTCGGTGCCCGGGATGATCGGCAACGTCATGGCCGGCTGCCAGGCCGGCGGAAGCATCCGGTAGCCCTCGCGCAGATACCAGTCGGGAGGATTGACGCCGATGGCGTGGACACGAACCAACACCTCGCCCGCCTTCGCCTGCGGCTTCGGCGCGTCCTCATAGACGAGCACGTCCGGGCCGCCGAACTTATGCAGCCGCACCGCCTTCATCACGTCGCTCATGGCAATCTCCTTCAAGAGCAAATCTCGAAAAGGAGCTAATGCGCCGATCTGCGGTTGATAATCATGCTCGGTGTCGCTTCACTGATGCCATGAAGGAACAGATCGGTTTCGAACGGCTGGCCGGCTTACTGGCTTTTGCCCGGGCAGGCTCGTCGGGGAGCTTCACCAGTGCAGCGCGTTCGCTCGGCGTGTCGCCATCCGCTGTCAGCAAGAGCATCCAGCGCCTGGAGAAGCGTCTCGGGGTCTCGCTCTTCACCCGGACGACTCGGGCGTTGACGTTGACGCCGGAAGGTCGCGAACTCCACGATCGCGCGCTGAAGCTCCTCCAGGACGTGGAAGAGATCGAGCAGATTGCGACGGCGGTACGCAGCGACCCATCTGGACTTCTGAGAGTTGCAGCCTCGCTGCCCATTGGGCTGCATCTGATCGCGCCGTCGCTTCCGGCATTCCGAAGAGCCCATCCCCAGGTCACGATCGACCTTCGGCTCGACGACCACCTCGTCGATATTGTCGAGCAAGGCATCGATGTCGCCGTTCGCATCGGAGACCTTGCCGATTCAAGACTCTCCTCGCTACGGCTGACGCCGCTGCGGCTCTGTGCCTTCGCATCTCCGGCCTATCTGGCCGCGCGCGGCGTGCCGCGTCATCCCGACGAACTGGAGAGTCATGAAACCGTGAACCTGCGCTACAAGAGCTCGGGTCAGGCCTTCCGCTGGCCATTCCGCCTCGGCGAGCGAGAGGTCGAGATCATCCCACCCTCATCCGTGATCGTCGATGCGAGCGAGGCTGTGCTGGCATGCCTGGTGGCCGGCGGGGGGATCGGCATCTGCGCCGCCTTTATCGCAGCACCTTACGTGCGTCGCGGCGAACTCGCCCCAGTGCTCGCAGAGTACTCTGTCCAACGGCACGCCCTGACTGCTCTCTGGCCCGAAAACCGAGGCATCAACCCGGCGGTCCGCGCGTTCCTCACGCATTTGAAGAATATCTCTAGGCATGTCTGAACAGCCTGAAATCCATCTGATCGAGCCGTATATGCGCCAATTGCCGACATTGGCTGACTGCCCGAATCCGGACATCCGTGAACACTTGCTTCTGTCGAACGGACCAAGTTGGCGCTTTGTTTGTGCCGGTGTGAGCCTCGTGACCAGTTATCCCGGCAGTCCGGCCAAACGCAGCGCGTCACCAAGAGCCTCAGCAAGTGCGGGGGCACAATTCACGCCTGCGAACTGGCGGTTGAAGCGGAATGTCGGATGAAGTTCGAGGACCCGAGCAGCGGCGTATCTTGCGTCTTCCAATCGTCCTGACTTGGCCAGCGCGGCCGCTAACTGCACATAGGTGATGCTGTGCGCGGGGTTAGCATGCACGGATTTATAGGCGGCATTGCAGGCTTCATCGTAACGGCCGCGCAGCAGATGGCTCATCGCCTGTGCATCGAAGGCGGCGAAGGCCCATGGATCGAACGGGCTGAGCCGCATACCCCGCTCACTCCATGCGATAGCTCGCTCCGCCTCTCCGCCCCACCCCAGCAAGACGCTGCCCAGAATGTAGGTCAGTGCGGATGACGGGCTGATCGCGAGCGCAGCTTCAAAAGCAGTGAAAGCTGCGCCGCGATCGTGCCCATCCATGCCAAGCGAGAACCCTGCGAGAGTCAGCGCGGTCGCGTCATCCTGCCCGTGGAGCAGTGCGAGACGGGCATGGCGGATCGAGGCTGCGCGGTTGGCTTCCTGCCAGCCGGCGCGGAGGAAGAGGCAATGATGGCACATCGCTGCGTTGCCGTGCGCCAGCGCATAGTCCGGATCGAGCTGGATGGCTCGTTCGAGCAATACAAGCGCTCGGATCACTCGCTCGGGCATGCCGGAATCGACGTCGAATTGGGCCCTCAGCACGAGATCATAGGCATCGAGGCTGTCGGGGCGCTTGCGTTTCACCCTGTCAATTTCGGCACGCCGGATGCTTGGGGCGATCGCCCCCACGGCCGACAACGCGATCTCGTCCTGGAGTGCAAAAATATCGCTGGCGCTGCGGTCATAGCGTTCCGCCCAGACATGAGCACCGGTCGAGGCATCGACCATCTGGACGCTGACGCGGACGTTGCTGCCGGACTTGCGAATGCTGCCTTCAAGCACATAGCGTACACCGAGTTCGCTGCCGACCTGCTTCACGTCGAGTGTGCGTCCTTTGTAGGTGGCGGTCGAATGGCGCGCGATGACGAACAGCCCCTTGATGCGGGCGAGGCCAGTGACGATGTCGTCGACCATTCCGTCGGCAACGTGATCCTGCTCCAGATCTCCGCTCAAATTGGAGAACGGTAGAACCGCGATCGATGGCCTGTCCGGCAGCGCCAGCTGCGTTAATGCGGCGGTCACAGCCGCATCGGGATCATCGACGGCGACAGCCGGCCCGATATAGCGATAACCGCGCCGCGGTAGCGTCTCGATCCAGCAGGCGCCGCCGTGATGCTCGCCGAGGATGCGCCGGATCGCGGCGATCTGAACCGTGAGGTTGCTGTCCTCGATCGCTTGTGCAGGCCAGGCCGTCTCGAACAAGGCCTCTTTCGCGACCGGTTTGCCCTCGCGCTCCACCAATAAAGCGAGCAGTGCGACCGCCCGTTGGCCAAGCGCAACCGGCTCGGCGCCGTGGAATAAGATTCCGGCAGCGGCATCGAGGCGGTACGGGCCAAATACGAAGGTCTTCGGCATGAGCGAAGATGGGACCGGTTGCGATTTTTTCGCAAGAATTTCGGAACGGATTCGCGACTCGCCGACAAAGAGGGAACATTTTGCGCCGGACACAATCCCAGCCAGAGGAGGATCAGATGAGCGCCGCTCCTGTCATTCGCATGCCCGGACAGAACAATGGGGTCACGCTGCGCGGTCATCCCATGGCATTCCTCGTTACCGGCGAGAACACGAAGTACACTAGCATGTTCGACTGGACGATCCCTGCAGGATTCGCCACCGGCCTGCATGTCCACCGCGTCCAGGAGGAGACCTTCTATGTCCTTGACGGCGAATGCGAGTGGCATGTCGAAGGCAAGATCGTTCACGCTAGCCCTGGAACCTTCCTGTTCATCCCGCCGGGCGTGCCGCACAACATCACCAATGTCAGCGAAACCCCGGCGCGTGTGCTGATGACCGTTTCGCCGCCCGGGCACGAGCACTATTTCGAGGAACTTGCGCAGCTCGCCGCGCGGGGAGCTCCCGATCCCGAGGCGCTCGCCGGCCTCCGGAACCGCTTCGACACCGATCAGCTCTCGACCCTGACCACGCGCACCTGAGCTTGACGGGGCGCTTGCATCCGGATTCGGCGCCTACATTGATCGCGTGACACTGCTTTGCGCCAGAAGCGGAACTTAGCTGTTTGCCCGGCAGCAGACCTTCGAAGTAGGCTCGCCGTAGACCAATGTTTCTATCAGAGCAGTTTATTGTTGATGGCCTGCGATCCCGCTAGACGTATAACATGCGCGAGATTCCCGACAATTTGTTCGCAACCCAGCAGATGCTGACCGAGCAGATAAGGTCGCGAACAGCGAATCTCGGATCGATTTTCTACCTATATGATTTGAAGGCCAGCATCGCCGCTGCAGGCGGTTTGCTTACAATTCCAAAACTTCAAGCGAATGCGGTCAGGCTTGAGGCAATGGCGCACCTGATTGTCGCCAGCGCCTCTGGAAAGAAGAAGCCGAGCAAACAGGACGCCGCCCGTTGGTTTAAGCAGCTGGGGCAAGCCTTCGCGCACATGGAGGATCCGGCCGAGGATGTGTTCGTTGGGCGCGTATATTTCGAGGGACGAAATTACCACGTGCTTGAGGGATTGGCAGAAGCAAACAGCTATTATTTGCAGCACATGCTCACGGCCGCCGAGAATATGCCGGACCGCGGTGTCTATGCCGCGCTCAAACAGTCGTGCCGCGCCATGCTTACGCTGTCCGACCTCGTCTGCGCTCGCTCAGGGTTGGAGGCCTTTTGCTGCGGTGACGAATATGGCCTCGATGCGTTGCCGGTTAGCGGCCTTCCAACGCTCAAGACGTTGGCTGCGCGTGTGACCTTCTCGGACGATGACCTGGTGCGCGCTGGCATAAGTCGCGGGGCTCTTGGCGTGTTTTGCCTGCCTCCGTCACGGCGCGATGTAGGTTTTGGTGGTTACGGCGATAGCTGGCTGGAGAGGCAGCCGCTAATCGATTTCCAGGATGAGATCCTGATTGCGCTGCCGTCAGCCATCGCTACGGCCATACGACGGACAGTAATTGAGACCTGTCAAACTGTCGGTGCAGAATTCGCCCTGTGGACTGGCCTGCTTATCGCCCAAACCGAAGAACTTGGTTTGAACCCCGCTCTTTCGCGTATCGGCATCCCTCCGACGGAGATGAAACGGCATTCCAATGTGGTTCCCTCTAAGCCCGTCGAATTTCAGCCGGGCTTGTGGTTCCATCTCGTCCTGCTGACCGATGATTTCACCGAATTCAATGAGACAGGCTTCAGTAGGCCCAGATCATCCGACGACAAGATGCGAGCTGAACTACAGCAGGTAATAGATAGCGCTGCTGCAGACACCAAAGCCCAGCCTGGATTCAAACTCGGAATTTCGCTCGTCGTTCTTTGCGGTTTCGGCCGGAGTCAAATGGTCGAGTTCAATCGCCCGGCGTATTGGCTGGCCGAAGGCATAAGCAGCTATGATCTCGATGTGCTGGGTTGGCGCCACGACTTCAACATTGCCGAACTGCTGAAGTTCCTCCTTGCCGAAGGCGCCGCGGAGCAGATGGGTTTTCCATTGATGGCGATCAACGGACTTCTGGCGCGTATCGGCTTTGCCTACGAGAACAATGGCCACGTGGTGCCCCACGAAGCCATGCCGGATGGCGCTGATGGCGCCACCCTCATGGTGCCCACCAACGCACATCTGCGGCTAAGAGCCGAGCACCATGTCCGGTTCGACAAGCACGCGGTACGCGATCCGGCCGGCAAAGTGCTAGTTTTCCGCCGTAAGGATGGCGGCAGGCGTTCGCCGCAGAATACGCAGCGGGTTTATGTCTCGCATCTCGATGCCCGATCACTCCGCTATCGTGGAGTGTGGAGGTCGGGTAGCCGAACATGGTGGCTTGAAACGGTACCGTTGGAAGAACGCTCCGACCTCTACCCCGTTTTTGAAATGCAAATGGTCTGGATGGAGCGCCTTGCCCCTATATTGATGGAGCATGTGCCGAGCCTCCCGGATTCTCTGACGTGGAAGATTGTAGCGCCCGCTTGGCCCGCTATCCGACAGGAAGAGATCAATCCACCACCCGCGGGAGAACTGAAGACAGCCATCAGAGCATCCTGCGATCAGGACGCACGCGTTGTTACCACGGAAATAGGATTGCCGTTCTTCCACGGGCTTTCGCATCCCGGCAACATTTCTGAAGTCACCTTGGTAGAGGTTTTTCTTGAACAGGTTACTACGCTCGCAAAGGGCACGGCGGTCGATATTGCCACGCTTTTGCGCAAAATCGTTCCCTCTACTGAGGCTCGGCAGCTCCACGCGTTCGCGCCGCAGGATTTCCGCGATCATGTTCGCGACTCGGTCCCGAGCAAGATCGTTGAGATAAGTCGGTTTGATGATGCCTCCCAGCGACTAGGATTGGGGTGGCATGGGATTCCCCGGCCCGGTGGTACGGTTCGCGGACGTGATGAATGCACTAAGGTGCTCAACACGATCACTACTGCCGCAGAGGAGATGTTCTGCGAGCAGCTCAAGCAGTTCGAGAGACACGCCCTGATCCGCCGCGTGGTGGAAAATCACGAGGCATCGATTATCGACAAAGCACGATGGGAGCGAACCTCAGGCGCTGTTCTCGACCTTTCGGCCAACCCTCAGGAAACCCGCGAAGAAGTCTCCAAGAGCATTCAGAAGGCAAATGCCACCGGCTTAGCGAGCCGGATTATTTTAGAGGCGGCATTGTGCGAATGCCCGGTAGGCGCCGGCTTCGAGGTTGCAGATTTCGACCTATCCAATCTGATGGCCTTGGCGATGACGATCCATCATCTCGGCGGCTACTCCGATGCCATCCGCTACGAAGGCATGCGCCCCGAAATACGCATCTCGCCGGCTGGTGAGGTTCAAATTGATGTGTCGTTCTTCCAGGCCATCGTGACACCGGTTGGAGAGTCATTCGTTACCGGGCAGATCGACAGAAGCCGCCGCGACTATTCGGAATTGCTGCGTAGTCCCGAACCACTGACCGAAGAACACGCGACCAGTCAAACTGACGCGTCGTTCGCCGCCGCGTGGGAAGCGGAAATGGGCATTTCGCTCGGGAACTTTCGCACGGCGCTTGAGGTGCTAGAAAATCGAATGGTCAAGCTCGGAAAGGCATGGGAGATATTGCCTAGACCGGCATTGCTTCAACACCTCTCCGAATGCGTCGACTGCGCCGAGCAATTTATTACCTCGCTCGAATTCCTACCGCGAGACGGCTGGAAGAACGTCCCCCCGCCCTATACAGATCAGGATCGACAGCCGTGGCGCTTCAGACGGCGCCTCTCCGTCGCACAGCGTCCCCTTCTTCGCCTCGAACCGTCCCCCGGTTCAGATGTCGTGATCGCGCCCGGCATGATCCGGGACGCCTTTCGTATTCAGCTGTATAATTTTTACTACGGCCAGTATGATCTCAGTTCGATTGCGTCCAAAGAGATGCGAAGCTGGAGAGAGCGCATTGTCGCGAAGGAAGCGACGGAGTTTGAGGAGCGGGTTGTTACGCGCTTACAGCAACTCGGATGGCAGGCAAAACGAAGCGCGAAGTTCTCTCATATTCTTGGCCGCAAGTTATCCGAAGATCCCGGCGATATCGATGTGCTTGCGTGGCATTCTGATGGACGTGTCATGCTCCTTGAATGCAAGGACCTCCAGTTCGCCAAGACTTCCAGTGAAATTGCCAAACAACTCTACAAATTTCGGGGTAAAATGGACGAAAAGGGACGACACGACCTCCTTGGAAAGCATCTTAAACGGATAGAGCTCGCACGAGAGAACACGACCGCATTTCAATCCCATCTTCATCTACCTGAAGCGAAGATCGATGGCGCTCTGGTCTTTGCGCACACTGTCCCGATGAGCTTTGCGGCCGAGCGGATAGGCCACAACGTGAAACTATTAGCCTTTGCTCAGTTGGAAGTGGCTTTTGAAACTCCCGCACATGCGTAACGCGCGCCATGAGCTGCCGTTGTCCCTGTTCTCTGAAGCCGACGTTCAGGAGCGCTCGCTCCTACGGACGGCGCTGGTCCGTAACATTGTGACGTGAGCGCCCCCCAGCATCATCGGTGTAATGAAGAGGACCGAAGCAAGGCGCGGTGAGATTAGAACGACCAGCCTTTTGCTCGAAAAAAGTCGCTTAGCTTTATGCAAGGCACGCCGAAATGACCGCACACGGCTGGAATATTCGGCTTGTTGGGTTTTGCGCTTTCCTCGCTGACCACCGTGGCCTTGAGGACAGAAGCCCGAGCGATCAAGAAGGGGTCCGCGACAGGCGTTCCGCGAAGACGCTGCTTTTCGCCGATCAAGCCTCCAAAATGCGGGACGGCGAGAATTCTCGCGACGAAGGCCGTTTCCCGCGCGTCGGGCGTGGCGAACAGACCCTTATTCTGATTGCACCAGTCAACAACATGGTGCTGCGGTCCATTCGCCATCTCGCGCAGCACTTCGCGGGTCGAGGTTATTTCTCCGTCTTCCAGCGCTTCCGCAAATTTGGCCCAGAACGTCGGAAAGACATCGGGTATGAGCGGGCTCAACTCGTTGAATGAGCTAGTATCGAAGACGTAAATCACGCCGCCGCACCTCGCAGCACCATCTCCTCAAACTGCTCAAAATTCTTCGGCTTCACGCCGATCAGATCGGCGGCCTCAGTCTTGGTCAATAGCCTTCGCGAATAGCGAGACACTACCTCGCGGAGGAATTGCTCGCTGAGATAAGCTCCTTGGGTCGCGTAGTAGTTGCCGCCGTTGCCTCCGTCTCGCTGCTGATCCGCCCATTGCCGATCCTTCACGAGGTATCGGTCCATGGCTATTTCACCACGCTCGACAAAGCGGCGAAGCACCACACTCCGGCTGACATGATACAGCCCGGCTAGAGCGGCGAACTGGTCATCGGACGCTCGTTCGGGATCAATGCCGCGCGCAGCAATCTCAAAATCGGCCATGGGCACGAGGATTTCAGCAGCTATCGCATTGCAGAAGCGCTCAATAGCTCGGTCCGCTGGCGGCAACTCCTCAATCCCGCGACTGTCAAATCGGCTGATGCCGCTTCGGTCACAGAGCACATGGGCCAATTCGTGGACAAGGCTGAATACCTGCCGCGTCTTGGTCGTGCTGTTATTGATGAGGATGACAGGGAACTCGGAGTGCCAGAGGCAAAAGCCGGACAACTCGCGCTGCTTGAAGGTGTCCTTGAAGATGTGCACGCCACCGCGCTCGATAGCACGCCGCCAAAGCTTCAAGGCCGAATCGGCATCCGGCCGCTGCCCAACCTCCTCCAGGCTAACGCCAAGCGCCTCGCGAACACGAGCGGCCTGCTGAGCCACACCGGCACGGGGGTTCAAGCGCGCTTGCCGCCATATCGGTGCTGCCGCCGGGCTTCGGTCGCCATAGAGTTCGATCAGAGCAGCTTGGAACGCACGGGCCTTTCTGATGAGTAAGGTCGTGTCGCGCGAGAGATGGCTGAGATCGGCGTCGGGCAGCGACCGAAACTCCGCGCGCGGGCGAGGCTCATCCGGTGGGGCCGGCATGAAGAACAACGCGAGGGGGCGCTTGTAGATGTCATAGGCCAGCGTCTCTAGCTGAGGGTAGCTCGGGGCATCCTCACCCGCCTCCCACGCCTCAATGAGGTCAGTCGTCTTTTTCAGCCGCCCTGCCACGTCAGCCGTGGTCATGTTCGCGCTTTCGCGCGCCCATTTCAGGACGGTGGGCGTGAGCCCTACGACTGGCGACGGCTTGGCTATAACTGCTCTCCCCGAGGCGATTCGAGACCGCCATTGACGGCATCTTATGCGAGTGCTGGAGCTTTAGAAGCGCGCCGTTGGTTGAGGCTTCAGCTTCAGCGGACATATTGCTGCGGGGGCAGTATGCGCAAGGGCATGGGGCGCATCGCGGAGCCGCGCAGGGGAGCCACATCGATGATCGCATTGGTGATGGCCGGGCTGACGTTCATTGCAGGGTGCGTTTCTGCATGGCTCTGGTTTGCCGCGAGCCGGGTAACAATCATTCCGTCATGGGCGCAGGGCGCGAGCCGTTTTGAGCCCGTGGACCAGCAGGCTTCACAAGCCGGCTGGACAGCCGGCATCCTCCAGGCGGCAGAGCGAGGAGCCCGGCTCAATGCGCGCGCTGCACTCTGGTCCGGCGTAACCGCTTTTCTTGGCGGCGCCTCTCAGGTGCTTGTCGCATTTACGGGCTGAGCCGCCGGCGGCCAAAGGCTGTCGGCGAGACCCACGGCAGTTTGCTGATAAGCAGGCATTCCGAGCGTCCGCTACGGGCCAGGAGCCGACGTTCCCGGGCCGTTGCCGCAATCTGTGCCGATGAGACCTCAAAGGGAGCAACGATGCCTTCCTGGCCCATCGCGCTCTTGTCGAAGACGGCGCCGTCATCGCCATGCGTCGAGGCGACGATGCCGGTGACAGACTTGGCTCAGATGACAGCCTTGCCTCAAGCCAGGCTTTCGCCTTGTCGATAATCTCGCCGGCCATCAGGAAGCGCGGGGCCTGGGCGGCCCGGTAGCGGCCTTGCCAGATGCCAGCGAGGTGCCGCAGGAGACCTGGATACCCCCCACTCAACTCAGCAGGATCGTGCGGATCTCCTGCCAGCTTTCTGCATCGGGCGCGCAGAGCAGGCCGAGCGTCGGCTGGGCCGGCCGATAGGGCTCTCCGTCCAGCATGCGGACATGGCCGCCGACCGATCCTCCTGCTCGCTCGATGACGGCCCGGTAGCGGCCTTTCCCGATGCCGGCGAGGCGCCATGAGTGGACCGAGGGCCAGCGCCGACCACAGCTTGAACATCACGAATTGGCTTACGTTCGCGCTGATGCCGGCGATCAGCCGCGGGCTTCTTCAAGAAACTGGCCGAACCGGGTCGCTCCCGGCCGCGGCTGCAGTGCGATGAGGCGAGTGTCCTGTGCCGAGGCCTTCCGGTGCAGCGCGGCTTCCCGATAGGCTGGATCGCGGATCAGTTCGACGAAGGCCTGCAGGCTGGGATATTCCGCGACGAAACAGAGATCCCAATGCTCGGCCTGCGGTCCGATCAGCACCATCTCGAATTGGCCCTCCCAGACGATTCTCGCGCCGATGCGGGCGAGCACGGCTTCACTGGCCCGGCCATAACTTTGATAGGCTTCGATGCCGCTGACCTCGCGGCCGTCGAGATAGTCAGCCCGCTCGCGCAGCCGGATCAGGTTGAGCAGATGCAAGGGGCCCTGATGCCCGCTGTCGCGAAGCGCCAGGAACTGTGCCTTCTCGAGATCGACATGGCCCGACATCGTTCATCGCCTCTCGGTGATCGGAGGTTGTGGTTTTGGTTCCTGCGGCCGTCAGCGCCCGCTGAAATGGGCTGGCCGGCGCTCGAGGAAGGCGCTGATGCCCTCGCGCACGTCGCTGCTATGGGCCAATTGCGCAAACTGGCTGGCTTCGACGGCCAGACCTTCGTCGATCGACAGGTTGATGCCGCGGGTGACGCTCGCGAGGCAGGCGCTGACGGCCGCCGCCGATTTTCCGAGGATCGTCGCCGCGAGCTGCCGCGTCCGCGTCAAGAGCCGGGAAGCGGGCACGATCTCGTTGATCAGCCCGATCTGCACGGCGTCCTCGGCCGAGATCGGATCGCCGGTCAGGATGAGCTGCAAGGCCCGCTTGCGGCCGACATGGCGCGGCAGGCGCTGGGTTCCGCCAAATGTCGGCGGAAAGCCGAGATTGATCTCCGGCTTGGCGAAGCGGGCATGTTCGCTGGCAATAGCCAGCGGACAGGCCTCGACGATCTCGCAGCCCCCGCCGAAGGCGAGGCCGTTCACCGCGGCGATGACGGGCTTCGGAAAATTCTCGATGCGCCGGGTCAATGCCTGGCCGCGCCCGACGAATTCCCGCATCGCGGTGGTCACGCCGGCCTCGACGCTGAGCGAGAAGCCGGCAATGTCGGCGCCCGCGCTGAAGGCCTTCTCGCCGGCGCCCGTCAGGATCACGATGCGAACGGCTTCGTCCCGCTCGATGGCATCGAGATGTCGCTGGAGCGCATCGATCGTCGCGTAGTTCAGCGCGTTGAGCTTGGCCGGCCGGTTGAGCGTGAGGGTGGCGATGCTGCCGGCCATGTCGATCAGGACTGGCTGCTCTGTCGTCGACGTCATGATTGCGGTTCCTGCCCTTGCTGCGTGGCCGGACGTTGCAATCGGGCGCGCGATCGAACAAACGGATAATTGTCTCCGGCGCATGAGAAAATCTCACCTCGTGATCTGCGCCGGAGCGCGCATGCGACGCGATGTTCGGCAGGAGGCCAGTGCGATGCGCTCCCGGTTACCGCCGCTGAATTCACTTCGGCTGTTCGAGGCGGCCGCCCGGCTGTTGAGCTTCAAGAACGCGGCGGAGGAGCTGCTGCTGACGCCGAGCGCCGTCAGCCACGGCATTCAATCGCTGGAGGAATGGCTCGGCGTGCCACTCTTCCTGCGGACGACCAAGGGGCTGGTGCTGTCCGAGGCGGGACAGACCTATATCCCGACCGTCCGTCAGGCGCTTCACCTTCTGGCCAGCGGCAGCGCCCAGGTCATCAACACGCATGCCTCGGGCCAGCTTTCGATCAGCGCGGCGCCGACATTCGCGGCTCGGTGGTTGCTGCCGCGGCTGCACACATTCCGCGAGCTCCATCCAGACATCCAGATCGTCATCGACACGTCCCAGGAGCGGGCGGAGCTGTCGGAGGACGGCGTGGACCTGGCCATCCGCATGGGCCGCGGCAACTGGCAAGGCCTTATCGCCGACAAGCTGTTCGCGGAGGAACTCGTCCCGGTCTGCGCGCCGTCGATCCGTGAACGCGTGTGCGATCTCGCCGATATCGAGCAGGCGCCCTTGATCCATGTGACGAGCACCAGCGAGGACTGGGAGATGTGGGCGAGCGCGACCGGCCGTGCCATGCCCGATGCGGCGAAAGGGCTTCGCTTCGATACCATTCACATGGCGTTCCAAGCGGCCTGCCAGGGCCTCGGCGTGGCGATCGGGCGTAAGCCCCTGGTGAATGAGGAGCTGGCTTCGGGCAAGCTGGTCGAAGTCTGGGACGTCGTTTTGAGCCAGACCGCCTATTGGCTCGTGGGCGCGGAAAGCCGAGCGGACGATCCGCGCATCCTCGCATTCCGATCCTGGATCCTGCAGGAAAGCGCGACATCGGCAGGTTGAGCTGCTGAAGGCGTCAAGCCGGAGCTTTCACGGTCGCGTCGCGGGTGAACATCATTCACGCGAGCTCCAGTATTACTCGTTTGCCCCGCACGACGTCGGCTCCCTAAATCCCGCTTGTCGCAACGGGAGGGGCGCCAATTGGTCGTCTATCAGTCCGAGAAGCGTGCGCGCTTTCGTGCCCTGCATCGGGAAGGCGCTTCGTTCTGCCGAACCCAACCGAGATCGCGGCCCGGGATGAGATCACAGCCGCGAAGCCTTAGAGCAGGATCAATGCGAAAAAGTGGGAACCGGTTTTTCGCATTGATCCTGCTCTAACTCCTTGATGAGAGACGGATTCAGATTTCAGACGGTGTCACTTTGTGACTCCGTCTGAAATCATCCGGCTCTAGCGTGAACGCTCGTTGAGGGCGGCGCAATCGGGCCGCGGTTGGGCGCAAAGCGCCGGAACTCATCCAATCTTTTGCTGGATGCTATCGTGGGACGAGAGACAATGTGGAATGACACCGAAGCGGCGCGATTGCTAGGGATTACCTATCCGATCGTCCAGGGCCCGTTCGGCGGAGGGCTTTCCTCGGTAGAGTTGACTGCCGCGGTTTCCAATCTCGGTGGCCTCGGTTCGTTCGGAGCCCATATCTTCAGTCCCGTCCAGATCAGGGACATCGTTGCGCACATACGCGAGCGTACGGCATCGCCATTCGCCATCAATCTCTGGGTCGACAACGAAGATCCGGCGATGGCCGGATTCGACCAAGCGTCGTTCGAGTGTCACGTCGGGCGGCTGCATGCTCATTACGCAGCGCTCGGACTGGATCCCCCAGCATTCCCCGATCGTTTCGGGCAGAATTTTGACGAGCAGATCGAGGCGCTGATCGAGGTCGCACCTCCGGTCATCAGCTTCGTCTTCGGCATTCCCTCGCCGCGGATCATCGAGGCGTGCCGATCCCGTGGCATCCGCATGATCGGCAATGCGACGACGGTCGAGGAGGCACGCGCGATCGAAGCCGCGGGTATCGACCTCGTTCTCGCATCCGGTGCGGAGGCGGGTGGCCATCGGGTGTCGTTTTTGGAGCCGCCCGAGCGTTCTCTCGTGGGGACGTTCGCACTGATCCCGCAGGTTCGGGATGCCGTCCGAATCCCGGTCGTTGCCGCCGGCGGCATTGCGGACGGCCGAGGGGTTGCAACTGCTATGGCGCTCGGTGCCGACGGCGTGCAGGTCGGCACGGCGTTCCTGGCCTGCTCGGAATCTGGCGCATCATCTCTCCATCGTGCAGCCTTGCTGTCCGATCGGGCGCGTCACACGACGCTGACGCGGGCTTTCTCGGGGCGGTTGGCACGCGCCATCCGCAACCGATATTCCGAGGACATGGCAGCCTATGGAGATGATCTCGCGCCATATCCGGCACAGAACTGGCTGACGAACAGCCTCCGCGCCGCGGCCATCGAGCGTGGCCGCGACGACCTGCTCCCGATCTATGCCGGCCAATCGGCGGCCCTGCTGCGTCACGCTACGGCAGGCGCGTTGTTCGACGCACTTATCCGGGAGACGGGGCAGGCATTTCGAACACGGGCTGTGCGCTGACGGACGGTCTGAGGCGGCGCTGGCCGAACCGGAGCGCGGGACATGCCAGATTGCCGCCCGTCGGTTCGGCGATACGTTCGGCCACTCGGCGACCCAACGCTCGGGGCCGCCGAGTGACGTAGAATAGCCGGGGTGCATTGCGGTCGGCGGAGCCCGATGATGGCCCCGGCGACTGCAACTCAAGCTTTCGCTGCCAGGTCAGTTAATCGCTTTGACGCTAGAGAGGATCGAATCGATCGCCTTGCCGTGCTTCGTGCGCTCCTCATCGTTGCCCCAGAGCGTAAGCAGGACAACGCGGTCCTTACCACCGGGCAACATGATAAAATCTACAGTGGTTGGCTCATCTTTGTAGGTCGTCTCGAATTTGTAAATCGTCGCCGCGATACCATTCAAATTCGTTTCGGCCTCGATTGGCTTATTTACTTTAATACCAGTATCTTTCATCCACTTCTGGTTGGCTTCCATCATCGCCTTAACATTCTTGATTGCGGCGAATTCAACAGAAATATAGACATCTTTATTTGGAGACCAACCTTCGTATCCGTACTTAACTTCTTTGGTATCCCAATCGTTAGGGATCGAAACAATTATCGCCGGATCCTTGTCGGGGACAGCAAAATTCTTTGCGAGCACGGGGGAGCCAAGGAGTGACAAAGCTAGCGCAATTACGGCCGTGCGACGAAATTTCATCTTGATGCAATCCACTACGCGAGATGCGGGCTGCATCTACGGCTTTCCTTTAATCGCGTTCACTTCGCCCAGGTGCAACGCTTTTTACGTAACTCACTTAACCGACCGCTGGGTCAGGAGCCGTAGAGCCAGCCGACGCGCAAGCACGACGGCCCTTTGAGCCGACAAACGAGACTGCCCGGCTCCGGACATTGGTGGCGTCGGCCCCGATCAGCTCAGCAGGATCGTGCGGATCTCCTGCCAGCTCTCGGCGTCGGGCGCGCAGAGCAGGCCGAGCGTCGGCTGGGCCGGCCGGTAGGGCTCTCCGTCCAGCATGCGGACATAGCCGCCGGCCTCGGCATAGATCAGCGATCCCGGCGCGTGATCCCAGGGGCTGAGCCGGCCATAGAGCAGGAAATGGCCATTGCCCGCGGCAGCGAGCCGGTATTCATGGCCGCAGCAGCGCAGCGACGAGACATTGGCGAAGGCCGGCATGTGGCCGGGCAGCGTGCTGCGCAGCGGCTCCGGGAAATACTGCCAGCTCATCATGCCGGTCATCTCGCGGGGAGCGGCGGCCGGCGCCACCCGCAGGTCGCGGCTCCTGCCGCCGGCAGAGCCGAGCCAGGCGCCCTCCCCGCGCAGCGCCATCGCACTGTCCTCGACGATGGGATCATGGATCACCGCTGCGACGACCTCGCCCTTGACCAGCACCGCGGCCATCACGGCGAAGAGCGGCAGGTCGGAGGCGTAGTTGAGGGTGCCGTCGATCGGGTCGATGACGACGGCGAGCTCGGCATCGCCGAGACGCTCGACCAGCGCCGGATCGGCGGCGACCGCCTCCTCGCCGATCAGCACGGCGCCCGGAAAGGCCCGGGCGAGCTCGGCGTTGATGAAGCGCTCCGCCGCCTCGTCGGCCTCGGTGACGAGATCGGTCGCCGAGCGCTTCTCGCGGATCTCGCCCGCGGCCAGGTTGCGGAAGCGCGGCATGACCTCGCGGCGGCCCGCCTCGGCGAGGATTCCGGCGAGCGTCTCATGGTCCTGGCGTGTGAAGATCATCGTGGTCCGATCGGATAGAGCATGTTCGAGCGAAGTGGAAACCGGTTCGCGTGAAGACAATGTGACCCGATAAGAGCCCGCTTGGAAACTCTGCAAGCCCTCATCCCGAGAGCCTTGCCCGAAATGAAGCCAAAGATTTCAATGGCTCTGCCTTGACCACCTCTGCGCCGTCATTCCGGACGCAGCCCCCGGGTCCGATCTTCGATCGGCCCAAGGACAGGGCCCGCGGAGATCCGGGATCCATCGTAGAATTCCGGAGCCCTCCGATGGATTCCGGAGCTGCGCCGCTGGCGCGGCTTGTCCGGAATGACGGTGCGGGTGATGGCAAGCGAACGGAAACCGCGGATATCGCTCGTTTCCGGTCAGCCTCTGAGGAGCCATACTCCTGGGAATGGCGTCTCGAAGGATGCTCCAGGAGGCTCCTGAACCATCTGGAGCATCCTTCGAGACGCCGCGTGCCGCGGCTCCTCAGGATGAGGGCTGGAGTTTCCAAGCGGGCTCTGAGCACCATTCAGCCGGGGGCGAACTCGACGAGGATCGGCTGGTGGTCGGAGACCTTGGTCTCGACATCGCAGGTGACGGTGCGGGCGCGCGCCGCGAGATCGGGCGTCGCCAGCACATAGTCGAGGCAGCCGGGCTCGCCATAGATCTGGTCGAACAGGTTCGCGGTCGGCGGATG
The DNA here is from genome assembly GCF_002917105.1 of Allobosea psychrotolerans. GTDB lineage: Bacteria > Pseudomonadota > Alphaproteobacteria > Rhizobiales > Beijerinckiaceae > Allobosea > Allobosea psychrotolerans. Next base: position 350,135 of record NZ_PQFZ01000005.1, read on the forward strand.
CGGCGCCTCGCCCATCACCGCGGGCCAGAGGTCGACGAATGGCGGCTCGCCACCCTCGAACGGCGCCAGCAATCGCGCCAGCACCGGATCATCGGGCCGCATGTTGAAGTCGCCGGTCAGCACGGCGCTCGCCGCGCTCGGCGTCATCCGATAGGTGTGCGGCCCGGCCTCGCGCGGCCTGGCGTGGCGGGCGAGCGCCATGCGATGGGCCTCGCGGATGCCGTCGACCTGCGCGGCGCGCAGCCGCGACGACGAGTATTCGAGATGCGTCGTCATCAGCCGGACCGGGCCGAGCGGGGTCAGCGCCACCGCCTCGATCAGCATGCGCGGCATGTTGCGGGTCTCGGCCGCCTCCCAGGGCAGGAGATGGCGCAACGCCTGGGCGACGGGATAGCGCGTCAGCAGGAGATTGCCGAAGCGGCTGCGGCCGCCCCGGCCGTCATCGACATCGACGCCGATGCCCTCGATCGCGGTGAAGCCCGGCAGCAATTCGGCGAAGCGGGCGAACTGGTCGGTCTCGTCATTGCCGTCGAGCTCGGGGAAATTATCCGCGACCTCCTGCAGGCAGAGCACGTCGAAATCCGCCATCTGCCGGGCATGGGCGACGATGCGCGCCGGATCGACGCGGTTGTCCATGCCGCGGGCCCACTGAATGTTCCAGGTGATCAGCCGCATCTCACTTGATTCCCGCACGCATGAAGCTCTGCACGAACTGGCGCTGGAACAGCAGGAAGCCGACCAGCAACGGCGCCGAGGTCATCAGCGTCGCGGCGCAGATCACCGCCCAGTCGATGCCCTGATCGCTCGACGAGAAGACCTGGAGGCCGACCGTCAGCGGCCGCGACTCCACCGAATTGGTGACCAGCAGCGGCCAGAGAAAGTTGTTCCAGTGATAGCTCACAGAGACCAGCCCGTAGGCGATATAGGTCGGCCTGGCGAGCGGCACATAGACCTTCATCAGCACCTGAAGCGGGCTTGCGCCCTCGACGCGGGCCGCGTCGTCGAGCTCCCTGGGCACGGTCTTGAAGGTCTGCCGCAGCAGGAAGATGCCGAAGGCCGAGGCGATATAGGGCAAGGCGATGGCCGGGATCGTGTCGATCAGGTTGACCCTGGCCAGCGTGCGGTAGTTCTCGACGATCAGCGCGTCCGGCATGATCATCAATTGCGCCAGGATCAGCGCGAAGGCGAGGTCCCTGCCCCAGAAATCCTGCCGCGCCAGCGCATAGGCCGCGAGCGTCCCCAGCACGAGCTGGAAGGCGAGGATCATGGTGACGAGGATGAAGGTGTTGAGGAAATAGCGTGCGAAGGGCGCCGCCGCCCAGGCGCGGGTGAAGTTGTCCAGCGTCAGCGGCGCGCTCAGCACGAAACGGGTCGTGTATTCGGCGGGATGGATCGCGGCCCAGACGGCATAGGCCAGGGGCAGCACCCAGATCAAAGCGAGCAGGATCGCGCCGGTCGATTCCAGCGTCAGCGCCAGGCCCTTGGGCGCGTAGGGGTCGGGACGGGTGGTGGCCGCCGGCTGAGGCTGAGGCGCGGCGCTCATTGATAATGCGTCCTGCGTTCGAGCCAGCCATATTGGACGAAGGCGACCAGCGCGAGCAGCAAGAGGAGCACGCAGGTCAGCGCCGCGGCATAGGCCGTGTCCCAGAAGCTGAAGCCGACCTGGTAGATGTAGAACAGCAGCAGCGTCGTCGCATTGTCGGGGCCGCCGCGCGTCATCACGAAGATATGGTCGATCATGCGGAAGGCGTTGATCACCGCATTGATCAGCACGAACAGCGTCGTCGGCATCAGGAGCGGGAACTGGACACGCCGGAAGAAGGTCCAGCGCGAGGCGCCCTCGATCGCCGCCGCCTCGCCAAGGCTGGGCGGGATCGCCTGCAGCGCCGCGAGGTAGAAGATCATGAAGAAGCCGGCCTCCTTCCAGATCGCAACGATGGTGACGGCGTAGAGCGCGGTGTCCTGCGACCCCAGCCAATTGGTGCTGCGCCCGCCGAAAGCCGCGACGATCTGCTCGAGCAGGCCGTATTGCGGGGTGAAGAAGAACAGCCAGATATTGGCGACCGCGATCATCGGCAGGATGGTCGGGGTGAAATAGGCCATCCGGACCAGAGTGCGGCCGGCGATCCTGTCGTTGACCCAGACCGCCATCAGCAAGGCGAGCGCGATCGAGCACGGGATCGTACCAGTGGCGAACCAGAGATTATTCGCCATCGCCTTCCAGAAGATCGGGTCGGCCAGCATCTGCTGGTAATTGTCGAGCCCGACGAAACGCGCCGGGCGGCGCGCCCGCGGGGTCGACATGAAGCTGTCGACGAAGCTCGCGAGCGCGGGCCAGTGCGTGAACAGGGCCAGGCAAGCCATGGCCGGCAGCAGCAGCAGCCAGCCATGGATCGTCGCGGTCGCGCGGTTGCTCATCGGCTCAGCGATAGGCCTTCAGGATGCGCTCGGCTTCCGCCTGGGCGTCAGTCATCGCCTGCGCCGGCTGCTTCGTGCCGGTGAGGGCCGCCTGCAGGCCGTCGTTCAGCGCCTTGGTGACGCGCTGGTTCTCATGGGTCGAGAGCTCGGCCACGGCGGTCGGCAACTGGTCGCGGGCGACGAGGGCCTGGGGGAAATCGGCGACGTATTTCTTCATCGCCTCGGTCTCGTAGGCTGCCGGCGTCACCGCGACATAGCCGGTATCGGCGCTCCATTGCGCGGCCCGCTCGGGCGTGGTGATCCAGCGCACGAACTTGAACGCGGCTTCCTGCTCGGCGGGGCTCGCCTTCTTGGAGAGATAGAAATTGCCGCCGCCGGTCGGGCTGCCGGGCTTCTTGCCGGCGGGCAGCACGGCGACGCCGAAGGGGAATTTGGCGTTGGCCCTGACATTGGTCAGGTTGCCGGTGGTGGTCCACATCATCGCGACCTTCTTCTCGAAGAAGTCGCGCGGCGTGGTGCCCCATTCGACGATGCCGGGCGGGTGAACCTTGTACTTCTGCGCCAGGTCGACCCAGTACTGCAGCGCCTCGACGACGCCGGGATTGGCAAAGTCGGTCTTGTCGCCGGCCGGGTTGGCGAGAATGGCGCCGGCCTGCGTGGTCAGCCCCTGGAAGAGCCAATAGGGGAAGCCCGAAGACGGAATCTGGATGCCCCACTGGCTGGTGTTTCCGGCGGCATCGCGCTTGGTCAGCTTCTGCGCGAATTCGAGTTGCTGCGCCCAGCTGGTCGGCGGCTTCTCGGGATCGAGCCCGGCCTCCTTGAACAGCTCCTTGTTCCAGTAGAGCACCACGGTGGAACGCTGGAACGGAATGCCCCAGGTCTTTTTGTCAGAGTCCTTGCCGCCCGTCTGGCTGTTCTCCATGAAGCCGGGGAAGAAGCCCGAGAGCCATTTCTTGTCGGCTTCGGTCTTGATGAAGGGGTCGAAGGGAACGATCGCTTCCTCGTCGATCAGGGTGAACATGTCGGTCGAGAGCAGCACCGAGAGCACCGGCGGCGTGCCGCTCTTATGCGCGGTCAGCGCCTTGACGATCGTCTCCTGATAGGTGCCGGCATAGATCGGCTTGACCTTGATGCCCGGATTTTCCTTCTCGAATCCGGCGGCATAGGCGTCGATCAGCTTGGTGATCGGCCCGCCCACGGCGACCGGATAGAAGAAGGACAGCTCGGCCGATTGGGCCAGCGCCGGTTGCGCCAGCGCAAGCGAGCCGGCCAGAGCCGCGCCGCCGCCGATGAATTCACGCCTGTCCATATCTTCACTCCCCTTTGTACGGCGTCTTGAACGCCTTGGTTGTCCAGTCGTCAGCCGAGGACGAGCCTTTGCTCGGTCTTCAGGTCGAACCAATGCACCGCCGCCTGTGACAGTCTGATGTGCACCCGCTCGCCCGCCGCGGCGCGCACCTTGCCGGGCCGGCGCACGATGAAGGGCTGGCCGTCGATACGGGTCTCGACCAGCGTGTCGGCGCCGAGATACTCGACCGCCACGACATCGGCGGCGATGCCGGCGTCAGTCAGTTCGGTCATCTCGGGCCGGATGCCGACCGCAAGCCGGCTCGGCTCGGCATGGGCTGGGGCTGAGAGGCCGCTGTCGCCGCCGCCTGCCAGGACCGAGGCGAGCGGGATGACGTTCATCGGCGGCGTACCGACGAAGCGCGCGACGAAGATCGTCGCCGGATTCTCGTAGAGCTGGTCGGGTGGCGCATCCTGCTCGATGCGCCCGTTGCGCATCAGCACGACCTGGTCGGCCATCGTCATCGCCTCGACCTGATCATGCGTGACATAGACCATGGTGATGCCGAGGCGCTGCTGCAGCTCGCGGATCTCGCGCCGCATCTCGACGCGCAATTGCGCGTCGAGATTGGAGAGCGGCTCGTCCATCAGGCAGACCGGAGCTTCCGCGACGATCGCCCGGCCGAGCGCGACGCGCTGCTGCTGGCCGCCGGACAGCTGCGAGGGCTTGCGCTCGAGCAGGGCGGTGAGGCCCAGGATCGCGGCAGCGCGGGCGAGCCGCTCGTCGCGATCCGCGCGCGACACCTTGCGCACCTTCAGCCCGAACAGGATGTTTTCCGCCACGGACAGATGCGGAAACAGCGCATAATTCTGGAACACCATGGCGATGCCACGCTGCGAGGGCGCCGCGCGGGTGACGTCGCGTCCGCCAATGACGATCGAACCGGTGCTGCTGTCCTCCAGCCCCGCGATCAGCCTGAGCGTGGTCGACTTGCCGCAGCCGGACGGGCCGAGCAGCGCCACGAGCTTGCCGCCCTCGACGGTAAAGCTGACATCATCGACGGCGGCAGCGCCGCCCCAGCTCTTCGAGACGGCTTTGAGTTCTACCGAAACCATTCGCGACCCGGCCCCCAGCAAGGCGTCGTGAGCAGGACGCTGGCCTGCCGGTTACGAGCCGAGGCGCGAGCATGATGCTAAAATTTGTGCGGAGACAAGAGCGTGCCAGTGCAGGCATTGGCGAGCTCCAATGCGATCTTCCGCAAGCGGTCCACCTTCGTCCGTGCCGGTCCGTCACGCGCACCCGAAACCGCATGTCGTAAAGAGCCGCGTGGACGTCATTTGGATGCATCGAACGCGATGCCGCCCCACGACCCTCGGCAAGCTCGGGCCGGTCGCGGTGAGCGCCTCGGATCGGGTCAGCCGCCCGCGGCAGGTTGCGAACGACGATTCATTCAAAAATAGGTCTTTAGGCGTAGGCGGGTCACGCCCGCGCTTCGCTTTCGGTCAGACGATGGATCTTGCTACAGTTCTTCTGCTTCACAAATCTTCGTTCATCGTCGGGGCGATCTGCTTTTTCTATGTCAGGTGGCGCTCGAAGGAGCCGGGTCTCGATTTTCTGGCGATCGGCTATGGCCTTCTCGGCTTTGCCTCGACGCTTGCCGGCGCCGGGGAACAGGGCGCACTGCCCTATGAGGTCTGGACTTTCGGCAGCTTTTCCATCGGCGTCACCGGCTATGCGTTGATGACGATGGGGCTGCTGCGGTTGAGCGGCCGGCAGAGCAAGCCTGCGGACTGGCTTCTCCCAGCAATCGCGCTCAGCCTGTCGGCGACCGTCGGCGGCATGCACTGGCATGCCGATAATCAGATACGCGCTGCGCTCTTCAATGGCGACACCGCCGCCTTCCTCGGTTTCTGCTGCTTCGTCATCCTGAAGGATTTCTTCCCCGAGCGCCTGCCGGCAAGATGGGGGCTTCTGGCATCGCTGGCGGCTGCGATGGGTTTCTCGGCCTTGGTCGTCGTCAAGATGATCGCTCCGCACTATGGGCCGATCGAGGCGCGCTATGCCTTCTTCATGCTGATCATCTGCCATTTCGCCATTGCGCTGTTCGTGATCGTCCTCGTCCAGGAGCGTGCGGAAGCGCAACTCAAGCGCCTGGCCAATACCGACGTGCTGACGGGAATCCCCAACCGGCAGCATTTCCTGGCGTCCATTCCCAACCAGCTCCGGACCGGGGACGCCTTTGTCATGATCGACATCGACCATTTCAAGGGCGTCAATGACCGTTACGGTCATGAGGCGGGGGATGTGGTTCTTGTCGGCGTCGCGCAGGCCATCGCTGCCGCAGCCGGGTCCGGATGCATGATCGGCCGTCTGGGTGGCGAAGAGTTTGGGCTGTTTCTGCGCGACCAGACCGAGGCAACCGGCCTCGCCATGGCCGAGCAGATCCGGCGGGCGGTCAAGGCCCTGGGCTTCGCAGCGGGCAAGGAGACGATCACGCCGAGCGTGAGCGCGGGCGTTGCCCTCTGGCGAGGCGATTGCAACGCACAGAAGCTGCGCGATCGGGCCGACCAGGCGCTCCACCTGGCCAAGCGAGGCGGCCGCGACCGCGTCGAGCTCTATGCCGATCTTCCGGGCCTGGACAAGCGCCCTTTCAGCGTGATCCCGGCAGCGGACACCCGACATTCCAGCAGCGGCCAGCATCCGCGCGTGGAGCAGCGCGCCGCCTGATGACTTGAACCAATGCCGCGGAAGGTGCGGGCATTGGCGCCGCCGCTGCGCTGCTCGCGGGACCCGGTCTCCTGGGCATCTCCGGCATCGGCCACCGGTTGCGGCCCCTCCCCGCTTGTCTCGCCGCGACGTCGTCGCCGAGAACCGGCTAGGCGTTTGTCCTCTCATGGGCGGCCATCTCCCGCGCCAGAGCCAGGAAGGCCTTCATCCCGGCCGACAGGTTCCGCCGGCCTGGGTAGTACAGGCACAGGCCCGCGAACGGCGGCGTCCAATCCTCGAGAATGCGGGTGAGAGTGCCTTTCGCGATATCGGCGATGACGTCCTGTTCGAAGAAGAAGCCGATGCCGAGATTCTCGCGGACCGCGATGCGCGCGAGGCTGCCCTCGTCCAGGATGATCGGGCCACGCACATCGATCTGAGCGATCTCACCGTCCTTCTCGAAGCGCCAGCGGAACAGCGCTCCGTCCGGCAACCTGACCTGGATGCAGCTGTGGCGGAAAAGGTCCGGCGGTACCTGGGGCGTGCCGTGCCGCTCGAAATATCTCGGCGAACCGACCACCGCATATCGCTGCGGCCGCCCGAGCGGCACGGCGATCATGTCGCTGGGGACCAGCCCCGCGACCCGTACGCCCAGATCGAAGCCATCGGCGACGACGTCGATCAGTTTGCCTTCCGTGACGATGTCGACGCTCATCTCGGGATAGCGCCGCAGGAATTCGACGACGAGGGGCGACATGATCGCGCGCGCCGCGAATGGCGCGGCGTTGATCCGGATCGTCCCGGATGGCGTCTCGCCATGAGACTTCACCGCTTCCAAGGCCTCGCGCACATCCAGAAGTGACGGGCCCACCCGCTCGACAAACAGTCGGCCTGCCTCGGTCAACGACACACTTCGGGTCGTGCGATTGAACAGGCGCACGCCAAGGCCTGCTTCGAGCTTGCCGATCGCGTGGCTGAGCGCCGTGGTGGAGATGCCGAGATCGATGGCAGCCGCGCGAAAGCTCTCTCTGCGCGCAATCGCGACGACTGCCTCCAGATCGTTGACCGCCAGCCGATTCATTGTCCCGCCCTGTTCATTACAGCATGCAATATTATCCTGATTATTCCGACAATCCTCCAGCCCTATGTTCTGGCCACACCAAAACGGTGGCCAGAGGAGGCACAGGATGAACCTGCCGAACTGCATCAAGGATTACTTCGACGCCGATAGCCGCAACGACCCGGATGCGCTGGTCGCGACATTGTCGACCGATGCGATCGTCGAAGACGAGCGCATGCGTCACGTCGGCGCCGACGCGATCCGCAAGTGGTGGGCCGAGGCGAAGCAGAAGACCCCGCATGTGAACGAGCCGATCGACGCGGCGACGACGGGCAATGTCACGCGGGTTCGCGCGAAGGTCAGCGGCGAGTTCCCCGGCAGCCCGGTGACGTTGCAGTTCGCCTTCACAGTTCAAGACGACAGGATCGTGCGGCTGGAGATCGCATGATGACCGGTTTCATCTCTCTCATGGGCAAACGGGCGCTGATCACCGGCGGGACGAAAGGCGCGGGCTCGGCGACGGTCGCGCTCTTCCGCGAGCTTGGCGCCCGCGTGCTGACCAGTGCTCGCTCCCGACCCGACACGCTGCCCGACGAGCTGTTTGTCGCGGCTGATCTCGCGACTGAAGACGGCGTGGCCACGGTCGCCGAGGCCGCTCGGGGACGCCTCGGCGGTGTCGACATCCTCGTGCACATGCTCGGCGGGTCATCCGCTCCTGCCGGCGGTTTTGCCGCTCTCACGGAGGCTGAATGGCACAAGGAGCTCGCCCATAACCTGTTTCCCGCCGTTCGCCTCGATCGAGAGCTCGTGCCGGGCATGGTGGCGCAGGCAAGCGGTGTCGTCATCCATGTCTCGTCGATCCAGCGGCTGCTGCCGCTGCCGGAGTCGACGACAGCCTATGCGGCGGCCAAGGCTGCGCTGTCGACCTACAGCAAGGCCCTTTCCAAGGAGGTCGCGCCCAAGGGCGTCAGGGTGGTGCGGGTCTCGCCCGGCTGGATCGAGACCGAAGCGGCCAGGCGTTACGCCGAGCGCCTGGCCGAAAAGGCCGGAACCGATTACGAGGGCGGAAAGAAAATCATTATGGACGGGCTCGGCGGCATTCCTCTGGGGCGCCCGGCCCAGCCGGAAGAGGTCGCCAGCCTGATCGCGTTTCTGGCATCCGATCGAGCGGGCGCGATAACCGGTTCCGAGCACATCATCGACGGCGGTACCATCCCCACCGTCTAGCGCGACCGGCCTGTCAGGCTGGCGTCGACCAGGCCGCTCCAGCCACCTCCGCGAAGCAGCTGGGGAAGTGAGCTTGCCCCATAGGGGCGGCGGCGGCGCTCGCCGTCCCTCTCGGTCCTGACATTGCCTGCGCGGTTGATTGAGGCCCTGATCCGGCCCCTCCCCCTGGTATCGCCGAGAATGCGCCGCGCCGCCGCAATGACCGAGCGCCCCGCGCCCTATCCGCATATCGGCAGGCACGCGTGATGCTTTGCAGCTCGCGCCAGGATTTGCCTGAAAGCCGACTTGCCGGAAAGCCGACTTGCCCGATGCCGGCGAAGTGCCATGGCCGGAGATTGAGAGGTCGCCCCAGATGATCAAGCCTGACCGGACGATCTATTATCTCTCGCTCCAATCGATGCCGTTCGTGCGACCGAACTTTTCCGAGATGCTCCAGGCGCTGGATTTCATCATCAAGCACGCCTATCCCGCTCGGGGTGAGTATGCGGGAGCGGTATAGTCCCGAGCGGCTCTTGGAGCTGTTGGTCTCGTAAAAGCAAGGCGTGCGGCGTTGATCCCGGGGCGGATCACACAGCCTTCGGCATGATCGTTGACGAGGCCCATCGCCTGCATGAAGGCGTAGACTGTCGTCGGTCCGACGAACCGCCAGCCGCGCTTCTTAAGGTCCTTCGACAGCGCGATGGCCTCTGGCGAGGTCGAGCGGGTCTGCGCCTCCTCCGGCTGGATGGAAGCCGCTTCGAACCGCCAGATGTAGGCCGCCAGGGACCCGGCTTCCCGGACGAGTTCCTCGGCCCGGCGCGCGTTATTGACGACGGCTTCGATCTTGCCGCGGTGACGGACGATACCGCTGTCACCGAGCAGGCGCTCGACGTCGCCGGCATCGAAGCGCGCAACACGGGCAATCTCGAAGCCATGAAACGCCCGCCGGAAATTCTCGCGCTTGGCGAGAATGGTGCGCCAGCTCAGTCCGGACTGAAACGCCTCGAGGCTCAACTTCTCGAACAGGCGATCGTCGTCCGCGACCGGAAAGCCCCATTCCTCGTCGTGGTAGCGCAGAAATTCCGGAGCGGCGGCGCACCACCGGCAACGCGGGCGGCCGTCGGGCCCCGCCATGGTGACGCTGCTCATGCCGCCACCTTCAGGAAGGCGAGCCGCTCGTCGACCCGCCCGGGTGCGATCTCGTGGAGTTCGACGCGGACGACGTCCTCGGCGACGAATGGGTCTTGCTGGAGGCGGGCCATCAACGCGTCCCGCGTCGCCCCATGCGCAAGGATGGCGCCGCCGCCTTCAGGCTTCAGGCTCCCGGCCAGCAGGAAGGCGCCGTCGTCAAAGCCCTTCCTGAGCCAGGCATTGTGGCCGTCCATCAGACGGGCCGCCTCGGATCTGTTGGCCGAAAACCGCAGCAGGATGATGAACATGTGTTGCCTCGCAGAAAACGCCGCAAGCGGAAGGAACGCCGCGGCATGATGATCAAAGCGACCGACCAGTGTCGGTCAGGCGGCCTTCCCCGACCTTGCCCTGTCGCCGATTGGAGCGAGGGCTGCGCCGACCCATTCGCGCATGAGCTCGATCTCCCGCGCGGCGAACTGAGTATCGTGCGAGGCATTGAGCAGCGTTGCGACGCCCTGGCTGCGCATCAGCAGATGCATCGCCAGCTGATCGGCCTGCGTCTCCTCGCAGCCAGCCGCGGCGAACTGCCGGGCGAGCCAGCTCCGGAACACGCCGAAGAGCCTGTTCGCCTCGCCCCGTGCGGCGTGGTTGAGCTTGGCGAGTTCGCTCGTCAGCGTACCGACAGGGCAGCCGTACTGCATGATCTTGTCGCCGTTGACAGTGAGAATATCGATGAAGCTCAGGATGCGTTTCTCGGGCGTGGCTCCGGCGATCTCCCAACGCTCCATCATCGCCACCCGGTCCGCGACGCGCTTCTCGATCACGGCAGCGAGGATTTCGTCCTTGGTCTTGAAGTGGTGATAGAAATTGCCACGCGAGATCCCGACTGCATCCGCAATATGAGCATAGGAGGTGTGGTCGAAGCCCTGCCGATAGAACAGATCGTCAGCGGCGGCGACAATCTCCTGGCGAGTGGTGTTGCGGCTCATCTTAGCCCCCGCTGCGACGGCAGCCGCTTCAAGCGGCAACGCGCCATGACCCCACGACCCGGCCAATCCTGCAGATTGATGAAGCCGAGCAGGCTCGCCCCCAACCGAATTAGGACGATCGACCTAATCTCGGAATTAGGGCAATCGTCCTAATTCGTCAAGCGCTGCATCACCTCTATTTGCCGCCTGGCCCGAGAACCAACTGCGCAGCCCCACGGCGCCCTGGCGGTTCAGGTCCGTGGCCTTGACTCACGCTCTGACGAATGGTCACTTGGCCGGGATTGGCCTGACCAACTGGCCAAAATTCCCGCAACGTCGGGACCGAGGAAACGCCGGGAGAGAGTTTTTGCCGCTAGAGGTGGTCGAGTCGCCACGCCTGTATCGCCAGATCGCCGATCAGCTGCGCGGGCTGATCGAGCGGCGCGAATTCGGCGTGGGTTCGCGCCTCCCGCCCGAGCGCGAACTCGCCGAAAAGCTCGGCGTCTCCCGCCCCTCCGTTCGCGAGGCGCTGATCGCGCTCGAGGTCGAGGGGATCGTGCGGATCAAGATGGGCTCGGGCATCTATGTGCTCGACCAGCCCGCCAGTTCGCGCAAGGCGGCCCAGCCCGAGGGCGAAGGCCCCTTCGAATTGCTCAAGGCCCGCGAGCTGATTGAAAGCGGCATCTGCCGGGAGGCGGCGAAGGTCATCACGCCCGGCGACATCGCCGCGCTCGACACCATCCTGTCCCAGATGGGCGCAGGCGGCCTCAGCAGCGACGAACTGATCCGGCTCGACCGGGCCTTCCATCTCACGATCGCCGGCACGCTGGGCAATGGCGTGCTGGTGCGCTGCGTCGGCGAATTGTTCGATCAGCGGATCAACCCGTACTTCGCGCGGCTGGCCCGCTATTTCGAGGACGACCAGTCATGGCGTGAAACCTGGGCCGAGCACGGCGTCGTCCGCGACGCGCTCGCCGCCCGCGATGGCGCCGCCGCCGGCCGCGCCATGCGCCGGCACATCCAGAATTCGCAGGCGCGCTTCTCGCGCAGCTTTGGCGACGGCCAAGGCTGCGAGACCCAAGTCTCGGAGAACCAGATCTCAAGCGGACGAGCGAGCGTCAGCGCGCGTCCGCCACGGCAGAAATGACGCAACTTGTTCGCAAGCGACCCAGGGAGAACGCCACCATGAAGACCTTCGTCACCATTGCCGCGCTCGCCGCCGGCATCGGCCTGCTCAACGCACCCGTGCAGGCCCAGACCAAGCTGAAATGGGCCCATGTCTATGAGACCTCCGAGCCCTTCCACACCGAATCCGTCTGGGCCGCCGACGAGATCAAGAAGCGCACCAATGGCCGCTACGAGATCACGGTCTATCCGGCTTCGCAGCTCGGCAAGGAAACCGACATCAACCAGGGCCTGACGCTGGGCACCGTCGACATGATCATCTCGGGCTCGAGCTTCGCAGCCCGCGCCTACCCGCCGATCGGCGTGACCTACTACCCCTTCACCTTCCGCGGGCCCGACCATCTGCTCGCCTATGTCAAAAGCGACGTCTTCGCCGAGATGGCCAAGGGCTATCAGGAGAAGAGCGGCCACCAGATCCTGGCCGTGAGCTATTACGGCACGCGCCACACCACCTCCAACCGGCCGATCAAGTCCTGCGCCGACATGAAGGGCCTCAAGATCCGCGTGCCCGACGTGCCGGCCTATCTCGCCATGCCGCGTGCCTGCGGCGCCAACACCACACCGATCGCCTTCGCCGAAGTCTATCTCGCGCTGCAGAACGGCACGGTCGAGGCGCAGGAGAATCCGCTCAACACCATCGAGGCCAAGAAGTTCTACGAGGTCCAGAAGAACATCATCCTGACCGGCCATATCGTCGACCACCTCAACACGGTCGCCTCCAAGCAGCTCTGGGACAAGCTCTCGCCGGAAGACCGCAAGATCTTCAGCGACGTCGCCCAGGAGGCGGCCGCGCGCACCACCAAGAAGATCCAGGCCGACGAGATCAAGCTGGTGCAGTTCTTCAAGGACAAGGGCATTTCGGTCACCGAGGTCGACAAGGCCGAGTTCCTCGCCAACGTCCAGAAGAACGTCACCTTCGAGCAGTTCGGCTACCGCAAGGCGGACTGGGAAAAGATCCAGGCCATCAAGGACGGTCAGGGTTCCTGAGCTCCGGCGCCTTGCACGGCGTATGCCAGTCCAGGTCGGGCTTGTCCCGGCCATGACTGGCTTCGCTTCATCGATCGAACGCAGTGGTCGGAATGGGGATGCTCGCCACGCGCGGGCATCCCGACGGACGCTGCGTCGCCTCCTCCCTCGGTGCTTGCCGAGCCCCACCCCGCCGCTGGACCCGTCCATGACACCGACGCCCGAAATCCACACCGAGGTCACCGCCGACGAGCTCGCCCATGTCTTCGACCAGGCGCCTCCGCCCGCCGATCTCAGCGGCTACGGCATCGAGGACTGGGTCACGCTCGCCGCCTTCTGGGTGATGGTCGGCTGCGTCATCCTGCAGTTCTTCACCCGCTACGTGCTGAACGACAGCTTCGCCTGGACCGAGGAGATCGCGATCTACGCCCTGATCGTCGTGGTCTTTCTCGGCGCCTCGCTCTGCGTGCGCGCCTCGCGCCATATCCAGGTGGATTTCCTCTACCGCTATCTCCCGCCGCGCGCGGGGCGGGTGCTGGCCAGCTTCGTCGACATCGTCCGCATCGGCTTCTTCGCCTATGCGACCATATTGATGCATCGCTACGCCTCGCTGATCCCCGACGAGATGATGACCACGATCCAGTTCCCGAAAGCGGTGGTCTTCTATGCCGTCGTCATCGCCTTCGCGCTGATGACGCTGCGCTCCATCCATGTCGCCTGGCTCAACTGGCAGCGCGGCTATTCCGTTCTCGAGAGACCGTCCGCCTTCGACGGTTCGGACGCCTGAGGCCGCCATGCTCATTCTCCTCGGCTCCTTTCTCGGCCTGATGATCCTCGGCGTCCCCGTCGCGATCGCGATGGCCGTCGCTTCGCTCGCCTTCATCCTGATCTCCGGCACGGTGCCCGACGTCATCCTGGCCCAGCGCATGATCGCCGGCGTCGAGAGCTTCCCGCTGCTGGCGGTGCCGTTCTTCATCCTGGCCGGCAACCTGATGAACATCGCCGGCGTGACCGGGCGCATCTACGCCTTCGCCGTCGCGCTCGTCGGCTGGATGCGCGGCGGTCTCGCACAGGTGAACATCATCGGCTCTGTGATCTTCTCGGGCATGTCGGGCACCGCGATCGCGGACGCCGCCGGCATCGGGACGATCGAGATCAAGGCGATGAAGGACCATGGCTACTCGACCGAGGTCGCGGTCGGCGTCACCGCCGCATCGGCGACGCTGGGGCCGATCATCCCACCCTCGCTGCCCTTCGTCATCTACGGCATGATGTCGAACACCTCGATCGGTGCGCTCTTTCTCGGCGGCGTCATCCCCGGCGTGGTGATGACCCTGTTCATGATGGCGACGGTCGCGATCTTCGCGCGCATCTATAGCTGGGGTTCCGACGCCAAGTTCTCCCTGCGCGAGCTCGGCACGGCCGGCGTCGAAGTCGCCGTCGTGCTCGGCTTTCCCATCCTCGCCTATGGGCTGGTCTGGATGGGCCTGTCCGTGAACGTCGCCATCGGGCTGGCGCTCGCCATGCTGCTGGCGCTGGACTATTATTTCGACTTCTCGGCGGTGATGGCGCTGATGACGCCGGTCATCCTGATCGGCGGCATGACGCTGGGCTGGTTCACGCCGACGGAAGCCGCCGCCGCGGCCGTGATCTGGTCGCTGTTCCTCGGCCTCGTCCGCTATCGCTCGATGACGATGCGCAGCCTGACCAAGGCGACCTTCGACACGATCGAGACGACGGCCTCCGTGCTGTTCATCGTGACCGCGGCCTCGATCTTCGCCTGGCTCCTGACCGTTTCGCAGACGGCGCAGATCCTGTCGGATCTCATCCTCGGCCTCACCCAGAACAAGTGGGTGTTCCTGATCCTGGTGAACCTGCTGCTGCTGTTCATCGGCTGCTTCCTCGACACCATCGCCGCCATCACCATCGTCGTGCCGATCCTGTTGCCGATCGCGCTCAAGCTCGGCGTCGATCCGATCCATTTCGGGCTGATCATGACGCTCAACCTGATGATCGGGCTGCTGCATCCGCCGCTCGGCATGGTGCTGTTCGTGCTCTCGCGCGTCGCGGGACTGTCGGTCGAACGCACCACCATGGCGATCCTGCCCTGGCTGATCCCGCTCTTTGCGGCGCTGTTTGCGATCACCTTCGTTCCCGAGCTGACGCTGTGGCTGCCGCGCTTCATGGGGATGGTCCGCTGAGAGTCTGTCCCGAAACTCTACTCCGGCGGCCGTCTGACGCGGCTTTCTGCGCTTCCGGTGCTCACGGACATGAAGTCCGCTGCGCTCCGGTTCTCGAAAGCCACGCCAGCCGACCCACCGGAGCGAGTTTCAAAACAGTCTCTAATGGCCGTAGCCGCCGCCCCCGCCGAATTCGAAATCAAGGGACAGGAACAGGATGAAGATCGTCGCCGTCGAACCGTTCATCATGCATCTGCCGCTGACGCAGAGCTCGATTTCCGACTCCACCCACAGCGTCACGCATTGGGGCGTGGTGGGAACCCGCATCCGCAGCGATGACGGGCTGGAGGGCTACGGCTTTACCGGGACGCATTCCCACCTGGCCTCGGACAGGCTGATCACCAGCTGTATCTCGGACTGCTATGCGCCGCTGTTGCTCGGCGAGGATGCCAACGACCGCACGCGGCTCTGGACGAAGCTCGCGCGCCACCCCGCCCTGCAATGGGTCGGGCGCGCGGGCATCACCCATCTCGCGCTGGCTGCAGTCGATGTCGCGCTCTGGGATCTCGCGGCCAAGAAGGCTGGGATGCCGCTGTGGAAGTTCCTGGGCGGACAGGGCACGCAGCGGCTCGAAGGCTACAACACCGATATCGGCTGGCTGTCCTTCACCCAGGACGAACTGGTCGCCGGGTCCAAGCGCGCCGTCGAGGTCGAGGGCTTCACCCGCATCAAGCTCAAGGTCGGCCATGACGACCCGACGACGGATATCGACCGGCTCGCCGCCGTGCGCGCGGCGGTCGGCCCCTCCGTGCGCATCGCGATCGACGGCAACGGAAAATGGGACCTGCCGACCTGCCTGCGCTTCTGCGCGCAGGCCACGCCGCTCGACATCTTCTGGTTCGAGGAGCCGCTCTGGTATGATGATGTCGCGAGCCATGCCGCGCTGGCCAGGGCGACCTCCATTCCGGTCGCGCTCGGCGAGCAGCTCTATACGCTCGACGCCTTCAAGGCCTTCCTCTCGGCCGGCGCGCTGAGCTTCGTGCAGCCGGATGTGACGCGGCTTGCCGGGATCACCGAATACATCCAGGTCGCCGACCTCGCCCATGCGCACCGGCTCCCGGTCGTGCCGCATGCCGGCGAGATGAGCCAGGTCCATGTCCACCTGTCCTACTGGCACCCGGCCTCGACGATCCTCGAATACATTCCCTGGATAAAGGATCATTTCGAGGAACCGATCCGCGTCGAAGGCGGCGTCTACGCCCTGCCCCAGCACCCCGGCGCGGGAACGACACCGCTGGCGGCGAGCCTCGAGCGCTTCGGTCAGTCGCTCCGCTAGAGCGGCTAACCCTTGGGGCGGTCGCGCGCCATTCGTGCCCGGACATCAAGGCCAAAACAGCCCATCCTTGCGGATGATTGCGCCGGCAAGCGCAGCCAGACGTCCGGGTGCATCGCGCCAGGATGCCCGCATCAGCCCGGCTCGATCATTCCGAACACCGCCACGAGGACCAACACTGCCGCGCCGAGAGAGATGGGCCGGTGCCAGAGCGCCATAGGTCGAGGTCAAGAGCGCGGCCGCAGCCAGTGCGACCCTTGCGAACGCGTTCATCGCGTACTCCGGAAGAATTCAGATGGGATTACGGGCCTGCCGGCGCACATCGTCGGCGATGGGATGGAGCAGCTCCGGCGTCACCGCCCCGACGAGGCTGTAGCCGAGGCCGTCATCGGCCCAGGACCAGCCATTGACACCGCCCTGGGAGTGCGCGGCCATCGGAGCGTCGCCGTCCGCCTGCATCGGGCGAGCCAGCACCACGAGGCGCGAGCCGCGGTCATCGTCATACATGAAGAGCGCAGCGGCCCCGTGCTCGGTCGGCACGACGCGTCCACCCATCAGCCTGTAGCCCGAGCTGGCGAGATCGGGGATCGCGATCGGGCGACGCAATTGCCGGGAGGCCCAGGCAACGAGCTGGGACCGGTTCTCGGCCCGGATCTCGACGGGATTGGTGCGGTCGGATGCGAAGACCGCGAAGCTTGCGGCGGCCTCGCGGGCCAGCGCCTGCGTGCCTTCCTGCGCCGGCAGGCCGACGCCGCGCAAAGCCCAGCCGCCCAGCCCGCCTGCGCAGACGAGCAGGCTCGCCGCCATCGCCATCGTCCAGCGCGGCAGGCCGCGCCGCGGCCGCTGCCGTTCCGCGACCATCCGGCCGATATCGAGCTCCGGCGGGATCGGTTCCTGAGCGACCGGAGCGAAGGCGGCGCGCAGCAGATCGCGCTGCGCCTCGTAGCCGGCAATACGCTGCGCCAGCTCGGGATGCGCGTCGAGATAGGCTTCGACCTCCGCCTGCCGTTCGGCATCGAGGCGCTGG
Source organism: Allobosea psychrotolerans (assembly GCF_002917105.1). GTDB lineage: Bacteria > Pseudomonadota > Alphaproteobacteria > Rhizobiales > Beijerinckiaceae > Allobosea > Allobosea psychrotolerans. The sequence continues at coordinate 367,603 of NZ_PQFZ01000005.1, forward strand.
TCGACGAAACCGCTGAGATCGTCTTCGGTGATGGGGCGGGGGATCATTTCACGCTCCGGAGATAGGGACGGGCGCTGCCGGCGGCCGGCGGCTCGGCGCTCATCAGCCTGAGCAGGCGCTCGCGGGCCCGCGACAGGCGCGACATCACCGTTCCCATGGGGATGTCGAGCACCTTCGCGGCGTCGGCATAGGAAAGTTCTTCGACCGTGACCAGCAGCAGCACCGTGCGCTGCTCGTCCGGCAATTGCTGGAGCGCAGCGAGGAGATCGCGATAGCGCATGCGGTCCTCCTGTGATGCGGCAACCGAGAGGCTCGCCTCTGCGGTGTCGTCGAGCGCCAGATGCGACGGCCGTTCCGAGGCGCGGCGCAGCCGCGTCATGGCGAGGTTGTGCAGGATGGTGAAGAGCCAGGCCCGGGCGTCGCCGCCCTCGCGCCGCTGGTGCCAGCGGCCGATGGCCCGCTCCAGGCAATCCTGGACGAGGTCGTCGGCTGCCGAGCGGTCGCGCAGCAGCGCCCGCGCATAGCGCCGGAGCGCTGGCACGAGGGGTTCGATCTGGCGGACCATGTCGGCGGTCATGACGCTCTCTCGCGGGTGATGGCCGGCCGCCGTGTCATCGCCTGCAAAAGCGACGGAACGGCGGCCGAAGGGTTCAGTTCAGCACCTGCTTCTGCACGACGGCACCACGCTGGGCGGCCGTGCCCTCGAGGATCACCAAGTAGCGCCGCTCGGCCTTGGCGTCGCTGCGCACGATCTGGCGGATCGGGCCGGTCGCGTTGACGATGGCCGAGCCGGCCGGGTTCGTCATGAAGGCCGAGATCGGCTCGATCTCACCCTTGCCTTCGGGGCTGTTCGACAGCGCCAGCAGATAGGGCTTCTTAGGCCCCAGCCCGGTGACGGAGGCCTGCAGGACCTGCAGCAAGCCCTGGTCGAACAGCGAGACGCTGGTCGGCATGGCCTCGCTTTTGCCGGCGACCGGCGTCAGCGCGAGATGCAGGGTCTGGCCGGCGAGACCGAGCGGCTGGAGATTGGCCAGGCCGTCGCCTTCCGGCACGGCGTTCGGCACATAGTTCACCGCCTGCGCCGCCTGGCCGATCGGGACCTGCGCCACGACCTTGTTGGTCAGCGTATCGATGGCGGCGAGCCGGTCGGCGTTCTCCTGCCCGACATAGATGCGCGTGCCGTCGCCCGAGGGCCAGATGCCGTGCGGCAGCTTGTCGACGGGGATCGTCGCGACCTGTTCAAAAGTGTCGGTGCGGTAGACCTTGACCTGGTTCAGGCCGCCGATCGTGATGTAGGCGAAGGTGCCGTTCGCATTGGCGGCGAAATTGACGTGGTTGGTGATCGGCCCGGTGTCGATCGTCCTGATCAGGTCGAATGGCGGGAGCGCATTGAAGACCTGCGTCTTGCCGATGTCCTTCAGCGTGAACCAGACCTGCTGGCCGTCCGGCGTCGCCGCGATGTTGGGGCAGAACGGGCTTTCCTGCTTCACATGCCCGACGATCTGGTGGCTCGCCACGTCGACGACGACCGTCTCGGGCACGAAGGACGAGCAGATGTAGCCGTACTTGCCGTCCGGCGAGAAAATCTGCATGCCCGGTCCGTTCGGCACCTTGATGCGGGTCTTCTCCTCATAGGTCGCAGTGTCGATGACCGAGATATAGTCCTCGCCGCGCACCGTGACCCAGACCTCCTTGCCGTCCTGGGTGTAGAAGGCCTCGTGCGGGGAGCGCCCGATATAGGTGGTGTGCTTCACCGTGTTGGTGGCGGTGTCGATGAACGTCACCGAGTTGGAGCCGATCGAGACGACCGCGATCGTCGTCTTGTCCGGCGAGAAACCCATGCCGTGCACCAGCACCTGGCCGCGATAGAGCGGGCTGAAATTGCCGGGCTGCGGATCGCCCAGCCTGATCACCCCGAGCAGCGTGTTGGTCGCCGGGTCGGTGACGGAGACGGTGTTGGAGAACTGCTCGGCCGCATAGACGCGGTCGCGGCTGCTGACCGGGATGTTCGGGGACGAGGCGGCGAAGGGCGCCTGCCCGGCCAAGGCCGGGGCGATACCGGCGAGAATGCTGCTCGCGAGCAGGCCGGCGAGGATACGGGTCTTCATCGGGACGATTCCTACTTCTGGGGGGAAGGCGATAGCGACATCGCGCCCATGTGGTCGTGATGGTGGCTCGCGGCTGCGGCTGCAGGCACGATCGGGGCGGATGGGGAAGGCTGGGTCGGGGCGGGCACTGAGGCGGGAGCAGGCTTGCCGAGCGCAAGCTGCATCGCCGCGATCTCCTGCTGCTGCTCGACGATGATCTCCTGCGCCAGGCGTCGGAGCTGCTCGTTCCTGCCGTAGCGCAGATAGGCGATCGCCATGTCGATGGCGCCCTGATGGTGCGGGCTCATCATCGCCACGAAATCGGCGTCGATGTCGCCGCTCGGCTTCACCTCCATCGCCGCCATCATCCTGTCCATGGCGGTATTGTTCTCGGCGAGGTACGGCGCCTCGGCGGCCACCGCATCAGCGGGCTTCGCCGCCGCATCATCCGCCTTCGCAAGCTGCGCGCCGGCCGCGCCGCCCGCCATGGCGGCGGCAATCAGGGCAGCCAGAAACGGCCTTCGGCGTCGCATGGAAGATCTCCTTCGCAAGAATGGGCTCTTGAGAAGGCAGACTCCGGCCTGATCAATTTATTCCCCCGCCTCCGTTTTTTTTTCCGGAGATGCCTTTCCGTCCGTCGAGCGAAAGCGCCTGCCTCGCGATCAGGCGTCGAGACAAACGCCAGCACCGGCGCAGCACGGTGCATTCTGCCGCGCCTGATCCGGCATCGGGCGTCGCCCCCGGTTCAAGCCGCGATGTCGCCGTCGCAGCCAACCGATTTTGCAGAACTTGACGCACACAACCCGCCGATGGCGCAGGTCGCCAGACGCGGAAGGACTCTCTGCTGCATGGTCCGATTTCTCGGGAGGGCCATGCGGTTCTCTCAGAGTGGGCTCGGGCCGTGCGCGGTTATTCCCGAACTGCACGGCTTATTGTTCGCGCGGCCCAGCCGTGGTGCGGCGTTCCCTGATGAGGTCGCGAAAAGCCGCCGCTACTCTGCTGACATAGCGCTCCTTGTGCTGCAGGACGAAGAAACGGCGCTGGGGCAGCTCCGCCTCGACGGCGACCAGATCGCCTGCCTGCAGCACAGGCTGGACCACGAGGCGCGAGATCACGGTCGCCCCCGCTCCTGCCGTCACAGCCGTACTGACCGCCTCGTTCGACGGCAGTTCGAGCACGACCACGAGTTCATCGAGCGTGCGGCCAGCGCGCGACAGCATGTCCTCGAACAGCCGGCGCGTGCCCGAGCCGGGCTCGCGCAGCACCCATGCGCTCTCACCGAAATCCGCCGCTTCGACAATGCGCCGGGTGGCCCAGGGATGGCCCCTGCCGACCACGAGCACCATCTGATCTTCGGCGAGAGGATCGATCGCCAAATGCGGGTCGTCGATCTCGCCTTCGACGATGCCAAGATCGGCGAAGCCGTCATGGACCGCCTGCGCCACCGATTGCGTGTTGCCGATCGTCACCGGCGTCTCGACACCGGGATAGCGCGTGCGGAAACGGTGCAGCAGCGGCGGCAGCCAGTAGTTGGCCACGGTCTGGCTGGCGGCGAAGGCAAGCCGGCCGCGCCGCAGGCCGGCGAGATCGGCCAGCACCGCCTCAGCCGAGGCGGCGCGGGCCAGGACGGCCCGCGCCTCGGCGAGAAAGAGCCGGCCGGCATCGGTAAGCGCGATGCGGCGGCCGATTCGGTCGAACAGCTTCACCGCATGCCGGTTCTCCAGCGCCCCGATCGCCGCGCTCGTCGCCGATTGCGTGAGGTTGAGCACTCCGGCGGCCTGGGTGACGTGCTCGCGCTCGGCCACGGCCACGAAGATCCTGAGTTGTTCGAGGGTCACGGCGCCTCCTCAGGCCATGAGCTTCACCAGCGCCAGACTGAACGTGGCGATGAAGAGGAAAGCAACAAGGCCGAGCAGGAGCGGGCGCAGGCCCTTCGCCTTGAGCTTGCGGATGTCGGTCTCGAGCCCCATCGCCGCGAGTGCCATGGAGAGCAGGAAGGTCGTGGCGAGGACGATGAGCGACTTCGTCTCAGCCGGGACGCTGACAATGCTGTTGACGCCGACCATCCCGACGAAGCCGAGCACGAACCAGGGCATCGGAGGCCTCGCCTGGCTGACGCCATGACCGGCGTGGCGTGCTCGGCGCGCGGTTGCATAGCCGAGCGCGATCACGACCGGCGCCAGCATCATGACGCGTGACAACTTGGCGATGGTGCCAAACTCGCCGGCCTGCTGCCCGTCCTGGAAGGCGGCCGCTACGACCTGAGCGATCTCATGGATCGAGGCGCCGCTCCACAGGCCGTAGGCATGCGGTGCGAGATGCAGCAGGCCCGGCAGCAGCGGATAGGCGAACATCGCGACCGAGCCGAAGACGGTGACGCAGGCGACCGCATAGGCGACATCCTCGTCATGCGCATTGGTGACGGTGTTGACTGCAATCACCGCCGAGGCGCCGCAGATCGAGGTGCCGGCGGCGATCAGCTCCGCCAGCTTGCGCTCGACGCCAAGCAGTCTGCCGAGCGCCGTCGTGAAGAGAAAGGTCGCGACCAGCGTGAGCACGATCACCGCGATGCCGTCGACGCCGACCTGTACCACTTGCGCCGCCGTGAGTTGCAGGCCGAGCAGGATGATCGCGAGCCGAAGCAGCTTGCGCAGTGCGATCGTCACGCCGGGCCTGGCCCGCGTCGGCGTGCCGATGAGGTTGTGAAAGGCGATGCCGATGATGATCGCCAGGATCATCGGGCTGAAGTTTCCGACGCCCGGCACCTGCCTGAGCGCGAATGACGCCGCTGCGATCAACGCCGTCAGCAGCAAGCCCGGCCAGATCGCCGCTTTCCGGGCGGCGTGATCTGCGATGTCCGCTTGCGCGCGAGACCCGCCTTCACCGACTGCGTGACGGGGATGGAGAGTTGAGGTTGATCCGATCATGACGGGGCTCCTTCAGCTCCCGAACTGATCGCATCCCGGCAATCGTTCGATCCAACTTATTGTTTTCGTCGAAACGATCGATATTTTTGCTGATTTAGTGCAGCTGGTGCCTCTTCAGTGAATCGCCTTTCTGAGTGCCGCCGCAGCTCGCGGCGACCGGTCTGGCGATCCATGCACTCGCAGCCGGCGTGGCGAGGGCGGTGTTGACGCCCGCGGGTGCGCTCTACGTCCGCTTCCGCGCCGCCGCATTCTTCGCGAAGGCGGCGCTATGCGTCAGCGCTCTGCAGTTGCCTGGTAAGCCGGCCTCCTGACATTCGCTTGGGGGTGGGCGCCGGGACCTGTCAGGGCTTCACGAACCGATAGGCGAAGCGATCGGTCTCGCCCTTGATCGCGGGATCGAACACCTTGATCGCGTGCGGATCGTCCTTGTTCGCGAGCATGGTGCTTTCCGCGTCCAGCACGAAGCCGGCCGCCTCCACTTCCCTGCGAACGGAGGCAGGGTCGATCCGATGCAGCGACTGGGCGTCGCTCGTGCCCACGCCTGCGGCGGCGGCGTGATCGACGATGACGTAGCGCCCACCGGGCTTCAGCCGCTCGTAGACGGCTCGATTGAAATCGGCCGCCGTCGCGCCCTTGGCCTGCATCAGCGCGGTGTGGAGATCGTGGTAGAACAGGTGCAACCACAGGACATCCGCTGGTTGCGTGACCTCTGGCATCGCTATGAGGTCCGCCGAGACGGCTTCGACATTCTCTCGGCCCGGCTCCTTCGCAAGCGCCTGCATGCGGCCGAGCGGGTCGTTCTTGAAGTGGGCGACTTCGGCCGGCACGAAGCTGTAGATCCGCCCCTCCCGTCCGACGATGTCGGAGAAGAGGCGCGTCCAGTCGCCGTCGCCTGGGTACACGTCGATCACGGTGGAGCCCGCCTCGATGCGGGCGAACTCGATCAACTCGGATAGTTTGGATTGGTCATACATCGCAATCTCCTTTGCGGTTGGGCCTATGATGAGCAGGCGGCATGCGCGTGGGGCAATCCGCGGCTGATTCACCGGCTACGCCCCGAGCCGATGGCGGCAGCGGGACAGGCTAGCCTGGCCCGGAGGCGCCCATCTGCGAGGCCCGGGCCAGGGCCTGCGTGTCGATGTATTCCCGGATACTCGCCAGCTTGCCGTCCCGGAGCGTGATGGCGAAGATCCAGTCGTCCTCGAACGCCTTGTTCGTGGCTTTGATCTTTCCCCGCGCGAACCCGACGACGAGGACCCGGTCTCCTTGCGCCACGAACTCCCGGGGTTCCGTGGAGGTTTCCGTCGAGGTGGATGCCGTCTCGAGCAAATCCGCCAGCCCGGCATGTCCGTGGCGCGTTCCGGCCAGCGGCCAGTCCTTGCCGGGAATGATCCACTCGATGTCTTCGGCGGTCAGCGCCAGCAGCGCTTCCCTGTCGCCGCGGCCGATCGCGGCGAAGAAGTCCTTCACGGTCTCGATATTCTTTTCGATACTCACGGGAATGTCTCCATGTCGCATGGATCGTGACCCTGCCGGCAGGCGCGTCGTGTTCAGTCGAACTTGACCAGGTCCTTGAAGATCAGCTGACCCCAGCTGTTTCCGCGCGCCTGGACCAGCAGCCCGCCTTCTGACAGCCCGCCAAGCTTGATCGGCGAGAAACCGAGATTGTCCGCGAGCGCAGCAATCTCCGCTGCGGCAGCGTCATCGTCGCTCGCCAGGAACACGACCCGCCTGCCACCATGCACGGCCGGATCCTGGTCAAGGGTGGCAGCGATCAGATGGTTGAAACCTTTGACCAGCCTTGCCCCGGAGAAAGCCTGCGCGATGAACTTGGAAGAAGGCTGTTTTGCCAGTTCCTCGGGGGGCACGCCGTAGGCATTGGTCACATCGACGATGGTCTTGCCCTGCCAGCTGGGCAGCGCGTTGGCGACATCCGGGTGCGACGCGAAACGAACAGCCAAGAAGATGATGTCCGCCTTGAGCGCGTCCGCCAGCGTCTTGGCAATGATCGTAGGCCCGATCGCGGCCGCATCGGCTGCAAAGCTTTCCGGGTCGCGCGTGGTTGCGACGGATACGTCGATGCCCTTGCGGGCGAACGCCCTGGCCAGGGCCTGGCCGATATGGCCAAAGCCGATAATGGCGTAGCTCATGATGTTGCTCCGATCTTGCGTGATGTCGGCGGTCAGACTTGCGCCAGCCCACCGTCCACCGCGAGATCCACGCCGGTGATGTAGGAACTTTCATCGGAGGCGAGGAAGGTGACGGTGGCCGCGATTTCCTCTGGCTGGCCCCTTCGACCCATCGGGACCTGCGAGGCAAATTGGGCGGCCGCCTGCTCGGCCTGCTCAGCTGTGAGGCCCGTCGTCGTCGCCAAAGCGGGGGTCTCGATCGGTCCGGGGGCTCATCGAATTCACCCGGATCTTGCGGTCCTTCAGCTCCAGCGTCCAAGCGCGCGCGAAGTTGCGCACAGCCGCCTTGCTCGCGGCGTAAGCGCTGAAGCCTGGCAGCCCCATCACGTTCGAGACCGAAGAGGTGAGGATGATCGAACCGCCGTCCCGGAAGAGGGGAAGGGCTTTCTGCACGGTGAAGAACAGCCCCTTCACGTTCACGTCGAAGGTCTGGTCGAAATGAGCCTCAGTCGCTGCCGCGAGCGGAGCGATTGTCCCCGCGCCCGCATTCGCGAAGAGAATGTCGATGTGACCATGCTTCTCTTTCACGACGGTGTAGAGCCGGTCCAGATCGTCCAGGCGCGCCACGTCGCCGACGACCGTCGTCACGTTGTCCCTGATGAGGGCAGCGGCCTCATTCAGCTCTTTCTCGCGTCGCCCGGTCATCACGACGTGTGCGCCTTCTGCCACGAAACGTTTGGCCGTGGCCAACCCGATCCCGCTGCTCCCGCCGGTGATGACGGCGATCTTGCCTGCAAGTTTTTTCATGGTGTTTATCCTTCGTTGTGCGTGGGCCAGGCTTGGGCCAAGGTGAGGGTCAGAGCTGGGCCAGGCCGCCGTCGACGGCGACTTCGCTGGCTGTCATGAAGCTGCTGTCCGGCGAGGCGAGGAAGGCAGCCACGGCCGCGATCTCGGCCGGATCGGCCATGCGCTGGAGCGGGGTCATCGCGCCGTAGGCCTTCTGGCCCGCCTCGCCCAATGCCTGCTTCGCAAGTTCGGTCGCCGTCGCCCCGGGCGACAGCACGTTGACCCGAATGCCGGTGCCCTTCAGATCCTCCGCCCAGCTCCGCGCGAGGTTGCGGACTGCGGCCTTGCTCGCGCTGTAGGCCGTGAACCCCGGGGCGCCCGTGGTGCCGGCGCTCGATCCGGTCAGGATGATCGAGCCGCCCGGGCCCATCAGCGGCAACGCCTTCTGGACCGTGAAGATCGTACCCTTCACATTGGTGTCGAAGGCTTCGTCAATATGCTCGGCGGTGATCTGGCCGAGCGGAAGCGGGCTTCCCGCACCGGCATTGGCGAAGACGATGTCGAGGCTTCCGCGCTCGGCCTTCACTGCCGCGTAGAGGCGGTCGAGGTCGACCTCATTCGAGACCGAGCCCTTCACCGCCCGGGCATTGGGTCCAAGCTCGGCCACGGCCGCATCGAGTGCTGCCTGCCGGCGGCCATAGATGAAGACGAAGGCGCCCTCCGCGATGAAGCGCTTTGCCGAGGCCAGGCCGATGCCGGTCGCTCCGCCCGTGATGACGGCGGTCTTTCCATTCAATCTGGTCATGTCATGGATCCTTCCAGGCTTTCGCCGTGGTATGGGGGGCTTCCCCGAGATCCCGAACATGGGTCCGCCGAGGTCAGGCGCTGAGTGGCGAGGCGCGCATATCGGTGGTGCAGAAACGATCCAGTAAGGGGCCAACGCCAGGCGAGACGATAAGGTTGCGCCAATCGGATTTGGGCCGCGCTCGCCGGCTTGTGCTACGATGACAGCCTGAACTGCCCTGCGATGAGCCAGGGCTTTGGAGGCGCACCCCAGTGGTGCTGGAATGCACCATGATCGACTGGGATGACGTTCGCTATTTTCTTGCCGTGGCGCGCGGAGGCTCGGTGCGGGCTGCTGCCAAGCACCTCGAGGTGAACCACTCCACCGTGCTGCGACGCATCGCCCAGCTCGAGGACCGCCTTGCGGCGCAGATGTTTGAAAAGCTGCCTTCGGGCTACCGCCTGACGGCTGCGGGCGAGGAGGTTCTCGAACTCGCCCACCAGATGGAAGCGTCGTCGCACCAGCTGGAGACGCGTATCTTCGGGCGCGACCAGAGCGCCCGCGGGCTTCTGCGGGTGACGCTGCCACCCTTCCTCGCGACGCACCTGCTGATGCCGGATCTCGCCGATTTCGCGCGCCTCCATCCGGATATCGAGATGGAAATCGTGTCGACCGGCGAAGTGGCGAATCTGACCAACCGAGAGGCCGATGTTGCGATCCGCATCGTCGGCGATCGCAAGACCTTGCCGCTCAATCTTCACGGCCTGAAGGGGCCGGAGCTGTTCAGCGGCGTCTACATGTCTCGCGATCGACTGGCCGCGTGGCGTGCGGGAACGCCTGATCCCATCCGGTGGATCGTCATAGACAATCATGGCCTCCCGGTCTGGGCGCGCGAGGGAGAGGTTCACACCACGGGAGTTCCGTTCAGGACCCCCGACGCCGAGACGCAGATCGTCGCTGTACGGCAAGGGATCGGCATGACGAAACTGCCCTGCTTCGTCGGAGATGCCGACGCTCTCCTGGTGAGGGTGCCGGGTACCGGCCTGCCCATGCATGGGACGCTCTGGCTTCTCACGCAAGGCGAGGCGCGCAAGACGAAGCGCGTGCGGCTCTTCACCGAGTTCATCTCCCGCAGGCTCGCCGCATACGCTCCGCTTCTCGCGGGGCTGTCCGGATCGCGCGAGTGACGCCCGGCAGCTCGCCGGCGACGCCTGCAGTGGACGGGTGTCTGCAGGCGGACATTGAGATCGGAGCCTTTGGACCGGCCATGCCCCTGGGACGACGGGCTGCCGCCGCAGACTTCGCCACGATCGCTTTGGTCCCGAACAGCCCTTTTTCGTCTCAGCGACGGCTGCTCGAAACCCGGCCCTGATGCCCACTGGAGAGGAACTGCATGAAAGCCGGCGGGAGCTCGATGAAGTCGAGCGCTTGCTGACCGATATCGAACTCCGCGATAGCCTCGGTCAGCATCTCGAATTCCCGCTCACCATCGGAATTCCTCGGTGACGAGATGAGCTGTGCAGCTCGCAGCACAGCAGCCTTCCGCTGTTCATAAGACGAGATCGTCACGGCGTCGGCGTTGGGCATGACACCACCTCATCGCTACGCAACCTCACATCCGCTACATTAGCGATCCAAGCGCTGGAAGACGAGTCGCTTCTACGCGATCGCCCGGTAGCTGGCCCCTGCCCCTGGTCTCGCCGAGAGTGTGCCGCACCGCCGCAATGACCGTGCGGCGCGCGCCCTGCCCGCCCATCGGCGAGCACGCGTGATGATCTTGGGCTTGCGCCAGGATTGCCTGAAAGCCGGTTTGCCCGATGCCGGCGATGCGCCAGGAGCGAACATTGGCGACTTGCCTGGAAGCGGCATTGCCGGCTTTGCGCCACATGCCTGCTTCGGTTGGTGAGCTTTCAGACCTGAAAGCGAGCGAAACGCATCGTCTCACGCCACGACATGCGAGACCAATCTCGACGGCGTTCCGGGTCCGAGATGCACCGTGTTGCGCGCTACGTTGCTGGTGCGCCCCTTGCCTTCCGCTGCGCCGGTGTTCGGGTTCACGTCGAATTTGGGGAAGTTGGACGACGAGATGTCGAGGCGGATCCGGTGTCCGGCCTTGAACAGATTCGCCACGGCGAACAGTTCGATCACGATGTTGAAAATCTCGCCATTACGGATCGGCTCCGGCTCTTCCCAGGACTTGCGATAGCGGCAGCGGAAGATGCCATCGCTAAGGTTCATCGCGAAACCGGTCGGATAATCCGCGCTGGGGGGATGAACATCGATGAGCTTGGCCGTGAAATCCGTATCCGGCGCATCGGATGAGGCCCACAGATGGACCGAGACCGGCCCAACGAAAGTGACGTCCCGCGGCAAAGGCTCGGTTTCGAACATCAGAACGTCCGGCCTCGCCGAAAGCGGCAGGCCCGGCGTCCTGCATCCGAGGAAGCGCTTGTCCTCGCGCTGATCGAAGGCGCCGCCTTCGAAGACCGGCTGGCCGCTCGTCAGCGCCCCGCCGATCGTCGGAACGGGATCGCGCGGATCGAAATCATAGGTGATCGCCTGTGCCGTCGCGGCTGGCCCATCGACCGACAAGATGCCGTCCGGGCGCAGGTGGAAGGCGGTCTCGCGAGTCTGTGGCGGCGGCCAGCTCTCGGCCTCCATCCAACGCCCGCCATGGTCGAGCTGTCCCGCGGGAGTCCGGACGCCGGATCCGCCCCCCATTACAAACAGGCGCACGGGAGGGTTTTCCCCGGTCGGCCCTGCCTGCTTGAGCCGGCGATCGAACCAGTCGATCCGGAAGCGCAGCCAATTCTCGGCGAGATTGCCGTCGAAAGGAGCTGCCGGGCCGAAATCGACGTCGCCGAAGACCCGATGCGTGCGGTTGCCATGCGTCCAAGGGCCCATCACGAGTTCGGGCCGATACTGCCCCCGGCTCAGGCCAGCGAAATTCTCGAAAGTCGTCGGAACATAGACATCGTACCAGCTCGACATCAGCAGGATGGGGATGTCCGGGATCTGGTCGTAAGAGCCGGCGGCATAGATGCCGAGCGCCTTCCAATAGTCGCTGAACGACCCGTTCTGCCATTGCTCCAGCAGGTAGCTCTCGTATTCAGGCTCCCACCGGATCGGGGAATTGCCGCGGCTCCACGGCATGCGCCCGAACCAATCGATGATGTTTTCGGCATCCAGAGCGGCGCGCAGGTTGGGATCATCCGCACAGGCGCGCCCTTCGCTCGCGCGATTATACGCCCAGGTTGCCTGCTTCAGCTCGAAGGCCCCGCCCTGCCGAATCCCGCAGCGATAGGCATTCGAAAAACCGCCGCTATCCAGGATCATCGCGCAGAGCGCCGGCGGAGCCAGGCAGGCCGCCGCCAGTTGCGTGTGGGCGGCATAGGACAGGCCCATCGTGCCGACCTTGCCGGAACACCACTCCTGTTCGGAGATCCAGTGGATGGTGTCGTAGCCGTCAGGCGCCTCGGAGAGGTATTTGGTGAACTCGCCCTGGGAGCCGTAACGGCCACGGCAATCCTGGAAGACCACGGCATAGCCGGCCTCGCAAAACGCCTTCGCAACCTCGCTCCGGCTCATCGGCCGATCGCTGCCGACCGTCAGCTCGGAGCGAGACGCCAGATGCTTTCCATATGGCGTGCGCTCCAGGATCGCGTGAAAAGGCCCGTCTCGTCCCGCAGGCAGATAGACGTCGGTGGCGAGGCGAATGCCGTCCCGCATGGTGACCAGAACGTCCCGGAGCAGCCTGGGCTCTCCGCTTGAAGCCGCCGTACCCATCCTGTCAGGCTCCTGCCAAGTCGGTGGAGGAGTGCGAGGCCGCCGCGTTCGACGGCTTGGCCAGGGATGCCGCCGCCAGGAGGCTCGATGCTGCGGTGAGGCTGTGGGTCAGCCGGTTGAGCGCACGCACCGCATCCACCTCCGCAAACCGGGCCGCGTCGCCGGCTGCACTGGAGACCAGCCGCCGGATCGGATCGAGGATCGGCCACGACGGTAGCGAGAGCGCGGGATCGTGAACGAAGCGATCCCCTCTGGTGTAGTCAAGCGGCACGAGGATGCGGCTCAGCTTCATGACCGCGCGATCATGCGTCGACGCATCGAGCGCCATTCCGTCGAACGCGGAAAGGGCGAGTGCGAGGGTCTTGGCCTTGCCGAGCGCCTGACCAAGACGCGGCGCGCCGTTCAATTGATCCTCGAGCCTGGCCAATTCACCGGCGAGATCGCCGAGCTGATTGGCGTAATCGATCGGCAACCGCTCTCGCGTCAGAAGTTCCAGCACGACGCGCAGCACGATCCGCGCGTCGCGAACCAGCAAGGCAGGATCGATCTTGTCGAGCAGGTCGTGCTCGGTATGCCACCACCACCCGAGATCATTGCGCATCTTGAGAGCGCTCGGCTCTTGCAGGCTGAGACTGCCGAAGACCGAGGGAATACCGATCCCCGGGAAGGAGTCGTCGGCCGAGCGCGCCTTGCGGCGCCCGGCCAGTTCCTGCCCGGTCTCCTCCGCGATCGCAGCCGCGGCGATTCCAAAAAGTCCGCCGGCCGAGCCGGTCCGGGTCAGATCGTTCGCGCCGATCGCGCCGGGGCTGTCGAGATTCACATGCGCGGCGCAGCGCGCGTCGAGTTCCGCCCAGTGATGGTCCGCGTACCAGGCCGATCCGGAATAGCGCCCCTGCGAATGCCCGGACCAGAAGCAGATGCGAATGCCCCGGCGCCACGCCTTCCGCTGCTCCAGGCACAGTCGCAAGACCTCGAGCATCGCGATATTGGCGGAGCCGTTGTCCATGACCCCGTTGAACCAGGTGTCAACATGGCATGAGAGCAGGATGAAAGGCCCTTGCGGATCGTCGGCAAGCGGCAGATCGCCGACGAGAAGCGGCGTCTTGCGCCAGCCGGTATCCACGTCCGCATGAAGCGTGACCTCGACCGCGCCAGCCTTCAGCGCGTTCCGCAGGGCTTCGCCCTCCGCATTGCTGATCGTCAGGACGACGACGTTCGGCAGGGCCGAGCGCGTATCGACAGACGGATTGCCCCAGATCGGCGAGATGCACATCTCGTGCAGCAAGTGGTGAGGGCTGATCTGCACCACGCCCGCTGCGCCCGCCTGCGAGGCCAGCAGGGCTATGCCGGGACTTGCGATTCCATTGACCAGGGCGATTCGGCCGCGGAGGTCTCGTTCGGCGAAGGCTGTGCGAGCGCCCTCGCCAAGATCGACGAGCGCCCCCGTCAGACCACCGGCCGGCGAGGAAAGCGACATCGAATGCGTGATCGCCGTCACGGATCGCCCCCCGACGACGAGCCGAGCAGGGCCGGGAATGCTGATATACGCGTCGTGAGCCATGAGCTCGGTTTTCAGCCCAAGCTGATCGAGCCGCTCCTCGAGCCAGGCGAAGCTGGAGGCTTCCCCCGCGGTTCCCGCCACTTTGGACCACTGGGCCAGTGCTTTCAGCCCGGTCATCATGCCGGCCGCAGATACTTTATCGACAAGCACCGGTTCCAGGTCGCCTTCGGTTTGCGTTGCTAAAGCCATGGTGATGGCATCCTCGTCTTTGACGTCTGCATGGAAGGGCAAGCCTACTCCTCAGCCGGGGTTTCTTGATGCCGCGAGCAGCGCCGAGAGTTCCCGGGCCGCACTGCGAACAGTCTCGACAAGAGTGGGAAGAAGGCTCTCGCTCACCCGCCCCGTGGGCGCTCCGATGTGGATCGTCGCGATGATCTTGCCGTCCGGGCCCATCACTGGCGCGGAAATCGAAATCAGGTCGGGGCTCACCTCGCCATGGCTGACATAGAAACCTTGGCTGCGAACATTCGCGAGCACCTGCCGAAGCCGATCAGGGTCGACGCAGGTCCGCTCCGTGAACGCCTTCAGCGGCTCGCTGAGAAGCGTTTCTCGAAAGGCTTCATCCTGAAAGGCCAGAAGAACCACACCGGAACCGGCATGCATCGGCCGGCTGCCGCCAATGCCCGCCAGCACCTTCACCGCCCTTTCCGGTTCCCAGCCCGCCACGCAAAGGCTGTTTCGGCCATCGCGAACGCGCAGCTGGACCGTCTCGCCGGTGCTGCTTCCGAGCTTCGCGATAATGGGGCCTGCTATCCGCGCGATGTCGATTTGTCGCTCAGCCGCATTCCCGATCGCCAATGCGGCCAAACCCAGCCGATATGTTCGCTTTTCGGCTGTCGAGCTGATGAAATTACTGGCCTCGAGACTGCACAGAAGTCGGTACACCCTGGCTTTGCTCTGCCCTGAACGGCGCGTGATCTCGGAAAGACCCAGGTCTGGCGCCTCCGCAATGAGCTGAAGAACGCCGAGCGCGGCATCGACCGCATCGACCCGGTACTTCTCGATCTCTTTTGGCGGGGACGCTCTCATCTTGGGCGCTCTTCTTCTGTTCAGCCCCGAACCGACGGGGCCACCCTCTCGTGAAGTTCGCTCCTAGCACAACGCCGATTGGTTCGCTAGATGAACCAATGGTTCAATAATTTGACATCGACACGAGTCCGACGCAAGCTCCCTCGAAATCGAGCTTTGGCAGCGCTCACCCGGCACGGGCCGCGCCATCGAGATCGCAGGGAACGAAGAGCCGATGGCCCAAGATGCACTGGCCCAGGATGCAGAAGACCGAGCCGGCCGGGTCCGCTGGCCCGGCAAGGCCGGAGCGGTCGTCTGCGTCACGATCCATGTCGACGGCCCCGCCGTCGAAGCCGGCCGTGGGCAAAACGCGCTCGGAATTCACAGCCGCGGCCGTTACGCGCTCCGGCGCGGCATCCACCGCTATCTGGAGATGCTCGACCGGCATGGCGTGAAGGCGACCTTCTTCTGCTGCGGCTACGACGCCGAGCATTGGCCGGAGCCATTCTTCGCGATCCAGCGAGCGGGGCACGAGATTGCAGCCCATGGCTACCAGCACGAAGGCTTCGACCTTGGTGACAGGGAGCCGGAGCTGCTCGAAAAGACCCATCGGATCCTCGCCGGCTTCGGCCAGGAACCGGTCGGCTGGTGCTCGCCGTCCGGACGCAAGAGCCGGCTGACCCTGCCGACGCTGCGACGCCTCGGCTATATCTACGACGCGAGCGAGAAGGACGAGGACATCCCCTATCTGCTGGAGGATGGCTTCATGATCCTGCCGAACAACACTGTCTCGCTCGACGATTTCCCGATGTATTTCACGGGCGGGGCTTCGGCTGCGGAGGTCGAGCGCAACTTCGTGCAGGAGTTCGACGCCGCGCTCCACCGCGACGGTTACGTTCACCTCACGGTGCATCCCCGGGCGGGTGGCGGATCAGGCACGCCGGCGCGGGCGGGAGCGGTCGACCGCTTCCTGGCCCATGCCAAAGCGACGCCTGGCACCCGCTTCATGACCTGCCGCGACCTTGCGGAATATTGCCTGAGCGAGCCGTCCCGCTGGAAGGAGCCACGGGCATGACCGGTTCTCTGCTGATCACCGTGAATGTGCACGGTATCGGCCCGGAAGCTGCAGGCATTCCGGAGGCCGAACTGTTCGGCCGCGATGCCCATGGCCGCTACACCTATCGCATCGGCCTTGCCCGTCTACTCGATGCCTTGCGCGACGACGGGCTTCCCGCGACCTTCTTCTGGCCGGCGATGGAGGCGGAAAGGCTGCCTCACCTGGTCGAACGCTGCCTGCGGGACGGCCACGAGATCGCCAGTCATGGACGCGCGTTCGAGGACCACGCGGCGCTGGGTCGCGCGGCGGAAGCAGCCGCCATCGGCCAGGCCCATGAGACCCTGCTTCGCCTGAGCGGATCGCCGCCGCGCGGTTTCCGCTCTCCGACCGGCACCCTGTCCCCCGACACGATCCCGATCCTACAAAGCCTCGGCTATCTCTACGATTCGAGCTTCCTCGACGATGACAGCCCCTATGGATTGGGCGTTCATGGCGGCGAGCGCATGGTCGAGTTGCCCGTTTCGGAAGGCCTGACGGACGCTACGCATTTCCGCCGGCGCGTCACGCAGGACCGTGCCGAAGAACTCATCCGCGAGGAGCTCACGGCTTTGCTCGCGGTCGATGGCTATGCCTGCCTCACCTTCCATCCACGTGCCGATATCGGCGTCGGCCGCGCCGCGCGCCTGCCCTTGATCCGGCGCCTTGTCGAGCTGGCTGGGGAGCAGGGAGCCAAACCCGTCCTCTGCAGCTGGCTGGCACAGCATTTCCGCGCGACCGCCGTCGTGCCGGCACCCTGACATGATCGGAGATTGAGATGCGTGCCCTCGCAGCCCTCGTCCTCGGATTGACCGCATTCGCGGCAACCGGAGGTCCTGCCTCATCCCAGACGCTTCGGACGATGCTCACATCGGACATCCGGGGCGTCATGCCGGGGCGCAGTCCCGACACGGCAACGGGAAGTGTCCTCCAGAACATCTATGAGGGCCTGGTCGCCTGGCGGGCCGACGGAAGCGTGGCCCCGATGCTGGCCGAAAAAATCGACACCTCCGCCGACGGCAGGACCTATGTCTTCACGCTCCGCGACGGCATCACGTTTCACAACGGCGCGCCTTTGACCGCGAAGGAAGTCGTCTGGACCTGGGAGCGCTTCCTCGATCCCAAATCCGCGTGGCCCTGCCGCGGCGCCTTCAACGGGACGAACGCGACGAAGATCGAGTCCGTCAAGGCGCTCGACGACCACCGGGTGGAATTCCAGCTCGCCGAGCCCAGCGGCTCCTTCCTGAGCGCCATGGCCCGCGCGGATTGCGATTCCACCGGCATCGCTCATCCCGATGCAGTCGATGCCAACGGCAACTGGGCGACGGCGATCGGTACCGGCCCCTTCAGGATGACCGAGTGGCGCAAGGGCCAGTTCATCGAGCTCACGAAGTTCGCCGACTATAAATCGCGGACGGAACCTGCGGACGGCCTTTCCGGCGCCAAGGAAGCCAAGCTCGAGAAGGTTCGGATCACTCTCATTCCGGACGCGCAGGTTGCGAAGCTCGGCATCCTGCAAGGCCAGCTCGATCTTTGGACCGATGTCGACGCGGCTTCGATCAAGGACCTGGCCAGCGACAGGAACGTCACGGTCGTAACCACACCGGTCGCCGGCATCTACACGATCCCGCTGCAGTCCCGCGATCCGATGCTGGCCGATCCGCGGATCCGCCAGGCGATCAGCCATGCGATCGATCGGTCGAGCCTCGCCAAGGCGGTGCTGGACGATGACAGCATCGCCTCTGCGTCGCTGATCCCGCTGACGAGCAAATACTACGGCAAGGTCCAGCGCAGCGGCGCCGAATACGATCCCGACAAGGCGCGCGCCCTGATCAAGGCCTCGGGCTACAAGGGCGAGCGCATTGTTCTGATCACCAGCAAGGCATCGCCTGTCATGGGCGATACCGCGATCTACCTCCAGTCGATGCTGCAGGCCGTCGGCCTCAACGTCGATGTCGAGATCCTGGAATTCGCGACGCAGTTCGAGCGCTTTTACAGCGGGCGCTACCAGATGATGGTCTGGAACCTCACGCCCTACCTCGATCCGCTCTTCATCATCGAGCGCTTCACCGGCGACAAGGGGCGCCAGGCCGACAAGGTCTGGGACAGCCCGACCTCGAAGGAACTCCTGAAGAAGCTCGTCCTTGCCGACGAGAACCAGGACAAGCAGGCGCTCTACGATGAGCTGCATCGCCTGCAGATGGAGGAAGCGCCGCTCGTCGTGTGGGGCACGCGCGCCACCACGGTGGCCTTCCGGAAAAGCGTCACCGGATTCCAATCCTGGGCCGGCCAGAAGCCGCGCTACTGGAATGTCTCTGTCGCTCGATGACCAGCGATGGCCGGAGCGATTGCCCGGCCATGGCTCCGCAAACTCCACCATCATGACGGCCGAGGGCCAGAAGACGCGCGCGATGATCACCGACCCGAAAGCTGCCGGCATCTCCACGCAGAGGTTGCAGGAGACGGTGGCCACCCTGTCCGCGCTCGGCCGGAAACTGCCGGGATCGGACAGCGCCGCGACCGCCTGCAGCCTCATCTGCGAGCGGCTGACCTCCGCCGGCGTTGCCAATCAGGTCCTCGAGCTCGAGGCCTTTGTCAGCTGGCCCGTCAAAGCGTCTCTGACGCTCGGCGACAGCGTGCTTCCGGCCAACGGCTCCGCCTTTACCGCTCCCGCCGACAATCTGACGGGTCGCGTCACCCGTTCTCTGGCGCCGGGCGACCTGCAGGGCGCCTTTCTGGTGATCGACGGCCTGCCGCGCTACGACGCCTGCATCAGCGCGCAGCGCGCCGGCGCACTGGGTGTCATCGCGATCTCGCATGGCCCGCAGCGCCATTACGTCCAGGCGTCGCCGCTTTGGGGGGCGCCGACAGGCCCTGCCGATCTGGCCCTGCTGCCAAGCGTGCCCGCCGTTCAGGTCTCGCGCGATGCCTCGGCCGTTCTGGAGCAGGCCATCGCAAGCGGTTCGCAGGTCACCATGGCCAGCGACATCCGCACGGAATGGCGTGCCGCCCGACAACCCCTCGGCGAGATCGAAGGGCGCGAGCCGGGCTATGTCCTGCTCGGGGCGCATTACTGCACATGGGGCGACGGGGCGACCGACAACACGGCCGGCGTCGCATTGCTGATCGAGCTGGCGCGGCTGCTGAAGCAGCAGCCCCAGCCCCGTTACGGCATCAAGTTCGCCTTCTGGACGGGCCATGAACAGGGCGGGTATGCCGGCTCGTCCTGGTATGCCGACGCATTTCGCGACTCGCTCTACCGCGACGCCATCGCCTATCTCAATGTCGACATCGTCGGCAGCCGCGGCGGCACGACCAAGGCCCTGCGAAACACCACGGCCGAACTGGCCGGTTACGTGCGGCAGGTTCTTGACGGAACGGTCGGCAAGCAGACGCAAGAGGAAGAAGAGTTCGTCGACCGCTCGGTCAAGCGCCTCGATCCTTATGTCGATCCGCGGCGCTCGGCGCGGAACTCGGACCAGAGCTTCAGCGGGATCGGGCTCGCTTCGGCTCAGGTCAGCGCCTTTCTCCCGGCCGCCAGTCCCGAACATCTCCACGGCAGCGGGCTGGCCTGGTGGTGGCACACCGATCAGGACACGATCGAGCATATGGATGCCGATGTCCTGGCCATCGACACGCTGATCTATCGCAACCTGGTCGCGGGGTTGATCGACGCGCCGGCCCTGCCCTTCAGCCCCCAAGCCATGGCGGGCGACGTGCTCGCAGGCCTGCGTGCCTATCGCGAGGCCGCCCCCGGGCTTGCCGACATCGCGCGCCTGACCGGCCTCGCCGAGAGACTGGCCGATGCGCTCGCCGGCTGGACGCCGACCGCAGCCGACGACCGGCTCCTGCTGCGGCTCGGGCGCCACCTCAATCCGGTTCTCTATCACGCGCGCAGCGCCTTCGAGTTCGACCTCGGCCGAGCCAGCCGCATCCTGCCGGGGCTGGCGGCGGCACTGACGCTCGATCGCCTCGACGCCGATGCCGCCAGAATGGCGCGGGTGCAGTTGCGCCAGCGCGCCAATCGCATTGCGCACGGCCTCTCGCAGGCCATCGAGCTGGTCGAGGCCGCACGCGGCGACGCGCTCTGACGCATTCGACCAATCCGCGTTGCCCCCTTGGGCCGCGCAAACCAACAGGGGACCAGCATGGATCGACGTCGTTTCATGAAGGCCGGCGCCGCCGCAGCACTGGCCGGCATCAGCGCTCCGGCACTTTCGCAGCAATCCCGGCAAAAGGTGCTTCGGTTCGTACCTTACACGGACCTCACGATCTTCGACCCGATGTGGTCGACGGTCGATATCACCCGCGACTATGGCTACATGATCTACGATACGCTGTTCGGGCTGGATGCCAGTTTCCAGCCGCAGCCACAGCTTGCCGAGGGCCTGCTCTGGGGCGACGACGGTCGCAGTTGCACGATCACGCTTCGCGCCGGCATCACCTTCCATGACGGCGTGCCGATCCGCGCCCGCGATTGCGTCGCCAGCCTGAAGCGCTGGTCGCAGGTGGCCCCCATGGGCGCGACGCTGTTCGCACTGACGGACGAACTCGTCGCGGTCGACGACCGGACGCTGCGCTTCCGCCTGAAGCGGCCATTTCCGATCCTGCCCGCGGTGCTGGGGCAGCTCAGCGCTCCCGTGCCCCTCATCATGCCCGAACGGGTCGCGCAGACCGACGTCAAGACGCAGATCACCGACCGGACCGGCTCCGGCCCGTTCAAGTTCAAGGCGGATGAGTTCCAGCTCGGCAATCTCGCCGTGTTCGAGAAGTTCCAGGGCTACCGGCCAACGCCCAATACGGCGCGCGGCCTCACCGCCGGTCCGAAGATGGTGCATTTCGAGCGTGTCGAATGGCGCCGCATTCCCGACGCCGCGACGGCCGCCGCGGCCCTCCAGACGGGCGATGTCGACTGGATCGGCGGCCCGACCTCCGAAACGGTCGAGCTGCTCGCCGGCTTCAAGGATATCGATCTCCCGCGCCTCGAGGACATTCCTTCGATGGCGATGATGCGGATCAATGCGCTCCATGCCCCGTTCAACAACAAGAAGATCCGCCAGGCGCTTCTCCCCGCCATAGACCAGGCCGAATTCTGCATGTCCGTTGCCGGGACCAACCCGCAGAACTTCGCCACCGGCAGCGGCTTCTTCCCGCCCGGCACGGCGCTGGCCAGCGATGCCGGCCTCGAGGCGCTGAAGGGTCCGCGCAGTATCGAAAAGGCCCGGCAACTTCTGAAGGAGGCGGGCTATGCCAACGAGCGCGTCCGTCTGCTTGGCGCAGCCGACAGCCCCGCTTCCACCACGCCGCTGGCCCAGGTCGCGGCGGACATGCTTGGCAGGCTCGGGCTGAACCTGGACATCGCGCTCCTCGACAATGCCTCCGTCGCCCAGCGCCGCCGCTCCGAAGAGCCGGTCGACAAGGGCGGCTGGTCGCTGAGCTGCTGGCTGTTCCCCGGGAGTTGGTTCGTCGATCCCGGCACCAACATCATGCTGCGCGGCAATGGGCGCAATGCGTGGTTCGGCTGGCCCACCATTCCGAAGCTGGAAGAGCTCCGCGACGCCTGGCTCAACGCCTCATCCGTCCACGACCGCAAGCGCATCGCGCAGGACATGCAGGTTGTCGCGATGGACGAATTGCCGGCCATTCCGCTCGGCGCCGTCTACCGCCAGACCGCGCTCAAGAAAGACCTCGTCGATCGGGTGCCGACCGCCACGGTGTTCTGGAACATCCGCCGCGGCTGATCCGGCCGTCCCTGCATTGTGAGGAGGCTGGCTCCATGCTCGCTTATATCCTGAAGCGCATCCTCGCGACGATACCGGTCATGCTGGTCGTCGCGCTGACGGTGTTCTCGCTGCTGTTCCTGGCGCCCGGCGATCCCGCAACGATGATCGCGGGAGACCAGGCTTCCGCGGCGGATGTCGAGCGGATCAGGCAGAGCCTTGGCCTGGACCAGCCGTTCCTCGTGCAGTTCGGTACCTGGCTGTGGCAGCTCGTCCATTTCGATCTGGGCAATTCCGTCTTCACCGGCCAACCCGTGACGAAACTCATGGCGGAGCGGGTGGGACCAACGGTCTCGGTCATGCTGCTGACGCTTCTTTTGTCCATCTGCACGGCGATTCCGCTCGGAGTGGTCGCGGCCTGGAAAAGCGGCAGCTGGATCGACCGCGCGATCATGAGCGTCTCCGTCGTCGGCTTCTCGGTCCCCCTGTTCGTGGTCGGATACATCCTTGCCTGGGTCTTCGCCCTGAAGCTGCAATGGCTGCCTCCACAGGGCTACACCCCGCTCTCCGAAGGGGTCTGGCCCTGGCTGCAGCGGCTGATCCTGCCCGCGATCACGCTCGGCTTCGTCTACATCGTCCTGATCGCGCGGATCACACGGGCGTCCATGCTCGAGGTGCTGCAGCAGGACTATGTGCGGACGGCCCGCGCCAAGGGGCTGGGACCGCGCAAGGTCCTCTTCCTCCACGCGCTCAAGAACGGCGCCGTCCCGGTCATCACCGTCATCGGCATCGGCTTCGCCGCCCTGATCGGCGGCACGGTGGTCACCGAAACCGTCTTCACGATCCCCGGGATGGGGCGGCTGACGGTCGATGCCATCCTGCGCCGTGACTACCCGGTCATCCAGGGGCTCGTGCTGGTGTTCTCCTTCGTCTACGTGCTCGTCAACCTGGCCGTGGACCTCATCTACTCGCTTGTCGATCCGAGGATCCGCTATTGAGCTCACCCACATGTCATGCCGGAGCCGCGGCGTTGCAGCCGGAGGGCTCGCGGCTTTCGGCGGCCCTCACCCAGATGCGGCGCCATCCGACGATCCCGACCGGCGCGACCGTGCTCATCGTCATGGTCGCGATCGCGATATGCGCTCCCCTGCTCGGCACGATAGACCCGACCGCGACGTCGCTGGCACGCCGGCTGCGGGAGCCCTCGGCCCAGTTCCTCTTCGGCACCGACATGCTCGGGCGCGATCTCTACTCGCGCGTCCTGTACGGCGCCCGCATCTCGCTGCTGGTCGGGTTTTCCGTCGCGGTATTCTCCTCGATCGGCGGCCTCTTCCTGGGTTTGATCGCGGGCTTCATCAAGCGGATCGACGTCGTCGTCATGCGGATCATGGACGGCCTGATGTCGATCCCTTCCATGCTCCTGGCGATCGCCCTCATGGCCTTGACCAAGGGTTCGGTCCTCAACGTGATCGTCGCCCTGACCGTCGTCGAGATACCGCGCGTGACCCGCCTTGTGCGCTCGACGGTTCTTTCCTTGCGCGAACAGCCCTATGTCGAGGCCGCGATCTCAGCCGGGGCAAGCACGCCGAGAATCATCATCCGCCACATCCTGCCGAATTCCCTGTCGCCCCTGATCGTCCAGGCGACCTATATCTGCGCGGCGGCCATGGTGACCGAGGCCGTCTTGTCCTTCATCGGCGCCGGCACACCGCCGATCACGCCGTCCTGGGGAAACATCATGGCGGAGGGCAGGACGCTCTGGCAGCTGAAGTTCTACATCGTGCTGATCCCGGCAGCTTTCCTCTCTGCGACCGTGCTCGCGGTGAATATCCTGGGAGATGGTCTGCGCGACGCGCTGGATCCACGCAGCATCTATTGAATCAGGACGTCGCGGAACCCGCCTTGCCGCGTGAGCGACTGAACATGGTGCGCCGGGAGTGGACATTGGGAGGTTGCCCGAAACCGGACAGTCCCTGTGCACCTGCATTCCACGCCGTCGGGCAGCACGCCTGAGATTGGCCTGCATCCCTCAGATCCGTTTTACGTGAGGTGGAACCGTCCGTTCCCAGCGATGTGACGCTGTGATTGGCCGGCTCCACGTCAGGATGCGCAGCGCGTGCAATCCCGGCACTTGGCAGGGTTCAGTTGAGATCTTCGGCGCTCTGGCGCTGCCGGCCTCCAGCCTGGCCCCGCCCCGACCGGCCGATTAGTAGTCCCACCAGGCGGGCACCCAGCGAAAGAGCTCGCCTTCCGCCGCCACGCGGCCGACGGATGGGAATGGCATATGCGTGGATATCAGCCAGGAGCCGGTCGTCGCCAGTTCCTGCATCAGGCGCAGCCGAACGCGGGTCGCCTCCTCCGGGTCGTGTTCGAAACCGTTGTGCCACTCGGGATGGTCGAACGAGACCGGGAATATGGCGTCGCCGCCGAACATTAGCCTGTCGCTGCCGGACGCGATGCGGACCACGCTGTGCCCCGGAGTGTGGCCGCCGGTGCGCGTGACGACCACCCCCGGCGCAACCTGCTGTTCCTGCTCGAAGGTGCGCAGCTTGGCATGATAGATTTTCAAGAAGCGCTTCGACGCATTTCTGGCGATTTCAGCAAGCGCCGGCGGCATGCCGGTGCGGGAGAAATCAGGCGCTTCCCAGAACCGGGCCTCCGCGGCGGACACATGGATCCGCAGGTCCGGATGCAACTGCTCCTTAACCCCTTCGACGAGCAGCCCTCCGATATGGTCGAAGTGCATGTGCGTCAGCACCACGTCGGTCACGGAAGCCAGATCGACGCCTGCGGCCGCCAGTCGATGGCCGAACAGCCCGGCCCGCGTGAAGTCCGGAACTTCGCCACCAATCCCGCTGTCGATGAGAATGGTCTGGTTTCCGCTGCGCACCACGACCGCATTCAGTGCCCAATCGAATGTATCATGCGCCAGGAATGAACGGTCGAGCCAGGCGTTCCGGGTCGCCGGGTCGGCATTGGTCGCCATCGACTCGGCCGGCGGCTCCAGAACGCCGTCGCTGATCACGAGTACATCGATGTCGCCGACGCGCACTGCGTAGCGCGACGGAACCAGGTCGTCGGGCCCCGGCCCTTCGTCGGATGAGGTATTAAAGGTCTTCATCGTTTGTGGCTGTCCCACGAGAGCCTCCTGCTGATCCTGCAATTCAGCCGTATCGGCCACTTCCGTCAGTGGCAGCGGCATCGGCCAATAGGCTCGGATTCTGTGTCCAGCGGAATCAAACAACGGTCTAGTGGATTTAAACCAATGTCTAGGAGATGCACTCTCGGCGTGCAGTATTGAAAAGGCCGTTCTTGCCTCGTCCGCATTCTTGCCAACCCCAGACGGCAAATCTCCACGTATTGGGGCAGCGCGTCTTTGATCAGGAAGCCAGCCTGACGGCCTGAACCTATAACATGGTATGGTTCGCCCTATTCCTTGACCCAATCGACCGGCAGGACGCCTCCCAATAGCGTCTCGGTGCCGTGCAGAACGGCGGTCAAGAGGAGACAATCATGAGCCTGGACATTAGCTCACGCCCCGGCAGGACGGGGCCGGAGGAGCTCGTTCCCTCGCGCTATGCGGTGAAGGTCGGCGAAATCGACGTGCTGGTCATCAGCGATGGCGTGCTGCCGCTTCCAACCAAGATGTTGGGACATAATGTCGACGCGACCGAGCGGGCGAGCTGGCTGAACGAGATGTTCCTGCCGCAGGACGCTTTCGACTGGTCGCTCAACGTCGTCGTCGTGCACAGCGGCGATCAGACCATTCTCGTCGATGCCGGACTGGGGCTGGATCCCAATCTGAACCTGCCGAGGGCGGGACAACTGGTCAAGCGGCTTGCCGCCGCCGGCATCGATCTGGCGTCCGTCACGGATGTCGTGCTGACCCACATGCATATGGATCATGTCGGCGGGCTGCTCGTCGAGGGTGTGAAAGACCGGCTGCGTCCGGACCTGCGGATCCATGTCGCCGCCGCCGAGGTCAAGTTCTGGGAAGCGCCAGACTTCACCCAGGTCAACATGCCAGAGGGCTTCCCCGACGCGCTCAGGGCAACCGCTAAACGGTTCGCGCAGGAGTATCGCAGCCATTTGCGGCTGTTCGAGGAGGAGCATGAGGTGGCGCCGGGCGTGATCGTCCGCCGAACCGGTGGCCACACGCCCGGCCACAGCGTGGTCCGCCTGGCGTCCGGCAGCGACCGGCTGACCTTCGCTGGCGACGCCGTCTTCACCGTCGGGTTCGATCACCCCGACTGGCACAACGGCTTCGAGCACGATCCCGAGGAAGCAGCACGCGTCCGGATCCGTCTCTTGACCGAGCTCGCGGGGACCGGCGAACAGCTCGTGGCGACCCATCTGCCGTTCCCGTCCGTCGGCCGGGTGGCCGCCGAGGGCGACACCTTCCGCTGGGTCCCGGCTTTCTGGGACTACTGACCCCTGGTTTTCCGCACCGGCAGCGCCGTTCGCCCACGGATTTGGTGAACGGCGCGCCGCTTGGATGCTGCGAAAGGAGACAGCAGATGAAAATCGTGATTATCGGCGGGACCGGCCTGATCGGTTCCAAGACCGCGGAGCGCCTGCGCCGACAGGGGCATGACGTCATCGCCGCCGCCCCCAATACCGGCGTCAACACGATCACCGGCGCAGGCCTGGCGGAGGCGCTCGAGAAGACCGAGGTGGTGATCGACCTCGCCAACTCGCCGTCCTTCGAGGACAAGGCCGTGCTCGAATTCTTCCAGATCTCGGGCCAGAACCTGACGGCAGCGGAGAAGAAGGCCGGGGTCAAGCACCATGTTGCGCTCTCGATCGTCGGAACCGATCGGCTGCCGGATAGCGGCTATCTGCGCGCGAAGCTGGCGCAGGAAGCGATCATCCGCGAGGCCGGCATTCCCTATACGATCGTGCGGTCGACGCAGTTCATGGAATTCCTCGGCGGCATCGCCCAAGCTGGAACGGTCGGCGACACGACCCATCTGTCGACGGGCAATCTGCAGCCGATCGCCTCAGACGATGTCGCCGATTTCGTGGCGGAGGCCGCCCTGGCCGCGCCGGTCAACGGCATCATCGAAATCTCCGGTCCCGAACGCGCGCGCCTTTGCGATTTCGTCGCGCGCTATCTCAAGGCCATCGGAGATCCGCGCATTGTCGTCGCCGACCCGGATGCCCGGTATTTCGGGACCAAGCTGGAGGCCGGCTCGCTCGTCTCCGACAATACCCCCCGCATCGGTCGCATCGATTTCGATCGCTGGTTCGCGACCGCTCCCCGGACATAAGGCTCCCGGACGAGCGCTCTGCGAAACGGCTCATCCGCCCCGATCATGAAAGGACAATAGACATGGCCAGATCATTGGCGTGCGCCGTTGCGTTGACGGCTCTCCTCTCGGCTTCGGCCCTTGCGCACGACACGCCCGGTGGTGGCGAGGGTGCGAAGGTCACGCTGGTCTATGACCACGCGCTGCCGAACGTGCCGGGCAAGAGCATCAGGGGCGTTCTCGTCGAGTATGCCCCAGCTGGCTTCTCGGAGGGCCATACCCACCCCACATCCGCCTTCATCTATGCGACCGTTCTCCAAGGAGCGATCCGCAGCCAGGTCAATGAGGGTCCGGTTACGGTCTACAAGGCCGGCGAGAGCTTTTCGGAATTCCCGGGCGATCGCCACGGCGTCAGTGAGAACGCCAGCAAGACGCATCCGGCAAAACTGCTCGCCGTCTTCGTTGTCGATACCGCCCAGCAGGAACTGACCTTTCCACTCAAGAAGTAGGTGGACAGATCTGGACCGATCCGGCGCAGCCCTTCTTCGGGATGCATAATCGTCACGGAGATTTCCCGCATGCTCGGCGATGATCACATCCTCCCTGTCGTTCTGATCAATATCCTGGGACTTGCCGGTATCGTCATATGGCACCTTCAGGGCTGCAACCGTCCCACAGGCCGCCTGATCGTCCAGATCCTGTTCTTCGCAGGCATGAGCCTCGTGCTCTACTTGGGAGGCATTGCTCCGCATCAGCCCGATGAGCCCTATGCGGAGGGCTTGGCCGCGATGCTCTCCAAATCGGCCAGGATCCTCTGGTGGACCCATCTCGCCTGGACGATCATCGGCCTCCTCCACATCTATGTCAGGCTCAATCGCAAGCCGCGGGAAGCGCATCTGATCCTGGACATGGCCGTTGCCGCCATCTATCTCGGCGTAGCGCTGTCGGTGATGGGTTTCGTCTTCGGCCTGCCGGTCGCCACCTTGGTGACGACCTCGGGCGTCGTCGCGTTGATCTTGGGCCTGGCGCTGCAGAACACGCTCGGCGACGTCTTTTCGGGCATCGCCCTGACGCTGGGCAAAGCTTATTCGATCGGTGATTGGGTGCAGTTGAGCGACGGCACCGCGGGGCGTGTCACCGAAACCAATTGGCGCTCCACCAACCTGCTGACCGGGTTGAACAACATCGTCGTGCTGCCGAACAGTCTGCTGGCGAAGCAGAGCCTGACCAGCCTGAGCCGCCCCGACGAGTCGCATCTGCTCACCTTGAGCCTGCGCTTTGCGGCCGGGCAGCGGCCGCGCATCATCGAGGGCGCCATGCGCTCCGTGCTGGACGCCAGTACCCGGATCGTCAAGGATCCGCCGCCAGCTGTTGCCTTGAAGACCATCGACGCGACGGCGATCGAGGTCGAGCTGCAGTTCCGTGTCGCGAGCCTCGCCACGGGTGTTTCCGCGATGAACGAGTTGATCGACCTGATCCATGACCGCTGCGACGCAAGCGCTCTTGCGCTGGCCCTGCCCGCCTAGAGCATCGGGTCCTGTTGCAGCAGCTCTGGCGGCGACCGGCGCCGGCCAGCCGGTCTGCTTGCAAGTCATGGATTTCCATAAGTGCGGCTGCAGCGTTCCGGCGCTAAGTTCCAGCGAGTTTGCCAGTCGGGTCTTCGAGGACCGGCGCTGGATGAAGCTCTGACGGTTTCGAGGCATTCCGTCTCCGACAGGAGCAGCCGATCATGATAGCAGCGCTTCATCGAACGCCGCCGGCCCTGATGTTGGTCACGCTGGCCATCGGCCTCGCGGCGTGCTGGTCGGCCGGATCGCCTTTCGGCATCCTGGCGCCGATTGGCGCTCTCTTCCTCTACGCTCGCGGATACTGGCTGTTGTCGCTCTGGGGCGGGCTGCTGATCGCCCTTGCCGGGACGGTCCTTGCTGCCATGCTGTATCCGGGCACGATACGGGACGAGGCGCTTTCGCTCGGAGCCCTCGTCGCGGTGGCCGGCTGTATCGGCCTGCTTCTGGTGCCTGATCCGCTTCGTCGAGGCAGCCGGCTTGCTGCGCTGCATCGGCGAGCGGCCAGGCAGCCGGACGGGCTCGGAGGCTACGCGGACAGGGCGCTCGACGGCGCGGTTCATCCAGATGACCGGCCTGCGATCGCACAGGCGGCAGCCTACGCATTCTGGACGGGCGTGCCGCAGGTGACCAGCTATCGGCAGCGTGAGCCTGACGGCAGCTACCGCTGGACCGAACTACGCGCCGAGCCGGGCTATGGCGTGAGCGTCGATGTCGACGCGATGGTTTCCAGACCATGCGATCGCTGGACCGTCGCGGAATCCCTTGGAGCGACCGTGGCGGCGGTCAAGGCGGCCAAGGTGATCGAAAGCCTGCACGGAAAGGCCTGGGCTTTCGACGCGATGGGCAAGTTCACCTATGTCACACCGGCCGCCCAGGTCGCGATCGACATGGCCTTGGAGGATCTCAATCGTCGCCTCGGCGATCGCGAATTCATCGACGGCGGCGAAGCCGGCTGGATGCGCGGCGTCCATCCCGACGATGTCGACAAGGCCGCCTCCACGCTGCGTCATTGCCTGAAGACCGGCGAGCCGTGGAACATCGAATACCGGATGCTGCGGGCCACCGGACACTATGTCTGGCACCGCATATCGGCGCGGCCGACCCGCGATGATGAAGGTCGCATCACGGGCTGGTTCGGCACCTCGATCGACATCGACGTCTACAAGAAGACTGAAGCTGCACTCCGGGCCAGGGAGCAGCATCTGGAGCAATTGATCGACACGGTCCCGGCGATGATCTGGAGCATGACCGAGAAAGGGCATCCCGCCTATCTCAACAAGCGGATCATGGAGGTGACCGGCGCGACACGAGAGACCATTATGGCGCCCGACGGATCTCTGTCGTTGAAGAAGATGATCCATCCCAATTTTCTGGATCTGGCGGAGCAGACATTCGCCAAATCCGTTGCGACGGGAGCGCCCTATAACATCAAATATCTTCAGCGTCGGGCCGATGGCGCGTATCGCTGGACCGAAACACGTGCGGAAGCCTTGCGCGATGAAACCGGCAAGATCGTCCGCTGGTACGGCGTTTCTGTCGACATCCACGATCTGATCGTCACGCAGACGGAGTTGCATCTCCGCAAACAGGAGCTGACACGCCTCGTCGATCTGGTGCCGAGCCACATCTGGCGTTTGACGCCTGCCGGCGAGCCAAATTTCTTCAATCGCCGATTCATCGATTTCCTGGGTCTCGACGAAAGCGACCTCGAGACATCCCGGACGGAGCGATATGCGGCGGCCCTGAATGCCGCCATCCATCCGGACGACGCTGTTCGTTTATGGGCCGAGCTGAAGCATTGCCTGCTCACCGGCCTGCCCTTTTCGATGCGCTACCGGCTGCGCCGC
Source organism: Allobosea psychrotolerans (assembly GCF_002917105.1). Lineage (GTDB taxonomy): Bacteria > Pseudomonadota > Alphaproteobacteria > Rhizobiales > Beijerinckiaceae > Allobosea > Allobosea psychrotolerans. The sequence continues at coordinate 398,148 of NZ_PQFZ01000005.1, forward strand.
CATGATGGCGTCTACCGTTGGATGGATGGGCGCGCGGAGCCGCTGCGCGACGAGGACGGCAGCATCATCCAATGGCATGGACTATCCCACGACATCGACGATCAGCTGAGGGGGGAGGAGGCGCTCCGGGAGAGCGAGCGTTCGCTGCGCCAGCTGGTCGAGACCCTGCCCGCCCTGATCTACTGCGCAGCGCCCAACGGGGAGCCGATCTATCGGAGCGAAAAGCTGCGGGAATTTCTCGGCTTCGGGCTCGGGGACAAGGATGAGGACGGAAGGACACGCCTCGCCGGCACCTTGGAAGCGATCATCCATCCCGACGACCTCCCGGACGTCAAAGAGAAATATGGCCTCTCGCTGGCGACGGGCTCACCCTATGCGATGAAGCACCGCCTTCGGCGGGCGGACGGCGTGTTTCGCTGGGTCGAAACCCGAACCGCGGCGATGCGCAATGGCGAGGGCGAGATCGTTCAGTGGAACGGCATCAGCTTCGAGATCGAAGATCAAGTGCGCGCGCAGGAAGCGCTGACACTGACACAGGAGCGCCTGGCGCGCGCGGCGCAGGCGGCGAGCCTTGCAGAGCTCTCCGCCTCGATCGCCCATGAGGTCAACCAGCCCCTCGCCGCCGTGGTCGCCAACTCCCATGCCTGCCAACGCTGGCTCACATTGGACCCGCCCAATCTGGAGCGGGCACAGAAGACCGTCGAGCGCATCATCCGCGACGCAAACTCGGCGGCCGCCGTGGTCGGCCGGGTCCGCGCCTTGTTCAGGCAGACTGTCGAAGCGCGAAGCCTCTGCCGGCTCGACGCCATCCTCCACGAGGCCCGCGATCTGATGCTGGAAGAGGCGAGCCGGCGCCGCATTCGCATCGAGATCGATATCGAGGCAGGACTGCCCCCACTGGCGCTGGACCGAATCCAGATCCAGCAGGTTCTCGTCAACCTGATCCGCAACGGCCTGGAGGCGATGGAGCCGACGCAGCACCGGGCGCTTCACATCCGGTGCGCACGCACGGGTGATCTTCTCCGGACGGAAGTCCGGGATACGGGAGTGGGGATCGACGTTCCCGACAAGGTCTTCGAGCCGTTCTTCTCGACCAAGTCCAATGGAATGGGCATGGGGCTGGCGATATCGCGCACCATCATCGAATCCCATGGCGGGCGTCTGTGGGCCGAGAACAACCAGCCCAGTGGAGCGACGTTCGTCTTCACCCTGCCTGTCGAAACGAAAGCGGATCATGACCGCTGACGACACCATCGTGTTCGTCGTCGACGACGACGAAGCCCTCCGGGAAGCGCTGGGCGAGCTGCTGGCCGCAAACGGGGTCCGATCAGCCCTGTTCCGATCCGCAGGCCACTACATCGGCTCGGACAAGCCCGATCTTCCGGCCTGCCTCATCCTTGATGTCGAGCTTCCCGATATCAACGGACTCGATCTGCAACGGCAGATCGCGGAGGGAGACCATCCGCCGATCGTGTTCATCACCGGGCACGGTGACATTCCCTCTTCCGTGCGCGCCATCAAGCATGGTGCCGTCGATTTTCTGACCAAGCCGTTCAGCGACACGGCGCTTCTGGGGGCGATCCGCGCAGCGATCGCGCAGGACCGGGAAACCAGGGCCAGGCGTGCCGAACTCGCGCTCCTGCGGCAACGCTATCGGGAGCTGTCGCCGCGTGAGCGCGAGGTCCTGCCGCTCGTGGTCAGCGGGCTCCTCAACAAGCAAGCCGCCGCCGAGCTCGGCATCAGCGAAGTCACCCTTCAGATCCATAGAAGAAACGTCATGCAAAAATTGGCGGCGTCATCGCTCGCCGACCTGGTGCGCATTGCGGAGCGGTTGGAAATCCCGATCCGGCACTCGCGCCGGATGGGAGGAATCTGAGCTTGAGCAAGCATAAACATATCGTGGCTGTCGTCGATGACGATCCGAGATTGCTCGAATCGCTCGAGGATCTGCTCGAATCGGCCGGCTATGTGGTTCGCAGCTTTCCCTCTGCGGTCGCGTTAACCAGGGCCGGCCTCGCCGGGCTCGATCTTCTCATCACGGATATCGGCATGCCGGGGCTGGACGGCTTCGAGCTGCGCGACCTCGTGAAAAGGGCGCGCCCGGACCTGCCGGTCTTTCTCATCACCGGGCGACATGAGTTCGCCGACCAGATCAGGGCGCGCGCCGTGGAGAGCTTCTTCTGCAAGCCCTTCGACGGCCAAGCCCTGCTCACCGCGATTGCAAGAGCCTTGCGTCCCTAAGAGATGTGGAAGGTGAACATGATCATTGATCGCTCACTCGCGCGGAGATCGATGCCACTCCCGGCAGAAAGCCAGGCCGAGGCGAGGCACCCCCTCGTCATTATCGTCGATGACGACGCCTCGGTTCGAGAAGCACTGTCCGAGCTGATGCTGTCGGCAGGCTTCGAGACGGTCTTGTTCAGTTCGACAAAGGCACTGCTCGAGACCAGCGAACTGGACAAGCCGGGATGCCTGATCCTCGATGTCCGGATGCCTGGCTCCAGCGGGCTCGACCTCCAGCGGCATCTGACGACGAGCGGAAATCCCAAGCCGATCATCTTTCTGACCGCGCATGGCGACATCCCCATGACCGTCCAGGCCATGAAGGCCGGCGCCGTGGACTTCCTGACGAAGCCGGTTCGGGACCAGACGCTGCTGGACGCTGTCAACGCGGCGATCGGGCTGGACACGGCACGAAGGGCGGAAGCTGCGAAGATCAAGAGCTATGTCGAGCGCTTGCAGACGCTGACGCCCCGGGAGCGTGAAATCATGTCTGAGGTGACGCGAGGGCGCCTCAACAAGCAGATCGCCTTCGACCTCGGCATCAGCGAAGTGACCGTCAAGCTGCATAGGGGCAACCTGATGCGAAAGATGGAAGTCACCACCATTGGCGAACTCATCCGGGCGTGGGAGGCTCTGCCGGTCAGAATGCGCGAAACGAGCGCCGCCTAGACCACATCCGCGTCCGTCCGAATCACGGAAATGCTCTAGGCCCTTGATTTATCGCATTTCCTTCACGCGAACCGGTATCCACTTCGCTCGAAATGCTTCAGGGGATGCGGCGATCCTGTCGCCGCTCCGATCCGCGAAACGCTCCGGCTTATCCCTGGATCAGGTCAGCGTGATACCGCCGTCGACGGCGAGATTAACGCCGGTTACGAATTCGCTTTCGGCCGAGCAGAGGAAGAGAGCGGCCTGAGCCAGTTCTTCGGCCCGGCCCATCCGGCCGAACGGGATCGCCTGCGCGGCCTGCTCCTCGACCTGCGACAGCGCTTGCGCGGCGACGCCGAGCTTTCCGATGATCGGCGTGTCGGTCGGACCGGGGCTGAGCACGTTCACGCGGATACGCCGATCCTTGAACTCCAGCGCCCAGTTCCGGGCGAACGCCTCGATCGCAGCCTTGCTGCCGGCATAGACGGCATGGCCATCCAGCACCTTGCGACTTGCGATCGAACTGGTCAGCAGGATGGCGCCGCCATCGCGCAGCACCGGGGCAATCTTCTGCACGCCGAAGAACGTGCCGCGCGCATTGGCGAGAAACTGCCCGTCATAATCGCCTGGCGTCACGACAAGGCTGGGTTGAATCCGGATGCCGGCTGCATTCGCCATATAGATATCGGCCTTGCCGAACCGTTCCGCCACGAGCGCGGCGACACGTTCATGCGTGGTGAGATCGGCAACGTCGCCGACAAGGCCGGTCGCCCTTGGCCCCAGCGCCACGACGGCGTCTTCGACCGCGTCCTCGCGTCGACCGACGATCAGGACCTTCGCGCCCTCGGCCACGAAGATGCGCGCCGTGGCGAAGCCGATACCGCTGTTGCCGCCGGTGATCACGGCGACCTTATTCGCAAGTTTTTCCATGCGGACCTCCATTTGAATGATCCGAGATTGGGGCTCCCTTCGCTGGAATCAAAATATACCGAAGTAGATACGATATATACTTCAGCATAGAATAAGCGGACACCGAGCGCATTGATCGCAATCACGACGCAGGCAAGATCGATCAACTTCGAGGAGCCACCGAAATATCGCTGCCCCTCGGAGTCGGCACCTCAGGAGATGCGCGATCAAGGCATCATCCGAAGGTTTCGATCGCAACCCCTAGTCGCGCCCCGGAGGCGCCGATGTCGAACAAAGCATTATCCAACTCGGCCGACCTCAGTCGGCGAGATCTCCTGTGCGGCGGCGCCGGAATGGCAGCGGTTGGGACGCTCCCGCTCCAGTCCGTCGCACAACCCGCCATCGTTTCCTCCCAGAACAGCAGAAGGAACCAACGCATGAACTATGTGACGACCCGGGACGGCGTCGAGATTTTCTACAAGGATTGGGGCCCGAAATCGGCCCAACCGCTGATCTTTCATCATGGCTGGCCGCTCAGTTCGGATGATTGGGACGCTCAGATGCTCTTTTTCCTGGCTCAGGGCTTCCGCGTCGTCGCTCACGATCGACGCGGACATGGCCGTTCCAGTCAGGTCGGCGAGGGCCACGACATGGACCATTACGCCGCCGACGTCGCGGCTGTCGTCGAGCATCTCGACCTGCGCAACGCCGTCCATATCGGCCACTCCACCGGAGGGGGCGAGGCCACGCGCTATGTCGCGCGCCACGGCCGGAAACGCACCGCAAAACTCGTCCTGATCGGCGCGGTTCCGCCGATCATGGTCAAGACCGACCGGAACCCAGGCGGCCTGCCTATCGAGGTTTTCGATGGCTTTCGGAAGAGCCTCGCCGCCAATCGCAGCAAGTTCTACTCCGATCTCGCGGCGGGGCCGTTCTATGGCTTCAACCGCGCCGGGGTCGAGGCGGATCCCAGCCTCATCCAGAACTGGTGGCGCCAGGGCATGATGGGCGCAGCCAAGGCTCACCATGACGGCATCAAGGCCTTTTCCGAAACCGATTTCACCGAGGACCTCAAGATGATCGAGGCGCCGACTCTCGTGATGCACGGCGATGACGATCAGGTCGTCCCGATCGGCGACAGCGCTCCGCTATCTGCCAAGCTGCTCAAGAGAGCGACGCTGAATATCTACAACAAGCTGCCGCACGGCATGGCGACCACCCACGCGGATCTCGTGAACAAGGATATCCTAACCTTCGTCCGAGGCTGACGTCCGGGGACGAGGCGGCAAGCAGAGCCGCCTCGTCCAAATCCGCGTCGTTCGGTCATCATCGATATCCGGGGTTACGGTGACAGTGCACTTCTTTGACGCCGCCGACGCCGTTGGCCAAGCTGCGCCGATGGCTCGTCTCGCTCGTGTTGTCGTCCCTGGACTTCCGCATCATGTCACTCAGCGCGGCAATGGTCGCGCCCAGGTGTTTTTCGGCGACGGCGATTATGAGCTTTACCGGAACTTGCTCGTGCAGCACTGCCGTTCCGCCGATGTCGCCGTCTGGAGCTGGTGTCTGATGCCAAACCACGTTCATCTTATCCTGACGCCAGCCGATGCAGACGGCCTGCGCCGAGCCCTGTCAAAGGTGCATCGCATCTATGCCGGGGTGATCCATGCGCGACAGAAGAAGACCGGGCATTTCTGGCAGGGGCGATTTGGCGCTGTGGCGATGGACGAGCACCATTTGCTGTCGGCGGTGCGCTATGTCGGTCTTAACCCGGTGCGCGCCGGGCTGGTTGCGCACGCGCAAGACTGGCGCTGGTCCAGCGCACGGGCGCATATGACCGGCGAACCGGACGGGGTCACCGATCTTACGCCAATCCGCGACAGGCTGCCATCGCGGGAAGGCTTGTTCGATTGGGCAGATGAGGACGCGGCAGCGTTTGAACGACTGCGCAGGGCTGAAAGCATCGGACGGCCCATCGGCAGCGAGGCGTTTCTGGAGCACATAGCCACGTTGACAGGAAGGGACCTCAAGGCTGCGAAAAGAGGGCCTAAAAGCAAAGCCGAATAAAGTGCACTGTCACCGTAATGCCCGCGACGGCGGACCGGGACCGCTGCGGCCATTGACCGATGCGTTCATGCCCGGCGACGCCGCCTTGCTCGAAGCTTGTTACGCAAGGCTCGAAGGCAAGACCGCGCGGCAGAAAAATCCCCACCCAAAAGGCTCGCTGGCCTATGCCGCGTGGGTCTGCGCCCGTCTTGGAGGATGGACAGGCTACTACGGCAAACCCGGGCCCATCGTCATGCTCGAAGGCTGGCTCGAGTTCCAGGCCATGAAACGAGGCCTAAATCTCATCCAGCCTCACCTCAAAGCCTCCAAACACAATGTGTGAATCCGGTAGCCTGTAAGGAGAGGGTTCCCCGCGCTTGTCTGTGGGAGAGTGGGGGATGAACGGCCTGCGGTCACGCGCCTGCTGTCGCAGCGTTTTCGGGGCCATCTGAGGCCGCAACGCCAGCGTTCAATCCTCGTCTTCGGGGGCTCAACTGGGAATTTTATCACCAGTCACACTGTCAATTGCGCCGTCTATCGCCGCCCCGAGACCGAGCGCGTCAAACACGCTATTGGCCATATTTCGTGCCCATATCGGGAGAACCGTCGAATATCGACAATCGCGACGCGAAAAATATTTCTCACTTTCTCAAAAATAAATACTTCAATCTTTTTACAAATAACCCGTACGATATAAGTAAACACAGAGATATGTAAAATATAGATCTATTAGAGTATGTACCATAACTATCAGTTTGCAGAGAATTTGTAAGATAAATAAATTTACAGTAAATCGATATCATTAAAATAATAATATTGATCACATATACGCTCACCTTAAATGAGCTACAATTATAAACCGAAAATCTCTCAAATGCCAAAATAACTATCGTAATAACTGAAACAAAAACTGAATAAATTATTATAGACCCGATATTTGATGGCGAAAACCACCTCAACCCGAGCGAAATTACAAAATCACACAGTATTAAATAAAATATATCCCTATCAAAAAACTGACGCCATCGCATTAAATTAGCTCGCATGACATCTCAAATCCAAAACGGCGTCGCGACTCCGCTGGAGAGGCGAGCATAGAAAACGACCACCAGTCTACCTTCTAGCGCGAAGCAAATTATCAGAACAGGACCGGCGGCGTCGCCAGCCATTCCAACTCGCCGACAGATTCGTTTGAAATCCGAGGCCAGGATTTATCAGCCGGACGATTTCGCACAAGATCGCCGCGACCGTTCTGGCGGCATTGGTGAACCGAACCGGCTCCACCTCGTTCAGGGGCAGACATTCGGATTTTGAGTACCAGGCATGCGCTGTTGATATCAGCCCATGCCTCGCCTGCCCTGCCTCGCCTCAGGCGCTGCAGCCCCGCGCCGCTCGGGCTTAAGCGTCGTCGTCTTCGCGAGCCCTGCCGGTTTCGACCAGGATCTCGCGCTTGCCGGCGTGGTTGGCGGGGCCGACGATGCCTTCGTTCTCCATCCGCTCCATGATCGA